>JBDNDP010000039.1:0-30336 GCA_046719065.1 Aggregatilineales bacterium | reverse complement strand
GTTGGCACGCCACGCTTCGGCGCTGCCGCCGAACTGGACGGCCAGCATCGCCCGCCGCACCGCTGGCGGCGGCGAGTCAAGCCCGAGCAACCCACTCACTGCATCGAGCACCATTGCTTAAACCCTTGTATTCTGCGACGCGTAACTGTCGAGCGACTTCGGCACGCCGCATTCCCTGAAGACGAATGGCAGCGTGAGCTGTGTTCCTCCCTGCGGCAGGATATGCATGTGCAGATGGTTGTAAGCGCTCACACCGGTATCGCCGCATTCGATGATCGGCTCGCCCTGCGCCACCGGGCGGTTGACGATCATCGCCGGGGTGATCGCCGCCGGGTCAATGCCGAGCTTTTCGGCAAAGAGGCGGCGCACGCTGCCCTGCCGCCCGTGACCGTAAACGGCGATCGTCGTCACCGCTGCGCCGCCCTCGGTGCGATCGTGCGCTGGATCGACGGTGGTGTGCCGAATGCTGATAAAATTCCAACGCGCGTTTCCTGTCGAAACGCCAGCGGTACCTGCCCCGGGTGGCGCGTTCACTCCCCCCATCCCGGGGTCGGTATTATCAGGCACCCAGTCGAAGAAATCCTGCACGACGCCCGCGCGGCTGGCGAGGATCAGCTCGCCCTGATCGAGCGCGAAATCGACCGCGTAAATCTGCTGTTGAAAACTGAAATCGTGGTGACTCCAGAAGCCCTTATGCCCCTGCGCACACTGGCAGCTTCCCTCATAGGGCAGCAGATAGGGCGACGTTTCCTGCGCCGGGTAACCGGCAAACGCCGGGCCGCCAGTAGCGTTGTAGGTGCCGCCATCGGTATCGTTCTCATACCGGAGGAACAGATAGACCCAGTATTTGAGGAAGCAGCGCAGGAAATACTCCCAGCGCACGAACGATAAGCCAAATTCGCGCCAGCTCCAATTGAAGGCGATCAACTGGCCGAACAGCCCGCCGACCATCCCGCCCAGCGCTCCAACGCCGAAAGACGCCAGCGGCCAGCACAACAGTAGTTTCAAATTAGCGTCGCGGCGCGCATCTGGCTGCCAGCCCGTGAATGGCTCAACGTAGTTCTCTTTGCCCATCGTGCAGATCAGCACCGTATACAGCGACAGCTCGACAAACGGCTCCACCCAGCCGAGATGTTTGGTGTAATTGCCCGGCTTGCTCATGACGTTGGGCGGGTTGCGGTGGTTGATCAGCGTGAACAGCGACAGGAAGAAGCTGCGGAGCATGCGCGAGAAATCGCTGTAGAGCGCCGTCTCGACGACATCGGCGCCGAGCAGCGTCGACCAGTAGATGAACGCTTGTTCGCTCGCAGCGCGGGTGTGCATGCCCTCGAACGACGCGGCGAACGTCAGCGTTCCTTGAATGATCGGCATCAACCAGCCGCGCAGGAAGTCATTATCGCTGCGCGCGAAGACCGGCTCCATACCGAAGGCATCGTAGCCAAAATTGAACGCTGCATAAAAGAGGTTGAGCAGATTGTTGACGAAATCGCCCTGTTCGGCCGAAACGCCGTGCAAAATGAATTCGAGCAAATCGTCAAGCAGCGCGAGGATATAGGCGGCTGCTTCCATGCCGCTCGGCGAGATGTGGGCGAAGGTGTAGTATTCAGCGTCGGCGCGGGCGCCCTGCGCGGCGGCCTCGGCATCGGTCTTGGCGAAGATCGGCGCATCGTACCAGCGCAAATTGACACCCTCGTGCAGCACAGTGTCCTTGCCGCGCATGACCCGCGTATGGTCTTCGTTGACCCACACGTAATCGCCCAGCAGCCAACTGGCATACCACGCATATATGATGCCAGGCCGGTTCTCCAGATCGATCGCCGGGCCAATGCTGCCGGTGCCCATGCCGGTGAAAGGCACAACATCGACGAGCGTCGTGCCCGCTTCAATAATCGTCTCCAGCGCCTCGGCCACGCAGTTGATCTTGGCGATCAGGTCTTCAAGTCCAACGCGGTCAAGCAAGTCCATGATGAAGCGCGTGATCGTCTCAGTATTAAAAACTGGGAAGCGAAATTCCGCGCCGATGCGCCGGCGCAAACGACGGAGTACTGCCGCCATCTCCAGGCGGTTGCGCTGAACGTGCGGGTCGGGGTCGGGCGAGGCGGCGCGCAGGCGCGCCGCGCTCTCCTCGAAAATGCGATCGATCAGCGTTTCAATCGTCTCGTTATTGACGCCCAGATCGACGGTGACGACTTGCACGAGCTGCGCGACCTGCGCGCGCACTTGGCTGGTCGAAAGCGCCGCCCCGAACGCTGCCGCGCCCCGCAGCGCGCCGACCAGCAGCGCCAGCAGCTCGCTCACTTCATCGAGTTCGGGCAGCGACCCGGCAGCGTTGATCAGGCGCGCGCGCGCAGGGTTCAACCATGCCTGCATGCGACTGGCGGCAGCATCGAACCCGGCAACACGCTCGGCCATGAACGCCTCGCCGACAGCACTGGCCGCTTCGTTGAGGATAGCTAAAGCGCGGCCTCCATGCGCGGCATCATAGGCCAGCCGCATCGCCAAGTTCAGCACATCATCGGCCAGCGCGCTGCCGCTCGTCGCACTCAACTCGGCGCTCACTTGCAATTTGCGAGGATTGAGCAGGATCGATCCAATGGCTTCCATGCTGCCCCTCTCAGACGCTGACGCTGACAGAAATCGAAATGCCCGACGATTTGACCGACCCGAGCAAGGCTTGAAATGCCTCGTTGACGCGATCCAGTTCGGCGCGCAGCTCGTCCTCTAAGCCCTCCAGCCGTTCGATCAAGGCGTTGAGTGGCTCGCTGATATCGAGCGACTCCACCAGCGGGACGATGCGCTGCTGATAGATCGGAGTGACCGCCTGAGTGACCAATGCTTCTGGCGACAGCGTCTTGATTTTGGCGACAACCGTCGCATAGCTGGCGTTCAGTGCATCGATCTCCGGCTGAGGCAGGATCAGACTGAGGCTGAGCGCCGCCAGCAGCTCATCAAACGCGGCATCGAGCGCCGAACGCAGCGCTGCTGGGTTGACCGCCTCAAGCTTGCTGCGCACCCCGGCGAACAGGTCGTTCAACTGATCGTGCAAAAAGCTGAGGTTAAATTGTTGCAGCCGGTCGATCAGCGATTGCAGCGAGTCGCGAATCGCGCTGATCGAGTTCGGCCCTAACAGCAGATCGCCGACCTGCGTTTCCAGCGTCTCGATCAGGATCGCCAGTTCCTCGGCCAAGGCGCCAGCCAGCCTGCCCAGCGGCGCGCCGAGCGCTAGCAGCCTGCCGATCGGGCGGGCGAACAGCGGCTGTGCGACCGAGCTAAGCCACGCTCGAAGCTGCTGCGTCGTCGCTTGCAGGTTGCGCAGCGTGAACAAGACGCTCGCGGGCGCGTGATAACGCGCATCCCAGTCGGCCAGCGCCTCATGCAGACCGGCCCGCGCTGCTTCGAGCGCCGAGCGCCAGTCAATGATTAATTGGAAGCTGGCGCGGAACGACACCTGCATCGGGTTCATACGCGCCAGCAGCGTATCGATCGCCGCCTTCTCCGGCGAGTTGGGCAGGCCACCCGTGGAAACGGCCGCATGGGCCTGAATGACTTGCGCCAGCCGCGTCTGTGGGTTGAGCGCGGCCAGATCGGCCAGCAGCGGGTCAACCGAACCGTCGAATGCGGCGCGAACGGCGTTTTCAGTCAGGGCCTCGGCGGCGGCCGTCACCTCGTCCAGCCGAAGCTGAATCGTCTGCGTATCGGCCACATCGTCAAGCCGCGCCAGCGCTGCATCCAGCCACGCATCGATTTGGGCCGGCGCGTCGGCCAGCGCAGCGAGCACATCGCGCGTCTTCTCGAGGGTTTCATGCACCATCTGCGCATAGGCGAGGATCGTCCGCACTTGATGGACGACCGCGTCAACTGGCCCGAAGATCGTATCGAGCGGCAGCGCGCCGAGCACGCCAACAACCACGTCATTGAGCGCTTCGTCGATCGGCGCTGTGACGGCTGCCGGGCTAAGCGCATTGAAAGCCGCCAGCAGATCAGCATAGGCCGGCTCCAGCGGGGCGATCAGCCCGCCGGGGTTGGCGTCGCGCCGCAGCCGGTCTTTCAACCCGTCCAGCTCCGCCTGTACCGGGTTGAGCAGCGCATCTGGCTTAAACGCCTCCATCTGCGCGATCAGTTGGTTGAACGGCTCAGTGAGCGCGGCGCCGACGACAGCGCCGGGGTCAAAAGCGCGCACACGATCAAGCAGCTGCGCCGGCTGATCCTTGACGCGCTCCAGCAGCGGGATCGGCCCCGCTGCGATCAGGCTGCCCAGCTCATCGATCAACGGGTCGGTCAGCGGGCGGATATCCGTCGGCAGCACCGAAAGGGCGGCCGCTAGCGCTTCGCGCAAGATCGGCGTCACATCGCCAGCAAGCGCATCCTGCACCCCATCGCGCACCGTATCGATGCCATCAATCACCTCATCGATCACCGGCGCGAAGGACAGGCTGCGCAGGGTCTCAGTGACGGCCTCGATCGTCCGTTTGATATTGACGATCGCATTTTGTACCTGCGGGTCCTCGAACACGCTTGCGATCGCCTCGATCGCATCTTCGAACGCCCCAACGACGGCAGCCGGGTCAAACGCATCAGCCGCTGCGCTGATCTGGTCGATAGCGGCTTGCAGCGCTTCGCGCGCGGGCACGAACAGTGCCGTGAGCTGCGCGATCACCGCATCCTTGAACGCCGTCATTGCGTTCAGCAGATCATTCATCAAAGCGGTCATGTCGATCTGGTCGAGCAGCCCTTCGACTTGAAGGAACAAATTTTGCGCCTGCACCGTGAGCGTCATCAGCCCTTGTTCAAGGCCGTCGACCACGTCGCGCGCGCCTTCGGCCACCTGCGCCAGCGGCGCTTGAATGGCGGAAAGATCGATCTGCGCGGTCAGGTCTTGGAACCAAGCGACGATCTGATCGATGCGCTGGGCGAATTCGTCGATGGCTTCTTCAAAAGCTGGGTCGAGCGACGCGCCGTCGAAGACACCGAGCGAGACATCGGGCAGCAGCAGGCTGATGGTGCGCTCGAGCTGCTCTTCAAGGTCCAGGGCCAGATCGGGCAGCCGTGGGCGCAGCCGTTCAATGCGAACGCGGGCGGTCACATCGATACTGGCTTGCAGGCTATCGTATTGATCGAGCAGCGCGTTGAGATCGGCGACGATCGGAACGGTCGCCGCTAAATCGCCGCTGGCGACAGCGGCGCGCAGCGCGCCCAACCGCGCGATCAGGCTGGCGCTGATCTGGTCGAGCTGCGCCAGCGGCAGCTCCGACGCGAGCGCGTCGATCTCATCGACCAGATCGCCCAGCGGAAACGCCAGCGCCCCGCGCAGGTGAGCTTCCAAGGCCGTTAGCGAGGCTTCGAGATGCGCGGTGATGTCATCGCCGCTCCCTGTGCGCCACAGCATCAACGTATCGAGCGCGCCGATCAGTTCGTCGAGGAACGGCAGGCGGATCTCGCCCAGCAGTCCGCGATCGAACGCCGACAGCTTGTGCTGCACCAGCAGCAGCAGGTGCTCAACTGTGACGGGCGACGGCAGCGCATCCATCGTGGCATTGAGGCGTACCACGGCGGCAGCAGCTTCGGGCGGCGGGGTCGGAGCGGGCGGCGGCGGGTCGCCCGGAGCACGGGCGGGCGGGTCGGGCGGGGGCGGGGGCAGCGCAGGCTCGCGGCCGGGCGATGCCAAGCAGCTCAAATCAACGCGAGTAAGCCGGTGCAGCGCCAGCGCAGCGTTGAGCGCCCCTTCGACTACCGCGACAACATCGGTGGTCACGTTGGTTTGTAGATCGCCCAGCTGGCTGGTCAGACCGCCAGTGACGCCGGCCAGATCGGTTGGCACCGCGGCCTGTATCCCGCGCAGAGCGGCGGCGAACGCTCCTGCCGCCGCAAACTCCGGCAGCGGCAGGTCGCCAACCATGCGGCTAAGATCGGTCACGTCGCGCGGCGGGTTGTTGATCAAGGTCGTGACGACCGAGATGATCTCGGCCAGCCCTTCGGCCTGCCCGTTAAGATCAGCCGAGAGCGTTCCCCCCTCCAGCGCGATATCGAGCTTCGCTGCGAGCTTCGGCATAGTCAATCTCCTTCGCCGAAGAGAGCATCGAGATCGCCGCTGATGCCGTTCAGGGTGTTGAGGACCCCATCAACGCCTTCGAGCACCCCGCGCAGCGGCCCGGTTGGGTCGCCGAAGTTGGGCACGTTGGCCAACGCATTCAGCGCGTCGAGCGCGCCCGTCACGCCATCAAGGAAGCCGCCGGCCGCATCGAGCAGGCTGGTATCCAGCCCCCCGAACGGATCAGGCGGGGGTGGCGGGGGCGGGCTTTCGCGCAGCACCATGACATAATCGAGCTGGCCCGGGCGCTGGCCGTCCTCCTCAAACAACAGCGTCTCGACGATCACGAACTGAATCTCAGTGGCGGTGACGATATCGGCGACGAACGTCAGCGGCTCGCCGCTGCGAAACTTTTCACGCACCGTTTCAAGGAACTGATCGCGCGCTTCATCGCCATATAGGCTGCCACGGATGTAGATCTCGGCCGGCTCGGCGTTCATGTCGTGGTATGCGCTGCCGACCTTGCCTGGGATCGGCAGCTCGACGAACGAACGCTTCTCAGCAGTGCGGATCGTCTCGATATGCGGGATCTCCCAGTCTCCCAGCACGGGTTTCACTCTCATGACAAGTCCACTCCATAGCGGCGGGCCTGTTCGACCAACGCTGCGTTGACGAGCGCCGCCAGCGCATCAGCGTCGAGGGGCGCGCTCGCAGCCTCTATGCCCGCAGCTGAGGGCGGCTGCTCAACTGCGGCATCAAGTTCTGGGATGACGAGCGAACGCGTTTGCGGCGAACGCGCTTGCGGCGAACGCGCTCGCGAGAAATGGGCGTTCGGCGCCGAGCGCGCCAGCCGTTCGAGCGCGGCCATCTCTAAACCTGAGGCCGGACGGCCGAGACTCGACGGCGCTGACGGGGCGCGCAGCACCGCATTTGCGCGCCCCGCCAGAACCGCTAGAGCAGCGCGCGCCGCGGCATCCAATTGGGCAATCGCCAGCGGCGGCATTGGGGTCGCCCTTGAATCAGTGGGAAGCGGCACGGCAGCCGGCGGCGCCACGCTGCGGCTCGGCTCGCTGCCCGCTTCGGGCGCTGTGGGATTAGCAGCCAGCCCGACCAAGATCGCCTCGACCAGCGCCTCAATCGAACGCAGCGCCTCGCCCGCGGGCGGCGCTTGCATTGTGGAGGCTTCACTCGCAGGCGCAAAACTCCCGAAAGGCCATGAAGCGGCATCCCCGGCAGGCGCTCTCTGCGCTGACGGACTGTTTTCGGCCGGCGGTCGGCGCGACAGACGAAAGACCGGCATCTCATGCGGCGCGCGCTGAACATCTGCGGCCGAGCCGGCATGAGCCGCAGCTTGCGCGTTCGCCCGCGCAGCCAGCGAGTTCAGCTCAGGCGCCAGCGCTCCCGTATCCTTGCGCGTTGGCGGCAGCGGCTCGCTCGCCTGCCCGGCGCGGCGCGGGCGCGCTGGCGCATTCGCAGCCACCTGCGCCTTGGGGATAGTCACCCCTTCAAGCGGGTGAAAGCCAAGCAGCAGCGGAGAGGAGGCCAAATCATCCAGCAGGGCTTCGTCTTGCAGCCCAACTGTCAGCGCAAGCGGGTTGGCCAGCGCGGCGGCCGCCAACTTGAACCCCAACACCAGCCCGCGCAGCGCAGAGTCGCGCTCCTGAAAAAGACTCATGGCGCGGCGCTCTCTTTGAGGAGCTGCAAGTGCAGCAGGATCTGCCCTAGCGTCAGGTCGCTCACCTGCTGCGGCGTCCAACCATAAGCCTTGGCGAGCACGAAGGCCGCTTTAGCCAAGGGTTCTTCGGCGGCGGCGGCGATTTGGTCTGGCGAAGCTGTGATCCCGCTGATGCGGTTGACATGGCCGAGCAGAAACTGCACCAGCCCAACCGGCAGCGAACCGACCTGCGCGACAGTCAGCTCCGGCTCGACGAGCGCGCGCTGCACCATCAACGCCCCGATCAGCGCATCGCTGTCTTTCGCTGCGCGCGCGATCAAGCTCAAGTCGCGGATCGTCAGCGGGCGCAGGCGTACCGTCCGGCCGCCGCCGTTGGCGCTCTGATCGCCCGCATCGAGCAGCGAGGACGGAACCTCAACGGTATGGATGACCTCCCCGCCCGCCAGCAGCTCTTCCGCCGATAGCATCAGATCTCATCCTGTACGCTCAAATACAGGGCCTGGAACGCGACCGACTCGAGCACGAAGTCATCTTCAGGGATGGTGTAGCTCCACGTCGTCAGTTTAACATCGTGCAGCGTGAGGGTGTTGCGCGCGCCGTTGGTCGAACTATTCTCCAGCAGCAAAGTGATATTGAACGACGGCTGCGCCCAGTTGCTGCCCGGCCTGCTTTCGGCCGCCTCGCCCAGCAGCAGCTTGAGCAGCGCGCCGTTCAGATAGGCGCGGCCGATCGTGCCGCGGATGGTGACGTTGCCGGGCCGCAGCTCGGTGGCATAGCGCTGGCCGATCTCGTGGAACGCCCGCACTTCCGACTGCACCTCGACGCGCACATTCTGCACCCGGCCCACCGTGAGCAGGGCATACTCGTTGAGCACGGCGCCGGCGCGCTCACCCTCCAGCGACGGCACGGGCGCAAGCGTCAGCGATCCATCTGCCCCGGTGAATACGTTGGTATTAGCCATCACAGCCTCCTATTCCAGAACCAGTGTGACCGCGACATAGTCGATGCTAAAGGTGGGCTGAAGCACCGCATTGACGATCGCGCGGCCGTTGATCTCATCGGTGCGCGTCGCAGTGACTTCGAGCGAGTAGGCGATCAGCGCTTCGTCTTGCACCATGGTCGTCAGAAACCCATCGATCGCCCCGTACAGCGCCTTGCGGACGCGCTGGTTGTTCAGACGGCCGATGAACGGATTGCTGGCTTTGCGGATGCCCGCCTTGGCGAAATCGGTGATGCGCCGGGTGGTGATCTGCTTGAACGGGCCGTCGTCAGTCGTCACCCCGCGCACGACGCGCACGCCCTGCCGCTGCTCCAGCACCAGCACATTGTTTTGGACGAGCGACTTCATCTCGCCATACGAGAAACGCTGGGTAAGGCGGCCGACTCCGGAGACCACTTTGTTGGTCGGGCTGGTTTGCGGCGTCAGCGTGCTGAGCAGCCCGGCGACGGCGGCAGCGCCATAGGTGCCGGGCAGATCGACCTGCGCTGGCGGGTCGGCGGCGGCATCAAGCGCAACGATGCCGGGCGTCGTCAAGATGATCCGCTTGTTGCTGACGAGGTTCTTCTGGCCGAGGATGGTCGTGGCATCGTTGGCCGCGCCAACTGCCGTGCCCTCGGCGCCTACCACGGCGATCACATCTTTGCCATCCGTCTCCGCGCTGTCGACGATGCCGCTGAGCACCTCGATCGCATCGGCCGTCGAAAGCTCCGGCGCGACGAGGATGTTGACCTCGTCTTTGAGCAGCTCGTTGAAGGCTGCCGTGAAGTTCGTTGTCGTGGCGCTGGTGACCGCCCGCGCATAGACCGTGCGCGCGCCGGTTCGGAATAGGATTTCGATGCCGCGTGTGAGATTGTGATCGCCGTTGGAAAATGGGTCGTACATCCCAAATTCCGCTTTGGCCGTCTCGTAATCGGAAAGCAGAACGGTGTCATCGGGCACGGTTTCCGCCGTGCCGACGATGCCGATATTGCCCGTGGAGATGCCGCCCACGCCGATCAGCGCGTCAGCCCGCACCCGGATATACGTCCCCGGGATGATCAACTCAGATACCGCAAAATCTTCCGCCATGCGCCTGCCTCCTCTTGACGATGCATCCCAACGCGATCGGGGTTACGGCCCGATTTCTGAACGGACTTCTGAGTCTCAATCTATAGCGAATTGCTAAGAGCGCTAGTACTGAAACGAGAAAACCGTAAAGAACATTACGAAAGACTAACTAAAGCGGTGGTTAGCCTTAACAATTTGAGCGCGGCGATGTTGCGCTCAACCGACGTTCACGGTGATCGGAATTGTGTGGATGATGCCGCCTGCTTCAGTGGGGATGTGAACGTATTCGTAAAGGATGGCGAAGCCGACCGCCCGGCGGTTAGCCTGCGTCGCCGGCGCAACGGTCGGATCGAGGCCGACCTTGAGCAGGCCGCGCTGGCGGCGCTCGGCCACACCGAGGCCCAGCACTGCCTCCTGCGCCGCCGCGATGCGCGTCGCCAGCGCGTTCGGCGTCGTCCCGGTGATGATCAGGCGAACCTGCGCTTCAATACGCCGACCCAATAAGTCGCCCTCTGGGTCATCGTGCGGGGCGATGTAGCCGCCTAAACCGGTCGGCAAGATTTTCAGTGGATACAGCTCAACGTCGGGAGCCGGATTCAGCGCGTCGAACAAATCGTTGACTACTGCCGCTAGGCCGTTCAAGGCCGCGATGCTGATCGCATCCATCGTCCACGCTCCTCAAGCTGCTGTCATGGGATGTAGGCATTATAGGACCGGCTGCATTGATGGCGCAAATCAGCCCAAATCAGTCAGGTCAGCGCCTCTTCACTTGAACCCATCCGATCGTTCTTTGAAGCATTGAATACGGTGATCCCTACCAGCATCTCATTACGATGCGATAATGGTCAATGTAGCCATCATCTTCCATGATGCTGTCGTTGGCTTGCTGCGTAGAGCACATCGACGTCCGCGTCGTATTCGGTCCGCACCTATCGGGTGGGCCACTGCGTCCGTCAAACGGCTCTCTACCTCGCTTTCCGATTCCGTTTTCCTTATTGAAATACAAAGAAATAAGAAAACAGTGAACACGAACAACGAGGCTGCCCGTGTATGAGGCGACTGACTAACCCCGTTGGCTGCACAGCCGGATTAAAGCGCGCCTGCGGCGCGCAGTTCGGCGATCGCCCTCTCATCGAGACAGAGCAGTTCGCGCAGAACTTCATCGCTGTGTTCGCCCAAACGCGGCGGCGGCCGGCGGATCGTCGCCGGCGTCTCGGAGAAGGCGACCGGCAGCCCGATCATACGCAGCGCCTCTCCCATGAAGTCGACCTCGTGCACCAGCCCGCGCGCCGCCACCTGCGGATCGGCCAGCAGCGTCGGCAGATCGTTGATTGGCCCAGCCGGGATGCCGAGCGCCAGCAGCGCCTCGACCCAAGCACCGGCTGTATCCGTCGCAAAAACTTCTTCCAGCAGCGGGATCAAGATTTCCCGGTTTTCGACGCGCGCCGGGTTGGTGCTGAAGCGCGGGTCGACCGCCCAGTCCGGATGGTCGATCAAATCGCACAGCGCCGCGAACTGGCGGTCGTTGCCAACCGCCAGCGTGAACCACCCGTCGGCCGCGCGGAACGGCTGGTACGGCACGATGCTGGGATGGGCATTGCCAAAACGCTGTGGCGCCTTTCCAGAGACCAGCACCCCGCTAACCACGTTGACCAGCGCCGCGATCGATGTATCTAGCAGGGCGATATCAACGTGCTGCCCCTGCCCGGTGCGCTCGGCATGGCGCAGCGCGGCCAGCAGCGAGGAGGCTGCAAACAACCCTGCGATCACATCCGAGATGGCAACGCCGACCTTGTACGGCTCGCCCTCGGCTGGGCCAGTGATCGACATCAACCCACTCTGCCCCTGAATGACGAAATCGTAACCTGGGCGCGCGCTGTAAGGGCCGGTCTGGCCATAGCCGGTTACGCTTCCGTAGACGAGCGCCGGGTTAAGCGCCGCAAGATCGGCATAGCCCAACCCGTAGGCGGCCATGCCACCCGGCTTCAAATTCTCGACGACGATGTGGCAGCGCATCGCGAGCTGGCGCGCGAGCTGGCGGCCGGGTTCAGTCTTCAGGTTGAGGACGAGGCTGCGTTTGTTGCGGTTCACGCTTAAGTAGTAAGCGCTCTCGCGCTGGCCGCCCGCAGTGAACCACGGCGGCCCCCACTGGCGCGTGTCATCGCCGGCCGGGCTTTCCACTTTGATGACATCGGCCCCCAGATCGGCCAGCAGCATCGTACAAAGAGGGCCAGCCAACACGCGGCTGAAGTCGAGCACGCGCACCCCGGCCAGCGCAGCAGGTTGTATCATGGCGTTAGCTCCGTAGAGGCGATCGGCATGGGTTCACAGCCTAGGCCGTTGGTATGGCCGAGTCCTAGCTGTTTTGAAAAGATCTTCACAAAAATCGCATCGCTTTTTAGCAATTTTGGCGAATTGGCGAAACGCACTGTTGCCTTATACAATAGTATCTATCCGTAACATGTTGTTTTTCTAGAACATCTACATAAGCGGATAGGTTTCCTAGCGATGATCGACTCGACGCAACGGGTTCATGCTTCTGATCTGGCGCGGGCCGAAAACCCGCCAGCCGACTACAGCAACCTGCGCACGATCGCGCTGTCTTTGCTCATTGTGCTGGCATTGGCGCTAATCTGGGAAGGCAGCAAAGCTTTCGCGCGCTCGCAGAATTACGCCGTCGAAATTGGCGCCCTCACAGTCGACCTATCGCTCTTCAATGATTCCAAGCTACCGCCGCTCGGCAGCATTGCCCGTGCCTTCGCCGAACCTGCCCAGCGCGGCGGCGCACCGCTCTACCAGACCCTGATCGAGTCGGGGGCATTCACCCTGTGGTCGGCAGTGCGCGGCTTCTTCATCGGCGGCCTCTTTGGGTTTATGCTCGCCATTTTGTTCGCGCATTCGGCGCTGCTGCAGCGCGGCGTGCTGCCCTATGTCGTCGCCTCGCAGACCGTGCCGATCCTCGCCATCGCGCCGATGGTCGTGATCTGGATGGGTCGCGCCGGCAACGTTGAGCTAGCAGTGCCGATCATCGCGGCTTATTTGACCTTTTTCCCGGTGACGATCTACACGCTGCGCGGCCTGACTTCGGTCCCAACAACAGCGTTAGAGCTCATGCAGTCTTACGCGGCCAGCCGCTGGCAGATCCTCGTCAAGCTGCGCCTGCCCAATGCCGTGCCGCAGATCTTCACGGCGCTCAAAATTGCCGCCCCAGCTAGCGTCGTTGGCGCGATCATCGGCGAACTGCCCTCGGGCATCCAAAACGGCCTCGGCATCGCCATCTTGAACTTCGCTCGCTATTATAACCAATCTCCACCTCGTTTGTGGGCGACCATCGCCGCCGCCGGCTTGATCGGCATCCTGTTCTTCAGCACCGTCGCGCTGGTTGAACGGATGGTAGTGCGCTGGAAGGTGGAAACAAGCGATTAAAGCTCAGCATCAATAGATACTTTGGAAAATGGTTAAGGAGACGCTTTTGCCCTCGGTGATCTCAATTCGAAACATGAATAAGACGTTCCGCGCCGCCGATGGCTCAACCGTGCACGCGCTGCAAGATATCAATCTCGAAGTTGAACAGGGCGAATTCATCTCCCTGATCGGCCCCTCCGGCTGCGGTAAGAGCACGCTGCTGCGCATCATCGCTGACCTGATACAGGCGAGCAGCGGCACAGTGCTGGTCAACGGCAAGCCGGCGGCGCAGGCGCGCAAAGACCGCGATTACGGCTTCGTCTTTCAAAGCGCGACGCTCTATGACTGGCGCACCGTGCTCAAAAACGTCCAGCTTCCGCTGGAGATCATGAAATACCCGAAAGCGCAGCGCGATGATCGCGCTCGCGAAATGCTGCGGCTGGTCGAACTGGGCGAGTTTGAAGATAAATACCCGTGGCAGCTTTCAGGCGGCATGCAGCAGCGCGTCAGCATCGCCCGCGCGCTAGCGTTCGAACCCGGCATTTTGCTGATGGACGAGCCGTTCGGCGCGCTCGACGAGATGACGCGCGAACGCATGAACAACGAGCTGCTGCGCATCTGGACCAGCCTGCCCGCGATGACGATCTTGTTCGTGACGCACAGCATTGCTGAGGCGGTCTACCTGTCGTCGCGCGTAGTGGTCTTGTCGCCGCGGCCCGGCCGTTTGGCCGAAATTATCGAAATCGACCTGCCGCGCCCCCGCGGCCCAGAAACGCGCGATCTCGACGACTTCTTCCATTACACCAGCCGAGTGCGCCACGCGTTGCGCGCGGGAGTGGAAGCCTGATGGCCGAGTCGCTCAACCGCGATGCCCCGTTCTCTCAGCACCAACAGCGCGACGCCGAAGCCGCTGTTCAGGCGGTCTATGCGGCAGCGGCCGACGAGGTGCTCGACCATGATACGCGCACGCTCGGGCGCGACCTGCTCGCGCTGGTGACGATCTTCCTGATCGCGGTCATCCACTATGTGCAAAACCCGCTGCTGCGCTTTGAGGAGCAGTTCGGGCGCGCCTTTCGCAACGACTCGCTGCAGAACGCGCTCGCGCTGTTATTGGCGGTCTGCGTCGCCGTGCTGATTGGCCGGCCGCGCGCGCTGCGCGGAAAACCGGTTCGCATGGCCGCGGCGCTTGCGCTGGCGATCTATGCCTTGTTTGGCATCAGCGTCACCTTGTTCGATCTCCACCCGCTGGCGCCGCTTTACGGCGTCGAACAAGCCGCCTTCCAAGACCAGCCGCGCGGCGATGCCCCGCGCGCTGCGCTGGAAGCGGCCATCCCTCCGACGACAGTCATGGCAGGGCTGGCGATCGCGGCAGTTGTCATGCTGTGGCAGCCGTGGACGCGCCTGCCCGTTTACCGGCGCGCGCTCAGCAAGCAGGGCGCGGCGCTGATCGTGGCTGTGCTCGTGCTGGCGCTGTGGGAAGTGCTCATCATCATCTTTCAGATCCAGCAGTTCCTGCTGCCGCGCCCCAGCGTGATCGCGGCGACATTCCTCGATACCTACCCGCGCCTGATCTCGGCCGGCTGGGTAACGTTCCAAAACGCCTTCTGGGGCTTTGTCATTGGCTGCGGGGCGGGCATCCTCACCGGCATGGCAGCGGCTCGTTTCGCTAGCTTCAGCAAAGCCTTGCTGCCGGTCGCCATCGCCATCAACGCTGTGCCGATCATCGCGCTGGCGCCGATCTTCAACAACTGGTTCGGCGCCTTGAACCCAGCCTCGAAGATCGCTATCGTCGCTGTGCTTACCTATTTCCCGTCCATGATCAGCACGGTGCGCGGTCTAACGGCGGTCGATCCCATCTCGTTGGAGCTAATGCGATCGTATGCAGCCAGCCAGTGGGCGATGTTCCGCAAGCTGCGCGTGCCCACAGCGCTACCGTATATTTTCTCCGCCCTGAAAGTCGCCACCACCTTGAGCATGATCGGCGCGATCGTCAGCGAATATTTCGGCGGCTCGACCGCTGGCCTCGGCTTCCGCATCCGCGATGACGCTGGCTTGTTCCGGTACGCAGAGGCATGGTCGGCCATCTTGGTCGCTTCGTTGTTCGGCATTCTGTTCTATCTAGCGGTTTCTGCCGTGGAACGCGCGATGCTGTCGTGGCACGTGTCGTTTCGCGAGAAATAGTTTTGTTTTCGGATATTTTAATGAGGAGGAGCTCCATGCGTAAAGTTCTGCTTGCAGCGATCGTTGTTCTGCTGGCGCTAGCGCTGATCCCTGCGGCGACGGCGCAAGACTTGGTGCCCGTCAGCGTAGTGCTCAAGTGGGTGCCACAGGCCCAGTTCGCGGGCTACTATGCCGCCGCTGCCCTCGGCTATTATGAGGAGGAGGGGCTGGAGGTTACCATCATCCCCGCCGGCGTCGATATTAACCCGCAGCAGCTCGTTGCGGCTGGCGATGTCGAATTCGGAACTGACTGGATGGGCAACCTGCTGGCCACGCGCGAGACCGGGCAGGATGTGGTCAACATCGCGCAGATCTTCCAGCGCAGCGGCATGCGCCAGATCACGTGGGCCGATAGCGGCTTGGAAAGTTTTGAGGATCTCGGCGGGCGCGTGGTCGGCGTGTGGTGCTGCGGCAACCAGTTCCCTACCTTCGCCGCGCTGACCAAAGCCGGCTTCGATGTGGACGACCCGAATGATGTCATCATCGCGCAGCAGGCGTTTGATATGAACGCCTTCCTTGATCGCGAGATCGATGCCGCCTCGGCCATGACGTACAACGAGCTGGCACAGGTGCTCGAATTCGTCGCCGAAGATGGCACATTCCCAGTTTATACGCTCGACGACTTGAATGTGCTCGATTTCAATGAGTTCGGCACGGCCATGCTTGAGGATGGCATCTTCGTCCGTGCCGACTGGCTAGCGCAGGAAGGCAACGAAGACATCGCGATCCGGTTCCTGCGCGCCAGCTTCCGCGGCTGGATCTACTGCCGCGATAATCCAGAAGCCTGCGTCGAGTTCGTGCTTGAAGCTGGCCCAACGCTTGGTGTTGGTCACCAGCGCTGGATGATGAACGAGGTCAATAAGCTGGTCTGGCCGTCACCGATGGGCATCGGCATGATGGATCCCGAGGCGTTCGAGATCACCGCGCAGATCGCGTTTGATTACGGCGTCATCAGCAGCCCAGCCGATGGCGAGGGCGTGACTTACCGCACCGATCTAGCGCAGGCCGCGCTCGACAGCCTGCTGGCCGATTTCCCCGACCTCGACATCTATGGCGAGGACTTCGTGCCGGACGAGGTCGAGATCACGCCGTTCGGCGAGTAGCTCATTATCATTATCATTTTGCTTCGGCAGAGCGACCTTGCGCGGGGTCGCTCTGTTTTTTGATCTAGGCAGTGCCTCCGGGCCACTGCGCCCGTGCAGTATAGCGGGCCGGCGCATCTTCGATCGCGATCGCTTGATAGCCGGCACAGCGCAGCAGCTCGTGCAAAGCTCCGGCGGGCAGCAGTTCATCATGCGCAATCGGGCCGCCCGCTGCCTGATGGATGGCGTTGACCACCCCGCGCGCGAGATTGTGCACGATCAGCAGATGGCCGGCTGGCCGCAAGACGCGCCCGATCTCGGCGAGCGATCGTTCCCGATCATCGAAGTGCGGGAAGCTGTTATGGCAGATGACGACATCGACCGCCGCCGACTGAACGGGCAGCCGTTCCGCTTCCGCCTGTACAAATGCGACCTCTAGGCTGCGCTGGCGCGCTGCGGCCAGCATGGCATGGGCAAAATCGATGCACAGCAAACGCGCAGCCGGCGCATGGGCGCGCAGCGCTGCCGCCAGCCAGCCTGTCCCGCTGCCGATCTCAAGGATGCGGCTGGCCGCTGCCAGTTCGGGCGCGAATGGCGCCAGCAGCCGTTCGAGCTGATCGGCCAGATCGAGCGGCAGGCGTTCATCCCAACTGGCTGCCTGCTGTTCAAAGTAATGCCTTTTTTCGTCGCCCATAGCGCTCTCTCCACCCACGGCCGTGAAACCGTTCTACCGCCACTCGCCGACGTAAGCGGCGTGGGCCTCGAGATATTCCTCGACCAGCGTCCGCGCGAGCGAATAAGAGCCGACCAGCGGATGCGCAGCCAAGCTGTCGACCGCCAGTGCGCGGTCGCGTTCGAGGATGGCGCGCGCGGCCAGCCGTTCATAGCGCTTCACAGACCGCATGAGCAGGTAAGCATCCTCGGGCACAGCACCGATGGCAATCGGGCGGATGCCGCCGCCGTCGACATCGCACGTCACCTCGACGATGTCATCAGCGCGCAGGCCGTCGATCGCGCCGGCGTTGGGCACGTTCAGGCCAATGCGCAGCGGCCGATCTTGCGACAGCGCCAGAGCCACGCGCAAAGCGACGCCGGCATATCCGCCGACTTCGGCCTGCGCCAGCACGAGATCATCGTCGGCCGGATGCGCCCGCCGTTCGCGCTGCGCCATATCCGGCTCCGCATAGGCCATATAGCTGGCATTGCGCCGCGCATGGTAGCGCTCGTGAATGGCTAGCCCTTCGGCGGGGGGCAGGGCGCGCAGCTCGCGAAAGAGCGCCTCATTGAGCTGTTCGATCTCCTCGCCCCGCGTCAACTCTTCCGCCTGAATGCGCGCCAGCGCGATATCGCGGCAGTAATAGTAGTACAGGTATTCATTGAGATACATCCCGATCCGCTGGACAACCTCGGCCCCAAAAAAGCGCTGATGCGTGGCCTCGATGAACTGCGCATCGGCCAGCAGACCGGGCAGCCGGTCGCAGCCGCGCACGCGCGCGCTGCGCGTCCATGATAGGTGGTTGAGGCCGAACACCTCGGTCTTCACGTCATCGAGCGGGACGCCGAGGTAGTCGGCGATATCGCGCTGGGCGCTGTTGGCGCTGTCACAGATGCCGACGATGCGCCGGAAACCCGCTTCGTGTAAAGCCTGCACGACCAACCCAGCTGGATTGGTGAAGTTAAAAATCCATGCCCGCGGCGCCAGCGCCTCGGCCAGCGCTGCTACCTCGATGATGGCCGGGACGCTGCGCATCGCCATGCTGAACCCGCCCGGCCCGGTCGTCTCTTGGCCCAATACCCCATGCTTAAGCGCGATGCGCTCGTCGAGCACGCGGGCGCGCTCCTGACCCACGCGCATCGTCGTCACGATTGCGCTCGCCTCGCGCAGGGCTTCCGAGAGATCCTGCGTGAAATGCAGGCGCAGATCGCTTCGCGCTCGCCGCACAACTTCTTGGCACAGCGGCCCCATCACCTGCAAGCGCGCGCCATCGGTATCCATCAGCCAGAGTTCTTGCAGTCCCATCTCGTCGGCAAAGGCGAGCGCGCCGCGCACGAACTCCGGCGCGCGCACCCCACCCCCACCAATTAGCGTCATTTTCATGTGCGTATCCCTCCCGCTCGCGGGCCGGCAGATAGCTTTAAACCCAGCCCCGCTACTTCAGGGTAGATGTCTCCGCCCGGCTGGTCTCGATCGGCATCCCAGTCTGCACATACGTCGTCTGCCGCTTGACCAGCAGCGCGGCTGGCTGCGTCGGTTCCAGCGTCTGGGCGGCTGCTTCAGTCGCCAACTGTGCCTTGCTATAGCAGCGGCTGGAGACTGAACGAAGATTATAGACCGCGCGCAGCGTCGCGAACAGCGAATTGCGCCCTGGATGGCACAAGATCTATAGCGCACTGTGCGCGATGGGTTATTATCGAAAGATAAAGAGCTTATCAGGTTCAGCGCGTTTTGCGCTGATTTTCGCGAAAGGACGACAGCCGTTATGACGAGTGGGCCCTTAGAAGGGGTGGTCATCCTCGACTTCACGCAGCTTTTACAAGGCCCCTATGCCACCATGATGCTCGGCGATATGGGCGCCGAGATCATCAAAGTTGAACCGCCAAAAGGCGACTGGATGCGCAAGTTCTCTTCGGCCAATCTGTATGTGGCGGGTGAGAGCGTCTCCTTTATGACCTTTAACCGCAACAAACGGAGCTTAGCCATCGACCTCAAGCAGCCGGCTGGCATCGACGTGATCAAGCGGCTGGCCGAACGGGCCGATGTGGTCATCGAGAACTTCCGCCCTGGCGTCATGGAACGGCTTGGCATCGGCTACGACGCGCTGCGCGCGCTCAACCCGCGCCTGATCTACTGCGCCAGCAGCGGTTGGGGACACAGCGGGCCTTATGTTTCGCGGCCCGGGCAAGACCTGCTCGTCCAGTCGATGAGCGGCCTGCCCTATCTCAACGGCAAAGAGTCCGATCCGCCGATCCCCGTCGGCCCCGGCATCGCCGATATCTCGGCCAGTTTGCACATCGTCTACGGCGTACTGGCTGAACTATTCCGGCGCGAGCGCACCGGCGTCGGCGCGCGCGTCAATGTGAACCTGTTCAACGCGCTGATGACGATCGTCGCGCAAGACTTCGCCACCTACCTCAACGGCGGTGGGCTGCCCCCGCGCAGCAAGAGCGGCATCAACCCGACGCCGTACAACGGCGCGCCCTACGGCGTTTATCCCACGCAAGACGGCTACATCGCTATTGCGATGACGCCGGTCAGCCAATTGGCGCGGTTGCTTGGCCTTTCTGGCTATGAACACATTGACAGCAATAATGTGACCGAAGATCGTGACGCGATCAACCTCGCCTTCGCCGAGGTTTTCAAGACGCGCACGACGCGCGCATGGCTCGACCTGCTGCTGCCAGAAGATATCTGGTGCGCGCCCGTCCATACCTTCGCCGAAGTCGAGCACGATCCGCAGTTAGCGCACAACGAGATGATCATTAGCTTCGATCATCCGACGGCGGGCCGGGTGCGCGCCCTTGGCATGCCGGTCAAGTTTGAAGGCATCGCCGAAGTGGTGCGCCGGCCGCCGCCGTTGCTTGACCAGCACAGCGACGAGCTGCTGGCCGAGTTCGGCGGCTACAGCGCGGGCGAGATCGCGGCGCTGCGCACGCAGGGGGTGATCGGCGCGCGTGCCTGATGCAGGTCACATGCGGAAGACGCCGTAGCGCGTCGGTACAGGCGGCGCATTGAGGCAGGCGCTTAGCGCCAGCGCGAGGACGCGCCGCGTCTGTGGCGGGTCGAGGATGCCGTCATCCCACAGGCGCGCCGTCGCGTAGTAAGGTTCGCCTTCGCGCTCGTACTTGTCGAGGATCGGCTGTTTGAAGGCAGCCTGCTCCTCCGGCGTCATATCTGGCTTGCCCTCGCGGGCTAGCTGGTCGCGCTTGATGGTCAGCAGCACATTGGCGGCCTGCTCGCCGCCCATCACGCTGATGCGGCTGTTGGGCCACATCCACAGAAAACGCGGACCATAGGCGCGGCCGCACATCCCATAATTGCCCGCGCCGAAGCTGCCGCCGATGATGACCGTCAGCTTGGGGACGGCAGCATTGGCGACGGCGTGCACCATTTTGGCGCCATCCTTGGCGATGCCGCCCGTCTCATACGCTTTGCCGACCATAAAGCCAGTGATGTTCTGCAAGAAGATCAACGGGATGCCGCGGCTGGCGCATAGCTCGATGAAGTGTGTGCCCTTCAAGGCGGACTCGCTAAAGAGCACGCCGTTATTCGCAAGGATGCCCACCGGTATGCCCTCGATATGCGCGAAGCCAGTGACCAGCGTCGTGCCATAGTTCGCCTTGAACTCGCGCAGGCGGCTGCCATCGACCAGCCGCGCGATCACCTCGCGGACATCATAGACCTCGCGGAAAGTGATCGGTAAGATGCCGTACAGTTCCTCGGGGTCGTACCGCGGCGGCTCTGGCGATGCCAGTTCAAGATCGATCGTCTTGCGGCGGTTAAGCGCGGCGACGATCCCGCGCACGATCGACAGCGCATGGTCATCATCTTCAGCGTAGTGATCAGCCACGCCAGAGATGTGCGTATGCACATAAGCGCCGCCCAGTTCCTCAGCTGTCACCTCCTCGCCCGTCGCCGCTTTGACCAGCGGCGGCCCGCCGAGGAAGATCGTGCCGGTGCCGGCGACAATCACCGTCTCATCGGACATCGCCGGGACATAAGCCCCACCCGCCGTGCAACTGCCCATCACCGCGCTGATCTGCGGGATACCAGCGGCGCTCATCTGCGCCTGATTGTAGAAGATGCGGCCGAAGTCGTCGGCATCAGGGAACACCTCGTCTTGCAGCGGTAGGAACGCGCCGCCGCTGTCGACCAGATAGATGCAAGGCAAGTGATTCTCGAGCGCAATCTGCTGGGCGCGCAGGTGTTTTTTGACCGTCAGCGGAAAATAAGTGCCGCCTTTAACGGTCGCGTCGTTGGCGAGGATCAAGCATTCGCGCCCGCTCACACGGCCGATGCCAGTGACGATGCCAGCGCCGGGCGCTTCGCCGTCATATAGCTCCCATGCAGCCAGCGGCGCGATCTCCAAAAATGGAGAGCCGGGGTCGAGCAGCCGGTCGATCCGGTCGCGCACAAACAGTTTGCCTTGCGCCCGGTGGCGTTCGCGCGCTTTCTCGCCGCCCCCTTGCCGCACCAGCGCGAGCCGCTCGCGGAGCTGCTCGGCCAGCGCCCGATGATGGGCGGCATTGGCGCGAAACGCTGCGCTGTTCGGGTCAACGTTCGAGTGCAGAACGTCCATACGCTGTCTCCTTCGCTGCACAGGCCGCGAGCGCTGTCCTAGAACGAGACAGCTTGCGACCTTAACAAATCGCTAAGGGTAGGTTAGCCTATAATCAAGCGCAGGACGAAAATGAAATCGAATGGCTGCTGATGAACGAGACGTGGACACAGCGAAAGCGGTGGCAGCGCATCGCCGCTGCGATCAAACGACGCGCCGCCCTTTACCTCGCTGAGTGGAAACAGCCCGCGCCGTTCGATTGGCGCGTCGCGCTGTGGCTGTGCGGCGCTTCGCTCATCCTGCTGCCGCTAACGACACGCCTGCCAGCACTGGCCTATGAATGGCCGCTGTACCGCGCCGGCGTCTTCGATGCGACTTATCCGCCGTGGCTCCAGCTTGCTATCTACCCTCTTGCTATCTGGGAATGGCGCACAGGCGCGGCGCTGTTGTTCGGCTTGCTGTTCATGAGCGTCGCCATCGGTACAGCCCGTGAAGCGCGAGACCAGTCACGCGGATCAATGCTCGGTGGTGTGCTGCTGGCCTTGGTCACAGCGCCAGTTCTCATGCTGTTGTGGGAAGGCAATGCATCGATCCTGACGCTGATGGGAGTGGTTATGCTGCCGCTTGGCTTACCGTGGGCAACCGTACAACCCCATCTTGCGCCGTGGGCACTGCTGGCGCGGCGCTCATGGACGCTGTGGGGACTCGGCTTCCTCGCGCTCACCCTGATCGTTTGGGGGCCATGGCCGATCCAAATTTTGACGAACTTGGAAGGATCGCTTGGTCATCCGATCGCGATGGGCTGGATTAACCTCGGCTGGCCCATTCTGCTAATCGGCCTCGCCCTGCTGCCGTTCACCAATGCCGACCCCCTACGTCTGATCGCGGCCGGCGCTTTCATTGCGCCGTACTTGATGGCAGTGCATCTCGTCTTGCTGCTGCCCGCGATCGGCCGAGTGACCGGCTGGCGGCGCGTCGCGCTGTGGCTGTGCGCGTGGCTCACGCTGCTGCCAGCGATGTTTTACACCGATGCCGCGAAACTCGCGGCGATGATCTTCCCGTTGGCTGTTTGGTGGCTGCTGAAGCCCGCCGCATCGAGCCTCTAAACTGTGACTACGGTTGAACTTCCCGCTGAATCCTCGTAATAGAGCATGATTAGATACCAGCCGAGGAAGACCAGCAGACTGGGCGCTTTATCCTCCTCAAAATTTGGATGCAGGCTCATCTCACCGCTCAAGCGCCAAAAACCGCCCGTTTTAAAGCCGATCAGCGGCACACCGTCCTCGGTCGTCCAGACCCACTTCGACCCCCAAAAGTTGCCCTGCCGCCAGAGGAAGACACGGCCATCAGCATATTCCAGCCGTCCTTTGTTTCCTGGATATTGATAAATGTAGATAGCTGGCGCTTCGCCGGTGCCAATGGAGGAAATCTCAATGCGCTGACGGAAAATCCCTTTGCGTTCGAAGCGCCAGCGGTTGCCAACCGCTTCGACTTCGACCATCCTGCGCCAGATGCTCGGCTGGCTGATCGTCGCAAGCACTTCGCCATCTTCGTCCCGCAGTTCGCCGTTGTTGCGCAGCCCACCCGTTCGCATCCACTTCAGGCCGCGACCCTCCAATTCAGCGGTTGTTTTCATCGCAACCCTCCTCGCCTTCATCAGCTCTTTGAAATTTATACGCAGCGGTGCGCAGTTCGGTTGCGGGTGACGCGCTAAACTTCTTCTTCAGCCTCGCCTTCGGGCCGAACCTGCCACACATCGCTGGCAATATCGATGAATAGGCGTCCGTCGAGGTGGTCGATCTCGTGCTGAAAGACGCGCGCCAGCCAGCCTTTCGCTTTGACGCGCTGCGCTTTGCCGTAGCGATCTTGCCCGGTGACGACTACGCTTTCATGGCGAACGACGCGGCCGGCATAGCCGGGAATCGATAGGCAGGCCTCGATCCCTTCAATTTTCTCTTTGCTGGCCTTGATGATCTCCGGGTTGACGAACACATACAGCTTGCCGGCTTCCTCGCCAAACTCCTCGCGCGAGGTCTCATCATCTTGCAAGCGCACGACGATCACACGTTTGGAAACGGCAACCTGCGGCGCGGCCAGCCCAATGCCGGGCGCGGCCAGCATCGTCTCGATCATGTCATCGATCAGGGTTTGCAGCGAGCGATCGAACGTGGTCACTCGCTGCGCCTTTTTGCGAAGGATGGGGTTATCCGGCTGGATGATCGGGCGTACAGACATCGGGAACTCGATTAGCTGAGACAAATTATCGGTGTATTATACCTGGTTCGGCCGCAGCGCGTCAGTGGCCGCGCTGCTGGGGATGTGAAGCGCCGTTGACGCTGATCGACGATGCTGCTACACTAATATTCAGTGAGAAAACGCGGGTGCGTCGTCCCCGGGTTTGGGGCTGTGGTGAAATGGCAAACACAGGTGACTTAAAATCATCCGCTCGCGAGAGCTTGTGGGTTCGAGTCCCACCAGCCCTATCCTGACCCCCAAAACCAGCCAGCCGCAAAGCTGGTTTTCTTTATTATTTTATTTCTTTACTCTGCTTCGTTTCTGGCCCTCAAACGCCCCTGTTATCGACAGTTCGCCACTCTGAACCCCGCTCTTAAACGATTTTAACTTGATCTGCGTATCGATATGTCGTATCATCCACCTAGTTGATGATACGAAGTATCATTCAAGTGATTGTCGCGATCGGGCTGGCGCGTCCCCATCATCTCACCAAACGAACAGCGCAGCAAAAGTTCAACGCGATGGCCCGTAGCGTCAAATCCAGATTTATCAGCATAAGGTTCAAGAGGAGAGAAGCTATGGTTCTACGTCGATTGGCGGCTGTTCTACTGCTATTCAGCCTGCTCGTGCCGGTAGTCTCGCTGGTTGGGGCGCAAGAAGCTCCACTCAAGGTCGTCGTCACCTATAGTGTGCTCGCCGATATCGTGCAGAATGTCGCTGGGGATAACGTCGAGCTGACCGTGCTGGTTGGGCCAGATGGCGACCCGCACGTTTACGAACCCACGCCGCAAGATTTGATCGCACTGGCTGAAGCCGACCTGCTGATCGAGAACGGCTTAGAGCTTGAGCCGTGGATCGATGCGCTGTACGAATCGTCCGGCTCGACGGCGATCCGCGTCGCGGCCAGCGATGGGGTCGATGTCCTCGAATTCGCCGGGCATCATCATGACCACGATCATGACCACGAACACATGCATGGCGGTTTCATGGAGGGCGACCCGATGATCGGCTCGCGCCTGCTCGTCAACGACTTTGAAAGCGGGACCGTGCATGTCGTTGATCTGCGCTCAAACGATGTGATCGCGACGTTCGAACTGACCGCGCGGCCTTTCTTGTACACTTCTCCCAACGGCCGTTATGCTTTTGCCGTTCAGATGGACGGGAACATCACCAACGTCATCGACAGCGGCGTCTCGATGGTGGCGCACGATGATCATTTCCATGCTGAGTTCGGCCGTCCGGCGCTGCTCGGCGTAGACATTCCTGGCTCGACGCCGATCCACTTCGTCGTCCATCACGACCAGATCGCCATTTTCAATGACGGCGATGGCACCGCCTCGATCTTCACCGAAAGCTACTTGTTCGACCCTGCCGAGGAGATCATCACCGTCGCGACCGCGCGAGCGCATCACGGCGTCGCTGTGCCGCTGGGCGACGTCGTGCTAATCTCATCGCCGAACATGGAAGACCTGAACAGCAGTTTGCCCATCGGTGTCGACGTGATGGACATGGAGGGCAATATCCTGCAGAGCTTCCCGGAGTGCCCGGGTCTGCATGGCGAAGCGGCTTACAGCGATGACGGCGTGGCCTTCGGCTGCTCTGATGGCATTTTGCTGGTCGAGCGCGACGGTGATGCCTTCGTCTCGCGCAAGATTGACAACCCCACGGCCAACCCTGACCTGCGCACCGGCACGCTCTACTACACTGAAGGCGCACAGTTCTTGCTCGGCAACTACGGTCGTAATGCCATCGTGCGCGTCGACCCGGTCGAGGGCACATCGGAGGTCGTGATCGACGCCGGGCAGCGCATTTGGCGCTTCCAATACCATGGCGAAGACCCGTCTAAGCTCGTCGCGCTAACGATGGATGGCAATTTGCATCTGATCGACATTGCCACAGGCGAGATTGAGGGCACAGTGCAGGTGGTCGATCCGTTCTTGGCGCCAGCCAGCGGCCGTCCTGCTGCGCGGCCGTTCTTCGTGACCAACGGCCACATGGTGTATGTCAGCGAGCCGCTGCCGGGCGATATCCGCGCTGTCGACCTGGAGACGCTTGAGATCACCGATGTGCGCATCTTCGTCGGCGGCAAACCCTCGAATATGGCCGTGTTCGGCATGACGGCGAAGAGCGAGCTGGAGGGCGGCCACTCTCATGACCATGATCATGATCACGGTCATAGTCATGATCACGACCACGTCCATGGCGAATTTGACCCGCACACTTGGATGTCGCCGCTGAATGTGATCATCATGACTGAGAATATCCGCGATGCGCTAATGGCTGCTGACCCAGCCAACGCCGACCTCTACGCGGCTAACGCGGAGGCGTACATCGCTGAGCTGGAGGCGCTCGATGCTTACATCCGCGAGCAGGTGGCGACCATCCCGGAAGCCAACCGCATCCTCGTGACGACGCATGAGCTGTTCGCGTACTTCGCCCGTGACTATGGCTTCCAGCTGCTGGACTCAGCGTTGGGCGCAGTGACGACAGATGCCGACCCAGCCGCTGGCCAGATCGCGCTGGTGATCGAAGAGATTCGTGAGGCCGGTGTGCCAGCGGTCTTCGTCGAGAACGTGGGCAACCCGGCGCTGATGGAACAGATTGCGGCTGAAGCCGGCATCGTAGTGGCGGATCCGCTCTTCACGCATGGGCTGGGGCCGGCTGGCTCCGGCGCGGAGACGTATATCGACATGATGCGCTACAATATCGATATAATCGTCGCAGCGCTTCAGTAAGGTTCGTTTGGGGTAAGCATGCATTGGTCATACAGCCGCCGTGTTCATAAAGAGGCAGTGCCGGGTGCGCCCGCCTTGGAGGTGCGCGATCTGGTCGTCTCATACCCAGGGACGCGGCGGCTGTCCCTCAAAGGGATCAACCTGTGCGTGCCGATCGGCACGCAGCTTGCGCTGGTGGGGCACAACGGCGCCGGCAAATCGACGCTGCTGAAGGTGGTGGCCGGCTTGCTGCCAATTCGCTCCGGAAGCGTCTTGATCTACGGCAACCCGCCGGGAGCCTGCCATCACCGTGTCGCCTACCTGCCGCAGCGCGGCGAGATCGACTGGCGCTTCCCGATCACGCTGCGCGAGCTGGTGCTCACTGGCCGTTATGTGCACCTTGGTTGGTTCAAACGCCCGACGCGCGAAGATCGACGCATCGTTGATGCCATGATCGATCAGCTTGGCCTCAGCGATTTGTGCGACCGGCAGATCGGCCAGCTTTCCGGCGGCCAGCAGCAGCGGGCGATGCTGGCGCGCGCGCTGGCACAGGATGCCGATCTGCTGCTGCTGGATGAGCCGCTCAACGCCGTCGATAGCGAGACGCGGGCGATCATCGCCGCTGTGCTCGATCGATTAAAGGCGCGCGGCAAAACAGTGATCACTGCCACCCATGATCTGGGCCGGCTGGAGACCGATTTCGATGCGGCGTTCTATTTGGCCGAAGGGCGCGGGATCGCAGCGCCGCCAGCCACGTTCAACGGCGCTCACGCCAAAGTGCTGCCATGATCGAGTTTAACGCCATCATCGAATGGCTGCTGGCGCCATTCCGCTTCAATTTTATGCAAACCGCCCTGCTGGCGGCGCTGTTGGTCGGCCTAACGTGCGCGAGCATCGGCGTTTACGTCGTGCTGCGGCGCATGGCCTTCATCGGCGATGCGCTTGCCCATACGATCTTGCCCGGCGTCGTCGTCGCCTATCTTAATGGATTGAGCCTGCTGGGCGGGGCGCTGGTCGCCGGCCTGCTGACGGCGCTCGGCATCGGCTGGCTGTCGCGGCGCGAGGTCATCCGCGAAGACACCGCCATCGGCGTTATCTTCACCGGCATGTTCGCGCTCGGCGTGCTGCTGATGAGCACTGTGCGCTCGTTCCGCGATTTCACGCACATCTTGTTCGGCAATATCCTCGGCGTCACACAAGACAACCTCATCCTGCTGGCAGCGATCGCCGTCTTGGTGCTAGTCACGCTTTTGCTATTTCACAAAGAACTTGAACTGACCTCCTTCGACCCGATTCATGCTGAGGTCATCGGGCTAAAAGCGTCGCACATGCGCTACCTGCTGCTGATTTTGCTCGCATTCACCGTCGTCAGCAGCATCCAGCTCGTTGGCGTGGTGATGACGACCGCGCTGCTGATCACGCCCGCGGCAGCTGCCTCGCTGCTGACCGTGCGGCTGTGGCGCATGATGGTCATCGCCGCTTTCATCGCCATCGCATCCGGGATCATTGGCCTCTATGCCTCGTTCTACGCCAATGTCTCCTCTGGCGCTGCGATCGTGTTGGCCTGCACCGGCTTCTTCGCGCTGGCTTGGGCTATCCGGGGCGTGCGTCATCTGCTGGTGCCCGATGCTGAGCCGGAAGTGGATGAAGAAGAACTGGTCAACGTCGAGCGCGCTCCCCTAGCCTGAGACTCGTTCTCAGCCGCAAAAGTCGACGAAAACACATCCTCTTTTACAACGAGAAGCTCCCAAACGAAATTTTTTACATTTTTCGTGGAGATTTCGTTCACGGCGCCTATGCGCTGCCCTGTACAACTGTCAAAAAATGGGAGTATGATCGAGATAAGGGAGTGACAAGGATGTAAGCGCGATGACTCCGCTAACGGTAGCTGTGATCAATTACAACGGCGCCCATGTGCTTGAGCGCTGCCTCGATGCCCTACTGGCGAGCACCTACCCCATCGACGAACTGCTGCTGGTTGATAATGGCTCTACCGATGACTCGCTGACGATCGCGCGTGCGTATGCGCCGCGCCTGCGCGCGCTCGAACTGGGTTATAATGGCGGCCCGGCGGCAGCGCGCAATGCAGCGCTGCGCATGGCGCGCAACGACTTGATTTTTCTGCTCGATGAGGATGGCTTCGTGCTGCCCGATACGCTGGAGCGGCTGGTCGAGACTTACTGCTACGACCCGCACTCGATCGCGATCGTCCACCCGCGCATCGTGTTCGATACAGAACCAGCGCGCATCCAGTATGACGGCGGATCCGTTCACTATGTCGGCATCGCTATTCAGCACAATCGCAATGCCTTGCGCGGGCAAGTCGCCGAAGACTGGCGGCGCGTATGGGTGACCGGCGGCAATGTGCTGGTTGATCGGGCGAAAATCCCTGCGCCGCAGCGCTATGATGAGGCGTTCTTCTGGGGATTCGAAGATGCCGATTTCGCGGTGCGCATCTCGCTGGCGGGCTGGCGCTGCATCCAGCAGCCGAAAGCCTTGATCCGCCACGGCAGCGGCACACCGGGCCTCTCAATGCGCAGCGGCGCGCGTTACAGCGCAGCACGCGCTTACCACGTGACCAAAAATCGCGCCTATTTTTTGTTTAAGATCTATCGCTGGCGCACTTTCGCCATCATCGCGCCGGCCCTGCTGCTCTACGAACTCGTGACGCTGGCCTTCATGATCAAACTAGGCACTGTCGGCGCGTGGCTGCGCGGTTGGGGCCGTTTCTTCCGCGACTGGCCGCAGGTGATGGAGAAGCGCCGCTTGGTGCAGCAAACGCGCCAATACCGCGACCGCGATTTTCTGAAAGCTGGCCCGCTGACCTACTCGGTCGGCACCGCACAAGGACGCTTCGTCCAACCCCTAATCGCCCTGCTGGCGCTAATCCTCAACCTGTACTGGTTGATAGTCTCGAGGCTGGTCTAAGCGCCTCATGGCTCAGAAACCGCAGGCCGCGCGCAGTCTTGTCACCAACGGCTTTTATTCCGCGGCGTCCGAACTCAGCATTGGACTGCTGTTCATCTTGACGATTTTTGCCGCGCGCATCTTGGGCGATGCGGGGTTCGGCATATTCTCATTCGCGCTGGCCTTCGTCAACGTCATGGGATTCGTCATGGAAGGCGGCCTCAGCTTCGTCTATGCGCGCGTCGTCTCGCGCGATCCCGCCTCTGCGCCGCGTTTTCTGGGCAATGTGCTCACGCTACAATTGATCTTCTGCGCGGCTGGCATTCTGCTGGTCGTCGTGGTCGCCGCATTCTTAGATCAACCGGCCGAAACGATGCGGGTCATCTACCTGCTGGCGATCGCCGAGGCGCTGCGCTTTTTCAAATATCTGTTTCGTTTCGCCTTTCGCGCTGCGGATGTCTTCCACCTCGAAGCGCTGACCGTCTACGTGGAGCGGGTGCTGCTGCTGGCCGTCGCGCTGGCCCTGCTGTTTGGCGGCTATGGCGTCGTCGGGCTGGCGTGGGCGTTTGTGATCACGCGCGTCATCGACCTGCTGATCGTGCTGGCCGTTTACAGCCGCACGCTCTTTTTCCCGATGCTGCGTTTCGAGGTCGGGCTGTGGCCGAACATCGTCCGCCAGAGCGTGCCGTTCATCTTGACGGCGGCCGTCGTGATGATGCTGTACAAAGTGGACAGCGTCATCTTGGC
>JBDNDP010000038.1:0-31023 GCA_046719065.1 Aggregatilineales bacterium | reverse complement strand
AACTGCCAATTGCAATAACTGCCAAACTTCAGGAAAAGGTTCACGCGCGTGAACCTTTTTACTTTCCACTCAATAAACGTTCGGCTTCCAGAACAAGCTTGCGCATGGCTTGCAAACGGGCAAGCGCGATAGCTGGATCACCCTCTTGTTGAATGAGGGCAAGCACAAAGTCCTGTGGGGATGTTGCTGCGACCGAATGCGTGACCTTTGCCATCTTCACGGCGGCAGGCGGCAGCTTTTCGAGATGCTCATTGTCCTCAGTATGCAGACTATCCCCTTGACACAATTCTTTGACTTGCTTGCTGGTCAGATTGAAGTCAATGATTTGTCGTACAATTTCAGCATGATACTCCGGTGGTAATGTAACCACGTGACGCAGCCTGTATTCATCTATATCATGTCGATCCGCTAATTCCATCGCTTCATCAGACAGCCGTAGCAGATTTTTGATATAGCTGAAGTAGCCTTTCTTGATGCCACCCATCGCGCTGAGGATGGCATCGGTGTACTCGCGTTTCGACCGAAGGTCGAGATCGAGCGCCTGACGGTAGAAATCGTTGTTCACGGCATAGGCGGGTATCTCATACCCATGCACGGTCAGCAGCAGCAGCGCCGCCTGCCGCGCCAGCGCCACCGCCGTCAACCCGGATCGCGCGGTGTTCTCCTTCGCCTGCCGGAACACGGACGATTTCCGTTCCGGGATGATGATGCACGGGATCGTCCCGTCGCCGGTGTAGTTGGGGATGAAATCGCGCAGCAGCCAGCTTGCCCAGTAGCGGCGTTCGCCCGTCTCGATGCGAAACAGCCGCGTCGCGCCCTGCGATACGTCCACCACAGTTAGCGGATTGACCTGCCCGTCATCGCGGATCGTCACCGCTAGATTGACCAGATCGCGCAGCAGCTGCTCTTCCGGTGATAGTGCCGTGCTGGTTTCCTCTTCGCGCTCCTCATCCGGATTCGGGAGTAGTTCCAGCACATTGTTGAACGGACGCCCGCGCTGACGTGCGGCAATCTGCACGATCTGCACCAGTTCGCGCAGCGCCTGCGTCGGTGTGGCGCGGTTGGCGTGAAAGCGCATGTGGATGTTCTCCGGCAGCACCCGGCGCGGCTGCACCGGATCAGGGCGCACCATCTCCAGCAGCAGCCGCTCGACGCGCAGGCTGGTGTCCTGCAATGCTTGTGGCGTGTCGCCGAGCAAATCCGCCGTGACCGATGCCAGCAGGTCATCGACGCGATGCGTAGTCGATTTGGCCATTTACGCACCCGCCTTCATGTAGCGCACCAGCGCTGCGACCACGTGAATGTACGCCTTGCTCGCCGACGACCGCGGATCGTACTGGAACAGGCTCTGGTGATTGTGATGGGCGTAGGACACGGCTTCGCTGACTGGGATCACGCCCAGCACCAGCTTGCCCAGCACCGGATGCGCTTTCAGTTCCGCCAGCAGATGGTTATGCCCGCGCACGCGGGTGTCCATCTTGGTGACGAGCAGCCCGCTGACGCGCAGGTTGGGATGCCGCCAGCCATCACGGATGTCATTGATCTTCTGAATGACGCTCGTCAAGCCGACCGTCTTCAGATAACGCGGCTCAACCGGCACAATTGCATCGGTCGCAGCGAGCAGTCCCATCTCGGTCATCAGCGAGAACGAAGGGCGCGTGTCGATGATGACAGCAGCATACTGGTTGGCGACTTTGCTTAGCGGGTCAGCCAGGCGATACGGCGCGCCCGCCATGCCCATCAGTTCGCGTTCTGCGCCCTCCAGCATCGGCGAGGCGGGGAGAACATGCAGGTGCTCATCCCACTGGCTCTGCACAATGCACTGCATGAGCGTTTGCGGCGCGTTCTGACGATCGGCCATCAGCACCGTGTACAGGCTGTCGTCCGCGCCGTAGTCCCTGTGCCCGGTCGTGACGAGCGAGGCGTGCCCCTGTGAGTCGGTGTCGATCAGCAGCACACGGGGGTTGGACGAACCGGCGCGGCGCAGCAGGTTGACCATGCCGAGCGCGACATTGGTGGCGGACGTGGACTTGCCGACACCCCCCTTGTGGTTGGTGAAGACGAACACGCGAGTCATTTGCCATTTCCTCCAGAACCCAACGAACTGTCGATTTTGCTGTCAGTGGCAAAGACCCGATGAAAGGTGATGTACACTTCACACGGGAGCTTTGCTGGTACGGGCAGCGAGCTTCAAGGTGATTGGGGGAGGGCGCACCTCTCCCTTTCACCGCCAAAGCCGAGCTAGTTGGAGTTCGTTATGAATGGCGCGATTGATTCGCGTTGAGGAAATGGTAAACTATTTAGGAATTGAGCGGTTTCAACGGAAGAGATCTGTTCGAATGTGATCTAATCCTCCCAGCAAGTTGAATTCAAATCGAACTGTGATTTTCGGGATCGGCGGCGCGGTCTCGCCCGCCGGTTTTGTTTACTGACCTTGCAAATGCCGGTCGTCTGCAATTCCTCTGCCGCTTTTGCTAACCTCACGCCTATTGATTGCGGTTCTCCCGCAGTTTATGCATAAATTCACCCGCAGTGCCCGCGGCCAAGCGGCAGTCGCTTCCTGTTCAAACATCATGTTCAAACATCAGATGTAGGGCAGGCCATCTTCGCCTTCCTACGTTTGAAAGTGCCTTACACTTCCGACTTTTCATAAACTGCGCAAGAAGCAAAACTAGGGTAACGTTGGTGCATGCTCAGCAGATAAGTGCACGGGATTTCCTCGATGTGGAATGACGTTCGAGCTGCGTTTTCGTTCCTGACGATCCTGCCACTGGGCTACGTTCAAGGGCGCAAGCCGGGCTGGTCGTTCGCTTGGTATCCACTGGTTGGGCTAGTGATTGGGGGGACACTGGCGCTGATCGCTGCCTTTTCGCCGTTTAACGCCAGCGTTACAGCGCTGCTCATCTTGCTGGCATGGGTAATCTTCACCGGCGGCCTGCATCTGGACGGTTTCGGTGATGCCTGCGATGGCTTGCTGGCGACAGTCGAACCATCGCAGCGGCTGGCGATCATGAAAGACCCGCGCACCGGCACATGGGCCGTCGTCGGGCTGATTTTGCTGCTGTTGGGCAAGTGGACAACGCTGGCGACCGTGCCGCCTACCCTGCTGATCGTGCCGCCGGTGGCCGGGCGCTGGGCGATGGTCTGCGCTGCTTATGCCTATCCTTATGCCCGGCAGAGCGGGTTAGGCGCATACTTCCGCGAGGGATTAGGAGGCGGGCAGGTCGCCAGTGCCAGCGCGATCGCCCTATTAACAGTCATCCTGATCGCCCGCGAGCTGCTGCTCGTCCTGATCATAGTCAGCGTGGCGGTACTGGCGGTGACGCTGATCGGCAGGTGGGCAGCGCATCGGTTAGACGGCGGGCTGACTGGCGATGTATACGGCGCGCTGTGCGAGTTGACCGAGCTGCTGTGTTTGTTGGGACTGAGCGCATGGGTAAAAGGCTGATCTTCCTATTAGGCGGGGCACGCAGCGGCAAAAGCGCTTACGCCGAGAATTGGGCGCGCGAGCGCGACGATCGGGTGCTGTTCGTGGCAACAGCGCAGGCATTCGATGATGAGATGCGCGAACGCATCGCCGCGCACCGAGCGAGCCGCCCATCGGCATGGGATACGCTCGAAGCGCCGCTGGACGTCGGTGCGGCGATCGAGGCGCAGGGTGACGGATACGACACTGTGATCGTGGACTGCCTGACTCTGCTGGCGTCAAACGCTCTGCTGCAACTGCCAGAGGACTGCACGCAGGCGCAGGCAGAGGCCGCCGTCCTGCGCGAAACTGAGGCCTTGCTCAATACCTATCGACTTTCGTCGTCGGTTTGGCTGGTGATCAGCAATGAAGTCGGTATGGGGGTCGTACCTCCGTACCGGCTCGGACGACTGTACCGCGATGCGCTTGGCCGGGCGAATCAGTATATCGCTCATCGCGCCGACGAGGTGCTGCTGCTGATTGCCGGTCTGGCGTGGCGATTAAAAGATGCGTAAGCGCCGATGTTTTATTCTACGCGCCACCTTCCAGCGGCACTCGCCACACCCGCACAGTGCCGTCTTCCGACCCCGAGGCCAAGCGCGTCCCATCCGGTGACCACGCCACGCTGCGTATCCAGTCTGTATGCCCCTCAAGGACGGCGCGCTCTTCCCCGCTGGCGACATCCCAGACCCGCACGATGTCTTCAGCCAACCCCGCCGCTAAGCGCACCCCATCCGGAGACCACGCGATGCTGCGCACTCCGTGCGTATGATCAATCTGAGCGAGCTGCGTCCCACTGGCGGCATCCCACACCCGCATCGTACCGTCCCACGACCCCGACGCCAAACGGGTTCCATCTGGCGACCATGCCACGGTGACTACCCAGTCCGTGTGCCCCTCAAGGACGGCGATTTCGGCTCCACTGGCAGCATCCCACACCCGCACGGCGTTATCACCCGTCCCCGACGCCAGACGCACCCCATCCGGCGACCACGCTACACTGCGCACTCCATGCGCATGATCAAGCCGAGCAAGCTGCATCCCGCTAGCGGCATCCCACACCCGCACGGTGCCGTCCCACGACCCTGATGCTAGGCGCACCCCGTCTGGCGACCACGCCACGCTGTACACCCAGCCTCTATGACCCTCGAGGAGGGCACGTTCTTCTCCACTGGCGGCATCCCACACCCGCACGGCGCTGTCCCATCCTCCTGATGCCAGATGCGCCGAATCCGGCGACCACGCCACGCTGAGCACGGCGTGGGTATGCCCTTCCAGCAAGCGCGGCTTGGAATCTAGAGCATCAGCATCGTACAGCCAGACGCCGAGAGCTGTCGCTACTGCCAGCGTCCGCCCATCTGGCGCGAAGGCCACTTCGCTGATGCTGCCCCGCCCGATGCGCAGCAGTTCGCTGTGATCTACAGTGCGCTGTGCTTGCGCGGCTGGCACCAAGACAATAATCAAGATGAGCATGAACAGGATTAGCCGTGCTTGAACCCATCCGCAAACGGTCATTAGGGACTCTCTTTAAAGTAGGAGACGAGCTCTTATCTGATACGAGCGGCTTCACTGACAGCTTCAAATAGCATCTTACCCTAACTTCATTTGACGAACAGATAAGAACATGCGAGGACGGGCCAACTGTTCGCCTCACCCACGTTGACCTAGCCCAACGCTAAATACCGCCGCCACTAGCCATCACGCGTGAACCGCCGCTGAATTTTTTTGCATTTGATGACTCTCCCTCATATCCAATCTAAAGGGCTTTCCGATGAGCGCCAAACTGGAGCAGATCAGTTTGGCATTTTGGCCAATTGCTCAGCGACAAACGACATGATGACCGGATCGAAATATGTGGTCAAGCGTTTCTCATTTTAACTTATTGACTTATCCAAAACGTTTTGGATATAGTTAAGTAGTAGATGACGCTTTAGATTTGGAAAAACACATCGTGACAACTTTAAAAGATATTGCTGAAAAATCAGGATTTTCCGTCACAACCGTCTCGCGGGCACTGGCAGGTTACAGCGACGTCAACCCACGCACTCGCCAGCTCATTGAGGCCATTGCGCAGGCCGAAGGTTACCAGCCTAACGTGCTGGCACGCCAGCTCCGCGCGCGCAGGACGGACACGATTGGCTTGATCTTGCCGGCGTCTCATGACCGCTTCACCGACGACTTCTTCAACGCGCTCGTGATGAGCATCGGCTATGCCGCCACCCAGCACCAGCTTGACTTGTTGATCAGTGCCAAGCCGCCAGAACAAGAGCTGGATGCCTACCGCCGCATCGTGGGAGGCAATCGGGTTGACGGCGTCATCTTGGCGCGCATTCGCCAGCATGACCCGCGCATTGCTTATCTTAAGATGGTCGGGCACCCGTTCGTGGTCTTTGGCCGTGCCGCGCTGCCGGAAACCTCCGATTTCGCCTACGTGGACGTAGACAGCCGTGCTGGCATTCAAATGATGGTACAGCATTTGGCGCAGCTGGGGCATCAGCGGATGGCGCTGCTGCTGCCACCGCCGACGCTGGCAATGACGCTGGAACGCCTGACAGGCTTTGAGGCCGGGCTGGCAGCGGCTGGGCTAGTCTTAAATCCACAGTGGATCGTTCATGGCGACCTCACAATTGAGAGCGGTGAACGCCTGACGACCGCGCTGCTCGCTCAGCATCCCAGCATCAGCGCGATCGTTGCCAGCAACGACTTAATGGCGTTGGGCGCAATGCGGGCGGCTCAAGCCGCTGGACGGCAAGTCGGCGTTGATCTTGCCGTCACTGGTTATGACAACATTGCCGCGGCAGCCTATGCGCATCCAATGCTGACGACCGTTGCGCCCCCCCTGCAAGAGATCGGACAGCGCTTAGTGGCGCTGCTGATGAGTATCCTGCACCGTGAAACTCCTGCGGAACGACAAGTACTGCTGCCCCCCACGCTGATCGTTCGTGAGTCGTGCGGGGCGAACGCAGTCGGAAAGGAGATCGCAAGCCCCCAACAAACTGTGTAATGAAATAGCGGTAAACACCTAACGATCATTTTTGTTCTGAGAGGATTGTCAAAATGATGTTAAAACGTATTCTCTTTATGGCATTGGCGATTTCGCTTCTTCTAACAGGCACAGCTGCACTGGCGCAGGATGAGCCTATCAACTTCCAATCCACCCAGTTCAACACCGTAGAAGAAAGTGCTCGCGCACGCGACGTGTTGGCGATGTTTGAAGGGGCGGTGAACTTCATCACAACCGAGGAAGGCCCTCTCATTGACCTGCTTATCGCAGAGGGACAGGCAGGCACTGGCAGCACCGATGTGGTCGGCGCGCTGCATGGCACTTTCCCGTCGCTCGTCAGCCGTGACTTGCTATTCGACCTCAGCGATTTGGTCGCCGAGCTGGATGCCAAATACGACATCGCTGATGCGTTCGTCGCGCTGGGGCGGATGGGCACTGCTGACTATCAGTATTACATTCCGTGGATGCAGGCGACTTATGTGATGGCCGCCAACGTGGAAGCGCTCGAATTCTTGCCGGAAGGCGCTGATCTCAACGCGCTGACGTGGGAAGAGCTAGCCGCGTGGGGCGAGGCGATGGCTGCTGCTACCGGCGAGAACAAACTGGGCTTCCCCGTCGCGGGTTTGTTCCACCGCTTCCTGCAAGGCTATATCTACCCCTCCTACACAGGCGGTATGGTGACCGAGTTCCGCAGCCCCGCCGCGGTCGAGATGTTCGAGTTCCTACGCGATGAGCTGTGGCCGTTTGTGAACGCCGAGTCGATTACCTACAGCTTCATGAACGAGCCGCTGCTGACTGGCGAGGTGTGGGTGGCCTTTGATCATGTGGCACGGCTCGGCCCGGCGTTTGAGGCGATGGTCAGCGGAGATACCGACAAAACCTTCGTGGCGTTCCCGGCCCCGGCTGGCCCAGCAGGGCGGGGCTTCATGCCGGTGGTCGTTGGCTTGGCGATCCCCTTCACCTCCCCCAACCCAGACGGAGCGGAAGCGTTGATTGAGTTCTTGCTAAGCCCTGAAACGCAGGCCGCCATCCTGAGCGCACTTGCATTTTTCCCGGTCGTGAGTGAAGTGGACATGAGCGCCCTGCCCGAGAACGTGGCGATGATCGCTGCTGCCGTGGATGCGCAAGGCACATCGCCCGATGCGATCCCCGCGCTGCTGCCGGTTGGCTTAGGCGATCGCGGCGGTGAAATTAACCAGATCTTCCGCAACGCGTTCAACCGCATCGTGATCGACGGTGAGGACATTGCTACCGTGTTGGAGAGCGAAGGCACTGCCCTTAACACCCTGCTGAGCGAGACAGGCGCTGCCTGCTGGCCGCCTGACCCCGCCAGCGAAGGCCCATGCGTCGTCAACTAATGATGGATATTCAAAGGGCTGGCAAGGGTTCTTGCCAGCCCTTTGCTTAATGTTAAGACGAAAGTATTTTTTATGAAATATCAGAAGTGGCTGCCATATTTGCTCGTCGCGCCGACGCTGATTTACTTGGCATTATTCTTTGCCTATCCCATGGTGAGTGCGCTTCAGTTGGCGGTGCGAAGCGAGGTAAGCTTTTTGACGCTCCGCGCTGAGCCAGACGATGCTGCCGCTCCGACAGGCACACTCGCCATGCAGACGATCGTCACGGTGGTGGAGCGGGTGCGCACTGAAGAAATGTTGCCCACGGGTCGCCCTCGCCCGATCTTTTGGTTTGAGGTGATCGGAACGGATGTCAACGGCGAAGAGGTGCGGGGTTGGGTGCATCAGCGTGATGTCTTTATCGAATCGCGCACCGAGTCTACCACCGCTCGTGTCGTTAGCGGACAGCCTGTCGCCCAATGGACGCTGACCCACATCGAGCGCATGGTGAACGACTTTCGCTTCTGGCCTGCCATTCGCAATACATTCTTGATGATCATCATCATCCTGCCGATTCAATTTGCGCTGGCTATTGTGATGGCGCTGGTGCTGAATGAGCGCCCACGCGGCGCAACGCTCTTTCTTTACATTTTCGCAGTACCGCTGGGCATTTCGGATTTGGCGGCCGGGCTGGTGTGGTATGCAATCTTCACCCAGCGCGGCTTCTTGAACTCACTGCTCGTGCAAATTGGCGTCTTGGAGAACCCCTTTGTGTTTATCGCGGCCAACCAAGAAGGCTGGCTGTTGACAGCGATTGTGCTGGCGGAGCTGTGGCGCGCGACATCGATCGTGATGGTGATTGTGGTTTCGGGGCTGCAAGCTGTCTCGCGCGACTATATTGAGGCTGGGGAGGTATTCGGCGCGAACCTGTGGCAGCGCATCCGCTTTGTGATTCTGCCGCTGCTGCGCCCCAGCTTGCAGGTGGCGCTCATCCTGCGAACGATTTTAGCGTTTCAAGTGTTCGCAGTGGTGATCGCGATCACAGGTGGTGATATCTTCACTGTGTTGGCCAACGAGACTTACCGCTGGTATGACCGCGGCGACGGGGGCTTTAACAACCCCAACGTCGCTGCCGCTTATGCCGGTTTGATTATGTTGATCTCGCTCGGCATTTCCTTCTTCTATTTGCGCGCAGTTCGGACTCAGGATGAGATCGCTAAATCATGACCACTTTACTGATGCGAATGGGGGTGCTTCACCCCGATACGGCTCAGCTTGACCATGCTCAGCGGCGAGCACTACGGGCACGCTTTCTCCGGCGGATGAGCCTGTATGCCCTAGCGGTGCTGCTCAGCGGGTGGATTTTGATCCCGATTATATTGATCACGTCGATGGCGTTCAGCACGCCAGCGGCCGTGCGCGCCTTCCCTAAGCTGATCTTCCCATCGCCCATTTCAACGGATACGCTCACGTTCTTCCTTAATGCAGAGGGCATATTGACCTCGACGGCGAACAGCATCGTCGTGGCGCTGCTGACGTTCGCGCTGTCCACACTGGTGGCAACTCCTGCAGGCTATGCGATTTCGCGCTTCATCTTTCGTGGGCGAGATGCAGTACGGTTAGGGATTCTATCGGTTCGCGCTTTCCCAATCGTGATCTTGGCAGTGCCGCTGGCGGTGACGTTCATCAACCTCGGGATTTATGACAGCCCGCTCAGCCTCGCGCTGCTGCATACAGCGCTGGTGCTGCCAACTTCTGTCCTTGTGATCGCCAGTGTGTTCGCCAGCGTGCCCTACGAAATGGAAGAGGCGGCGCAGGTCTTCGGCTGCACGCCGTTTCAGGCTTTTCTGCGCGTAGTGATGCCGCTGACGCTGCCGGGCATCGCGGCGGCGGGCGTGTTTGCATTTGTCACGTCATGGAATGAAGTGTTCGCGGCTATGCTGCTGACGTTGAACAACCGCACGCTGCCCGCGCAGATCCTCTTTTCGCTTGATAAAGCCAGCGACCCGTTTAAGTTTGCGGGGGGCTTTTTCATGTTGGTGCCATCGTTGTTGTTCATTTTCTTCATTCGCCGCTACTTGTTCAGCATGTGGGGACAAGTCTCCAAATAGGGGTGTGACTATATGGGCAAAATCGTCATAGAACATGCGGTGAAGAAATTCGGCAGCTTCGTGGCGGTGGATGATGTCAGCTTGACGGTAGAGGACAAAGAATTCGTCGTGCTGCTGGGGCCAAGCGGCTGTGGCAAAACAACGCTATTACGAGCGATTGCGGGGTTGGGGATCGTCGACTCGGGGCGCATCAGCATTGACGGTCGCGATGTGACTTACCTGCCCCCGCGCGATCGCAACATTTCGATGGTGTTTCAAAGCTATGCCATCTTCCCACACATGACGGTGTATGACAATATCGCCTTCGGCCTGCGAATGCGCAACGCCGATAAAAGACACATCAAAGAGCGCGTTCAAACCGTCGCCCAGCTTCTCCATATCGAAGAGATGCTGGGCCGTTATCCATCGCAGATGAGCGGTGGGCAGCGTCAGCGTGTGGCCGTCGCGCGAGCGCTGGCGGTCGAAGCGAGGGTGCTGCTGATGGATGAGCCGCTGAGCAACCTCGACGCCTTGCTGCGCTTAGAGATGCGCGCCGAATTAAAATCCCTGCTGCATCGATTAGGGGCAACCACGATCTACGTCACGCATGATCAAATTGAAGCGCTAAGTATGGGCGACCGGATCGCGGTCATGCGCAGCGGGCGCATCTTGCAGTATGATCATCCGACGCTCGTTTATGACCGGCCCACCCATCACTTCGTCGGTGGCTTCATTGGCAACCCGCCGATGAATTTCATCCCTGCACAGGCGCAGATACATGAAGGGCAGCTTCGCGTGACCATCGGCGATTTCCATGTCTCGCCCGATGATCCCGCGATGCAAGCGCGGCTGCGCCAGTACGATGGCCGATCGATCTGGATGGGCATCCGCGCGGAGAATATGGAGGCCTTCAACACACCGACCAGCGACGCGCTGCAAGTAACGGTGGATGTCGTCGAGCCATTGGGATCGCAAAATTTGCTGACGATCCGTTTTCAAGGTGAGACGATCAAAGTGTCGACGCATCCTGATTTTGCCATTGCCCCCGGTGATCCGCTGTGGCTGCGCTTCCCGCCGCATAAAATTCGCTGGATCGACCGCGACACCCAATTTGCCATCGCGCCTGAGATAAGCGCAGTCACCGCTGCGCTGGAGTCATGAATGACTGATTGGGCAACATGGGTGGAGCGGTGCGCGGCAGTGCTGCGCGGTAACCAAATCAGCAGCCGTGGACATCGCTACACGCGCCCAGCCCCACATGTGTATGAGCATCAGTGGCTGTGGGATTCGTGTTTCCATGCGATCACCTATCGCTGGTTTGACGTAGCGATGGCACGAGAAGAACTTTTGAGCCTTGTGGCCAGCCAAGCGCTGGACGGCCCCGACGCAGGGATGATTCCGCACATGGTCTACTGGCAGGGGGACGGCACGGCGCTTTGGGGGCAGGCCGGCCGCAGTATCATCACTCAGCCGCCGTTGATCGCCGTTGCCGCCCTGCGCGTTCACACGACGGCCCCTGACCAGAACTTCTTGCTGCAGGTCTATCCGGCATTGTGTGCCTACCACAATTGGTTTGATCGCCGCCGCGACCCAGACGGCGATAACCTCGTGACTCTGATTCACCCGTGGGAGTCGGGTTGGGATGCCTCGCCGCGTTGGGATGCGCCAATGAACTTGTCGCAGCCAACAGACGAGGCGTCGAAGGCGGCGCGCCACGCGCTCGTGCAGGTGCTCAGAGCGCATGACTGCGATGTGCGCGTCCTAACGGCTGCTGGTTCTTTCAGCGTCGAGCCGGTGGACTTCAACGCTATCCGCGCGGCGGACTTGGAGGCGCTGGCGCAGATCGCCACGTTGGTCGGTGATGATGATGGCGGCCGTTGGGCAGCCCGGGCGCGGGCAGTGCAGCAGGCACTGCAGCGCTGCAAGCGCGCTGGCCGCTATTACGATTTGAGCGGCGCCGAAGAAACCCCGCTGAAGGTTTCCAGCGCCGCCCCGTTTGTCCTGCTGTTTGGCGGCGCGCTCAAAGTCGACGAGGCCGCCCAGCTTGTGGCAGAATTGACGAGTCCGGCTTACTGGCCGCCATATCCTGTTCCAACGACGCCGACCGACTCGCCGGCATTTGATCCCGATCACTACTGGCGCGGAAACCTGTGGCCAAGCGTCAACTGGTTGATTTATCATGGGCTGCGGCGCTATGGTTTTGCAGCGGTCGCCTCGCAGCTTGCGGAGCGCTTTCAAGCAGTGGTCGATCAGCAGGGATTTTATGAGTACTTCAACCCTGTGAGCGGGCAGGGCCATGGCCCTGCGCTGCAAAGCTGGACGACGATTCTTTTAGACATCATCGCGACGGAAAGGGAATTATGACCGAGCAGATCGCATCCCTGCTCACACGGCTGTACCCACACGCAGACATCGCCACGCTGATAACCCGCCTGCGCGCTCGCATCGAACAAACCAAAGCGCGCATCGGAACGCCGCCCCCTCAAGACTTCGTCACCGAACGTGATGTGCTGCTCATCACCTACGGCAGCTCACTGCGGCGTGAGGGACAGGCCCCGCTGCAAACACTGCGCCAATTTGCGACGACTTACTTGCAGGATGCGATCACAGCGATCCATATTCTGCCATTTTTCCCCTATACATCCGACGATGGTTTCGCCGTCAAAGATTTTTACCAAGTCAACCCCGAACTCGGCACATGGGACGACATACGCCAAATTGCCGATCGTTTTGAGTTGATGGTCGATTTAGTGATCAATCACATGTCGGCTCAAAGCGACTGGTTTAAGGGGTTTTTAGCAGGGCATCCCGCGTTTGCCGGCTTATTTCGCACCGAGTCGCCAGCAGCCGATCTCAGCGCAGTAGTGCGTCCGCGCGCCACCCCACTGCTGACACCGTTTGAGCGCCCTAACGGGGATATAGTCCATGTCTGGACGACGTTCAGCGTCGATCAGGTAGACTTCGACTTTCGCCATCCCGAAACGCTGATGCGCTTGATCGATGTGCTGCTGTTCTACGTCGAACAAGGGGCGCGGATGATCCGCTTGGATGCTGTCGCTTTCTTGTGGAAGATCGCTGGGACGACCTGCCTGCACCTGGAGGAGACCCACGGTATTGTGCAGCTGCTGCGGGCGATTCTCGATCAAGCGGCGCCTTATGCGATCCTCATCACCGAGACAAACGTCCCACACCCTGAAAACATCTCATACTGGGGTGATGGTGATAACGAGGCGCACGTAGTCTACAACTTTGCGCTGCCGCCGCTACTGTTCTACACGCTGCTATCTGCCGACGGCGCTCATCTGCGCGAATGGGTGAATACGCTCAAAACGCCCTCGCCGCGCACGACATTTCTGAATTTTGCCGCTTCACATGATGGGATCGGCGTGCGACCGGCCGAAGGCCTGCTGAATGCGGATGAGCTAGCGCTGTTGGTCGCTCACGTAAAGCGGCGCGGGGGCGATGTCTCTTATCGGCGTTATAGCGATGGGACGCTGGCTGCCTACGAGCTGAACTGCACTTTCCTTGACGCAGTGACTGACCCCGACGAACCGCCGGATGTGCAAGTGCGTCGCTTCTTAGTCTCACAAGCGATCATGCTGGCGATGGCTGGCATTCCAGCCATTTACATTCATAGTTTGCTCGGCTCGCACAACGATGTGGAGGGGATGAGCCGCGCAGGTTACAAACGCGCCATCAACCGCCAAACGCTCGATGCAGATGAGATCGAAGCCGAACTGCTTCAAAAGGACTCCTTCCGAAGCAGGGTCTTTCATGGATATTTGCGTTTGCTGCAAATTCGCCGGGCGCAAAGCGCCTTCCACCCCAGCGCGCCGCAGACGGCCGTTGACTTTGGCAATCCAGCAGTGTTTGCGCTGCTGCGGGGGAATGCTGAGGTAGGGCGGGTGTTGGCCGTGCACAATGTCAGCCCTCAACCGCAATCTATCATGGTGGATTTCAAGGGCTGCGATCTGATTGGAGAGCAGGACGTGGCCCCGGGCGTGTGGACGCTTGCGCCATATCAGATCATGTGGGTGGCTGAGCTTTAAGCTTTAAGAGGCATGCTAGCGCAGTAAAGAGAGATCGAGCGGGTTTTCCAGATAAGAGAATAAAGCCGATAAAAAAGTGAAGGTTTGCACTGCAGACCTTCACTTTCTGTCGACTCGAGTCTAACAATGCAGAGATTTAGCTACTCCGAGTTTGCGTCGGCTTCAACGTCTTCCTCGACCACTGCCTCCAGAACATCATCGTTCCCAACCACGAACAACTGGCCATCTGTGATCAGGAATGTATCTTCGCCACCGCAAACGCTCCAGCCGAACACAAACGGCTTGCCATCTTCATACACGCCGCGCAATTGGAAGCTCGGCGCAGTGCCCACACGCCACAAAGCAAGCGGCCCGAAAGGCCCATCGGCTTCAGCCAGCAGAACGAAGCCGGCCGCCTCTTGACCTTGCGCTTCCAACTCCGTCGTTAACCCAGCCAGCAGCTCATCCTCTGGAACGAAGATGAGGCGCTCTCCTGTGATCGACCAAACGGCGATGCCGCCATCCTCAAAACTGGTGCCGGCTTCGCCCAATGCATCCTCACAATATACCCCAACACCCCCCAAGTGGATACCTTGATTGATGCGCCCATCATCATCAACGATAAATTCTGTCGGAGGCAAAACAAGGCTGTCATCTGCTTCGGTTTCAGGCTGGGCAGCTATATCATTATCGTCTGCATCGATGTCGTTATTCTGGGCAAGCGCGACGCCAGAAATAACAGTCAGCAGCATGAGTAATATGGCGATCAATTTAAAGCGGGTCAACATCATAGCACTCTCCTTACGATTTCGTCGCACCAAGATTACAGCCTTAGTTTCGTTATTTTATAGTAAATGAATGGGCCACGCAACTGCAGAGGTGGGTCTCTAAAGAAATACTTATTGTAGGGGCGAAGATAGCGGCGGGTTTTTGAATTAGTTTACGCTGCGGCGGGCGCCGATTTCGGCCAGCGCTTGTGTTTGCGCATGCAGATTGGCATGCGGCGTTCCATCTGGAATTTCACAGCCTCCTGCGCTGATCGCGCGCGCCCCACCCCGCTCCATGGATTCAAGGACGGCAGCGCGCACTTGATCGGGCGTCCCGTGGAGAAACACCTCCACCGGTGGCACATTGCCACAGACAGAGATCGTCCCAAAGGCGCTGGCGGCAGCTTCCATATCGACCATCGAATCGACATCAATGATATCAGCGCCGCTGCGGGCCATATGCTCAAGGATGCGCGTTGTATCACCGCAGATGTGCAGGCGCGCTAGCGCGCCAAGTTCGTGAACAGTGGAGAAGATGCGCTGTTCATAGGGCAGCGCAAAGCGCTCATACAACTTTGGGGAAATTTGAGAGGCGATGGCATCGCCCAGCCCAATGATATCGGCGCCCGCTTGCACCTGCGCGCGCGCAAACGCGATCTCGACCTCGACACAGCGCTCAAGCAGCGCTTCTACCCAGTCTGGCCGATCATAAAAATCGAGCATCAACGTGCTGACTCCGCGTAAGTCGGCAGCTTCCGCCAGCGCGCCTTCCACCCAACCCATGATCGGCACTTCACCGCCTACTTGGGAACGCAAATGAGCAATGGCTTCCAGCCTATCACTCATACGACGGCCAGTCTCAGGCTTTGGCGAAATCAAGCGGTCAAGGTCTGCCGGGTCTGCGATCAATGGCACACTGCTTATGGGCAGCGCATCGTGCGGAAATTCAATAACCGCACCCCAGTCAGCCGCCTCACGATAGGGGTCGGAGATCGTCTGCACAATATCAAGTGAAAAGGCTTCGAGCACCGCCAAGTTTGCCGCGCACAAAACCCGATAATCGAGATAATACCTTGACAAGGGCTGGCCGATAAAATGGGCAGCGAACTGCATCATGATATCGAAATTGAGCGGACGATCGATTTGTCCTCTACGCATATGCTGCGCAAAACGGTCATATGGGGTCATCATGGTTCAAATTCAGCTTTACCACTAACTTTCAGGGAGCGGCACTACGATGGGCGGCGTTGAAACAGTTCAATGACGATGCCATCTGGATCGCGCATATAAAGCGCCCAACCACCGGCATTTGGACCTTGGTCAAGGTAGACCGGCGCGCTGATAAAATCGCAGCCCGCCGCCTGAAGCCGCTGGTATTCCGCCTGTAGATCATCAACATAGTAGCAGATGTGACTGCTGCCCGGGTTGTTTGGCGTCAGCGTTTGCGGCGTACCGAGAGGATGCCGATATTGGATCAGTTCAAGATGATGGTCAGAACCGGGGATTCTAAAAAATGCATCGCGCGCTACTGCATCCGGAAAACCCACCACCGCGCGCCAGTAATCGAATGTAATTTCTTCGCGCTGGTGCACCAACTCTAGCCCAAGCACGTCACGATAAAAAGCGATAGATCGCTCAAGGTCCTGCACCGTATAGCTCGTGTGATTGGCCCCAAGAATAGGCATCGCAGTTATCCTTTCATAAATGGCCAGCATTTTCAGCCTTACCTATCACGCATCAAAATTCTTGCACGATGATAATTTGTCCTATATAGTATAGAATGCGCCTAAGAATGCACAATTATTATCTGCACTGGCATAAGCCTGCGCTTGAATTGTAATCAATCTTTGCTTTGTGAGAAAATCAAAAGGTCATTTGCAATATGTCGTTTCTCCGCGCGACCCCCACGCCGCAGATGTTCCAGCTATCTGAGCGAACTGAACAGGATGGCTAAGATGGGGCTTCTTGAGCACCAAGTCGCTCTTATCACTGGCGCCGGGCAAGGCATCGGCTTAGCGATCGCCCACGCCTTCGCAGCGGAGGGCGCAGCCGTAGCGATCCTCGAGCGCGAGGCAGCGCGAGCGAAAGCCGCTTGTGCCAACCTCCAAGCGCACGGCTTTGAAGCCAGGGCTTTTCCAATCGACATCACTGATTATGAAGCTTATGCGCACGCTGTCGATGAGATACTGGCATGGAAGGGCCAGATCGACACGCTGGTCAATAACGCTGGCATTTGGTATGCCGGCACAATCCTCACCGATACGCTGGCAGACTGGCGCAGCACGATGACCGTCAACTTGGAAGCGGTCTACATGGGCACCAAGCTGGTCGCGCCGCATATGGCTCACCGGCAGCGCGGTCGCATCATCAACATCGCTTCGATCGCGGCTTATGCCAGCCGGGGCAACGTCAGCGCGTATAATGCTTCAAAAGGCGCAGTTGTCGCTTACACCAAATCGCTGGCCGTAGAGCTAGGTCGTTACAACATCCTCGTCAATGCAATCGCACCGGGCTTGATCCATACGCCAATGCTTTCCGCGGCCGGGGATGATGAAACAACCACGCCCGCTTTTCAAGAATGGTATCTCAATCGGGGCAAGATCCCTCTGCGACGCGTCGGCCAGCCGCAGGACATCGCTGGGGTTGCCGTCTTTCTCGCCTCTGACTACTGCCGCTATATGACGGGCGAAACCTTGATCGTCGATGGCGGACTGATGAGCACGTTTTGACCACCGCAGGAGCGTTAGCACATGGGTTTACTTAACGATCAAGTTGCCATTATCACCGGCGCCGGTCAAGGATTAGGAGCGGCGATCGCGCGCGAGTTCGCGGCGGAAGGCGCAGCCGTCGCTTTGCTGGAACTCAACCCAGAAACAGTCGAAGCGGTACGAGCAGAAATCACCGAGGCTGGCGGAGAGGCGCGAGCCTATGCATTAGACATTACCGATTACGAAGCCTATGCGCGCGTTGTGGAGGATGTACATAGCTGGAAAAACCACATTGATGTGCTGGTCAATAATGCCGCTATCGCGCTGTACGGCACAATCTTGACCGACACGTTGGAAAATTGGCGGCGCACCATCGCTGTCAACCTCGAAGCGGTCTATATGGGCAGCAAGTTGGTCGCGCCGCATATGGTCTCGCGCAATTACGGGCGCATCATCAGCATTGCCTCGATTCAGGGTTTCGCCAGCAGCGGCGATGTAGGCGCCTACAATGCCGCTAAAGGCGGCATCATCGCTTACACTAAGTCGATGGCCGTTGAGCTAGGACGGTATAACATCCTCGTCAATGCCGTTGCACCCGGCTTCATGCGCACGCCGATGTCGTTCGTTGATGGGGTTGACGAAACCACAACGCCAGATTTCCTTGAATGGTATGTGGAACGCGGCAAGATTCCCCTGCGACGCACTGGCTTACCGGAAGATGTCTCAGGGACGGTGGTTTTTCTTGCCTCAAGCTACTGCCGTTACATGACCGGCCAGCTTCTCATTGTCGATGGCGGGCTAATGAGCACGTTTTGACAGTTCGCCTTGCTGATGTGAATGTTTTTGTCTCGACGAGTTATTGAATAAGAAAGGATTATCAATGTCGAAGAAAACAGGTCTTTCCCGTCGCGATTTTCTCAGATCGGCCGTCGCCCTCGGCGCGGGCGGAGTTATGGTCGGCGCGCTGCCGGCGCTGGCGAAACCCGCTCGGCATCCTCAGTCAGCACTGTTGCAAAGCAGACCGACCTTGAATATGTGGTGGTGGGGCGAGCAGGAGCTGCCCGGCTTGCAGCGCTGGCTTGATCAGGCCGTCGCCAGTTATGAGGGCGCCCAGATCAACACGCTGCTGCAAGATACGTCGGTTGTCATTTCGCAATTTCAGACGGCCGCCGCCGCTGGTGAAGCGCCGGATATTCAGTTTTTGTGGAACGGCATTTATCATATGGAAAGCGTATGGTTTGGCTACCTCGAGCCGCTGGACGGGCTGGTCAGCCAAGAGGTGCTCGATAAATCGGGCGCCACGGCGTTGAGCTTCTACCAGGGCCGCCAGTATCGCGTCGGCTGGTATCCGATCCCGATGGTGCATTATTACAACAAGCGCCTGTTTGACGAAGCAGGCCTCGATGCCGACAACCCGCCAAAGACATGGGATGAATTCCTCAACGCCTGCGACCGGCTCAAGAGCGCAGGCATTACCCCATACGGAGGCGGCATTCAGGACGGCTTCTGGGGCGAATGGTTCTTCGGGCAATCCCTCGTCCAAAGCCTCGATTCGCCGAGCGATGCGATCAACCTGTTCATCGGCGATCTGGACTTCCGCGAACCACGCTATCACGAGTGCTGGGTGCGCCTGCGCGAACTGGTCGATCTCGGTTTCTTGAACGACGACATCAGCTCGCTCGAACTTTATCCGGGAATCGATTTGATCGTCACCAATCGTCTGGCGATGGGGCTGTCCGTTGGCACGCGCGTGCCCGCCGATAATGCCCTGCTTGAAGGCGATCTCGGCGTGATGATCATGCCCGTCTTCGGCGAAGGCGCGCTGGCCGGCAAGCCCCTGCTCGACTCGCAAGGCCTCGGCATTTCGTCGCAAAGCCAGCACAAAGAGGTGGCCGCCGATTTTCTTGAATACATCAACCAGCGTGAGTGGCTGGACGCAATGTGGGAGATCACCGGTTGGATGCCCAGCAACTCGGATTGGGACAGCAGCGTGATCGAAGACCCATTGGTCGCCAAAATCTGGAACGAATGGAATCTGGGCGATAATATCGCCTATGTGCCGAACCTCATGCCGGCGCAATTCTGGACGGATGCGATGTTCGTCGCAGCGCAAGCGATCATCGCTGGCGAGATGACTGGCGAAGAAGCCGGCGAGCAAAATGCTCGCATTGCGCAAGAATGGCGCGATTTTAACCCCGATCTCGTTGAGAATTATCAGATTTGGGCGGCTAGCTTAGCTTAAGCACCTCCCTAGCAGGGATGAGGTGGCCGTCAGGCCATCTCATCTTTCGTTTTCGTCACTGCAAGTCTGTAGAGGCCTGTGATGATCCGTACACATCGCCTAACGCCGTATTTGTTCGTCGCCCCGATGATCGCTTTGCTCGTCTTTATTTTTGGCTACCCGATCGTCCGCATTTTCGAATTCAGTTTTAAACAAGTGCGCGGCATTGACGGGCCATGGGTGGGGCTACGCAATTATGAACTGGTGCTGAACCAGCCGCTGTTCGGCGAGGCCGTGCTGCACAATCTACAACTTCTGCTGGCCGTGCCGATCTTGATCTTCATATCGCTGCTCGTCTCCGTCATGCTTTATGAACGGGTGGCAGGCTGGCGGCTCTATCGAACGATCGTCTTTATTCCCTATATTCTCGCCGTGCCGATCGTCGCGGTAGTGCTCAAGAACGTATTCCAGTTTAACGGTCCGCTCAATACCGCGCTGCGCTCAGTGGGGCTGGATGCGCTGGCGCTCGACTGGATCGGCGCGCCTAGCGTCGCGCTCTGGACGGTGATGATGGTCATCATCTGGCGAGAGGCAGGTTTCGGCATCGTCCTGTTTTTATCGCGCCTCCTTAGCCTTGATGAAGAGATCCTTGAAGCCGCTGAGCTGGATGGCGCCAACTGGTGGCAGCGATTGTTTCGCGTCATCCTGCCACAAATGCGCGGCGTCGTCGAATTTTATGCGATCATTAGCGTGATCACGATGCTGGCGGCGGTTTTCTCGTATATCTACATGATCGGACGCGGCGGCCCCGGCACTTCAACCATGGTCATCGAGCTGTATATTTTTAACTTCCTCACGCGCAATTCGCTGCCGGGCGTCGCTTCAGCTGTATCGGTCATGCTGTTTCTAGCCTCGGTGGTTTTGATCTTCATCCTATTCCGGCTGCGTCGTAATGCGATGGAGGCCGATCTCGCATGACAGCCATCAAACGCCCTTACCCCGCAGCGGCGGCCGTCGTTAAAAACAGCAAGCCGCCAGTGACGTTAGGAGCCATCGCGCGCCATACCGTGCTGCTGCTCGCCGCCGCGATCGCCCTATCGCCCGGTTACTTCATGTTCACGACGGCGTTCAAAAGCCAAGAAGAATATATCTTTAATAAAATCGGCGTGCCATCGCAGGTCGTGTTCGATAACTTTCGCGCAGCAGTGGTCGATAATCCCTTCTTTCAATGGATGGCAAACAGCGCGATCTTGGCAGTCGGCGCAGTGATGATCTCCACCTGTGTCGCCGCTCTGGCTGCCTTCGCCATCGCGCGCATGCGGTTCCCGGGACGCGGGTTTCTCCTTTCGATCAGCACTTCGTTGATGGTGATCCCACCTGTGGTGATGATCGTGCCTCTGTTCGTGCTGTACGCGCAGATCGGGTTGATGAGCACCTATCATGGCGCAATTCTGATCTACGCTGGGCTGATCACGCCGTTCTCGGTCTTCTTGCTTGTCAGCTTCTTCCGCACGATCCCAACCGAGGTGATCGAGGCTGCCCTGATCGACGGCGCGTCGCCGCTGGGCGTGCTTGTGCGCGTCGTGCTGCCCCTCTCTGGTCCGCCGCTGGTGACGCTGTTCGTCGTCAACGCCTTATACGTTTGGAACGATTTGTTGATCGCCCTTATCTTCCTGCCGCGCGACGAGATGCGCACCTTGATGGTCGGCATCAGCGTTTTTCAGGGTCGTTACAATAATCAAATCCCGCTAACGATGGCGGGCATGATCTTGGCGAGCGCGCCAATGTTGATCCTTTACATCTTGTTCCAGCGCTATTTCATTCGTGGCCTGGTCGCGGGCGCTCTTAAGGGCTAACGGCGTATTTTCCACACAGGGAGGATCCTCTATGTCTGAATTGGACGGGCGCATCGCGATCATCACGGGCGCGGGACGCGGCATCGGCTATGGCATCGCGCAGCGCTTCGGGCGCGCTGGCGCGGTCGTTGTGATTGCAGAATTTAATGCGCAAACGGGGCAAGCCGCCGCCGAGGCATTGGGCGCAGAAGGATTGAATGCCCACTATCTGCCAGTTGATGTGCGCGATCCTGACAGCGTTGAAGGGCTGACGCGAGTCGCGCTCAGCCAGTTTGGCCAAATCGATATTTTGGTGAACAACGCCGGGCTGGCTCAAATTGGGCCAACGGAAACCTTTCCGCTGGAACACTGGAAGCAGCAAGTCGATGTGATGTACAACGGCGTCTTCTACTGCATGCAGTCGGTCGGCCGGGTCATGCTGGAACAGGGGCGTGGCGTCATCCTTAACATTAGCTCGATCGGCGGTCTGGGCGCGTGGCCAATGCGCTCCGCCTACAACAGCGCCAAGGCGGCTGTCATCAGCCTGACGGAGAACATCGGCTGCGAGTGGGCGCGGCGCGGTGTGCGCGTCGTCGCGATTGCGCCGGGCGTCACGCGAACGGCGATGCTCCAGCAGATGGTGGACGAAGGCATCGCCACCCTCGAAAAATACAACAACCGGACGCCGATGGGGCGCGTCGCCGAAATCGAGGAGATCGCCAGCGTCGCTCAATTCCTCGTCAGCGACCGCGCCAGCTATATCACAGCCACTACCGTCACTGTGGATGGCGGGTGGACGGCGTGGGGCAACTTACCCCTGTAAAAACGGAGAGCAGCCATGAGTTTTGAGGGACAGGTCGTGGTGATCACCGGGGCTGGGCGCGGTATCGGCTATGCGTTAGCCGAAGCGTTCACGGCCGAACGTGCTCAGGTTGTGATCGCCGAGAAAGATAAAACGACTGGCGCGGCCGCGGCCGCACAGTTGGGCGCTGTTTTCGTGCCGCTCGATGTGAGCAACGCGCAGCAGGTACGCGCTGCAGTCGACCAGATCGTCCGCGATCATGCGCGCATCGATATCTGGATCAACAATGCCGGCACCGCACACAAAGGCTGGGCAGTCGAGCTGGAGCCGGACGACTGGGATGCTGACATCGCCGTTATGTTGAATGGGCCATTCTACTGCGCGCGCTATGCTGGGGCCGTCATGGTACAGCAGAAACGCGGATGCATGATCAACATCGCTTCCGTCAACGGTTTGCAAGCGCAGAAAGGACGTGCGCCCTACTGTTCGGCTAAAGCCGGTCTGATCATGCTGACAAAGGTCCTGGCTTCGGAGTGGGGTGAACACGGCGTGCGCGTCAATGCGGTCGCCCCTGGGGTGTTCATGACCGATCTCGTGCGCGAAGGGATCGCGCAGGGGCTGGTGAGCGAAGAGACCTACCTCAGCCGAATCCCGATGGGGCGAATGGGCGAGATGCGTGAACTGATCGAGGCGGTCAAGTTTCTGGCTGGTGAGGAAGCTTCATTCGTGACTGGCGAGGTTCTGCGCGTCGATGGTGGATGGGCTGCTTATCATCTCTTCTACCCGTTCGACAAAGCATTTTGACGATCGCAGAGAGGAAAGGCCCGATGACAACCGAAGAACACAAATATTTGACCGTTACCCCGTTCGCGCCCGGGCTTGATCACCCAGAGGGCGTGGCTTGGGGGCCCGACAGCCAAGTTTATGCGGGCGGAGAAGCCGGGCAAGTCTACCGTATTCGTCTTGAGGATGGGACGATCGAGACTTATGCCAATACGGGCGGCTTCGTGCTCGGCATGGCGCACGATGCCGCGGGCAACGTTTACGCCTGCGACATGGGACGCTGCGATGTGGTCAAAGTGACGCCAGCCGGCGAAGTGACTTCCTACAGCAAAGGCTTGCCTGAGCGGCCGATGCGCGTCCCCAATTACCCGGTGTTTGATGCGGCCGGCAACCTCTACGTCTCCGACTCTGGCGACTGGGGAGAGCGCAATGGCTTCATCTGGCGGATCAAGCCCGGCGGTGAGGCTGAAATCTGGTGCGAAAGCGCCAATGGCTTCACCAACGGTATGTGCCTAGGGCCAGATGGCCGCTCGCTCTACGTTGTCGAGTCGACCCCGCCGCTGATCTCGCGCGTTCCGATCCATGACGATGGCAGCGCTGGCGCTCGCGAGATCGTGGTGGAGCTGCCGCGTACCGTTCCCGATGGCGTCGCGTTTGACGTTGAAGGCAATCTCTACATCTCGATGTATACGCCTGACGCGATTTATCGCTATGGCCGCGATAGCAAACTGACGATCCTGTATCATGACTGGGAGCGATTGATCTTGAACGCGCCAACCAACATCGCCTTCGGCGGCGCCGATCTGAAGACACTGCTGATCGCGAGTTTGTGCGGATGGAACCTCGTCACTGCTCCGATGGCGATCGCTGGACTGCCGGTTAAATATCCATCGCTGGCCTGAGAGGACTGGTTGCATGTTTGATCATCGCGTGTGGATGAACCAGCCGCTGCTGTGGGGTGAACGCTGCCGCGGCCGCGGTCTAGCGTGGACGCCGGATGCGAACTGGTTCATTAACGATCCACTTGGGCCAGTGCCCCACTCTCACGACGACGCGACCGAGATCGCCTTCATGGCGCAGGGCAGCCTTGAGATCTTGGTCGGTGGGACGCGGCGGCTGTATCGGGCTGGCGATCTGCTGCTCATGCCGCCAAATAAATTCCACAATTACTGGTTTGCTGGCGTCGAGACCGCATGCTTATTCGTCATCATCGCGCCGAATCACAAAACGAGGCGCATTCGCACCGAGGACTTTCCGCCCGGCGCTCATGAGGGCGATATCGAGTTTGCCAACGTTTACGAGACCGATCGGCTGCCTTGCGATCACTTCTTTCAATGTGAAAAGCTGACCCTTGCGCCCGGCCAGGCCGAGCCAGAATGTATACTAGACCTGAAGGACCGAGTGGTTTACGTGCTTGAGGGGACTGCAGGAGTGCGCATCAACACGCTAGCGGGGCCGCTGGGCCCGCATCGCTACCAGTACATCCCAGCGACCTGCCCCCATGTCATCCGCAACGAGGGTGTCACGCCGCTGACGTATCTTTCATTCATCATCACCGACCCCGCGACGGAGCACGGCACTCAACTGCACCGTGATTGAGCGCTCGAGGTAAACATGCACCGCGCTCCCCAGCGCTTTTCTTGGCCAGGGAGCGCGGCGCTTCGTGAGGATTTTAAAAGGCCGAACTCAGCCGCCCGGCTCGATCACACGTTGGATCACTTTGCCGCCGGCTTTTTCTTTCAAAATGAGCTTCACACGGCCATCGGGCATCGTCTCTTCTTTGATCAGGAAGTGATCAGCATCGTAATCGCGCAGCAGCACGTCTTTTTCGCTCTCTTCTAGCCCTCGCCACTCCTGGAGTTCGACTGGCTCCCAACGTTTCGACTTCACAGACCGGTACGCGGCATCCATGATCGCGTTGACAACATAACCATCATAGAAGTCTTCGACTGGCTTGCGTCCCTCGTCGATAGCATTGAACATGTCGGCAAACATCTCCAAGTACCCGAGGCCGCCTACCTCATCGCCAACTGGGAACAGCCAGCCTTTATCGGCCTCCGATTTTTCGGAGACATACCCCTCCTCGCCAACGGCAGTGAACATCTCGAAACCGGTGCGCAGCCAGTGATTGAGCCAGATCGTGCCTTCGGTGCCCGAAACCTCGTCGCGCAAGTCCATACCGCCTCGAAACGTCCAGCTCACTTCAAACTGGCCGACCGCGCCGTTGGCATAGCGTACCAGCCCAACCGCGTTATCCTCCGCCTCAATGGGATGGACAAGCGTATCGGCCCAGCACATCACTTCGACCGGCCGGATCTCTTTGCCGATGAAGCTGCGCGCAATCTCGATGCAGTGGCAGCCAAGGTCGATGATCGCCCCCCCACCCGATTGGTTGATGTCCCAAAACCAATCGCTGTGCGGCCCCGGGTGCGTTTCGCGTGAGCGCGCCCACAGCACCTTGCCGACGGCGCCACTGCGCACCGAAGCAAGGGCTTTGAGCGTCTTCGGCGTATACACGAGATCCTCGAGGTAGCCGTGGAAAACTCCGGCTTTCTCGACTGCCTCAAGGATTCGCCACGCTTCCTCGGCTGTGCGCGCCAACGGTTTGGTGCACAGTACGGCTTTACCCGCTTCAGCAGCCATGGCGATGGCCTGCTCGTGCAGGTTATTGGGAAGGCCGACGACGACAATATCGGTCTCTGGATGCTCAATCGCCGCCTTGAGATCGGTCGTAGAGTGCGGGACACCCCATTCCTCGGCAAATTTACGCCCGCGTTCTTCCGTGCGGCTGTAGATCACGTGAACACGATCGCGGCTGCGATACTGGTGAATGGACATGGTGTAAAACATGCCAATCAAACCCGTACCAAGCATGGTTATCTTGTGCATTGCTCGCCTCCACGAAAAACAAAAAATCTTAATTGCGCCGTAGACTCCATTCTTCACTGGCGCAGGCGCCGTTCACGCCCGTAGATCGATGTGATGAAGATCAGCGTAAGGCCGAGGATGATCCACTGATAGGCTTGCGCGATGCCCAGCGCTTGCAGCAGGCTTTCGATCAACTGGAGGACGAGCGCACCAGCCATTGTGCCCCAGTAGCTGCCCCGCCCGCCCGAAAGCGCAGTGCCGCCAACAACCACAGCCGCAATCGAAGGGAACAGCTTGTTTTCGCCCAGATTGAGGAAAACCGTCTGCGTGTGCCCCAGAAAAACTGCGCCGGCAAACGCGGCGAGCAGTCCACTCGCAGTAAACGTGATCAAGACCATCCATTTTACGCGCACACCAGAGAGCTGCGCCGTTCGGCGGTTAACCCCCACAGCGAACAGGTGTTTGCCGTAAGTCGTCCGCTCCAGCAGCAGCCACATCCCGATGCCGAACAGGATCCATAAGATCACAACGCCGGGGATGCTGCCGATCGCCGGCGCGGAGATCACATCGCGCAGCAAAGGCGGCGTCCCGCCTTCGAGCTGGCCAAAGGTGACCGCGCGGATCGAACCTGCTACGACGCCGGCCATGCCCAGCGTCATCACCAACGGCGGTACACCCAGCAGTGTGATGCCGATCCCGTTGACAAAACCGATGCCAGCGCCAACCCCCAGCGCGACCAGTAAGCCGGGCAGCAGCATCTCATTCTGACCGGCAGCGACGCGAAAGGTCAAAATTGCGCCGAGCGTGACGACGGCGCCAACGGAAAGATCGATGCCTTCCCCGCCTGAGATGATGACCAGCGTTTGCCCCGCAGAGATGATCGAAAGGATAGCGGCGAGCCGCAGGATATTGATCGCTTGTTCTGGGTTGGTAAACCCGGGCCGGACGATGCCACCGAAAATAAACAGCGCGATCGCCAGCATTAACGCCAGCAGCGGCGGCGGGATACGCTGGAACGTTTGCCGCGCCGTATGCATCCAATTCTGAACAGGGGCTGGCGCCGGAGTCAATTTTTCGCTTATTTCGGTCATGCGATCGCCTTTACCCTACGTCTAGCGACCAATGCGAGCACACCATTGCGTACTAATCTGAAAATGCCAGGCCCCGCCAGCGCCAAGACGATGATCGTCGCATTCACGAGGTCTTGGTACCAAGTCGGCACATTCGCGAACGAGATGATGTTCCCGATGAACGTGAGCAGGGCCACCCCGATGATCGAGCCGATGACACTGCCTTGCCCGCCGCTGAGCCGTGTGCCGCCCAGCACCACAGCCGTGATGGTCAACAGCGTGAGCGTACCACCATCGCGCAGCGCAAGGCTGGCATTGGCGGAACCAGTGAGCAGGGTGCGGGCGATGGCGGCAAAACCAGCGAAGATGCCCGCCCACACATAAGCGCTCAAGCGGATGGTCGAGACCGGGACGCCCGTTGTGTAAGCTGCCTGCGCGTTTCCGCCGGTCGCGAACAAGTATTGGCCATAACGGGTGGCTTTTAAGATCAGCCAGAACAAAATCAGCAAGACGATGATATAGGCCGCGAACGGCCACTCCAGAAACAAAAACCGCTGTGGGGAACCATAGAACAAAGACCAGTCGCGCGGGATATCGCCGCCCGGCCGCGGCAGCACTTCGAGCGCGATACCGGCGAAGACAAAGCCCGTCGCGTAGGTGGTCACGATAGGTTGCAAGCGCAGAATTGCGACGCAGAACCCGTTGAAAGCTCCCGCCAGTGCGCCAACGCCGACCGACAGCACCATCGCCAGAACGATCTCACTGGTCGTTGAGTCGCTCGTGATCCAGCGCACGAGCAGCGCGTTGATCATGAGCATCATCGTGCCTAAGGATAGGTCAATCCCGCCGCTGATGATCACTAACGTTTGCCCAACGACGAGGATCATCGTCGGCAGCACGGCGCGCAAGTTGCGGTTGAGCACTGTTAGCTGCAGCAGGTTTTCTTGCAGCGCACGGTTGATGAGCACGGCGATGATTAATAACAGCAGGGTGAATAAGAAAGGATTCTGGCGAATGAAGCGCTGAATGGAGGCGCGCGTCATGACACTATCTCCTGAACCGTCCCCATGCTGGCACTGACGAGGTTCGAGTGGGTGAGCGCCTCACCGCTCAGTTCAGCTGTGATCACGCCGTCGTGCAGCACCAGCACGCGGTTGCACAGGCCGAGCAGCTCATCGTCATCGCTGCTGTAGAACAAGATCGCCGTACCGGCGGCGCGAAGCTGCGCCAGCAGGGTATAAAACTCAGCTTTGGAGCCAACATCTACGCCCTTAGTAGGATCATTGAGCAGCAGCAAACGCGGGCTGCGCGCCAACCATTTGCCGATGACGACCTTCTGGGCATTGCCGCCGCTCAAACTGCTAACCGGCGCGCTGAGCGAAGCCATCACCAAGCGCAGCTCGTTGGCCGTTCGTTCGGCATCTGCGCGCGCTTGGTTCATCCGCAGCGGGAAACCATATTTTGCCCACGACGGGAGCTGCAGGTTTTCCAAGATCGAACGGATCAGCAGCAGCCCTTCAGCACCGCGATCGCCCGGCACGAACGCAACATCGGCTTTCATCGCCTGTTTAGGATGGCGAAAATGAACCGGTTTGCCAGAGAGGATGATCTCACCTGTCGAAGGTAGCGCACCGAAGAGTGCCAGTAGCAACTCCGACTGGCCCTGCCCTTGCAGACCGCCCAAACCGACCAACTCTCCGTCGCGCACGGAAAAGCTGACATCTCGCAGCCGGCCCGCGCTCAAGTTCTTCACTTTAAGGCGGACCGGCGCATCGGCCGGAACTGGCGCATGATCGACGAACTGCTCTGCCGTCGCACCCTCGATCATCAGGTCGATCAATTCGCGCCGGCTGGTCTCGGCGATCAAAACATTGCCGACGGTTTGCCCGCCGCGCAGCACGGTCGCCCGATCAGCAACTTGAAAGATTTCCTCCATGCGATGCGAGACGAAGACGATGGCCATGCCGCCGGCTTTCCAATCGGCGACCAATTCGAACAAGCGTGTTACCTGTCGGCTATCCAAGCTTGCAGTCGCTTCGTCGAGGATCATGAGGCGCGGCTGCGTGCTCAAGGCCTTAAGGATCTCGACGATCTGTCGTTCGTCAGGCGGCAGTTGTTTAACCGGCGTATCGGGATTGAGCGATTGTACAGTTCCTTTGAATAGGTCGAGCAGCGCGATCGTGCGCTGACGCATCTCGCGCCAACTGACGAACGCTTTGGCGATCGAAGGCTCATGTGCGAGCCAAATATTTTCACCAACGCTCATATCCGGGATCAAGCTAAGTTCTTGATAGACGGCGCTGATCCCTAGACGGCGCGCAGCCTGCGGAGAACTGGGCTGGATTGTTTGTCCGTTTAGTATGAGCTGGCCTGCATCGGGTGAAACGACGCCGGTGATGATCTTGCTCAGCGTGCTTTTCCCGCTGCCATTTGCTCCTAAAAGCGCGACGACCTCGCCAGCACGAACATCAAGGTTGCCATCAGCAAGGGCGACCACGCCGCCAAAACGCTTCACCACATGCTGGGCGGAAAGCGAAAGATCGGTCATCGATTTTCCGTTCTGAAACAAACAACCTTTTTTTATTGTGTGATACAGGGGCAAGATTTTGACTTGCCCCTGCATCGATCTCATTAAAGCAAGTACCTGTGTTCGTTAACGCATGAAATTGAACGCCTGCGTCTGGGTGATCATGCCGTCGAGGGTGTAGCTCTCCGGCAGGTTGGCCACCTGCGCATAGTACGTCGCAAAGTTCTCCGGCGTCACCACATACGGGATTGGCACGTACAGCGTGTTCCCAAACGGCCCCGCCAGCTGGCTCTCATCAACCTCGCCGCCCAGCAGGATCTCCACCGCCACGCGCAGCCCATCCGCACCCACTCCCGGCGGGTTCACCACCCCGATCGTCCGGAAGTCCGGCCGCTGCTGCAGCACCTCGTTCCACATCTGCAAGAACCCCGCCCGCGCTTCGCCCGTCACCACCGGCCATCGCTCCGGGTTCGCCGTCCGCAGCGCCGTCAGCACTCCCATCGCCATCCCGTCTTGCGTCCACACCCCGTCAATGTTCGGCTGCGACGCCAAAAAGTCCGACATCACCTGCTGCCCGGTCGCCTGATCCCACATCCCGCTCTCGCGGCCTACCACGTTGATCCCCGGATACTCCGCCAGCACCTCCGCCACCCCAGCCATCCGCGCTTCGTTGGCCGGGTGCCCGACGAACCCTTCTATCAACACAATATCCCCGCTGCCGCCCAGCTCCTCCGCCAGCCAGCGCGCGCTAATCCGCGCCCACTCCGTCTGGTCGATCACCACGTTGTACACGCCCCGCGCGCCTATCTCCTGGTCGACCGCGATCACCACGATCCCCTCCTCGACCGCTTCCTCCAGCGCCAAGTTCAGCGCCGACTGGTCGCCCGGGTTGATGATGATCGCGTCCACCCCGCGGTTGATCAAATTCTGGATCTGCTGGATTTGCCCCTGCGCGTCCGTGTCCGTGCTTTCGATCACCAGCTCAATATTGATCCCGACAGAGGCAAGATCGGCGGCCGCGTTCTCGATGTTCTGGATCATCTGCGTGCGCCACTCGCTGCCAACAAAGCTGTTCGATACGCCAATGACGAACGTTGCGCCGCCCAGCTCAGCCAATTGGGCCATGCGCGGGTCGGCCATCTCCTCCGAGACCAAAGCGCTGCCACCCACCATAAACGCTCCGGCCTGTGCCTGAGTGATCATGCCGTCGAGGGTGTAGCTCTCCGGCAGGTTGGCCACCTGCGCATAGTACGTCGCAAAGTTCTCCGGCGTCACCACATACGGGATTGGCACGTACAGCGTGTTCCCAAACGGCCCCGCCAGCTGGCTCTCATCAATCTCGCCGCCCAGCAGGATCTCCACCGCCACGCGCAGCCCATCCGCACCCACCCCCGGCGGGTTCACCACCCCGATCGTCCGGAAGTCCGGCCGCTGCTGCAGCACCTCGTTCCACATCTGCAAGAACCCCGCCCGCGCTTCGCCCGTCACCACCGGCCATCGCTCCGGGTTCGCCGTCC
>JBDNDP010000037.1:0-31225 GCA_046719065.1 Aggregatilineales bacterium | reverse complement strand
TTCGACCGCCGTCGCTGTCGCCGTCTGCCCAGCGATCACCGCCTCGCGCGTCACCTGCGCCGCCGTCGCCGTCCCCGCAACTTGCGTCGCTTCAATCGCCGTCGCTGTCGCCGTCTGCCCGGCGATCACCGCCTCGCGCGTCACCTGCGCCGCCGTCGCCGTCCCCGCAACTTGCGTCGCTTCGACCGCTGTCGCCGTCGCCGTCTGCGCTATACCAGCAGCCGCGGTCTGCTCCGCAATGAGGGCGAGTTCCGCTTCGCGCGCCTCAACGGTCTGCGTCAACCCTGCCACCTGAGTTTGAATGACGGCCGCAACTTGCGTGGCATTCTGTGCTGCAGCTTGTGTCTGCGCGCCTGCGGTCTCAATCAGACGCACCGCGGTACCGATCTCAGCAGCAACCTGCGTCAGCTGGAAGATGCTCGTCGCCACCCCTGCCGTCGCGGTGAGCTGTGCGCTGCGCGTCTCCGCAGCTTGGGTGATCTCAAGCTCGATGGCGGCCTGCGCGGTTCCGGTCGCCTCGCGATCGATCGTGGGCGTCGGCGTCGGCGAGATTGTGGGTGAAGGAGACGGCGTAAATGTGGCTGTGAAGGTCGGCGTCGGGGCGAGGGCGGTCGCGGTCAGCGCGACGCTCTCGGCGACCGTGAAGTTCAGGGTTACAGTTTGCCGCTGGCCAGCTTCATTCTCAGCGGTGATCGTCAGGACATGGCTGCCCGTCAGCAACTCAAGCGCGCGCAGAGTCGTCCCGAAAGGCGGCCGCCGCTGGATCTCAACTTCGCCATCGTCGATCGCGATCTGGACGAACGCGACTGGCGTCTGCGACTCGACGACTAAGCGAATTTCGCGGTCTTCAGTGATGGTTTCGCCGCTTTGCAAACCCTCCACCATGATGATGGGCGGCAGGGCAGCGATCTCCACATCCACAGCGACGGTGCCGGTCTGTCCGTTGGCATCGGTCGCAGAAATCGAGACGCGCAGCGGGCCGGGAGGCAGAACTTGGGGGTCGAGTTCGAACGTCCCCTCGGTGCCCGGCAACGTCACCTGCCCGGCGCGCGCCGTGAAAGCGAATGTTTGCGTCTGGCCGATGGCATTGGCGACGATCTGAGTCGGCGTCTCGATGCGCTGGCCGTCGACGATGCCGACAACACTCACGCGCGGGGGGAGCGCAGCCACCGTGAAGGGAAACTCGGCTGTGCTGGTCACCCCGGCTTCGTTCACAGCGCGCACAGTCAAACGATTTGACCCTGCCGATAAGATTTGCGGCAGCAGCACCAGCCTCTCGCTCAGATCGAGGGGGAAGAACGCGCCTTCAGGAAAGCTGGGGCCTTCAACACGAAACTCTGCGCTGGCGATCGGCGTCTGGCCGACTGAGCCGATTTGAACCTGCACCGGCTCGCGCAGCGCTCCTAGTGCAGTTAAATCAGGATCGATCGTGATCGTCGATGGCAGAGCAGCGACAACGAACTCAGCCGCCGCACTGCCCCGATCTCCATCTGCATCGAGCGCTATGACGGTGAGTCCATAGCGGCCCGGCGGGAACTGTTCAGGGTCGATTAGGTATTGAGGGCGCGCAGGGTCTAGCGCTGCCTCAGAGACGATTCCTCCAGCAGCATCCGTCACAACGGCGGTCACATTCAGGAGCGGATCGTCGGCCAGCACATCAAACTCAAGCGAAAAAGGCGTCGCGATCTCGGCTTCCGGGAATTCCGGCAGGCGCACGACTGGGATCGGGATCGGAGCGCGGAAGCGCGTAGCCGCTGCCGCATCATCGCCGCTTAGACCCAATTCGAGCGTGTATTCGGTGCCATCGAGCGGCACCTGCACTTCGAGGGTAATAATGTACTGACTGCGCAGGGTCTCTGCCAGTTCAGTGTAAATGCGCACCAGCTCGTTGGGCGTAGGAGACTCGTAGAAACGGCCGAAAGTGACCTCAGCTAATCGTTCAAGGAAACTGCGATCAGCGCCGAAGCCAAGACCGATCGTATAGACCGTCACCCCCCGCTCAAGCGCATGTTGAAACACCTCTTCTGGCGTCACACGGCTTAAGCCGCCGAACTCAGCGCCGTCGCTGAGCAAGATCATCACGCGCCGAGGTTCGGGCGCATTAGCAGCCAGATCGATGCCCTCATAGGCTGCTTGGTACAATGCCGTTTGGCCAGCATTGGTCAACGAGTCAATAGCCGCTAAAAGCAGGTCGGAATCGGTAGTGAAATCCTGCACGAGTTCGACGCGCGTGCCAAATGCGATCAAGGCGACGGGGTCGCGTTCATCAACGATATCGACGAACGCCGCTGCGGCTTCGCGTGCGCGCGCCAGCGGAAAGCCGAACATGCTGTCGCTGACATCGATCACGAGAACCGCGGCGAAGGGTACTTCCTCAGCAGTTACGTTTTGCACACGGACGATGCGCGCAGGAAAGCCAAAATCAGCATCAACAACGAAGTCATTGACGGTTAAGCCACGGATAGGCAACCCAAGTGGATCATAGACGTTTGCCGTAATCGTGAGGGTCGGCAGATCAGTTGCATTAACCCCGGTAATTTCTAGACGGCGCCCGATTTCCGCTTGCATCGCGCCAAGGACGATGGGAAGCGCACAAACGAACGCAACCAGAAGCAAGCGTATTCTGTTCAAACCACGCCCCCAAAATGGTGAAGAAACCGGTATACAATCATTTAGGGTTGATATTAACTTTTTTCTAAGCAAGCGCAACCCAAGAGTTTTAGGCCATGATTGAACATTTTGTCCAAGTTCTCTGTGCTGCTTTCATGCAGATTGTAGAATACGGACATCGTTCAGCATCAATGCGAGGTGAGCAGATGATCATTGGCGTGCCGAAAGAGATAAAGGATAACGAATATCGCGTGGCGCTGCCGCCCGGCGGCGTTCTCGAGTTAAGTAAGCGGCGGCACCGTGTGCTTATCGAAACGGGCGCCGGTCTCGGCAGTGCATTCACGGATGAAGAATATGCAGCGGCTGGCGCTGAGATCGTCAGCTCCGCTGAAGAAGTTTGGTCGCGCGCGGAGATGATCGTCAAAGTCAAAGAACCTCTGGCATCGGAATACCGCTTCTTGCGTGAAGATCTAATTCTTTTCACATACCTGCATTTGGCCGCCAGCGAAGAGCTTACCCATGCCCTGCTCAATAGCGGGGTGACCGCCATCGCGTACGAGACCGTTGAAACGCCCGATGGCAACCTGCCCCTGCTTCAGCCGATGAGCGAAGTTGCAGGCCGCATGGCGACACAAATCGTCGCGCAGTATTTGCAGAAACCTGAGGGCGGCCGCGGCATCTTGATGGGCGGCGTTCCGGGCACCCGCCCCGCCCACATCGTGATCATCGGCGCTGGCACCGTGGGCACTAACGCAACGCAGGTCGCTATTGGCATGGGCGCTAACGTCACACTGCTCGATCTAAATACCGAGCGGCTGCGCTATCTCGATGAAGTGCTGCACGGCCGCTTGACCACGATCTACTCGAACGAGGCGAGCGTGACCGAGGCGCTGGCCACTGCCGATGCGGTCATCGGCGCAGTCCTGATCCCGGGCGCGCGCGCCCCGCACATCGTTTCGCGCGCGATGCTTAAGCTAATGCCACAGAACAGCGTGATCGTCGATGTCGCCGTCGATCAGGGCGGATGCGTTGAGACGACGCGCCCGACTACGCACAGCGCCCCCACTTATTTCGTCGATGGCGTGCTGCACTACGGCGTTGCCAATATGCCGGGCGCAGTGCCGCGCACATCAAGTTTTGCGCTTTCGAACGCGACCCTGCGCTACATCCTGCGGATCGCCGATCAAGGTTGGCAAGCCGCGGCCGAGGCAGATCAAACACTTGCCAAGGGTTTAAACGTGGCGCGAGGCGAGGTTTGGTATCCGGCAGTTGCCGAGACGTTCAATCTGCCGCTGGCACGCTAAAGCGGGCGGCGCCAAGTCAGGCCGGCGGTCCATCAGGGGAATTGCCGGCCTGTGTTTGCTCGTCAAAGAAGATCTCCCACTGCTGCCAAAAATCAAACTCTCTGGGCACAAGGACATCGGGCGCGGCCGCTTGCAGCTCTGGCAGGCTGGCCAGCGGCAGATCGGCCAGCGATTTTTGCACGAAGAAGAACAGTTCATTAGCCTGATAGGCCGCCTCAAAGCGGTAGCTGAGCGCCGCTAGGCCGAACAGCAGCATGACCAGCAGCGCGATTACCGGCGGCTGCCACGGCAGAAAGACGACGATCGAACTGACGAACAACGGCATCAGCAAAGCAGCGAGCGCTGCTGGCAGCCGCATGCGCGCATGCATCTTCACCAGCGTCGCCGTTTCGTCGGCTAAGCTCATCAGTTCTCCAATGCCAACTGCGGCCGCCCGTGTGCGTTTGCGTCGCTGCCCGCCCCAAAGCGGCCGCGTATCCGTTGTCAGGGCGAATCCTTTCGCTGTGACATGGAGATAGTAGCGCCGGCCGTTAACGAACAGGCTGCGCAAATGCAAGCGCTGCTGGCTGGGACGAGATGCGGTGATCAGCGTTTGCAGGCAGTGCTCGCGCGATGCCTTGACAGCGAGTACGAGCGGCGGGTGAAGCTGCCAGATTCGTCGAAGGTTGAGGAACATGCCCATAAACCGGTTCGCCGGCTTAGGTTCAAGCTCGGGGGACGACGATGATGCAGTCATTTGAGCAGAAGTTCAGGGTTTTAGTGATTTCATCATTGAAGCGCTGGCCGGTTGATGCGCCTATTCATCATCATCAGTACGCCGCGTGCGCGCTAGCGTAACTAACACTGTGACGGTAGTGCCAGCGAGCAGCAGCGCCGGCCATACCCAGATTAAATTCATGGGCAGCGGCGCTGGCGACCCGGCATCAGGCAGCGGCAGGAAACGCACGATGGTGAAGCGATCGGTCACTTCCGGCATGGTTCGTGCAGTGACTTTCTCTCGAGCGCTCATCCGCGCGATCAACGCATCGTAGATGACGGGCGCGCGGCGGCGAAAAAGATGCAAAACGCGCAGCGCTTCGCCGGGGTTGGCGATCAATTCAGCGCGCGCACTGAAGCGACGACGGCCCATCTGAATCGTGACTTGCGGGTTCGCGAGCAAGTTGCGCACCCAATGCGGCTGCGTTCCCCACGCAGATATCACATAAACCTTGCTGCCGTGCTGGCGATATTCGATCGGGGTATGCCGCGGCAGGCCAGTGGTGCGGCCCTGCGTCGTTAGGATGAGGATATGAGCGGCGTTGGCCAGCCCGCCCAGCCCTAGACGATAAAGCAGCAAGGGAAAACGCAGCAGGCTGCGCGCTACACCCGATGGATAAGGGATGCCGTTATCGCCCATCACTCACTGACACCCTCAATCACGCGATCCTCGAAGCTCATTTCAATACTCTTCCAGTATAGCGTATCTGCCGGTATCTGCATGAGGCTTTGCCCGATCGCCTAGACTTCCTGACGGCAGCCCAACGCGATCGCCTTGCAGTCGTTGAGCATACGCCATGTATGCAGAGGGATGACTCTGCTACAATGATTTGACATGCTCAAACAGGGGAACTTAGTGAATGCCCGAAGATAAGCCGCTGCCACCTGAACTCGAACCGCTTTTTGACGACGATGCAGGTGATGACACAGAGCCTTTGATCCTTGATGCGCAAGCGCGCCCAGCCTCGGAGACGCCGGCGGACTTGTCTGTCACAGCGCTGGACGTCCACGACCTGCCGACGATGCCTATTCAAACGCAGGAAAGGGCGGCCCCGCTTGCAGAGGATGATTTTGACGCCAAACGAACACTGCCGGGCAGCGGCGGTCTTGATCCAAACCCAGACTTTGAAACTGGGCGCGGGCAGCTGGCGCCCGACCGGCCGCCAGCAATAGACAGCGGACAAACCGTGCCGCATATTGTGCCGTTTCAACATACCATGGTGCACGTACCCGGAGAGCAGCACGCCGCCTACCGGCCGCCGCAGCGTTCGGCGCCGCCTCCCGCGATCCCGGGGCCGCAGTTTACCCAGCCTATGCCGCCGCCGCCCCAATACCAATACACTCAGCCGGCTGGGGGCGTTCCTGGCGCAAGGCCGAATATCCCCGGCCGACCCGGGCTGCCGCAGCGCTTCAAGCGCCCACGCCGCATCCTCGGCTGTACGCCGGGCTGTTTCATGGTATTCGCGGGACTAATGGCTACCTTCTGCGGCGGGTTGACGCTGGTCACCTTATTCCTGACGGCGACGCTGGGAGCACGCCTCGAAGCGAGCTTGCAGGAGCAGGTTGACCGTGTTGAGACTTACGACAACTTTCAAAGCACGTTCTTCTACGATCGCAATGGCACGCTGCTTTTTGAGGCATTCAGCGAAGGCCGCCGCGTCAACGTAAGTTATGACCAATTCCCGCGGGAGTTGATCCTCGCCACGATCGCAATTGAGGACGATACGTTTTTCACCAACCCCGGGTTTGAGGTTCAAGCGACCTTGCGCGCGTTCTTGCAGTTTATCGGGCTGGCCGAAGGCAGCACTGGCGGCAGCACGATCACGCAGCAGCTCGTTCGCAACGTGTTGTTCGATTTCGATTATCGCGCCGAACGCAGCGTTCAGCGCAAAATCGAGGAAATCCTGCTCGCCTTTTTACTGCGCCAGCGCATGAGCGCTGAAGATGTGCTGGCGATGTATCTCAACGAGATTTACTACGGCAATCTCGCCTATGGGGCCGAAGCCGCCGCCCAGACCTTCTTCAATAAAAGCGTGGGCGAACTGACTTTGGGCGAAGCGGCGTTGTTGGCCGGGCTGCCGCAAGCCCCAGCCAACCTCGATCCGTTCAATCAAGACCCGCGCATTCAGCAGGCCGTTGAAGCGCGCTGGCGGCTGGTGCTCGACCGAATGGTGCAGGTGGGCTTCATCACCAACGAGCAGCGCAACGAAGCCCTGCGCGAAGGCTACTCAATCGTGCCGCCCGAAGCGCCGCTGCGCGCGCCCCATTTCACCGTCTACGCCCGGCAGGAACTTGAAGCCCTTATGTCTGAGATCGGCTATTTGCCGGAACAGATCGCGCGCGGCGGCTTGCGCGTTTACACGACGGTCGATCTACAGATCCACGATCTGGCGCAGCGCATCGCACGCGAACAAGTGGCCGGTCTGGCAGCCAACCGCGTCTCAAATGCCGCTGTCCTCGTCTTACAGCCGATCACGGGCGAGATCATGGCCATGGTCGGCAGTATTGATTACAACAACGAAGCCATCGACGGTCGCGTCAACGTGACGATCGCGCAGCGCCAGCCCGGCAGCACTGTTAAGGCGTTCACCTATTCGGCCGCCATCGAACAGGGCATGACGCCGGGCGATGTCATCTGGGATACAGAGACGCAAATCGGCGACTACCGTCCGGTCAACTATGACCGCACGTTCCATGGCCCGGTGCGCATGCGCGATGCCCTCGCCAACAGCTACAACGTGCCCGCTGTGCAAACGTTGCGACAGATCGGCGTCGATAACCTCCTCGCCCTGTTCCGGCGCTTTGGCGTCACCAGCCTTAGCGATGACGCTTCGCGCTACGGCCTCTCGTTGACGCTTGGCGGCGGCGAAATGACGCTGCTCGAACTGACGCGCGCTTACAGCGTATTTGCTAATGGCGGGGCCTACGTGCCGACGACAGCCATCCGCTGCGTGCTCGATAACGAAGATCGCATTATTTACGAATATGCGAACGGCTGCCCGCGCGGTCGCTCAACCGAGCGGACGGTGTTCCGCGATAATCTGGGTACGCAGGTGCTCGACCCGCGCATCGCCTTTTTAATCGGCGACATCCTCAGCGACAACGTCGCACGCACGCCAGCGATGGGAGCCAACAGCCCGCTCAATACGGGAGCGATCCCCGCCGCCGTCAAAACCGGAACGACCGACGATTTCCGTGACAATTGGACGGTTGGCTATACGCGCAACGTCGCGGTCGGCGTGTGGGTGGGGAACAGCCGCGGCGAGCCGATGGTCAACGTCAGCGGGTTGATGGGCGCGGCGCCGATCTGGAACGGCGTCTTGACTGGAATTTATAACAACCAGAACCTGCTGGCTAAATTTGCTATCGATGGCAGCCTACTACCGGACCGGCTCGACTCGCCGGGCGGCATGACCCTGCGCGCGCTGTGCCGTTTAAGCGCCCTGCGTGAACCAGCGACCGAATGCACCAGCACGGTCAACGAATGGTTGTTGGACAGCCCGGCTGGCATTCCCGACGGTAACGGCGGGCTATATTTCCCGCCAGCCCCGAACCCGACCCCTGACCAGCCGCCGCCTTCGGGCCCGTGGCTGCGTGAAGTGGAGCCGGGCGTTTTCCGCGTGCTCGTTCACCCGATCCCGCCAACGGTCGCACAGGGGATCGTATTCGCCGTTGCCCCCGGCCAGCCGCAGCCGCCGCCCCCGCTCCACTGCCAAGTTCCAGTTGAGCTGGCGGCTAGCGCCCCTGCAGCGCGAGAGCAGTTGTTCATCGCGCCGCCGCCCGTGCCAGAAGATGCAGTCCGCGCTGAGCAGTATGCGCGCGCGCAGGGATTGGCCTTCTTGCCGACTATCGCCTGCTCGCCAGAACTCCTCTCCGCCACGGGCGGCCCGACGTTCGTCACCGCGTTCATCAGCCAACCGGCTAATGGGCAGGTGGTCAGCGGCCCGATCCCGATCGTGGGCACGGCACAGTTTACGCCGGAACAGGCATGGTACTACAAGGTTGAGATCATGGGCGGGCCGTTCCCAGAGTGGCGTACCATCGGCGATATCCATTACAACAGCGTCGTCAATGGTGTGCTGGAAAATCTGGCGGCGCTGGAACCCGGTAGCTATCAGCTCCAGCTCGTCATCGTTGGCAATGACGGCAACTACGTTCAACCGCCGTACAGCGTGAGCTTCCTTGTGCAGTGAGCGTGCAGTGAGCGGCCTCTGCCCGAACGAACGCTAGCGCATGACGTCCGTTCGGGCGACAATGATCACAGCGTAGAGCGGAAGCGAGGCTGCGGTGGTGCCTAAACGAGAGACGATCACGGTGACGATCGAAGCCATGGCCCATGGGGGCAGCGGCATCGGCCGGCATGGTCGCAGCACGGTCTTTGTGCCGTTTACCATCCCGGGCGAGCGCGTCGAAGTGCGTGCTATGCTCACGCAGGGCAGCACGATTTTCGCTGAGGGCGAACGCTTGCTGGAAGCCTCTGCTGACCGCGTGTTTCCAGTGTGCCCGGCTTTTGGACCTCGCGGCTGCTTTCGCTGCCACTGGCAGCATATCGCTTATGACGCGCAGCTCTTGATCAAGCAGGATGTGCTGGCCGATCAGCTCGAGCGCATCGGCCGGCTGCGCGATGTCACAGTGCGGCCGGTTCTCCCTGCTCCACAAACATGGGGTTATCTGCATCATACATCTTTCACGATCGGCGTGGATGGACGGCTGGAGCTGCCCGCTCGCAGCGGCGCCGGCAGCATCGCGATCGACGATTGCGCGCTGCTGCATCCCAATTTGATCGTGCTCATGGAAGCGCTCGATCTCGACTTCAGCTCACTTCGAAACGCGATCAGCCGGATCGTCCTGCAAATTGACGGCGACGGAGCGCCGCTGCTCACCCTTTATATGGCACAGGAGGAAGCGCCTGAGCTAGAAACCGAGCTGCAAGCCAGCGTCAACCTGATTTTGCCCGACCATGAACCCGTCAACCTGATCGGCGACTCGCACGCGCGCTATGTCATTGGCGGCCGCAGTTTTCGCGTGACAGCTGGCGCGTTCATCCGCCCGCATATCGCCCAGCTCGGCGTGCTGACCAAGACAGCTGTCGATTTGCTGGAGCTTAAGGGCAGCGAGCATGTGCTCGACCTGTATGCCGGCGTCGGCTTGTTCAGCGCGGCGCTGGCCCCGCAGGCAAGCTTAGTGACGTTGGTCGAGAGCTACCCTCCCGCAGTGACCGATGCGGATGACAATCTCAGCAATTTTGACCATATCGACATCATCGAAGGCGGCGTGGTGGACGTGCTGCAAGCACTCAACGAGACCTACGCGGCGGCGGTCGTTGACCCGCCGCGGGCTGGACTTAGCCCAGCGATCATCACGCGGCTGAGCCAGCTTGGCGTGGAACGGATCGCCTATGTCAGCGATGACCCCGTCTCGCTTGCTAGAGAGAGCCGCAAACTGGCACAAGCGGGCTACAGGCTGCACATCGTTCAGCCTGTCGATCTCGCGCCGCACAGTTATTTCATCGACGCAATCGCGCTGTTCCTTCGCGCGTAGCCGTGACACCAGCTTTCATTACAAATCTCTGAGAATGCTGTAAGCTCACTCAATTCGTAGTGCTTGACAACAGACAAGAATCTGCCTATTCTTGCGTTAGCTCTCGACACGAACCGATTTCCTCTGAAGCTGTCCTCAGTGGTGATTTCGGCGAAGTTGCCGGGCTAAATCTCGTTCCATAATTAGCAGTTGATGGAGTTTTTGGGCAATGGCACAACGCATTCGTGGTGTGGTGAAGTGGTTTAGCGCCGAGAAAGGCTACGGCTTCATCACGCCAGACAATGGCCCCGACGTGTTCGTCCACTACTCGGCGATCCAGTCGACCGGCTACCGCAAGTTGGAGGCTGGCGATCAGGTCGAATTCGAGATCACTGAAGGACCGAAAGGGAAGCAGGCGAGCGCAGTCTCCACTGTCTCCTGAAGATCAGCGCTCGATGTGTAATCATCCGCTTGGGGGTTTTAAGCGGCCGACGACTTCATCTACCACTAACCACAAATAACTAGATATTGTGATCATCTGTCGCCACCGGCAGGATACGTTCTCATCGAGAGCGAGAGCACGACGCTATCTTTCGACCCATGATGATGGGTCGTTTTTATTGGCACTAGCACGATCGCGGTTAACGCGGTATCAATCGCCGTATCGATGGCTTTTTTGTCGCTTGCCTTTCATCTATCCTTTCATCTATCCATGGAGCGCGCCTGTGGACCTTGCCGCTATTCGTCAAGCAGCCGAGCAGATCGCCATTCGGGCTGGCGAAACGATCCTTGACTACCTCAACCAACCCCACCAAGAAACAACCAAGACCAGCGTGTTCGATGTGGTGACCGAGGGTGATACTGCGGCTGAAAAGGTGATCGTTGCCGGCCTGCGGCAACTAACCCCTGATATCGCGATCATAACCGAAGAGAGCGGCCTGCTCCCCGCCAACGCGCACGGGCAAAACGAAACCCATGGCTGGCAGTGGCACATTGATCCAATTGATGGGACAACCAACTTTACCATCGGCTTGCCGTTTTTTTGTGTTAGCCTCGCGCTGGCTGACCAAGCGCTTCAGCCTCTTATCGGCGTAGTTTACGATCCGGTTGCTCGTGAATTGTTCAGCGCGGGGCGCGGTTTGGGCGCGACGCTGAACGGCAGCCCGATCCACGTGACGACGACCGAGACGCTGGAACGCGCTGTCGTCTCGACCGGGTTCAGCTATAACCGGCACATCACCCCAGACAACAACTTGGCGCAGTGGGGCGCCATGTTAATGCGTGTACGTGGCCTGCGCCGGTTAGGGTCGGCGGCGCTAGAGCTGGCTTATGTCGCCGCAGGCCGGCTCGATGCCTTCTGGGAAAAGTACATTCACTCGTGGGACTGTCTCGCCGGCCTGCTGCTGGTGGCGGAAGCCGGCGGACGCATCAGCGATTACAGCGGCGGCAGCGAGCGCTTGTATAGCGGCGAGCAGGTCGTCGCGAGCAATGGTCGGCTGCACGACGCGCTGCTCGAAGTGCTCAATGCTTAACCTGCGTCTGACCGCCGTTCATCGCCTGCAATTGACTGCGTAAGCCGTCATGCTATAATCGCCAATCGTGGGCGCCGGGTTTCGTCATGTTAAACAATGATGCGCCTGCTTTTTGTTATGAAGATATCGAGTAGTGGATATGATGCAGCGACGGACCTTTGTCCTGCTCCTCACGGTGCTCTTAGCACTGGCCGCCGCGCCGGTCGCCGCGCAAGACGGCAATCTCTTGCAAGACCCAGGGTTCGAAGGTGAGTATACGGGGCGCGGTCGTCCTGACCTGAATATCCCGGCTGCATGGGGCCTATGGTTCACCGAAACACCGCGTACCGAAAGCTGGATGAACCTGCCTCCGGTCGCGTTTCCCCACAACGGCCCCGGACCTAACCCGCGCAGCGGCGCGCGGGCCTTCAACTTCAACAAAGGGTTTGCCACTTTCACCGCAGCGATCTACCAGCAGGTCGCAGTTCCGGCTGGCGCGACGGTGACCGGCAGCGCGTTCGCTTACTTGCGGACGTGCAACATCCCTGAGGGCTTCGACAACTGCGGGTCGTCGCCCGAATCCGGCGCGTTCACCCGCGTCGGCATCGACCCGAACGGCGGCACTAACCCCCTCGCTGGCAGCGTGGTCTGGTCGGCCAGCGCCGCCCCCCATGACCAATGGGGGCAGATGACCGTCTCTACCACAGCAGCAGGCGGCACGGTGACGCTGTTTCTCTATACATCGCAAACATGGCCGAGCGAGATCAACAACGTTTATTGGGATGATGCTTCGTTGATCGCCAGCGGCGGGACCGGCGCTCCGCCAGCAGCCGGCACAACCAACGATCCTGCTGCCCCTGTGCCGCCCCCGCCCCCACCGCCAGCTGAGGTTGGGTTTGTGCGCCCGCAGCCGCCGCGTCCAGATGGATCGATCGTACATGTGGTGCAGCCCGGCGACACGGTGGACAGCATCGCGGTCGCCTATGGTGTGACGCGCACCGAACTCATCGAATTGAACAACATTCGTAACCCGCGCCTGATCCAAGTCGGACAGGAGCTGGTCATCCGCCCGGCGGAACCCGCACTAGAAGGAGAAACACCAGCGGCGAGCGAGCAAACTCAGGAACTTGAAGCGAGCGGTGAGACGCTGCCCGATGCACTTGTAACGGAAGAGGAGACGACTGTCGATTCGATCGATGAAGAGGTTGACGGCGAAACTGTGGAGGAAATGGAGCTGGAGGCTGTCGCCGACTTGTTTGAAGCAGTAGACGATGATGAACCAGCGATCTCCATGGAAGACGCACCGCCCGCGCCCGTCGTCTCGATCGCCTCAGGGACAGTACTGCCAGCCATCGACCCTGCGGCGGGTAGCGCGGTCATCTGCGCGCTACTGTTTAACGACATCAATCAAAATCGCTTGCAGGAAGTCGGTGAGCCGCTGTTGGCCGGCGGCACATTGGCCCTACACGCGGCAAACAGCATCATCGAAGTTTACGAGACGGATGGCACGCGCGAACCGTACTGTTTTGTCGAGCTGACGCCGGGCGATTACACGCTCTCTGCCAGCGCTCCAGATGGCTATGGCATGACCACGCCCGATCAACTGCGCGTGCGCGCCCTGCCGGGCGTCAACATCAACCTCGCGTTCGGCGCTGCTCAAGGTTTCGTCCTGCCACCGCCACCCTCTCTAGATGAGGCCGCGGTCGCGACTGCAAATGAAGAATCCGCTGAAGCGGTCACATTGGCTGCCGGCAGCCCGGTGACGGATAATCTCGGTCTAATCGTACTCGGTGCAGCAGGCGCAGTGCTGGTCATCGGCATGGGCGCATCGCTGGTGCTGCGCCAGCGATGATGTGCTGGAGGAAATGACGATGGCACGACACTGGCGAGCATGGTTCCTCATCGTGTGCGCAGCAGTCAGCGCCGCGCTAGCGGGAGCTGCGCTATCAGCGCAGGGCAGCGCCCAATTCTGGGTGCGCGCTTTTGAGGATCGCAATGGCAACGGCGTGCGCGACTCGGGCGAGCCGCTGCTCATGAGCGGCATTGCTGTTCACCTGCGCGATGCCGAAGGCGTGATCATTCAAACGGCGCTGCTCGACGACTCGCCCAACGCCGCTCAAGGTTTGATCGGCTTCTTTGACCTCGAGCCAGGCACTTACACCGCCCTCATCACCAGCCCTGAATTTGAAGCGACCACCCAGAATGAAGTGACGCGCACGGTCGAAGCGGGCGGCGTGCCGACGGTAGTCGAGTTTGGCGCGCAGCGTATCGATTTCACGCTGCCCGCGCCGGAGCGCGCTCCCGGGTTGTTCGGCCTGCCGATCGTGCTGGGCGAGCGCGAACAGGTCGGGCGGGTGGCGCTGGGACTGTTCGGCGCCGCAGTGGTCGTCTGCATCATGATCGCGCTGGGGATGCTGGTATATTTGACGGTGCTGCGGCCGCGCTATCGCGCCGAGCTGCGCGCGGCACGCGGCGCGGCACGCACAGGGCAAACCGGCGAATTTCGCCCCCTTTGATGGCATCGCCTTCTGGTGAGGCCATCTGAATTTGAGTACACTTAGCGCATTCCGGCTGGCGCTGTTGACCTCGGAGGACTTCACAATGGCAACCGACTCGCGAACGTGGTTTTACTCTACGCCCACGGCACGTCCTTATTTCATCGAAGAACGCGTGAACCACACGCTGTGGAAGCACCGTCTCTCTAACATTCATATGATCTGTACACAGGCAGAGCCGCCGATCAAGATGGAGGGTCTGTGGCAGAATGAGATGCCCGTCTCTTTCGAGTGGCAGCCCGGCAAATATTTCATCCTGCGAACCGGCGAGGAGAGCAAAGAGTTGATCGGCGTGATGCGCCAAGTTTTAATGATGCGCCCCACGCTGATGTACCAAGACAGCGACGGCCGCACCGTTGTTGAGTGGCACACCGATGGAAGCGAAGCACGCTGGCGCGAGCTGCAAGGCAAACCACAATATCAACGGCTGCGCCGCTTGCGCCCAGCGCGATCCTGATGGGAACCCGTAAGTTCTCCCTGTCTCGATCCGTCTATTGGATGTTACAAGAGGGTTCCTGTAGGGAGAGCTTACATGCCCAAAGCTTCTGTTCAACTGCAAGGCAATTATAAAACAGTCATCCACCTGCGAGACCACACCATCATCGCTGACGAGCCGGCCAGCGAGGGCGGGACCGACGCTGGGCCGACGCCGGTCGAACTGCTGCTCGCCTCACTGGGAGCTTGTGCGGCCATCACGGCTAAGCTGTATGCCGACCGCAAAGGCTGGCCGCTTGAGGGGGTGACTGTGAACCTGAGCAACGAACGTTTTAAAGCTGACGATTATCCTGCCTATAGCGGCGAAGCCGACTTCGTGAACGAGTTTCGCCAGCGCATCGAATTCCACGGCCCGCTCAGCAGCGAGCAGCGCGAACGTCTGCTTGAGATCGCCGGTAAGTGTCCAGTCCATCGCATCCTCACTTCGCCCAATTTCGTCATCGATGAGCTGGCCGGTAGCGACTTACCAGAACGCGAGCAGCCGCCAGCTCACTGAAAATGAGAACTTGCCGGCTGAGACTATCGATCTCAGCCGGCGGCTGAGCGCCTCACGCTGCGATTTCGACCTTGCAAAGATACCAGAATTGGCTATACTCTTAGCATAAGCAATGGGCAGTTAGCTCAACTGGCAGAGCGTCTCGTTGACGTCGAGAAGGTTATAGGTTCGAGTCCTATACTGCCCACAAATCTCTGAACGGGTTCGGCTTTCCTCTAGTCCCTATTCCTATCTATCCCCTCATCCCATTAATCGAGCACAGAAGTCCTCGTGCTGTGCAGTCACTAAAGCCCAAAGTCCATTAGATAGACCGCGGCAGCGCACCGATCATCCGGCGATAACTCATGCCATGCCTATCTTCCGTACTGCAAGATGCCGCCTCTGCGCTTTGCTTATGGACGGCATCGTCCTCAGCTAGAAAAGACTAGCTGAGGACGATTGTTGCCATGGTGATAGATTCAGATGACTAGCGGTCAGGCGCCGCCAAACCCACTGACTCAGGCAGCAGACGGCCAAACAGCGTGGCATACAGAAGACGATATACGTCTGTGTTATCGAAGCGAGTGCTGAACTCCGTGCGCAGCAATTCGCTGTTCAAGCCTATCGCGCGGCTAACGATTCCGCCCGCTACGTCATTTGTGCCGGTCCAGCCGATAGCAAACTCAATTTCTCGGCCGAACGCATCCGGCGCAGCCACAAACGGCGCTGTGTTTTGGCCCTCGATACCATCCAGCGGGAAGCCGATGTTGAAGCCAATGCCGGTCGGGTTGCCAGTGCTAGTCGTTACACGGCCACCACTCTGCGGCGGGGGGCTAAAAACCTGCATCCCACCAGCGTCACTGTCGGCAGCTACCAGCAGCATCGTGTTAGGATTGACGTCAATAAAGTCGATAAACACACCGATGGCATCATCAGCATACTTGCCTGCGCGCAAAGTACCGATGGCATTCGCGTTGTTGGGTAGGTTATCGGCGCTTTCAACTTCAGAGATGAGCAGGAAAGGCAGCCCCACCCTTTCGCTCTCGCGGCGTAGAATTTCCAACGCCATCATGTTCATTTCGGCAGGGGTTGGCGGGTTAAAGCCACGCGTGCCCGGCAGGCTTCCCCACAAGATCAAGCGGCCATCTTTCGTGCCAGCCATGCTGTCATCCACCAAGCCCAGCGCGATGATGCGTTCTTCCGTCGTGTCATTAAAAATGTCGTCGCGGGCGAACAGACCAAGTACCATTGGGATGAACTCTGGATCCGCTTGAATATCCGCCCACAGGGCGTCGAATTCGTCACGAGTACGGATCACGATATAGCCTAGGTCAGCCGCTTCGCGCAGCAAGTTACGGCCATCGGTGCGGTCAGGGCCGCGACCATTGACCTGATCGACGTGAATGTAGCAGTCGAGCGTGATCTCCTCGCCGCACATCTCAGCTTCGCGCGGGAGAAAGAAGCCTTCGCCACCCCCAAGCATAACAATGGGACGCGGCTCGCCCTCAAAACCGGGACGACCATCGATGAATTGAGCAGCGATTTCATTGCTCAGGTTGCGATCGCCGATTTCCGCGAAAAATGCGCCCGTGCCCGGCTCGGGCAGATCGCCGTCATTGACCATACCAACCGGATGACCGGCGCTGAGAGCCTCGCGGGCAATGCTGCCCGGGAAACCGCTAAGCGCGAGGATTGAACGACCGTCTGAACCTGGCTCTTCAGGATCGATGCCGCCATCCAAACCAAAGCTGCCCGGACCTAGAACTCTGTAGCCGAAGGCATGCACCGTCGCGCCGCCGTTGGAGGTGCCAACAAGGCGATCCGTCATGTGACCACGATAGATCGCCATCTCGGGTAGGCGGTCCCAGTTCAGAACTCCGTCTGGGCCATAGTAGTACATGCGGGTTGCGTTCCAGTGATTGAGACCAAAGCCATCGGGGTGGAAGAAGATTACGTTACCTGTGGGCAGGGTTTCCTCCTGCGCCGCGATCGGCATTAGCGCTACCATCAGCGCTAATGCCCCGAACAACAGTACAAGTTTCTTCATTCTATATCTCCTCATAAACTAGCACGGCAAAAGATTTAGCCGTACACTGAGAGAGTAATGAGACGGTTTAAAAAATTAGTTATGTAAATGCTAATGATTCTGGAAACTAATGCTGTTTTAGCTTTAATGAAAGGTGAGTTTTTAAACACAAACCGCCGGCCCTTCTTCTGTTGTATCACCTTAATGAGCGCGTTCAGAACAGATCACGCGAATAGAGATCTGGCATTTTGCAAACCTCAGCCATTGACTAAAAAAGCGCAGGCATGGAGCGCCACTTTTTGGCGCAGTGCGCGTATATATAGGTATATGCAAAAGCAACCGTGGAAAGGCCAGCCATGACCACCCTGATCGAGCGCATTTTCAGCGCAGTATTTGGTACGATCGGCAGCGATTTCGTCAATACGCTCAGCCGAGGTGCCGATACCATCTATGACTTCGTTTACGTGAAAGTGTTCGGTCTGCCGTTCATCGTTTTGGGCGCGCGGCAAACCGGCAAAACGACTTTGATCGAGTGGATGCGCACGAATGTCTCGCGCTTGGAAGGCTTCAATCCGGAGCCGACGCCGCCGGGCGGCGATCGCGTCGGCACGTTCAGCGCGCAGGTGGGCATGGAAAATATGCGCCTTAAACCAATACGCGATGTCGGCGGCGAGTATGACATGTGGGAAACCGACTGGGTTGAGCTATTCCGCGAGGCGCGCCCGCGCGGCATTGTGTTCATGATCGACCACACTGACGTCCTCAATCACAAAGATGCGCTCAATTTCATCATGAACTTGATTGAAGAAGAAGCCGAAGCGCGCAACAACTTGAAGGCATTTCTGCTGCTGGTCAACAAATCAGATTTGTGGCAGGATGATCAGTCCCTCGATAAGCTAATGGCGCAGTACAGCAATGAGATCAAACGGCTGCGCAACCAAGCTGAACGGCTGGGCTACCAAACATGGATCCATTCGACCAGCGTGATCCACGGCGTCGGCGTCGACAGCGCGCTGCAAACCTTTTTCAATGCGATCCGCCCGCGGCCGCGCCAGCGCGCAAACTGAACGCGCCATGCGCGAGCTGACGATCGATTACGTGTTGGATGGCCGCCGGCGCGGCTATAACTTCACCACGCCGACCGACGGCATCGACGCGAACACGCTCAAAGCGCTGTGGCGCGAGGCGATGCCGCGTGGGCAGGGCTGGGGTGAAGCCGTCTTTGCAGATGCCCGTTCACTCAAGGTTTTTTCGATCGCTAGCGGCGAAGTCGCCGTTTGCACGATGACGATGACCGATCTGCGCGATGAACTCGGGCGAGGCGGAATCCGCCGAGTCGCGATTCAACTTATGACTCCGGAAGCGGCCGAACGCGATTTGCGGGCTCGTTTGTACGAACTCCCCAGTTCGATCGTCAAAGCCGCGGAAGATAAGTTGATATCGCGCGATTGGCAGCTGCTAGTCAAGAAGCACCGCGAAGCGCAGCAGATCAAGTCCATCTTCAAACCACAAACCATCCTGACCTTTCCTTATAGCCGAGAGGGATGGGTTTTTGTAGAGGCCTGCATCCTGCTGCTCGTCACCCGCGCCACGCTGCTCACTAACCTGATCGAGATTTCGCCGCGCGTCAATCCCTTTGCCGACCGGATACTTTCTTTCACCACGCTGGCGCTCGACCCACGCGGCGAGTCTCGAATTATTGGTCTGCCGCTAGAACGTCTCGCGCCCTTCGAGGGGTTACCGGCTATTGACATCCGTTGATCGGAGGGTACAGCATGATCGACAGGCATCAGTTTGAGCAGCGCGTCACCGAGAACATGGCAAAAGAGAAGCGCAAAATCCGACGTGTCTTTTTTGCCGTCAGCGCATTTCTCTTTTCACTCTTCTTTATCATCAGCATGATCGTGATCCTCGGCGACCCGCTGTCCCGTGATGCGCTCGCCAGAGGCCCGCTTTTGGCGAGCCTGATCCTCTTCGGCGTCGGCTGGTTCATTTCGGTCGTCTATCAGGGCGTCGGCGTGCTGCTTGACAGCGGCGCGGCAGATAGCTCGCTGCGCTCGCGCGTAGTTCAACAGGTGCTGAGCGAACAAGTTCTCGACTTGATGAGCGACTACGAGAAGCCAAAACGCACTTCGCACGCGGATCACCCGCGCCCAAACGACGAAGCATCGCTCAGCGAAGACGGCGAAATAGTCTCTTTGGAAGAGCTCATGCGCGCCGAGGAAGCCCGCCGCCGCGCAGCGCGTGATTAAGTTCGCTGCGCATTCTGTTCGCCGCGATTAGCGCGCCACCAATCATGAAAAGACTGCGGCGCGAACGGCGGAAAATCGCGGTTTTGCGTCCAACCACTAAACGGCTTAGGAAGCTGGTTTAGCGCCTGCGCGACTTTGCTAGGGCTTCCGAGGGCCTCTAATGCTGCGGCCGATGCTTTGCTCGCCGCGCGGCCGGCCATCTCGTAAAGCAGCGGATGGCTGAAGCCAAAACTAAAAGCTTTCATGCCAAGCTGCCACAGTGGATCCTGAGTGGGCTGGAGATCGCGACGCAGCGCCAGCAGCATATCAGGGATGTTAATATCGACCGGACAGGCGGTTTTGCAAGCACCGCACAAGCTGCTGGCAAACGGCAGCGGCGCGGCATTTTCTTTGCCCTTCAATAGCGGCGTCACGATCGCTCCGATTGGCCCGGGATACACCCAACCATAACTGTGACCGCCCACGTTCTGATAGACCGGGCAGGCGTTCAAACATGCTCCACAGCGAATGCAGGCGAGCGCCTCGGCATACTCGCTAGCATAAATCTCGCTGCGGCCGTTATCGAGCAAAATGAGATAAAAGTGTTTCGGGCCATCCGGGTCGCCTGTGCGCGCCGGGCCGCTGAACCCATTGACGTAAACGGTCATGCGCTGGCCAGTGGCGCTGCGGGGCAAAAGCTGGATCAAGGTAGCGAAGTCTTCCCATGTGGGAACGATCTTTTCGATGCCGACTACGGCGATATGGACGGGCGGCAGGCCAGTGGATAAGCGGCCGTTGCCCTCGTTGGTAACGATGACGACTGTGCCGGTCTCGGCAATCATGAAATTACCGCCACTCATGCCGAAATCTGCGTGAAGATATTCTTGACGCAGGCGCGCTCGAATGAAGGCTGTCATCTCGGCAGCATCGTCAGTATAGGGCATACCCAGCTTTTCCATGAACAGATCGCGGATCTGCTCTTTGGTCATGTGCATGACTGGCATGATGATGTGGCTGGGATGGCTCTCGTTGATCTGCACGATATATTCGCCCAGATCCGTCTCGATCATCTCGATACCGTTCGCTTTGAGGGCAGCCAGCAGGTTGATCTCCTCGGTTGCCATGCTTTTACTTTTGACGCCTCGCTTGAGGCCATGCCGCCGGCAGATTTCGATCACATGGCGGTTGGCTTCCTCCCCATCGGCCGCCCATAGGACATGGCCACCATTGGCGACAACGTTCGCCTCCATCTGCTCAAGCAGTTCCGGTAGATCGTGCAGCGCCCGCAACCGAGCCGCCCTGCCTTGCTGTCGCAGGGCATCCGCATGCGCCAGCTCGCCCATGACCATACGGCGCCGGCCGTCAGCATTGCCCGTGCCGCGCTCTAAGGCGGTTTGCAGCGTGATATCTTCTAGCGCGATGAGCGCCGACTGCGTAAATTGATTGGCTTTCAGTTCCATGATCATGCAATCATCTGCTTCTGAATGGCGAAATTCTAACGCAGCTGAAGTGCTATGTCACGCGGCGCGACGTGGTATCATCTCACCAAGTTCTGATGACAGCCGAGGAGTGAAACTGATGGCTCTCATCCCGCTTTACCCGTTGCGGCTGGAGCCGGCACTGCACACGCGCGTCTGGGGCGGCAGGCGGCTGGCGACGCTGCTCGGCAAAACCCTACCGACTGACGACCCTTACGGCGAGTCTTGGGAGATGCACGACAGCGCGCGCGTTGCCGACGGCCCGCTCGCTGGCCAGACGATCGGCGCTGTGCTGGCGACATATGGCACGGCGCTAGTAGGCCCCGCCAATGATCCCGCGAAAGGCATGCCACTGCTGGCTAAGTTGATCGACGCAAACGATTGGCTTTCAGTACAAGTGCACCCTAACGACGCGCAGGCAGCTCAGCTGGAGGGTGAACCGCGCGGCAAAACTGAAGCTTGGTATGTCATTGAGGCTGAGCCGGGCGCGCAGCTGGTGATCGGCGTGCGCCCGGGCAGCGACCGCGAGACGATCGAAGCAGCCATCCACGCTAATCGGTTAGAGGAACTGCTGGTCTATGCCGCAGTTGAAACTGGTGACGTGCTCTATGTCCGCGCGGGGACGATCCATGCGCTGGGGCCGGGGCTACTCATCTATGAAATCCAACAATCTTCTGATACGACTTACCGGCTGTACGATTGGGGACGCGTAGGCCTCGATGGCAGGCCGCGCGCGCTGCATATCGAGCAGGGCTTAGCAGTCGCCGAGACGACAGCGCTGCCTCAGATCGTCCATACTGGGACAGACCACGCCTCGATTGTGCCGCTCGTGGAAGGGGATTATTTCAAGACCGCGCTCCATCAGCTTGGTGGGGCGAATCCCGCGCAGGTTGAGCTAGACACTGCGGGTCAGCGCTTTCATATCTTGACCTGCATTGCCGGCGAGGCTGCAATCCTGTGGAATGGGGGCGAATGGCCGCTTGAACATGGGCGCAGTGCTCTGATCCCAGCGGCGATCGACGCTTATTGTCTGCGCGGCGCAGGGCGGGTGCTGCGCTCGCAGCAGCCTTGAATGGGCTTGCGCGTTAGCTTTCCGCAGCTCGCCGCCGGTTTGATCGCGAACTGCATTGTAAAGAAACGTTTGTCTTCTGTTCATAAAATAGGGGCGCGGTTGAACTCATCGCGCCCCTACCCCCTTCAGATGCAGATCGATGCTTTAGACTCGTTCGACTCTAACCATTGTGTCGTAAAAGACTGCGCTGCCGCCAACCGGATCGACCAGCGTTGTGTTCGGCGTGTGCGGGTCGGTGCGCATGGCTGCATTGATGTGCAGGCCGCGGCCGCGACGCTCATCGGCTGGGATGGTGACGCCGTCGATCGTGAACGGCCGGCTGCCGTAGGCCCAGTGCCCAAACCCCAAACTGACGGCGATCACGCTCGGGGCAATGCCCTGAACCACTTTAACCTTACCCACCATTGGCTTCACCCCGCCGTTGCCTAGATCCCACTCACCGGCTAAGTTCGTCGGTGAGATCACCCGAACTTGATCGCCATCATTCAGGCCGCGCGCTTCTACATCGACAGCGTTCATCAGCACAAAATTTTCGGGCAAGACGCCGAGCAGCCAGTAATTGGAAATGGTTCGCGTCTTCGTCTGCGCGATCTCGCGATACGTAATCAACCGCAGATCAAACCCTGCCTGTAAATCGCGCTCAATCATACTTTCCCCAAGCAAACTTATCCCGGGTGGAATATAAAGCGGGTATCCGAACAGTCGCTCGCCGGTCATACTGCTGCGCGTGTCGTAGGTCTTCTCTTGATACAGGTTGATCATCTTGCCGAAGCGGTTGCCAAGTTGACGCCCTCTTGCCGTCTCGCGGTAACCGCCGCTGAAGTTCTGGAAGCGGCCGCCACGGTTGAGCACATAAACGACCTTCGGCCACAGCTCTCCGGCAATGCGCTGCCAGCGTTCCGGGTCGAAAACGCTGGGACGCAGATGCCGCCGCGCTTCCAAGAAGATGCGCATCTCCTCTTCGTCAGCGTCGGGGACGGGTTCGCGGTTGATCGCCAAGTTAGCCATCATGCGGATATACAGGTCATCCTGATGCATGAACGGCTTGCCCTCGCCGAAACCATTCTCGCCAAAGCCCGGCAAGCCGAGGCGTTCGGCCAGACCAAGCAGCATCGCCTCAAGCGAGAGCGGCATCGCCTGCCCGAATACCGTCACATCAGGCACGAGCGGGTCAATAGCTGGGGTGCGCACTGGCTGGATGCGGAACGGGACGTTGGGGTGCGTCCCCTGAAACTCCCAGCGCTCCAGATACATCGTATCTGGAAAGATGTAATCGGCGTACATCGTCGTCTCGCCGATGAACGAGTCGCTGGCGACGAACAGCGGCAGTTTCTGCGGATCGCGCAAGATGTCGATGTTGGTATGCCCGGCCGGCAGCGCATAAACTGGCGATCCCATATACAGGAACAAAGCTTTGACCGGATACGGGTAAGCATCACCGATCGACGGCGCGATCTCTTGGTAGATATCGGTCGCTAACGGATACCAATTGCGCCGAGCCGGATAGCCATCGCGCAGGAACAGGGTATGCTTTTCATAGGGTTCGCTGCGAATGATCGTCGTCCCGAACGGCACCATCTTCTGATCAGCATCGCTGACCGAGGCAAAGCCGCTGGTTGCGCTATACGTTGAAGGCCACACCAAACCGCCCGCCCAATCAAAGTTGCCGATCAGCGCATTGAGCGTGAACCAAGCAAAAACGTTGTAGAAGCCATTGGTGTGCTGCGAGACGCCGCGGTGGATATCCGCAACGGCGCGCTTGCCGTAGCTAGTGAACTCACGAGCGATGACGCGCAGATCGTTGACCGAGATCTCGCAGATTTCCGCCCATTCTTCCAATGTGTGCTCGCGGGCAGAGTCAGCGATGATTTGCAGTCCGGATTTGACCGCGAAGCCCTCGATCTCGGTATCCACCAACAGGTCGCCGAACACGGCATCGGCCGGCTCGGTTGCATTCGGGTCAACGGGGACGGGCTCACCATTGACCAGCGCGACGAAGTAATCGAACATGTAGGTCTTTTCTGGGTCGGTCGAGAGCGGGCGTTCTTCCGGCTCGCGCAGGCCGATCTCACTGGCGCGCAAAAACTTGGTCGGCCGGCCCTCGCTATCAAGCTTGACCAGCCACGCGGCTTCCGTCCATGTCGGCTCACCGATCTCATCCGCAGCCGCTTTGTTCGTCGCTGAAAGATACTGCGCATCGTAACGCTCATTGTCGATGATCCAGCGGATCAAGCCCATGGCCAGCGCGCCCTCAGTTCCCGGCTTTGCGGGAAGCCATTTCCACGCTTTGGCGGCTGTCTTCGAGAAGCGCGGGTCGACGACGACAAACTTGAGGCCGTGATCAACGGTGTTCTCAGTCAAGCCCGGGGTGCGCAGTGGCGGGCCATAGCCCCCTTCGAAAATCGATGAACCGACGATGATTGCAAAGCGCGCGTTAGGCAGGTCTGCCTGCCAGTACAGCTTGCCGCCGCCAGACCATTTGCCATCGACATATTGATGCGACATGCTCATCCCGGCAAAGTATAGACTCCCCTGACAGACCGTCGTATGGCCATGGGCATTGACCGAGCCAAAACCCTGCCCGATCCAGCGGCGATAGAACTCACTGCGGCCAGCTTTCAAGCGTCCCCAATTGAAGACGACTTGGTTGTTCTTTGGCCCTAAATCGGGGTGCTCTGGATCGATCAAAACATCAAGGTGATCGGCGAACGTTTCTTGGAACTCGGCGACAAGCGCGCGTTTTCGTTCAGGATCTCTCTCGTCTTGGATGGCTTTAACAGCATCGGCCATTGCGCGCGCCAGCGTCGGGTCGGTCAGCGCGAACGAGTCGCGCAGCCCCGGAACAGGCCCTTCACCGAACAGATCGCCGCCCTCAACGATCTCCTCAATGGCTTGCTCGAACGAGATTGTCACCCATTCCCCACCACCACGCGGCGTGCCGGGTTTGCGTTTCAGCACGCTCACCAACCGGTACGGATCGTAGACCGTCTGCAAGCCCGATTGGCCTTTGGGGCAAATGGCGCCTTCGGCAGTCGCCATCTCAACGACCGGGGTTTCGTAATCAACGTGCGGGTGCAGTGTCATCGGGTTGTACGGGTTGCCGTCGATCTTGACGGCGATGCCATCCAACAGCTTGACCTTGATGCCGCAGCCCGTGTTGCACTGCAAACAGGACGTATAGATTTGGTTCGTTGGGTCTAGCAGCGGGTAGTAATTGAGGCCACCCTCGCCAGTCTGTGCCTGCGCGGCAAGCAGGCGGCTAAACCCCATCGTCGCTCCTAGAAATGCCGCAGTACTACCAGCAGCAGCACTCGCTTTGAGGAATGCGCGGCGCGAGAGCCCCTGCTGCGCATCTTCATCCATGTGGGTCGTGGGCTGCATCACAATTTCGTTATCACTCATGGCTCACCTCCGGTGCATGAGATTTGAGGGGCAGAAAGCGAAGCCCCAAGCCATAGATGGTGCTGCCAATGCCAAAAACAAAGGCGAGTACCATCCACTCCATCAAATTAGGCACGTAATTCGGATCGAGTTTGGGATCGACAAAAGCCTCTGCCAGCCCTTGCAGTTCTGGCGTCACCAGCACGGGGATGACGATGTTAAGCGTCACAGCGACGAAGGTTACACTGCTTAAAAAGGCAGCGATACCGACGAGTTTCGGCTGTCCGGGCATGGAGAATAGGATCACCAGCGGGATCAAGACTCCGAGCAAGATATGAACGATCCAGAAGCTCCACCAAAAGGGGCCGGTGAGGATTAGGTTGAGGGCCTCGACGCGCGCAGGGATACCTGCGCCTTTATAGAGGATGGTGAACGCGATCACGCTGGCCGCGAACACACCGGCGATGAGCAGAATGCCGGTCAACAGCGACATCCGGCGGACGATCACGTGGTAGACCTCCGACTGCTTATTGGGCCAAAAGAGGACAATTTGCAGCAGCAGCAAACTGCTGCCGGCCGCCAAGGCCGAGACGAGGAACATGAGCGGCAAGCTGGCGGTATTCCAGAGCGGGCGCGCCGCGAGCACGCCGAAGATCGAACCACTGACGATGATCAGCGCCAGCCCCATCGGCAGGCTGAGGTAAGCCAACAGCCGCACGATGCGTTCGCTGCGCTCGCCCCCCCATAGTACCAGTGCCAGTTTGAGCACGAGCACCAGCAGGTAGGCCGAGTGAAGCCAAACCATCCATGTGATCAGAGAGCCAAAATCGGGGTAGAAAAACACGTGCCAAAACCGTTCTGCGCGGCCCAAGTCGAGCAGGACAAGCATCAAACCCATCAAGATCACTGTGAAGCCCGTGAAAAGCACTTGCGGTTTGACGTTGAGCAGGCGTTTATCGCGAACGATGTACAGCAGCGTGGTGAAAATGAGCAGGCTGCCAACTTCCATCCACACCAGATAATCGTAGAAGCCAACCCACAATCCCCACGGCACAAAACTGGTAAGGTTGGTCGGCGCGAGTCCATCAGTTAACCGTTGAGCCATGCCTGCTGCACCCAAAATCAACAAGATGACGCCCAACACCACAAAGATATCCGTCCAGCGCCACTCAAACCGGGGGCGGTCTGATGCTGGCAGCGGCGCCGAGGGCACATTATCGTCCTGAGGTCGTACTGCCTGTGCCATGCTTCCCTCCTAAGTCAAGTAATAGACGCGCGGCTCGGTGCCAAGCTCTTCGCGCAAGCGCATCACGTTTGGGCTAGCAATCAACTGGGCGACCAGACTCTCAGGGTCATTGGCATCGCCGAATAGTGTTGCGCGGCCAATGCAGGTCGTCACGCAAGCCGGAAGCTGGCCTTCGCGGATGCGGTGTTGACAAAAATGGCATTTGCGAGCGTTGCCGACCGGCGAGTTACGCCCTTGGCGCGGGTACTGCCGGCCATACTCGAAGTTAGGGGCACGCTCGTAGTCATCTGCGAGCTCACCGCCGAGGATGAGACCTTCTGCCTCGATCTGCTCCGTGTAAGTGAAGCCGAAATCAGCCGTGCGAGCGGAATAGGGACAAGCCGTGATGCAGTAGCGGCAGCCAATGCAGCGCTCGTAATTCATCACGACGATCCCTTCTTCATCGGTGTAGGTGGCACCGACCGGGCACACCGGCACGCAGGGAGGATTATCACACTGCATACAGGGGCGCGGCACGAAGCGACGCGCAACATTCGGATAGGTACCGATTTCCTCCTCAATCACTGGCCGGTACACTACTCCCGGCGGCAGCTTGTTTTCGGCAATACAGCCGACCGTGCAGGCATGGCAGCCTACGCACTTGCGTAGATCGATCACCATTACCCAGCGGCGTTCAAATGGCTGTTTACGCAGCGCGCGCTGAAGCTCAATGCGCATCCGCTCTAACACATCGAGCGCCGCGAGGTCGCCGACTTCGGCCTGCGCCGCAGCGATCTGGGCTTCATAACGCGCGAAAGCCACTTCAGGCTGCGTTTCCAGCAGCGCCAGCGCATCAAGCGCAGATGCAGCGCCCGCCGTTCCCAACAGCGTCACTAAAAAACTTCGACGTGAAACATCTTTTGGTTCTGCTTGCGGCAAGTCACTCATCAACTTTTCCCTCTCTGCTGCCTGCTTAAGGCGCGCAAATTGGACTCCTACTTTACATTGTAAGGAGCGCTAAGAGGAGTTGCTGTCGGGGAAAGTCGGTATCTTCGGCGCGGTTTGTAGGGGAATTTCGGACAAGCGGGTCAGGTTAAATCGTCAACCAGCAGCCCGTTAGTGAGCACAAACTGCACCAGCGCAGCGCGCGAGCGAATGCCCAACTTTTCCATGCCGCGCGCTCGGTAGGTATCAACCGTCTTGGGGCTGATGCACAATTGTTCGCCGATCTTGGCCGATGTATAGCCTCGGGCGACCAGCAGCAAAACCTCGCGTTCGCGCTCGCTTAAGCCTTCCCAGGGGCTGCTTGTGCTGGTTTCGGCCGGCAGAATGTCGTCGAGCAAAGAACGGGTGAAGGAGGGGTGCACGTAAACATCGCCGCGCATAACGGCGTGGATGGCGGCGACCAGCTCGTTGTCGGCAGCCTTCTTCAAAACGTACCCTGAGGCGCCATCGCGCAGCGCTTGGGCGAGATAGCTTTCGTCATCATGCATCGTCAAAACTAAAATACGCGTTTGTGGAACCATCTTGCGCAGCAGAGGCAGCACTTGCAGCCCCCCCAAACCTGGCATCGACAGATCAAGAAGGATGAGCATTGGGCGAAGCGCCTCCGCCCGCGCTAGCAGCTCTGTCCCGCTGCCCACATCGCCAACGACGACCATATCAGGCTGCGCGTCAAGTAGCATCCGCAGCCCCACGCGCAGTACGGCATGGTCATCGGCGATTAAGATGCTGATCCTATCCATGTGCGTTCCTAATTATTTCTGGCCGCATGGCGGTCTGCGCGAGCGGGATCTCAACATACAGGCTAGTGCCGATCCCCGGCTGCGACTCGATCACGAGCTGGCCGGAAAGCAGTTCGGCGCGCTCACGGATGCCATACAGGCCAAGATGGCCATCATCATGACTGATCGCGACTGGATCAAATCCTTTTCCGTCATCATCAATGATAGCTAGAACGCGGTCTTCCCGCCTCTCAATGAAAATGCTGGCGGTTGTTGCTTGGGCATGCCGAATAACGTTAGTCAATGCTTCTTGAGTGATGCGGTAGAGCGCAGTTTCAATTTCAGAGGGCAGACGACGGTCGTCAAGGCCAGTCACTGCCAGATCGATGTTAAGCGGGTAACGTCTCCGACAATCATCGATATGCCGCTTGAGCGCCTCAGGCAGCCCCAGATCATCGAGGACGCTGGGGCGAAGCTGAAGCGCCAGCGTGTGCACATCATTCAGGGTGATGCCCGCAACCGCCCGCAGCTCCTCGACGCGCTGGCGCAGCTCAGGAAGTGGGCATAAATCGCTGAGCGTGCGTAAACCGATCATGAGCGAGGTCAAGCTTTGGCTGGTGCTGTCGTGCAGTTCGCGCGCGATGCGCTTACGCTCGTCCTCCTGCGCAGCGATCACCCCGCTCACGTACTGGGCGCGAAGTTGCTCGCGCTCGATGCGCTCAGCTTCGCCTCTGGCCAGCGCTCGCGACATCGCATTGAAGGCGTCAGCAAGCTGACCGATTTCGTCATCGGCCCAGCGCGGTATTTGTTGTGAAAAATCTCCCCGCTCGACTGCTTTTGCAGCCTGCACTAAGGCTAAGATGGGACGTGTGAGCACCCACGTTAACAGCGTCGCTGCTGAAATGCCAATGGCAGAGACGAGCACGGTGATGAGGAGAAGCTGTCCGGTGATCAAATTGATCATGCTCTGTACCTGCACATCGGAGACCCCAACCCGTGCTATCCCTGCCCGGCCATCAAAGATGGGGACAGCGACATCCCACAAGGGTCCTTCATCAGTCTCTAGAATTACGGTGTTCTGATAGACCTCCGGCGCTGCGGTATTTGCGTCGAGCAACCCGGCAGGAAACCCCGAGCCAAAAGTGTGCGCCAGAACTTGGCCAGCAGCATCTCTGACAAAAGCGTAGCGCACACTCGGATGCGCTACTCGCGTATCGACAAGCAGCTGCTGCAAGCCGTACAAATTGTTGATCAAGATCATGTCAGTCGAACGAGCGGCCAGATCGCGCGCGATGGCGACGGCCTGCTCTTCGAGCTGAACGTACATCGTTTGCCCGACTAAAGAACGCACCTGCACCGTCATGGTCAAGCCAAGCAAGATGACCAGCCCAAGCACAATGCCTAAGATCTTCACACGAATGTTGACGCTGCCAAGGACTGTCCACAGGCGGTTCAGCCATTGTTCCGTAAGCACTTGTTTCATGGCAGCAGCGGCCCCACTGCACGAGTCAAAATGCGCACTGTGTCGTAAGCGCTGTCATCGATGATGACGAAATCATCGACGCCGAGACTGGCCAGCGCCTCTCGGCCAGCAGGTGTGCGATGCATATTGAGCAGGATTTCTTCAAGCTGTGCGCGGAGCTGCGGGCGCTGCGTCGGGCTAACGACGACGGGAGGGACGCCAAACTCTGGCGACTCATGAATGATGCGCACTCGCTCGGCCAGTTCAGGCTCACGCGCGACTGCGTAATGAAAAACAAGGCTGTCCACCGCCGCGCCGTCCGCCACGCCGCTGGCAACAGCGCGAATGGCATCATCGTGGTTATAGGTGAAAAATGTACGCGCAAAAAATGTCTGCGGCGTAGAACCGAGCTGCTGGACGAGATAAGTAGGGTATACGCGGCCTGTATGCGACATCGGATCGGTAAACGCAAAGACCGTGCCGCGCAGATCTTCCATCGTTTGCGCGCTGCTCTCTGCCGGAACGATCAGAAATGATTGGTAAGTCGCGCGGCCATTGACCTCAGGCGCAACCAGCAGCTGCATGTTGAATGCTTCGTGACCTGCAATGTAGGCACTGGTACACACAAAGGCGAAATCCACTTCGCCCGCTTCAATCAGGCGATTCGTTTCCTCATAGGTGCGCCGCTGCACCAGCTCAACGGGACGACCGATGGCTTTGCTCAGGTAGTCCAGCAGCGGTTGATAGCTTTCAACCGTTCCCCGCGGCGAGATGACAGCAGCGACCGAGACGCGCAGCGGAACGATAGCGGTCGCTGCTGGAGCGGGCAACGGCTGCATTACTGAGAGCTCAATATAATTTCGTTGATCGACATCCGGTCCTGCCGCGCAGGCAGACAGCAGCAGTGCAATTAAGCCGGCGATCAACATTCGATTGACTGTATATTTCGCCTGTTTGCCCAATCGACAGCGCATCAACCTATACATTGCCCTTCTCTGGCCTATTCCTCACTTCAGCATAGATTTATCCTATAAAACTGGATACAAGTTTTCCCAGTGACAGATGACCGCAATTCGGTCAACGATGTTCATCTTTCGATGAGCATTCAGCCCACTGTGCGTTCTGCCTATGCTTACCTCTCGAGGGCCGTCATGCAGGCTGCAAGGCAATTGCAGGAGCGAGCGATGGCCGCTGCCGACCATTTTAACCACTGCGCCACGCGCAGCTTTTGTCACCTTTAAACTCCTATTTAATTTTCTAAGCAGACCAATTACGGTGATGACCATAAACTTCTGTAAAAAGGGAAGGCGTGCGCTACCATTCTGAAAGCCAAATCAGAGAAAGAAAGCGACACGCCATGAGCCAGAGAATAGCACCGAGCGCGCGTATTGAGCAAGCGA
>JBDNDP010000036.1:0-33262 GCA_046719065.1 Aggregatilineales bacterium | reverse complement strand
CGTTACGGCAGCGTCATCCAGCCGTTCGACAGTGCGTAGATCGTAGCGGAAACCGCCGGTCAGCAGCGCGGCTGCATCGGACGTCTCCCATTGCTCTTGCGTCAGCTGGCGGTTAAGCGTTTCGATCTGCTCCAAGCGTTCACGGGCTTCCACCAACAAGCGGGCATTTTGGATCGCGATCGCGATCTGGTCAGCCAGCAGTTGGAAGGTCTGCACCTCTTCGGGCTGGAAGCTTTCTGGATGTTTGCTCTGCACGTCGAGCGCGCCGATGACGCGGCCGCCGATTTGCAGCGGCAGCGCCATTTCTGCGCGCGTTTCCGGCAGCATCGGGTTGAAGCGGTGCGGGCTGCCTTTGCGGATCGTCGTGTCGCTGACGATCACCGGCATGCCAGTGGCCGTCACCTGACCGATGACCGACTGCGAGCCGACAGCGAGCTTGTGACCGGCCTCGAGCATGCGGCGGCCCACCTCGCCGTAGCTGTAGACGAGCACGGCATCTTTGCCGATGTCATCAAGCAGGAACACCTGCGCGTGGTAAAAGCCGAACTCCTGACAGATGAGGTTAATGGCTCGGTTGAGCAATCGGTCGAGATCGCGGATGGTCGCTGTCTCATGGCCAATGCGCGCGGCGATATCGAGATTGCGCGAATAACGGCTGAGCTGCGTTTGAATTTCGACCTGAAGCGTTTCGATGCGCTTGGACATCGCTTCAAAGGCGGTCAGAAGCTGAGCGACCTCATCGCTGGCCGCGGCGGATATTTCAATTTTGCTCGCGCCGCCGGCCGAGGAAACCTGTTCAACCAGCGCGTTGATCGGCTTAAGCAGCCGGCCGAGCACAGCATAGATAATGCCGCAGATCAAGCCACCGAGCAGCAGCGTAGCTCCGAGCAGCACCAGCGCATTGGCATTGGCCTGCCCCTGCACGATCGCAGCGTTATCGCTCAGCACGACGCGCCAGTGAGGGCGGTCGCTTGTGCCGAGGTAGACCTCGCGCGTGGAGATGAGCTGGCCCGCAACCGGCGATAAAAGGGTTGACCCAGCCTGCTCGTTGAGGAAGGTGACCAGTGAGGGGAAGCGCGTCTCCAGCGGAATTGTCTCCGTTTGCGCAATCCGGAAAAGATCGGCGCCAACGCCGGCCAACAAGCGATTCTGCTCGTCCACCAGCAGCAGGTAGCGGCCGGTTTGTTCGCTAACAACGGTGCCGAAATTGCTCACAAAGCTGTTCAGCAGCGGCTGCGCCAGGGCATCGATCACGATCGCGCCAGCGATAGTGCTGCTGTCGCCCGTTGGACGGACGGGCGCGGCAAAGCGCAGGAGTGGCTGCGGGTTGGCAGCGTCAAGGTCGGGGTCAATTGGCGCGAAGAAGATCTCGCTCATCACCGCTTGATCGTCAAAGCTAGTGAGCGCCGTGTTGACGACTGGGTCATTTTGCAGCAAGCCAAGCTGAATGCCGTGGTTCACGACCGGAATGCCGGCGCGGAGGACGACTTCTGACCAAACTGCGCCGGTGCTAGTGACATAGCGCAGCGCCACGAGGTTATTCGTGGCATCGATCAAGCCGATGAAGTCAGTCAACAGGCGGTTTTGCGCGTCAGTGATCGCTGCATCGGCTATGTCGCCGATCTGTGTGCTGCGCGCGAAATCGCGCGCGCTGCGGCCAGCGGCGAGCTGGCGGGCCTGATTGCCGACAGCTGCCAGCTGGTTGGTGAGCGCAGCCGAAACCGCGTTCAGCTCGATACGATGTTCCTGCTGCAGCGTGCTGCGCACCTCATCACGAATGTTGATAAAGCGGACTAAGCCGACGATCAAAAAGGTGCCCAAAATCAAAGGGACGACAATGCGCATAATGCGGGAGCGCAGTGAGCGTGCGTTTGAGCGGGATGGGGTTCGGGCCTCCACAGTCATTACTTCCGTACTCCTCCGCAAGCGTTATTCATTGTCCTGCTCAACTGGGATGGCCGCGGCCGCTGACTTAGCGCCGCGACCATTGGATCCTTTTTTCGCTTCGCCGTTGGCATAAGCGCCCGGCGCGTGCAGGCGCACTTCAACTTTGGGCGCGCGCAGGGCCTGCCCTACTTCGCGGACGGCGGTTTCCAGAATGTCATCGATCGTTGACTGGGTGGTCAGTCGCGCCGAGATTGCGTTAACCAGTCGTTCGCGTTCGGCGGCCTGCCGGCTCTCTTCGAACAAGCGCGCATTCTCGAGACTGAGCGCCAGCCGGTCGGCCAGCTCGCGGGCGAGATCGACTCGGTCGCTGCTGAAACCGCGCTCTGGCAGTTCCCATTCCACCGCGCCTAACGTTTGGCCGCGCAGTATGATCGGAACGGCAACCGGGATGGTGCTACGCTCGGTAGGTTCACCGATCACGGGTTTGCCCTCGGCAATGGCGCGGCGGCGCAGTTCCGAGAGATCGGCATCCGTAGCTACACCAGCACTGCGCACGATCGAACTGGCGCGCTGGCCAGCCATATATTCCTGCCATGCGCGAATGGTCGCCAGCCGGTTGGCTTTATCGATCTCGTCAGCACGGCGCATCGCCTCTTGGTATAGGCGCGCATTTTGGATGGCGACAGCGAGCTGGTCAGCCATCGTTTGCAGCACGTTGATCAGGTCGTCATCGAAGGCGTCGGCCTGCCGGCTTTGTACGTCGAGCGCGCCGATCACCTCGTCGCCCAAGCGCAGCGGGATCGCTAGCTCGGCGCGCGTATCGGGCAAGAACTCGTTGCGGCGATGCACCTGACTAGCGGCGGTGTCGCGGGCGACGACGATACGGCCCTGCTCGGTCACCTGTCCGATCACGCTGATGCTGCCGACTGCCAATCGGTGGCCGCGCGCCTTCAACTGCTGGCCGACGGGGCCGGTGCTGGCGCGCACAACGGCATACTCGCGGTCTCTGTCGATCAAGAAAATCTGGGCGTGGTAGATGCTGGGAAACCGCTCGATGATTAAGTCGACCACGCGATCCATCAGCACTTGCAAGTCGCGCTGGGTGGCAGCATAACGGCTGATTTCTTGCGTAGCGCCGAAGTCGCGCGCGCGGGCTTCGACGCGCGCCTGCAGGTCGTCGACCAGCGCGCGCACCGATTCGCGCAGCGTCTCAAGCGAGCCGGCCAGCTCGCCGATTTCATCGCCGCGGCCAACGTCAGGAATGGGCGCGATGAAGTTGCCCTGCGCAAGCTGCTGAGTGGCGCGGCGCAGCCGCTGCAGTGGCGGCACCAATGTCTGCTGAAAGGTGAGCACGAAGATGGCGACGAGCGTAAGGCCAGCGCTGACGGCTATGAAGACGCGCACCGTTAGCAGATTAAGGGCCTCAGCGTAGGCGCTGGCGGTGGGCACTTCCGTGAATTGGACAAGCGGCGTGCCAGCAATCGGCGCGAAGAACGTCATCACCTCGACGGCATTAGCTGTTTGCTGAATGGCGATATCCGATTGTCCGGCCCGCGCGCGCGCTACTAAATCGGGGTTGAAGCCGGCCTGCGCGCGCGGCAGGTCGCGCTCAAGGGCGAAGATCGAGTCCGCGTCGGCGGCGAAGAAAGTCAACCCGCCATAGGCAGCATCGCTAAAACGGGTATTGTTGAACAGCGCACGCTGGTTGCTGAGGCGTCCGATCAGATAGCCGATGACCCGCCCATCGCGCCAGCGCAGGGCGACGCCATAGTCGATTTGGGGGCGGAACCCTCGCGAGACCGTGAGCGCGCTGTTTTCCCCGCGCTGCAGCGCCGCTTGCAAGCCGAGCAGCGCCGGGCTGGTCGATTCGTCGCGACTGCCGGCGATGGCAAGCGCGTCCAGGCCGGAACGAGCCACGATCTGACCGTTTCGATCGAGCAAGCGCACGTTTTCAAGCATTGTTGTGGCCGGGTTAAGCAGCGTACGATTGAAGAGCGCGACCAAGTCCGTCTCGCTCACACGCGGCAGATTAAGGTCGATCTGCGAGCGCACATCGCCCACTAACATGCTCGTCAGCACACGCGCATTGCTGGAGTTAGCGACGAATAGTTCGAGACTGGTGCGCGCGTTTTCGATTGCAGTGGTGACGGCGCTGTTGTGCCCTGAGCCGTTTTGCTGCGTGAAGTTGCGCGTCTCTTGCAGGGCGTTTTCGTAAGCGCGGGCTTGCAGCAGCGCCAGCGCCGGCAGCCCAAGCGCCAGCGCGAAGATGAGAGCGCCGACCAACAGCTTAAACCAGATCGGCCATGAAATGGGGTTGAGACGGCTAAGGCGTGATTTCATGACGCTTCTCCGCTCCCCGCTGCGGCTGACGCGGCCAGCGCGCGCGGCTCAAGATGGATACGAGCATTCACGGCGCCAAGCGTTTCGTAAAACGTCTCGGCCGCCGTTGATAGCAGTGTTTCGAGGTCATTGGCTGACAGCAGGGTGCTGGCGACCTCGGTCGCCTTGCGCTCGCGCAGGGCCTGCGCTTGAATTTGCTCGAACAAACGCCCGTTTTCGAGCGCGACCCCGAGGCGGTCGGCAATGGCGCGCACCATCTCAAGCTGGCGCTCGGAGATGGGGGGTGTGGCTGGCAGCGTGAACGACATGGCGCCCAGAACTTCGCCGCGGAAGCGGATGGCGGCACTAACAATTTGCGCATCGTCTCGCGCATCGACATGGACGCCTTCGTACGACAGCGCCTTGGCGATGGCCGGCGGTAGATCTGCCGCTGGGATGATGCCGCCCTGCGGCTGCGGCATGTTATAGCCATAAACGCTGGCTGCGCGCCCCTCAAGGTACTGGCGCCAGCCGCTGCTGACGGTTTGGCGGCTGCGGCCCTCAATTTCGACGAGCTGGCTGCGCAAACGGGCGAGCACCTCTTCCTGCTCGCGCAGCGTGCGGCGCAGGTCGCTTTCGAGTTGAACCTGTGCCAATCCGCCTGCGAAGGTCTCAGCGAGCTGGGCGAATGCTGCAACTTGGTTGGTTGTAAACGGCTCTTCCGAAGCAGACTGGATATCGAGCACACCAAACAGGCGGTCGCCAACTTGCACGGGTAGCGAGAGTGAACGGACGGCCGGCGCAACCAAGTGACCGGCGAGTGCACTTTCGAGGATGCTGATGAAGACCGGCTCACGCTTGGCAGCGACCTCGGCCAGCAGTGGCTCATCGGCTGGGTTAGCCGTCGTCGATATGATGAGGTCGCGTTCACTGATGCCGAGGCGCACGCGCCGCAGCAGCGCTCCAGTCTCGTCAACTATGAAGAGCTGCGCCAGCGAATACCCTAACTTCACTTGAATCAAAGACAGGAGATCGGCGATGACGGCGTTCTCATCGCCGCGACCGGCCGTCGAGAAACTGCTGGTGGCGCGCAGATGCTCAATGTCTTCGAGCGAAACCTGCGAGAGGCGTTCGGCGCTACCGCCAAATAACGAGAGAAACGCGCCAAGCGTGACGACGACGAACGTCATAAGCAGGAATTCCAGCGTCGCATTTTGCGATGGGATGTAGCGCACGACGCTGCTGTCGCCGGCTTGAACCGCAGCGCGCAGCAGCAAGCTGACGAGCACGAGGACGACCAAAACGACCAGCGCACGGCGATCAAGCAAGACGCCGGCAGCGACCAGCGGGATGAGTAGGAAGATCGGCAGTGTGTTGGTAAAGGTGAACACGCTGAACGGGACGATCGACACGAGCAGCAGGCCGATGAACAGCCACAGCGCGATGGTCAGCCGCCCGTTCTGCACAAAGTTGTAGATCAGGCCGATGAAGACTGGGAAGGCGAGGACCGGGATCAAAATGGTCAGTTCGAACGTGGTGCCTTGCAGAATGCCCGGGATTAGGATGAGGGAGAAATAAGCGGCCCATGCCAACAGCGCCGCGCCAGACATGATGATCAAGCTGGCGGCGCGCTGCCGCTGCAATGGATTGATATAGGCATAACGAACGCGGAACAGTGCACGAAACATTGATCTCATGGCCGATGGTCTCCATTCCCTGTCCGCACGCGGCCTAGCCGGATGGCCGCGCTTTGGGCGCCCAGCGTGCTGCCTAACTCCGTCAAGGTGATGCGCAGCAGTTCGTCAACGGTAGTCGCCTGCTGGTAAAGGACTGCGATCTCATTGATGCGCTGCTGCTGCGCCGTCGTTTCTTGCGCATCTCGCAGCAGGCGAATGTTTTCTAAACCGAGCGCAAGCTGATTGGCGAGCGTCATCGAAATCTCGATCATCTCTGAGGAGAAGCTGCGTTCGAGCGTGTAGAGGTCAAGGCCGACGGAACCGATGATCCTGCCGTTGATGATGATGGGCACAAACATGACCGATTCGATACCGGTGAGTTTGAACAGCTCACGCGATTCGGCTGGTACGCGCGGGTCTAGCTGCACGTTGTTCACAATTAGGGGCTGTGATGGGTCGTTGTAAAGCAGTTCAAAAAGAGGATTGCCACGCATCTTCAACCGCGCGCCGAGCGTGCCGATCTGAGGATATTCGCTGACGACCACACCGTACTCAAGGTCGGGTTCAAGCAACACGGTTCCGCCATGGTCAGCGTTCAGCGATGTGGTGAGAGCGCGGGTTGCATAGTCGAGCAGGGTCTGTTCGTCGCGCAGATTAACGATGCCGATGGCAAGCTGATTTACGATCTCGAGCACGTAAACCTGCCGCTTCAAATGCATCATCTCGGCCTCTGTCTTGCGCAGGGCGCGTTGGCTGCGCAGAGCGGCGCTCAACCGGCCAGCGACGGCGTTGAAGAAACTGCGCGCCGCATCGCTGAACTGCTGGCGCGTCTCGTAACCGAGAGCGATCAGCTCATCCGCCATGCCCTGTTCACGCAAGATGAAAATGATGGCGCTGTTCATGCCGCGGTCGGTGAAGAAGCGGGCGAGCGGATGATCGCGCGCACCATCTTCGGCGAACACCGCAAATGCGGCACGGTCACTCTGTGCGGTCGGCAGCGGGCCAAGGGTCAGCGCGATCTCAGTTGGCCGGGCGGCTCTATGTCCCATTTCGTAAGAGAGCAGATGACGCACCGATGCCGGCGTTCCATTATGCTCGGCGATCACGTGGGCGAGCAGATCGGGCGTGGGCACGCTGTGCGCGTGCAATGCGCCGAGCACTTCCAGCATATCGGAGGCTTCAGACAGCGCACGGGTGAGTTCGTACAGGTTGGTGAGCTCAGCTAACTGCGCCTCGACCGCGCGCCAGCGCAGGTTATGCGCAGCCTGTTCGGCCAGCGCCTGCAGCGCTTGCAGCCGGGCTGCGCTGTAACGGCGGGCTGCGGGAAAGCGGAAGAGGATTAGGCCGGTTACGGTCTGGTTTGCCACCAGCGGTGCAATCAAGAACGAAAACGTGCCTTCGGCTAGCAGACGCGCGCGCTCATCGGCCGAAAGCAGCGTTGCCGCGCTCACATTTGAGATGTGCAGCACCTCAGGCGGCATCAGCGCGGTATGCGCTGGGATTTCGTGCAGGCGCTTGGGGCGGTTCGTCTGCCGGCCGCCTTGGCTGTCAGCTTCCGCGATGACGCGCAGCGCGGAAGGCTGCGCCGGGTCTTCGATCACTGCCAGCTCGGCACTGGCAGCACCTGCGAAGCGCAGCAGCGCGAAGGCAATCGCGGCAGGGTCATTGGAGCCGGCCAGCGCCGTGGATGCCTCGAGATGCGCTTGGAGCAGGGCGCTGCTGTCTTCGTTGGATGGGACGGGTTCCACTGGCGGGTTCATACACATGCTCCGGCGATGCTAAGTGAACGCGGGGCGGGAGATTATTTCCACTCCCACACTTCTTCGCCGTTGAGCAGGCGGCGAATTTGTGAGGGGAAACGATCAGGATCGAGCGGTTTGCCAAGAAAGCCGTTGAAACCCGCTTTCTTGGCCCGACGCATTTGTTCTTCGCTGGCTTCTGCGGTCACCGCGCAGACGATGGTGTCCTTAAGGCGCGGGTTGCTGCGCAGTTTTTGCAGCGCCTGATAACCATCTTCATATGGCAGGCGTATGTCCATCAGAATCAAGTCGACGCGCGGCAGCGTATCGGCGAACTGTACGACCTGCCAACCTGAGGTCTTCCACTCGCAGCGCTGGACGCCCATGAAGGCTAACATCCGTGCGATCAACACGAAGTTCGGCACGTTGTCTTCAACAACGAGGACGTGCGCCTCACTGGGTTCGATCGCCACGCGCGCGTGGCTGCTCTGCGCCTCGTTCATGGTGTCTCCTGAGGTAGAACTCGATCTCATTAACGAATTTGTCCACGTCAATTGGCTTGCCAATGTAACCATCACAGCCGGCTTCGAGCGTGCGCTCACGGTCGCCGCGCATGACGTTGGCGGTCAGCGCGACGATCGGGATGTCGCTCAGCTCGGGGATCGTGCGAATGAGTTGGGTGGCCGTCAGCCCGTCCAAGTCGGGCATGCTTAGATCCATCAGAATCAAATCGGGCTGCACTTCGCGCGCCAGTCGAATGCCTACGATCGCGTTTTCCGCCTCGTCAACGACGTATCGATGATCGCTGGCCTGAAGAATACGCCGCACCAGCATCCGGTTATCTGCATTGTCTTCGATATACAGAATCCGTGGCATTGCCGCTTTGCGCCTTCTCGTTGATGCCGAGATGTATGCGCCCAGCATCAACCGATCAACCCCCACCGTAAACGAATTATATACTGAAGCCAGCTTTCAATTGATAAAGACTGTACAACATTTGACAATTCTTACGGTTATGTCAATGCATTCGGCGGCGCGGGTTTGGCGATGGGGACGACCGCGGCCTTCGTCGTCTCCATCACCAAAGGGGTCATCACTGGCGCACAGACCGCGCGACTGCGTAGGCGATTGGGCGCAGCGCTTCCAGCTCATCTTCGGCAGCAAGCCCCACAGTAATCGCATAAAGCTCGCCCGCCACCAGCTCGCGCGCGATCAGCACCCCTTGCAGCTGGCTAGCGCTGAAATCGATGGTGGCCAAATCGCTCTCGATCGCCAACGCGCCACGCTGGTCGTAGTTCGCCAAGGCGATCTCGGCGAAGCGCGTGAGCACTTCTTCGAGCGTGGGCGCGCTGCTCCATTCGGTGAGGCGAGGGGAAACGAGCGCCTCTGGCGCGCCAAGCACCACGACGATCCCTTGATCGCCGGCGCGGAACTGGGGCTGTGGCTGGCGCAGGCTGCTGATAGCGCGCTGGCTGGTGCCCATTTCCAGCGCGCCGCCGCTGGCGTTAGGCGTAAAATTGCCCAGCACCCAGTTTTCCGGATAATCGACGATCAAGGCATTGGTGGCAGCGCGAAACGTATTATCGAGCGGGATGCCCGGCTCGAAGCCCGCCGCGCGGCAATCCGCGAGGATCGCTGCCAGCGCGGTGCGGGCAGCATTGAGGCTCGCCAGCGCTTGGTCGAAATCGCCCGCAGCGCCAGCCGCCTGCGCGCGGAAAAGGTCGGCGGCGGCGGCGCTTAGATCGACCGGGCAGTCGCTCTGTGCGTGAACGGGAAGTGCGGCCCCCAGCGAGCTGCTGATGATGATAAGGAGGGTTAACAGGAAAGCCCAGCGTCGCATCATGGTTTAGCCCTCCGCCTGAATTGAGGCCGCGATCGCTTCGAACAGCGGGCGCTGAGCGGACAGCTCGCCGGGCGCCGCTGAAGCCGCGACGACCGCATAGCGTTCGCCCGGGATGACCTCGACGATGATCAGCGTGCCATCGAAGGAGCCGCCGGTGAAATCGAAACGCGCCGCCGGTCGCCCGCCGAGCAGCACATAGTTCAGATCGCCGCGCACGATGAACTGGGCGGCGATCAATGCCTCGTAGTAACCCGCAACGGCTTCCAGCGTATCGAGGATATTGAGACCGCCCGCCAGCGCATCGGGCGAGCCGTAAGCGATCAGGACTCCCTGCGCGCCGGGTTCGAGCACAGGCTGAGCGGTTTCCAGCGCGCTGGCGCTGGCGGCATCGCTGCCGATCACAACACCGCCGCCAGTGGGTTCGGCGGCCTCTCCTCCCAACACCCATCCCACTGGGTAGCGCACGCTGAAGCTGTTGTTGAGCGCGGTATAAACGGCCTCCAGAGCGAGCGTTATCTCCACGGCGGGCAGGTCGCAGCGCTCGACGATCGCAGCGAGACGCGCATCCGCCTGTTCGATGTAACCCAGCGCAATCGGCAGGTCGCTGCGCCCGGCGGCCGCCTGCGCCCGCATGAGCAGCGCGGCCGCCTCCTCCAGTTCAATTTGACACAGCGTGCCCTGCCCGCGCGCCGGGAGCGCGGCGAGCGCCAGCAGGCCGATAACGAGGCACAATTGGGCAAAACGCATGGCACCTCCTTAAACATGCAAAAACATGTAAGTCAAGACCGATCAACAGCATGATTATGCCGGTTTCAGATCGAAAAGGGTAATTTGTTCTGAAATTTCTGCTCGAAAATTCGATGAGCAGCCCTGCCGACCTTAAAGGCGCGATGGGCTTTTCTGAGGTATGCTCACAGCAGGAGGAGTGCGCAGCGATCGTCGCCCTGTAAAATTATGGCGCATTCATTGAAGAAGCAAAAGGAGAGCATATGGCGCAGTTTGAGCGTCTCACCGTTTATAACACGGTGTTGAAAGAGGGGCTTGTGCCGTTATTCTATCAAAGTGATTTTGAGATCGCGCGGCGCGTCGTGGCGGCGCTGGCCGAGGGCGGCGTGCGGTTGGTCGAATTCACCAACCGTGGCGACCATGCCATCGAAGTTTTTAGCGAATTGGTGCGCCATGCCCTGCGCAATCACCCTGAGCTGATCCTCGGCGCTGGCTCGGTCGATGATGCGCCAACGGCGGCGCTGTTCATCGCTCATGGGGCTAACTTCATCGTTGGGCCGACGCTGAACCCGGAGGTGGCGCGGCTGTGCAACCGGCGCAAGATCGCCTACATGCCTGGATGCAGCACGGTGACCGAGATCGCCCAAGCCGAGGAGCTGGGCGTCGAGATCGTCAAATATTTTCCCGGCAGCTTGGGCGGGCCGGAGTTCGTCAAAGCCGTGCTGGGCCCGCGCCCGTGGACACGTATCATGCCGACCGGCGGAGTGAGCGCCGATGAGGATAACCTGCGGGCGTGGTTCAGCGCCGGTGTGGCCTGCGTAGGCATGGGCAGCAATCTGGTGCGCAGCGACTGGGTGAAGGCGCACGATTATGCCGCGATCGCAACTGCGACTCGCAGCGCGCTCGACATGATTGCGCGCGTGCGCGGTGGTTGACGACCGGCTGCTACCGTCCCTATAATATGAACATCCGCACGATCGAGTCCCGCCCGCTGCGGGTAGAATGAGCATTCCCCGATGGATAAAAGGATGATCGATTTTATTCGCGCCCTGCGCGCTGCCGGTGTGCGCATTTCGCTGGCCGAAAGCATGGACGCGATGCAGGGAGTCGAAACGGTTGGTGTTAGCGATAAGGGCGTCTTTCGCGCGGCGATGAGGACAACGCTGGTGAAGGAAGCGCGCGACCAAGCTACCTTCGACTATTTCTTTCCGTTGTTCTTTGAACAGAACAACCCGCCGATGGAGAACATTCCTGATAAGCTCACGCCGGAGCAGCAAGAGATGCTGCAGGCGGCGCTGCAATCGTTGATGGGCAATCTACAGGCCCTGCGCGACCTGCTGCGCCAGCTCATCGATGGGCAGCCGTTCAGCCAGCAGCAGCTCGAGCAGCAGGGCCAGCAGGCCGGCTTGCCGCAAGCTGGCGATTTGAACCACCGGTCGTGGTTTGAGCGGCGCATGCAGCGGCAGATGGGCCTGCTTCAGCTTCAGCAGATGATCGAACAACTGCTGGCTGAACTGGAACAAATGGGCATGGATGGGCAGGCCCTGCAAGAACTGCGCGAAATGCTGGAGCAGAATGCCGAAGGATTGAGCGAACAGGTTTCCCAGTATGTCGGCGCTTCACTGGCCGAGCAGCTCGCCAACCGCGAGCCGCAGCCCAAACCCGATCTGCTTGATGTGCCGTTCACTCGCCTCAGTGATGCCGAGGTCGATCAAATTCGCGCCGAGATTCGCCGGCTGGCCGCTCGCCTGCGCAGCCGCGCGGCGCTGCGCCAGCGCCGCGCTAAAAGCGGCACGCTGGACCCGCGCCGCATGATGCGCGCCAATATGCGCTACGACAGCGTCCCGCTGGAACTGCGCTACCGCACGCGCCACGTCAAACCCTGTTTGGTGCTGATCTGCGATGTGAGCACTTCGATGCGCTACTGCGCCGAATTTTTGCTCACGCTAATTTACGAGCTGCAAGACCAAGTGGCGCGCACCAACAGTTTCATTTTCATCAGCGATCTGGTCGATATCAGCATGGTGTTCGCCGAGGCAGAGCCGCAAACGGCCGTCGCGCGGGTGCTGAGCGAAAACCGCCCCGGTTACTACAATACCGACCTCGGCGCTAGTCTGATGACGTTCAAACGCGATCACATGAGCTGTATCACGCGCAGGACAACGGTCATCTTGCTTGGCGATGGGCGCAACAATTACAACGACCCGCGCTTCGATATCGCGCAGGAGATGATGCGGCGCAGCCGCCGGCTAATTTGGTTCAACCCAGAACCGCCGTCGCAGTGGGGCACGGGCGATAGCGACATGATCGGCTATGCGCAGGTCGCCAGCGGCGTTTACCGCGTGAGCAACCTGCGCGAACTGGCGGCCGCCGTCGACAAGATCCTCGTCGACGGGTAGCGGCGGCCGCCCGTCAGGCGCGGTTTGGCAGCTCGTGCTATAGTCGGCGCTAGGGTTGATTCGTGGTTTCACCCGCACAGGAGGATGCGCGATGGACACACACCAGGCGCTGGAAGCGCAGATGCTGCATCAAGACCAACTGCTGCGCAAGCAGAACGTCGTCGGGGTGGCGATCGGCTTCAAGAATGCGCTGGACGATCCCCGCGACGAGATGGCGATTGTCGTGTTGGTTGAGCAGAAGGTGCCGCTGGCGGCCCTGAGCGCTGAGGATGTCATCCCCCGCGAAGTCGATGGCATGCGCACCGATGTTGTCGAAATTGGCTATCTGCGCGCCCAGCAGTCGCAGCGCGAGCGAATTCGGCCGATCATCCCCGCTGGTGTTAGCATGGGGCACTATCAAGTGACGGCCGGCACCCTCGGCGTCGTCGTGCGCGATCGGGCGACCGGCCGCGCTTTGCTGCTGTCGAACAACCACGTTTTCGCAAACAGCAACGACGCTTCCCCCGGTGACCCGATCTTGCAGCCTTCGGCCATGGACGGCGGCCGCGATAACGATCGCGTCGCCCGTTTAGAGCGCTACGTGCCGCTGCGTTTCATTGGCGACCCGATCACTGACGAGCCGCCCATCGTCACGCCTAAGCCGCCGTCGCCCAAACCAGATGAGCCGGCGCCGGGCGGGCCGGGGCTGCCGCCGGTAGGGACACAGCCGAGCGGTTGCGTCCCGCTCATCGCTGCGGTCGGCAATTTGATCGCCGCCCTGCTCGGTTCGCAAGAACGCCTGATCCCTGTCCCCTCGGCGATGGCGCAGACGGTCGCGCTGACCAAGACCGGCGCCTACGCGCCGCTGAGCGCCGCCAGCGTGCCCGAAAACCGTGTCGATGCGGCAGTGGCGATCCCGCTTGACGCTTCGATGTTCAGTGATGATATTACGGCTATCGGCATCGTGAAGGAGACCAAGGCGCCCGAACTGGGCATGCGCGTGCGCAAGTTCGGGCGCACGACCGGTTACACTGAGGGCACGATCACGTTGATCAATGCGACGGTCAACATCGCTTACAGCACGATGCGCGGGCCGCGCACGGCGCGCTTCACCGGCCAAGTCATCACAACCGCGATGAGCCAAGCGGGGGACTCAGGGTCGCTGGTCGTTGACGCTACGGAACAAAAGGGGGTTGGCCTGTTATTCGGCGGGTCTAACCTAGCGACGATCTTCACGCCGCTTGATGAGGTGCTCAATGCGCTTGATGTGACCCTGTAGGGGGTTTTATGGGCGACCAACACGAGACCTTCGACGCGCGGATGGAACGGGTTAAAGCCGTGCACGCCCAGTACAGCGAATGGCTGCTGCAGCTGCCGCACGTGCTGGGGTTGGCGATCGGCTATGCGACTTGCTGCGACAAAGACACCGGTGAGCTGGCGCTGATCGTGTTGGTCGATCAGAAACTGCCCGAGGGCCTGCTTGGAGAAGATGAGCGCATTCCCCGAGAGATCGACGGGGTGCGCGTCGATGTGCGCGAGCTGGGCACTTTCACCGCAGGATAGAAATCTCGCCCGTCATCTGCTAAATTGGTGGCGCAAGTCCGTGCAAGTCAGGAGTCGCTTCGTATGCTAGGAGTCGCAGCGGCGCCGCGTGGCTTTTCGCGCCGCCGATGGAGTGGGGTTCTCGCCCTGCTGTTCGCGCTGACGGGATGTTCGCTCAGCTTTGCGCCGGCCGAACTGCCAGCGCTAGCATTTGAGGGGCCGCCCGTCGTCCAGATCGTATCGCCACCCGCCAATGGAACCTTCCGTGAGGGAGTGACCGTACAAGTGCAGGCGCTCATCAGCAATGCCGGCCCCGATATCGACCGGGTTGAAGTCGCCATCGGCGCGACGATCATCGCGACGCTGGCCAACCCGAATGAAGATGGCGCCCCCGCGTTCAGCATCGCGCAGGGCTGGCCTGCCGCCAGCCCCGGGGTTTATGAAGTCACAGTGACCGCCTTCCGCGCCGATGGCAGCAGCAGCGCGCCAGCGGCGGTCGCCTTTACGGTGGTCGGAGCGGCCGAGGCGACCGACGAGCCGCTGGAGACGCCGGTCACAGCCGAGGCAGGCCTGCCGCAGGCGACCGCTACTCCCCGGCCAGCTCGCGAGACCGTGGCTCAGCCCGCCGCCCCTACACAGCCGCCCGCCCCGACTGCTCCGCCGCCGACGCCCACGTCGAGCGCGCCGACGGCATCCTTCGCGCAGAGCATCAACGTGCGCCGCGGCCCGGGCACGATCTTCGCCCCGCCGATTGGCAGCTTTGCGGCCGGCCAAACGACCGAGATCCTCGCTGTGAACCCGGCGCGCGACTGGTACAAGGTGCGTTATTTAGGCGGCGAGGGCTGGGTCTTCGCCGGGCTGACGACGGTGAGCGGCGATATCTCGGCGCTGCCCGTTGACCCCGGGCCGCCGGTGCCAACGGCGCCGCCCGCAACCGCTGTGCCGCCGCCGGTCGTTCAGCCGGTCGATCCGATCGCGCCGCCGCCAGTGGTCGGGTCGCAGGCCAATCTGGTCGCCGGCATCGTCGAGCTGACCCCCGGCCAGCCGCAGTGCAACCAGACGTTCGAGATTGGCTTCGATGTCGCTAACTTAGGCAGCGAGCCGACGGCTAGGAGCGGCACGGTCTTGGTGCAAAACATTCATGTGGGCACCGGGCAGGTTCAGCAAGAAACGATCGGCGGATTTCCCGTGCTTCAGCCGGGCGAGACGTTCCGCGTCGTGATGTTCTTGACCGTCTCGACTTATTTCAACGAGGAACATCGTCTCGTGCTGATCATCGACCCGAACAACGAGATCCCGGAGACGGAAACTGGCGATAATCGCCGCGAACTGACGTACATCTTGCAGCGGGGCAGCGCCTGCTGATCGCTGGCCTGCCTGAACCACGCAAGAAACGGCGCGCCCCCATCATAAGTGGGGTGCGCCGTTTTAATTCAAGCACATGGATGCTGTACCGCTTGTTTCGGTTCAGGAAGTGCCAACTGCGATCGTGCGGAAGCTATAGCCCTGCGCGCTGAATGTCTCGAGCACTGTGCGCAGCGCCGCTATGGTTTGAGATCGGTCGCCGCCGCCATCGTGCATCAGCACAATCGAACCGGGGCCGGCGTGCGCGATGATGTGCGCGGCGATCTGATCAGCGCCGGGGCGCCGCCAATCTTGCGGGTCGACAGTCCACAGCACCACGGCGTAACCAAGGTCGGCAGCATACTGGCGGGTGAAGGAGTCGGTCGCGCCGTAGGGCGGCCGCAGGTAATGCACATCGCGATCGATCGTGAATAGATCGCCAGCAGCGGCGAGCAGAATTTGACGCGTCTGTTCTACCTCGCGGAAAAAGCCTTCATAGCCAAGCGTGCTGAGATCGGCATGATCGAGCGTGTGGTTGGCGATATAGTGGCCGGCTGCGGCTGCGGCGCGGATCAGATCGGGGCGCGCCTGCGCTTGATCGCCGATGACGAAGAAAGTTGCTTTGGCATTGAACTCAGCCAGCAGGTCGAGCACCTGCGACGTGTACGGCGATGGCCCGTCATCGAACGTCAGGTATAAGATTGGGCTGCCTTCCGGCGTGTAACTTGGGAGCTGGTTGAGATCAGGCGTTCCCCCGGGCGAGACGATCGGCGCTGGCGGGGTTGGCGGTAAGGGCAGCGGCGTCGGCGTGGCCAGCGGCCGTGGATTGAGCAGCGCATTCCAAGTCGCCGGGTCAACGATGCCGGTCGGCGTCAATCCCTGACTCTGCTGAAAAGCGACTACGGCCAGCCGCGTCGCTTCATCGAACAGCCCGGCTTGAGCGGGCAGCACCTCATCAAGCAGCCCGATCTGCGCCAGCCGAAGCTGCAGCGCGGCGACGCTGGGGTTGATATCGCTGCTGCCGATCGTGAAACGCAGCCCCTCCTCGCCGTAGGTCATCCGGTCATAGTCGACCGCAACGAGAAAGCCCTCTGCAAAAGCGAAAACCAAGCGCTCTGGGAGATAGAGGTTGATGATGCGATCTTCCGTTATGCGCTCCGTCAAATTCACGACTGCCCGGTCGCCGACGACTTCCCAGAAGCCGTTCGAGATGACCTGACCGCGATTCTCATAGTTGAAAGTCAACGAAGCCGCGCCGTCGTACTGAAGCTGCATCGTAACGGTGACAAGGCCGCCGGCGCCAGCAAAAGACAGGGTGTAGGTGCCGGCAAAGCTAGCCGTCTCGGCCGGCTGAGGCGGCACATAAAGCGTTTGCCCGACGAAGATCATATTGCGATCGGGCAGGCAGTTCGCTGAGACCAGCGCATCCACCGTCGTGTTGTAACGACCGGCGAGATAGAAGAGCACATCGCCGGGTTGGACTGTGTAAGGTTCCCAGTCGGTGCGGGGCGCACACTGCGCGGCGCTCGTCCGCGTGAGACCGGCGATCAACGTCATGAGTGTAAACACCAGCACGATGTACCTTTGTCGCATAACGCCTCCTTCTATCGATCGATTTGGACTGCTTGGCAGCGATAGTCAATTGCTTGAACAAAATAGAGAAGACCTCCTGAAGTGCTGCTAACGGCGCTTCGGGAGGTCTTCTTTACATTACATTAATATGGAATGCTCAACCTGTGACGCTTAAGGTTGGTCCTGCGTCTTGAGGTAGGCGACCATGTCAGCGAGCTGCTGGTAGGTCATGCGGTCACCGAAGTTGAGCGGCATGACGCTGGCCGGATAACCGGGCACGATGTAGTCGTTGGGGTGGATGATGCTTTCGACCAGATACATCTCACCCGTATAACCGGCCAACTGCGGATCCGACAGCCGCACCTCGAGCGTGCGCGTCCAAGTGCCCTCGGTCAGCGGGGCGACGGCCGCGACCATATGACAGCCCGCGCAGGCAAACTGGGCGCCATTGTAGAGCGCTTGACCCGCCTGCGGGTCGCCGACGTATTCTTCGAGGTTGGCCATAATTTCGTCGAGCGGCGTGCGGCTGCCGACCACTTCGACATCGGCCAAGACGACCGAAGCGCTGTCGACTGGGATACGCGGGTGCTGGCGCACCGCTAGCAGATCCTCGATCGTCCAATTCGAGCCTTTGTCCCAGTTCATAATATAGAGCGTCAGGTCTTCGAGCTGGTCAGAGCGCAGAGGGCCGCCGGCCGTCTGCGACCACGCCACCATCGCCTGCGGCCAGTAGTCGATGCTGGTCGGGCGGCCATGAACGAGCGTGGTGTAGATGAAGTTATGCAACGTGCCAACCCAGCCCAAATTCTCCAATCGGTCGGGGCGTTCTGGATCGTAGCCCAGATCGATGGCAGGCTGCATCTGCTGGAGCAGCGCCGCTTCGTCAGCATCCAGCTCGGCCAGCCGGGCCTGAATCTCGGCGGCGCGCGCATCCGTGATGTCCTCATTCAGCTCGGCCTCGAGCGCGGCCCGTTCCTGACGAATCGGCGCCAGATAATCGTAGCCGAACAAGAGCGGCGTATTGAGCGCCGGCCCGACGCCGACCAAGCCGCGACCGTCGGTGGCATGACAGCTTGAACAGTTAGCGGTGAACAGCGCCGCGCCGCGTTCGATGGCGCGAGCCTGAAACTGGCGATCGAAAGCTGCCATGCGGCCCGGCTCGTTGATCGCGATCCAGCCCATTAGAATTAGGATGGCGAGGAACGAAACGGTGCCGACGATGATACGATGCTCAATCCGATCAATGAGCAAACGTTGTAAATTCACGGACTAGGCTCCCGGTGCTTCAAAATACTGTGCATTTTCGTGGATGAAGATGTGCTGGCTGTTGACGCGACGGACGGGGTTGCCGTCTGCATCAAGCACGAGCAGCGGCTGTCCCTGCGCATCGAGCACGGGACGGCCATCCTGCATCTGCACTTCATCCCACGTGATGATCACATCGATGCGTTTCAGATTGCTCTGATTTTGGGTGATGATCACACCGCCCCATGCGTTGTGCAGTTCCCGCTCTGCGCGATGCAGCTCTTCGGCGAAGAAGCGAATGGCTTCGCGCAGGCGCGGCGCATCCGCTGGGATGGTCGTGAAGTTAAGGCCGCCGGGCAGCGACAAATGCTGCTCGACATCGAGATGGGTGAGGACGAGCCGCGCATCGCCGGTTTGATCCAGCTCCATGTTGAAGGCGGCGACGACATTGGCGGTATCGCCCGCTTCGGCCGCAAATTCACGCGTGGTGTACATGCCGGGCACGAGCTGGTTGAACGGCGTCGGCCGCAGCTTACCCATGTGATTGTGCGCCGGTTCCATCACCAATTCATGAAGGATCTCCGCATCGGCCGAGGTGCGCACGCCAAATTCTGGCAGGCCCATGTAGCTCAAGATCACCAGCAGCGACAGCATCACGCCGGCGACGGAGAACGCGAAGCGGCGGTGCGCGAAGCGGCGGCTGGGTGTGGTATCAAGATAGGGCATTATCATCAGGAAGACCACGACGACCGTTGGGAAGATGATGCCCCATAGCACTTTATCGCCCAACTTGAGGGCGCCTTGAATCCACAAGAAATACCACGGCGCTGTCGTGCCGAGCGGCGTCACCTGCGGGTCGGCATGGTTTTCAAGCGGCGCATGGAAGAACCACGTCACCAGCACGACCAACACCAGCGATGTGACACCGATCCACATAATTTCGCTGGTGAGAATGTCTGGGATGAAGTAGACGCGCTTATCGAGCGGCACGCGCTTAGCCGTGTCTTCGCCGATGTTTTCCTCGCGCGGGGGCAGGCTGTGGCCGTGCACGATCACCTTGTAATAGTGAACGCCAGTGAAGATGAACAGCAGCGCGGGCACCGCCAAGACGTGGAGCAGATAAAAGCGTAGCAGGCCGTTAGCGCCAATGTCGGGGCCGCCGCGCAGCAGCAGGTTCAGGTTCGTGCCGACGACTTCCGGTGGGGCCGCTTCCACCATCGACGCGCCGATCGTCACCGCCCACAGCGCGAGCTGATCCCACGGCAGCAAATAGCCGCTGAAGCTGAGGAACATGGTACAAATGAGCAGAATCACGCCGGTGAACCATGTAAACTGGCGCGGCTTTTTGTAACTGCCTGTGAAAAATGTTCTTAACATGTGTAGGAAGACAATGAGCACCATCGCTTCAGCGCCGAGGCGGTGCAGGTCGCGCATGAACTGGCCGAGCGGCACGTTGCTCATGATGTCGAGCATGTTCGAATAGGCGATCTCTGGCGACGGGGTGTACCAGATCATCAGGAACATGCCGGTGATGGTTTCGAAAAAGACGAAATAAGTCGAAAGCCAACCTAACCGGAAAGTGGGATAAACGCCAGTTACCGATCGATGGAAATAGCTGGGGCGCATGTGCAGCCAGAAACCGTCGGCATGCGGCTGCAGGCGAGGGTTCGGTTTGCGCGAAGCGGCTTCACCGCGCAGCGCTTCGCGGATGTCTTGCACGTTCATGCCCGCAGTTGCGCGTTCCACGACCTCGTTGACGCCTTCATAAATGGCGCGCTTTAGTCCCTTTTCTTTCACATCATCGAGAAATGATGGAAATGGGAGTACCGACATTCCATTAGCTCCTTGAAAACTTATCGAACGATTTCTCTATCGATCGAACGATGGGATGAGACGGAACCACTGTTTCTGCCCAGCTAAATCTGGCCAGCGCGTTGAATGCGCTTCCCTGTATCGACCTCAACTCTGGCAATTTGGCGGCCGTTGAGCGGGATCGGATCGCCCTGTGCATTCATCTCGGCAACGGTGCCGTCGGTGAAGATGATGCGAGTCGCGAAGCGATCCAAACTGCGGGGCGCAGGGCCTTCAATAAAGCGGCCATTCAGCTCGAATCTCGAGCCGTGGCAAGGGCATTCAAACCGGTTGTTGACATCGACCCATTTGGGCAGGCAGCCTAAATGCGTGCACACGCCGTAGAGCACGACCAATCCCTCTGGCGTATTGGAGACCCAGAAGCGGCCGGAAGGCTCGCTGATTGGTGCGCTGCCCGGGCTGGGGATGCGGTCGCCCGTGAGGTTGAAAACGCCGCCGAAAGTGCCTTCACGAAAGCGCGGCAGCGCAAACCAGATGAGGCCAGCGGTAGTACCGCCAAGGAGCAGCACGAACGAGGCCCCCCAGATGTAATAGAGAAACTCGCGGCGGTTTGGCGCAGCAACTTCAACCTGCGCTTCTGCCGCCCTCCCCTGTGTTGGCCGGGCGACAGCCGCTTTGCTCTCTCCGGCGGTAATCGTTGCCATAAAGTTTATATCCTCCTGCGCTTGCTCAAAAGCTTACACTACCACTGCGTGAACGCCAAATTGTAGGCGTAAATTCAAAAACGCACAACTTGGCGTAATGATAGAGTTTCGCTAAGACAAGATTCTGTTGCTCACTTATGTGTCTTTGTAAAATGTATCACAAGCCTTGGGTGTTTGTCAAAGAACGCGGGATTAGAAATTCGCTTAAAGATGCTGCATCCCGGCTTTATCTCGGGAGGATGCGGAAATCTGTTTTTGTTCCCTCTCAGTCAGGTTTGTTACACTGATCATGACAGGACGAGTCATGCAGCTATGGGAGGGACAGATCGATGGAACCGCGATATACGCTGCGGCTGCTGGGCCTAGAATGTTTGCAAGCGCAGGAACTGGATGGAGACGAAACTTACCTGACTTTGAATGATCAGCGGATTTGGGTGGCTGCCCCTGATAAGATGTTGGGGACGCCGAGCCAGCCGTTTCACGTCAGCCGCTATGATTTTGCTGCTGGCCGCAAGCTCACCCGCGATGGCTGGGTCGCCATCGATGTCTTTCAGCCAGAGCAGTTCATCTTCACTGGCTTGCACGGGCAAACCATGGTACGCCTGTGGGATGCCGACATTTTGACCAGCGACGATATGCTCGGCGAAACGCCGATCAGCGCGCGCGATGGCGCACACGGCCAGATCGCCGTCATGTTCGCGCGCGAAGGCGCGCAGTATCGGCTGAGCTACGAGGTCGAAATCGAAGCGCACCCGTAGGCACAGCTTCGCGGCCGGTGAGGTTGAAGTAGCGCGCCTCTGCGCCGCACTACAATTGAAAGCCGCCAGTCACGTGGACGATCTTCTGCTGGTAGTTCTGCACGTATTCTTGCAGCTTCTCGTGCAGCTCGTTCCAGTCCGAGCTGTCGAGGATGCCGCGCATCGTCTCCAGATCGCGCGCCATGCCCTCCGTCATGATTTGCGGGGCGTCTTTGGTGCGGCTGTAAACGGTGTACCAAGCGCCAGTCGGCTGCAAGCCCAGCCGCTGAATGCCGGGTACCCATTCACGAACGACGAATTCGAAATACTCCTGATCTCGCCCGGGCTTAATATCCCAGTTCATCAGCAGTTTGACGCTCATTTAAGCCTCTTTCGCCAAACTCTGCGCGTGCAGTACGATCACCTGAAGCTGTTCCGGCAGATCGGTCGCGGTTACCTTGAGCGAGTCGGCCTCTTGAATGCGCGTGACCCCCATCGCTTTAAGGAACTTATCGATAGGATCGAGATTATAACGCAAACCAGGCAAGTGGTAATGCATCGGCACGATGAGATGCGGCTCGATCAAAGCGACGACTTCGGCGGCTTGCGCGGCCTTCAGGCCCATGCCGCCGCCCACCGGCACGAGCAGCACGTTCACGACCCCGATCTCCTGCACCAAGGACTGCGAGGGCACATGGTCAAGATCGCCCAGGTGCATCACTTTCAGATTGTCATAGTCGAAAAGATAAGCGACGTTGCGTTTGGGCGCAGGGGCACTCTGATCGTGCAGCGCTAGCCCGGTGATAAAAACGCCGCCGATTTCGTACTCGCCCGGCCCACGCACAACATACGGGTCAATTTTGACCGCTTCGACATAGTTGTGGCCGGTAGAGTCGTGGCTAATGGTGACGACATCGGCTTTCAGCTTCAGCTCCGGCAGCCCAGTCGCGGGAGAAAACGGATCGGTGACGACCGAAATACGCCCACGTTCAGTGATACGGAAACAGCTAAGCCCATACCAAGTAATTTCCAAGGGACACATCCTCTAAGTGCAGCGCTAGCGCTGCGTCAACCAATAGATAATTATAGCGTATTTAAGGGAAAGCTTCCAACTCGGCATGGCCGGGTTTAGGATCGAAAGGCGGCCCTCGTGCCACCGCTGAGGGGCGTCCAGATCGATGCCCGCAGCTGTTTCGATAAAAAGTAAAAACGCCATTAAAAATAATTCAAATGGTCAAAATATTTATTGACTGCGGCTCAATTTGCGCATAGAATCAAGATAACAAAATGCGATCGTGAAGATAACCGCGGGGCCGCGCCCCGCGATAGTAGGTACCATGGGAGGTAGTGCGATGTACTTCGATCTGAAATCGACGACCCTGATGCAAGAAGAGCGCATCCGCGAAGCGCAGCGCGATGCGTTGGTGCGCGAGGTCATTAAAGAAAAGAAAGAAAAGCGCAAGGAACGTAAAGACTATAACCCAACGCTGGCGTGGGTTGGGCATCGCATTGAGACCGTTGGCAAGCAGCTTATCAAGTTGTCTGGCAAGCCGGTCGATGACACCTCGCCCAACCTGAACTGAGTGCGCATGAAAGGTGATGACCTAGAGTCGGGCAGAGTTCAGCCCGATATCGAAGCCGAATTTGTCATCACATCCCTGGAGACGCTTAAGGTCTTCTCTGACCCGCTGCGCCAGCAGATCATCGAAACGCTGCTTGACGGTCCGCGGACCGTCAAGCAGATTGCCGCAGAGTTGAACATTTCCCCTAATAAACTGTACTACCACGTGAACCTGCTTGAAGCGCATTCGCTCATCCAAGTGACCGATACGCGCATCGTCAGCGGCATCATCGAAAAGCAGTACCGCGCCAGCGCACGCCATTTCGCCATTGAACGAACGCTGCTATCGCCGGGCGGGGCGCCGGGCGGGCTAAGCGCTGCGCTCGATGCGCTGCTGCTGCCGCTGCGCGAAGACATCCTGCGCGGCGTCGCCAGCGGGTTGATCCAAGTGGATGACGACGCGAAGATGGCGCGCCGGTTTCGCATCTGGCGCGCGCTCGGCAGGATGACCGAGGCCGAAGCGACGGCGTTCTATGCGCGGTTGGAGGCGTTGATCGAGGAATTTGAGGCCACGCGCCCCGGCCGGCGCGGCGAAGCGGCCCGCAGCGGTCAAAACTACGCCCTGCTGATCGGCATCGCGCCGGTCGCCGGCGGCGCTCATCCCGAAACATCCTCTGACGGCGCTGCGCCCGATGCCGCGCCTCCCCTTGCCTAGGCGAGGATATGACATTATTCCACCCGCACCTGTGACGGATTGCACTATCATTCCATGCCCGGCTGGGCTTTAATAAGAGCATCTTACAGAGATGAGAACGGAACGCCGTTCTCGAAAGTGAGCGAGTAGCCGGCTTAACGGCTGGATTACTACCTGCCCTCAAAGCCAGCGCGAAAGATGGGCTGGCACGGAGCACCAATCCCCTGGTGAACCGTTCAGGGCAGACTACAATACCTCTAGGGCTATAATAGCCTCCCTCATCGCAACGCTGGGGCGTGCTCGCCGCTAAAAAGCACCCCCGGCGTCTCTTTTTGAATGTGCGCATGTGCGCGCTGCGCTTCCGGTTCTGCGCTATAATTCGTAATAATGCAGTAGGCGAGCTGTATGCTCGCAGCGCCAAACGTACACTGATGAACTAGGATTTTGTTTGATGCCCACTATTGACCTGATCACCGAGATTCCTGGCCCAAGGAGCCGTGCGCTGGTCGCGCGGCGCGAGGCTGCCACGCCGCGTGGCGCTGCCAAGGCGACTACGATCGCTGTTGAGCGCGCTGAAGGCGCCGTCCTGATCGATGTCGACGGCAACCGCCTGCTCGATTTTGCCGGCGGCATCGGCGCGCTGGCCGTCGGCCACTGCCCGCCGGCTGTCGTCGGGGCGATCCGCGAGCAGGCGGAGCGGCTGATCCACTTGTGTGCGATCGTCGGCACCTATGAGCCGTATGTGCGCGTCGCTGAGCTGCTCAACGAGGTGACGCCGGGGGATTTTCTGAAAAAGACCGTTCTGCTTAATAGCGGGGCCGAGGCGCTGGAGACGGCGGTCAAGATCGCGCGCAGCGCGACCGGCCGCGCCGGTGTGATCGTGTTTGAAGGCGCTTACCACGGCCGCACCAACCTCACGCTGGCGATGACCAGCAAATACAGCCTGTTCAAGAAAGGGTTTGGGCCATTTGCCCCAGAGATCTACCGGCTGCCTTTCCCTTACGTCTACCGGCGGCCGGCTGGCATGAGCGAGGAGGCGTTCATTGACGACGCGATCGCGCGGCTGGATTATGCGCTGGTCGCCCAGGTCGATCCGCAGGCGGTTGCCGCGATCGTGATCGAGCCGGTGCAGGGGGAAGGTGGCTTCATCCCGACGCCGGAGCGCTTCCTGCGCCGTATCCGCGAGCTGTGCACCGAGCACGGCATCGTCATGGTGGCCGATGAAGTGCAGTGCGGTTTTGGACGCACTGGGCGACTGTTCGCGATCGAACATTACGGCATCGTTCCAGATTTGATTGCGACGGCGAAAGCGCTGGCGGCGGGCATGCCTTTGGCCGCCGTGACCGGCCGCGCCGAGCTGATGGATGCGCCGCACCCCGGCGGGTTGGGCGGCACGTACAGCGGCAACCCGCTGGCATGCGTCGCCGCGATCGAAGCGATCGAGATGATTCGCCAGCCGGCGTTTCTGGCGCGGGCCGAAGCGGTCGGCGCACGGCTGCGCGCGCATCTGGAGGCGTTCTACGAGGAGATCCCGCTGGTGGGCGATGTGCGCGGCCTCGGCCCGATGCTGCTGGCCGAGCTGGTGACCGACCGCGCGCGCAAGACGCCTGCCGCCGCCGAGACGCTGGCGGTGGCGGCCGAGGCGCTCAAGCGCGGCGTCGTCTGCATGCGCGCGGGCATCCTCGCCAACGGCATCCGCCTGCTGCCCCCGCTGACGATCAGTGACGAGCAGATCGACGAGGGCATGGCGGTCATCGGCGAGGCGCTGCGGGTCGTCGCCCGTCAGGCGCTGCCCGCCTAGCCCGCGCCAGTGCTGCCGCCGCGATCAGCGCCACGGCCCAAACAAGAGCGCCGCCGGCCAGCGCACCCGGATACCACCCCGGCTGATAGGCGAAGATCACCTCGCTCGTCCCGGCAGGGATTGCGACGGCGCGAAACATGACATTCGCGCGCAGCACGGGAGCTGGCGCGCTGTTGACGGTTGCCGTCCAGCCCGGGTAGTAGGCATCGAGCAGCAGCAGATAGGCCGGCGCGTCCGCCTCGACGTGGACGACGATCTGCTCGGCGCTCACAGCGCGCAGTTCCGCGGATCCCCTTGCGGTGGCGGTCTGGTTTTCCCCCGCGCCTGCGATCACGATCGTCCGCGTCGGGTCGAACGCTGGATCGCGCATCAGGGTGAGCGCGACCTCCGTCCCCGCTTCGTCGTCCGGGACGAATCGCGCCGCTCCGACGACCAGCGCGCGGGGCAGTACCGCGTGGTTCTCGTACAGCTTGATATCGCTGGAGAGGACGCGCTCCCACGGCGCGAACGTCGTCGTCTGGAAATCGCCAGTCCGTTCGTCCATCAATGTGACTGCCCGCACGGCGACCGGCATCTCGCTGCGCAGTTGCAGCGACTCGACCAGCAGCGGGGTGGGCAGCGGCAGACGGGCGAGCGCGAAGCCATCGATCTGAGCGCGCGGAGCGGCCGGCGCGAGGTCGACTGCAGTGCCGTCGAGCGCGAATGCCGCCGCGGCCGGCGAAATACAGTCGGGATCGGCGCAGGTGAAGAGAAGATCGACGGCCGTCGCTTCGAACGGCGGGTGAACGACGACCGCCTCTGGGCTGGTCGGGCTGATCACGCGCTCGAACGTCGTATCGTAGGTGATATCCTCGTGCCACGGATCGTACAGCTTGTCGACGATCAGATAGCGGACGCCGAGCAGGTTCAGCCAGCGCTGTTCGGGGATGCAGGCTCCGCGGCAGCCCGCCGGCCGCGCCAGCACTTCGCGCAGCCGCCCATCGATCGTGCGCGGCTCGCTAGGGGGCAACAGCAGCGATGTAAAGGCGGTGTAATACGCGGTCGGCAGCAGGCCGCCGTCGAAGCCGTCGGCGCTGGGCAGGCCGTAGATCAGCGGCAGGTTGGGGGCCAGCGTCTCTTGCATCTTGATGGCTGTGAAAGCCGCTGCAATGGCGTCTTCTGAAAGGCCGAGGCGCTCAAAGCGCGCCTCGAGAGCGGCGCGGTCGCCAGGGTCGAACCGCAGGTCATTGATGCTGAGCAGCCGGTCGGGCGTTTGCGATGGGCCGGCCGCGGCATCGCGCTCGGCATAGGCCAGAAGCTGGCTTGCGGTAAAGCGCTGCGCATAGTAGACCTCAGGCGCGGCCAGGTCGTTGGCCGGCAGGGCGCGCGCGGCCAGCAGCAGTTCGACTAGGGCGGCGGCCAGCAGCAGGAGCGCGGCCGGCCGCGCGCGGCGCAGCCGCAGCAGCGCGATCAGTGCGACCAGCGCCACCGCCCATCCAGCGATCGTGATCGGCTCCGGCAAAAAGACCGGCGTCAGATCGGGCGAGCGCAGGGTGAAGGCGCTGCCGAGCGCGAGCGCGCCGACGACGGCGGCAATCAAGATGAGGGCGGGCATGCGCGGGCGTTCGCCACCGAGGATACGCTCGAACCCGAGCGCGGCCAGCATCACCGTGCCGAGCGTGAACAGCGCCAGCCAGCGCGCCGGCACGCGGAACAGATTGAAGCCGGGCAAGCTCGCCAACGCCCAATAGAGCGGGTTGTATAGCCCGAAGGCGAACAGCAGGCCGGTCAGCGCGAGGATGCTCCACGTCCAGTGGGGTGGCAGCGGCTGTGCCCAGCGTGGGCCGTCCCGCGGTTCGGCAGATGGCGAAGCGCTTCCCAACGCGCCGAACAGCGCCAGTCCTAACCCGATCACACCGATATAGGCGACGTACTCGCCAAAGATCAGACGGTCGTAGCTGGGCAGCAGGCCGCGCCCAAGCACGAACGGGCTAAGCGAGAAGGCCGTGGCTTGATTGGGGTTGAGGCCGCCGCGCCGGTTAGAGACCTCGGTCATCTCGATGGTGGGGATGAGCTGGGGGGCGGCTAGCAGCAGCGCCAGCGCAGCGGCAGCCGCCAACGCGGGCAGCGCGCGCGCGCGCCGGTCGCACAGCGCATAGATCCCCAGCCCAACGCCGGTGATGAAGACGGTCTGCGTGTGGCCGGTGAAAAACTGGAGCGCCAGCCCGATCGCCAACAGCGGCACACCAGCGAGCGGCCTCGCGATGGCGCGGCGCAGCAGCAGGAACAGCCACGGCATCCATGCCAGCCCTTGAAGCTGATTGATCTGCTCGATGTGCGCGCCAACGTGCCCGCCGGCCGCAAAGAGCGCGGCGGCCAGCAGCGCGGCCCAGCGCCCAACGCAGAGTGCGTCGCGCGCCAGCAGGTAAGCCCCAAACGCGGCCCACACAAGATGGAGCAGGATGCTGAGGCGGATCGCTTCAGGGGCGGGCAGGCTGCTCAACGGCCAGTTCGGCGGGTAAAACGTCCCGATCTGGCTGTTGGCCAGCAGCGGCACACCGGCGAAGAGTTCTGGCGTCCACAGCGGCAGGCGGCCAGCGGCCAGCGCTGCGCCCCGGGCTTCCCAGTAGGGATAGAAATAGCTGAAGGTATCGCCGCGGGCGAGGATGCGATCGGTGAAGGCGAGCGGCGCGAAGGCCAGCAGCACTAGCGCGATCAAGATCGCCAGCGGCGCGAGGCGAACCAAACGTGAAGCGAACAGGCGAGCGCTCCCTAAAGCAGGCTGGACGCAGCAGCGAACTGCGCCGCACAGCGCAAGGATAGATCAGGTCGGCCAGCGGCGCAGCTCGGCCGCGACCGGGTCATCATGCCCCGCAGGGAAGCGCTATGCTTCTTTACTCTCGGCCGCTTCCTGCGACTCGTTGGCGATCTCCTCAGCAGTGTTTTCGCCCGGGTTCTCGATCTGCTCTTCGATGATCTCCTCGATAGTGGGCTGTTCGGTCGAGGTGCCGAGCGGGACTTCCGGATCGGGCGGGATAAAATGTTCTTCGTGTTCGTGTTTCTCGCGCATGACCATCCACAATACTGCAACGACTGTGCCGAATGCGATCAAGATCAATAAAATGCCAATAAAGTCTCCCATGCGTCTCCCCTTCCTCGAACAACAACATGATATGCCTATTGTAACATCGAGACGGTATCGATTAAACCCTGATGGCTGCGAAAAGGCAGACCAGCGTCAGTAGCAGGCGTGGTTTTTTCTTCCCCACAAAGGTGAGCGGCTCACCCTGTTCGAGGATGGCGCTCGTCCATGGCTGTGGGGGTTCATCGGGCGGGCTGGCGATGTGGCGTTGATCCAAGTTGTTTTGGGCTCCAGCGTGTAACGTCGCTGATACTGCTGGCACTTGCAGCGCTGGTTTCCGCGCGCCGTTCGGCCTGCTTTGCTTCGTCGTTCGGTTGATTGGCAGTGGGCACTTGTGTTCATGGCTTTGTCATAACATAGCCTTTAAGTAAGTGAAACACTCCCGCGCAGCGCAACAGTCTTCATGCTCTGCACAACTTAAGGCTGTGCTATACTTTTTTCATGCACAATGAAAACGGTTGGATCGATCGCGTTCGCGCTAGAGGTTTGAGCGCCCCACTGCATGTCGCGCTCGATGTGCTTGAGCCGCTCGGCCCGCTTGGCGCACAGCTCATTTGGTTCGCCCAGCCCGCATTCATGCTGTTCGGGCAGCGAGCATGGCAGGCCGCTGCCGCTGAATTGGCGCAAGCTTTGGAAGAACCCGGCGGCATCGAGCGGCTGCGTGAGCGCCTGAACGATCCCGGCGCTCCTGAATAGGCGGCTTGCGCAGCCATCCGCGCCGGATACAGGGGGGTCCAGTTTGGACAGCACCATCCAGATCATCACGACGGTCATTATCGTGCTGGCGTTCGCCATTACCGCCATCGCCACGCAAACTGCGCGCCGCCGCCGCGGCGCAATTCCCCTGCGCGTTATCCGAGCTTATGAGGCGCTGCCCGGGATCGCTGGCGCCGCGATCGAAGCGGACCGACCGCTGTTAGCCGGCTTCGGTTCGTCAGGAATAGGCGGCCCGAATACGCTGCTCGCGCTCGCCAGCACCGAGCTGTACTACCAAACTGCCCGGCGCGCCGCCATTGGCGCGCAAACGCCGATCGCGGCCGTCTCGGAGGCCAGCGCGCTGCCGCTGGCTTACGGCGCGCTGCGCCGCGCTTACGCTGAACGCGGCCGGTTTGACCGCGTGAAGATCGATGCGGCCCGCTGGTATCCGGCTGGGCCGCGCTCGCTGGCTTATGCCGCAGCGCTCACCGCCGCGTTAGGCATCGACCGTGCAGCAGGCGGCACTTTTGTCGGCAGTTTTGGCCCAGAATTGGCCCTGATCCTCGATGCGGCGGCGCGCCGCCGCATTCCGACGATCGCCGCGAGCGATCAACTGGATGGGCAGGCGGTTGCCTACGGGCTAGGCACTTACCCGCTGATCGGCGAGGAGATCTTCGCTGCTGGCGGCTATCTCGGCGAGAATGCCGCTCAGCTCGGCGCGCTAATCGCCACCGATACGCTGCGCTGGCTCTTGATCGCGGCTATCCTCGCCGCCACGGCGCTCATCATTCGCCAGCCCGTACTCGATGCCATCGGCGGGCTGCTGGGCGGCGGAGGCTAAAGCGATGGGACGCTTGCTCGCGCTGCTGGCGACGGTGATCGCGCTTGTCACAGGCCTCGTCACCGTTTTGGGGCTGGTTTCCGGGGCTTTCCCTCCGCTCACCAACCTGCTTTTGCAATTCGCGGTGATCACGGTTGGCTTGGCCATTTTGATCGGCATTATCAACCTGCTGAGTGTGCACGTGCGTCGCATCGCCGGTCGTCAGCGCGGCTGGGTCTACAGTTTCACGCTGGTGGCCAGCGCGCTGATCGTGATCGGCTTGTGGCTGGTGGGCGCCGATCGGGAAAACCGTCTCATGCTTGAAGCGGTGCAGGTCTCGATCGAGTCATCGCTGGCGGCGCTGGTGTTGTTTGCGCTCGTCTACGGCGCTTACCGGCTGATGCGCCAGCGCGTCACTTGGCATGCTGTCGTTTTCACGGCTGCCCTCCTGATCATGCTGCTGGGCGCCCTGCCGCTGGCCGAGGCGGGTTTGCTGACGCAGGTACGTGCGTGGCTGCTGGCCGTGCCGGTTAGCGCTGGCGCGCGCGGCATCTTGCTCGGCATCGCTCTGGCGACGATCGTCGCGGGCATCCGCGTGCTGATCGGCCAAGAGCGATCCTACCGAGAGTAAGGGCGAATGGGACAAGATCGCGACAAGCGGCCAGATCAGTTCAACGACGGCCACGATGAAAAGGACAGCGTCGACCTGCCACCGTGGCTGGTGGATACGCCATCCCCTACAGAGGCGCAGCCCGCGCCCCTAGAGCCGCCGGCTAGCGAACCGGCTCAGCTCGCGCCGTGGCTTGAGGGGCTGGAAGCTCCTGATGAGGCGCCAAAGCTGGGTATCCCGGCTGAATGGATCGCTGGGGCCGATGCGCTGCCCGAACGCGTCGAGACCGACCTGACCTATGACGAATGGGCTGCCATGCAGGCCGAACTCAAGCGGCCGCGCAGCATTGAAGAGGAAGTCCCCGATTTACTGGCGGATATCGCGCCGGAGCAGGTCGATCCGCAGGTGGTCGCTGGCGCAACTCATGAGCTGCCTGATTGGTTCCTCGGCCTGGAGGAACTCGATACCAGCGATGCACCCGACTGGTTCACTGGCGACCTGAGCGACACTCCCGAACCTGAAGCGCCGGCGTGGATGGCCGATCTCCAGAACGCCGCTGCTGAGGCGGAACTGAGCGAGCCGGATGCTGTCGATGCATTCTTTTCATCGCTAACCGGCGGCGCGCCGCTGCCGAGCGGCGACTCGATGGACGATTTGTTCGGAGATTTCGCCATGCCGCCTGTGAACCCCAGCGCGAACGATGATGAGCTGCCCGATCTTGAGCATATCACGGGAGAAGATGAGCTACAGGCCGCCAGCGCGCCCGGTTACGATACGGGCGAACTCGATGCTTTCTTCGGCGCGATCGGCGGCGACGACGCTGCGCAGCCCAAGACGCCGCCTCAGCCCGTGGATGACTTCAGCACTTTCTACGAAACCGATGCTCCGGGCGTGCGGGATGATGACTTTTTTGATGAGATCGATTTAGAAGAACCCGATCTCGGTGAACTGGTCAGCCCTCCGCCTGCCCCAGCCGTGCCGCTGCCCGATCCTTTCGAACTGTTGGAAACGATCGACGAAGAGCCTGAGGTCGAAGCCCTGACCGGAGACGACTCCGACCATTGGTTGAAAGAGCTCGATGCGATTGTCACTGGCCGTTCACCAACTCCGGCTCGCGGCGTGCCGTTATCGGACGATGCCTCGCCTACTGAGGATAGTGTCGAATGGCCCGCTGCTGCCGTTGAGCGAGACGACGAATCAGAATCAGAGGAGGAACTTCAGCGCTCTGAGGTAGAATGGCTGGCCGCGCTTGAGGGCATCAACCCAACCGAGACCGCCAGCGCGAGCGATGCCGAGCCGGAGTTCGACTGGGGACCGAATTCGCCGCTGGCCGATGAAGCGCCGCTCGAAAGCCCGCGTCTGACCGGCTTGCTCGCGCGCACCAGTATGCTTGACGGTGAAGACATCGCCTCCGATGCTGAGGCGGTGCCCGACCTTTTCGCCGACCTCGACTCTGACGCGCCAGAGTGGCCGGCGGCCGCCACGGAGCTGGCTGAAGAATCGTCGGATGAAAACACCTCGCTCGCTGCATGGTCGCCCGAACAGCCCGACGACGAGGGGGCCGTCCCAGCCTTCTACGAACCGAACTGGGGCGCCAGCCTCAACCCGCTTGCCGAGGCATCCAGCGAGGATGACCCGCTCGCTGCATGGCCGCCCGAACAGTCGCCCGATCCAGATGCCGAATTCGAGGCGGACCGGCTGAACAATGCCATATTTGAGGAGCCGGCTGAGGACGCGCTCACGGGTGTGCCCGCCAGCAGCGATCCGTTCCTCGCGGCGGCGGCCGAACCCCTCGGCCATGGCGATGCCGGCGACGACCAACTCGATGAGCCGGATTTCGATGCGCTGTTCGCCACAGCGGGAGCTGTGGGCCTCACACCGCCGGCTGACGAAACGTCCTCTGAAGAGCAGTGGGGAGCAGGAGAAACCTCGGCTGGCGACGCGGCAATTGTCGACTACCCCGCTTATACAACATATACAACCGATGAAGAAGACGAGCCGTCCCTCGTCGATCTACTCGGCGAATCAGAAGCTGCGCCTGCCGAGGCTTCTTCGTGGGTCGCGGGTGTTGCGGAAGAAACCGGTATCGCCCCCCCCTTGACGGCGGCTTTGTTCGCTGCTGCCGAACCGCCGAGCGCAGACGCAGAGCTTGAAGAAGAGCCGATCTTTGATTGGATGGAAGGGGAAATCTCGCCTTCCCTTTCGCAACCGGCCGCGCCCGGTGCTGATCTGGAATCAGAGGGTTGGCTGGGCGAGTTCGAGTTTTCTGAGGATGAGGCGGCCCAGCCGCCGAGCGGAAGTATCGCGGCAGCGGCTGAACGGACTGGCGCCGGCGCGCTGTTCGACGATCTGTTCCCGCCGCAAATCGTTGATGATGAAACCGCCATCGCCCCCCTTGCTATCGCTGAGCCGAACGAGGTTCCGCCGCTCGAAGA
>JBDNDP010000035.1:0-34259 GCA_046719065.1 Aggregatilineales bacterium | reverse complement strand
CGATTCGGGGGTGAAGCGAATTACCCATAGCGCTCCGATCGCTGTGCCGTCGAGGATGAGCGGCACGATGGCAGCCGTCTTGATCGGCCGGTCTAACAGCGGGCAGTGCCATTGCGACTCCTCGAGGGTTCGGTCTTCCGGAAAACGCAGAGAGATGCTCTGGCGCACGGCCCGCAGGATAATCGTGGTATTCACAGTCTCGCACCGGCAGTCATCAATGCCATTGGGCGAAACGTGGCAGATGAGCGACAGGCGCTGCGTCTTTTGTTCGAGCAGGGCGATAGCGGCGACATCGGCCTCCATCAGCCGGCGCGCCAGCCTGACGATCGCTTCGAGCACTGAAGTGGTTGGCTCCAGATTAGCGATCTTACGACTGATCTCGACGACGCCCTCAAGCCAACGTTCTGACTCTTGCTGGGCTTTCAAAATGCGCCCGATCTCGATTTTTTGGAAGTTCATCGCCAACGCTTTCTTGTGGCGCGCTGCTCGTTCAGTGGCGCAGGCAAGACAGCTATGCTCAATTAATTTGAGTATTCTGTATTTAATTGATTTTTCGTAGTGATAGAAATAATAAACAACCTATGACAGCCCGACCTTGTTCCATAGGTGACAGGCTGTTTTTTCAGTCACAGCGATGCTTATAGGTGGTCGCTGCGCACCAGCAGCGAGGTGGATTTGGCGCGCAGCGCTCACTCCGAAGGGGCTAAAGGCTGGCGCTGTCTCTCGTACCACGCGATCGTGCGTGCGAGGCCGGCCCTGAAGTCAGTCGTCGCCTTGAATCCGAATTCGCGTTCAGCACGGCTGGTATCGAGCGCCCGGCGCGGCTGGCCATCTGGCTTGCTGCTGTCCCAAATTACTGCCCCCTCGAAGCCGACCAGCTCGGCGATCAGCTCGGTCAAGGCGCGAATGCTGATCTCGAAGCCGGAACCGATGTTAACGGGGTCGGGCCTATCGTAACGTTCGGCGGCCAACAGCACGCCCTCGGCCGCGTCGTCGACATACAAGAACTCGCGCGTTGGCGAGCCGGTACCCCAAGCGACGACTTCGCGATCGCCGCGGTCGCGCGCTTCAATAAATTTGCGGATCAATGCGGGGATAACATGCGAGGTTTGCAGATCGAAATTATCGCCCGGCCCATAGAGATTCGTCGGCAGAAGGTAGATGCTGTTGAAACCGTACTGCTGGCGATAAGCCTGCCCCTGCACCAACAGCATCTTCTTGGCCAGACCATAGGGCGCGTTGGTCTCCTCGGGATAGCCATCCCACAACGACTCTTCACGGAAGGGCACCGGCGTGTATTTGGGATAAGCGCAGACTGTGCCCACGGTGACGAACTTCTCGACCCCAGCGCGCCACGCCTCGTGGAAGAGTTGTGTGCCCATCATCAAGTTGTCGTAAAAGAATTCGGCCGGGCGTTCGCGGTTCGCGCCGATCCCGCCGACCACAGCTGCCAAGTGGATGATGATATGTGGCCGCGCATCGTTGAGCAGCTCCAGCACCGCCTCGCGATCGCGCAGATCATACTCGGCGCTGCGCGGCACGAAGATGTTCGCCGCGCCGCGCGCTTCTAACCCGTGCACGATCGATCGGCCGAGGAAGCCCGCCCCCCCGGTCACCACGAACCGCCTATCCGTCCACAAAGTCATCATCGCCTCCCAGTGCGCTCGTCTAGCGCGGCGTTATGTCCGCATCCGTCAAGTGTAGCCGCGCCCACGGCCTACGATCAACCTGCAATTGATGGACGCTTTGCCGCTGGCCAAAGACCCGGATGATAACGCCAGCCCGATCCCGTCCAGATCGCGCGCGGGCTGAGCGGCCACGTCGCCCAGGTGAAGGCGGCGCGCAAAGGCACGGCGATCCAGCGGGCGGCATGCGGCAGGCGCACGCCCAGCTCGGCGTAGTAGCGGTCGATCTGGGCGGTTTTCTGGGCAGGATGCTCACGGTAGGCCGCCAGCGGTTGATCGAGGCTGACGAGATCGGCATGTTCTGCGAAACGCCGCCACAAGTCGGCATCGAGCGCGTAATGCAGCGCTTCGTTGAGCTGGGCGCCAGCCCGCTCCCACAAGTCGCGCCGCCAGAATGTGCCTTCTTGCCGGATGAACCCAAGCGCACGCCCATGATACCACCCGCGCCGGATCAGGCTGCGGAGCCGCCCTGTCTTAAGCGGCGCCGTCCGTAAAACGCCATCCTTGCCGAGGTTGGCCGGCTGGCCGGTCAGCCACTCGATCTGTGGGTAGGCAGCGAACACCTCGCCAACGGCAGCCAGCGCGCCGGGCAGCAGCACATCGTCGCTGTTCAGCCACGTTAAAACCGCGCCGCCTGCGCGGGCCAAGCCTTTGTTAATCGCGTGCGCCTGTCCGCGATCTGGCGCGCTCTCCCAGTATGTGAGATGTGGTTCGTAGGCGCGTAAGATATCCACGCTGCCATCGGTCGAGCCGCCGTCAATCACGATCAGCTCCAGATCAGGGTACTGCTGCTCGAGGATCGAGTCGAGCGTGTGACGCAGAAATGCTGCCTGCTGGTAGGACGGCGTGACGATAGAGATCTTTGGAGGGCGCATTCGCTGTCAACGGTGTTGTATCGAGGCGCACATTACATCCATGAGTATAGCACAGACCTCTAGCGCCTTCGGGATAACCTCGATTAGATAGAATAGAATGGGGGCATACCCAAGTATGTACGCCCCCATTTCTTCTTCCTCTACTCAAACCTCAAGCGTGAGGAGCAGCACCGTGGTAGAAGACTTACTTAATTGCTGACCGCAGGCGCAGCTTGGGCTGTATCGTATTGCCAACCAGCAGCTTTGGACTTCTCATTGGCTATCGCATAAATCATCAGTCCGTAGCCCGCTTTCGCTGCCACATCGGCTATACAATAACCGACTTGCACAGCTACTACAGCAGCAGCGCCTGAAACACCTAGAATGGGCAGCATGTAAACAATTGGATAGAATCCCCACGTCGCCAAAAGCAACAGACGCGTATTACGAATCAATACGCGTACTTGAGGGGTTTGCTCTTGCATTGCGGTGCCCAGTCCACTGAATAAGACGTATACGATGTAAACGAATGGGATAGAGCTGATAAAGCCCCAGAGGGCGCGCGTTCCAGTATCTTCAGCAATTTCACCGGGGTATCCCAGAATAATCATTAGCGCGGCAGCCGTTGCCAGAGTGAAGATCAAACGGCCACGATTGCGAGGATTGATCACGAAGATAAGTTCCGCCACGAGCAGTGGAACTGTCAGTAGCCAATCAATATATCGATAGGCATCATTGAATGGCTTGCCACTCGCAACGTAAACATCCCCAGAGAGAGTGTATGCTGCGTTCCAGCTTTCGAAAATACGAAAATAGTGATAGCCTGCTACCGCGACGACCAGCGCTGACATGATCATCGCTCCGCGGTATTGTGGTGCTAATTGCGGCCGCACCAAGATGAAAAAGATAAACGCCGCGAACATAGTCGCAAAAGTGAACGAGAACATGTTGTATACGATGTCGTACTGCGCAACGCTTAAGTTAGGCATTTTGGGCCTCCTGCCCAAGACATTGTATATGAAACGTTCAGAAAGTTCTGAATAATCAGAACACTTTACAAGCTATGCCTGCGACTTTAAGAGTGCGTGAGTCTGTTGTAAATTCTTGCTAAAATCACAAATATAGTAAGCACGATTCTAGGTTGTACTGATGTCTTACGCTTCAATGATGCACCATGACGAGTAGTGTCCTCGATATCCTCAACCCGCAGCAGCGCGCGGCCGTCACTGCCGGCGATGGGCCGGTGCTGGTGCTGGCCGGGCCGGGCAGCGGCAAGACGCGCGTGCTCACGCACCGCATCGCTTACTTGATGGGCGAACGAGGCGTGCGTGCGAGCCACATCCTCGCCGTCACCTTCACTAACAAGGCGGCCGCTGAGATGCGCAGCCGCGTCGAGGCGCTGCTTGGCGGGCGGCTTGACGGCCTGCAAATCGGCACCTTTCACGCGATCTGCGCGCGCCTGCTGCGCATCGAGTCGCATCACACCGTCTACGGTCATGACTATGCCATCTACGATACCGATGACCAGATCGCGGTCATCAAGGCGGTGTTGAGCGAGCTGAACCTTGATACCAAGAAGTTTTCTCCCGGCCGCGTGCTCAACGCTATCTCGGCGGCCAAGAATGAATTGATCGAACCTGAGGCCTACATCGCCGCCGATTACTTCGGCGAAATTGTTCGCCGGGTCTATCCCCTCTACCAACAGCGGTTGATCAGCAGCAACGCGCTCGATTTTGATGATCTGTTGATGCAAACCGCGCTGCTGCTGCGCGACAACGACGAGGTACGGGGCAAGTATCAGGCGCGTTACCAACATGTGCTGATCGATGAGTTTCAGGATACCAATCAGGCGCAGTACCAACTCGTGGGGCTGTTAGGGCAGCCGCAGAACAATGTCTTCGTCGTCGGCGATGAGGATCAAGGCATCTACGCTTTTCGCGGGGCAGATTATCGCAACGTAATGCAGTTCCGGCGCGATTATCCTGAAGCGCAGGTGATCTTGCTGGAGCAGAATTACCGTTCGACACAACATGTGCTCGACGTCGCCCGCGCCATCATCGATAAAAACACGAACCGTACGCCGAAAGCGCTTTTCACCGAGCGAACCGGCGGCCCGCTCGTTGCGATCCATGAGGCTTACAGCGAGGCCGATGAAGGCGAGTACGTCGTCAAGACGATCGACTCTCTGGTGAAGCGCAGCGGCTATGCGTACAAAGACTTCGCCGTCATGTATCGCACCAATGCCCAGTCGCGCGCGCTGGAGGATGCCTGTGTCTCGGCCGGCATCCCGTACAAACTGGTTGGCGGGGTCAGCTTTTACCGGCGCCGCGAGATCAAAGACTTGATCGCGTATTTGCGCGTCATCAACAATGCCAGTGACGAGGTTAGCCTCAAACGGGTGATCAACGTGCCCGGCCGCGGCATTGGCGAGAAGTCGGTCGCGGCGTTTACCGCATGGGCTGCGGCTCAAGATCTTTCCTATGGCCGCGCGCTCGAAGCGATCGCGCGCGGCGCGACGCCCCCTGTCTCTGGCCGGGCAGGGGCCGGCCTGATCGATTTCGCCACGCTGATCAGCGATCTGCGCGCGCTGGCCGAGGGCGGCAGCCTAACGGTTTTGTTCGACGAATTGATCGCGCGCACCGGTTACACACTTTACATCAACCAGATCAGCGATACTGACGAACAGGTGACCGAACGCCTTGACAACATCAACGAGCTGCGCGGGCTGATCGATAGCAGGAGAGATCTCGCCCTGAGCGACTTTTTGGCCGATGTCGCGCTTGTGGCCGAAGTCGATGCGCTGGATGACCGACAGGATGCCGTCACACTGCTCACGCTGCACGCCGCCAAGGGGCTAGAATACCCGGTCGTCTTCATCACTGGCCTAGAAGATGGCATCTTGCCGCATTCGCGCTCGTTCGACTCGGCGGATGCTATGGCCGAAGAGCGGCGGCTGCTCTACGTTGGTCTAACGCGCGCCAAGGATGCGCTTCATCTTTCTTATGCCTTTCGCCGCGCGCTTTATGGCGAGAGCCTTCTGGGCATTCCATCGCGGTTTCTAGCCGATATCCCGTCAGAGCTGCTGCAGAATGTCTCGCCATCCATTCGCGGCCTGCATGAGCGCGCCGGCTACCAAAAGGCGATCGCGTGGGAACGCGCGCCAGCCAGCGGCGCTAGCGCCGGGCGCGGCAAGATCATCCCGTTCGATAGCGCGTTCCAGCGCCCGCAGGCCGAGCTGAAATACCGTTCAGGGCAGCGCGTCTTCCACAGCAAGTTCGGCGAGGGGGTCGTCCTTGACAGCCGGCGTTCCGGCGACGACGAGGAAGTGACCGTCCGCTTTGAGAAGGTCGGCGTCAAGCTGCTGTCTGCCGCGTTCGCCAATCTGGCGATTCTCGGCGGACACTCGCCCTGAGCGCCCTCCACAGCGTAGGCAAAACGTTGATAGGGTTCTTAATTTACACGGGGCCGTTTTTCTGTATACTGAACGTGTTGCCCCTGCACCCTTAGTTATAAAAAAGGAGACCCGTAGAGCAAAATGACCGTCCGATTGGACACGATAATCCATGATTCCTTCGTCGATAATATCGACACACCGGTTCTGTTTCTCGATTTTTCGCACATCAACACCACCTATACCCGTTTTGCGCAGGCTTTCCCCGGCGGGTTGATCTACTACGCTGTAAAGGCGAACGCCAACCCCGATGTCCTGCGCCTCGTGGTCAGCCGCGGCGGCGGGCTGGAGATCGCCTCGCTGGCCGAGCTGGAACGCGCGCTCGATGCCGGGGCCACCGGCGCGCAGATCATTTGCAGCAATCCGATCAAGAACCCGACGTTCTTGCGCCGGATGCATGCCGTGGGCGTTTACGCCATGGTGGTCGATTCGTCGTTCGAGGTCGACAAGATCGCCCAGTACGCGCCCGAAAGTCGCGTCTATGTGCGCTTGTCAGTCGATAACTCTGGGGCGGTGCTGCCGCTGGCGGGTAAGTTCGGCGTCGATGGCGAGCAGGCGCTGGCGCTCTGCGATCAAGCGCGCGCGCTCGGTTTGCAGCCGATCGGCCTGTCGTTTCACGTAGGGTCGCAATGCTTGTCTCCGGAGAACTGGGTCAACGCGATCCGCGCCTGCGGTGAGACTTGGCGCGCAGCGGCTGAAGACGGCCACCGGTTCTATTTCCTCGATATCGGCGGCGGTTTTCCGGCTGGGCATTACCATACCCCGTCGATCCCGACGATCGAGGCGATCGGCGCGGCGGTGATGGCGGCAGTTGCCAGTGAGATTCTGGTGACGCCTAACCTGATGCTGGTGCTTGAACCCGGGCGCGGGCTGGTCGGCGAGGCCGGCCGTCTGCTGACGACCGTCGTTGGGCAGGCGCAGCGCGGCGCCGAGACTTGGCTGTATCTTGATGCGGGGGTCTTCAACGGTTTGATGGAGACTTACGAAGGTTTTCCGCCGGTCGTCCGCCCGCTGCAAGAAGAAGGCGCCGCGCGCGAGACGCGCTATTACACGTTGGCGGGGCCAAGCTGTGACAGCTGCGACGTGGTCGCACGCCATATCGCACTGCCGGAGGTACGCATTGGCGAACGACTGGTCTTCTATGATGCCGGCGCATATACCAGCGAATATGCGGCCGCTTTCAACGGGTTCCCCGTGCCGCAGGTGATCGCCCTCAACCGTGAACAGGTGCTGCCACAGCCGGAGGGCACGTTCGCTCCGGGTTGACTGACCGCACAGTTTTTTTCGCTCAACTGAGAGCGGCGCACCATCGTATGTGGAGCGTCGCTCTTTTTTTCTGAGGTAGACTTTGCGTCTAGCGCAACAGGCGCTATAGTCACAGCCATCACGGTGCATGTTTCGAGCGGTTGGAGAGCGATTTATGGCAGGGGAGTTTACAGGCAAGGTCATTATGGTCACCGGGGCAGCCGGCAATCTGGGCCGGGCGGTCGTCGCGCGGTTTGCTCGCGAAGATGCCAAACTGGTGCTGGTCGATCGCGATCAGGCGCGGCTCGATCAACTTGCCGCCGAGACTCGCACTGAGAGCCTGCCGGCCGCGGCAGAATTGACCCAACCTTCTGCCGTGGTTGAACTGATCAAGCGCGCTGAGGATCGATTTGGTCACATTGACGTCCTCGCGCATACCGTCGGCGGTTATGAAGCGGGCAAGCCCGTGCACGAGACGGACAGCGCGGTGTTTGAACGGATGCTTGCGCTCAACTTTTGGCCGGTGGTCACCACCTGCGGCGCGGTCGCCAAGCATATGCTGGAGCATCACGTGGCGGGTGCGATCGTCGTCGTGCTGGCGCGCGCTGCGCTCAAGGGATCCAAAGATCACGGCGCTTATACAGCCAGTAAGGCAGCTGCCCAGCGCGTCGTCGAGAGCATGGCGGCGGAGCTGCGCGACCATGGCATCAATGTGAACGGCGTTATGCCGAGCACTATCGATACGCCGGCAAATCGTGAAGCCATGCCCAACGCCGATTTCAGCAAATGGGTGAAGCCGGCCGAGATTGCCGATGCGATCGCGTTTCTGGCCTCGCCAGCGGCCAAAGCGATCCACGGCGTTAGTCTCGAAGTCTATAACCGCGCGTAGAGGTGGCAGTGCCTTGACGAGAGGGAATGCTTGCCGGTAATTCAGTAATATGATATTATCTTAAGGATTGACCCTGCCTTTTGGCCCGCGTGTATGTCCCGTAATAACGAGCATCTGCTGCATAATTCGGTCGCGCGCCAGCTCGGCCAGCAAATCCTCAAAGGCGATCTGCGCCCCGGCCAGGTGCTCCCCGATGTCGAAACACTGGGCGCTGCCTATGGCGTGAGCCGTACCGTGCTGCGCGAGGCGATCAAAATGCTGACGGCTAAAGGCATGGTCGTCTCGCAGCCGCGCATCGGGGTAACCGTGACGCCGCGCAGCCAGTGGAGCCTGCTCGATGCCGATGTGATGCGCTGGCGCATCGATAACGGCCTTGACCGCGCATTCATTTACGACGTGCTGACCATGCGCCGCATCATCGAGCCGGGCGGGGCAGAACTCGCGGCGGCCAGCGCCTCCGATCAAGCGCTAGCCCATCTGCCTGTGCTTTACGATCGCGTCATCAAAGCCCTCGATCATGACCGCGACCAGTTCATCATCGCCGATGCCCATTTTCACTGCGGGATTTTATTGGCCGGCGGCAGCGAGCTGCTTAGCCAGATGACGCAGTTGATCGAGATCGCCGTCATCACTGTTGCTATCTCCACTGCGCACATCCCAGATGGGCCGCGTTCGGCGATGCCAGTGCATAAAGCGGTGCTGGATGCGGTTTGCCGGCGCAGCCCGGCGGCCGCCGCTTCGTTGATGCGCGAATTGGTTGATATCACGGTCGAACAAATCGACCGTCTGTTCCAGCAGCCTCAGCTCGAAGTCGAGGCGCTGCTGGCCGATGTCACGGCTGATACGCGCCGGCTGCTTGACCCCGTCAGCCGCAGCCGTGAGGTGCAGCTTAGTTTTGTTACGGGTTTCACAGTTTAGCCTTCGATGACGATGAGGTGAAATTATGAGCGCCAACATGGCACTTGCTGGTGTGCGCGTCCTCGATTTTACGCAGATGATGGCTGGCCCCTGGGGCACGCAGTTTCTAGGCGATCTAGGGGCGGAGGTGATCAAGATCGAGCGGCGCGTCACGGGCGATTGGGAACGCGGTCTACCCGCCGTTGGTAAATTGCTTGGCGGCGACAGCCCGTTTTTCCTGACGATGAACCGCAATAAAAAGAGTTTGACCCTCAATTTGAAAGACCCGCGCGCCAAAGAGATCATTTACAAACTGGCGGCGACGGCGAATTTGGTGACGCAGAACTTCCGGCCAGGCGTGTTGGAGAACCTCGGTCTCGGCTATGAAGATCTGGCCAAAATCAATCCCTCGATCGTCTACGTTTCCAACAGCGGCTACGGCCCAGATGGCCCATATGTTGACCGGCCGGGTCAAGACCTGCTGGCGCAGTCGCTTTCTGGGTTGGTCTCGCTCGGTGGCCGCGCTGGCGACCCGCCGACGCCCGTGCCGATCTCGTTTGTCGATGCCAGCACCGCTATCTTACTGGCCTTCGCTTCGCTGGCCGGGCTGTACCACCAACAGCGCACCGGAGAGGGGCAGCGCATTGATGTCAGCCTGTTTAATACGGCGATCGCCGTGCAATGCGAACAGCTCACCGCCTTTATGAACTTCAATGAGCTGCCCCCGCGCAGCGCCAGCGGCATCGCCAACCCGTGGATCGCCGCGCCCTACGGCATTTATGAGGCGAGCGATGGCTACATCGCCATCGCCATGAACCCGTTCAAGGTGCTGGCTGAGCTGCTGGAGATGCCGGAACTGGCTCAGTATGACGAAGATCCTGCGCGAGCCTTTAGCGAGCGCGACTCGATCAAGCCGGCGATCGAAGCGCGTATAAAGACCAATACCTGCGCGTACTGGTTAGAAAAACTGCTGGCGCGCGATATTTGGTGCGCGAAGGTGCAAGATTATCATGAGCTAATGGAAGACCCGCAGTTCAAGCACAGCGGCATGGTCAAGACGATCCAGCATCATGCTGCCGGCGAAGTTAAGGTGATCGGCAACCCGGTGCGCTTCAGCAAAACGCCGCCGACCATCCGCCTCAACCCGCCGCGCGTAGGCGAGCATAATCACGAGATCCTGCGCGAGCTTGGTTATACTGATGAACAAATTGCGCTGTACGAGCAAGAGGGAGTGATTTAATCATGAGCGAACCGCTGGTGCTGTTCGAAAAACTTGAACCCAAGATCGTGCTGCTCACGTTCAACCGGCCCAATAAGCTCAATGCCCTCAGCACGGGCCTCATTGCTGAGCTAGCCAGCCATCTCAAGACGATCGAAGCCGACCCGGAAGTGCGCGTCGTCATCATGACTGGCGCGGGCGAACGGGCTTTCATGGCTGGCGGCGACATCAAAGATTACAACTCATACGATTTTCAGGGCTTCGTTCATCATCAGTTCGTCGCGCGCGAGCTGTATGACTCTATCGAGCGCTTCCCGCTGCCGGTGATCGCGGCGGTCCGCGGTTATGCAATGGGTGGAGGCTTCGAGCTGGCGCTGTGCTGCGATATCATCATCGCCGCTGAGGACGCCATCTTCGGCCTGCCGGAGGGGACGCTTGGCCTGTCGCCGGGCGGGGGCGGCACCCAACGGTTAACCCGGGCTTGCGGCCGTTACGTGGCCGCTGACCTGCTGCTGGCAGAGCGCCGGCTAGATGCTCAGCGCGCTTATCAGCTCGGGCTGGTGGCCGAAGTGACCACGCCGGAAGCCTTGATCCCGAAGTGCGTCGAGAAGGCCCATGCGATCATCAAGGTTGCGCCGCTCGCCGTGCGCGAGATGAAGCGGCTGATCCGGCAGGGCGAGGATGCTGCGCTGCCCACTGCGCTCTCGTTCGAACAGGAAGTGCTGTTCCGCCTCTACAATACGGAAGATGCAAAAGAAGGCGTGCGCGCTTTCGTCGAGAAGCGGCCGCCGAATTTCACAGGTCGTTAAAATGGGTCATCCATGCCTGATCGCGCACAGCTGCCGCGCGATCAGGCGTTCCCTTCGTCTGCGCTCACCGTCGCTGTCTCGATCACTGCCATCGCTGAGGCGCGCCGCGCTTCCGCAAGCGACGGAATCGTGCCCGTCGCCAGTCCCATCACCAGTTCGCGCTGCGCTTCGTCGCGCGAAAGCTCCCCGCGCACGGTTCCGCGGTACATGACGATCACACGATCGCTCATCGCCAGTTTCTCCGAAAGTTCTGACGATACCATGATGATCGCATGGCCCTGCGCCGTGATCTGGTTGAGGATGTGGTGAATTTCAGACTTCGCGCCGACATCAACGCCGCGCGTTGGGTCATCCATCAGGATGACGATCGGCTCGGTCGAGAGGTTGCGCGCTACGACGACTTTCTGCTGGTTGCCGCCCGACAGACTGGTGACCGGCGCATCGACCGACGCAGTGCGCACGCCAAGCTGCGTGACCAGCGCTTGCGACCGTGCTCGCAGCTTCTTCGGCGCCACCCAGCCGAACAGCCGCGCGATCTGGTCAAGGATGAGCAAGCTGCTGTTCTCGCCGACCGTCATCGGGCGGAACAGGCCTTCTGCTTGCCGGTCAGCGGGCACATAAGCGATGCCGTGCTTGATCGACTCAAGCGGTGATTTCAGGCGCACCGGCTTGCCATTCAGCAGTACCTCGCCCTGCACGTTAGGATAGCGGCCATAGAGCGCGCCCAGAACCTCGCTGTTGCCCGAGCCTTGCAGCCCGACCAAGCCGAGGATCTCGCCGCGATGCAGATCGAACGAGACATTTTCGAACAGGCCCGGCACGGTCAAATTGCGGACGCTCATGAGCGTCTGCGCTGGGTTGACGTGCACTTCTTTCGGGAACAGCTCGTCGATCTCGCGGCCAACCATCAGTTCGACGACCTGATCGGGCGTCGTCTGGTCGATCGGCAGCGACTTGATGTATTGGCCGTCGCGCAGCACGATCACGCTATCGGCCAGTTCGAAGACTTCCTCCAACCGGTGCGAGACGTAGATGATGGTGATGCCATCGGCTACCAACTGGCGGATGATCTCGAACAGTCGGTCAGTCTCTCGTTTGCCAAGCGCCGAGGTCGGTTCATCCATAATCAAGAGCTTCGTCTCTAGCGCCAGCGCCTGCGCGATTTCGATCATCTGCTGGTGCGAGATCGGCAGCTTGCCGGCCAGCGCTGTCGGGTCAATATCCACTTGCAGGCGTTCGAACAGTGCCCGCACCTGATTGTTGATCTCGCGAGGGTTAACCAGCCCAAACTTGCGCGGGAGCGGCCGGCCTAGAAAGATGTTTTCGGCAGCCGTCAAATGGGGGCAGATCGGAATCTCTTGGTGCACAATGCTGATATTGGCCGCGCGCGATTCTTGGGCGCTGCGGAACTGCACTGGCTTGCCCTCGAACAGGATCGTGCCGGAGTCGGGCGGCATCACCCCGCCGCAGATGCGGATGAGCGTCGATTTGCCAGCGCCGTTTTCGCCAACCAGCGCATGCACGCCTCCTTTCGGAACCCCGAAAGTGACATCGCGCAGCGCCTGCACTTCATCGAAGCGCTTGGAGATGCCTTGAAACTCGATAATGTTGCTCATGCTTCATCCTTGAGCAAGCCGCCGTCGGAGGCAAACTGCCTCCGACGGCGTGGGACGTTTGAACCTTAGCGGAAATCGGGATTGTACTGATCGATGTTGTCCGGCGTCACGACATCGGTGCCCGAGTCAATGCTGGGCACGTTGATGTTCAGCCGCCGCGCCAGCGCGATCATGTGAACGGGCAGGTAGCCCTGCAGGTACGGCCCTTGGCCGAGGGCGAACGAAACGTAGCCATCGCGTAGGCCGTCGATGATCAACGGTGAAATCTCACCAGCAACGATGAACTGCCCCTCGAGGCCGTTGGAGCGGACGAATTCGGCAATGGCATAGGTGAAGAAGTCCGAACCGACGATCGCATCGACATCTTGATTGGCGGTGTAGAAGGCCTCGATCGCGCTAACGATGCGCGATGCATCGGTGCCAGTGTTGATCGGCGGCAGCACCTCGAACATGCCGGGCGCTTCGGTTTCCAGCGTCTCGATGAATGAGCGGATACGTTCCTCAAGCGCGTAGTGGCCCGGGCAGCAGATCGTCACGCCGACTTTGCCGCCCTCCGGCATGACGCGCATCAGCTCGCGCGCCCACACGCGGCCGTAGTTGGTGAAGTCCTGCCCCACAAATTGAAGCGGCAGCACCGCGTCGGCGGTCGGGTCGTTGGTGTTGAACGTCACAACGGTGATGCCGGCGTCGATCGCCTGTTGCAATACAGCGTCATACGTGCCGGGCACTGGGCGCGTGGTGGCGATGCCATCGGGCTGGGTAGCGATGACGGCCTCGATGATGGCCACCTGCGCGGCCGGGTCATACGACTGCGGGCCGAGGAATTCGCACACCGCGTTAACTGTGCGGCAGGCATCTTCCATGCCGCGGCGCACCGGCGCGAAGACGCCAGCGCCGAGGTCGTGCGTCACAAAGACGATGCGCAGCGGAGGTTGTTCGGCTGTGTCCTGCGCCACAACGGCCCCAGCGAGCAGCAGGGTGAGGACGACGACACCGATCAGGAACAATAGTTTCTTCATTTTGACAAACTCCTTTATCGCAAAAGCAAATAGACTCACAGCAGCTTGAGGACGATCCGTTTGGCTATCTTGTGTTCGCATCACCTCCTTCGTCGACCTACGTTCGTATGGATGAGCACAGCAGCCACGATAATGATGCCGATATAAGTGTCGATTAACCGGCCATCGCCGCCGAGCTGGATCAGCCCGTTGCGCAAGATGGTGAGCAGCATCGCGCCGAGGAACGTGCCGAGCACTGAACCTTCTCCACCGAACAGCGCCGTGCCGCCGATCACGACCGCGGCGATCGTCATCAGTTCGATGCCGGTGCCGGCCGTCGGTGCGACCGAATTGACGTGCGCAAAGCCGAAAACGCCGGCGATGCATGCTGCCATGGACGTGAGCACGAACGCGGCGATCTTGGTGCGCTTGACCGGGATGCCGGAAAGCTCGGCCGCTGTGCGGTTGCTGCCGGTGGCGCGCAGCTGGTAGCCGAACTGGGTGCGCGTCAAGATCAGCACGCCGATGATCATGATGAGCAGCATCCAGATGATTTGAACGGGTAGGTTGACCCCCAAAACCGGCACGCGGCCGCCAAAGAACTGAAAAAAGCTGGGGTCGTCAATGCGGTTGACCGGCCATGGCGACAGCCACAGCGTGATCCCGCGCAGCACGCCCATCATGCCAAGCGTGACGATAAAAGATGGCACGCGCCCGTAGACGGTGATCGCGCCGTTGATCAGGCCGATGCCGGCTGCCACCAGCAGCATCAAGGGCAGGCCGATCCACAGGCTGACGCCGTGGTTCTGCGCCAGCAGGCCCATGGCGAACGAGGTCAACCCGTAGACTGAACCGACCGAGAGATCCAGCTCTTGGCTGATGATCAGCAAAGTCATGGCCGTGCCCAGCACCACCAGCTCAGACATAGCGCGCCCCATGTTGAGCAGGTTGAACGTGGTGGCAAACGTGGGCACGGCGAGCGTGAGGCCGATGAAAATGAGCAAGACGAAGGCAAAGATGCCGAATTCACGCTGGCGCAAGATCGACGTCAGGAAAGTTGGCGTCGGTCTTGCAAGGGTGGTTTTCTCACTTACTGCCTGCATGGTATCCCCTCAAAAACCTCGTGCAAACAAACAGATGGCGGGTTTAGCCCACCCAGCGCGCCGTGACGATGCCGCCGCGCCGCCCCACTTCGATCAGCCCGGCATTGGCCATCTGCTCGAAATGCCCGGTTAGCGACCAGATCAGATACTGGTTAGCCTCTTGTGGCCAACTGCCCAGCTTCGGGCTAATCTCGGCGATCACTTCCAGCAAAGTGCGCGCTTGTTCACGGTCGAGCGCGTCGCGCAGCGCTCGCTCAACGCGGTCGACATAAGCAGCGCTCTCGCCGAGGAACTCTGCGATCGGCTCGGCCCCGCGGTAAAGCGGATAATGGCTGGTCGCCAGCACCTCAAGCGGGTAGCTTTGAAGCAGTTGGATTGTCGCTCGGTAAGTCTCCGGATAACGGTACGTGGGGGGGAAAGCCGGCGCCCCCGCTTTCGTCAGTACCGCGTTCCACAGGGCGGCATCGAGGATGATCATCGTCTGGCTGCGCGGGTCGTACACGCTCACATGGCCGCGCGAGTGGCCCGGCGTGTGCAGGATCTCGACGCGCCAGCCGGCGCCGAGGTGCAGGATCTCACCGCCGCGCACACTCAAATCGATCGGAATATGCTGGGCTTCTTTGCGGATAAACGCCTTGGTCTCGCCCGTCTCATCAAAGCCGTGATCGGCGCGGTATTGGCCGTAGCGCTGCGTGATGATCGTCTCAACGTCCTCGATCATCAGCCGGTCGAATTCGTGGCACATGAAGACGGCGCGCGGCGCGAGCGCGCGCACCGCAGCAGCCCCGCCTGTATGATCAAAATCGGCATGGCTGATCAAGACGTAATCGAGCTGCGTCGGGTCAAAGCCGATGCTTTCCATGTACGGGGCAAGCACCGCGCCGATCATGCTGGCCAAGCCGGTATCGACCAACAGGCTGCGCTGGCTGCCGATCAGCAGATATAAGCAGACGAACCGCTCGCCCAGCGGGGCTTCGATCCGGTGGATGCCGGGGGCTATTTCCATAAAACCGCTCCAAATATCTTTAACAAATTCAATTCTTGCGTGCTGTGGAGGCTGCCTGCCCCCGCTTCCCGAACTCAGTGCGCGGTGAACCCGCCGTCCACCATGATCGTCGTCCCGGTGATATACGAGGCCTCATCGGAGGCCAAAAAGACGGCTGTATTGGCGATCTCAATCGGTTCGCCCAACCGGCCCAGCGGCACACGCGCGATCAATGCGTCGAGTGAATTCTCTTCAGCCGCGCTGATATTGACGGCCGGCGTATTGATCGGCCCGGGCGCGATCGAGACGACGCGGATCTCTGGCGCCAGCTCGAGCGCCAGCGCCCGCGTAAGGGCGACCACTCCGCCTTTCGCCGCTTGGTAGGGCAAGTAGCCGGGCAGGCCAACCACGCCCTGCACCGAGCTGGTATTGATCACGACGCCTTTGCCGCTCTGGCGCAGGTGAGGCACGGCCAGCTTTGTGGCCAGCCAAACCGGCCGCAGTGTGATATCGAGCGTGCGCTGCCAGTTCTCGGGCGTCGTCTCCATGGCGGTCTGCGCCAGCGTCCAGTAAGCATTGTTGTGCAGGATGTGCAGCCCGCCGAACGTCTCAACCGCGACGTTAACCATGCGCTCTAAATCGGCATCTTTTGAGACATCGGCGTGCACAAAGACGGCCTGTCCTCCTCGATCGCGAATCGCAGCGGCGACGGCCTCGCCACCCGCGTCGTTGATATCCGCGATAACCACGCGCGCGCCCTCCTCGGCGAAGCGCATGGCGGTTGCCGCTCCAATGCCCGATGCGGCTCCCGTGATGATGGCTACCCTCTCTTTCAGTCTCATCGTTCGTATCCTCAAAAATTGATCACGCACTTGATGATTTCTGGCGATTCCAGCAGATCATCGAACAGCGTTGGGCCCTCGCTGAGGGCGGCGCGTCGATCGATGAACTGGTCAACTGGAATCTTGCCATCGGCCAACATCGCCAGCGATCGCTTGAACTCCTCTTCGCTCATGCCGTAAGAGCCGATCACGCTCAGCTCGCGGGTGACGATGGCCTGCATGTCGATCTCGACGATGCGTTGGTTGTTGCCAATCCAAATCACCTGCCCGCGGTTGCGCGTGACGGCCAACGATTGCTGGGCGGTCGCCGTCAGGCCGACAGCCTCAAAGGCAATATCAACACCGCGGCCGCCGGTATGTGCGTCAACTACGGCGCGCACGTCCTCGGTCAAGACATTAATGGTGACATCAGCGCCAATGGCCCGCGCCCGCGCTAACCGTTCTTCGCTCGCGTCGCTGATGAAAAGGCGGCCGGCAGCGGTATTGCGCAGCACTGCCAGCGTCAGCAGCCCGATCGGCCCGGCGCCGACCACAAAAACGGTGTCATAAGGTCGAATAGTCGCTAGCCCGACGGCATGGACGGTGACGGCCAGCGGCTCTGCCAGCGCGCCAGCTTCGTAAGTTAAGCCGTTTGGCAGCGGAATGACGCTGCTTGCCGGCCAGCGCACATATTCTGCGTAAGCGCCCGGCGCGCTCATGCCCATGATGCGCCGCTGCTCGCACAAGCTGCGCTGTCCAGAACGGCACATCAAGCATTGGCCGCACGAGGCGATCGTCAGCGTGGCGACTGGCATGCCGGGATGAAGATCGCGCACTGCCGGTCCCACGGAGACGACCTCACCCGTTGCCTCGTGACCCATGATCAGCGGCGGGACGCGCCGGCCGGTATGGCCGGTGTAGCCGTGCAGGTCGGAGCCGCAGACGCCGACGGATTTCACTTTGACCAGTACATCGTCATCCGCTTCGAGGGTCGGTTTTGGCACATCGAGTACTTCAAGTTTGTGGATGGCGGTGAGCATGAGCGCCTGCATGGTTTCAGTCATGGCGCAGCTATCCTTTCGTGCCCAGGTTGACCATCATGCCGCCATCGACGAACAGGTTTTGCCCGGTGATGTAATCACCCGCGTCCGAGGCCAGCAGCACTGTCGCGCCCGCCAGATCGGACGGCACGCCCGGTCGTCCCCACGGGATGACCTCGACCGCGCTTTCGTACAGCAGCGGGTCAGAGAAGACGACATCGGTCATGCCAGTCCAAAAGCGCCCAGGCGAGATCGCATTGACGTTGATGCGGTCTTTGGCCCATTCGATCGCCAGTGCGCGCGTGAGCATGCGCAGCCCCCCTTTGCTGATGGCGTACAGCGCCACGTTCGGCAGCACGCGCTCGAACGTGCCCGATCCCATGATGATGATCTTGCCTTTGCCCTGCTGGCGCATGATCGCAGCAGCGTGCTGGCAGGTGAAGAAGACGCTTTTAAGGTTGATGTCCATCAGCCGGTCCCAATCGTCCTCGACAATCGTCACGGCTGGCTGGCGGATGTTGATGCCGGCTGCGCAGACAAGGATATCGAGCCGGCCGAACTGTGCATGGGTCTGCTCGACCATCGCGCGCACTTCGTCCATCTTGCTGACGTCGGTCGGCAGGGTGATGGCGCGCCGGCCGATCGCCTCAATCAGGCTGCGCGCATCGTCGAGCTGCGGCTGTGTGCGCGCAGCCAGTGCGATATCGGCTCCGGCATGAGCCAGCGCCAGCGCCATGCCCAGCCCCAGACCGCGGCTGCCGCCGGTCACCAGCGCGACGCGGCCTTCGAGATTGAAGGAGGGCATCACAAATTCATGGTCGAGAGGGCGTCGGCGTTCGGACACTATGCGTCGCTCCCCTCGCCGGTGACCACGCTGATCTCGAGGCGGTGCGTCCGCGTTTCACCGGCGGCCAGCATCGGCAGCCGGCCTTGACGCCGCTCCTCGCCGCGGCCCATCACGTGGCAGTTGGCCGGTTCCAGCCCCATCACATACGTCCCCTGCCCGACCATGCGCCACTGCCAGAAATAGGGCAGCTCGTCGGGGCGGTAGCGCACGCGCAGCCCGAGGCCGCGTCCGCCATCGAACTCGCGGTTGAGCAGGGTGGCGGTCGCCCAGCCGTCGCTACCAGGCGTGACTTTGTGCTGGAAAACCTGCTCCTTGAAAGCGGGAGTGGGGGCAGCGCCCCGCTTGGCGACCTCGATGCCTTTCTCAGCTTCGTAGTCGCGCGGGATGACGGTTGATTCGAGCAGCAGTTCGCTCGTCTCCGAAAGGACGGGGTAGCCGGCATTGATGTGATACAGGATCATCAGTGGGGTGGGTTCGAACCCTTGATTCTCGATGACGTCCACAATTTGAATCGACCGGCTGCCTAGCCGGGTTGTGATCGAGCGCGTGAGCAGCACGTTCTCGCCGAAGACTCGCGTCTCGCGCACGCGGCCGCGCGCGGTCAGCACATAGTCGTCGCCCTGCCAGAATGCGTCATGGCTGACGTTGTGCGCCGGGATGTTGCTGAGGCGGCCATGGATGCCGAAGCGCTCACCCTCGTCCTCGCTGGCGACCGCGACATTCATCAGGCCGCAGGTGACCAGCAGACCGCCGTGGAAGCCGCGCAGCCAGCCCAGCCCTTCGGCTTCGTAGTAAGCAGGGTGAGTGACATCGGTCGATGAAGCCCAGACGAGCGGCGCGCCGCGCCACTCGGCCATGCCGATATCCATGCCCCGATCGGGCAGCACTGTGAAGCGCAGGCCGCTGCCAGTATAAAAGTCGAGCGCGCGCACGCCGGCCGTCACGCCATCGTCAAGGCGGATGGCGCGGACACCGGCAAACTGCGCCATCAGTCCGGCGCGTTCGCGAAGCTGTTGCGGCGTAAAGATCTTTCCAAAAAGCTGAGGCATAAAAAGCTATCCTTCAAACAAAACGTCTTCTAGCCCCGCGCAAGAAAACTGACGATCTATCCCCCGGCCGTCCTCCCTTCTACAGCCGCCGCGATCGCGTCGAGGCCAAATTCTTGGTCGATCAGCGCGTTATGCTCGCCGATCATCGGCGCACCGACCGGCGAGGTGAGCTTTTTGCCGTCAATGCGAATCGGGCAGCGCGTCGTCTCAAGCGCAACGCCGTTGCTGCGCGTGGTCGTTTGGAGCATGTCAAGGACTTTAAATCCCTCGTGCGCCATCAGCCGTTCCCAGTTCAACACATCGGCACACCACACGTCGGCTGGCTCCAAGATCGACAGCCAGTGTGCGGTCGTCTGCGTGCGCAAATGATCGGCCAGCAAGCGTTTGATCGCATCGCGCTGGCTGAACCATGTCTCAGGATCGGTGTAGGTCGTCAGGGGCGCGCATCCCAACAGCTCGCCCAAACGGGTGACGGACTGCATCGCCAGCGCGATGAAGCCATCGGCGGTTTGGTAGATGCCATATGGCGCGGCGAGGTAGGCGTGTGCATTGTTGACTGCGCTGCGCTGCGGCGGCTGACGGCCGTCGTTGAGGTAGGTGGTGATGACTTCGAACTGGACATCGAGGATCGACTCGAGCATGGACACCTCGACAAGACCTCCCTGCCCAGTGATACCTCGCCGCACCAGCAGGGCGAGGATGCCCTGTACCGCGTGGGCGCCGGCGAACATGTCGACGATCGCCAGCCCGAACGGCGTCGGGGGAGCGTCGGCGTCGTTGTTTAGCCATGTCACGCCGGAGAGCGCTTGCAGCAGCAGGTCTTGTCCCGGCTTGCCGGCCCACGGCCCGACCTTGCCATAACCGGTGATGCTGGCATAAACGATGCGCGGGTTAAGCGCGGCGGCAGTCGCGTAATCGAGGCCGAGCCGCGCCATCACGCCCGGCCGCATATTCTCGATGACGACATCGGCCCGGGCGACCAGCGCCTTCACCTTCGCCAAATCGACCGGGTTCTTTAGGTCGGCGGCATAGCTTTCTTTATTGCGGTTGATGGCGTGAAATAGGGAACTTTCGCCATCAAGCCGCACGTTTGAAACGTACAGCCGCCGGCACAGATCGCCGCCATCGGGCCGCTCGATCTTGATGACGCGCGCGCCTAGATCGGCGAGGCGCAGGCCAGCCGAAGGCCCGGCTAGAAACTGGCTGAAATCGACGACAAGTAAACCCTCTAGCGGTCTCATCATAACCTCATTATAGCGATTTTTTCGTAATTACATAACATCAAAACAGGCTGCGGTTTTGAATGGTAATATGATATGATTATAGCAAGGGATGACAGCCCATTGCAAGACTTTCCCCGCGTCATGAGGCGCGGGGAAATGGCCGATCGATCTCATTTCATAGAAAGCCGAACCTGTTAGTTCGACGCGCTGATTAAGTCCAGAGCAAGGCGCGCCGCAGCGGTGGCATCGGGCGCATAACCGTCGGCGCCGATTTGGTCGGCATAAGCCTTCGTCACCGGCGCGCCGCCGACGATGACCTTCACACGGTCGCGCACGCCGGCGGCTTCCAACGCATCGATGGTCGCTTTCATGTTGACCATCGTCGTCGTTAGCAGCGCCGACATGGCCACGATCTGTGCGCCGCGTTCATTGACGGCCTCGATGAACGCTTCTGGGGCGACATCGACGCCGACATCGATGATCTCGAAGCCTGATCCTTCCAGCATGATCGAGACCAGTTTTTTGCCAATGTCGTGTAAGTCGCCTTTGACCGTGCCGATCGCTACCCGGCCGATCGGCTCCACCCCCTGCGCGGCCAAATGCGGCCTAAGGATGGCGAGGGCCTTATCCATGGCGCGGGCCGCGACCAACATCTCCGGCACGAACAAGTCGCCGTTTTCATAGCCTTCGCCGACGATCTGCATCGCAGCGATCAGGCCCTCGTTGAGGATCACATCGGCGGCGATGCCCTCGTCAAGCGCCTGTTGCACTTTCTCGGCGACAAGCGTCATTTGCCCATCAACAACGCCGTTGCGAATGGCTTCCAGCACTTCGGTCATCTCAGCTCCTCCTCATCACGCAATTGGATAGCGACCGTGCTCGTGCACAGTTTCGTACATGGCCAACAAATTCTCGACCGGGACGCCCGCCTGCGTATTGTGGATCGGGCTGAAGACGAACCCGCCGCCCGGGCCAAAAATGCGGAGGTTGGCGCGCACTTCGGCGCGCACTTCGTCCGGCGTGCCGAACGGTAGGGTTGTTTGAGTATTGACGCCGCCGCCCCAGAACGTCATCTTGTCGCCAAAGCGCGCCTTCAGCTCGGCCGGGTCCATATGCTTTGCAGAGGTCTGCACCGGGTTTAAGATGTCAAACCCCGCCTCGATGAAGTGCGGAATCAGGGGCATGATCGAGCCGCAGCAGTGGATGAAGCGCCTCCATTTCGTGTGCTCGCCGATCCAGTCATTAATGCGCGTGTAGAACGGCTTGTACAGGTCGCAAAACGCCTTCGTCGAGATGAGCGGCCCGGTTTGCCCGCCGAAGTCGGTCCCGCTGATCCAGACGGCCGTCACGCGATCGCCAAGCGCCTCGTACAGCTTTGGCAGGTTGGCCAGCGCGATCTCGCACTGCCGTTCGAAGACGGCGTAAATGTAATCGCGACGGGTGACCGTGCTCATGTACCATTCGGCGACATCGCGAATGCCTTTCGGGTCTTTCAGCATCGGGCCGGGGACGAGGGCGATATCGCCGAAACCCGTCCCGCTCAGGATGAACATGATCGCTTTGTCGGTATTTTCATAGAGGTCTTTTGACTCGCGCTCCAGCCGCTCCAGCTCATCATCTTCGATCGGCTTAAATTCCTCGAGGTTGTCTTCAACATTCAGCTTGTCGTCGTCGATCTCGCCTTGGCGGACGGTCGAGTCAAAATACCAGCCGCCGGCCGGAAGCTTAGCGCAGGCGGGATAGTTTTTATCGCCGCCGGCGTACATCAAAATATCGCCGTTTGGCTCTGGTTCAGTATTGAACGCTTCTGGAACCAGCAGCGGCGTGCCGTCGTGAAACGTCCACGGTTTCCACCCCTCGTTTTTGAACCCGAACAGTGTGTAGGAACCGCTAAGGCTGACGACATCGCTGCCGACGGCATCGCGCAAGTCGGGCTTGATCTCGCCCAGCATCTGAAACGGCTCGATCACTTTGACGGGCGTGCCCGGCTCGTCGAGACCAAGCGCCTGCCGCAGCTTATAGACGGTCGAGACGTGCATACCGGTCTGACCGCAGCCGCCGAGGTCGATCGGCACGCGGTCAGGCTCTTGATGGTCTAGGGCCGCTGTCACGCGCTCACGCGAGGTCATCATGGCCAAAACTCCTTATTAGGGCGCGCTCTCCGGCTCAAATAATGCTTTCGTTCATCCGGCGTGAGAACGCAGGTTAATTAAATCATATTATATGATTATATTAAGCGCGAACAGCACAGTTTGTGAATTTACTCACAAAAAGGGCATGACGAAGATCACGCCAGCGTCTGCGTGATCTCCCCGCGCAGGTCGCCAGCGAGCGCTTCGCCCGCCCGCGCCCGCCGGCGCACGGTTGTGGAAAGGCGGAAGCTGTCACCAATGATCCAGACGACTGACGCCTCTAGCGGGGTATCATCCACTAAATACGACGTTTGCCGGACGACCATGACGGGCGTCCCCGGTTCAACGCCCAGCAGTGCCGCGACTTCCTCGTTTGCCCCATGGGCCTCGAACGTCCGCTGTCCCCAGACAATTGACAGATCGTAGCTCTCTTCAAGCACCTCAAACAGGCGGCGCTGCGTAAAATCTTGTTCCTCGATGCCCGGACAATAGCGGGCGACGACGTAATTCTTGAGCACGGTCACCGGCCGCCCTTCGATCGAGCGGACGCGGTGCAGGAAAAAAGTCGGCTCGCCCGGCTCCAGCTTCAGCGCAGCAGCGATGCCGGGTTCTGGCACCAGCACGCCAGCAGCGATGACGCGCGTCTCGAAGGCGATCTGCTGGTCGATCAGGCTTTCCGAAAATGTGGTCAGGCTATCGGCCAGCGGCTGTTCGACGGCGCGCGGCGCGACGAATGTCCCTTTACCGTGGATCCGGATCAGCAATCCCTCGTCGATCAAGGCTTTGATGGCGTTGCGCAGCGTGCCGCGGTTCACGTTGAGCTGCGCCGCCAGCTCATCCTCGGCGGTGAGCTGGTAGTGTTCCCCCCACACACCGCTTTCGATGTTGGCGCGCATCCACTCCTGAATCTGCTGGTAGATCGGGGTGGGCTGGGTACGGTCAAGTTTTGGGAGCATCGTCATCAATTGCTCAATTCAGGCCGGCTATTGATCTGACTATACCACAAGCAGCCGGCTCCTGCCGTTTGCTCATTCGGAGAGCGCGGCATATTTGCGTTCGGCATGCCCTTGCGCCGCGCGATAATCGCCGCGGTGCAGCGCCTGCAAATAAGCGAGATAAGCCGGCGTCGTGATCGAGGGCACATCCTGCTTCGGCATCACGGCGCGCTGGGCGGCCGTCTTCGCCAGCACTTTGACGCCGGCCGCCAGCGCCTCGATGTAGCTGGCGCGTTCTAATGGCGTGGTGGCATCAAGCAGGCGCAGCGCAACTTCAGCCGCGCGCCCGGCGATCTGCTCCAACAGCGCGGCGCCGCTTTCTGCGCTGGCGTTCCCACGCGGGTCGGGGCCGATCACGCCGTCAAGCGGCGCTCCAGCGGGCACGGCATCCAACCGCACGAGTTCCGGGCGCAGCGCCCACAGCAGCGAAGCCTCACCCGTCCCAGCGTGATCACCCTTGTAGCCAGCATCGGTCGTCAGATCGTACTCGGCCAGCGGCAGGATCGTCACCGGCGAGCGGCGCATCACCGCCAGCGCGGCGCGTTTGATGACCAGCGTTTGGTCAAGGCCAAAGTGCCCGGTGAACGCGACGAGCACGCGGAAGCCCATCGCCCCAAACTGCTCAAAAGCGGCGACGTACAGCGGCTCGACCAGATCGGCCGGCAGATTGAGCGTGTATGGATAGGGCACGCCGCCAACCGCCCAGTAGGAAACCGGGCACAACACGCCCTCCGTCAGCGCGGCGATGCGCTCGCCGATGCCCGCGGCGACGATGCCGTCCAGCCCAACGGGCAGGTGATGGCTGTGCCATTCGATCGTGCCAAAGGGCAGCACCAGCAGCGGGCGCGCTGCGATGCGCGCCGCGATCTCTTCGGGGAACATCGCTTCGAGCCGATAAAGGGTCATGGCGTCTCCTCAAATCGGATCACCGTGCGAATGCCATCGGCCGGCGCTCGCCCGGCCAAAATATCTGGGACGTCCTCCAGCCGCACCGTCCGCGTGACCAGCTCGTCCAGCTTCAGCCGCCCGTCCATATACCAGTCAGCAAACATTGGCAAGTCGATCGCTGGGCGAATGTTGCCATAAATGCAGCCTTGAATCGTTTGCTGCTGGCTCATGAAACGGCGCGGGTGGAAAGCGAGTGTCGCATCGCGCGCGGCCGCCCCCACCAGCGTGAGCGCGCCGCCGCGCGCCAGCATGTCGATCGCGCGCGCCATCAGCTCAGGCAGGCCAACGACCTCGAAGACATGCTCGACCCCGCGGCCGCTCGTCAAGTCCTTGACGGCCGTCACTGGGTCAGTCTCGCGGCTGTTGATCGTGTGCGTGGCGCCATAAGCGCGCGCCAGCGCTAACTTGGTTTCGCTCACATCGATGGCGATGATCAGCCCGGCTTGCGCCAGCCGGGCTCCCTGCACGATATTGAGGCCGACGCCGCCCGCGCCGATCACAGCCGCGCTTTGGCCCGGCAGCACCCGCGCCGTGTACAGCGCCGCGCCGACGCCAGTCGCGACGCCGCAGCCGAGCAGCGCCGCTTTATCGAACGGCAGATCAGCGCGCACCGGCACTGCTCCCATGGCCGGCACGATCGCCAGCGGGCAGAACGTGCCAGCGTTGAGCAGAATATGCAGCGGCTGGCCTCGCCAGAACACGCGCGGTTCGGCCGTCGCCAGCACCGCCTCGCATAGATCTTGCCGGCCGCTCAAACACCAGCGGCAGCGCCCGCACTTCACCTGCCAGTTGATGACGACATGGTCGCCCGGCCGCACATGGCGCACGTTCCTGCCCACAGCCTCGACGATGCCCGCCCCTTCGTGGCCGAGCAGAATAGGCACGGCGCGCGCATCGCGAATCGCGCCGATATCGGTATGGCAGATGCCGCTGGCGACGATGCGGACGGCGACCTCGTCGGGGCCGGGGTCGTGCACGTCGAGCAGTTCGAGCGTGGGCGGCTGCTGGTGTTTCTCGAGGACGATGCCGGGAACTTGAGCCATGAGGATCCTTCGCACAGTGAGAAGAGGGCGGGCACAGCGCTTGAAGCTGTGCCCGCGCAGAAGGGAAGAAGTTAATTCTTCATCGCGCTTTCAGCGATCTGCTCGGCCTTGGCGATAATCGCCTCGGCGATCGCGCGGATCTCGCGGCGATCGTCGTCGGTCGCCTGAGCGACCATCGCATCGACGAGCTCGCCGCAGCGCTCGCGGATCTTGTGCGGGTCGGGGTTCTGCTCGCCGCGCAGCTTAAGCAGTTCGCTTAGCCAGCGGTTGCCATACGAGGCGTGGATCGTCTCGTCGGCCCAGTCGAAGTCCATATCGTGTCGGCTGACGTCATCGGCATATTCGGTGAAGCTCTTGATGCGCTCTGGTTTGCGTTTGATGTTCTTCGTCTCGAAGAAGAACAGCATGCCCAAGCGGTAAATCGGGTCTTGGCCATAGGCGCTGTCATAGATGTACGAGCCAAGCGGCAGTTCCTCTGGTTTGTATCCCCAGTCGGTCAGGCGCAGATAGCCCATGCGGCAGTGGCGCGCTTCATCATAGGTCCAGCGCGCGGCATCCATGATGAATTCCCAGCCAAGGTCGTCAGCGAAGGCATGCAGCAGCGCGCCGCCGGTCTCGACGGCCCACACTTCGTTCAGGTGGCTGATGGCGCTGCGCAGCTGTAGGCGCAGGCCATCGCCATAGGGAAAGGTCGGGTCGATCACATCAGGCCAGTAGTAGCGCACAATGCGGAAACGACGGTCGCGCGCCGGCACCTGCGCCAGCTCAAACGGCTTGCGATTGGGCAGCTCGACCGGGTCGCCAGCTTTGTCCTCGGCCGGATCGAGGCCGATGCCGCCCAGCGCGTCCAGCCGGCGCTGCAGCTCATCGCACCATGCATCGGCAGCAGCCTGTCCATCCGGGTCGGCCGCTTGCATGAGCGGCAGCAGCTTTTCCAGCGTCTTGATCTGTTCGGCCTTTTCATCGGCGGCCAGCGCCATGAAACGAATGCTCGGGCCATCGCCGATCTCATCAGCCAAGTCGAGGTATTCGCGATAGGCTTTCAACAGCGCCGGTTTGAACACGCGCAGCAGCGATTGAAACATCGCCAGCGCGCTGGGCGCGTTGCGAGCTTCGTCAACCAAACGCAGCAGCGGGCCTTCCTCGCCGATTTCCATCAGCCGGCTGGGGTAGCGCAGCTCGAAGACGCGCGTGCGCATGTCGTCGGCCGTCTTGGCGTCTTGCCACATCAACTGCGGCAGCAGCGTCTTCACATCGAGCGGTTCAATGGCGGCCAGCCAGCCCGCTTGCGTAACAATGAGCGACTGTTCCACAAAAAAGAAGCGTTTTAGGATGACGGCGGTGTCATAGCGCATGAGCTTGGCGCGCTCGTGCTGGCCGGGCAAGTATTTGTCGGAAATCATAACGCTGCTCCCTAAAAGCTAAACAAGCTAACGATGATCAAACATGGATGTCTATAGACCTATGTTTCTGATTATATCAAGGTTTTGCTTCTGGGCGCACATTTTCCATGATCTTCCTGCGCCGCTCGACGTAAGCCGGCAAGATTTCGGTGCCGCTTTCGGGGGTGAACCAAGCATGCGGATCGGTACTGCACACCAGCGCGATGTTCGCCCATGGGTTGAACGAGCCGGAACGCACGATCGCCTTGGCGCGGTAGGCATACTTTTCGACCAGTTCCTCGTGCGTGGTCAGCACGAACTCAGCGCCGCTGCCGGTGTAGATCTCTTGCAGCGCGGTATACAGCGGCTGGTTCTTGGTCAAAATATCCCTAGCGAAATGAACCTCTTCAACGAACAGTTCCTTGCGCAGTACGCGCAGCACATCGAGCACATCGGGCAGGCCTTCATAAAATCCGAGGTCGATGCGCCAAGCGTCACGCGGGATTGGGAAGCCAGCATCGGTGACGAGCAGGATGTCAGAGTGCCCCATCATGGCGACGGCCTGCGCAAGCTCAGGGTGGAGAATACGGTTCGGTCTCATGATTTTTTCCCTCTTTCATCAGCAGTTTAAGAGCGGTTACAAAGGGCTAACGCAAAACGGCGGCGCGCAAAAACGCTTCAACCTCGGCACGGGTATGATACGATGGCACGGTCTCGCGGCGGGTGCAGCACAAACCGGCAACGGCGTTAGCGAACTGCGCCGCCTCGGCTAGCGCTTTACCCTCAAGCAGCGCTACTGCCAGTGCAGCGTTGAATGAGTCGCCTGCGCCGGTCGAGTCGATCACGTTGTCGATGCGGTAGGCAGGGATGCGCTGCGCGCCATCGCTATTGATGATGAGGCTGCCGCGCTCGCCGAGCGTCATAATGACCGTCTTAGCGCCCATCGACTGCAGCCGCTGGCCGATCTCGACATCCGGCGTCGGGTCGTGCGGATCGAGGCCGAGGCAAACCCGCGCTTCGGTCTCATTTGGCGTCAGGATGTCGACAGCGGATAGGTCGTGGCCGCGCAGATCGTGGGCTGGCGCCGGGTTGAAGATGACCGTGCAGCCCTGTTCGCGGCCACGGCGGGCGGCGTGCAGCGCCGTCTCCAGCGGGATCTCGAGCTGGATGAGCATGACCGAGCCCGGGCGCATGCGCGGGACAGCCAGATCGACATCGGCCGGGCTGAACAACTGATTGGCCCCGATATCGACCGTGATAATGTTGTAGCCATCGCTCGATTTGATGATGAAACCGGCGCCGGTGGCTAACTCATCGCGCTGATGCAGCAGGTCGATATTGACGCCCTCCTGTTCCATCAGCCGAATGAAAGCGCGGCCGAAATCATCATTGCCGACCACGCCGACAAAATCGACCTTTGCCCCCAAACGCGCCGCTTGCACGGCCATGTCCGAGCCTTTGCCGCCGTACTCCTCTCGGAAGTTGCGCGCCGGCACTGTTTCGCCGCGCACAGGAATGCGGTCAACATCCATCACCAAAGCGACCAGATAGCTGCCGATCAAGATGATGTTTGCTTGTTCTGCCATTGCTTCAGTCCTTCCAGCGTTGAGAGATCAAGAGCGAGCGGGCGCGCCAGCCTCGCCAGTGGGCGGGCGCCCGCCGCTGCCGGTCTTCAGAAGTGTTAGTAATGTTCCCACGGCCCTTGCGTCCGGTCGATGATGTGGGGCGCAGTGCTGGTGCCGATCATCTCGGCGCCGGCCTCGAACATCTCGATCGCGCGCTCGTAGCTGTTCACTTTGCCCGATGCCTTGACCTTGCAGCGCGGGCTGACGGTTTCGCGCAGCAGCCGAATATCTTCGGCGGTTGCGGGGATGCCGCCAGCACCCCAGCCGCTGGACTGTTTGATCCAGTGCACGCCGCCCTCATCAATTAGGCGAGCGGCGCGGCGTTTGTCCTCTTCCGTCTTCAAAAAGCCGAACTCCAGCATGCATTTGATCGGCCGGCCTTCGCCCGCGCGCACGACAGCGGCTGCCTCCTCGCGAAATTCGTCATACATACCAGAGAGATAAAGGCCCATGTTTGGCTCGTAGTCAACCTCATCAGCGCCGAGCGCGCAGCACTCGCGGATCAGCATAATCTTGGCGTGCAAGCTTTCGCCGCCCATGGGCAAGCCGATGCAGGTGGCCACTTTAACGCCGCTGCCGCGCAGCACGTCTTTGGCCAGCGGCACCCAGCACATCTGCACCATTGCCGCGTTGAACTTGTAACGAGCGCATGTTTCGAGATGCTTGATGATGTCGTCGCGCGTCGCTTCTGGGCGAACGTTGGTGTACTGAATGTAGCCGGCCAACTCTTCGTTCGAAAGCGCGCGCCAGTTAATGGAGGTGGTCGTTGTGGTCATTGCCAGATCTTCCTTCTCTTTTAGTGATTATGTAGCTACAAATCGCAGCCTTGACTACCATAGCACAAGATCGACAGCTTGCCCATGTCCCAGCTTGGCGCAGCGGCTCAGCCGAATTTAGGCGTTGTTGGCGGCCATGTCTGCGCTCGCGATGTGGAGCGGCCGCTCATCTGAGCTGTGAAAGACGAACTGATCCGTCACCGAATCGAGCAGAGAGATGGCAGCACCGTCGAACGTCAGCCAAACGCGCTGACCCACCTGGCCCAAGAATGGCGAAGGCACGACCGCTTTGATCATCACCCCATCGCCCAAATCGAGGTCGATCACGCTCTCCGCGCCCAGCGGCTCGATGACGAATATCACTGCGGCGATGCGGTCTCCGGCTGGCGCGAAATGGATGGCGACGTTCTCTGGCCGAATTCCGATCTCAACGCGCTCGGGGTCGCTTATCTCAAAATGGCCGCCGCATGCCGCGCTGAAAGCTGGGTGCTCAAGCCGCTCGCCGACGATGCGGCAGGCGATGAAGTTCATCGGCGGGCTACCGATCGTCGTCGCAACGAACCGGTTGAGGGGGCGGTGATAGATCACCGCGGGCGCATCAACCTGTTGCAGCACCCCTTTGTGCAGCACGCCGATCCGGTCAGACATTGACATCGCCTCGACCTGATCGTGCGTGACGTAAACGAGCGTTTGCCCCAATTCGCGCTGTAAGCGTTTTAGCTCAACGCGCATCTCGAGCCGCAGCATGGCATCAAGCGCCGATAGCGGTTCGTCCATCAAGTAGGCGCGCGGCCGCCGCACGATCGCGCGGCCGATGGCCACGCGCTGGCGCTCGCCGCCCGAAAGCTGCCCGGGCCTGCGTTCGAGCAGGTGTTCGATGTGCAGCGTCTTGGCGACGGTGCTCACGGTCTGGCGAATCTCAGCTTCGGGCAGCTTGCGTTCGCGCAGCGGATAAGCCATGTTCTCGAAGGCGCTGCGATTTGGGTAAAGCGCCAAGTTCTGGAAGATCATGGCGATATCGCGTTTGCCGGGGTAAACCTCGGTGACGTCTTCGCCATCCAGCCAGATCGAGCCTTCGTCTGGGTGTTCTAACCCCACTATCAGGCGCAGTGTCGTCGTCTTACCGGCGCCGGGCGGGCCAAGCAGCGTGAAGAACTCGCCATCGGCGATCTCTAAGCTGAGCTGGTTAACCGCCGTGATCGTCCCGAAGCGTTTGGTTGCAGAACGGACTTCTATTCGTGCCATAGCTTGGTTATACCTGTGCCAGTGCCGCTTGCGAAGCGGCGTCAAAAACGTAGACGCGGCCGGGCAAGAAGCGCAAGCGGCGCGGTTCACCCACTCGTGCGCGCGCGGTCGATTTGATCAACACCTGCACGATCTGGCCGGCTACTTCGCTGTGCATGACGGTCTTCGCGCCGAGCGGCTCGGTCGCATAGATGGTCGCTTCGACGGTGAGTGGGTCGGCCTCGCTCGCATCGACGGCGACGTCGATATGTTCGGGGCGGATGCCGAGCACGACATCCTGAATGGAGGCGGCTTCAATCTGGCGGCATAACCGGTCGTCAAGCTTCAGCCGCAGGCCGTCCCCCGGGCGATGGAGATAGCCCGCGCCGTCCTCGACCTGATAGCGCCCGGCGATGAAATTCATGCTCGGGCTACCGATGAAGCGCGCGACGAACATGTTGGCCGGCCGCAGATAAACATCATCGGGCGAGCCATACTGCTGAAGCCTGCCTTCGTTCATCACGGCGATATGATCGGCCATGCTCATCGCTTCGATCTGGTCGTGCGTGACGTAGATCATTGTCTGGCCAATCTCGCGCTGGATGACTTTCAGCTCGGTGCGCATGTAGGCGCGGAAGGCAGCATCGAGGTTGCTGAACGGTTCATCGAGCAGGAAGATGCGCGGCCGGGTGATGATGCTGCGCCCCAATGCCACTTTTTGCAGGTCGTTAACGCTGAGCTGCGTTGCGCGCAGCTTCAGCATCGGCTCGATATCGAGCAAACGCGCTACTTTGCGCACCTCAGCCTCGATCGTCGCTTTATTCTCGCCGCGCACCTTCAAGCCAAATGCGAGGTTATCAAATACGCTCATATGGGTGAAGATGGCGTAATTTTGAAAGACGAAGCCGACGCCGCGCTTGCCGGGCGGCACAGCGTTGATGCGCTGGTCGTCGAAGAAAATATCGCCGCTTGTGGCCGCTTCTAGCCCAGAAATCATATTCATGGTCGTGCTTTTGCCACAGCCAGAAGGGCCGAGCAGCGCCGCGAAATGGCCGCTGGGAATATCGATGTTCAGCTGCTCAACAGCGCGAACTTTATCGAAATGCTTGGTCAGGTTCACCAGTCGAATCTGCGTCATACTGCTCACCTCACCGTTTGATCGCGCCGAACGTGAGCCCGCGCACGAGATACTTCTGGATTATCAAGCCAAAGATGATGGGCGGCAGCAGAGCGATCACGCCGAGGGCGCTCTGTGGGCCATAGAGCTGGCTGGCAGCGCTGGAGACGCTTTGTAGGAAGACGGGGATCGTCACCCAGTCGCGGTTGGTCAGCAGCAGCGCGATCAGAAAGTCTGACCAGTTGAGGATGAAGACGAACAGCGCCGTGCTCGCCAGCCCGCCTTTGGCCAGCGGCAGCACGACTTTGAAGAAAACGGCCCAGTGGCTGCTGCCATCGACCATCGCTGCCTCGCTGACCTCGCGCGGAATCTCGTCGAAGAAGCTCTTCATCAGCCAGACGACGAATGGGAAGGTGACGACCGTGTAGATTAAGGTCAGCCCGTACCACGTATCGGTGAGACGCAACGCCGACCACATGATGACGACCGGCACCAGCACCGCGATCGGCGGGAACATGCGCAGTTGCAAGATGCTGAAGCTGAGGTTATCGGGGTTGCGGTTGAAGACCCGGACGATGAGGCGGGCGATCAGCCGGTCGAGCATCAGCGTGAAGAAGAAGATGACGACCACACCCACCCATGGCCCCTGCCATTCGAACAAGAAACTCTGGAACACGATGACGAAGGGGATGGTCAGCAGGGGCGCGGCGAACCCGCGCAGCAGCGCCGCGGCCAGCGGGAGCGGCCGTCCCTGCACTGCTTGATAGCGCGATAACCCATAGGCCGCCAGCGTCCCGACGACTGTCGCCAGCGCTGTGCTCGCGATGCTCACGATCAGGCTGCTGCGGATGGCTGGCAGCGCCGAGTTGGAGTTGGCCATTGAGGCGCCGCCGAGCAGGATCGCCGTGTAATTTTCGAAGGTTAATTGGCTGGGCACCCAGTAAACGCGACCGCCAGCCGAAGTCCATTCTGGCAGCGGCTTAAGCGACGTATTCACCATCCAGTAGACGGGAAAGAGCGCGAAGATCGCCCACAGGATGATGATGAAGTAACGCAGTGCATTATTCATCGTCTACTCAGCCCCCTCTTCTTGAATCTGGCTGACCTGCTCGGCGGAGGTTTGCAGCGGGCGCAGCGCATAGTTGGCGAGGACGGTGATCGCGATCAAGATGACCACCGCTGCTGCGGCGACAAGCGCCCAGCGAAAATTTTGAAAGCCGAGCTTATACAGGAAAATGCTGATCGTCTCTGTCGCTTGCGCCGGGCCGCCACGCGTCATCAAAAATGGCAGATCAAACAGCTTCAACGCCTCCATCGAGCGAATGATGAGCGCGATAATGATGACGGGTCGCAGCATCGGCAGGGTGAGCCAGCGGAACTTTTGCCACCAAGATGCGCCGAGCATGGTCGCAGCGCGCATCTGGTCTTCGGGCAGCGCCACTAGCCCAGAGAGCAGGATCAGGAACATGAGCGGCGTCCACTGCCAGATATCGGCCACGATGACCGAGATTATCGCGATGGTTGGGTCAGTCAGCCATGGAATGGCGACGTTCTGGCCGGTCAAGATCGACAGGATGCCGTTGACGGGGCCATTGCCCTGCAGCAGCATGAACCACATGTAACCCGCCACCGCCGGCACCACCATCATCGGGATCAGATAGAGCGTTTGAAACAACGCCTTGAAACGCAGCTTTTCGACGAACAACAGCGCCAGCCCCAAGCCGATCAAGAGTTCGGCCGTCACGGCGACGATGACGATCAGCAGTGTGCGCGTCACTGCGTTGATAAACTGCATGTTAGTGACGATCTCAGCGTAATTGGCGCCCCAGTTCCACCAGCGGTTGGCGTGCCACCAGTTCAACCCGCCCGCCGTGATGGGGCTGTACTGGGTGAAGCTGAGATAGAGGATGATCGTAAACGGAAAGACGATGATGAAATAAAGCAGCAAACGGGCCGGGGCGATGACAAGACTGCCGAAACGACCGCCGTTAAACTTCCCGAAACGGTCGCGCACTGCAGCACGGCCTTCCGCGGCGTCTAATGAGGTGAGTTCGGCACTGGGCCGGGCGATATCCGCCATGATACAAGCCTTCAACTTCTTGCGAACTGCTCTCAAAAACGAACATGCTGGGGCGAGGAGAGAAACCGCCTCGCCCCAAAGGCACACAGCTGTGATGCGTTAGGACTCGATAGTCGGCGTTTCGATCAACGACGGCCATGCGTCTAGTTGGTTCTGTATCGCCTCGATCTGGGCATCGCGGCCGAGACGGTCGGTGATCTCGTTCC
>JBDNDP010000034.1:0-34301 GCA_046719065.1 Aggregatilineales bacterium | reverse complement strand
GCTGTTTTACGAGGCGAGCACCCGCACTGATATCTCGTTTCAGGCGGCTATGCGCCGGCTTGGCGGCCGCGTGATCGGCGCGAGCAACGGCGTTCAATTCTCATCGGTCTACAAGGGCGAAGATCTCGCTGATACCGTGCGCGCCGCCGGCTGCTATGCCGATGTCATCGTGCTGCGTCATCCCGAAGTCGGTTCATCCTACCAAGCCGCCTTTTACCTCGACCAGCTCAGTCAACAGCTCAGGCGCAAGCCGATCGTCATCAGCGCCGGCGATGGCGTCGGCGAGCACCCATCGCAAGCGCTGCTGGATCTGTTCACCATCGTCGATTTGAAAGGCGGCTTGCGCGGCAATACAGTGACAATGGTGGGCGACCTGCGTCATGGCCGCACGGTGCATTCGCTGGCGAAGCTGATCGGGCGCCTCGAATCGAAGGATGTGACCCTGTGCTTCGTCAGCCCGCCTTCGCTGCGCATGCCGGAAGCTATTCTCGCTGGGCTGCACGAACGCGGCGTCGCCGTCTATGAAACGAGCGACCTGCGCGAGGTGCTCGCCGACAGCGATGTGATCTACTGGACGCGGGTTCAGGAAGAGCGCTTCTCTGACCCGGCCGAGTATGAGGCGATCCGCAACGACTTCATCATGACCCCGTCCCTGCTGGCGGAAGCCAAACCCGACACGATCCTGATGCACCCGCTGCCGCGCAAACACGAAATGGGCAGCCCCGCCGAACGAGACGCGCTCGACGTTGACCCGCGCGCCGCTTATTTCCGCCAGATGGAAAACGGCATGTACGTGCGTATGGCGCTGCTCGCGAGCGTGCTCGGGTTGACGACCTGATGAGCGTGCTTCGCATCCCCGCGCCCCTCGATCCTCACGTGCATCTGCGCGGGATGGACTGGTCGCACAAAGGCACTTTCGCCAGCGAGACGGCTGCGGCCCTCGCAGGCGGCTATTGGGCGGTGCTCGATATGCCTAATACGCCGCCGCCCACCCTCACCACGGAAGCGCTTGCTCGCAAACGCGCTGCCATCGCCGCGGAGGCTGTCTGCGACTGGGGGCTGTATTTCGGGGCAGGCCGCGCCGTCAGCAGCGCGCAATATACTGAGGTCATCCGGCAGGTTTGCGGCCTGAAGATTTACTGCAATGATACGACTGGAGCCTTGGCCATTGATGGCCAAGAACTGCGCGATGCCCATTTTCGCGCATGGCCACCTCAGCGTCCGATCGCTGTGCATGCCGAAGGTGAAACGGTCGCTGAAGTGCTGGCGCTAGTTCGCGTCCATCGCGTTCCAACGCACTTCTGCCACATCAGCACCGCAGAGGAGATCGACCTGCTGGCAGCCGCCAAAGCTGACGGCTTGCCGGTCACGCTCGGCGTGACCCCGCATCACCTGTTCCTAACAGAGGACGACTTGCCAACGCTGGGGGCATTGGGCCTGATGAAGCCGCCGCTCAAAACACGCGCCGACCGCGATCGGCTGTGGGCAGCGATTGAAGCAGGCATCATCGATGTGATTGAGTCCGATCACGCGCCGCACACGCTCGCCGAGAAGGCAGCGATGCCCGCGCCCTACGGCGTCCCCGGTTTAGAGACGACCCTCCCGCTTTTGGGGCTGGCAGTTCACGAAGGCCGGCTCACCCCATCACAGATTGTCGAATTGGTGGCCGAAGCGCCCCGCCGCATCTTCAAAATTGCCGCGCCCGCCGCAACCTATACGATACTCGACCTCAGCGCGACTTACCTAATCGAAGCGCACAGCTTGCGCACGGCCTGCGGCTGGTCGCCGTTCGCGGGGTGGCGCGTCTACGGCCGCGTGACGGCCGTGACTGTACGCGGCCGCACCGTCTTCGACGGTGAGCGCATACTCGCCCTTCCGGGGGAAGGACGCTCGGTGGAGCAGCTCGACCGATGACGCTGGCACGCCGGATACTGCTCGCGGTTTACGCTGCAACTTACATGGCCGCACGCCCGCTGCTCTTCCGGCGGTCGCCGGCGGCGGCCCACGAAGATGCACTGCGAGCGCTTGCCTGTGCTGATGCCTCGTCGCCCTTGCTGGCCATGCTGAACAGCCTCAGACGCGTTGCCCTGCCGCGCTGTCCGGTTAACGTTGGGGGGGTCGATCTGCCGCTGCCGCTGATCATTGCCGCTGGTTTCGTCAAGGGCACTGGGTTTGGCGATGAGCGCGCCGCCCTCGATGCGGTGAAACGCGGCGACAATATCATGCCTGGCTGGTCTTCGCTGCCCGCGCTCGCTGGCCCGGTTGAGTTTGGGTCGTTCACCCGCCTGCCGCGCCTCGGCAATGACGGGACAGTGCTGTGGCGCGAGCCGGCGTCGCGTTCTCTACAAAATCGCATTGGGCTGAAGAACCCAGGCGCGCGGGCCGCCGCAGACTTCCTGGCTGCACGGCGCGACCGGTTGCCGCCCATCTTTGGGATCAACATCGCCCCTACGCCAGGCATGACCGACTTTGATCGAGAACTTGCAGATATCCTCGACTCCCTGAAACTGTTCATTGATGCTGGCGTTCGCCCAGCATGGTATACGCTCAATTTGAGCTGTCCTAACACTGAAGACGACCCGGCGGGACGTCAAACCGCCCACAAAGCGCAAGCGTTGTGCAGCGCGGCGGTTGCGCTGCTGCGCCAAGAGACGATCGCGCGGCCGCTGTGGGTCAAGATCGGCCCTGCGCTCGGCGAAATGCAGTATCGAGAATTGATCAACGCCGTCGCTGCGGCTGGCGGGCGCGCTGTGATCGCGACCAACACGCTGGCGCAGCCCATCCCAGAGGACTCATCTACCAGCGCCGGCGTGAGCGGCGGCCGCCTGCACGAACATGCCTTTCGTGCCTGCGCCATCCTTTTGGATGAACAGCGGGCGCATGGTCTAAGCGTCGATGTGATCGCCTGCGGCGGCATCCTTGATGCCCCATCGTTCACTCACTTTCGCGCACTTGGGATCGCCGCTGCACAGTATTGGTCAGCACTGGTTTACAGCGGCCCGCTGGCGGCCGCCTTAATCTTGCGAGGAAACGAGCGATGAAGCTGCCCCTCGAGATCGCCCGCACTCTGCTCGCCATTCACGCGGTCGGTTTCACACCCCAAGCGCCTGTGACGTTTAAATCTGGCATTCGCTCACCAGTATATGTCGATAACCGACGGCTGCCGTTCCACCCGCAAGAGTGGCGCCGCGTGATCGAAGGATTTGTGACGTTGATCGAAAGCAAAACGATCGAATTCGATGTGATCGCCGGCATCGAGACGGCGGGCATTCCGCACAGCGCAGCGCTTGCCTATACGCTGGAGCGGCCTTCTGTGTTCGTGCGCAAAGAAGCCAAAACCCACGGCACGCGCAGCCGCATCGAAGGCGGAGATGTCGCTGGCAGACGAGTGCTTCTCATCGAGGATCTGGTTACGACTGGAAGCAGTAGCCTCAGCGGGATTGCTGCGCTGCGCGAGGCCGGCGCGCAGGTGACGGATTGCCTGGCGATCCTTAGTTACGACTTTGAAGAGGCGCGCGCTGGCTTCGAGGCTGCTGCTGTCCACCTGCACACGCTCACTTCTTTTGCTGACCTCCTCTCCGAAGCGAGGCTCACCCTGCCCAGCACAACCATCGACGCTGTTGAAGATTGGCTGCGCGATCCTCATGGATGGGCAGAAAGGTACTCACGATGAGCCTCACGAAGCTCAACGCCCGCATCGATGCGATCGACTCGCTGCTTTGCGTCGGCCTTGACAGCGACCATGCTCGGCTGCCGGCGTCGTTTCAAACCAAGGCTGAGCCGCAGTTTACTTTCAACCGCTGGATCATTGAGCAGACACATCCGTTCGCCAGCGCCTACAAGCCGAACATGGCTTTCTACGAGGCGCGCGGCGACGCAGGAATGCGCGAGCTGAAGCGAACGCTCGACTATCTACGCGAGCATCACCCGGACATCTTCACGATCTGCGACGCGAAACGCGGGGATATCGGCTCCACCAATCGCGGCTATGTTGAGGCGATCTTCGACTGGTTAGGCTTCGACGCGGTGACGCTGCACCCTTATTTAGGCAGCGAAGCGCTGGCGCCCTTTCTCGAACGCGCCGACAAAACCGCCATCATCTTGTGCCGCACCTCTAACCCCGGCGCTGGAGAGCTGCAAGACTTGCATATTGCCGGCGAGCCGTTATGGAGCGTCGTCGCTCGAACGGTCGCAGCGCGCTGGAACGTGCGCGGCAACTGCATGCTGGTGGTTGGGGCGACTTACCCCGCCGAACTGGCAGCAGCGCGCGCAATTGTGGGGGCGATGCCCGTGCTCGTCCCCGGCATTGGCGCGCAGGGTGGCAGCATTGAGGCGGCGCTGCGCGCTGGTCTCGATAGTGAAGGCCGCGGCCTGCTTATTAACGCCTCGCGCAGTATCCTTTTCAGCGATGACCCCGGCGCCGAAGCGCAGCGGCTGCGCGATGCGATCAACCAGTTTCGAGGTAAATAAAGTGCTTCACTGCACGACGATCGCGCCCAGCGGATACAGGCCGCTCTCGCTGCCCGGCAGCGGCAGCCGCGCCAATGTTTCGTAATCATAAAGCGCGACGTAAACGCGATAAGTTCCGGGGGCCTCCGGCAGCCTGATGCGCCTGCGGTCTTCCAGCAGGTAGTGGGCTGGCAGCGAGCTGGTCAGCAGGCGACCGTCGCGCGGCGGTCCGTCAAATGTTGCTACGAACATGTCCTGCTCGTCGAACAGCGAAACAGCAATCGCGTAAGACCGTTCAATCGGGTCGTGGCGCGTTTGCCAGCCGAGCACGACGTCAACTTCGGCGCCGGGAGTGCCCGTCTCCGGCAGCCAGTAGTCGCGCAGATAGAATAAGTCGGCAAAGGCTGCTGCCGGCTCACGAGCGGCATCCAAGGTCTCGAAGCGCCCGGAATCCCAGATGATGGCTGGTTGATCGATGCGAACGGAGGGAGAAGCAAGACCTGCCGGCACCAGCAGTTTTTCTGCCTCACGATTCGGATAGACGTACAAAAGCAGGTCTCCGCTGATTTCGACCGGCCCCTCAAACGAACGCCACGTCAAGCCGATGTGTTCGGCAAACTGCGCTCCCTGCGGCCATGCGCTGGTCGGAGTATCAGGATAAGCGACGACGCCGATCGGGTGATCAAACGCGATCAGCGGCTCGCCATCGACCAGAAATGCAAGCGAAAAACTGTAGTCGATCTCCGTGTCTGCTAACAGCTCCCAATAGAGCGAGACGACATAGGGTCGAAATGGTTGAATGGTGCCGGGTGGGCTGTAGTTCGGCTGCACGCGCCAGCCGATCAGGCGCAAGGTGTCATCATAGATCAAGCCGGCGGGAACCAGATCTTGCGGTGGGGCGGCGATGAAGTTAGGACGGGGCAGCCGCGTTTCGGCCAGCCATGATAGGGCAAACAGCAGGACGATGAACGGCGCTAGCCAAAGATCGCGCCGGCGCCAGCGATAGGCCGCGTTGGCCTGGCGCAGCGCCCTCACAAGCGTCACAATGCCGAACGCCGCCAGCGGGATCAGCAGGATGATGACTGGCGTGCGGATGCGCGCCTCGACCCAGATCAGGAGCGTCATTGCCAGCAGCGCCAGCGCCCCAGCGGTTAGAGCCAGCGCTGCACGCCGTGCGTCTTGGCCTGCGCGCAGCGCGGCGTACAGCCCGACCAAAGCAGCAGCGAGCAGCCAGCGAAAATCAAGCGGGTTCCAGCGCAAGGCCGGCGAGACCTCGACGCCGGAAATGACGTAATTGAGATTATTGCCCGGCTCGCTGGCTGAAAGCAGCAGCCCGGCCTTGCGCGCCGTCAGCTCCATGAAACGCCGGGGGTTAAGGGCGATATCTTGCGCCAGAAAATACAAATAATCATAGCCCGTTGTCGCGCTGGCCTGCCGCCCGCCATGAGTGCCGTCCGTATCGCGATTGTTACCGCGGTAGACCTCCGCCGATCCCATTGGCGTGATCAGGTAGTCAGCTCCGCCGGCGCGATTGTGCAGAATGACCGGCGAGATTACCCCCAAAGCGACAACCCCCGCCAACGCCATCTGCAACCACGCGCCTACACCTCGATCCCGCCGTGCCCACAGCAGCCACAGCGCCAGCGCTAGACCAACAGCCGCCGCCTCAAAACGCGTGAGGGCAGCGCCACCAACGCATAAGCCTAACAGCGCTGCAACAACCCAATGCTTAGGATAACGCCACAACCACATTACGCTGAGTAACATCAATGTGACTAAGATCACCGCCTGAGAAGTGATGACAAAATCGGTATCGTAAAACGCGCTCACGGGATAAACCGCCAGCAGCACACCTGCGATGACTGCTACCTTTCGGTCGCGAAAGGCTAGCCGGACAGCGGCCATGAAGAAACCGATGTTGACCGCGGCGAGCACCGCCACCAGCACCCGCAGTGCCCCCGGGTTGTCCGTCCTCATCAGCGCGCTTATGGCGATCATGAACCAAGACATGCCGGGCTGGTAAAAGTAGGTCGGGGGTGGAAATTCGCCCGCTCGAAAGCCGGCAATGCTCGCATGGTAGACCGCCTGATCGGTACCGGCCGGCAGCGGATCAAATGCGCTGATCGAACTCGGGGCGTAAGCGCGATCGAGGATGATCCAAAGGCGGTATCCAAAAGCAAGGGCGATGATCAACAACGCAATCAGGAGATCGCGTCGGGTAAACTGTAAGCTCGTCATGCGCTTCACTCATCAAGCGCGCGGGTACGCGCCTAGCGATTATGAACGCAAAAGCGCCGCCTGCATAGGCACAGACGGCGCCCTCAGCCCAATATCCGGAGGTTTACGCAGTTTGAACGGCAGCCTGCGCACGGCGGCGCCTAATCTCCGGGATGAGCAGCAAGCTGATCAACCCGTTCATGACGACGATCACTGTGCTGCCCTCATGGCCCAGCACACCCAGCGTCAACGGGAGGTCAACGGTGAAAACGCTGACCATAAGCACGACGATCACCGCGATCGAGAAAGTCAGATTTTGCCAAACAACCCGGCGCGCTTTGCGGCTAAGATCGATCGCATACGGGATCAATTCGAGCCGGTCGCCCATCAAGACGATATCTGCCGTCTCCAGCGCCACATCGGTGCCCACCGCTCCCATAGCGATGCCGATGGTCGCATTAGCCAATGCTGGCGCATCGTTAACGCCATCACCGATCATGGCTACCGGCCCAACCTCCTGCTCAATGGCCCGCAGCGTCTTCACTTTGTCCTCCGGCATCAAACCAGCGTGCACCCGGTCGATGCCAAGCTGCCCGGCAATATGGCTTGCCACTCGCGCATTGTCCCCCGTCAGCATGGCAACCTGAATGCCTCGCGCGTGCAGCTCATCGATGACAGCTTTGGCTTCAGGCCTTATTTCATCGGCCAGCGCCAGCAGTCCAAGCCACTCGCCGGCCCGCCGCACCAGCATGACCGTTTTGCCTTCAGCTTCAAGGAGGCTCAACGCCGAGCGCAGTTCATCCGGCGGCATCCCTTCCACGAGCAGATAGGCCGGGCTGCCGATCTCAATCCATTGGCCGGCTAGGCGCGCGCGCACGCCGCGGCCGGTAAGCGCTTCAAAATCATCTGCCTCCGCGAATGGGATCGACCGCTGCTGGGCGGCGCGCACAACGGCTTTAGCCAGGGGGTGCTCAGATCGCGCTTCGACCGCAGCCGCCACAGCCAGCAACTCTTTCTCACTCACCCCATCAACCGGAACTAGGTCGGTCAGCGCGGGCCGGCCTTTGGTCAGCGTCCCAGTTTTATCGAAGGTTACCCCCTTGATAGTGCTGAGCAGTTCGAGGTAGGCGCCGCCTTTGAACAAAACGCCGCCACGCGCGCCGCTGGCGATCGCTGAAATGAAGGCCGCCGGGGTGCTGATGATCAGTGCACAAGGAGAAGCCACCGTCATCAACACCATGGCGCGATAGAAGTTATCCGTGAAATCCGCCCATCCTAATGACGGAGGAATGAGGATGAACAAACCGATGCCAGCGAGGATCAGCGTGGCATAAATCTGCTCGAATCGGTCGAGGAAGCGTTCCGTCGGCGCTTTACTTTCCTGCGCCTCCTCCACCATTTTAATGATGCGCGCCAGCACTGTGTCCTTGGCCTGCCCACTCGCTTCGATATCAAGGGCGCCCTGCTGGTTAAGCGTTCCGGCAAAAACCCGCGCACCAGCTTCTTTTTCAACGGGCAGCGACTCGCCGGTGATCGGCGCTTCATCAACTGATGACCGGCCGGCCAGCACGATTCCGTCGACCGGGATGCGTTCTCCAGGCTCGATCAAGATCACATCGCCTCGTTCGATCACGGAGACATTGAGCACAACTACTTGATTGTTGCGGCGTACCTTCGCTTCAGACGGATACAGTTTGAGCAGCCCGCGGATCGCTTGACGGCTGCGGCCGATAGCGTAATCTTGCAGCACATTGCTGAGCGAGAACAAGAAAAGCAGTGTCGCTCCTTCAGTCCATTGGCCGATCACTGCCGCCCCAAGCGCGGCGAGGATCATTAGCAGGTCGACATCAAGCCTGCCGACGCGCAAGCTTTCCAGCGCGCTTTTGGCACCATAGAACCCCCCAGCAACATAGGAGGTCATGTGCAGGATAAGGACAATCTCCTGCGCTGCTTCTAAGCGCTCCGCAACCAATGCGCCGAGGATCGCCATCAACGTGATGACGACCAAGCGTGGTTCCAACCATGACTGATTGAGCCAAGCGAAAGGCTTAGTTTCTTGGGCCTCAAGTTTTGAATGCAGAACATTGTCCATGTCGGCCATCCAGATGACTGTAGTTTTTAATGCACGACAAGAGCATTTTAACTTAGGTTAATTCGATTTACAACTGGGATTATTCATGAGTTATCGGTGACGATCGACCTGTGTGCGAGCTTCCACCTTCTGTGTGCAATCGTGCTATACTTCACTTAGCGTTAGTGGAAGACGAAAAATGGTCAATGCTAAGAAACTTTTCGCGTTCGTGATCATGCCGCCGCGCGCCGAGTTCGATGAGTTCTACTCCGACGTGATCACGCCGATCTTGGTCGACTGCGGGTATGAGGTGGAGCGCGCCCAGACTCTGTTCGACCGACCTAACGCACTTAAGCAAGCTGTTTTGAACATTTATCGTGCCGACCTCGTCATCGCCGATGTCACCCTGCCGCACGCAATGGTGCTTTATGAGTTGGGCATCGCGCAGGGGCTGTTGAAACCGTCGCTGATGATCTCGCAGCGGATTGACCGGCTGCCGGTAGATTTACGCTCACACCGCGTCTTGGAATACTCAACTCACTACAAGAAAGTCTCTGAATTTAAGGGCCGCTTGCGCGCCTTTGTTGAAGAACACAAAACGGGCCGCACCAGCTTCAACAATATCGTGATGGAATTTCTGCCCAGCCTCGCCGAAGCTCCCAAGCTGCTAGAGGATTACATTGAGCCGCCAATCGAGGCGACGATGGTCGCCTCGCCAGACCGCGAGACGATGCGCAGCACGCGACCCGCTGTCTACGATTTCGCGCTGGCTGCGGTCAAATCGATGGAGCGTATCTCAAGCGCTGCCCGGCATGTACAGGAGGAGACGCTCTTGCTTGAACAAAAACTGGGCGATCACATCCAAACGATCCGCGCAATCCGCAGCCGCGGCGTCAGCGCTGACCCGAAACAGCTGCGCGAAGCCTTGAATCGCGCGGCCAGCACGCTGGAGGCCTATAATGCTTCTGCTGTCGATCTGGCCCCCATGCTTCACAGTTCGTGGGATCAACTGCTCAACAGCACAGCCGATCTCATTAAGGTTGTGAGCATCGAAAGCCGTGAAGATCGCGAGGTCGCTGTCGTATTCACCAGCCAAATGAGGACATTGCGCTTGACGCTTGACCAATGCAACGCCAGCCTCGAACATCTACATCAGGCGCTCAACCGTATCCCGAACATCAGTAAAAACTTGAACCGTGCCGCTGGAGCGGCCGAACAGATCGCTGCGGAGATCGAGAAGGAACTGGCGACCGGGCAGTCCTATGTCTTGAGCATCCTCGACCTCCTGAGCGAGCGTCTAGGGAGCGGCGAGCAGAGCAGCCGGCCCACAGACAGCGAAAACAAGGCATCAATGTTATAACGAGGCGGTAAAATAGCGCTTCTTTCCCCATCAAGCAAGAAGAGGCATCTACATGACGCATTACATCCTCACTCTTGATCAAGGGACAACCTCGTCTCGAGCGATCGTGTTCGATCAAGCCGGACAGCAGGTGAGTTCGGCACAGCAGGAATTCCCGCAGCTCTATCCTCAGCCGGGTTGGGTCGAACATGACCCGGCGGCGATCTGGGACTCGCAGATCAACACCGCCCGTGCTGCCCTTGAGCAGGCGCAGATCGGCCTAGAGGCGATCGCCGCCGTTGGCATCACCAATCAACGCGAGACCACTATCCTCTGGGATCGGCGGACCGGCGAGCCGATCCACAACGCCATCGTTTGGCAGTGCCGGCGCACCAGCTCGCTGTGTGACCAGCTCAAACGCGAAGGGTTTGATCAAGTCATTCGCGAACGTACTGGGCTCGTCACAGATCCTTATTTTAGCGGGACAAAGATCGCTTGGCTGCTCGATCACGTGCCGGAGGCGCGGGCGCGGGCGGAGCGCGGCGAGCTGGCCTTCGGCACCATCGACAGCTTTCTGGTTTGGAAATTGACCAGCGGCCGCTTGCACGTGACGGACGTGAGCAATGCCAGCCGCACGCTGCTCTATAACATATTCACTGGGGACTGGGATGATGTGATCCTAGCACGGTTGAACATCCCGCGCAGCCTGCTGCCAGAGGTCAAACCCAGCAGCCATATCTACGGCGAGACCGATGCTTCGCTATTCGGCCGACCGCTGCCGATCGCTGGCATTGCCGGCGACCAACAAGCAGCGACATTTGGCCAAAACTGCCTCGAATTGGGTACGGCGAAAAACACTTATGGAACTGGGTGTTTTCTGCTGATGAACACCGGAACAGAACCGATCTGCTCGAAACATCAGCTCTTGACCACGATCGGCTGGCAGCTTGACCATGCGCCCGTTCAATATGCCCTTGAAGGCAGCATCTTCATTGCTGGGGCGGTGGTGCAGTGGCTGCGCGATACGCTCGGCATCATCGAAAACGCTGCCGAGACCGAACACCTCGCCGCCAGCGTCGACAGCGCCGAGGGCGTTTACTTCGTGCCAGCCTTTGTAGGGCTTGGCGCGCCCTATTGGGATCCTTATGCGCGCGGCACGATCGTCGGCTTGACGCGCGGCAGCGGCCGGGCGCACATTGTCCGCGCAGCGCTGGAGAGCACAGCCTACCAGACGCGCGATTTGGTCGAGGCTATGCAGCGCGACTCTGGGATCGCGCTGCGCGCGCTGCGGGTCGATGGGGGCATGACCGGCAATAATTTCCTGCTGCAATTTCAGGCCGACCTGCTCGGCGTGCCAGTCGAACGAACGCGTATCACCGAGACGACGGCGCTTGGCGCCGGCTATCTGGCTGGGCTGGCCGTTGGCTTCTGGCGCTCGACCGACGAAATCGCCGCGCACCGCCAAATCGAACGTGTGTTCGAACCGCGCATGCGTGAAGACGAACGCGACATGCTCTATGCAGGCTGGCAGCGCGCCGTCGAACGCTCGCGACACTGGCTGGCGGAAGCGTGACCCAGCGCCGCTAGATGCGCTATAATCTGCTGCGAAAGTTTAGCGAGCAGAAAGCGGCGGCTTAATGGAAACCGATGTGTTGGTGATCGGCGGCGGCGCGACCGGCGGTGGCATCGCTTGGGATTTGGCGCTGCGCGGGGTTCGCGTCATCTTGGCCGAAATGGGCGATCTAGCGACAGGGACGAGCGGCCGCTATCACGGCCTGCTGCATTCTGGAGGGCGCTATGCCGTTCGCGACCCAGAAAGCGCTCGCGAATGTATCGAAGAAAACTTCATCTTGCGACGTGTTGCCCCAGAATCGATCGAAGATACTGGCGGGTTTTTCGTGCTCTGCCCAGACGATGATGAAGCCTATGTTGACGAGTGGCTGGCGGGATGCGCCGCTGCTGGCATTCCAACGCGCGAGCTGCAGCTCGCTGAGGCCTTGCGCCGCGAGCCGCGCCTCAACCGCGGCCTGCGCGCCGTTTATGAAGTCCCTGATGGCACATGCGATTCTTGGGATCTGCTCCACGGGCTGCAAAAAGGCGCGCATGAAACTGGCCGCGCAACGTTTCTGACCTATCACCGCGTCGAGACATTTCTGCGCGATGGGGCTCGCATTACTGGCGCGCGGTTGGTCAATCTGCGCACCGGCGAGAGCCTGAACGTGTCGGCAGCGATCACAGTCAATGCGGCCGGGCCATGGGCGGCAGAGCTAGGTCGCAAAGCCGGCGCAAGCTTCAACATGAAGCTCAGCCGCGGCGCGATGCTGGCCTATAACATCCGCTGGGTGAACACGGTCATCAATAAGCTGCGACAGCCGGGCGATGGCGATATCTTCGTCCCTGTTGGCACGGTTAGCGTGATTGGCACGACATCGGTCATCACGGACGATCCGGGCGATTTCCGCGTCGAACCGTGGGAAGTTGAGCGCATCCTCGCTGAGGCTGAGGCGATGACGCCCGGCATCAGTGGGGCGCGCATCCTGCGCGCATGGGGCGGCGTTCGCCCGCTGTACGACCCGGGCGAGACGGCCGAAGGCCGTGCGGCGAAGCGCACTTTTACGACCATCGACCACGCGCAAACCGATGGAGTCGAGGGTTTCATCAGCATCATCGGCGGCAAGCTGACGACGTTCCGGCGGATGGCGGAACAGGTCAGCGATCTGGTTTGCGCTAAACTCGGTGTGGCAGCGCCCTGCTTGACCGCCGAGACGCCGTTGCCCTCGCTGCATGGCAAAAAGTCCCCGCAGCTTCATGAGCTGCGCGCGCGCCTCAAAGCGCTAGAACATGGCGAACTACACGGCTCCCTCATCTGTGAGTGCGAGGTGGTGACTGCGCCCCAGATCTGCGCCGCTCTCGATGAGGCGCAGCCGGGGCGAAGCGATGTCGTGAGCCTTAACGACCTGCGCCGCGACTTGCGCCTCGGCATGGGGCCATGTCAGGGCGGCTTCTGCGCCTATCGCGCTGCGGCGGTGCGCCACATACACTTGAACGGAGACCCGCACAGCACGCGAGCGCTGCTGGAAGAATTCATCGAGCGGCGGCTTGGCGGCATGCGTCCTCTGTTGTGGGGACACAATCTGCGCCAAGCGCTGCTAGCCGAGCACTTGTACCGGCGCGTCATCGGTCTGCCGGGTGAGGGCGAGCCGATCGCGCATGAAATTCCCAACTGGTCGGGCCTAGCGCTAAACCCTGAGCCGCTGCCACACAGCTCGAGCCATCGTCCGCGCGTGGTCGTGGTCGGGGCGGGATTGGCCGGGCTGGTCGCGGCGCTAGCTGCTGCCGAACAGGGCGCGCGCGTCGAGCTGGTGGCGCATGGCCAAGGCGCGCTTGCTTTGCATCCGGGCTGGATCGAGACCGGCGCAGTCGCCGCGCTTGCAGGACAACCGCAGCACCCGTATCACCACGCTGCCGAGTCATTGGCCTACGGCCTGGCGCTGCTCGACCGGGTCGTGCCGCTCACAGCGGATATCGACAGCGCGCTCACAGCGATCGGCCTTCGGCGGCCAGTCGCGCTCGGCGCTGGCGGCGCGCTCGCGCGGTTCGAACCGGGGCAGCGCCTGCTGGTCGTCGGCATCACCGGCTGGCGCGACTTCTATGCCCGCTTGATAGCGGACACTTTGCGTGAAAGCGGGACGCACGCTGCTGCTATCGACATCGATCTTCCGCATCGGGGCGGCAATTTTGATGACTGGCCGGTCGACTATGCCCACTATCTCGATACGGTCGACGGAATGCAGCATCTGCTGGCAAGCGTGAGGCCCCGGCTGGATGGAGCGACGCTCGTTGCTTTTCCCGCCATCCTCGGCTTCCACCCAGAAACGCGCCGCCGCATCGCCGAGGGGCTTGGCTGTCCGATCCTCGAAATCCCCACGCTGCCGCCTTCCATTCCGGGCATGAGGATCCAGCGCGCGCTGCATACCGCGCTGCGAGGGGCTGGCGTCCGCCTCACGTTTGGCCCGCGCGCTCGCGTCGAACTGTGTGCTGGACGGGCAGAGGGGGTTGCCCTTGAAACGGCCAGCGGCCGGCCGCGGCATCTGCCAGCTGATGCGGTCATTTTGGCGACCGGTGGTTTGTTCGGGGGCGGGCTAGAGAGCGATATGCGCGGCAGCATCTATGAGACGACCGCCAACCTACCTGTGAGCGAAGTGCCGCCGCGCGATCGCTGGTTCACCGAGCCGCTGCTGGCCGCCGCTGCCCAACCGATCCACTTCGCCGGCATCAGCACCGACGCAGCCCTACGGCCGCTCAATGACACTGGAAAACCGGTCGCCTCTAACTTGTATGCGGCCGGTCGGCTGCTGGGAGGGTACAGCCCAGTGATCGAGGGCTGCACGGAGGGCGTCGACATCGCCAGCGGCGCGCATGCGGGGCGTGCCGCGATCACGCTGCTGGCCGACCGTGCAGCGCAAACGGTGTGAACCGCGGATGACGATGAGCCTCGCGCGCCCGCTGCTGCCCATTCACCTGCCCTCGCTCACCGCGCTGATCAACGCCCAGATGCGCAGTGTTCCGCCCGGATGGGAGTTCGACGAAGCGCAGGTTGCAGCCGCGATCGACGGCGTATCTGCGCTGTGGGCTGCGCATTACTTGGACGACCCACCCCTCGGAGAGGCGCTCAGCTTTTATACCGGCAGCCGCACCCGTGTGACCACTGCCGCGCAAACCATCCTGCCAGTAGAGGGAGAAACGGTCTGCTTGATCGCTTGGATAGCAGCGGAGGCAAATCAAGACGCCGATCTCGACGCCCTGTTGAGCGCGATCGAGACCGCGGCGCGGGCGGGCGGCTGCTCGGCGATCGATTTCGGGCGCTGCGCGTTCGGAGCGGGCTGGTTCGGCGTGCCTGAACCATGGTCACACGTTCGCGCAGGTTTGGAGCGGGCCGGCTACAATTGTGTTGAAACGTGGCGTCTTCTATATGGCCCAGTTAACCCTGAACTCGCCGCTCGCCTTGCGCCGCCGCCGGGGATCGCGACGCATTGGGAGATGAACCAGCCGGCTGCCGAATGGATCATCCACGCCTACCACAACGACCAAGCTGTAGGCATGTGCGAAGTCTGGGGCATGGCAGAGCCAGCAGCAGGCTGTCCGAGCGCCGAGACCTGGGCTGCCGTGGAATGGATCGCCGTGCTGCCGGAATTTCAGCGGCGCGGTTTGGCGCGCTGGCTGCTGGCCGAGCAGATGCGCTTTCAAGCCAAGCGCGGCATCCAGCACTTCATCAGTTGGTGCCCGCACGATAACGACGCCGCCCAAAGATTGGGTCACGCGCTCGGCTTGAGCAATGGCCCGTTGCTATTTCTATATCGCCGTGAACTGGCGAACCCTTGACCCCATGAGCAGGACGCAAAGATGAACCAGCCATACCCATTTTTTAAAGGGACACCCAGCACCGAAACTGACCAAAGCGACGAAAACTATGCCCAGGTCGAATTCACCGCCGATCTATGCATCAAATGCAATATTTGCACAGCAGCTTGCCCGGTCGCCCCGGTGACAGAACTCTTTCCAGGCCCCAAAACCGTCGGGCCTCAGGCGCAGCGTTTTCGCCATCCCGAAGATTTCGGCGCTTTTTCGCCAGATAAAAGCGTCGACTACTGCTCTGGCTGCGGAATCTGCTCGCTGGTCTGCCCGCACGGCGTTAAGATCATGGAGATGAATGCCCGCGCCCGCGAGAGACTCTATAATGGGCAAATCCCGCTGCGCAACCGCGCCCTCGGCCGTTCCGAGCTGATGGGCAAACTCGGCCATCGTTTTGCGCCGCTGGTGAATTGGGGGGCTTCGCTGCGGCCGGCGCGCATCCTCGTTGAGCGGGTCATCGGCATTCATCGCGATGCGCCACTGCCGCGCTTCGAGAGCCAGCCATTTCGCGCATGGTTCGCCGCTCATAAACCGCGCCCCTCAGCGCCCTATCGCGGCAAAGTCGCTTATTTCCACGCTTGTGCAGGCAATTATTTCGATACACTGACATCTAAAGCGGCGGTGCTCGTGCTGGCGCATAATGGTTTCGATGTCGTGCTGCCGGAGCAGAATTGCTGCGGCCTGCCGATGCAGTCTAACGGGGAGTTTGATGCAGCGCGCCGCTATGCCCAGAACAACTTGAATCGATTGGCGCATTATGTCCGCCTAGGCATGCCGGTCGTTGGCGCCAGCACGTCGTGCACACTCAGCCTTAAGTCTGACTACCGCGAGATCCTTCAGGTCGAACATCCCGATCGTGATCTGATCGCCCGCGCCACTTACGATTTGAGCGAGTTTTTGCTGGAGCTGCACTGGCGCGGCGAACTCAAGACCGACTTTCAGAAGCTGCCGATCGAGGGAACGCTCATCTATCATGCGCCTTGCCAACAAAAAGCGCACCACATGGGCCAGCCGGCGCTCGATCTCTTTGAGTTGATTCCGGGATTGAACGTCAGCCTTTCTGAGGCGAGCTGCTGCGGCATTGCTGGCACATACGGGTACAAAACTGAGAAGTACCAGATCGGAATGGACGTCGGCAAGCCGCTGTTTGAGCAAATACGAGCCGCCGGCATCGATAAGCCGGTGATTTGCGACAGCGAAACATGCCGCTGGCAGATCACGCATGCAACGGGCGCGCGCAGCATCCATCCAGTGCAGGTGCTCGCTGCTGCCTACGGCCTGCTGCCACTGTAACGAGGGCTGCCGTGCCCAAGTTGCAACGCTATCGAGGGCAGTTATAATAATCAAATCGACATTTGATTAAAGTTTTTTCGGAGGCCTATCATGGATAAAGTCGCTTTTAACGGTATCGCCTTCAACCTAAATGAAGAGCAGCGGCAACTGCAAAAGGTAGCGCGCGAGTTCGCGGCCAAAGAGATCATCCCGGTTGCCGAGCATTACGACCGCACTGGCGAGTTCCCGATCGACATCATCAACAAAGGCCGCGAGATTGGGCTGGTCAATCTCAACATCCCACTTGAGTACGGCGGGCCGGGCGCCAGCGTGCTGGAAGAATGCATCGTCGGCGAAGAGCTGGCCTATGGCTGCTCGGGCATCAGCACAGCGATGAGCGTCAACAATCTATCATCGCTGCCGATCATGCTAGGGGGCACCGAAAAACAGAAGGCTTACTGGCTGGGCGAGCGCATGATCGATCAAGGACACCTTGCTGCTTACTGCGTTACTGAGCCGGCGGCCGGATCAAACGTCGTCGGAATGCAGACGCGCGCCGAGCGCCGCAACGGTCATTATGTCATTAACGGCTCGAAGATCTTCATTAGCAATGTGAACTTCGCTAGCTTCTACACGGTTTTCGCCGTAACCGATCCTGAAAAGAAGCACAAAGGCATTTCATGCTTCATCATCGAGCGCGATACCCCCGGCATCACTGTCAGCAAACACTTTGACAAACTGGGCCAACGCGCTGCCGACACGGCTGAGATCACGTTTGAAAATGTTGAGGTGCCGGTGGAAAATCGAATCGGCGAAGAAGGCATGGGCTTCATGCTGGCGATGACGGTGTTCGATCACAGCCGGCCGGGAGTGGCAGCCGGCGCAGTGGGTGTGGCCCGGCGTGCGCTGGAGGAGTCGATCAAGTATGCCAAGGAACGCGAAACGTTCGGGCAGCCGATTTGGCAGCATCAAGCCATCGGCCATAAGATCGCCGATATGGCCATTAACATCGAAGCAGCGCGCTTGCTGACATGGCAGGCAGCATGGATGGTTGACAATGGCATCAGCAACCCGAAAGCTGTCGCTTATGCCAAAGCGTTTGCTGCCGATATTGCGATGCAAGTCACTGTCGACGCAGTTCAGGTCTTCGGTGGCTACGGCTACATGAAAGAGTATCCAGTCGAGAAGTTGATGCGCGATGTAAAGGTGTTCCAGATCTATGAGGGCACCAGCGAAATTCAGCGCAACATCATTGTTAGGGAGCTGTTTCGCTAGAAGCAGCGCTTGAGATCGAGCACCGGGCAACCCACCCGATAGACAATGCGCTAGAATGCTTAGCGGCTCACAGTCGATAAAAGGAACGTAAGTAAATGGTGCAGCACATTGATGTCTTGGTTGTTGGCGCAGGTCTTTCGGGGTTGATGGCGGCGCGCGCGCTGATCGAACGCGGCCTGCGCGTCTTAGTGTTGGATAAAGGCACCAGCGTTGGTGGGCGCATGGCGACCAGACGAATCGGCAACGGGCTGGCCGATCACGGGGCGCAGTTCTTTACCGTGCGTAGCCCAGAGTTCCGCGCGATGGTCGACCAGTGGCTGGAAAGCGGGTTGGTCTTTGAATGGTCCCGGGGGTGGAGCGATGGCAGCCTCGCCCACACCAGCGATGGGCATCCGCGCTATGCAGTTACGGGCGGCATGAATGCGCTGGCCAAGCACCTTGCCATCGGCGTTGAGACCCGCACGCGGGTACATCTGGCCGAAGTGCGGCGCACGCCTGATGGGTGGATTGTCAGCGATGAAGCAGGGACGACGCAGCGCGCGCGCGCCGTTGTTTTGACGCCGCCTGTGCCTCAGTCGCTGGCCCTACTCGATCGCGGCGGTGTGATGCTGCCAGCAAACATTCGCGCCTCGCTCGACTCGATCGAATACGAGCCTTGTCTCACAGCGATGTTTCATATCGACGGGGATGCTATTCTGCCGGCTCCCGGCGCCATCCAACGCCCGCACGCGCCCATTTTCTGGATGGCCGACAACCGACGCAAAGGGATTTCACAGGGAGCAACGATCATCACGATGCAGGGCAACCCAGCCTACAGCCGCCAGCTCTTCGATCTTGAAGAAGATGACGTCCTCAAATCGTTCCGCGTGGGCCTGATGCCGTTCCTCGATGAAAACGCTCGCATCATCGAGGGCCAGCTCAAACGGTGGCGCTACTCGATGCCATCGCTGCTTTATCCTGAACCTTACCTGCTGGTCGATGCCGGCGCGCCGCTCATCTTTGCGGGCGACGCCTTCGGCGGGCCGAGAGTTGAAGGTGCTGTGCTGAGCGGTCTGGCTGCTGGGCAGGCACTGGCCGAAGCGCTAAGCTAACCCGGCGACGCGCAAAAAAACCGGGGTCGCCCTTGTGATGAGCGACCCCGCCTCGCCTTTGCAAAGCCACATCAGTTGATCGTCGCGCCGGTGAAAATCTTCTTCATCGCATCGCTGGCAGTGTTTTGAGCCAAATAGGCAATGTGTTCTCCAGCAAAGGGGATCGGCTCCATCTTAAAATAGCTGACCAATGCATTATCGCTGACGACATTCGGGACGGCCAGCAGTTCAAGCAGAGATAAATTGACCGGCGCGCCGGGCAGAGTCTTCTCCATCACCCAGACAGCAGGTTTCAGCAGACCGACCGGCCCAGGAACAAATAGGCGCGAACTGCCCATCGCCTTGAGGATGCGCTCCTCGATCTCGCCGAGGGTGAGCACCTCAGGGCCGCCCAGTTCAAACTCTTTGCCGATCGTGCCGGGGTCATCGAGCGAGCGCACCATCGCCTCAACCACATCATAGACCGAGACCGGCTGGAACTGCGCCTTCCCACCGCCGATCATGGGAAAGACGAGCGGCGTCAAACGGACTAAGCGGGCGATTGAATTAAAAAACTCATCTTGAGGGCCGAAGATCGCCGACGGGCGCACAGCCGTCCACTCAAGTTTAGAAGAAGCCACATATTCCTGAGCGCGACCTTTGCTGCGCAGAAAACGCGAGAAATGGTCGGGCGTGGCCCCATTCTGGCACATATTGATGAAGCGTGGCACGCCCTCGGCTTCCGCCGCGTCGACCACGTTGATCGTGCCTTGATAATTGACATCTTCGTAGGTCGCGCCGCCTTTTTCGATGGCAATGGCGACCAGATGGATGACCGCCGAGACATCTTGCATCAGCGCGCGCAGTCCCTGCCGGTCGCTCACATCACCTTTGACGATCTCGATCTTGTCTTTGACATCGGCCAACCGCAGCTTGGCTTTCTCCGTGTCGCGCACCATGGCGCGCACGGGCTTTCCCAACTCAACCAAGCGGCGAACGGTATTATTGCCTACAAATCCGGCCGCGCCGGTCACTAGCACTGCCATCTTAAGCCTCCCCGTGAGAAGATGAGCATTGTGAAGTATATTGAGCGGTGATGAATGCACGATTAATGCTGGTTTATTCAACCGTAATTGTATCTAAACGCAGCGCATCCTCGCCGCTGTCAAGACGCAGCCGCGTCGCGGGGTCATCTAGATCGTACAATCCGATGATCAAAGCATAAGTTCCCGGCGATAACTCTGCCGGGATGAGCAGGCCATGCTGATCAATAACGACGACACCGGGCGACCACGTGGTCGTCAGCGCGAGGCCGCTGCCCGGCTCGCTGTCGCGTTGGGCTGCCAGCATCCCCTCGTCATTCAAAAGCTGCACGAAAACTTTATAACGCCCCCTAATCGCTGTCTCCGGTCGCCAGCTCAGCCTTACCTGCAAAACATCGCCGCGCGCGAGCTGCGTATCGCTGAGGGTGTAACCGGCGAGGCCGATACGGTCTCTGCCGTTTGCTGCGCCGAACACCGCCTCGATATCCGCATCGACGCGCGGCGGCACAGGTGCAGCATAAACCGCGAGCCGCACATCACCATACCAATCATCGCTGATACCGAAGGTGAGCCGGTCAAGGGTCGTCTCTACGATCCGGTTTGGATCGCGCTCATCTTCACCCCAGAAGATCGCGTAGATGCGTTCGCTCGCCGCGATGATGGTCTCTACCGCCTGCTGGGTCGCCTCATCGTCACCACCCAAACCCTCGGGTAGAGGATGAAGGGCGAGGCCGCTGGCTTCAGGGTCAAAGTAGTATCGGAACACTTCAGCTTGATTGGGTGCATTCAGAATGATGGCATCATGGGGGCGCGCCCGCGCCATGATTTCCGCCGCAATTGCGCGATAATCCGCGCGCTGGTAAGCGGGCTCAAAATAGAGCGGCGCAACGCCCGACCATAGAATCAACACAAGCCAGCTCGCACTAGCAAGCGCGGCCAGCTTCGGCGCTCTATTTAATGAAGCCGCATAGAGGCCCTGCGAGTACGGTGCGCGCAGTGAGATGCGCCACAGCGCCCCGATGCTCCCAGCCAGCCACAGCGCCATGCCAAGCTGAGATGGCAGCAGGAATTTGAGGTTAGCCTCTCGAAACAACCCGGCAGCCAGAAAGATCGCTGGCGGCAGCACAGCCCAGATCGCCGGGTTACAGGTGCGCCACCACGAAAGCGGACGCTGATCGCGAGGGTTAAGCAGCCCAAACGGCAGTAGAATGAGCGGGATGGCAAGCGGCACGCCCGCTGTGATGCCGAAGATCAGCCAGCGCAGCGTCGTCGCCAGCGCGACAGCCGGCGGCAGCGCCTCACCCGTGTTCGGCCAGCCTGTGACCTGCGCGAGCGCCGTCGGCAGCAGCGGGGCAAACAGCAGCAGCGCAAAAGCCATCGCCGCTAGAAAAGTGCCAAGTGCGCCCCGTTTGTGCGCATTCGGGCGGTGGGCCAACGCCAGCAGCCATAGGATGCCGACGATGCCTTGCACCACCAGCATGAGCGGGTAAGCGTAATGCGTATAGAGTCCTGCCGCGTTGATTGCCCCCAGAGCAAGCGCTGCGCGCAGCGTAGGACGCCGCAGCAGCGCCAACAGTGCCCATATGCCAGCGGCGCCCCATAATGCCAGCAGCGCATACATACGCGCCTCCTGCGCGTAATAGATGTTAAAGCTGTTGAGCGCGGCGAACAGCCCTGCCAGCGCACCTACCCCAGCGCCGAGCAGATGCCGGCCAATCGCAAAAGTGACGGCGATCGCGAGCAGACTGGCGAAGACGGACGGCGCGCGCAGCGCAAATTCGCTGTCACCTGCCAGCCCACGCCAGATCGCCAACATCCAGTAATAGCCCGGCGGATGAATGTCGCGCGCGGCATGTTCGGCGATCTCGATCAGTCCGCGCGTTGCCTGCACGAAGCTGTTGCCTTCGTCGTTCCAGAGCGACTGCGCACCCAAGGCATGAAACCGCAGCGCTGCCGCCAGCAGCAGCACCGCGACCATCACCCAAGTGAAAGCTGGAGCTAAGTGCCGCAGCCCGTTCATGTCCGGCGCGCTCGCAGCGCAAACAGCGCGACTCCGCTCGCGCCTCCGATCCCGATGGCGGCAGCGACAACCCAACCGAACAGATGGTAAGCGGTGCGATCGGCGACCATGACCGAGTCGAAGATGAACGGCTCGCTGCTTTCTTCCGGCGAGATGCGGACCCCCCGCGCGCGCGCCAGCACACTGAGCGGCAGATGGGCCTCTTGCAGCCTGTCGCCTTCTGCGAACGCCCAGACAGCAGCATCAACCTGCTCCCCCGCTCGCCAGCGCTCGACTGCGTCGGGCGCATCGCTGACCGAGACGCTGATCGGCGATGCGGCCTGCCAGCGCAGCACTAGATCGGTCCCATAGACGGTGAAGATGGCTTCTGGCGTTTGGATCGCTGTCTCGAACTGCGCGCCCTCCCACGCAACCGCCTGCGCCCCTGCGCCATGCTGCATCGCCCAATGCTCCGCTTGATGGACGCCCGGGTGCAGCGTTGGCGTGAGGCTGGCGATATATCCGCGCATCGTCTCATAGACGGGCAGCGGCGTGAAGTCTGGCTCGACCATGCGGAAGTAGTACCACGATTGGCCGCGCTCATGATCGGCCGCTCGTTTGAAAAACCAATAGCTGATCATGCCGACCCACGGCCACTCCTCAATCGCGCGTTGGTAGCCCAACGGCATATACTCGGCCGCCTGCTCACGGGTGACGATGCCATAGTTGCCGCGCCCACTCACATCAGGCGGCACTTCAGGCGCATCGATCGGGTTCCACGCCGCTTCGCTGATCCAGATCGGCTTATGACCGTCGCCATTGGCGACCATGACATCGCGAATGTACAGGCTGCGGTTAAAGTTAAGCGTCATCGGGCGCAGCCGCCGGTCAGTCGGTCCACTGTAAAAGCCATAACCCTGCACCGCCAGCACATCGAAACAGGCAGCAGCGCCGGCATCATACATGCGCTGCAAGAAGATGAGATCGCTCAGATCGCGACCAGTTAGCGCAACCGTTGGCGAGAGCGCCCCGCTGACGACGACGATCGACGGATCGACTGCTTTGAGCGCGTTATAAGTTCGGCACAGCAGCTCGGTATAGGCTTCTGGATCGACGGGCTGCTCACCCCATTCAGGATAGATGTTTGGCTCGTTCCACACCTGATAATATCGCAGCCGCCCGCGATAGCGCTCGGCGACGGTGACGGCATAGCTAACGAAGTCGTTTAGGTCATCGGGCGGGGCATAGGGGCCGATGGCAGGATCGGCGTGGCTCCACGCTGGCGGATTGTCGAGCCGCGCCAAGATCTGGAGTTGGTACTGCTCGGCCAGCGCCACGATGTTGTCGTACTTGTCCCATGCGCTGATGATGCCGACGACATCGATGTTACGCCGATCCTCGAAATCGCCGCGTCCGTGGATCTCGATGTCTTCCCATGGGAACTGCTGGCGGATCCATCCGAAACCGGCCTCAGCGATCATTCGCAGCGTTTGCTCACGTTTTTCGACTTCGACCTCTTGCTCAAGGAAGGTATTGATCCCAAAGGGATTGACGCCGGCGTGCTGCACTGGCATCAGCGGCTCGGTGCGCGGGGCGACGCGCACCTGCGTGCCGGCCCACTCCACCATGCCGCGAAGCTGGGCCAGCGGGCGTTCTTCTCCGGTCAGCGACCAGAACAGACGCCATGCAACGCCGCGGTTGGCGAGATCGAGCGCGAGCAAACTGGTGAAAAGCAGGACGAGCCCAGCGGTCAGCAGAGAGCGTGTGCGTACAGTCATGGCTGCGATTATAGCGGAGGGCCCGTGAAAACGGTCGGGTGTGTTTCAGGTTGATGGTCGATCTGTCGGCCGCAGCACACTGAGAAGTGGCCGAGCATCAATGCTGCGACCGAGCACACATGAGGATGAGTCAGCGCCGTTGACGGGCTTGGGCACGCACGGCCTCCAAGTTAATGACCTCGGCCACCTCGAACGAGGTCACAAGCGCGCCTTGCAGCGGTCGCAGCCGCAAGATGGCCGGGAAATGCCCGATGCGGCCGTGCAGCTCGGCTAACAGCACGGCCGCCGCGAAATTTAGAGATGGCAGCACGATCAACCACGGCGTCTCCTGCCACGCCTCCGCGTTGATGTCTAGGCCATCGACCAGCGCCACGACTTGGGGGCTGAGATCCTGCGACAGATCGAACTGCGTCTTGACCGCGCGAATGGTGCGTGGGACTTCTCCCGTGAGGTGGATTACCTGCTCAATTTGGGCTTCGGTGAGTGGATGCGAAAAGTTGAGGATAATCACGTTAAAAAGTCCCTTGCCATTCCCAGAATTTATCGTAAGCGCTCAGTTCACCCGGGACGCGATCATAGCTTTGATCATGATCGCTCACATGCTGTGCGAGTTCGAGGACGAGCACGTAGCCGTCTGAATGTTCATGGAAGAACAGTCGCTCGTTGCCTTTATACTTATAGGCGGGGAACTTTGCTCCTTTGTATTCGTGTCTCCAAGGATCCTTGCGATAATCTGGTCTTTTGAGGCGGTCAAAGATCTCCTTGAAATGCCTACGCGCTTCCGACCCCTCTGGGAAATCTTTTTGCAACCTTTCATAAGCTTGTTGAGACAACCAGACCGGCTGGATTTTTCGTTTCGCTGCGCGCAGCTCTTCGAGTGCAATGCTGCCCAAACCACTTAGAATGTAGTTGTCGTCATAGGGTTCGAAAAGCGACCAGAGCGGATGATCCTCAATCGGTTGGTTATGTCCAAGCTTCAATCCTCTAGCTAACCTATCATAGCTGAGGCCGTTTTCCTGCGCTTGATCTAATTCTTCTAAGATATCCTCAATTTCGCGGATCGCTTCTAAATCGAGTGTAATTGGGAGTGTCTCAAGCGTAATCAGGACATCGGAGGTCTCGTGAATGGTACTCACTTCAACCCCTTGTAACATGCCAACGAGCGTTAGATAAGGGATCGCCGCTTTGAAACCGCCCGTAGAATTCAAGATGGGTGTCAGTTTTTTCGCCTTAGCGCTTTCCAGAAATCGATAGACGGTCTGTACGAGATATGGCAGACCTGTCAGACGGAACTTACGAGGATCGGCTACCTGCAAACCATCGATCTTTGTCGCTGTTGACTCAGATGCTTCATAGCGTTCGCGACAAAAATCAGCTAACACCCGAGCAGCCAGCATACCATCAGGTGTTTCAGAAGCTAAGAAATAATACGCATTACCACGCCGCACATTGTGCCGTTCATGAATGGCCTCAATTGCGTTCAGTTCAGCCACCGATCTGCGCAGCATGTCGACCGGTTTCACGCTCAATTCCGCGAGCGCCTGTTCATAGATCGCGCGCCCCTCAAAATCTTTGCTGTTTAAAATATTAGACAGCTCGGTCGCACTTGGTCTTCTTTCGCGAAATTTCCTTACGTCTTCGTTCAGAGGCGTCCTAGGCTGGCCAAACACTGTCGTTCCAACCGTGGAGATGATTGCTAGCATAGTTCTTCACTCTCCTGCATTCAAAAGATCGATCAAAGCCTGTCGCAGTTTGCGCGACGAAATTGTTTCCCCAGCATCGAGAAAGCCGATCAGCTTATCGTAAATGTGGCTCAGTTGATTTTCGATCGTCTTTGGCGATTTGTGCAGCGCCTCGGCCAGCTCGATGTTGCTAGCATATGGCCGTTGATGGATTTCCTGCACCAGCCGGCGCTCCTCGGTCGTCAGCTTGTCGAGGAACTGCTCGCGGCGAGCAGCATGGCGCCCCGGCCACGCCATCGGATCGCTGTTGAGTGGAGCACGCGCTGTCACCAGCGGCAACGAAACGATCTGTACCTGCTCGCGCAGGCCGGGCGGAATGTGAAACTGCCCAGAGGCGGCCACCATCGACTCCGGGGAGAGCACAACCCACACGCAATCGTACGGCGGGTCGAACAGCAGCGTGGCAGCAAGCATGGCATAGATGCTCATCGCCTTGCGCCCGCCCGAAACCAACAGATGAACCCGCTGCCCTCGGTGTCGATACTCGCGCAGCACGTGATAAACAGCTGTGTAGTAGTCATCCGCAGTGACAGCGTCAACGACATCAATCAGCGGGCCGCCGTTCGGCCGGCGCAGCTCGTGATAGAAAACCGGCACTTGCGGATAGTCTCTGGCCAGCACGCATTTCAGATCGGCCAACGCCCCTGCGATGCCAGAGCTGTGCGCATCAGTATGCAAGATGCCGATACATTCATAGTGGTGTCGTTCGCTCAGCAGGTCGTAAGCGACCGTGATCGCCTCTGGGCGCTGCCCCAGCGTCGCCAGAAAAACTCGCCCCATCTTGTTGATATCTCCTGCTCCGCTTCGGAGCGTTCTCCGCCGAGCGCACGACCTGCCCCAAGCCCATAGCAGTCTTCGCGCCGACGCCGGCAAAGGCGGCGTAGTCGGCAAGGGCATGCAGCGCCGGCAGAAATGTATTAGAGGACTCGACGGCAGTGAACGTCACCGTCCCAACGAAGCCGATGATGTGGCCGCGGTTGGCCCGTTCAAAGCTGACGTGCTGCGAGCGGATGTTCAAATCCTCAATGGAAACGCAGCGGTCGACCCAGTCACGCAGCCCATCTGGCAGCGCCGCCTCGGAGGGCGCAAAGGCCATCCACCGGTCGATCAGGCTGCCAAAGATGTTGGCCGGCACAGGAAGCGGGAGCTGAATGTCGCCAGTCTTTTTAATGACCGTCGGCGTGTTGAAACTCAGCGCGATCCAGCGAGGCAGCCGCCGGCCCGTCTGTGTGTTCCGAAGCAGATCTGCATAAGATGTACAGCGCACATCGATTGACTCGACGCGCAGCGGTTGGTCATGCAAAATGAGGCCGCTGCGCAGCCAGCGCGGGGCCAACGCATTCTCGGCCAGCCGCGTGAGGTCAGCGTGCAGCGTGGTGAAGCGCAGCGTGTAGCGCTGCGTCGGCGCAAGCGTTATCGTGCCGCCGCGCGGTGCGGGCAGCAGTGGACTGGCCGTCAGCGGCCTGAGCTGGCTGCCGCCGTGAACGATCTCCGACAAGATCGGGTCGACATCGCGCAGCGCGGCGAGGAACAGAGCATGCGCTGCGCGCCCGGTATGCGCCGGGATAACGTCGTGATGAGTCGGGCGAACCGTCACGGTGAAAATGGCGAGATCGGCCATAACCCTCCTGAAGCATACTATGACTGCTTGACGATAGCGCGATATGGCCAAACCAGCATAGGGGCTGGCCCCAGTTCCCAAGCGATAGGACAGGCGCGGTCAACTCAGCGGCGGCCTGCCCCGTCGCTCCCGTTTTTAAGGCTGCTCCTGTCTATTTTTGGCCGCCTCCACCGATTGGAAGAACCCGCTGCCAGAGGCGGTCTTCGCGCCGACTCCCATCTCTGTCAAGGCATGTTGCAGCCAGCGCGCCGCGCGTCCCGCAATCTTCGGATCTAGATCTGGCTGCAGCAGGCTCACCCCGAAGGTAAAACGCGTGCCAGCGCTAACGGTCAGGTACGAGATCGGGTTCGGGCCGTCGGCGTCGTGCGGCGCTTCGCGGCCTTGCGACTCATAATAGCTGCGGAAGTGCGGCGTCATCACATCGAGCGAGAATGGATGTTTTCGCAATCGGGATGGCACCGCCTCATGAAAGACGCAGGCGCCAGCGCGATCTTGCGTGCCGAAGATTTGGCGGTAGCGCTCGGCCAATTTGTCGTCTTCAAATTTGCCGGCCATCAGGTTTTCGTCGAACTGCTTAAGGCATTTGGCCCCTCCGTCGTCTGCGATCGAGATGCCATGTTTGGCGGCGAGCGTAAGCAGCGCGTAGCTGCGGCACAGCCCTTTCAGGGCGCTGCCCGGGATGTATGGCAGCCCGGTCGTGTGGTGCAGCGTGATCCCAGTCTCCAAAGCGCCCTTGCTGCCCAGCCCGACGATCAGACGGCCGACCGCCTGCATTTCGAAGATCTGCGCGCCCGGCCGCCGGTTCACCTGCTCGTACCAGCGGCTTAGGACAGCTTCTTGAATGGGCTTCAGATTATCAGCTCTGATCTCTCCCACGACCGTCTTCAGCCAATGCGAGCGAATTCTGTCGCGAACTTTACCCCTTTCGTCTAAGATGTTGTCATTTTCTCCATTTCGAACGGCCTCATGCGGGATGAAACGCCCCAACAGCAGCCCGAGGTGTTTGGTCGGCAACGGCGAATAGGCCCTGCCAACTAGCTCAGCAGTATCTTTAGGAACGAGATAGTTAACCTCGACCATCGTCTTTCGCCTTCCACCCCTTGGCCTCAACGAATCGTTTGAGCCAGACGAGATAGGCCAGCGCTTCCGCCGTCACTTGACGGTAAGTGCTCGTGTCCTGTTCAAGCAGCCACTGTAGCAGGCCTCCGTTGAAACCGAACTGTTCTTCCTGACTCAGCCATTCTTGAAGATGCTGGTAGGCCTCTTTATGGTGCGGTTTGCCTTTGGCCAGCAGAAAAGCAAGTGACTGCCCCAGCCCGTCGGTCTGGATCATAGCGGGCAGGCCGCGGATGAGCGATCCATATTCCGACTTATGCGACTTTGCGCCTACACTCTCCACCTGCTGATAGGCGCTGCTGGCACGCCGCTGCTGCAGCGTCTGCTGGCGGGCGTATTTAGTAGCCATCGATCTTCCCTCCTCGCGCGCTAGACCCACTTCAACGCGACAAAGCCCTGACCGGTCGTCTCGTCGCCGCCAAGCTGCATTCGGCCGCTGCTGAAAGCATCGACCAGTTTGCCGGCGATCTCCCCCTCTGAAGCAAAATGCCCATTGCGCGAGGGCCGCACCACCACCGGAGCGACCAGCAACGCATCGGAGGGCAGCATCTCCTGCGTCCATAAGGCGCCTTCTGCAACCGTCTTCGTCGCCGTCTCCAGCCGCACACGCGTGATGATCTCGGTACTATTGACGACGAAATCGCGGAAGTCGTTGTCGCGCAGCACGATCAGGCTTTTGAGCACTTTTTCACGCCAGTATTTATATTCGTCACCCTGTGGGAATGCATGGTTGGCCAGCCATTCGGCTGCTGCGTTTGCCTCACTGCGCTCCGCCGCGTTGAAGGCATATTCCTCGAGCACGACGCGTCCTTTGCTGACCAAATCGCTCGGCTTGGTCACAAAGGCCACGCCTTCATCGGGTTGCTGGAAAGTCGGAATCGGCACATTAAGCCGCGCCAAACGCGCCAGCGCCAGCGGGCTGGTCGCATAGGCAAATACGCCGTTGAGCGATCGCACTGGGAAGAGCACGAGCCGCGCATCGCCGACGGATACCGCGCCAGCGTGGGCATTCTTATTCTTCTGATCGCGCAGCTCGTTGGTAGACGGGCCGAAAATGATCCCTTTCTCTTCATCTGAGAGCTGCGCTTGGCTGCGCAGTGCCCCTTTGACGCCGCTTCCCTGCACCAGCGGGTACTGCGTGGTACGTTCCCGCTGGACCGGCAGATCGACCGCGCTCACACTGCTGCCGGTGCCAGCGTGCAGGGAAGTCTCCGTGTAGATGAACAGCAGTCCTTGTAACAATCCATTCTGGCTCATGGCTGAACTCTCCTTTCCTGACTTTCACGTGAGTCTAGTCGGCATCATCCCATGCACCCACTAAGACAGCGCCGAATCCCATTGCGCCGAAGTCGGCCTCGCCGGCGGGCGTCTCAGTAAACGGAATTGACGGCGCAGCGGCGTCCTCGAACAAGTAGACACTACCGGCCGGCACAAAATGGCGCAGCGGTTTCGGCTGATTGCGCTGCAAATCCCAACCGCTGAACGCCTGTGGCTTGCCGACCGCCGCCGAAATCAGTTTGGCCTTTGACCCGACCCATGGCGACCAATCCCGACTGGCCGGCTGCCAGCCATCGCTGAAGTAGGCCGGGGTGAGCAGCACGATCTTGAGGCGGCCAGAAGACACCCTCGGCTGTGGAAACTCATACCCATCGAGGACTTGATACAATCCTGATCGTGACTCGCCACCGATGTTGAGCGCGCCGCTTCCCAAAAAGATCGGCTGACCGTAGTCGATGCCGACCAGCAGGCCGACATCGCTGCACGGGCGGATAAATGACGCGCGGTAGAAGTGGCCGCTTTGATTGGCGCGACGTTCGACATCCAGCGCCAAACCTACACGCTCTTCTCTGTCATAGAGCTGGCTTGCTTTGACCAGCTCGACCGGCGCCCGAGGATCGCTCAGGTAAGTCGCCAGTGCCGCTTCGTCCATCCAATACTCCGCCTCGTCGGCTTTTTCGGCCGCTGCGCTCTTTTCGCGCTCCGCCGGGATGAGCGGCCGCCACTGGTCGTCAAGATCAGTTTTGAACCTCATCTGCTTTGCTGGTAGCAGCCGCCGGCCAGTCACTGATTCGCCGTGTTCGCCCGCCTTCGCTAGTAAGTCGAGCGGGGCGCGCACATAGAGCTTGGTTTTTCCGCTTTGATCGCGCTGCGCCACGAACGGCCCAGTCAGGCGCAGCCCCCCCATATCCGTGCTAGAACCGATGATCTGGCCAGTCAGCGCATAGTGATGCGATCGGATAACGCCTTGCATCGTGCCGGGCTGCGGCGGGAACAGGCTGCGCGCATAGAAGTTCTCCTGCGCGGTGAAGGGCTTCGAGTCGCGGAACATCCACACATCGAGCGGCTCGATGAAAACCCACTGCATCGTCATGACATTTCTCTCCTACTAAGACGCCCTGTTCCCCACCCGTTCCTCAGACGCGAGGAAACGTGCGAAGATCACCCAGTTGGCCAGCGCCTCCCAGCCGACACTCTTGTGCTCGCCCCATACCATCAATACGGGCACCAGTTCGTCGGCCAGCTTCTCAGCGCTGCTCCCCTCGAGCGCCCGCCGCTTGAGCAGGCGGCGAAGCTCGGCCTCACGCGCTGCCCGGGGGATAACTTCTCCGTTCTTCAGCGCCGAACCGGTCAAGACGTAGGCGATCTCGAGCATGTCATAGCCGATCTTGGCGGAAATCCGGCCGTCCCCATCCTCGCCGCGAAATACGCTGATGAGCCTGTCAACCAAGCTAGCGATCGACTGCCCTTCGTTGATCTGCCACTTCGCGCCCGCGCTGCGCCGATGCCCCGTGCCATGCGCTTCAGTGATGACGACGGCATCGCGGCTGTACTGGCTCTTGGCCTGTCTCTCGGCCTCGCGCGCAATCTCGATCGCCAAATCGAGCGGGTAGTTACTCGGCACCACTGCGATGCCAGCGCTCATCGTCGCTCCTAAAACTCCCGCTTTATCTCTCATGACCTCACCATAGCGCTGCCGGATCCGATCGGCGCAGTTAAGGGCGGGGCGCAGCGGCAGCAGCGCGACCACGTCGTCGCCCCCTGCGTAGACGAGCTGCGCCCGCTGGTACGACGTGACGATCCCCGGCACCTCACGGACTGCAAACTCGCGCAGCGCTCTTGAAAATGTCTGATGAGCGTCTTTACTTTTGAGGCCGCTCAGCTTTTCGCCCATGCGGTCGCCATCCATGTGCAGCACGGCGAGATATCCCTCTACCTCTTTGCCCTCGCTTTCATCTTCAACTCGGCGGCCAGCGATCTCGTCGGTCGACGGGAAGCGCTCATTCAAGTCTTTGTCGTTAGTAGCCTCTCCAACAAAACGCTTAATCATCGCCACTGCCCCGAGCATCTCGTTCTTGCGCACGATCACACCGCCGCGTCGCTCGCTGAAACGCTCCCAAGCCCTCCGCAGCTCCGCATAACCGCTGGACTTCGTCGCAGGCGGAAGCGGCAGCGCCGACGAAGCTACCGTTAGCGTACACTTCCAACCCGGCTCTTCGATCTGTGGGAAGTGGCGTAGATTTTTGCGCTGCGCCATCGCCGCGTTAGCGTCTCTGTAACATTCGGCATGTCGGCTTTCGTCGTAAGGCACGACTACCCAGTAGAACTCCAGCCAGTTATCGCGCCCGCGCTCAAAGACCTCTTCCCAATCGCCCGGGCCGACTTCGCTGCGCAGCCATTCGTGCACTCGACTGGCGTAGGTGCCCCACTCCGTCAAAATCGCGTTATCGATTGCCTCGCCAACGCCAGCAGGTTCAGCGCTAACGATGAAGGCGAAGCGATGTGACAGTCCGGTTGGGCTTTCTGGCGTCTGATCCCCGTAAGACGGAAAGAGCATATCAGCATTCGCTTGGCGCGCCGCCTTAACGCCTGCGTAGACTAAGCGGCTGAGCAGCCGGCTGCCGATGTGCAGGTCGGCTGTGCGCCGGCCAGCGGCGATGAACGACTGCACAGGGCCGATCTGGCACAACATCAGATGCGTGGTTGTCATTGGAACGCCCCTCCCCACACGGTCTCGCCTTTGAACTCTTCGATCGCGTCGTTCATGAAATTATTGACGATCTTCCAGTTTACATTTTCGGGAATGGGCTTTGAGCGCATGAACGTTAGGACGGGGTAATACCCGCCTTCAAGCTGGCGCACCTGCGCGATCAACGGCGAAGCGCGGCGCTTATTGCGATCAACGCAGCCGAAGTAACACTTGTTACTGTATTCTCTATATTTGCCGCGCAGCAGTGCGAACAGAGCTTGATTGGCCTCTGCATGGCTTTTATAAGCCTGCGCACCTACGACGATCCATGAATGTTTCGGGTGCAGTGTCGGGAATAGCGGTATGTCCTTGGTGTCTGCCAATACGCTGTGCGAGAGGTAGCGGTCAAGCGTATCCTTAACAACAAGTGAGACACGGTTCGGGTCCTTAGGCCGTTTCGCCCACCACTTCTCGATTACGAGATCCTCTGGATCACAACTGAAGCCAACTACACGGGGCGCGCCAAACATCCGTCGTGAGCGCTTGCCCACGCCGCCCAGCAGCAGCCACAGCGACAGCGCTGGCATAAAGTCCTGCGGAAAACCCACGCCCGGCCGCGTGATAAAGCTGAGACTGATCCTATAATCGTTCCCGACCGCCGGCGTAGGTGAACGGTCGCCAGCGCTGCCCTGCCGATGCGGCAGCATAGGAACTTTGTAAACTGCATTCTCTTCTAGTTCCAGTGGCAAGATGCGTACGGAGATGGGGGAAGCGCTGCCCGTGGATCCAAAAACTGCGGTCTCTTGTTTCCAAACTTCGGATAAATCCGTCGTTCGCGCCCCGATCAGAGCGCGCAGCCAGTAGCGCAGCTGCCCACGAATTGAAGCCGCGCGCAGTTCAGGCTGGCCACGCGGGTCAGCCCCGTAGACGAACCATGGGCTGGCCGTACTTAGCACAAAGTTTAATCTCGCCAATGCCCACCTCCTAGCAAAGATGGAACAGCGTATTTGTTAACAACTTTATCATAGAGAAATCTTTAGTCTTAATGCATTGGGGCTAACCCCTATCCTATGCAGGGGCGAGGAAATTTTACATTTTTCACAATGCGGTCATAAGAGAGGGATTTTTCCGTCTATTGCAACTCGCAATAGAGCCCGTTAGAGAAGCGGAAGAATGCGAAGCGTTTCAGTCCCCCGAGGGGGGCGCCGTAAAGGCGCAACCAAGACATTGCTCTCTTAAACAAAGAAGGGATCATTGTGTTTCAGTCCCCCGAGGGGGGCGCCGTAAAGGCGCAACTAGGTCAGAAACACAACTTTCTCGACATGCTTATTGTTAGTTTCAGTCCCCCGAGGGGGGCGCCGTAAAGGCGCAACATTGGCTAGCCGAAGTTCTCCAGCAGTAGCTTTACTGCGTTTCAGTCCCCCGAGGGGGGCGCCGTAAAGGCGCAACTCGGCTCAACCGAGCCGGGCTCATTGTCGTCGATGCGTTTCAGTCCCCCGAGGGGGGCGCCGTAAAGGCGCAACGGCTAAAGAAAGGAGAAAAAGATGATCCGGGTATTGTTTCAGTCCCCCGAGGGGGGCGCCGTAAAGGCGCAACAAGCCTGCAACTGGAGGAGCTCGCTGAGCTCCTCCGTTTCAGTCCCCCGAGGGGGGCGCCGTAAAGGCGCAACCCCGACATATCCTCGACTTTACCGTCGAGGTTCACGTTTCAGTCCCCCGAGGGGGGCGCCGTAAAGGCGCAACTTAATTTGTATGGAGGAGAAAATGCAACAAAACGAAGTTTCAGTCCCCCGAGGGGGGCGCCGTAAAGGCGCAACTGCAAACTCAAAATTCATGATTCCCTCCTGCGTTATGTTTCAGTCCCCCGAGGGGGGCGCCGTAAAGGCGCAACAACGTTTTAGCTGGTGGGCTGAACAGTTGGGCATATGTTT
>JBDNDP010000033.1:0-37850 GCA_046719065.1 Aggregatilineales bacterium | reverse complement strand
GCTGGTGGCCGTTGCAGTTCTGCTGCCATTCGTGTTTCCGCCGGTGCGCATTGGCACGCTGCCGCCGAGGGAGTTCGCAGCCGGTAGCCCCGCGGTTGCCGCCTATGAGGCCATCGAATCGCTGCGCCCCGGTACGCTGGCGCTGGTCGTCATGGAATATGGCCCTGCCGCCGCCCCAGAACTCGACGGTTTAACCGACGCGCTGCTGCGTCATCTGTTCAAGCGCGCGGCCTATCCGGTCATCATCGGTGGCAACCCGCTGGCGCTGCTGCGCGCTAGCACCCTGATCGATGCGATCAATGCGGATGAGGCTTTCCGCGAACAGATCGGCGCGCCAGAGCCGCTGCTGCCCAATCAAGACTATTACCTGATCCGCTACCTGCCGGGCGGGACCATCGGCCTGCGCGCGTTCAGCGAGGACACTGCCAACCTGCTGCTGCTCGATATCCGCGGGCAAGCGACCGGGCTGATCGTGCGCTCGCTGCGCGATTTCCCGCTGCTGATCGTCATCAGCGACCGCGCCGATGACGTGCGCGTCTACGCCGAGCAGATCGCGCCGCTGGCCCGCGCCCAGACGATCGCCGCAGTGAGCTATTCGGCGGCCCCGCTGGTCGAACCGTACCTCAGCGCGCGCTTCGCCGCCGGCCGGCCGGCCCTTAGCGCCCTGCTGGTCGGTTATGCTGATGCCTATACTTATGGCGCGCAAGTCGATGCCGGCGCGCCGTCGCCGCGGCAGCGCGGCCGTCCTGCGCCCGTCATCTTGACGACGCCCAGCCCCACGCCAACCCCGACGCCGTCACCCACGCCGCGTGTGACGCCGACCTTCACACCGTCACCCACGCCGCAGCCGGTCGCGCGGGTGATCGCGACGCAAGCGATCAATGTGCGGCCGGCCCCCAGCACAGCGAACACGCCGATCGGCCAGCTTTTGCCCGGCGCGCAGGTGATCGTGCTTGGTTTCAACCCCAGCGGCGATTGGGTCAACGTCCGGCTCGATGATGGCCGCGAGGGGTGGGTTTCGGCGGCATTGGTGCAGGTGATCGACAACCCGGCTGGCGCTAGCGCGCCCAAACCAGCCGGTTACGGCAAGCGCGCCGGCGATACCCCACATCAGGCCGGGGACGATGATCCGACGCAAACCCCGAGACCGACGCGAACCGCTACCCCCATGCGAACTCCGAGGCCGGCGCAGCCGCCCACCCCCGCGCCGGAAGACGACAGCGCGAGCGAGGCCGATGTCGAGTCGTCTTTCGTCGAGAGCATGACCGCAGGCATTCCAGAAACAGCGGCTTTTGCGCTGCCACCGCATTCGCCCGGTTATCGCGATGAACGTTGGTATGCGATGACGTTCGGCATCATCGTATCGGCGCTCATCATCAGCGCAGGCGCGGGCGTCAATATTGCCCGCAGCCTGCTGCGCAGGAGGCGGAACCGTTGAACGTCGACCAGATCGGGCTGTGGCTGGGGTTCATCTTCACGCTGATGGTCTTCAGCTATTTACTGGGCGATAATTTCCTCTACCGGCTGGCGGTTTACGCGTTCGTCGGTTTGGCAGCCGGTTACGTGACGATGGTCACCCTCGAGAGCGTGGTGCTGCCGTGGGTGCGCGCCGCTTTCAGCGCCGGCGATCCAGCATCGATCGGCGTCGGCCTGATCCCGATCTTGTTGGGCCTGCTGCTGCTGCTGAAGACGACCAAGCGCTATCATCAGCTTGGCAACATTGGCCTGGCCTATCTGATCGGCATTGGCGCGGCGGTCGCGCTGGTCGGGGCCATCAGCGGCACGCTGATCCCGCTGGTCGCTGGCACGGCTAACGCGGTGCTCGAAGACGCGGCCAACGGCTTTCTGATCGCGATCGGCGTCATCTGCACTCTGATCTATTTTCAATACCTCGCTCGCCGCGGCCCGGGGGGCGTCGTGCAGCGCGGGTTAATGGTCCGCACGTTCGGCACCGTTGGGCAGGGGTTCATCGCGATCACGCTGGGCGTGCTCTACGGCGGCGCGATCTTGACTGGCCTGACGATCTTAAGCGAGCGCGTCGCATTCATACTGGCCCGCCTCGGAGGAGGGTGATCGATGACCCCGCCGCCTGCGCCATCTGCTACCTCAATTTTGGCGGTCGATCTCGGCAATGTCATGACCCGAGCTCTCCTCATCGATCTGGTCGAGGGCGTCTATCATCTCGTCGCTCAGGCTGCTGTGCCGACGACCGGCGGCTTTCCGAACAACGATGTCGGCGTGGGGCTGGCGCGCGTGCTTCATGAGCTGAGCGCTGTGACCGGACGCCGCCTGTTCACCAGCGAAGGCCGGGTGCTGACCCCCGAACAGCCCGATCGCTCCGGAGTCGATCTCTTTTTCGCCACGACCAGCATGGGCCGTCCTTTGCGGACTGTGCTGCTTGGGCTGGTGCCCGGGTTGAGCGTAGAGAGCGGCATCCGCGCGGCCGCTGGAACGTATATCAACATCGTCGACACGATCGCGCTCGACGATGTGCGCTCGGAGGAAGAGCAGCTCAACGCGCTCGTCCTCGCCCGTCCTGACCTGATCTTCATCACTGGCGGCACTGAAGGCGGGGCTTACGCGCCGGTGCTGGAGCTGGCGCAGATCGCGCGGCTGGCGATCAAACTGATGCCGCGTGGCCACCAGCCGCTGGTGCTGTATGCCGGCAACAGCGCCGCAGCGCCGGCCATTAGCGCCATGTTCGAGGGGCTGACGAACGTGTTCACTGCCGCCAATGTTCGCCCGACGCTGGAGACCGAAGCGCTGGAGAGCGCGCAGCTTCAGCTCGCGCTGGCCTTCGACTCGTTCACGGGTGCCCGTGGCCTCGGGTTTGAGTCGATCGGCGCGCAAAGCCGGATGGGTGTGCTGCCTAACGCGCAAAGCTATCATTTGATCGTCGACTACCTCGGCCGCACAGAAGGCAGCCGGCGGCGCAGCGGCCCAGTGACTGGTGGCGTGCTGGCCGTCGATGTCGGCAGCGCTGTCAGCACGCTGTCGGCCTCAATCGAGGGCAACACCTACACCACGATCCGCACCGATATCGGTTTAGGACACAGCGCGCCCGCGCTGCTCGATCATGCCGGCATTCAGGCGTTTCGTCGCTGGCTGCCCTTCGCTGCCAGCGACGAAGAGATCCGCGCCTACGCGATGAACAAGATGCTGCGCCCGGCTACCATCCCGAATTCGCTGCGCGCGCGCTATCTCGAACATGCTTTGCTGCGCACCGCACTTGCGACCCTGCTGCGGGCTTCGCGCCCAGTGTGGACGCCGACAGAGGCGCTCGACGACCTGACTGAGCCGATGCCACCCTTCTGCCGCATCATCGGGGCGGGGGGCGGGCTGACGGGCACCGGACGGCCGGGCATGGCGGCCATGCTGCTGCTCGATGCCCTCGAGCCGATCGGCGTCGCCCAGCTTCAGCTCGATGCCACGGCGCTGCTGCCCGCGCTGGGGGCGTTGGCATGGTCGCTGCCCGAAGCCGTCGTTCAACTGCTCGATGCTAGCGGCCTCGAGACTTTGGGCATGGCCTTTAGCCTGTCTGGTCGGGCGCGCGCCGGCCGAACTGCCGCTCGCGTTCGTCTTACGCTGGCCGATGGCACGGTCGAGACGGCGACCATCGCGGGTGGGTCGCTGTGGATGTACCCGCTGGCGCCCGGCGCCAAAGCGACGATCAGCATCGCTTGCGCGCGCGGCCTGTCCATCGGTGGAAAACGACGCCTGCGCATGGAGATCGAAGGCGGGCTAACCGGAGTTGTGATCGACGCCCGCGGCCGCCCGCTGCCGCTAGGGACGACGGTGCACGAGCGGGCGCGCCAACTTCCGCATTGGTACGCACAGGCGACTGGCGACCCGCCGCATGAGATCAATTCGGAATGGCTGCGCGAGGTCGAAGTGGTTGACCCGCGCGAGAGCGCTGAATACGCCGTCATCCGCGGGCGCGCGGCCGGCGACGCGTTTTCAGAAATGATGCCTTCGCTTGAAGCGCTCGGCAGCGAGCAAGATGACAGGGGGCGGCGCCCCTCGCGGCGCGAGCGCCGCCGGGCCCGCCGCGAGGAACGCGAACGCCGCGCCGCCGAAACAGCGGCTGTACCCGCGGGCATCGAGTCAGCGGGCGTTAAGGACGAGGAGAGCGATGACCTCAGGAACTTATTATCCTGAACAGCGGCACATGCTGCCGCTCACCTTGATCCGGCGTGAACGGCTGCTACCCGAAAATGCTGAACTGCGTATCGAGACGGTAAACGGCGCGCGTGTGTCGCTCACCGATGTGATCGCTCGCGGGGCTGCACCGGCTCCCTACAAGATGCTCGATGCAGCCGCCTTCTTTCGTCTGCGCCGGCCGGAACTGCTGACAAACTTGCTGGCCGTTGACATCGGCGATTTGGTTGACCGAGGGCAGACGCTGGCCGAACGCGGTCGCCGCCGGCTCTACTCGCCGATCGTCGCTAAAGTCGTCGCCATTGAGCATGGGCGCATTATCTTGCAAGAGATCGCTGAAAACATCGAATTGCAAGCCGGGTTGAACGGCGTAGTCGTCGCCATTAATCGCGGCCGCGGCGTCGTCATTGAGGCGTTCGGGGCAGTCTTGCAAGGCGTGTGGGGCAACAACCGCCGCGTGATCGGGGTGCTCAAGATGGAGCCGGCCGAAGGGCTGGAGAACGTCTTTACCGACTCGATTGCCATGGAATATCGCAATGCGATTATCGTGACACGGCGGCCGCTGCGCGCGGCCAGCCTGCGCGCGATCGAGGCGCAAGGCTTAAGCGGCGTGATCGCGCCAAGTATGGAGACGGCCTTGATCGAAGCCGTGCTGCAATCGCACGTCGCCGTGCTGCTGACGGAAGGCTTCGGCGCGCATCGCATGCCGTCGACGATCTACCAATTCCTTGAAGATTTAGAGGGGCGTCAGGCGATGCTCGACGCGATTCTGCCGACCAGCGGAGACAGGCGCCGGCCCGAAGCGGTCGTCAATGTCCCTTTAAATACAGGCCAACGCCCAGGCGCGCCGCTGACGAACCTCAGCTTGCAGCCGGGCCTGCCGATCCGCGTCGTCCATGCTGATGGTTCGACGGCGTTCGGTCAGGTGATTAGCTTGCCAAAAACACCAGTTATGTTGGACAATGGGTTGCGAGTTCAGTGCGCGCAGGTCGAACTCTTGACTAGTGAGCGGACTTTTGTGCCACTGGCAAATCTAGAGATTCTCGGGCGCTGATGCGTCTGCAGCCCGGCGACATTTAAGGGGGGAACTGCATGAGCAATCGCGATGATTTCGACTTCGATGACGACTTCCTAGATAATGACGACTCCGGCTTCGATTTCGAGGCCGATGACGAACTCCCCGCGTCGTTGGGCGATGATTTTGACGCGGATATGCCCGTCATCGAGGAGCCGGCCGAAGATCGGGGCGGCAATCGCACGTTCATCGTGCTGGCCATCCTGATGATCCTGCTTTTCATCGGCGGCTTGGCGCTGATCGTCTTTTTGGTCACCCGCGATACGGGGCCGACCGATGCAGAACTGACGGCAACGCAGGTCGTTATGCTCAATATGACGGTTGAGGCGCAGCTCGCGCAGACACAGACGCGCTCGGCCGAGATCTTGTTCATGACGCAAACGGCTGAGGCTTGGACGGATACGCCCACGCCAACCTCGACGCTCACGCCAACGCCGACCGAAGAGCGCGAGCCCACGCCAACCCCAACCCCGACGCTGGACGCCACCGAGCTGGCGGCCACCCAGTTCGCCATTAACTTTGCCGAGACGGCGACGGCACTGGCGCTTATCGCCTTGCAGACCGAACAAGCCCCACCGACGCCTGATCTCACACTAACGGCGCAGTTCCTCGCCGCGCAGGCGACCGATACGCCAACCGTGCAGGCAACCAGCCCGCTCGAAGCGATCAACCAGACGGCGACCGCCATCGCCGCCGCTTTCCAAACGGCGACGGCGCAGGCAGCCGGCCCTGAAGTGATGCTCGAGCCGCAAGACTTCCCGACGCCGGAGATCCTCCAGCCGACGCCGGGCTTCCCGACGATCGCGCCGACCGCGCTGCCTGAGACCGGTCTCTTCGATACGATCGCCAGCGGCGGCAGCGACGGCATTGGCCTGCTCGCGCTGGCCGTCGTCGGCCTCGTCGGCGTGATTTTCATCTCGCGCCGCCTGCGGACGGCTGCGCCTCCTATTGAGGAGATCGAGGAGACTGCTTCGGCCTCACCGAGCGAAAGCCCGGCGCTGAGTGAAGCCGCGTCGCCCACGCCCGCCGAGGATGACGAAAAGACGGACAAAACCTAACGCGCAGCTCATCGTTGCCAACAGCAGACACAAACAGCCCCGTTCATTGGGGCTGCTTTTATGCTGCCGGCGCAAATCAGACGGCCGCCAGTAAGCCAGCGTGAGTCTGCTCGTTGCAGCCCTGCGTCGTTCTATGCTCTTTGCTCTTTCAGCTTGACGGGAAAAGATCGATGTCACGTGTGGCCGGCGCCAACAGCCGGCACATCCGCTCCATGCCCCAATATCGCCGGTCGGGCGCTTTCATCCGGCGGTCGATAGAGGTGATTCTCGCGCACGATCAGCGAGGCGGTGTTGTTCGAACGCGAGTCGGTGATGTGGTTATAGAGGATGCCTTTGATGACGAAGCCGTTGCGGAGCTGCATCGTTAGGGTGGGGTCGTGAATGTGCCCCTGCCACACGCGCAGCATGTACTGCGCCACCGTCAGGTGGCTGCGATAGCGGATGTAGCCGGGCAGCAGGCCGCCAGCGATCTCGCCGCGCAAGTTCAAACGGCGCACCAACGCATGACGCGCCTCGTACAACCGCCGCCCGATGCGCAGCCCGCGGTAATCGGGGTGCACGTGGAGGTCGGCCCCATACAGCCATTCGCCTTCGGGGTCGTGGTTGGTCAGCCAGCCATCGGCGACGATCTCGAGATAAGTGTGTTGGTAATTGTTGAAATCGAACGAGGTGCGGAAGGTGCTGGTCGCGCCGACTGGAATCTGCTGGCCATCTTGCTCGACGAGCGCGACAAACTGGCCTTCGGGGAAAACTTCGATGTGTTTCAGATACTTGGCTTCAGTCAGCAGTTCTTCATTGGTCAGTTTGGGGAAGACGATGCGCTGGAGCGCGCCCAGCGCGGCTGCATGTTCGGGTCGTGTGTTGGTGATCGTCACATGCGGCAGATGCGTTGGATGCGTTTTGCGTTTGGGTATCATAATGGCACACCTATGAATACTGTCTTTGTCTCCAGATAGTCGTAAAGTCCCTCTTGTCCACATTCACGTCCCATGCCACTGCCTTTCATGCCACCGAACGGCGCTTCTGGGGTGGAGGGCAGCCAGTCGTTGACGGCGACTATGCCGAACTCCAGCCCTTCGTACATTTTGATCGCAGTATTCAAACTGCTGGTTTGAACGTAAGCTGCCAAGCCATACTCTAACCCATTAGCCAGGGCGAGCGCTTGCTCAACCTCATCAAATGGGATGACCGGCATCACCGGCCCGAAGATCTCTTCGCTGTAGATCGCCATCGTCGGGTCGATGTTGGCGATCACCGTCGGCAGATAGAAATAGCCGCGCTCGATCGCCGCCGGGCGCGCGCCGCCGCTGACCACTTCCGCGCCAGCCGCGCGCGCGCCGTCAACCAGCGCTTCGACCCGCTCGCGCTGGCGCGCATTGATCAGCGGGCCGAGGTCGGTCGTTGGGTCAAGGCCGCTGCCCAGTTTTAGGCCGCTGCTGAGGCGGGCGGCCGTCTCGATGAACTGCTCGGCGACGCGGCTGTGCACGAAGAAACGCTGCGGCGCGATGCAAACCTGCCCGCAGTTGCGGTACTTCGAGCTGACTGCCTGCGCAGCGACCGTTTCAACATCGACATCGGGAAAGACGAACACCGGCGCGTTCCCGCCCAGTTCCAAGTTCAGCCGCGTGACCGTGCGCGAAGCGCCGTCCATCAGCAGCTTGCCGACCCGCGTGCTGCCGGTGAAGCTGATCTTGCGGCAGCGCAGGTCATCGAGCATCGTTTGCCCCATCGCTTCCGGCTCGCCGTTGATCACATTGACGACGCCGGCCGGGATGCCCGCCTCAACCAGCGCCTGCGCGAACAGCATCAACGAACGCGGCGTATACTCCGAGGGGCGGCCAACCACGGTACAGCCGGCCCCCAGCGCCGCCGCCCATGCGCGCGCCGCATTGTAGACTGGGAAATTCCAAGCCGTGATCGTGCCAACGACGCCGACCGGCTCGTGAAGCACCAACAGCCGCTTATGAGCTGCCCGCGCCGGAATCACGCGGCCGTAGGCGCGTTTACCCTCCTCGGCGTACCATTCGAGGAGATTGGCGCCGGTGTTCCATTCGGCGCTGGCTTCGCGCAGCGGCTTGCCCGATTCTTCGCTGGTGATGACGGCCAGCGCGTCGATGCGGGCGCGGATCCAATCAGCCGCTCGCTTCATGATCTCAGCGCGTTCGTAGGCGGTCATCCGCGACCAGCCGGGCAGCGCTCGCTGCGCCGCATCAATGGCGGCGGCGGCATCGCGGCCATCTCCAAACGGCAGTTGGGCGATGATCGCCTCGGTCGCCGGGTTGATCAAGTCCCATGTTCCGCCGCCGGCTGCCTGCACCCATGCGCCATCGATCAACTGTTGAAAGTGAAAAATCGACATCGGTTCTTCCACGCGTATTTCGCTGTGCAAACCCAATTCAATGACATTAATTTACTCCATCATACCGCACTTTAGTTTAAAAGCGTGCGCTCACGCCCTGCTCATCCTACTGCGCTAGAGTCGTGAAATCCATCACTTTTAGAGAAAGGCTCGCCTTATGGAATTTATGCTGCGCCGCCGCCGCCTTGAAGACCGCATCTTGGCGCTGGCGGGGCGCGTCGATACCAGCCGTCCAGAAGGGCGCTGGCTCGATGATGAGCGGTTTTGGGATTTCATCTACGCATGGCACGATTTGAAGCGCCATTACGAGCACAGCGACGATACTACTCTGAGCGCCGAGCTGCTGCGGCTGTACCTCGGTTATGCCGCTCTGCTGCGCGAGCTGAGAGAGAATCCGCGCGTCGCCCTGCACCGGCAGGAACGGGCGACCTCGGCCTTGATGGAATTGAACTATCAGGTCGATGGTGTGATCCAGCAAATCGAGCGCAACGCGCGCGGTTTCAGCGCTGCAGCCGGCGCGGCGGGTGAAACGCCCACCAACGATCCGCTCTACAACTAACGGCGGCCGCTTGCAGCCGCGCTAGTATTCCTGTTCGCGGCGCAACCGGTTAAGCAGCGGCCGATTGTTGAGATAGCGTTCGAGATTCTCGATGAAGACGCTAACTGCTTTCTCATGGTAGCGCCGGCTGTTGCCCGAAACATGCGGGCTGATGATCACATTCTCAAGGTTCCACAGCGGGCTGGTTGACGGCAGCGGTTCCTCATCAAACACATCGAGCGCAGCGCCGCGGATCTTATGCGCAGCCAGCGCCGAGATCAGCGCTTTTTCATCGACGACCGGCCCGCGCGCGACGTTGATCAGCACGCTGGTTGGCTTCATGCTGGCCAACACTTGCGCGTCGATCATGTGGCGGGTTTTGGCCGTTAGCGGGATGGTCAGCACCAGATAATCGACCTCGCGCGCGAGCGATTGGATCGCTTCGGGCGGGTACAGGCGGGCAGGGATCTCGCCCTCTGGGTCGCCGGTGCCTGGCTCGCGATAGGCCTCTTCCTCGCGCGGGTGCATGACATCGCGCTTGATCGCCAGCACCTTCATGCCCAGCGCATCGGCTACGCGCGCCAATTCGCGGCCAACGCTGCCGTAACCGACGATGCCGAGCGTTTGCCCGCGCAGTTCATAGGGCCGGAATAGATCATCAAGATGCAGCGCGCCCGGCCGCTTTTGCGGCCATTCAGCGCGTGATTTTAATTCCAGCATTTTCGGCAAGTTGTAGTTAAATGCCAGCATCATCGCCAAACAGTATTCAGCCATCTGCACTCCATGGATGCCGCTGGTTGAAGTGACCTCGACATCCTGCGCCTTGATGAGGGGATGGTCAAGCACATGGTCGAACCCGGCGCTGTGAAGCTGAACCCATCGCAGGCGCGGCGCCTGCTCGGGCTGCGGCAGCGCGCTGATCGTGTAGACGATTTCGGCCTCGGCCCACACGCGCTCCGGCACGGTCGGAAAATGCCGTTCGACGTGTAAGCGCGGCGATACTGCGCGGATGTCTTCGAGCAGCGCGTCTGATAGATCCACTGCGATCACCACCGGAACCGAACCAGACTGCGACATGATCACTCTCCTCGTGCAGATGCCTGAATACAGCCGCCGATGATACGCCGCCGCGCCCGCAGACGCAACCCGCCCGCTAGGGCATCGTAGCCGCAAGCGCGGCGCGGTGTTAAAGTTTACGCATGAGATCATTTCGGCAAGGAGCAGCATCATGGGCTTGATGGATGGCAAGGTCGCGCTCATTTTTGGCGTGGCCAATAAGAACTCGATCGCGTGGGGCATTACGCGCAAACTGTACGATGAAGGCGCGACCATTGCTTTGTCATATGCGGGGGAGATGTTGGAAAAGCGCGTAAAACCGCTGGCCGAAGAGATCGGCTGCGATTTTGTCGAACAGTGCGATGTGACCGATGACGCCCAGCTCGATGCTGTCTTCGCGAAAGCCCGCGAGCGGTTTGGCCGCATCGACGTGCTGGTGCACAGCGTCGCTTTTGCCAATCGCGAGGATCTAGGCGGTCGTTTCATCGATATTTCACGCGAAGGGTTCAAACTGGCGCTCGATATCAGCGCGTTCAGCCTGATTGCGATGGCGAAACGCGCCGAACCGCTGATGACCGAGGGCGGTAGCATCATGAGTTTGACCTACTATGCCGCCGAGAAAGTGATGCCGAAGTATCACGTCATGGCGATCGCTAAGTCGGCGCTTGAGACGATCACGCGCTATCTCGCCAACGACCTCGGTCCGAAGAACATCCGCGTGAACGCCATCAGCGCCGGCCCGATCAAGACGCTGGCGGCCGCTGGCGTGCCCGGCTTCCGGCTAATGTTGAAATACTCCGAAAAAGCCGCACCGCTGCGCAAACTCGTCTCTCAGGAAGAAGTCGGGAATGTCGCCTTATTCCTCGCCTCCGATCTAAGCAGCGCTGTGACCGGCGAGGTCGTCCATGTCGATGCCGGCTTCAATATCCTTGGCATGACGCTGACTGAAGAAGAGCTGGCCCAGCTCAACGATTGAGGAACGGGCGGGCAGCTACTGGCACAGTATGCCCGTTTATGTCAAACTATATAACAGCGTTCCCTAATTCAATCAGGAGTGCCTGTCATGAACGGATTTGCATTCGCTGTGCCCATGATCGTGTTGGCCCAAACGCAGCCGATCACCGACCAAACAGTAACGGTAACCTTTAACATCGGTTCGGTGGTGACTGCGATTATCGTCGGTTTGATCGCTGGTTTTCTCGCCAATGTGCTGGTGCGTGGTCGCCGTATCGGTCTAATCGGCGCGGTCATCGTCGGCGTGCTGGGCGGCATCGTCGGCAATTTCTTGTTTTCAATCCTCAACATTTCCGTCAGCCCGGCGCTGCTTGAGGGCATCGTGATCCGCTTCATTGATATCCTCGTCGCTTTTGTCGGGGCGGTATTGATTTTATTCCTGTACGTGATCTTGTTCGGGCGGCGCTGATCATCAGCGCACGCGCGCAGCAAAGTAGCCGTGAACGAAGCGATAGAATTCGAGCGCATTTTCGGGGCGCTGGCGATTGGCATCGAGCTTGCGAGCCAAGCTGCTGTCATCGCGCAGCGCCCGTAGATCGGCGCGCTCGGTGATCATCAAGGTCAAATCGGCGATGCGCTGCAGGTCGATCGCCAGATCGCGCACCAGCATGCGCCGTTCATAAAGGGAGATGCCGCTCCACAGGCTTTCGACATCGCGCTGCACTGCCCCTGCATCGAGCGCAAGCGCGCGTTCTGGCGGCAGGGCGTGCAGCGCGTTCTTGATCAGCCGGTTGATCTGTTCGACCTCGCGCAGCAGCGATTGAGCCGACCGATCGGCCAGCGGATGGTTGTTGATGGCGCGCTCAGTGCGAACGCTCAAGCGGCGCCCGCGGGCGAAATAACCGCCCATGACGCGGAACACGTCCAGCACAGAATGCGCCACGCCGCGCCCCGCGAGCAGCGCCTCGATATACGCATCCTCCTCGCGAGCGTGCTGGGTGCGGTGCTGCGCCGCCAGCGCGGCGAGCAGCCGGCCAAGTTCGAGCATGGCGGCCGCCAGCGCCTGCCGCTCGTCGTTGCTCAGGCCGCCGTTAAGGCTGTCTAGATCGCCAACCAGCATATGCAGCCCGGGCGGGTTGGTTTTGTCGAGATAAACTAACCCGGTATCGAACAAGAACTGGGCGAAGGTGTGCAGGGAGTAGGCGTAATCACCGATATGCTCGGCGCCCATGAGCCGATAGATGACGGCCGTCGTCTCCAGATCAATGCGGATCGCATCGCCCAGTTCGCGGCCGAACAACGCCGTTACTGCTGGCATGCTGCGCTCGCTGCAGTGGCGCACGAAGTGACGCAGCTCATTCAATGCGCTAGCGCGGCTGTCCTTATCCCAGTTCAAAGCGCGATACACACTGACCATCGTCAGCGCGCCCGCTTCGCCCTGACGAGACGCCAGCAGCGGCAGCAGCGCCGCGATGCGCCGCGCGGCCGGGCCATCGCGCCGGTTGACGTGGTAATTGAGCAGCTCAACCAGCATGTCAATTGGGATCAGCTCGGCGATCCGGCGGTTCTCGACGATCAAAGCCGTCAATGCGGCAGCCGCCGACCCCATCTCTGGCCGCCAGCGCTGGCGTTCAAGGGCCCCAAAGTGAGCCAGCGCCAGCGGAAGTGGTTTGACCCCGCCCTGCGCCAGCGCGTTCAAAGCATCGAGCAGGTCTTCAGGTGGCAGCGTTGAGTCGCGCAGCAGGCGGTGGGCCAGCAGGGCGTAATCGAACTGGCGGTCGCCCGCGTAAAGCATCCGTCCATGGCGCTGAAGCTCGCTCGCCAGCTCTCCATAAGCGCGGCGCGCCAGCAGCGCCGCCAGCAGATGAGGACGCGCTGTCGGGTCAAGCGCAGACAGCACATTCTCTCGGCTGAGGCTGCTGATAACCCAACGGATGGCAGCGTCGTACAGATCGCCCCAAGAGCTGGCGGCTGCTTCGGCCAGCCCGCGCAGCGCCGTGTCGTCGAACACATCAAAGCGGCCGACGAGCACGGCCAGCTCAGCGAACCGGATGAACAAGACTGGCTGCATCGAGGGGTCGAACTCGATGCACGCCTGCGCAAGGGCGCCGGGGGGCGGCGCCGCTGGCGTTTTGCGTGTGTAGTAGGCCAGCAGCTGGCTGACGGCAGCGGGAAGCTGGCTCAGCAGCGGGCCGTGCGTGGCGATGCGCTGCCAGCGATCAGTCGGCAGGTGGGCAGCGGCGAGCATAAAGATCATGCGCGCCAGCGCCGGCGCGTCACTAGCCAGCGGCAGCGCCGCTTCGATCAAGCCTGGCGCGCTCGCGCTCATCTCGGCGAACGACGAATTAGCGCGCAGCTCGCCTAAAAACGCAGTCAAACCGTCGGCATCACCCTGAGCGGCCAGTTCCTGAGCGCGAGCGGCGGCTGCACGTTGGGCCAAATCGGCCCAATACATGCCTTTAAAACCATCGGGGCGATCCAGCCATAAGGCCAAGCGGCGGTAAACCGGGCCAGAGCGCCCGTCGAGCAGCGCCTGCTCCATTTGCTGAAGGATAGCGCGTTCCAAATCAGGATTGCCGCGCGCGACGATCAACAGCAGATCGCTGTTCTCTTCTTCTTCATCAAGCGCCAGCGAAAAAGCCAGCAAGTGCTGGATGTAGACGGCGCGCAGCGAGTCGGTCAGCGTGGGGTCTTCAGCCAGAATACGCGCGACTTCGCTGGCTTGAACTGGCAGGTGATTGAGCAGCGCATGGTCGACGCGCAGCCGGCGCGCTGCGACTTTGAGCGCATCGCCGAGCGCGTCGCCCCGGCGAATACGCCAGCCCGCCACCGGCGTGAGCGCCTCCGTCTGTTCGATGACCAAACGGGTATCGAGGCGAAGCTGGCTTTTGATGAAGCGGCTGTAGTCGTCTTCAACTCGATGACCGCTGACCTGCGCGGTTTTCCAGTCGTAGATCAAGACAGGTTCCGGCGGCAGATCGTGCGGAGCAGCGCCGTCGCAGAAGACGATCTGCGCCTCGATGCCGGGTGTGTAGTGCGTGGTGAATGTGACGCCAAACCGAGCCGGAGCGGGCAGCAGGGCCAGCAGCCCTTCGATGAATGCGGTGCGCGGGGCCAGATCAAAGGGAGCGCCGCGCACTGCGACCGTCACTCCCCGGATAATGGCGGCCAGCAGCGCCTCGATCACATCGAGCCGGTCGCGGGTGAAGGTCATCAGGCCGAGCATGGCCTCTTCCTGTGCAGCAGGCGATGGCGCGCTCACATCGGCCAGCCTGATCAGCCCGAGCGACCGCCCGGCAGCCGCGAAACGCGGCATCTGCGGCTCGATCAAGGTGAAGAGGGTTTGCAGATTGCCGCCTAACGCACGCAGCACATCGCTCGAAAATAGGATGTAATGGCGCAGCGGCACGCCGTTTTCGGCCGCAGCGGCCTGCGCCATGATGAATGGGCTGGCCTGCCCACGCACCAGTGCCCAAGCCGCCAGCCCAGCGGCGGGCATGATGCTGGCATGGCGCAGCGCATCCGCGATGTGGGCAGGAATCACGCCCGGCGACGCAGCCAGCAGGCGGGCATCGCCTTGCTGCTGGCTTTCGGACGCGAGCGGGCCGTGGTAAAAGTGTTCTAATGAATATGCAGCCGTCGCCACTTTATCATCCATTTACGGCGCCGTACGCTATGTTTTAACGATAGCATGAACTACCGTGGATGGACAATGAAGCCAGCGGCAGGATCGCTGGCCTTTGCGGCTGCTCCCTGAGGCAGTTTGCAACCTTTCCGCCCCTTCCGCCGTATAATAGAGTGAAAAGGGCGGCAATCATGCCCTGCCTTTCAGTATAAACATAGACAACCGGTGAGGAGAAGCGTTCATGACCGAGTATAATCGACCGCCTGAGGAAGCGACGGACGAGACCCTGAAGGATAAACCGCCATTCGAGCAGTTCCTGCATCACCAGCGCCGCATGCTGGAGGAGACTGGCAAGGCCCTCGATGCGCTACTGCCGGAGGGCTTCAAGACGCACAGCCGCGAGGCGCGCCGCGAATTTATTCAAGGCATGAAGGTGCTGGTCGATGCCACTGTCGAAGGGTTGGAGCAGGCCAGCCGCGAACTGGATAAGAACTTCCGCCGCGCGCCGAGGACGAGTGGCCAAGAGAACGATCGCCCCAAGACGACCGGCACGAACAAAGTCAAGGTCAACGTCGACTAAGCGCATCAACAGCCAAAAGCCTGACAGCCCAGAAACCCGCCATCGCATGGCGGGTTTCTGGTAGAACGCACTTCAGCATCATTCGCCGCTGAAGACGATGCTCAAATAGGACAGCGCGGCCAGCCCGAACCCGATCGCTGCGGCGACCGGTTCTCCCCCAACGTAAAACACCGCTCCGCTGATCAGAAAACTGCCGAACAGGATCGCGCGCGTCGTCTTGCGCCCCTGCACCTCAATGCGGGTGAGCTGCGTTTGAAAGGCCGTCGTCGGCTCGACGCGCAGCTTGAGATCGCCGCGTTCGATGCGCGAGAGCACTTGGTTCGCCCCGCTGTTAGATGAACGGCCGAGCAATGCTTGGCCGATACTAAGCAGGGCTTGCGCGCCGTCGCCGCTGAACAGCCCCTGCAGCACCGGCAGGCCCAGCAGGCTGCCTGAGCTTGCCGCTGCGCTGCTCGCAGCGCTGGCCCACTCGCCGTTGCGGGCTGTGATCAGTTTCTGCGTATAGGGCTGCATCTCGCTCCATGGGTTGAAGTTGGGGTCAAGGCTGGTGCACAGCCCGCTCAAGATGCTGACGGTGCGGCCAAGATAGATGAAGTCTTGCGGCACTTGGAACGGCATCGCGAACAGCAAGTCGTTGAACTCTTTGCCGATCTCGGCCATGTGTTCGAAGCTGACGCTGCTCATCTGCTGCATCGTTAGCCCCCATACTTGATCGAAGACTGTGCGCGTCGCCTCTTCAAGACGCTCGAGATCGGCGCCGGGCAGCAAGAAGCCGAGTTCCGAGTAGCTCTGGATCAGTCGGCGCGAATCGCGCGTGACGACGGCGGTCAGCGTGCCGATCAAGCCGGAGACGATCTGCGGGGTGAGTGTGCCCGTCATGCCGAAATCAATGAAGATCAAATAGAATGGCCGCCCTCCGCCATGGTCAACCGCGGCATAGCGATCGGCGTTTTCGCCATGAAGCACATCATCGGGCAGCGGGTAAACGAACAAGTTGCCGGGGTGCGGGTCGGCATGGAAGAAGCGCTCTTCAAAGATCTGGCGCAGGTAGGTATCCATCAAGCGTTTGGCGACCGCCCGCCGGCTGATGCCAGCTGCCTCAAGGGCTGCGTAGTCGTCCAGCTTGATCGTGGTCACATCTTCCAGCGTGAGCACACGATCGGTGGAATGCTCTAAGTAAACTTTCGGGATGTAAACGCCCCAGTCGTCGCGGAACATTTCGGCGAAGCGCTGGTTGTTCTGCGCCTCATGCCGGTAGGAAAGTTCTTCCAACAGCACGCGGCCGAACTCCTCAATCAGTGCGACGGCATCCATGCGCCGCGAGATGAAGCGAAAGCGCATGGCGATATGCGCGACGACGTTCATAGCGGCGAGATCGGTGTGGCAAATGGCGACGATGCCGGGGCGCAGCACCTTGACGACGACGCGCTCGCCGTTGTGCAGGCGCGCGCGATGCACCTGCCCAAGCGAGGCCGCCGCAACGGCGTCATCATCGAACTGAGCGAAACGTTCGGCGATCGGGCCGAGGTCTTGCTCGATGATGGCGCGAATTTTGCTGACCGGGACGCCGGGCACTTCGTCGCGCAGCGAGGCCAGCTCGTTGGTCACTTCGGGCGGCAGGATGTCGCTGCGGGTTGAGATGAACTGCCCAGCCTTGATCATCACGCCGCCCATGGTCACGGCGAACGATCGAAAAGAACGCGCATAACCCTGCCAGCGGCGCAGGTTGCCGCGCTGGACGCGTTCTGGAAAGTAGCGCGCCAACAGCAAATGCCAGAACAAAAGCTGCACAAACAGCCAACCAAAATAGACCACCACGCGCACATAGCGCAAACGCATGCGCAGCGAACGCGGTGGGTTCTGGATGACCTGCCGCACCTGCGCGAGGCTGACGCCGTCGCTCTTGCGGGTCGTTTGCTCGGCAGGGACGATCGTCACCGTCTGGAGCAGGCCATCGTCATCGGTCGGTGGCGCGGCTGCCCCGCCAGCGCGTCCGTCGACGGCGGTCATGGGCGGTTGATGTCCGGTGGCCGCGGCATTAACTGCGTTGCCGGGAGAATTGGATGTTGAGGAAGGACTCTTCGAATCGAGCATCGGCTATCTCTAAATCCCACAGGGTGTACGGAAGGACAATGTTGCGCCGGTATGGCCCTACCCGTAGGGTAAGCTCATCGCGCGAGCGGTAAATATCCAAATCTTGCTTGCTGGCGAAGGGCAGCGGCACGCGCAGCGTATAAGTGTCCTTCCCGGTGCTTTCAATGTGATGCGTCACCCCGTCAAACAGCTTATGTGCGGGGTTGTGCTGGGCGTAAAGTGTTTGTCCCAGCCGGCGCAGCGATTCCAGCCCGCCCACCTCTGTGCCAAACAACGGCGCTTTGAGCAGAGGCAGCGAGCCAAACGCCTCGCTGATGAAGCTGATATTTTCTCGCTGGTTCGCTTTCCACATTGCGAAGTAGGGGTCGGTGACTTCATCAGGGATAATGCGGTTACAAATAATCGCATCGGTGGCGTAACCATAAAGGTTCAGGTAGGTATAGGTGCGCTGCGTCTCTTTGATGACCATTTTCTCAGGGTTGACGACCAGCCGCACGCTGCTCAACTCTGGGTCTGCCAGCAGGTCGCGCACTTTATCGAGCGTATTGAATAAAGCGGCGACTTCACCCCACGCGCCGTCCTCCGGCGCGGTGTCTTCACGGCCGAGCATCTTGCCGATCGGGCGCAGGATTTTGCTGGCGCCGCGCGCCAAGGTCAGCACGCGTTCGAACCACCAGCGCGTGACATCGGGCAGGCTCAGCAGGCGCAGCGTCTCCGCCGTCGGCGCGGCATCGACGATCAGCACGTCGAACGCCTTCTGCTCCACGTATTGGTTGATCCAAAGCAGATGAGCGCCTTCCTCCAAGCCGGGCAAAATCGTCACCTCTTCGGCGACGATCTCATCAACGCCCTGACGGGTGAAAAGCGCAGCGAGATAGCGCTGTATCTTGCCCCAGTATTTATCGAGAGAATAGCGGGCGTCTACTTCCTGTGCCCACAGGTTGGGATACAGCTCGACTGGTTCCGGGCCAATCTCTTTTTCGAGCGAATCGCCGAGGCTGTGCGCCGTATCGGTGCTCAGAACGATCGTCTTGAGGCCCATCTCCGCGCAGTGCAGCGCAGTCGCTGCAGAGATGCTGGTCTTGCCGACACCGCCCTTGCCAGTATGCACGATGACACGCATAGCTTGATCTTCTCTTTCCGAACTTTGGGACGCAGCTTTATTCCCATCGTTAATTATACATAGTGACCACTGAAAGTCTGCGCCACACTTATATACGACTCATTCAGCGTTGAGGTTGCGCGCCTCAAGGATCGCCCTTTTGCTCATCGAGAAACCATGCTTCCTCGCCCTGCGCGGCCATCTCGATCACTTGTCGATCGAGGAAGCGGGCGAGGATTGGCGCGCGCGGAATGGTCGAAGAACCACGCGCGGCGACGATCGGGCTGTCGAGGTAAGGGCTGGTAACCGCCATCAAGCTGCCATAGGCGCGCCAGCGCACATCATCGCCAGTGACGATCACCAGCACAGGCCGATCGCCGTCGCGGCGCGCCTCGACCGCCTCGATCAACGCCCGGTCGACACGGTTGAAGCCCTTCAACAGGCCGATGCGCGGCAGGCTATAACCGAAAAAGCTGATGACCAGCAGGCCGGCAACCAGTGCATAGGCCAGCGCTCGCAGCGAAACGCAACGCAACCGCTGGCCGGCCAGCCATGCGAAAGGCAGCGCGCCGAGCAAGGCGGCAGCGCTGAGCGCTTCGAAGTAGTAGCGCGTGCTGTAACGCTGCGAGCCGACCCAGTACGTTAGCTGGACGATCAACACCGACAGCATAATGGCGACGAGCAGCCAAGCCCAGCGCAGCCGCAAACCGCGCAGGAACGCCAACGGCACGAGCAGCCACAGCGCCAGCGCGATGACCGTCGCCCATGCTGTGCGCGCATCGCGCAGAAAGATGCCCTCACGCGCCAGTGCGTCATCGATGACATAGGGCAGCAGCAAGATCGCCAACCCCAGCGCCAACCATACGACGATGAGGAGCGCCCGGCGGCCGAATGCGATGACGAGCGCAAAAGGGAACACCAGCCAGCTTAGGCCGAGAGCAGGGTAAAAGCTGGCCTGCGTCAGCAGATGGGTGCGCAGCGCCGGCTGCACTTCGCCATCTGCGTTGACCAGCGGCTCAAGCTGCCAGCCGAACAGGTCGGCGGCGGTCAGCGATAGATCATATCGCAGGTGGTTGACCGCTCGCTCAAGGGTGTGGCCGCTGCGCCCGTAACCCGGGCCAAAGCCGATCCGGTCATAAGCCCAGATGAATGTATATAAGTTGGCCGTTGGGCTGCCGGTCGTGCGGTAGTTATACAGCGGCACGACAAGGCTGATCAGGAGAGCAACCGCCGCCAAGCCGGACAACGGCGCCAGCGTCGTGCGCAGCGACCCGCCGCGCGCGGCGCTCAGCAGGCGCAAGGCGCCCCAACCTACGAGCGGCAGCGCGATCGCGATAGCGGTCAGGGGGCGATTAGCGATCAGCAGGCCGAGCGCTCCCCCCGCTGCCAGCCCCCACAAGACGGAATGCCGGCCGCGCTCGATGCGCCAGCATGCATAGAAAAACGCCGTTGCTGCCGCTAGCGCCGCCGTGTGCCCCATGAGCGTCCCGCTCAGCAGCAGCGCCATCGGCGACAGCGCGGCGAGCGCGGCGGCGAAGACGCCAGCATCGGGCCCGAACAGCTCGCGCCCCAAACGATAGACCAGCGCGACGGTGAGCGCAGCATAAAAGGCATTGATGACCCACGGCTGCCCCATCAGCTCGCCAAGCGCGAGCTGGGCGGGCCAGCCGATCGTGTATTTGCCGAAGCGCCGCCCTTCGTGATCGATGATGAACGGCTGCCAGTAAGCCAAAGCGGGATGCGGCGACGCGATGACCAGATCGCCACGCGCGATCAGGCGCGCTTGAAACAGGTAGGCCAGCTCATCCTCAAGATGCGGCAGGCGGTCGAACACCGCGCCGCTGAAATGGGCGCTGAGGGCAAAACTAAGCGCGGTCAGCACAACAGCGATCAGCCGGTGGTATGGACGTTCTGGTTGGCGAGCATCGATCATCACGGCCATTATAACGGCTGTTCGTCTTCGGGCACGAAAAACACTGCGGGCATTCACACTTGGAAATAGACTGCACCCTGTTTATAATGCCACCACTTTAAAGACGATACTGAGTATGATCGGCGAGGCTGGCCGCTGTTGCGCCCGCGATCAGGGGTTTGCGAAGGATGAGTGGGGCATGAAAGTCATTCTTTTGGCGGATGTATACAAACACGGCGTAGCCGGCGAAGTGGTTGAAGTGGCGGATGGGTTCGCCCGCAACTGGTTGATCCCAAAAAAGCTGGCCGTGCAGGCGACCCCGGGCGCGTTGAAGCAAGCTGAACAACTGCGTGCGCAGGCTGAAGCGCGCCGCGCTGCGCTGGATAGCCGTTTGAACGAGCTAGCGCGCCAGATCGACGGCGTTGAGCTGGTGTTCGGCCGCCGCGCTTCGCCGACCGGCAAGCTGTTCGGTTCAGTGACGACCAGTGAGATCGCCGAAGCGCTGTATGAAAAGACTGGCATCGATATTAACCGCCGGCGCATCAGCCAGACGGCGCTGCGCGAGATCGGCACGCATGATGTGCCCGTGCGCCTCGGCAACGAGATCTCACCGGTCATCAAAGTCATAATCGTGCGCGAGGAAGAGCTGCAAACCTATTTGCAGCACAGCGCAAGCGCCGAGGGCGCCGCTGGGCCGTCTCCACAAGCGTCGGCGGTATCGGAAGAACATTCAGATCTTCCTCAAGCCGCCGTGGCGGAGATGGCAGTGGGTGCCGTCGATGTAGCCGATGACGGCGCAGCAGCGGGCGAAACGACCGAGACGCGCGCCGCTGAGTAAGCTTCGTCCTGAATTCGCATGGTCAAAACGGGCGGCCCGCCAGCAGCGTTGCGATTGGGTCGCCCGTTTCGATTAGCGAACTGAGCGGAAAACCGACCGCATGGATGCACAAGCGCTGGGGCGCTATCTGCGCCAAACGCGCGAGACCAAAGAGCTTACGCTGGAGGATGCCGAACAAGCGCTCAAAATTCGGCGGCGCATCCTCGAGCTGTTCGAACTCGGCGATTACAACATCCCAGAGCTGTCGCCGATTCAAATTCGCGGTTTTATGCGCAACTACGCGGCATACCTTGGCCTTGATGTAGATCGCGTCATTGCCTATTACGACGAGGCGCTGACGACTCGCTCGCGTTCCAGATCACTGTTCCGGCGGCCAAGCAAGAAAAACAAACGAGACAGCCAGCAGCTCCCCATTTTTCCGACCACCAATGGCCCGACCACCGCGCTCTCGCCCAACGATACCGACCCCAAGCTGCGCGCTGTGTCTGTGCGCTCGCCGGCCCCGCAGCCGAATGTTTCGCTGGTGGCCCCGCAGCCGCGCCGCAGCGGGCTGTTGACGCTGACCGCGCGCGCGCTGGTGATCGTCGCGGGGCTGGCGGTGGTTGCCTTTATCATCATCCAGTTTGCGCTACCTGCGCTGGAAACGCTGGAACAAGGCGCCGCCGATGACCTCGCGCCGGCCTCGCCCGATATCCTCGACCCTTTGCCATTTGAACCTACCCCCACACTCCCGCCGCCGACGCTGCCGCTCATCCTGCCCACTTCCCCGCAGGCAGAGGGCGCCGCACAGCCCTTCGATGGCGTGAATGTGGTCGTCAATCTATCTGGACGCAGTTGGATTACCGCCAACGTCGATGGGGTAGAACAGTATGCCGGGATGGCCGTCCCGGGCGATCAGCTTCAATTTCACGGCAACAGCACCGTCGAACTGAGCGCCAGCAACGCCGATGGCTTGGAAGTGACGTTCAATGGACAGCCGCAGCCCAGCTTTGGGCTGCGCGGCCAGCGCGTTGATATCACGTTCAGCCGCGAGGGCGTCCGCATTCAAAGTGGCCCCGGTTTTGAGCCGACGCCGGTGGCCAGCGAGACGCCGCTGCCAACGCCCACCGATCCGCAGGGTGCGCTGCTCGAAGGGCTAACGCCTGTCGATGCCGGCGCGGCCCTCATCCCGGGGCCGCCGACGCCGATCCCGGGTCTTGCCCCGGCAACTGGCGAAACCGAGGCCGCTGAGCCGGTAGTGGAGCCGATCGCGGCTGAGACAGGCCTTTCGCCGGAAGCGCTGCTTGGCCCGCTCGAAGCGCCGCCTGCCGTCGAAGCGCCGCCCGCCCCTGCTGAAATCCAGATCGTCACGGAGTTTCCGCTGCCAACCGAGACGCCGGTTCCTACCGCGACGCCGACGTTCACCGTGACGCCGTCTTTCACCCCGACTGAGACGCCAACACCCACGGCGACGCCAACGCCGACAGCGACGATGACGCCGACGTTCACCCTCACCCCAACCGCCACGCTGACGCCGTCGATCACGCCGACGCCCTCGCCGACCGCCATCCTGCCGCCGCGCGTTACGCCCGTCAACCGACCACCCAGCAAAGGGGATGCCTAACCGATGACCACCCGTCGCCAGCAGCGCACCGGCAAATACTACCTGCTCAGCCTCGGCTGTTCAAAGAATACCGTCGACTCGGAGAGCATGGCGCAGGTGCTGGAACAGCACGGCATGCGTGCCGCGGCCGATGCGCGCGCTGCGGAAGTGCTGATCGTCAACACCTGCGGCTTCATTGACGCCGCCAAGCAGGAGTCGATCGATGCCCTGCGCGCGCTGGTTGAGCAGCGCCGCGACGGCCAGCTCGTGATCGCTGCTGGCTGCTTATCGCAGCGCTATGGGGCACACTTGGTGCAGGAAGTGCCGGGGCTGGACGGCGTGATCGGCACGCGCCGCTGGATGGACATCTTCGACCTGATCGCGCGGCTGCGCGCGCGCAAACATCCAGAGCCGTTATATCACCTCCCGACCGATGCGCACGTCGTCGGGCTGGATGAACGCGGCGTGCTGCGCGCCAGCGTACAAGGGGCCAGCGCCTATCTGAAAGTGAGCGATGGCTGCCGGCGGCCATGCGCCTTCTGCGCCATTCCGCGCATCAAAGGCACGCTGGTCAGCCGGCCGCTGGAAGCCATCGTGCGCGAAGCCGTTCAGCTTGAGGCGATGGGCGTGCGCGAGATCATCCTGATCGCGCAGGACACGACCGACTACGGCCACGATCTGGGCATGAAAGACGGCATGGCGCACCTGCTCGACGCCATCGTCGAGGCGGCGCCGGGCATCCCGTGGATCCGGCTGATGTACGCCTATCCGGGCTACGTCACGCCGCGGCTGATCGAGACGATGGCGCGCCATCCTCAGGTGCTGCCATATCTCGATATTCCGCTGCAGCACGGCCACCGCGAAACACTGCTGCGCATGCGCCGCCCCGCCAAGATCGAGTGGGTGTACGAGACGCTGGCGGCCATGCGGGCGGCGATGCCCGATCTGGCCGTGCGCACAACCTTCATCGTCGGCTACCCCGGCGAGACCGACGCTGAGTTTGAAGGGCTGCTCCAGTTCGTGCGCGATCTCGAGTTCGACCGCGTCGGCGCGTTCACGTACTCTTACGAGATCGGCACGCCGAGCGCGCTGCTGCCCAATCAAGTGCCCGATGACGTCAAACAGGCGCGTTACGAGGCGCTGATGTCGCTTCAGCACAGCATCAGCCTGAAGAAGAGCCAGTCCTTCATCGGCCGCACGATCGACGTGCTCGTCGAGGGGCATGGGCAGGCGCAGGACGATGCTGGCGCCGCGGCGGGCACGCTTAGCTTGGGACGCAGCTACCGAGATGCCCCGGAAATCGACGGTTATGTGATCATTGAGGGGGAACTGCCGATGGGCGAGATCGTGCCGGTGCGCGTGACCGGCGCAACTGCCTACGACTTGATCGCGACGGTCGATGTGGGCGGGCCGACGCTGATCCAGCCCGGCACGATCTATGGCGAAGGGATGATCGCGCTCTGATGAACTACGGCACGCTCAGCGGCGGATGCCGACCGACATCCCATCGCCAACCCCAAGGATGCCGCCGACGAAGCGATCATCGGCGGCGAGCTGGCGGTTGAAAGCATCAACGGCGCGGTCATCATCATCAACCGGCGCGAGCACCCGTCCCCCGCGAAAGGCGTTGTGCGCAGCCATGATACCCCCTGGGCGCAGATGGTCAGCCGCCCATGCGTAGTAGGCTGTGTAATTGGCTTTGTCGGCATCGATGAAGACGAAATCGAACGGGCCTTCCGCGCTCAGCCTCGCGAGTGCGGGCAGCGCATCGCCTTCGCGCAGCTCGACTCGGTCGGCCACGCCAGCGCGGGCAAAACTCTGGCGGGCAAGGGCGGCGTGTTTGGCGCTCTTCTCCAGCGTGATCAGACGGCCGTCGGGCGGCAACGCCCGCGCGATCCAAACTGCGCTGTAGCCGGCCAGCGTGCCGATCTCCACGGCGCGGCGCGCGCCGATGCTCACGATCAGTAAATGCAGCAGCAGCCCCTCGTGCGGGCGAATGCTGATTGAAGGCAGCGCCAGCCGCGCGGCCTCGGTTTGGATCCAGCGCAAGGCATCATCTTCTGGCGCGAACAGATTGGTCGTGTATGCATCAAGCCGTTCGCGTACTTCGGTCGTGATCGCCATCGTCAACAGCCTCCCTCTCAAGCCAATCCGCTCGTTTCAACTTCAATCTTCCGGCAGCAGGTCCGGCGGTTCGGCAGCCGGCGCCGGGTTGCGGGCGCGCGTCTGCTCGCGCGTCAGTTTTTCGGCCGGTTGGCCGCGCTTGATCGCGAAATGGTCAAGATCGCGGGCGACGTGCGTTTCGGGGAAGACGCGCCGCGCCTCCTCGATGACATCGGCCTCGCGATAACGCCGCGAGATGTGCGTCAAGATCAGCGAGCGCACGCCGCACTCGGCGGCCAGCAGCGCCGCCTGCCGCGCTGTGATATGGCCGAAGGCGGCGGCCGTCTCGGCTTCGGCTTCGAGAAAAGTCGCTTCGATCACCAGCACATCGGCCTTTTGTACATGCTGGCGCAGGTTATCAGTGCGGCCGGTATCGCCAATGTAGACCAGTTTAGCGCCCGGGATCGTCGGCCCCAGCACCATCTCCGGCGTAATCTGCCGGCCATCGTTCAGCACGATCGTCTCGCCGGCCACCAGCCGCCCGCGCTCTGGTCCCGGTGGAACGCCAAGCGCTTCAGCTTGTTCTGGCAAAAATGGGCGGCGTTCGCGCTCTTGGAAGACGAACCCGAACGAGCCGCTGCCCCGATGCGAAACCGGCACAGCGCTAACGGTGAAATCTTTCGCTTCGAAAAAGAGGCCGGGTTTTAGCTCGTAGAGCGTAATTTCGATCGGCAGGCGCTCGAAGCCGAGCACAACTTTGAACAACAGCGCATGCACACGGTCAAGCGTTTGCCGGCTGCCGTACAGCTCCAGCGAATCGATGCTTTCCCAGCGCACAAATGTGGAGACCAACCCGCCCAAACCAAGGATGTGATCGAGATGCGCATGGGTCAGCAGGATGCGGTTCAAGCGTTTGAAGCCGATGCCGCTGCGCAAGATTTGGCGTTGAGTGCCCTCGCCGCAATCGACCAGAAAACGGTGTTCGCCGGCTAAGATCGCCTGTGAGGACAGCCCACGCTGGATCGATGGGGCCGAGGCGGACGTGCCGAAGAAGACGATCTCAAACATGGGTCATCCCGCCGGCCGCACAACGCTTAGCGCGCCTAGAAACAAACGCGTGCCGCGCGTTTGATCGCCGTCGTAAGCATGTAGGCGGATATCGGTATTATCTTCGTAAGCGCCGATCGAGATACTGTACGTACCGGCCGGGATCGTATACGGGAGCTGCACGAACGTCACCTGCACGAAGACATCGCGCGGCTTCAGGGTTTCGGGCAGGACAGCGATCGCATCGGTCTGCGCTGCCGGGCGCGCACCGGGATCGCTTTGGATGTGCGTGAACAGGCGCAGATCGACCGGGACCTGTCCATCAACGCGCCAGTACGTCACCACCGGGACGACATCGCCGGGCGCATAGGTCTCTGCCCATGCGTGCGTATGTCCCAAAAAGGTGATGTTGCCGCCAAAGCGCACCGGCGGCGCGATCAACCCCGGCCCGCCCACCGCCTCAGGTCCAAATTCGAGCGGGTTGGTCGTCATAAAAGCGCCAACGCGGTCGGCCAGCGCCTGCTCGACATCGAGCAGCAGCACGCTCTCTGGCGGCAGGTCGGCGCGTTCCAGCAAGCGCCCGCGCACGAACCACTCGCTCAGAAATGGGTTGATGTTATCCAGCACATCGGTCTCCAGCATGATGAGCTGTCCGCGCTCGCCGCCATTGCTGAAGATCAGCCCTGTGCCGCAATCGGCATAGCGCAGCGGCGCATCGACGCGGTGCATCATCAGCGCGAGGCGCTGCGTGTTAATCAGTTCGCGCGGGGCAGCCGGCGGGCGCAACTCCGGCGTGCACACAACGGATGGGATGTCCTCGGATGTAAGGTCAAGGTAATGCGCTAGCTGGCCAACGCGCGCATGGTAGGCAGCCTGCATCTTCGGATCGGCCGGCCATGCGCCGAAGTAATCGCGAGCCGTCCACTGCACGTTGAAGATCATCAGCGCGGCCAGCGCTGCGATAAATAGCTGGCGGCTGCGCAGGGCGGTCAGGCTGCGATGCAGGGTCATCACCCCTAACCCGAACAGCAAAGCCAGCAGTGGCAGCAGCGCGGCCATGTTGATGAAACTAGGGCTGTTGACCGTGATCAACGCTGGCGGTCCCAGCAGCAGCAGGCCCAAGATCAACAGCGCAAAACGCGGCTGCGGCAGGTAGCGCAATGCGCTGATCACCCCGATGACGACGAACAATCCGCTGACGAGATCGAGCAGCGGCCGGCCGGGAAGGTTCCACAGCGGGTTGGGATCGCCGACGAACAACAGGCCGCTCAGCCCGCGCGCTAACGCCGTTAGCGGCGTGGTAAGGCCGGGGTCGAACACGCGCTGCCCTCCCGCAAGCGCCGGGAATTGCAAGCTCGAGATCAGATAGGGCGTCGCGATCACGATCAGCAGCACGATTGCAAACCAAAACGCGCTGAATGTGCGCCGCGTTAAGGGCTGGCGCGTGATGACAAGGTAAAGGATGAAGATCATGCTCAACAAGGTGAGCATGAACGTGATGGGATGAATGTAAAAACCGACGCCGAGCAGCAGGCCCAGCGCCGCGAACAACGCCGTGTTTGGCTCATAAGAACGGCGCGCGCCGTAGACCGGCAGCGCCAGCGACAGCGTGAGCAGCACCGCTGTCACAAACAGCGGCAGCAGCGCCTCGCGCGAGACGCTGCGCGAAAGCAGCACCGGCAGCATGCTGACGGCCAGCAGCGCAGTCGCCGCCAGCCCCGCCGGCGTCCCAAACAAACGGCGGCCCAGCGCGTACATCAGCGCCAGCGCCAGCAGGCCAGCCCATACCGAGAGCATGCGGTAGCCGATCAGCCCACCGCCGGTCGCGCTTGTGATGACCGCGAGCACGCTTTGGTACAGCCCTTCGCGCCCTTGGCCCTGCACCTCATAAAAGACCTCGACCCGTCCCAAACGCGCGGTCTCGGCGATGCGAATATCGATGATTTCCTCATCGTTGAAGCCGGCGGGCAGCGTGCTTAGGCCGTTTAAACGCAGAAGCGCACCCACGAGCAGCAGGAGCAGCGCTAGCGCAAAGCCGATCCGGTTAGACAAGCGACCCTCCGATCGCAGCGTTTGTCACAACGCGGTGGCCCATGCGGTGAACGCCAGCACCAGTGCCCCCAAGCCAACGTTAGCCCACGTCAGGCGCACTTCGCGGCGGCGCAGGCGAGCGAATTCATCTGGGTCTCCTTTGCCGCGCTCAACCAGCAGAGACGCACGTTCGAGCGCCGGGGCGACCAGATATTGCAGCGCCAAGCCGCAGATCACCATGCCAATGACGGCAATATGTTTGAACAAGATCGCCCGGCTCCAATCATTGTCGAAAGCGAGCATTCCCTCGTAATGGGGACTGGCTGGCATTTGGAACATGCCGGTTACCACCAACACCAGCAAGCTGAAGTTAGCGATCGGAAAGAAGCGGCGGCGCAAACGGCTGAGAAACGTGAAGACGGCCGGGTGCTCGCTGAGGGCGCGGCGCGTCTCTGGCCACACCATCAGCACGAGCAGGGCCAGCCCCCCCAGCCAAACGACGGTGGCGACCAAATGAAAAAAGTAGCTAATCGCAAGGAACAACGGGGACAAGACCCAGTGCCTCCGGCCCGCCGGGGTCGCGCGCCGGCCGGTGCACGTCCCCGCAAAACTTCGCCATGTTCGCCAGATCGATATAGGCCTGCCGCGTATAGCCAGCGGGCGTAGTGATCGCCCACCAATACTGCTCATCGTTTTCGGCCCACGTCGTATCGGCGATGTAGATGGCCGACATCAACCCCACCCACGGCCGCCAATGAAAAGCCGCCCATTCATAGGCGGCGACCAGATTGCGCGCCTGCCCGGCTTCATCGACGGCGAACCATGCAAACTCTGGATGGATCGGATCGATCGTGTAACCGGTTTCGAGCAGCGCCATTTGCCGCGCAGCATCGCCATTGGCGACCATAATTCTACGCAAATCTTCTATTCTTCGAAAGGTGAAAAAACGATGCCCGCCCGCGCCGTCGGCCGGGTCAACATGCGGCTCGCTGTAACCCGGGGCGTGGGCGCCGACTACATCAATGTACTGCTGAAAGTTCAGATCGTAAAGCGCTTGCAGGTACACGTCGTCCGGCCATGCACTGTCGTCATAGTTGCCGGTGGGGGCCAGCCCCGCCGAGATCACGATCGCGTCCGCATCAGCGGCACGGATCGCCTCGCTGCATGCGCGCAGCAGCGCAACATATCCGGCTGGGTCGGGCGGGCGGCCGCCCCACTCGCGCGTCAAGTTTGGCTCATTCCAAATTTGATAGGCCGCGATGCGCCCGCGATAACGGGCAGCCGTTTCGCCGCAGAAACGCGCCCAGTCTGCCAGATCGTCTGGCGGGGCATCGACGAAGCCCACGGCGCCAGCGCGCCGGTCGGTATGAACGCTGGGGTGCGCCCAGTCCGGCGCATCGCTCAAACGGGCGACCAGCTTGAGATCGCGCCGTTCCAGCTCGTCAAGGATAGCGTCGGCCCGCTCGAACAGCCAGACATCCGGTTCCGGCTGAATGTCGCGCCATGCAAATGTTTGCTTAACATGGCTGAAGACCATGCGCTGGATCCAGTCCATATGCAGACCGGCACTGCCAGTATCCCACCATAGGAACGCTTGAATGCCATAAGTCAGCGAAGTGAAAGGCGGGTTGGTCACACGGAAACCGAGGAACGCATCGGTCGACGAGTAAGGGACGGTGAACAAGAGACCGGCCCCCAGCGCGAGCACGGCTGTGCGCAGCGCGATCACCGCCCGCCATACCCGCCCAGCAGCGGCCCGTGAAGAAAGAGAGCGAACACCGCGCAGCGGCGCGCCCTCTGCTTCAACGACGGAATAATCGGCGCGGTTCATCATTGGAACTGCGCTTCGTAATCCCGGTTCCAGTCGCGCACGGCATCGAACACTGGCCGGAAGACGAAGCCCGGCCCGATGATCGAATAGGGCACATTATCGTTATCGGGCGACCAGCCCGCCTGCGGCCCATAGTTCAGGTTCCACAAAAAGGCCAGCCGCACAAAGCCCCAATCGCGCATGTTATTGAGCGCGGCCACGGTGAAATCGCGCTGGGTCTCGAGCGAATTGTCATAGGCGAACTCGATGCCCTGCGGCACACCTTCCAGTCCATCGGCCGAGGGCCAGCCGAACTCAGTGACGCACAGCTTCTGGCTGCCGCCAGCCAGCGCCACTTTCTCGGCGTAGGTTTCCAGCGTACTGCGAAAACTCCAACTGTGATGCGGGTTATCGAACGGCCCACGGAACTGGGCATTTGGGTTGTTCGGGATGCTGTCCCAGCGGTAGTTGGGGCTAACGTTGATGCCATTATGGTGCACGCCGATACAGTCGGCATAATCGAGCATGCCAGCTTCGATCATCTGATCCATATAGACAAAATCGTCCCACGCGCGCACGCCATCGCTCAGGCCTGTGGGCGAGAGCGCGCCGCTGACGACGATGATGCCGTCGTCGATGGCACGGATGGCCGCATAGGTGCGGCGCAGTAGTTCAACATAGTCGGTCGCGTTCAGCCCGCGCACCGATGTCCACTCGCGGTCGAGGTTCTGTTCATTCCACACTTCGACCGCGTGGATCATGTCAGGATAGCGGCGCAGCAGCGCGCTGACGAAGTCGACATAGAGCTGATAATCGGCCGGCGGGCCGTGCCGCGTCAAGTCAACACCCGGCTCGCGCGCCCAGTCTGGCGCCGTGACGACCGAGACCAGCACATGCAAATTTTGGTCGCGGGCAGCGGGCAAGAAGGTATCGGTGTAGAACCAATCGTAGCTGCCCCGCTCCGGCTCCATATTTTCCCAGCGCACCTGCATCTTCACCCAGTTGACGCCGAGCTGGTTGGCGGCCACGTTCATCCACTCGTCCATCCGGTCATAACTGACCTGCACCTGCACGCCCAATTCGAAACGATCGACGTCGATCGGACGCGGGGTCGGCGTCATAGGCGGCGCTTGCGCTTCCGCCCGCGCTTCCGGTTCCAGCGTTGGGGTCTCTGCTGGCTGCGTCGCCGCGGCGGGCGCTTCGTCTGGCGTTGCCGTGGCCGTCAGCGATGGCGTAGCCGTCTGCTGCGTGCCGGTGGGGATGGCGACGTTGCGCAGCCCCGTTGTACCAGCCTCTCCCACCAGCGAACTATAGCTCAGGTAGATGGCGATGAACGTGACTGAAGCCATAATAAAGGTGATGCCGGCCCAGATGAGAACAAAGCCCCGTACCTGTCTGCGAAAGCGATTTTTGGGCGTGTTCGCCATACATTCCTCCTAAGCGCCGGCTAGCGCGCCCCGGCAAGCGCATCGCAGGCCGGGCAGCTGCCGCCGGGACGGATCATCGCATAACCGGCCATTGGGTCGGCCCCATAATGGGTGAAATCAACGTTCCATACGATCATCAGGCGCACGCGGCCGCTTTGCGAAGCAAGTGCCGCTGCCTCGGCCAGCCAAGCCGCCTGCTGCGCGACCGTCACATTTTGCGCCCACGAGAAGAACGGCGGCAGCGGCGGGTAGCCCTCCGGCGAGAGGTAGCCCAACTCAGTGAAGCAGATCGGCCGCTGCCCACCGACGATGTTCCAGTAGGTGTTTAGCAGCGTGTTGAAGTAACGTGTGTAATAGTTGTCGCGCGGGTCACCACTCACTTGGCTGGGGCTGACGATGCCCTCATTATAATGCGCGCCCACGCAGTCCATGTAATTCAAGCCGCCCGCAGCGACCAATTCCGCCAGCCAGCGATCATCATTCATGACGCGGCCGGGAAAAGCGGCTTCGGCGCCGGTCGGTGCGGGGGCGCCGCTGATGACCATCACGCCGCTGTTCGCGCCTTTGATTGCCTGATAGGCGAGGCGCAGCATATCGGCGTAGTAGGTGCCACTGATCTGCCCCTGCGGCCATTCGCGGTCAAGGTTCGGCTCGTTCCACACCTCGATCGCATCAGGGCCAAGCGCAGCCACCCCCCCAAGAAAGGATGCAAATTCTTGCAGATAAGCTTGGCCGCCTTCGGCCAGCTCGGCCGGGTTGCCGACGATGCCGAGCAGGATGCGGAAGCCGCGGCTGTGCGCCTCGGCGATCGGGCCAGCAGCGATGCTGGGGCTAGCCCCGCGGCCATAGGGAAGCTGAATTTTCATCCAGTTCATGCCGGCGCGGCGCATTTGCTCGGCGGCGCCGGTGCCTGTGCCAGTGACATGGCCGCCATATTCAAAGTTGCCAACGACGATGCTGCCAGCGCCCGGCCGCACAGCCGCGGCTGGCGGCGGGGGAGCAGCAGCCGCCTGCTGGGCCGCTGCGGCCGCCTCAAGGTTTGGCGTCGAAGTCGGCTCTGGGAGCGGCGTGGGAGTCGGCGTTGGCTGCGGGGTGGGGGTGCGTGTGGGCGCAAACATGGCGACAGCAGCGCCGCCGCGCAACGCCGTCGTCCTTTCATCGCCGGCGTCACGCTCGATCACGGCCACGTTAATGGCGTAATTGCCATCTGGCGCCTCGATAGTGGCGATCAAGCCTTCGTTCAGGCCGGTGATCACCTCGTCGATCACGCCGTCCGCGCCCTCGATCGTCCAGCGCAGGGCCAGTTCACGCGGCTCTAAGGCTGCCGGCAGCCCGATCTTATAACTGAGGATGACCTCCAGGACGCCATCGGCGATGCCCGGCGCAAGCAGATCCTCAAAAGCCACGCCGCCTACAGCGAAGGGCAAACCGCTGTCGATGCGAAAACGCACGGCATCGGGCAGCCCTAACCACATGCGCGCTGCCGGGTCGCCGTGTTCGGTCAGATAATCGATGTAAGGCTGGCCGGTGGCCGGGTCGCGGCCAACCTCGGCTACGAACCCGTCAAGGCGCGCTTCGAATGCTGTGCCGGGGAAAATCGTCCCGGCCTCGGTCATGTCGGCATCGATGCGCACATCGCCCAACGCTGACAGCGCCTGCGCATAGCCGATCGGCGTCTGAACGCCGCCCACCTCGCGCACCGACAGCGCCGAAAGGCCGAGCAGCAGTTTATCGCGGCTCACCTCGCCGATAGCCCAGCGCAGCAGCGCCTCGACCGGCCGGTCGGCGCCGGGCGCGAATGCCCGCGGGTCGCCGGGCAGGTTGACCTGCATCAAATCGACGATCTGGCCGAGCGCACGCCAATCATAGGCTCCGGTATCCCACTGGGCGGCCGCCGGGTCGGTTGGCGCCGCCGGCGCCGGGACGACCACACCAAGCAGCAGGTTGGTTCCGGCCAGATGGCGGCGCACTTCGCGCATAAAAGCGGTGAAGTCGTCGCGCAGCGCCGCAGGCAGATCGCGATAATCGATCAGAACACCGTCGTAGCCAGCCGAGGCGAAACCCGCCACCTGTGCGGCATGTTCGGCGCGCAGCGCGCGGTTTGACAGCAGGATCTCGATCGTCTCCGGATCGGTCGCTCGCGGGTCGCTGTAATTGCGAATCGACGGGACAACGAGATAACTTGACCTCAGATCGAAGCCGGGGGCGAGGCTGCCCGTCAAGCTGCCGGTGAGCGTCGGCTGCAAGCCGGCCGGCGCCACGATGGTGGCCGTTTGCGCGACCGACTCCGTCAGCATCTGCGTCACATCCACAGCGACCAGCACGCGCGGCTGATCGGGCGGGGCCGCCTGAAAGAGCGCAACGCGCTGCGGCAGCGCCTCGACCTGCGCGATGAGCTGGCCGCCGCTGGAGCGGGCCGGCAGGAAGCGCCAGCCGATCTGATCATCCCAGCCGAACAGGTCAAGCAGATCGGGGTCGAGCGCCGCCGGCACATCGATGGCAATGGCGATCTCGTCTGGCGCGCCGCCGCGCGTCATCACAGTATAAACCGGGCTTTGCAGCGCGCGGTTGGGCGGCGTCTGCGCCAGCGACGGCGGCACGCCCGTCCCGCTGAGAAAAGTGTTCAACGGCATTGCCTCGATAGCGACGGCGAAATCCGTCCCGAAGTCAGGGCCGTAAACGGCGATCGTCAGCCCGTCGGCGGCTGTCGCGTTGTTTTCGGAGGAGAGCTGCACGTACTGCGGGCCGAGCAGCCGATCATAAATGCTGAATGGTGGCAAGAACAGCGCGACGGCCCCCAGCGCACCCGCGACGATCAGCGTGAGCAGGCCGACCACCCAACAGCCGCAGCCGCTTCCCCCGCGCCGAGCGCGCATTGGAGGCGGGTATTCCTCATAGGCATCTCGCGCGGGCGGAGCTGCGTCATCACGCTGAGAGTCATCCTGATGAATGTTATCGGTCATGCCGTGTCCTTGCACCCTTCGCTCTACAAATTGGAAAACGGCCTCCGCACCCTCCGCCGCTGGCCACACCCCGAGGGCAGGCACTACAGCGAACCTGCGAGCGCGGCAGGCCCGTTTTCGTCATCTAAAACTCAGTTAGCGCGCTGCCAACAAATCGCAAGCCGGGCAAGCGCCTCCAGGTCGAATGATGGCATACCCTGCCTGCGGGTCGTCGCCATAATTCGTGAAATCGATATTCCAGATGATGGCGATGCGCACCCGGCCGCCCTGCTGCGCCAGCGCGATCGCTTGTGCGACCCACTGGGCCTGCTGCTGGGCGGTGACGTTGGACGCCCACAAGAAAGCTGGCGGCAGCGGACCATAGCCTTCCGGCGACAAATACCCCAACTCGGTGAAGCAGAGCGGCCGCGCGCCGCCAAAGGCGCTGTGATACACGTTGATCATCGAGCGGAAGTAGCGCGTATAGTGGGTGCTGTTGCCGCGCGGGTCGCCGCTGGTGGCCGTCGGCGGCAAGATGCCCTCATTATAATGGATGCCGATGCAGTCCATGTAGTTAGCAGCCCCGGCCGCGGCCATGCCCTGCACATAGAAGTTATCGTCGCAGCCATAGCCGAAGCAGCCGCCGAAGAAACCGGTCGGCGCGGGCGCCCCACTGATGACGATCGTGTTCGGGTTGGCGGCTTTGATCGCGTTATACGATCGGCGCAGCAACTCGGTGTAATCGCGCGGGCTAATGCGCCCGCTCGGCCATTCGCGGTCGATGTTCATCTCGTTCCACACTTCGATCGCATCGGCGCCGAGCGCCGCTACCCCGCCGACGAAGGCGGCATAGGCATCGAAGTAGCCCTCATTGTAAACCTGCGTTGGCTCGCCCACGATGCCGAGCATGATGCGAAAACCGCGCGCATGAGCATCGTTGATCCAGCCGGCAAGCTGGGTCGGGTCTTGGCCCGGCAGGAAACGCCATTGGCGTTTGACCCACGTCATGCCGGCGCGGCGCATTTGCTCGGCGGCATAGGGGCTAAAATCGGCGACATGCCCGCCGTAAGAGAAGCCGCGCAGCGCACTGCCAGTAGGCGGACGCGGCCCGGGAGCAGCCGCAGGCGGCGCTTCGACTGGAGCATCAGGCGCTGCCGGTGGAACGCCCTCTGAAGGCGCGGGCTGACCGGCGGGCGGGGCGATGCCCGCGGGCGCTGGCAGCGTGAACGGCGCCTCGACCCAGATGCCGGGCAGCGCATTGATCGCCTCGGCTGGCGCGGCCAGCGCGCCATACGTCACCCAGCCGATCTCGCCGCTGGGGATGATGCCGCGCGCCCAACCGCCGGCCGGCGCGCGCCCGTCAAGCCGGATTGGCGTGCCAGCCGGCGCAACCGTGATGACGCGCCACTCGGTGCCGGGGCCGCTTCTTAAATTCGCATTGCTGGTGATGATGGTGTCGAGGCCGCCGCCCTGCAGGGCTGGCCCGGCGTGGATGGTTGCGGAAAACAGTCCAAACGCTACAATGAGCGTCGCAAGTAGGGGAATTGTCAGGCGTCGCATACCCTCTCTCATGGCTACCCTTCACGATCGCACACGGCAGCTTCCCCGATGGTCACGCGCCGTCTTTGGTGTATCTCGCCCCCCAGACGGGCGGCATTGTAGCAGAACGGGACTGGTTTCGCAACCATTGGCGCCGCGCGGCGCTTAAATCGTGAGGACAGCAGAAGGGTATGGCAGACTCGATCTTGCTTGAACAGCGGCCGGATGGCGCCGCGATCCTGATATTCAACCGGCCGGCGGTGCATAACGCGCTAGACCGCGCTGCGATGCGCGCTTTTGCCCGCGTCGTGGCAGCGCTGGCCGCTGAGCTGAGCGATCCTGCCAGCGCGACGCGCGCGGTGATCGTCACTGGCGCGGGGACGAAAGCTTTTTGCAGCGGCGGCGATCTCGCCGATCTCGCCACCCAACGAACGGTCGATGAGGCTGCCGCCATGATCCGGTTGATGGGCGACGCGCTGCTGGCGCTGGAGCGGCTGCCGGTGCCGGTCATCGCTGCGATCAACGGCCATGCATTGGGCGGCGGCAGCGAGATCGCGCTCGCTTGCGACCTGCGCGTGCTCGACGAGACAGCGCGCCTCGGCCTGCTGCAAACCCAACGCGGCTTGATCACCGGCTGGGGCGGCGGCCAGCGGCTGTTGCGCCTGCTCGGCTACCCGCGCGCGCTCGATGCGCTGCTGAACGCCCGCGTTTTCACTGCGGCTGAAGCGCTGGCCGCCGGGTTGGCGGATCGCGTCGCCCCGGCTGGCGAGGCGCTGGCCGGCGCGCTGGCGCTGGTCGAGGCGATCGCAGCGCTCGATCCAGCGGTCGTCCGCGCCGTCAAAGCCGCGCTGCGCGCCGGGCTGCTGCTGCCGTTCGAAACCGCGATCGAGGCTGAGCGGGCGCTGTTTCCACCATTGTGGGTGGGCGATACCCATGTACAATCGCTGGAAACGTTCATCAAAGGCCAGCGCCAACCATGAGCCGCGCTTTTTACGCGACGATCGCCCGCTACTACGATTCGGAACATCATGATAAAGACGAGGACCTGCCGCTGTATCTGGAACTGGCGGCAGCGGCAGGCCGCGAACGCCCTGCGCTGATCTTGGGCAGCGGCACTGGCCGTCTCGCCCTTGAGCTGGCCGCAGCCGGGTTGACCGTGCACGGCGTCGAGATTGAGCCGGCTATGCTTGCGCGCGCGCAGCACAAACTGGCAGCGCGACGCGATTTGGCGGAGCGCGTCACGTTTCACGAAGGTGACGCGCTCACGCTGGAACTGCCGGCCGGCTGTGGTCTCGTGCTCATTCCGTACAATACTTTCATGCACTTCCTCACGCTCGATGATCAGCGGGCGCTGCTGCGCAAGGCGCGCGCCGCCCTTGCGCCGGGCGGCCTGCTCGTCATTGACCTGCCGAACGCCGGCGAGGCGTTCGCCGCGCAGGACACTGAAGCGGTGATCCTTGAGCGGACATTTCTCGATCAAGAGACCGGGCGACAGGTGATGCAGCAGTCGGTCAGCCGGCTCGATCGCGCTGCGCAGAAAATGTTCGTGACATGGATCTACGATGCGATCGGCGCGGATGGCACGGTCGAGCGGACTGTGGCGCCAGTCGTCATTCATTACTATTTTTACAGCGAGCTGCGCCTGCTGCTCGAACTGTGCGGCCTCCGCATCGCCGCGGTCTATGGCGATTTCGACCGCGCGCCGTTCGAAGACGGTTCTCCCCGCTTGATCGTCATCGCGACGGCAGCAGATTGAGAGAGAGCAAGTCCCCATGAAACATGGCTTGATTCTGTTTGTGCTCGGCGCGTTTCTATGGGCTTGCAGCCCAGCGCCGCCAACGCTGACGCCGACCCCGTCGCTGACGGGGCCGACGCTCGAGCCGACGGCGATCTTTTTCCCGTTCGTGCCCACAAACGAACCGTTCGAGGCGGCGATCCTCGGCGCCAATGATCCCACAGCGGCCGCGCTGCCCAGCGGCGCCGAGCTGCCGCCGCTGGCCCTCGGCAGCGACCCCAGCGC
>JBDNDP010000032.1:0-38077 GCA_046719065.1 Aggregatilineales bacterium | reverse complement strand
GATCTGGTCTTGAACGGCGTAACGATCGCCTATGAGGAGATTCGCGGCTGGCCTCGCTCTACGGTAGAAGGGCACAGTGGGCAGCTAATCATTGGCCATCTCGAAGGCTGTCCGGTCGTTTTGCAGCGTGGCCGGGCGCATCTTTACGAGGGCTATACCGCGCAGCAGGTCACTTTCCCCATTCGTGTGATGCGCTTTTTGGGCGTCGAAACGGTCATTTTGACCAATGCGGCCGGCGGCGTTAACCCGGCTTATGCAGTTGGCGATGTGATGATTCTCAACGATCACATCAATTTTGTTGGTATGGCGGGCGTCAATCCGCTCATTGGCCCGAACGATAATACGCTGGGCGAGCGTTTCATCGGCATGGCGCAGGCATACGACCGCGATCTTCGCGCGCTGGCACGTCGTGCTGCCACTGAAGCGGGGGTGCCGGTTCAAGAAGGCGTTTACGCCTGTTTAAGCGGTCCTAACTTTGAGACGCCAGCTGAGATACGCATGCTGCGCCTGCTCGGTGCCGACACAGTGGGCATGTCTACGGTGCATGAGGTGTTAGTTGCCCGTCATATGAATATGCGCGTTTTAGCGATGTCTGCTGTCACCAATGCGGCAATCGATTCTATCGATACCGATCTTGAGACCAGCCATGAGGAAGTGCTCGTCGCCGGTCAAATTTTAGTGCCGCGGTTGACAGCGATCCTGCGTGGGGTGTTGAAAGCGCTGGCATAATGGCAGCACTCGTCTTTTTCGTCGAGCAGATTGCCACCGGCCTGTATATTCTGTTCGGCCTCGGTCTGCTGCTGCTGCTGCGCAGCTATTTCCGCGCGCGCGCGTCCTATCGCGCTACGCATTTTGAATTGGAGCGCGAAATCGCGCGCGACCGCGCGAACGGCGCATTGACCGCGGTGATCCTGCTCGCTGAACTTACGCTAGTCGTCGTAGGTATGCAGTTTGTCGTCGCACCGCATCTGCGCGAGACGCTGGATGTGCCGCAGCTGGTCGTGGGCATCCGCGATGATGGTATCTTCGTGACGCCGACGCCCGCGCCGCTGACGGGCGGCCTTCAGATCGACATCAGCGGAGTGCAGCTTGGTGAGGTCGATCCGGTCGACCAGATTTTACCGACGCCAACGATGACCCCGACGCCAGTCGGGACGATCGTCCCTAACTCGCCCGCGCCAATTGGCTGTGACACGCCGAACGCAAGCTTGCAGATTCCGGCCAATGGTATGATCGTGTTTGAGCCCATCACGCTGCGCGGCGTCGCAACTATTGAAGATTTCGCCTTTTATCGCTTTGAATTGAACGGTCCCTCGACCTTCGGCAATTTTGCGCCCGTGGGCGGCGACGGGACTCAACCCGTGCCAGAGATAGGCGAATTGGGGCAGTTTGTCCCTTCGTTCTACCTGCCCGGCGAGTATCGCCTGCGTTTAATGGTTTTTGACATCACAAATACCGCTCGCGCCTCTTGCACAGTGACGATCTTCATCAGTGACCCAATCCCAACGCCAACGCCGCTCGGCGCGCCGCCGGCCTAGTACGCATGAAAACGAGGAAATGCAGACCGGTGCTTGGCCCGAGCAGTGCTGGACGTGTTGATGTGACTTCTTTGGTGCACGCGCTGTGCGCTGCCGCAGGTTTGGCAGCGGCGCTTCACCGCGTGCTAGAGCGAGCAGTTTCGTCTTTGCTGGATTCGAGCAGGTGGGGGCGAAATGGCCGCCCTAACTGCGCCCTCCATCCGGAGCAGCCTCATGCGAATGACTGTACGTGACTTCCAAGCGCTCAAAGTCGAAGGACAGCGCATCGTCATGGTCACCGCTTATGATCTGATGAGCGCGCGCCTAGCCGAAAAAGCGGGCGTGCCCGCACTGCTGGTGGGCGACACTGTTGGCATGGTGGTGCAGGGTCACAAGACTCCAATCCCAGTTACCCTTGAGCAGATGATTTATCATGCTGCCATCGTCACGCGCAATACAGAAAGGCCGCTGATCATCGGCGATCTCCCCTTCATGACGTATAACATCTCGCCAGAACAAGCATTAGCGAGCGCCGCGCGCTTGGTGCAAGAAGGCGGCGTGATGGCCGTCAAGCTGGAGGGCGGCCAGACGATCGCGCCGACGATTCGCCGGTTGGTCGAGGCGGGCATCCCTGTGATGGGGCATATCGGTTTGCAGCCGCAAAGTGTGCACCAAGTGAGCGGTATGCGCGTTCAGGGGCGCGATCTTGAGACGGCGCTGCGGTTGGTACGCGATGCCGACGCCGTGGCTGCGGCAGGCGCTTTCGCACTTGTGTTGGAGGCGGTGCCATTTCCGCTCGCGCAAATGATCACCAAGCGCTTGTCCATCCCGACGATCGGCATTGGCGCCGGCCCATACTGTGACGGCCAAGTGCAGGTCTTCCACGATTTGCTCGGCCTTTACGACGCGTTCGTGCCGCGCCACACTCAGCAGTACGCGCAGGTCGGCGCAATTATCCAGGGGGCGCTCGAGGCTTATGCCCGCGACGTACGCTCTGGGACATTTCCAACCGAAGCGCATGGCTTTACGATGGGCGAGGATGTGTTGCTCGCGCTGCGCGAGCAGATCGCCAGCGCTGCTACGGATGCTGTTGAGGTGGAAGACCATGCGCGTGATTGAGTCGCCGCGAGAGCTTCAAGCTGTCCGCCGTCGCTTGCTCGGATATGTCGGCGCAGTGTATACCATGGGCGCCCTGCACGCCGGCCATCTCTCGCTGGTGAAACAGGCGCGCGAAGAGAACGATGCCGTCATCGTCAGTATCTTTCTGAACCCAATCCAGTTTAATAACAGCGATGATTTAGCGCGATATCCGCGAACGCTGGAGCACGATCTTGAACTGCTAGAAGCGGCCGAGGTCGATATCGCCTTTACGCCAACATCCGAGGCGATGTACCCGCCGCACTTCCAGACGATGGTACAGGTGGAGAACGTCAGCGAGGGTTTGGAAGGTACGGCCCGTCCCCATCATTTTCGCGGTGTTGCGACGGTAGTCGCGAAACTGTTCAACCTTACGCAGCCAGTTTACGCTTACTTTGGACAAAAAGACGCGCAGCAGGTCGTCGTGATTCGCCGCATGGTGCGCGACCTTGATTTTCCTGTCAATGTCATCGTTTGTCCCACGGTTCGGGAGGCGGATGGGTTGGCGTTGAGTTCGCGCAACGTTCATCTCAGCGATGCTGAGCGCGCCGCAGCCCCTGCGCTGTACCGAGCGCTGCAGCAAACAGCGCAAGTTTATGAGACGGGCGAGCGGGAGCCTGCTGCGCTGCGTGCAGCGGCACACGAAGTGCTGGCCAAGGAACCTCTGCTCAGCATCGATTATATCGCCCTCAATGATCCGACCAATCTGCACGGCGTGCATACGGCCGTCGAAACGCCGCTGCTCTTGTCGATCGCCGCCTTCGCAGGGAAAACGCGCTTGATCGATAACTGCTTGCTGCCATGGTCACTCAATACACAAGAGGATTTGACTGCGCTGCTCGGCAGCGTTTGAGGCTAACTTAAGCGATTTCTGAGACTATTCTTACAAGTTTTTGCGTATACTTCGATAATGATGTCTGTAATCTCATGTTACTGAGGACGATGTAACCATGATTTTTGACCCCAGTTATCTACTGTACGTGTTTTTGCCGACACTGCTGCTGTCGCTTGGTGCACAGCTTTATGTCCAATCGACCTATTCTAAGTGGAGCCAGCGGCGTAACAGTGCGGGTTTGAGCGGCGTTCAAGTCGCGCAGCGCATCTTCAGCCGAACCAACGTCGCTCCGGTCAATTTAGAGGGTACGCCAGGAGAACTGACCGATCACTATGACCCATCACACAATGTGGTGCGCTTGTCGCAAAGCATTGCGACTGTGCCCTCGGTGGCTTCGATGGCGGTCGTCGCTCACGAGCTAGGACATGTGCAGCAGCACCAAGAGCAGTCGGTCTTGATCACCATGCGCAACTTTCTGGTGCCAGCAGTGCGCTTTAGCCCGACGCTAGGCTATATGATGATCGTTCTAGGGCTCATGCTGCAACTCACGGAGCTGTTCTGGCTCGGCATTATCCTCTTCGGCTTGATGGTTGTGTTCATGATCTTGACCTTGCCTGTTGAGATCGACGCTAGCCGGCGTGGGCTGCGCTTGCTGCAAGAGAGCGGTCTGATAGTCAGCGATGAAGACATCAGCGGGTCGCGCTCTGTGCTCACTGCTGCTGCACTCACCTACTTCGCCGCAGCCATTACCGCGGTGCTGCAGCTGCTCTATTTCATCAGCCTCGCCAACCGCCGCAATTAGCGGTAGATATTTACAGCGACCCGTTTTATGTCCAGCAAAAGACGCCATCTAATACGGCGTCTTTTGCTGCTAGCCTAAAGCAGCTGCCGATATGTGATTGCTGCCATACCGTGATACAGTCGGCATGCCGATGCTGACAGCGTTATTCAAGCGGATACTGTTCCACCCGCCGGCGCAGCCGCCGCATGCGTCCCTGCCGGGGACGAATGCGCTTCAGGGTGTCGCTCAACTGACGGCTGGTTCGCAGCAGCCGCGAACGCCAGTCGGCGACTGTGTAGCGCAGCATGCGTCGTTGGCGATTGAAACGCCCCGGTTTTCGATCAGCACTTTCAGGCACACCCCATTTGACGATCATTGCAGCCCATGTTAAGCCGCCCCCAAAGCCGACAAATGCGATATGATCGTTGGGTTTGATGCGCCCTTGTTCGATCGCCTCGCATAGGGCGATGGGAATGGAGGCTGCCGATGTGTTGCCGTAGCGATCGAGGTTGCTCATGAACAAATTTTCATCAAGCTTCAACACGCGGGCGGCTGCATGAAGGATGCGCGCATTCGCTTGATGCGGCACGATCAGCTTCAAGTCATCCAGTGTGAGGTTGGCCAGCGCCAGCGCTTCGGGAATGCTCTCTGTAATGACGCGGGTGGCGAATTTAAAGACTTCGCCTCCGTTCATGTGCATCTTGCCAAGCTGCTGGCCCTGGCTAACCAACGGGACGTTGTCGATATCGATGCTGCCGAACGCCGGAATGCCGAGCAGGTCGCCACCTGAACCATCAGAACGCAGCACGGCCGATAGCACCCCTCCCTCGATTTCGCTGGCTTTGAGGACGACTGCGCCAGCTCCATCACCGAAAAGGATGCAGGTCCCGCGGTCTTGCCAATCGAGCACACGGCTCATCGTCTCCGAGCCGATGACCAACGCCGTGCTGATGCTGCCCGTCCGAATCGCTTGTGCGGCCAGATCGACCGCATAGACAAACCCAGAGCAGGCCGCGCTCAGGTCAAATGCGCCAGCATTTTTCGCGCCTAGCCAAGCTTGGATCAAACTGGCGGTGCTGGGGAAGATGTGCTCAGCCGTCGAAGTCGCGCAGATAATGAGATCGAGCTCGTTGGGCAGCACGTCCGCAACTTCGAGCGCCTGCTGCGACGCTTTCAAGCCCAGCGTCGCCGTGGTCTCGCGTTCGCTGGCAATGCGGCGTTCTTTAATGCCGGTGCGCGCTTGAATCCACTCATCGCTGGTTTCTACAATGGCAGACAAGTCTTCATTGGTCATGACTCGTTCTGGCACCGCCATGCCCCAGCCGACGATATGTGCGTAAATTTTCTCGCGCCCGAAGTGATGATTTCCCGAGCGCGAATGTTTGGGATCAGCGGCCATTCTTCCCGAACTTGCTGAAGATCAGCACTGCATTATGGCCGCCGAAGCCAAAAGAATTGCTCATGACGGCTTCAAGCGGCCGCGAAACGCCCACATGCGGCGTATAGTTCAGATCGCACTCCGGGTCTTGGTTGTCAAGGTTAACAGTTGGCGGGATGAAGTTCTCTAGCAAAGCCTTGATCGAGAAGACGGCTTCCACAGCGCCGGCAGCACCCATCAGGTGCCCTGTGACCGATTTGGTCGAGCTAATTGGGATTTCATAAGCAACTTCGCCCAGCGCGCGTTTGATCGCGACCGTCTCGCTCTTATCATTCATGGGTGTGCTGGTGCCATGCGCGTTAATGTACCCAATATCATGTGGAGAAAGGCCGGCATCGGCCAGCGCTCGCTCAATCGCTTTCGCGGCGCCTTCGCCAGTCTCCAAAGGCGCAGTGACATGATAGGCATCCGAAGTGTGGCCATAGCCGGAGATCTCGGCGTAGATATGCGCCCCGCGCGCCTGCGCATGTTCTAATTCCTCGAGGATAAGGATGGCGGCTCCTTCCGCTACCACGAACCCATCGCGGTCGATATCGAAGGGGCGCGAAGCTTTTTCTGGGGCTTCATTGCGCCGAGAGATGGCTGTCATGTTGTTGAAGCTCGCTAATGCCACTTCGTGCAGGCCTGCCTCGCTGCTGCCGGCGACAGCGATCTTGGCCTGCCCACGCCGGATGATCTCTAATGCTTCGCCAATACAGTTGTTACCAGTCGCGCAGGCAGTAGAGATGGCGAAATTGGGGCCGCGCAGGCCATAGGTCATGGAGATCTTGCCCGAAGCTGCATCGGGCAGCATCATAGGCACCATTAACGGGCTGACGGCTTTGCTGCCCTTTTCAATGAACGCGCGAACTCCCTCGAACAGCGTCCAGATGCCGCCGATGCCCGAACCAACGACGCAAGCGATGTCATACCGGTTTTCGTCTGTAATTTCGATTCCGGAGTCCGTTATCGCCTGCTGGGTGGCGTAGAGCGCCAGCTGCGTGACCCGGTCAGTGCGCCGCGCCTCGCGCCGTCCTAGTAAAGCTTCGGGGTCGAAGTTTTTGACCTCTCCGCCGAAGTGAATCTCGATCCTATCCGTGGGAAACTGGGTGATGTAGCCGATGCCGGTTTTGCCAGCAGCCGCATTCTGCCAAGCCTCATCCACGCTGTTGCCGACTGGGCAAATGATTCCCATTCCCGTTACGACTGCACGTCGTCGTTCCACGGCAGTTCCTCCGCTCCACCTATGCAGCTTAACCAGTACTATTGATTACGAAGCTGCACCCGCTTGAAAGCGGTCATTATAAAAGGAAAAACACCATCACTGCTGTAGGGTTGCATGGCGGGCATCGTCCTTGTGCGCAATCTGTGAATGATAATCTCTCGCTTTATATGGAGATCAATTATCATCCTAAATCTCGATGCGTGAAGAATTTGCCGGTGGAACGGACTTTCGGTCCTAGCCACAAGCTAACTCGGCGACGCCCAATGGCCCGATAGAACGCGCATGATCAATGCCGGCACACTTGCTATAATATCCGTTTTGGAGGAGCGATGATACTGGTCACAGGCGCAACGGGTTTCATTGGTCGCCACCTTGTCGCGCGGCTGATGGCGGAAGGTTACCCTGTTCGCTGCCTGCTGAACGCTAAACGCGCGGCACAGCTTCCGTGGCCAACCTCGCCGGAGATTGTCCTCGGTAATGTGCTTGACGAAGAGGCGTTGTTCCGCGCAGTCACCGGTGTGCATGTTATCATTCACCTTGAAAATGCGCAGTGGTGGGGGCGCAGCCGCGATCTCGAACGTATTGAGCTGGTCGGCACCAGTAACTTGGTCACCGCGGCGCGCGCGGCGCGCGTGGGACGGATCATCACAGTCAGCCATCTCGGGGCCAGTCCCTCTTCAGCTTTTCCTCTGCTGCGCTATAAAGGCATGGTCGAGGAGACGCTCAAGGCGAGTGGGCTTGCCTATACAATCTTACGTTCAGGGCTGGTCTTCGGCGAGGAAGACGCATTCTTTAACCATATCGCCATGCAGCTTCGAACGAATCCGCTGGTTTTCTTTATGCCCGGGCGGGGTGAAGTGGTCGTCCATCCGATCTATGTTGACGATCTCGTCTCCGCGCTTGTAAGATCGCTGGATACGATCGATACCGTTGATGCTGTAATTGAAGTGGGCGGGCCAGAATATATCACACTAGGCGATCTGATACGAACGATTATGCGCGTTTCGCATGCGCAGCGAGTCATTATTCCGGTTCCTCCTTACATGCTGCGCTGGGCTACGGCTGTTTATGATCGCGTGCTGCCACGCTCGCTGATCACGCATCAATGGCTCGACATTCTGGCAGCCAACCGGACAGCCCGGCTGGGCAATTTGTTTGATTACTTTCGCATTCGCCCGCGCCGTTTTGAAGACACGGTGATGACGTACATGCGTGGGCGTCGTTATGGCTGGCCGATGATTCGTTATTCGTTTCGCCGGCGGCCGCAGGTGCTTTAAAGAGGCGATATGAGTGAAATCGCGATCAAATCTCTGCATGCGCTGGAGGATATGCGCGCGGTTGTGGCCCTGCAGCGCGTCTACTGGGGAGATGAAATCGAGTCAGTGATCCCAGCGCACATGTTGTTTTCGCTGGCCAATCACGGCGGGCATGTTCTCACCGCGTTCGATGCTGATCGTGCAGTGGGGACGCTGGTGGGGTTTCTCGGCACTAATATAGAGGAGACGCGCCGGCCAGCGATGGCGAATTTGCAGCTCGTCTCCAAACGAATGGTAGTGCTGCCAGAATACAGGGGACGCAGCATCGGCTTCAGGCTTAAACTGGCGCAGCGCGATCTTGCGATGACACAGGGCATTCGGTTGGTCGTTTGGACGTTTGACCCCCTGCTAGCAGCAAATGCGCATCTGAATATTCGCAAGCTCGGCGCCATTTGCCCGCAGTTTCGGCGCGACTATTACGGAGCCTCGCCAGAGGGGCATTTGACCACGCTCGGCAGCAGCGACCGCTTCATCGTCGAGTGGTGGGTGACCAACCGGCGTGTGGAAGAGCGTCTGTTCGGCCATCGGGTCGATTTGACGCTCAGCCAATATCGCGAGGCGGATACGGTCATCCTCAATCCGACCGTGGTTGCTGCGGATGGGTCGCTGTTGCCTTCCGAGACGATCGCCGAGCCTGTAAGTTCGCTCGCGCTGGTGGAGATCCCGCTGGATTACAAACGGATGGTGCTGGAAAATCCTGCATTGGCGCAGCGCTGGCGCTCGCACAGCCGCGTGGTTTTCGAGCGTCTGTTTGGTCAAGGCTTTGTTGCGACCGATTTTCTGCGTGAAACATATGAAGGCCGCGAGCGCGCCTTTTATGTGATGAGTTACAACGGGCCGCAGTTCGAGTCGTTCACGATCAATTGATAGCGCTGGAATAGGGGACTCGCGATGTCACTGGATAGCAGCAAGATCGCTTTCATCGGCAGCGGCGTGATGGCTGAAGCGATGATCAAAGGCCTGCTCGACCGAAAATTGTTGAGCGGTGATCAGCTCATCGCCGCTGATCCACGTGAAGATCGCGGGCATGAACTGGTGGCTCGCTATGGCCTGCACTATACCCCCAGCAACTCCGAGGCCGTCAGCAAAGCTGATATTCTCGTCCTTTCAACAAAGCCGCAGGTGATGAGGGCGGTGGCTGCATCGCTAAACAGCGCCGTGGGACATGTGTCTTTGATCGTGAGCATCTTGGCTGGTGTGCGCATGAGCACGATCGCAAAAGGCCTTGGTAACCCGCAGGTCGTGCGTGCTATGCCGAATACGCCGGCTCAGATCGGTCAGGGAATTACAGTGTGGACCGCGACACCAGCCGTTCTCGAAGCGCAGCGCGCGCAAGCGCGCATGTTGCTAGGTGCGCTGGGCGAAGAAATTTTTATGGAAGACGAAAAGTATCTCGATATGACGACTGCGCTCAGCGGAACCGGGCCGGCTTATGTCTTTATGTTTATGGAGGCGCTCATTGATGCGGGCGTCCATCTTGGCTTCGCGCGGCGCGATGCCGAAAGGCTGGTGCTGCAAACCATGCGCGGTTCTGTGGAGTATGCTATGCGGTCGAACATGCACCCGGCGCCTCTGCGCAATCAAGTGACCAGCCCGGGGGGCACTTCGGCCGCAGCGATCTACGAACTGGAAAAAGGGCGGCTGCGCACAGTGATCGCCGACGCGGTCTGGGCTGCCTATCGCCGTTCGGTTGAACTGGGTGACTTGCAGGAGAATGGTAAATGAGGCGTTTGGTTCTTTAAGGAGGACAGCGCATCTTTATCCGCGCATTAGGAAGATGGGCTTTGTGAAAAAGTGGACATGTTTCTTTCGATCGATTAAAATCTGAGCAGTTAACAGTTTTGCCGCAAGCTAACACCTTTTTGAGTGGCTTTTTGAGTGCCAAACTGCGGCACCAATTGAACGCTGTCTACCGAGAGTATCGCCTATTGAATTAGGAGAACCACATGGCGGAAATCTCCAGCAACATCTTCGAGTCTTTCCTGAACCAAGTGAAGGACTACACCCCGTCCATAGAGTCAGTCGAGGTCGGGTTCGTCGAGGAAGTCGGCGATGGCATCGCCCGGGTTTCTGGGCTAGCCAACATTCGCTTTAGCGAGTTGGTGCGCTTCAGCAATGGCTCCGCCGGCATCGCCTTCAATCTCGAAAAGGACAACGTCGGCGTCATCATCATGGGCGAATATGATACGATCAATGAAGGCGACGAAGTGCGCCCGCTGGGTCGTATCGCCTCGGTGCCGGTGGGGATGGGGCTGGTTGGCCGTGTGGTCAACGCGCTGGGCGAGCCAGTTGACGGGCGCGGCTCGATCGACTCAACGGAATATTACAATGTCGAGCGTATCGCGCCGGGCGTGATGGAACGCCAAAACGTGAGCCGGCCGGTGCAGACGGGCATCGTCGCCATCGATGCGATGACGCCGATCGGCCGTGGCCAGCGCGAATTGATCATCGGCGATCGCCAGACGGGCAAGACGGCGCTTGCTATCGATACGATCATCAACCAAAAGGGCAAAGACCTGTACTGCATCTATGTCGCCATTGGTAAACGGCGCGGCGAGATCGCGCGGTTGGTGGCGCTCCTTGAAGAATATGGGGCGATGGAATATACCACGGTCGTCGTGGCCACGGCCTCCGAGGCGGCTGCGCTTCAGTACATCGCGCCCTACGCGGGCTGTGCCATGGGCGAATGGTTCATGGAGAATGGCAAGGACGCCTTGATCGTCTACGACGACCTATCCAAACATGCGTGGGCTTATCGTCAGGTCTCGCTGCTCATGCGCCGCCCGCCCGGCCGCGAAGCCTACCCGGGCGATGTGTTCTATTTGCACAGCCGCCTGCTCGAACGCGCCGCCCAGTTGAGCGAGGAACGCGGAGGCGGCAGCTTGACGGCGCTGCCGATCATCGAAACGCTGCTGGGTGATGTGGCCGCTTACATCCCGACAAACGTCATCTCGATCACCGACGGCCAGATTTTCCTCGAGGCAGATCTATTTAATGCCGGCCAGCGGCCCGCCATTAACGTTGGCATCAGTGTGAGCCGCGTGGGCGGCGATGCGCAGACCAAAGCCATGAAGAAGGTCGCTGGTGGTCTGCGCCTTGACCTCGCGCAGTTCCGCTCGCTGGCGGCTTTTGCGCAGTTTGGTTCAGACCTCGACAAAGCGACGCAGCGCCAGCTTGATCGCGGTCTGCGTTTGACCGAGCTGCTGAAGCAGCAGCAGTACCAGCCGTTGCCGTTAACCGATCAGGTAGCCATTCTGTACGCTGGCACGCGCGGCATGCTCGACACGATCCCAGTCAATCGCATCAAAGATTGGCAGAACAGCTTTCTGCGCGCCTATCACAGTCAGTACGTTGAGATCGCCGATGCGATCGAAGAAACGAAAGCAGTTTCGGACGAGATCGAGGCCAAGCTGCGCGCGGCGATCGAAGAGTTCAATGCGAGCTTCAACTAGCGCTGGTATCCTAGCGTACTAGAAAGGATGTCAGATGCCTACCGCTCGTGAGATCAAAAAGCGCATCCGCAGCGTCAGGAATATTGGTCAAATCACGCGTGCGCTCGAGGCGGTTTCCGCTTCGCGCGTGCGCAAGGCGCAGGCGCGCGTGCTTGCCAGCCGCGCCTTTGCTGAAAAAGCGTGGGAAATTTTGCTCAATGTACAAAACTCCTCAACGCGGGGGGTGCCGCTCCACCCATTGCTGACGCCGAGAGAGGAAGTCAAAACCGCGCTGGTCATCTTGATTACATCGGATCGTGGTTTGGCCGGCGCCTATAATACTAACGTGCTGCGCGCTGCCCGCCGCTTCACTGAGCGGATTCCCAGAGAGTATCGCTATATCGCTATCGGCCGTAAGGGCCGCGATTCGCTGGTGCGCTTGCGTGAAAACTTGATCGCTGACTTCAGTAATCCCGCTGAAGCCTCGATTGCGCATCTCTCACCTGTCGTCCGTATCGCAACAGAAGAATTCTTGAGCGGTGCGGTCGATGAGGTGCTGGTGGCCTATACCGATTTCATCAATACGCTGGCGCAGCATCCGCGAGTGCTGCGGCTGCTGCCTCTCGTGCCCTATGAAACGGATGATAAGGTGGTTTCCGAATATATCAAAGATGCGCCGCATGTGACAGCCGGTTCGCTTGATTATGAGTATGAGCCGGGCGCGGCGGCCATTCTTGATGAGATCGTCCCGCGTTTCACCCAACTTCAACTTTATCAAGCGGTTTTGGAAAGCCAAGCGAGCGAACACTCGGCCCGTATGATCGCGATGCGCAACGCTTCAGACAATGCGGCCGGTCTCGCCGAAGATTTGACGTTGGATTACAACAAGGCGCGTCAAGCCGGCATCACTAGCGAGATTCTCGACATCGTTGGCGGCGCCGAGGCGCTTCAAGCTTCAATTGATAAGATGGCCAATGAGATTTTGAAATCGCAGCAGCCGCTGTCAGTCGCCGAGCCCCATGCGTAGCAGGCGCTTGCGGAGACGAGGAGAGAAGAGAGACGATGAGCGAAATTGAGGGGCGTGTTTCCCAAGTTCTGGGTGCAGTGGTTGATGTTGAGTTTCCGCCCGGCCAGCTTCCAGACATCTTCGATGCAATTCGTGTGCCACGTGAAAATGATGAAGATTTGATCCTCGAGGTGCAGATGCATCTCGGGAACAATTCCGTGCGCACGGTGGCGATGGATACCACCGACGGCCTGCGCCGCAACGTGCCTGCCTTTGCGACCGGCCAGCCGATCGCAGTGCCGGTGGGGGCGGCGTCGCTGGGGCGCGTATTTAACGTGCTTGGCCGGCCGATCGACATGGGTGACCCTGTGCCTGATGACGTCATCCGGCGCCCAATTCATGCCCCTGCGCCGGAATTTGAAGAACAATCGACGCGCATCGAAGTTTTTGAGACTGGTTTGAAAGTGATCGACTTGATCGCGCCGATGACGAAAGGCGGCAAAACGGGGATCTTCGGCGGCGCTGGCGTCGGCAAGACCGTGACCATTCAGGAGCTGATCAACTCGATCGCAACTGAACATGCTGGTCTATCGGTATTCGCCGGCGTGGGTGAGCGCACTCGTGAAGGGACAGCGCTCTACTATGAGATGAAAGAGGCTGGGGTGCTCGACAAGCTGGCGATGGTCTTCGGTCAGATGAACGAACCGCCCGGCGTCCGCCTGCGTGTGGCGCTCTCCGGTTTAGCAATGGCGGAACAGTTCCGCGACGAAGGCCGCGATGTGCTGCTTTTCATCGACAATATCTTCCGCTATTCGCTGGCTGGCGCGGAAGTCTCGGCTTTGCTTGGGCGCATGCCGTCAGCAGTGGGATATCAACCGACGCTAGCCGATGAGATGGGCCAGCTTCAAGAGCGCATTACCTCGACCCGTACTGGCTCGATCACGTCGATGCAGGCGGTCTACGTCCCGGCAGATGACTATTCCGATCCGGCTCCCGTGGCTGTGTTCACCCATCTTGATGGGACGATCGCGCTGGAGCGCTCGATCGCCGCGCGCGCGATCTTCCCGGCAGTGGATCCTCTGGCGAGCACCAGCAAGATCCTCGATCCGCTGGTCGTTGGCGAAGAGCATTATCGCACTGCGCGCGAAGTGCAGCAGGTGCTGCAGCGCTACAAGGATCTGCAGGACATCATCGCCATCCTTGGCATCGATGAACTTTCAGATGATGACAAGCTGCTCGTCGCCCGCGCTCGTAAGATTGAGCTGTTCCTCAGCCAGCCAATGAAAGTCGCCGAGCAGTTCACCGGCCGTGAGGGGCGCTACGTGCGCGTGAAAGACACTGTGCGCGGTTTCCGGATGATCCTCGACGGCGAGGTCGATCATATTCCAGAACAGCTCTTCTATATGGCCGGGCCGATCGAAGACGTCCTACAGCGTTACGAAGAGTCTCTACAAGAAGCGTAGAAAGGCAGCCTCATGCCGATTGCGGTTGAAGTCGTGACGCAGGAAAAGCTGGTCTTCAGCGAACCCGAGGCCGATATGGTCATTATTCCAGCGTCGGAGGGCACGATGGGCGTACTGCCTCGCCATGCTCCAGTGCTGACGACGCTTGGTTTCGGGGAACTGATCATCCGTAAGGGGCGAGCAGAGGAATCCTTCGCCATTTACGGTGGGGTCGTAGATGTGCGCCCCGATAAAGTGGTGGTTTTGGCTGATCTAGCCGAGTCATCCTATGAGATCGATTTAGAAGCGATCGAAGCGGCGCGCGCGCATGCCGCTAAAATGATGGCCGAAGGAGTGCCACCGGAGCAGAACCGAGCAGCGACCCTGGAGCTGCGCCGTGCCGAGCTTGCGCTCAAGATTCAGCGCAAGATCCAGTCTCGCGGCAGTCAGGTGATGCGAATCATTGAAAACGACAGCCACGAATCATAGCGGCTTGCAGAGAGAAGTTACATCTGTCCACGCCCAGATGCGATCAGCGTCTGGGCGTTTGTGTTGATCATTGATGCCGTGGCAGCTTGTTTGGCAGGTCTCTGTGATGAAAAATGGATATGGTATAATGCCATCAGAAGTTGACCAACGCCTATGCTGGTGAGGTCTCCCCGCCTGCCGGATGGACGAACACAATGGGATTGTTTGATAAACGATTAGGTGTCGATCTGGGCACAGTGAATGTGCTGATCTACGAGAACGAACAGATCGTCTTGCAAGAGCCGACGCTGGTCGCGCTGACGACGGAAGATGAACGTATCGTCGAGATTGGCCAGCCAGCTCGCGAGATGCTCGGCAAGGTTGATGACGAAGACATTCAAATCATCCGCCCGCTGCAAAACGGCGTGATCGCCGATTATGAGGTGACCGAAGCCATGCTGCGGCACTTCTTCAGCAAGATTGCAGGGCGGATGCGCTTGTTCCGGCCGACGGTGATGATCAGCGTGCCTTACGGCGTCACCAGCGTTGAGAAGCGGGCGGTGCATGAAGCGGCTATTTCAGCTGGTGCTCGAGAGGCGTTTTTGATCTGGGAACCACTGGCGGCAGCCATTGGAGCCGGGCTGCCGGTTGGAACGCCGGCCGGTGATATGGTCGTCAACATCGGCGGTGGCATCACCGAAGCGGCAGTGCTGACGATGAACAATATTGTCCGTGCGGAAAGCGGTCGTCTCGGCGGTCTGCGGCTTGACGAAGCGATCATTAGCTATGTACGCCGCAAATATAATCTCACGATCGGCCAGCCGACGGCTGAGTCGGTTAAGATTCAGATCGGCGCGGCCGTGCCGCAGCCGGAAGAGCTGTCGATGGAAGTGCAGGGCCGAGATAACGTAAGCGGCTTGCCCCGCACGATCACGTTGACGACGGGCGAGGTGGTCGAAGCGATGGAAGAACCGCTTGATCAGATTGCTGATGTGTTGAAGGGTGTGCTGGCTGCCACACCTCCAGAGTTGGCTTCAGATATTATCGACCGCGGCATCGTCCTCACTGGCGGTGGGGCGCTGCTGCGCGGCATTGAAACCTTCTTGACGCGCGAAACCGGCGTCCCTGTCTTTCGCGCCGATAATGCGATGATCGCTGTGGCGGTCGGCGCTGGCCGTGCGCTCAACGATCCAGCGCTGTTGCGGCGTATTTTGCAAGGGGCATAACTTTTTTGCGCCGCCAATCGCGATAGCGCGCGCCTCAAGCGAGGTAATACGTCATGCGCTGTAGGTGTAGTACGGGGTCGATGTACTGTACATGAACGTCCTCAGGCACCTTGAGATTGATCGGCGCGTAATTGAGGATCGCTTTCACTCCAGCCTCTATCAGCAAGTCGGCAACTTCCTGCGCGCTTTCGGCCGGCGTTGCGATCATAGCAATTTTTATGCCGTGGTCTTTGATGATCTGTTGTAGTTGATCGAGCGGGTAGATGGTATACGCGCCAATCTGCCGGCCAATTTTCTCGGGCGAAGAATCGAAGACGTAGGCGATATGGAAACCGCGATTCGCGAAACCTCGATAGCGAGCTACCGCGCTGCCTAAGTCGCCGGCGCCGATCAGCGCTACCTCCCACTCACGTTCGACTTTAAGGACGCTGCGCAGTTCTTCGCGCAGGCGGCTAATCGAGTAACCGGTGCCTTGCTTGCCAAAACCGCCGAAGTGCGACAAATCTTTGCGAATTTGGGCCGAACTGATGCCGAGGCGTTTGCCCAGCTCGTGGGAAGATGTCACCTCGTGTCCCTCCTGAGCGAGCCGTTCAAGCGCGCGGAGATAAATGGGCAGGCGGCTGATCACAATATCTGGGATAGTCGACGGCATGATCGCACGGCTCTCCTGTTGAGGGTGACCATTGAATTGAAATTGTGAAAGATCACACATCGATATTACCATCGACGAAAGGTTCCTACCAGTCGATTTTTAACACTGCTGGGAGGTCGTATTAATCTTGGGCACATTTGAGCTGGCGACAATTTGGAGCAAGGAAAAAGTTTGCCTTGTTTGGGATTTCATCTAGGCCTATGATGATCGATGTATCGTTGGTGATTATCGGCTGACCTCGATGTCGATTCGCCGATCTATCTTCGTCCTTATCTTTGTAACGCTAGCGCTGCCGGTTGTCGTCTTTGTCGTGAGTGCTAACCGGCTGGCCAGTACTCCCGCGCTCAATCGTAACTTGCAGCTTCACACCGTCGGGCGGGGCACGATTGAGGTGACCGTCAGCGCGATAGGCACACTTGAAGCCAACCGTACCCGCCAGTTGAGCTTTAGCGGCGGCGGCCGCATCAACGAGCGTTTTGTGGAGCCGGGCGCGTTCGTTCGCGCAGGCGATGTGCTCGTTCAACTGACCGATGAACCGCAACGCTTGGCGCTTGAGCAGGCCGAAATTGCTTTGAGAGTGGCCGAATTACAGCGCGACCAACTGTTAGCTGGGCCTGATGAAGCGCAGCTGCGCATCGCACGGGCGAACGTACAGAGCGCACAGGGCGCTGTATCGGCGGTGCTAAATGCCGTCTCTCCGCAAGATCTACGCGCTGCTGAGTTAGCTTACGAGCAGGCGCAGCAGGCGCTCGCCGATGCTGTGCAGGCGCGTGCTACCGCACCTGGCGATCAACCAGAAGCGGCCTATGCGCTGCTTGATGCTCGAGTAGGACAGGCGTCATTTAATGTCGAAGTTGCCCGTTTGCAGCTCGAAGCTCTGCGCGAGGGCCGGCCAGCCGATGTGAATGCGGCCTATGCGCGGCTGGCACAGGCGCAGCGCGAGCTGGAGCGCTTGCAGGCGGGGCCATCGCAGTTTGAGCTCGATCGCGCCGAGGCCGCGATCGCTGCGGCGCGTATTGAACGCGATCAGGCGCAAATTGCGCTCGGTCGCCAGCGTTTGGTCGCCCCGTTCGATGGCATCGTCACGTCAGTGAATGCTGAGGTGGGTGAGCTGGCGCTGCCTGGGGTGCCGATCGTTGAGTTGGCCGATCTGTCGGAACTCCATTTGGTTGTGCAGGTCGATGAGATAGACGTGCGATTAATCCGAGAGGGAGCGCCGGCGCGCGTGCGGCTTGATGCTTTGCCGGAGGTCGCGCTCGACGCTGTGTTAGAGAGCATCGCTCTGGTGGGCACGAACAATGCCGGCATTGTCAATTACGATGTCCTTGTGCGCTTACTCACTCAAGACCCGCGCGCGCGGGTTGGCATGACCGCCGAGGCGGCTGTCGTTGTGGAGACGCGGTCTGATGTTTTGGTCGTGCCCAACCAGTACATACGGTTAGACCGACTGCGGCGCGATGCCTTCGTCAACCTGCTTGAGCCTGATGGAACCCTGCGTGAGGTGAGCGTCACACTGGGGTTGCAAGGGCAGGACAACAGCGAAGTAGTAGCAGGGCTGCGCGAAGGCGATGTGGTCGCGGTTGATCTATCTGGCGATACGATTCCGTTCTTGGGCGGATAGGGACGAACCATGAAGCGGTTGCTCAGGCTTGTGCTGATCGTTGGAACGGTTGTCGCCGCGCTTTACATCGCGCAAACGGCACTGGTATCGCGCCAGCGCGAGGCGCTTGAAGCGCGCGCCGCGCAGGTGCTCGATGAAACCGAAGCGCGCATCGATACGCTTCGCGTCACCGTTGGCGCGACCGGCACCGTGCTGCCAGCTCGCCAGAGCTTGCTGGCATTCGAACAGACCGGCATTGTACACGAGGTCACCGTTGAGGCTGGCGAATGGGTGCCGGCAGGGACTGTGCTCGCGCGCCTCGACACGACCGACCTCGATATACTGGTTGAAAATGCGCTCGTCGCCTTAGAGCTTCAGCGGATCGCGTTCGATGCGCTCACTGCGCCGGCTCGCGAAGAAGACATTGCTGTCGCGAGGGCCGCAGTGGCCAGCGCGCAAGCGTCCGTTAATGCGGCGCTGTCGACGGGCGTCACGCCGCAGCAGGCGGAGATCGCGCGGCTGCAAAGCGAACTGGCGCGCAATCAGCTCTGGCAGGCGCAGCTTCAACGCGATCTAGCCCTCAGCCAGCCTGCTGCAGGCCCAAGTTTCGACGTGGGGGCTCTCATCCCCGACGATGTCGATGTGCCGCCTGACCTCGTTAACCAAGTGAATGCTGCGCTTGCCGGGCTGCTTCCCAGTTTCCCCTCTGCCGCGCCCTCGGCAGGCAGTTTCACTGCGGGTCTAAATCAGGCGGAGTTCGGCGTCGCTATTGCCGATGCCAATGCCGAGGCTGTTGCCGGGAGAACCGCAAACCAAGGCTCGGTCGCTTCCGCCAATGCGGCGTTGGTCGCGGCACAAGCGCAGCTCGACCGGCTGCTCAATGGCGCTACCGATATCGAGATCGAGCTGGCCGAGTTGAACCTGATGCGGGCGGAACTTGCGGTGCGCCAAGCTGAGGCTGCGCGCGCCCGAGCACAGATCGTCGCTCCTTTTGACGGCATTGTCGCGCAGGTGAACCTCGTCGAGGGCCAACCGCCTCCCAGCGGCGCCCCAGCCTTCGTTTTCGTCGATAGCAGCAAGTTCTATGTGGATCTCTCGATTGATGAGATCGATATCGTTGAAGTTGAAACCGGGCAGTTGGTCAACTTTAATCTGGATGCCCTGCCCGACCAGCGTGTGACCGGCCGCGTTGAGCGCGTCGCCATCGCTCCAATCGCAGTGGGGCAGCTCGTGACTTATCCTGTGCGCGTAGCGCTCGACGCCACTGAGGCTCCGCTGCGGGTGGGCATGAGCGCCACTGCGACGATCATTGTTGACGAAATCGAGCAAGCCCTTCTGCTTCCAAACCGTTTCATCCGCATTGACCGTGCGACCGGGCGCGCCTTCGTCACTATTGAACGTTCTTCTGGTCGTTTTACGGAGGTGGAGGTGGAACTGGGCCTGCGCGGAGATTTTGAAAGCCAAATTCTCGGCGGGCTGCAGGCCGGCGATCGCGTCGTGCTGCTGCCGCGCGGGACATTCGTTCCATTCACAGGGCCGCAGGGAGGGCCGTGACGTGCTGCGTCTCTTTAACCACGCCAAATCGAACGCCAAATCGAATGGGCCGTCCTCTCCAAATGAAGACGGTCGCAAGATCGTTATCGACATTCGCGGCATCAGCAAGGTCTATAAGATGGGCGACATCGAGGTTCACGCCCTGCGCGGCGTCGACTTGCAGATTGCTGAAGGCGAATTTGTGTCGATCATGGGGCCTTCTGGCTCAGGCAAAAGCACCTTAATGAACATCCTTGGCGCGCTTGACCAGCCGACCACGGGCGAGTATTACCTAGACGGTGTCAACGTCAGCCGCCTAAGCGAGGCCGAGCTGGCGGTCGTGCGCAACAAGAAGATCGGTTTCGTGTTTCAAAGCTTCAATTTGCTGAAGCGAACTACTGCGCTGCGACAGGTTGAGCTACCGCTGATCTACGCTGGAGCAGCCAATCGCACCAAGCGCGCCAAGGCAGCGTTAGAAGCGGTGGGGTTGGGCGCGCGCTTAGATCATCTGCCGAGTGAACTCTCAGGAGGGCAGCAGCAGCGCGTCGCCATTGCTCGGGCGCTCGTTAATGAACCAGCGATGATCCTCGCCGATGAGCCGACCGGCAACCTCGACTCGCGCAGCGGCACCGAAGTGATGCAAATTTTCCAGCGCTTGAACCGTGAACAGGGGATTACCGTCGTCTTTGTCACTCACGATCCATGGATCGCGCGCCATACCGAACGCGTGATTATGCTGCGGGACGGCAAAATCATCGCCGATCGCGCGGTTGCGCAGCCTCTGATCGCTGGCGAAGCCGAACGGCCGTCGGAAGCTGACGAAATGCAGGCGGTCTTCGAAGATGTTTATTACGGTGGTTCGCGCGAAGAGTATAACTGACTAGAACGCGATGAATCTGCTTGAAAGCTTTCGTGTTGCGATCGATGGACTGCTGACCAACCGGCTGCGCTCGATCTTGACGACGCTGGGCATCATCATCGGTGTCGGCGCAGTGATCGGCTTGGCAAGCTTGGGGCGGGGCGTGGAACGCTTTATCGCTGCCGAATTCCAAGCATTGGGGTCGAATGTGTTGTTTGTGTTTTCTTCGCCGCCAGCCAGCGCCACGCGCACCACGATTCAACCGCTCACCACCGTGGAAGCTGCGGCATTAGCCAACCCGTCGGTTGCGCCGAGCATCCGGCAAGTCGCGATGGAATTCAGCCTTCCGGCCGTGATCGTCTCTGGCTCAAACAGCATGCGCTTGGTTGCCAGCGGTGTCACACCTAATTTCGCAGAGATTCGCAATTGGCCAGTTCGCGAGGGCGAATTTATCCGCCCTGAAGATATCGAGACAACGGCGCGCGTGGCTGTGCTGGGCGTCACAGTGGTCGAGCGTTTGTTCGGGGGGCGCGACTTCGAAGCTGTTGGGCAAATGGTGCAGATCAATGATCGCGTCTTCACCGTCATCGGCGTGATGGAGGAGCAGGGCGGCGGCATCGGCGCGCTGGGCGATCAAAATGCCGTGGTTTTCATCCCCATCTCAACGGCGCAAACGCGCATGGCGCAAGCGCGCACGCGAGACGGCGGCTATCGCGTGGATGTGCTGCACATTCAAGCGCTCTCTGAACGGCATATGGCGCAGGCCACGCTGGAGATCGAAAGTTTTCTGAGCGATGCCCACGGCATCAATTTTCAGGGCGAGCAGGATTTCACCATCATTAATCAGGCGGATTTGCTCGACTCGCTCGGACAGGTGACGGGCATTTTGACCGTCTTTCTCAGCCTAATTGCCGCGATTTCGCTGTTGGTGGGGGGAATCGGGATTATGAACATCATGCTGGTCTCGGTGACCGAACGCACTCGAGAAATCGGCCTGCGTAAAGCGGTCGGCGCGCGCGGGTCTGATATCATGACGCAGTTTCTGATTGAGAGCCTTGTGTTAGCTCTGGTCGGTGGCGGTTTGGGCATTGTCTTTGGCGGGGTCATCACATTTGTCGGTGGCCTTTTAGTGCCTAACCTTGCGCTTGAGATCACGCCAGACGCGGTCATCTTGGCCACGGCGGTCAGCAGTTTTATCGGCATCTTCTTCGGGCTTTATCCAGCCAGCCGAGCAGCCCGCATGCGCCCGATCGACGCGCTGCGTTTCGAGTGATGCGATGTTAACCCGTGTCCGCGAAAATATTCGCGTTGCGCTCTCTGGCCTAAGCGCCAACAAACTGCGTTCCGCGCTGACGATGCTCGGCATTACGATCGGCGTCTCCGCAGTGATCGTGTTGGTCTCGCTAGGGCAGGCGGTTGAAGATTTTGTGCGCGCGCAGTTTCTCGGCCTCGGCACTAACTTAATTATCGTGTTTCCGGGCGAGAACCAACGAGGGGAAACTGTTCCGCTCACGCTCAATGATGCGCGCGCGCTGCAAGATTTGTCGCGGGTGCCCGATGCCGCGCGCGTCATGCCGCAGCTAAACCTCACTCGACCGACGACGTTCGAAGGACGGCAGACGAGCGGGCGCATCCGCGGCGTCACTCCTGATTTTCTAGAACTGCGTAATCGTTCTGTGATCGCCGGCCGTTTCATTGAACAGGCCGATGTGGATGGGCTAGCTCGCGTCGCTGTTGTTGGCCTGACAGTGGTGGAACGGTTGTTCCCTGAGCGCTCTCCGATCGGGCAGAGCATCCGTATCGGCGGCGTCACATTCCGTGTTGTTGGGGTGATGGATCAGGCGGGCGGGACGGCTTTCGGCGGCGATGAGAATGACCTGATCTTTGTGCCGATCACGACAGCGCAAACCCGTTTAAGCGGCCAGCGCGATCTGACCGGCACGCAACGGGTGACCAATATCTTGGTGCAGGCGCGCGATGAGGACAGTGTTGACCTTGTCGCGCAGCAAATTCGGCAAACCTTGCGCGAGGAGCGCCGCATCAATTTTCGTGATGAAGACAACTTCCTTGTTTTCACGCAAACTGATTTATTGTCTTCGTTAGCGCAAATTACCGGCCTGCTTACGATCTTTCTCGCTGTGATCGCCGGAATTTCGCTGTTGGTGGGCGGCATTGGCATCATGAACATCATGTTGGTCACCGTGACTGAGCGCACGCGCGAGATTGGCCTGCGTAAGGCCGTTGGCGCGCAGCGCCGCGATATACAGCTTCAATTTTTGACCGAAGCGACGGTGCTGTCGCTGGTTGGTGGCGCGATCGGTATCGCACTAGCTGTATTAGGCGCGCTTGGGGTTTCGGCATTTCTTCCCAATCTACAAGTGTCTATTCAGCTTTCGAGTGTCGTTTTTGCGACTGCAATCTCGCTCGCCATCGGTATCTTTTTCGGGCTTTACCCAGCCAACCGCGCTGCCGCACTCAACCCGATCGATGCGCTGCGTTATGAGTAGGCGGATGAGTAGGTGGTCACTTAACGCTCGGTGTTGTCAGTATTTCGTATTAAGTTTACAATATCGTCAAGTATCTCTAAATTTGAGTGCTGCGTTTATAAACGACGGCTGTCCGAATGGGTGAGCGTTAGGTAAAAGAATAATGGTGGGCGAAGCAAACGGAAGCAGCCATGGCGAGAAGGAACTGGGCGCGGTTCATGATAGCATGCTGCATGGGTTAAGCCAGCTTGCCGCCTACTTCGGTTTCAGCAAGGTGATGGGGCAAATGTATGGCGCGCTTCTGCTTAGCCCTAAACCATTGTGCCTCGATGATTTCGTCGAGCGTTTGGGCATCTCTAAGGCCAATGCCAGCATGAATATGCGCACGCTTGAAAATGCGGGCATGGTGCGCGAAGTTTGGGTGCGGGGCACCAGCGGCCGCCGCAAGTTCTATGAGGCGGAAACCGATTTCTGGCAGATTATCACCAATATTTTGGCTGGCCGCGAAATGCGCGATGTCGAACGTGCGCTCTCCGTCATGGAGGAGAATGCGCGCCAGCTCACCGCCAGCATGGAATCGATGACTGAAGAAAACCGTCAGCTTGCGGAACACTATTTGGAACGCATCAACCAAATGCGCGCCCTCTTCCAATTTGCGCAAGTGATGATCGCTGGCATTTTGATGCGCGTTGGCGAGATGGATATGACGGATTTTTCCGACATTTCCAAGATGGATTTCAAGTAATTGCTCTTGAGCCGAACATACCGCTTGATTATAATCAGAAGCGCGGGGGAGTGGCGGAACTGGCAGACGCGCATGACTTAGGATCATGTCTCTTACGAGGTGAGGGTTCGAGTCCCTCCTTCCCCAACTCAAACAAATATGATAGTCCTCTTACATTCCTTCCTAGTCTGCAAAATTTACTCGTTGTATAATCATGCCGACTTGTACCACATCACCTGCGGCAAGGAATAGCGTCTTGAACATTCACGTTGAACGACTAGAAGACCATACTGCGCGACTGACGGTTGAAGTTGACCACGAGAAGTTAGATCACGCTAAACAGAAAGCCGCGCGCCAGCTGTCAAAGCGCGTGAATGTCCCCGGTTTTCGCAAGGGCAAAGCGCCATACCGGGTCATCTTGAATTATTTCGGTGAAGGCGCAATTCTCGAAGATGCCGTTGAGTTGTTGAGCAATGACGTTTATCGCGAGGCGCTGGTGCAGTCGGAGGTTGAACCTTACGGCCCCGGCTCGCTGGCCGATTTCCAGCTTGATCCAATGCCGACTCTGACGTTTGTCGTGCCGCTGCAGCCGATCGTCGAACTCAATGATTATCGCTCGGTGCGCATCCCTTACGAGGCTCCAGAAATCAAGGATGAGGCCGTCGATCGTATGATGCGGCTTTTGCAAGAACGCGAAGCCTTGATCGAACCAAGCCATAAGCCAGCTGCCCTTGGGGACCGGATCACGGCCGATGTACATGCTTATTTTATCGACGCTGAGCCTGACGCAGCGATGGCAGCCGAAGCTGAAACGCCCGCTCAAAGCGACGTGGAAGCGAGCGATGTGGACGAGGAAGAAACATCGCACGATCACCCGGACAACGATGATGTGTTCATGCATGAACACGATGCGAAGATCATCCTCGATAATGATCACGAGCCGATCAATGGATTTTCTGATGCGCTGGTTGGAGCAGTGCCTGGCGATGTTCGCCATTTCGACATCACCGTAGCCGAAGACGATGAGAACTTCAACGACATTCGCGGCCGCACTATCCATTTCGATGTTACTGTTAAGGCCGTGGAAACGGTCACGCTGCCGCCGCTGAACGATGACTTTGCCGCGCGGCTGACAGCAGATGAGGAGAAGCCCCTCACCTTGCTTGAACTGCGCATGCGCGTTCGTGAAAATATGCTTAATGACTTCACCAAAAGCGCTGAAGAAAAGTACATGTTGCAGGCGCTTGATGCGATTGCGGAGCAGGCGACAATACAATATCCCGAGGCTATGGTCGCAGAGGAAATTGAAAGGCTTTTGCGCCAGCTTGACTCGCAGCTTCGGCAGCAGGGCATTACGCTGGATGATTACATGAAAATCTACCAGCGCACAACTGAGGACATGTATGAGCAGTATCGAGAAACTGCTGAGCGCAATGTGCGCCGGCAGCTCGTCATGCTGAAGTTGATTGAAGCCGAGCGTATCGATATCACCGGCGAAGATATCGATGCGGAGATCGAGCGCATTTTGACGCGCTTTGACGAGGAACGGCGAGAAGGCATCCGCGCTATGTTCCACGAACAGAGCGCGCTGCGCACTAACGTCGGCAGCGATCTGCTGCGTTCACGAACGATGGAACGTATTGCGGCGATCGCTAAGGGAGAAGCGCCTGAACTGGTCGCTGAGCCTGAGAAAGCGCCCGCTGAAACCGGTGACGCAGTGGCCACGATCGAGCATGCACATGTAGAGGAAGACGTTGAAGAAGATGTAGTGGAAGCTGCTGCCGCCAATCAAGCGGCTGCGGCGAACGAAGATGGTGAAGCTTTAGACAAAGGAGAAACCGCGTGATGTACCCGACAAATCTCATCCCGATGGTCATTGAGCAGGGCAGCCGCGGTGAGCGCGCCTATGACATCTACTCGTTGCTGTTGAAAGAGCGCATCGTCATCATGGGCACGCCTGTAAACGATCAAATTGCGAACTTGATCGTAGCGCAGTTGTTGTTCCTGCAGCGCGAAGACCCTGATCGACAGATCCAGATGTTCATCAATTCGCCTGGCGGTGTAGTCTATGCTGGGTTGGCGATTTATGACACGATGCAGCAGATCAGCGCGCCGGTGAGCACGACCGCCGTTGGCCTAACGGCGAGCTTCGGCACAGTGCTGCTGACGGCCGGCTCGCATGGCATGCGCTATGCTCTGCCTAACGCGACGATCCACATGCATCAGCCGCTTGGCGGCGCCCAAGGACAAGCTTCCGATATCGTGATCGCAGCCAACGAGATCATGCGCTTGAAAGACCGCCTCAACGAGATTTTGATGCTCCATACCGGTCGCGAGCGCGAAGTGATCGAACGCGATACCGATCGTGATGTGTATTTCAGCGCGCAGCAGGCGGTCGAGTACGGTCTGATCGATGCAGTGCTGGAAAGTGCAAAGCTGACCGCTGCTGAGAATGGCAAGAAGCTTAAGGCCTAAGGCCAGAGGTGAATGCTTCGGGAATTTTATCCCGAAGCGACAATAGCTAGGTCTGGAGGATAGTCAGTGAATTACACCCCCGGCAGCCAGCGCTGTTCATTTTGCCGGCGCAGTCATGATGAAGTCGATCGATTGATCTCCGGCCCTGATGGCGTTTATATCTGCGATAACTGCGTCGAGCTGTGCCAGCGCATTTTATTTGAGGAAAGCGCCGGGTACCAACAGCAGACTGAGCGAGAGTTCCGGCTTGAACGGTTGCCCTCGCCGCGCGAGATCATGGAGCATCTTAATGAGTATGTCGTCGGCCAAGAGTTTGCCAAGCGCGTGCTGAGTGTAGCGGTCTACAACCACTACAAGCGAATTCGCAGTGAAGGCGTGGCCAATGGCGTTGAACTCGAGAAGAGCAACATCCTGATCGTTGGGCCAACTGGCAGCGGCAAAACGCTGTTAGCGCAGACGCTGGCGCGCGTACTCGATGTGCCTTTCTGCATCGCCGATGCCACTTCGCTGACGGAGGCTGGCTACGTGGGAGAAGACGTCGAGAATATCCTCTTGCGGCTGGTGCAGGCTGCCGATGGCGATATCGCGCGGGCGGAAAAAGGTATCGTCTATATCGACGAAATCGACAAGATCACGCGCAAATCGAATGACAACCCATCGATTACGCGCGACGTTTCGGGTGAAGGGGTGCAGCAAGCGCTGCTCAAAATTATCGAAGGCACGCTGGCCAATGTGCCCCCGCAGGGTGGTCGCAAGCACCCACATCAAGAGTTTCTTCAGGTCAATACGACCAACATCCTCTTCATTTGTGGCGGCACGTTCTCTGGCATCGAAGAGAACATTAGTAAGCGTATTGGTGGCAAGGGGTCGATCGGTTTTCACCGCGAGCAGGTGCGCGCCGAAACAGACCGGGCAGCGCTGCTGCGCCAGATCAGTCAGGAAGACTTGATGAGTTATGGGCTAATTCCGGAATTTGTGGGACGCCTGCCCGTGCTCGTCCATGTCGATCCACTTGATCGCGAAGCGCTCATGCGCATTTTGACAGAGCCAAAGAATGCGCTGGTCAAGCAGTATCAACAGCTTCTCTCGCTCGATAACCTAGAGTTGGTTTTCGAGCCCTCAGCCATTGAAGCGGCCGCCGAACTTGCGATGAAGCAGGGGACGGGGGCGCGCGGTTTGCGCTCTATTATTGAAGGTTGTTTGCTGGATGTGATGTTCGAAGCCCCCGGTCGCAATGATATTTCGCGCGTCGTGATCGACGGCGCAGTCATCCGCGGTGAGGCGCATCCACGATTAATCGGCCTTGATGATAGGGTTCTGCCGTGGTTAGGCAATGGCCCTCTGAAAGGGGCAGCTTAACTCAAGCGCAACGAATGGACTCGCATCGAATATAAAAAATAAGAGGCGCCTCTGCTGTTAGGAGGCGCCTTATTTTATTTACCGGATTGCGGGTAGCAGCACCTGCGCATCTGCACCTACTTCGCGCTCAAACCGGTACGCATCAACGCGTGTGGCGAGGCTCCAATGACTGGGGAAAACCCAACGCGGACGCATCTGGCGCACAGCATCGGCCGCTTCAGTGGGTGACATGGCGAGGTCACCGTTGACCGGCAAAATGGCAATATCTGGCCGCAGGGAGGCCATCTCCGGGATGAGGCTCGTCAGCCCTGCGTAATAAATGTCATAAAAATTCAACGACAGGATGAAGCCGAGGCTTGGGCTAGCTGGCTTTGCCCCACGTTTGCTCAAAAGGTAAGCTGGCACCCCTTTGACGCAGAATCTTCCGAAAGTTAGGCTCTGCCACGGGCGCAGCACTAAACAATCTTCAAGTTCACGCGCTGCGCGTTCGTGGGCGATCAGCCGCGTATCAGGGCCGCGCAGTTTTGCAATATCGCCCAGCGAAAAGTGGTGGTAGTGATCATCGCTGATCAGGATGAAATCGGCTGGGAGCGATGAAGGCTGCGTTACCCTCCACGGGTTAATGTAGATCGACGGACGACCCTCAATATAAAAACTGCCATGCCCGAGCCAATGAATGTGTTCGATCATGCAAACATAGTTTCAAGTTGGTGAATTAGGTAGTGCTGAGACTTTAGCGCAACCCTCGTGCGTCCTCAAGGTCGAATCCAAAGATTTAACAAATTCGTGGCGAATATTTATTCTTGAATAAGTAAAGAATCTACAATCCTGTTTAAAGGGTGCTGTCGATCGTTTTCCTAAATACAGCGATTCGAGAATGCGTGCTATGCTAACTTTGTCAATGGATGACCAACGGTTTACGTATAGGATGGGATACACATGTCTGACCGTCCGATCTCTAGCCTGCCACCGCGGCCACAGCCGATCAAAACCTTAAGCCCAACGCGCACGACCACGGGCGAACTTAATGGGGGCGCATGGCGGCCTCCGCCGCTCACTCGGCTGGAGGACACGGGTCTCAACCTGCTCAATGTCGCCGATCTGGTGCTCAAAGTGCTTTACTTCGGGGGGTACATGCCCGGCCATGTGATCGCCGATATTGTCAAACTGCCGTTCACTGGCGTCCTTGACTCGGTGATCGATTTTCTCAAACGCGAGAAATTCGTCGAGGTGCGTGGTTCCGGTGGTTTGGGAGAGGCGGGCTACCAGTACTTAATTTCCGCAAAGGGCGCTGATAAAGCTCGTGAGGCGCTGGAGCGGTCGCAGTATGCCGGCCCAGCCCCGGTGACATTAAATCAGTACGTCAATGCCATGCGCGAGCAAAACCGGGATCGGTTAATCGTGCATGAAGAAGATCTGCGTGGCGTCATGAATCACCTTGTTATTTCAGATGAGATGCTCAGACGCATTGGCCCGGCAGTCAACTCTGGGAAATCGATCTTTCTATACGGTCCGCCCGGTAATGGCAAAACAACGGTGGCCGAAACGGTTGGCCGAATGGTGCTTGGCGGCAACATCTGGATCCCGTATGCCTTTGACGTAGATGGGCAGATCATTCGTGTCTTTGATAATGTCAATCATGAGCTGGCTGAGACCGAAGAGCGCGTCCGCATCGGAACCGGCATGGTGCCCGACCCACGTTGGGTTCGCATCCGGCGGCCCATGATCATGGTCGGCGGCGAGCTAACATTGGCTGGTCTTGATCTGGTGTATGATGATATCAACAAGTACTATGAAGCGCCGTTTCAGGTCAAGGCCAACGGCGGCATGTTCCTGATCGACGACTTTGGTCGTCAGCAAGTGCGCCCGCGCGATTTGCTCAACCGCTGGATCGTGCCGCTCGAAAAAGGCGTCGACTTCCTAACATTAGCGACTGGCCGCAAGATCGAGCTGCCTTTCTTCGTCTTGATCGTTTTTTCGACAAATATCGACCCGCGCGATTTGGTTGATGAGGCGTTCTTGCGCCGCATTCGCCACAAGATTGAGATCACTGACCCCACCTATGAAGAATTTCGCGAGATCTTCCGGCGCGTTTGCGTCTCCAAAGGCATCAAATATGATGAGCAGGCGCTCGCCTATTTGCTTAAGGAATGGTACATCAATCAAGATCGCAAACTGCGCGCTGTGCACCCGCGTGACCTGATCAATCAATTGATCGATATCGCCACTTACATGAACAAGCCTCCCATGCTGACGAAAGAGATGATTGACCGCGCGGCGGCCTCGTATTTCGTCAATTTGTAGAGCCATGGGCCGAGTACGCAGCGGCACGCCCATCCCCCGCCATCAAGTCTTCGTGCTGGACGATGGCAACCCCGTCGTCCAATGGACGGAGACGCTGGTTCAAGAACTGCTCAGTGGTCGTCACCGACCGTTTGAGCAGGGCCGGTTTGGGCATCCGATCACCGACTACACGCTCAACATGCTGAAGGCGGCTGGGCGCGTTGAACACTTCAACCGTCAGTTTGTGTGGCTGTATGCGCTGCCGGAGAATACCCGGCTGCGCGGGCTGCGGACACTCGAAGCGGCTGGCCAGCGTGTACGTACTTATTATCTCAACACGACACAACCAGCGGAACAGCTCCCTGAAATTGAGCGCCTGCTGTGCGCCGCCGGCCTTGAAGGGGTGTTGAGCGCCATGCTGCATGAGCAGCTTGTCGTCTTGGTCAATGGGGATGGGACGTTCTTCGCTGGTCTGGAGGCTGCTGAACAGGCGCTGGCACTGCTCGCCTCTGTTCCTGCGCTGGCTGCAACCACTGTGGCGTTCCATGAGCAGCCGCCGTGGGCGTCGCACGCGACCGCACAAGAGGCGTACATCAACCTTGACGACCTCATCGCTAGCCAAACGCTGTCCACTGTGACTGATGGCAAACGAGCGCTACTCATAATCGATGACGCGACTTTGCGCGGCGAAGTTTCAGGAATCCTTTCGGGATTGGGAATGTATCTGCTTAGCTTCAGTTCTCTCGATGAAGCATCAGAACGGGTCAATCGAATGGCAGAAGCCCTGTGCATCGATCTGGTCGTTTTTGAATGGCACAGCAATTCAAGCCAAGCTTTTGAACTGCTCGCCGATCTGCGCGAGCGACCTGAGCATATCAATTTGCCGGCGATTTCTCTCATCTCAGCTGAGGATCCTGCGAATCTTGGGCCTGTCGCGCTGCGCACAGGTGAAGCAGAGTTTGACCGCTACGTATCGGCAGCCTCTGGCATTGTTGATGTCCTGCGCCAGCCAGTCAATTGGGCGCGCTTTCGTTACAGTGTCTATTTGAGCCTGCGTCCTTAAGTCTCCTTCAACGTGGCGGCCTGCCACGTGTAGACTTCACAACAGGCGAGTTTGCTGGTACAGTTGCAGTGTTGAGTGTAATGCATGCAAAGATGGCCTGCAGCGTTTGGTTGAGGCGTGTGCCAAATCTATGTCGCCAAAGCGTTTCAGTCCCATCCCGTGGTCGCATCAGATGAGGCGTGTTCCCACCGGTGATGACCAACTGCCGGAGTGGATGGCGCCAGATGATGTCGTGCGGGGTGTCAAGACACACTATCTCGAAGCAATTGGCTGGCTACACGACAGCGCCGTCCGTTCTTGGACGCGTCAATGGGAGATGGCTGCACGTTTCTTCTCCGGAGACCGTCTCAAGCAGTACCACGATTCGCTGCTCGAACTACGTGCGCAGGGCGAGCCGCAGGTGATCGGCATTTTACGCGCTGATCATATCGTTGATGTGCGGCGTTTTAGTTGGGATGGCGAGCGTTGTCTCGTGATAGACCGGCAAACGCAGCGGCGCATGGCGACGTATCATCCGGTCACTCATGAGCGTGTACATACCCAAGACCTCGGCAGTGGCATCACGGTTTGCGCAATGCTTTATCATCTTCAAGACCGGCGCTGGAAGATCGATGCCTTTGTCCAAGATCTGCCGTCCGGCTGGTCCCAACGCCATATGACGATACGAATACAAGAATATCCTCGGCTGCCAAACGCTCGCTGGCGCGATGCTTGATGGCGCCTGAATAGGTGCTGCGCTGAACGATCTCGTCTTCGTTACCGGGGGCACCGGTTTTCTAGGCCGATATCTATTGCCTGCTCTGCTTGTTGCAGGCTACCGGGTGCGCGCGTTAGTTCGTGAGCCAGAGCGTCATGTTTGGCTGTCTCGTTGTCCACAAATCGAGGTGATCAGAGGCAGCCTGCACGAGCAGGAAACGCTGCGATTGGGGCTGGCCGGTGCGCGTTTTGTCGTGCATGCTGCTGGTCTATTCCGTTTCTGGGGCGATGAGCGCCTGTTCGAACACGTCAATGTAAATGGCACAGCAGCCCTGCTTCATGCTGCGCGTGAAGCGGATGTCGAGCGGCTTGTGCACATCTCGACGATTGCGGTCATCGGCCAGCCGCAGCCCGGCGTTGTGATCGATGAAGCGCACCCCACACGGCCAGCCGATGCCTATCAGCGCAGCAAGCTGCGCGCTGAGCGTCTCGCGTTAGATTACGCAAGCCGCGGCTTCGATGTGATCGTTCTGCGGCCGGGCGCGTTTTACGGGCCGCTCGGCCGTTACGGTTTCAACCGCCTATTTTTTCAGGATCCGATGCGCGGGTTGATCATGCAGGTGAACGGCGGGCGCAACCACATCATGCCGCTCTTCACTGCTGGCGCTGCCGATGGCGTCGTGCGTGCGCTTAAATATGGTAGAGCAGGCGAGATCTACAACTTGTGTGATGACTCGATCGAACATCGCGCTGCGTTTGATGTCATTTGTGCGGAGGCAGGGCTGCGCTGGCCGCGTTTGCCGGTTCCGGGGCCGCTCGGCATTGGGCTGTCGCAGTTCCTCACAGTGCTTGGGGAATTGACGGGGCGCGAGCCATTCTGGCCGATCAACCTACGATCTTATGTGTATAATGACTGGCGCGTTTCCAGCGCGAAGGCGCGCGCAGAATTGGGCGTCGTGCCAACTCCGTTTATTGAAGGTGCGCGGCGCACTATCGCTTGGTATCGCGATGGAATGCCGGATGAAATAGCGGAAACCCGATGTTGAGCTGGCGATGATCGATCAGGCGAAGATTTATGTCTGTAGCGGCGCTGGTGGTGATGGCATGGTTGCCTTCCGGCGCGAGAAATATGTGCCGCGTGGCGGCCCTGCTGGCGGTGACGGCGGTCGCGGCGCCGATGTGATCATCAAAGTAAACCCCAAAATGAACACCTTGTCCGTCTTTCAACATAAAGTTCATTTTAAAGGACGGCCGGGTGCGCGTGGGGGCACAGCCGGCAAGACAGGCGCCAGTGCGCGCCCCGTGGTCATCCATGTGCCGCCCGGCACAATGGTGCGCGATGCTGAAACAGGCGAGCTGCTGGCCGATCTCGTCTGTGCAGGTGATAAGGTGGTCGTTGCTAGAGGTGGGCGTGGCGGGCGCGGCAATGCACGGTTTGCCACGCCGCAGAACCAAGCGCCCCGCTATGCCGAAAAAGGTGAGCCGGGCGAGGAGCGCTGGCTGCTGCTTGAGCTGCGTCTAATCGCTGATGTTGGTATCGTTGGGGTGCCTAACGCGGGCAAATCGACGCTCCTATCCGTCATCAGCCGGGCGCGCCCGAAGATTGCCGATTACCCATTCACGACGCTCGAACCTAACCTCGGCGTCGTCTACTACGATCAAGATGAGCTGGTTGTCGCTGATATTCCCGGCCTCATCGAAGGCGCACACATGGGTGTTGGGTTAGGGCATGCCTTTTTACGCCATGTTTCGCGCACGAAGTTGCTCATCCATCTGCTTAATGGGGCGAGCGAAGACCCGCTGGCGGATTACAACCAGATCAACGTGGAACTGTCGCTGTATGACGAAAAGCTGGCGCAGCGACCGCAGATTGTCGTGTTCAACAAGATCGACCTGCCAGAGGCGCAGGCGCGCTGGCCGCAGATCGAAGCCGAATTGAAAGCGCGCGGCGTTCAACCCATGGCGATCTCGGCAGCCGCACAGCAGAACGTCAAAGCGCTGGTGCAGCGTATGTTTCAACTGCATGCTGATTTGCCAACTGAAGCGGATGCGCCGGCCGAGCTGCCCATTTATGAACTGCCGCCCGATGAGGTGCCATTTATCATCGAGCGGATGGGCGAGGGCGAGTTTCGCGTCAGCGGCAGGCGCATCGAACGCGCGGCCGCTATGACTTACTGGGACTACGAAGAAGCGGTGCTGCGTTTTCAACGCACGCTCGAAGCGCTTGGTGTGACCGAAGCGCTGCGCGCCGCCGGTGTGCAAGAAGGTGATACGGTCTATATCGGCGATCATGAATTGGAGTGGTCGGACTAGCTCCGCAGCATATGACGAGCAAACCGATCGTTGTTTTCGGCGGCACGTTTGATCCTCCTCATGTGGGCCATCTCATTCTCGCCGAATATGCGCGGGAGGGGCTGAATGCCGAGCATGTGCTTTTCGTCCCTGCTGCCGACCCGCCGCACAAGCAGGGTGACACACGTTCACTGGTACGGCACCGGCTGGCAATGCTTGAACTGGTGTTGGCAGAAAATCCGCGCTTTGTGCTGTCGCTGGTCGATGTCGAGCGCCCAGGGCCTCATTATACGGTGGACATGATCAAGATCCTGCGAGAGCAAAATCCCGGCGCTGAGTTTTATTTTCTGTTGGGGGCTGACTCACTGCGCGACTTGCCGACATGGAACCGGCCGCGAGAGTTGATCGATTTATGCCGGCTCGCCGTCATGCGCCGGCCCGATGCTGAGGCCGACCCTGAAGCGCTTGAGGCCGCGCTGCCGGGCATCAGCGCGCGTGTGACAGTGATCGACGCGCCGCTGCTTGGCATCTCGTCGAGCGACATCGCGGAGCGGGTGAAGCGCGGCCTCAGTGTGCGCTATCTCGTCCCCGATGCTGCGCTCGACTATATTTTGTCCAATCGATTGTACCGGGAAGAAACATGAACCAGCGCAAGTTCTTGTTCGTTTTAACTGCATGGTTAGGCGCGGCCGCACTCGCCACCAGCCTAGCCGTTGCTGCGCCTGTGGCGCAAAATCCCGTGCCGACTTTAGTTCCGCCAACTCTAGTGCCGACAGTGGAGCCAGCGCTGCTCGATGCGCTGCCCTCCGAGTCCGCCATCGCGCGCATCCAGCGGGAAGGGCGCGTTCGCGTTGGCATTTTGTTCAACGAGCCGGGGTTTGGCGAACTAAGCCTGCGCACCGATGAGAATGGCGGGTTGATCATCACCGGCTTCGACGCCGACTTAGCGCGGAGCTTGGCCGAAACTTGGGGGGTAGAGGTCGAGTTTGTGCAAGTGACGCGCCAGACCGCGGTCGATGTGCTAGCGAGCGGGCGAGTCGAGTTGCTGATAGCCGCGCAGCCGCATCTGCGCGAGCTTAACGAGCGCATCGAGTTTAGCCATGCCTATTATCCCGCTGTGCAGGCCATGCTCGTCCGAGAAGATGACCCGGCTTTCTCGTTGGCTGGTTTGGCGGGGCGTCGCGTCGGTATTGTGTTAGGGACGCGCGGTTATGAGGCGGCAACGGATTACTTTCGTCGCGCCGGCCATGATGTGACGCTCGTCTCGTACTATACGCTCGATGCAGCGCTGGCTGCGTTGAGCGCTGGCGAAGTCGACGGCGTGGTCGAGAACCGGCTGCGCTTGGCGCGCGCTATCGCCGAACCCGGCATCTTGCGTTTGTTGGACGAACCCGTTCAGCCAGAGCCTTATGCGATCGGCATTCGCCGGCAAGATGTTAACTTGCGTAATTTGGTCAATCGAACGCTGCATTACTTGCTGCGCAGCGGACGCCTAAACGAGATCCATCGCGCGAACTTCGCCGGTGTCGATTACCCAACTGGCACACTGATCGCGTGGAATGGCACCGGCGATGAGGCGCCGAGTTTGAGCCAGTATAACTTCGATTTGCCTTTTCCGGTGCAGTATGTGGTGCCGCGCTTGCAGGGGCAGCGCGTTGTGCGGGTCGCCGGCATTCGCGATCTGCCGAACGATGCGCCGGAAAGCGAACGCCGGCTTGATGCGGTGCATCGCACGCTTGTCAATGCCATGGCTGAGCGCTGGGGTGTCTCGGTCGTATATGTGCCCGATAACGGCCAAAGCCCGATCGATCTGGTCGCCAGTGGGGCCGCTGATTTTGCGATCGGCGTGGAGCCGGATTGGAACGCGGCCGACCGTGTTGATTTCACCAACTATTACCTGATGCATGGATTGCAGCTTCTGTATGAAACGCGCGAGCGGATTAATGGCTTTGGCGACCTGCGCGGCAAGGCAGTCGGCATCTTCGCCAGCGAGCCGAGCACTGCCGAGCGGCTGCGCGCTGAGGCGGAGCGTGCACGCGCAATTATCGACAATGTCTACACGATCGCGCGCGAGGGCGATGTCGCCTACGCAATCCTCGCGGCGACTGACATCAATCTCGCCGCTGTATTCGGCGACAGTATGAAGCTGATCGCGCATCTTGAAGCGAATCCAGACGAGCTGTCGCTGCTTTCAAATGCGGACGGCCGCGCTGTTTGGTTCGATCGGCACTATCTGGTGATGGCGGTGCCGCGCAACGATCCTGACTTTCGGCTTTTAGTCGAATACACGCTGCAAGAATTAGTGCGCGATGATACGCTGGGCCGGACGATTCAGCCGCTCATTCGTCCTCAGGATATGCCGTTGTTTGAAGTTTGGCCCGGGCCAAGCACTTATCTCGGCTTTTCTCTGGCGCGCGGCTGACCAGTCTTAGAGCCAACGCGCGATTGGCCAAATGTCGCCAGCGCCACGCCGCCGATGATCGCCGCGCTGCCCGCAATTTGCAGCGGCAGCGGAATCTCGCCGAAAACGAGAAACGCCACAAAAGCGCTGCCGATCGGCTCGAGCTGCGCGGCGATGCTGAGATAGGTGGCGGAGAGATAGCGCAGCGCGTAATTGAACGAAGTATGGCCAATCAACTGTGGGATTAACGCCAGTAGCACAATCCAGAAATAGCCGCTTGTGCTATAGTCTGTGAACGGTATGCGGCTCATCAGCACCATCAGTAGAGTGAACGAGGCGGCGCAGCCATAAACCAGCCAGATGTAAGGCAGAAGCGGTAAGCGGGCGCGCAGTTTGCGGCCAACGACCAAATAAATGGCGATAGCGATAGCACCCAGCAGCGCCAGCCCCGCTCCCAGCGTGGGATCGCTGCCTGCGCCGCCTGCATCACCGCCCGCTGCGCCGATCAACACGCCGCCCATCACTGCGACCAGCAGGCCGAAGACCACGGGCGGTTTTAGGCGCGCTCGCAGGAAAATGAATTCCAGCAAAGCCACCCATAACGGGCTGGTCGAGACGAAGACGACGCTGATCAGGACGCTGGTGTATTCCAAAGACGCGATCCAAGTCACGAAGTGAACAGCCAGCAGCAACCCCGAGGCGGCAGCCAGCAGGTAATCGAGCCCGCGCATCGCGCGCAAATCGGGAAGATGCCGGCGCAGCGTGAACGGCGTTAAGATCAAGGCGGAAAGCGCCAGCCGCCCAGCAGCGATCAGCAGCGAAGGCATCCCCTCCGCTTGCGCGAAGCGAATGAAAATTGCCGCCAGCGAGACGGCGATGATGCCAGCGCCGATCACGAAATAGACGCGGTTGGGGGGATAGGCTGGTGCCAGTGCAGTTGGGGCCATGGTGGAGCGATCGTCCTTCAGTAGGCATGCCGATGTTAGCATTTGATGAGACCTGCGCCAAAAGTTGGACTGCGTCGTTGTGACTGTTTGAAACTTGGCTGCGTTAATGTTAAAATAAAGCTTGCTTTTACTGGTGCATAACAATTGGTACGAGGAGATAAGCTCATGGCTTTTGAACTGCCCCCGCTTCCGTATGCCTCGAACGCGCTAGAACCTCACATCGACCAGCAGACGATGGAGATTCATCACGGCAAGCACCACAATACTTATGTGACCAATCTGAACAAAGCGCTGGAGGGCCATGCCGACCTGCAAAGCAAGTCGATCGAAGAGCTGCTCCAGTCCTTGGATAGTCTGCCGGAAAGCATTCGCACTGCCGTCCGTAATAATGGCGGCGGCCATGCCAATCACACGCTCTTTTGGCAGATCATGTCGCCCAACGGCGGTGGCGAGCCGAGCGGCGCTTTGGCCGAAGCGATCAATGCCGCTTTTGGCAGTTTTAGCGCTTTCAAGGAGCAGTTTGCCGCGGCGGCAGCTGGCCGGTTCGGTTCAGGTTGGGCGTGGCTGGTCGTCGCGCCCGATGGTTCACTGAGCATCACCTCGACGCCAAATCAGGATACCCCAGTGATGGAAGGCAAGACGCCGATCCTTGGGTTAGATGTGTGGGAGCACGCCTATTACCTCAAGTACCAAAATCGCCGTCCTGACTATATTGCGGCATGGTGGAATGTAGTCAACTGGGATGAGGTTGCGCGGCGCTACGAGGCGCGCTAACAGCTCAAAAGTTCACCCTCGTCCTCGCTGCACATTTGTTCACAATTTCTCGAAAGGCGCTACAATCGTGGCGCCTTTTTGCTTCAAAAATAACTCTAAGAGGAGGATCGATAATGTCGGAGTATCGCATTG
>JBDNDP010000031.1:0-41386 GCA_046719065.1 Aggregatilineales bacterium | reverse complement strand
ACGATCACGGTCTCTTGTGGACGGCTGCGCGGCTGAGGCTGATTATACGGCGTCATCAATCGGAATTGGCGGCGCTATTGTGCGTTAGCGCCGCTGTCCGCTTCGAGTGCGAGTGGCTCCGGCAGCGGCTCCATATAGTAGACGCCGCCGCGGCCCTCAGCAACCCAGCCGATGGTCTCATCGAGCGCGATCTGCCACCAGAGGATGTTCGTCTCCGGCGCGCAGATCGGGCCGCTTACCAAGGTGACCAAGCTGCCGCCCGGAAGCTGGGTGATACGCTGGCTGGCCAATGTCGGGGCAGCGCGCACATTCAACCGGCCGAGGTCGATGAGGACGCGCGCTTGCTCGCCCGCATTTAACCGCGAGACGAGGAATCCGCATACTCGATCGGTCGCCTCGAGCTCTGCCAGCTCAGTTGGGACCGCGATCGGCTCTGGCAGCGGCTCTACGTAATACGCATTGCGGAAACCCTCCGCCAGCCAACCGACTTGATCGCGGTAGTTCACCTGCCACCACGGCAGGCCATCAACAAGGCCGCACTGCGGGCCATCAATAACGGTGAAAATGCCGCCGCCCGGGATCTGGTTGATGACTGTGCTGGTGAGCGCCGGCTCGGCGCGCAGATTCAGCCGCGTCAGGCCGAGCAGCACGCGCCCCTGTTCACCGGGGACGAGGCGCGGAGGCAGCAGATCGCAGGTGCTGTCGCCAACCGGGGCGATGGGTTGCGGCGCGGCCGGGTCAACCGGCGCGATCGGAGCTGGTTCGACCGGCGCAGGCGCGATCAGGGCTGGCGGTTCCGTCCCAGCCGGGAACGACCGGCATAGGAACACGGTCTGGCGATCTGCCGAGACGCGATAGTCGTAGGTCGTGCTGCCATAGGTTAGCAGGAATTGGAAGCCATTTGTCAAAACTTGGGCATATGTCTGGCCGGGCTGTGGGCAGCCGAGGCTGGTATCGGGGAAAACCTCGCCGACCCAACGCCACTGCCAAATTTGATCGAGCGTGAGCGGAATGCCGATCTCTTGGCTGAGCGCGCGTACAGCATCGTCGATAGCGGCAGGCGCCGCCTGCGCATGTACGGCAGCCGTTCCAAACACCAATAACGATACGAGCAGAAGCAAACGAACGAACTTCATCTTCACCTCCTCACTATCCATCCTTCATGCGCAAACACTCTTGGCAGCCGCGGAGGGGAAGTCTTTCTGAGGTTGCAGCGATAAATTAATTATGACATAACAGCAGCATGAGGTCAAGCGAGAATCAGCCCTGCAATCATAAGGATGAATGAAGATAGTCGTCTTAAGATCGACTGAGCATTATTTTTCTGTCACTCAAGTTCAACGTGTCCTGTAATCTGGCCGCTGCTTTACCAGTTAGCAGATCGCGCATGTAAAACGCCTTTCACCGCTGTTGCTGGTGGCGACCTTGTTTCTCGCGCAGCACGGGGCATCAGCGCACGGGCAAATTTCGCTCTCTGCGCCGCTCGATCAAGTCTCCATCACATGGCCAGTGCTTGTTAGTGAAGTTTTTCAATCAATGATGTGATCGGCAGTGCGGCCATCCATGGGATGATCTTTTATTGCCTCGAATTCCTTGCGCCATGTTGCACCCGCTCGCTGCGACGCTAGAACGGCGGGCAGTCGGTCGCCTGCACGACGTTGGTCGAGAGCGTCCAACCGTTGACGGTCGCGCCGTCGATCTCAAAGACGATACGATACCACAGCTGGCCGTTCGGCATGCGCCGCTGTTCGATCACATTGGCGACGCGCCCGGGCGGCAGCACGCTGATCTGCGCAGACTGCGTCGTCGGCTGGGCGCGCACAAACCGGTTCTCTCCCGTCACGTTAACGACCAGACACAAGTACTCTGGCGTCGGCGTGGGTGTGGAAGTGGCCGTCGGTGTTGGCGTATCGGTCGGCGTCGGCGTTTCGGTTGGGGTGTTCGATGGGGTGAAGGTCGGTGTCGGCGTCGGCGTCTCCGTTGGCGTATGCGAAGGCGTCGGCGTGTTGCTGGGAGTGGGCGTTTCGCTAGGGGTGAAGGTCGGCGTTGGCGTCTCCGTCGGCGGCGGGTTAACGATCGGCTCCCACGTGCCGCGCGTGCCCATCAAGACCAGCAGGATGATGATCAAGCTGCCGCCAATGATGCCGCCAGCGCGGATGCGGCTGCGCTGGCGCATGGCGCGCAGTGAATTCTCGATGCGGGCAACTTCGGCGCGGCGGCCGAGAATATTGAACGGCTCATCGCGCGTCGCGGCCAGCAGCGCCTCGGCCTCATCGATGTCGCCTGCATCCAGCGCGGCGACGGCCCGCTCTAAATACCGGTTCAGAAGATCGGTGACGGTGGCGCGGTAGCGCGCATCTTGGGCGTAATCGAGCAAGCCAGACAGCATCGATCGCGCCTGCACCAGCTCGCTGTCGACGTTCTGTGCGATCAACGTCGAGGCGCGCTCGATCACCTGACGAGCGCGCTGCATGTCGCTCAATTCGGCTCGCGTCTCCAGCAGCATCTGCGCCAACGTCGAGTCGCCGGGGTCAAGTTTGACGCCCTGTTCGAGCAGGGTCAGCGCTTCGCTGGTCAGCACCAGTCGATCTTCGAGGGCGGTCGCGCCGCGCGCCCGCGAAAGGGCCGCCTGCGCCTGATCGTTAAGCTGGGTTTTGATGCCGTTCAGGCGGTTGTTCGCATCGGCGGTGAGTTGGGCCAGTCTTTGGCTGTTGGGCAAAAGTTGGCGCAGCCGCGCCAGCATAACCATGATGTTCTGAAGCTGGGTCGCCTGCTCGGAAAGCGAGCCGCCAAGCATAGTGAGCTGCACGCTGGCGCTCTCCGCATCCTGTTGGATGCGGCGCACCTTCTCAAGGCGTTCCTCAGCCTGTGGGTCGTTGGGCACGACGCGCAGCGCGCCTTCGTATTTGCGCATGGCCTCGCCCCACTGGTCGGCGGCCATCAGCCGGTCGCCCTCGTTGAGCAGCTCGCGCGCCAGCGCTAGATCTTGAATATCGAGCAGCGCCTGCTCAGCATCTTTCCACGTAAGGATACCGGCGCGCTCGGCCAGATCGCGCGCTTCGCGATACAACCGCTCAGCCTCGTCATAATTGCCGGCGCGCACCAGCGAGTTAGCGCGATTATAGGAGACGCGCGCATCGAACGGGATGCGATGATCGGGCACGACACCGCGGATCAGGTTGTCCTCAGCTTTTTGGCGGTACTCAAGCGCCGCGCTGTTGGCGGGCTGCTGGTTCAGCACGCGGTTAGCAAGGTCAATGACCAGTTGGTAATCGCCAGCGTAATAGGCCTGTGTCAGTTCTGAAAGGATGCTGTCGACATCGCTGCTCGGAGTGGTTTGCCGGCGGCCAAGCGTCGGCTTTTCGGCATAGAGATCGCGTTCCGGCGGCGGGTATCCTGATGAGGTGGGGTACTGCGGCGGCGGGGGCGGCGCGACCGCGTTCAAGCTGCCGGTAGTGCGCGTTGCATCGCGAACGGCCGGCGACTGCTCAAACTTTGGCGGCGGGGCGGCCGGCATCACCGGTGTGTGGATAGGGCCAGTCTCATCGATCTGCTCGGAATAGTGCACGGCCCGCGCGACGCCATACCGTTTGAAAAGGTCGGTCACGCGCTGCGCTGCCTGCGAATTGGCGGCCGCTGCGTCTTCCAGCATGCGGATCACCTCGGCCGACTGAGGGTCAAGCGCCAGCGCCTCGGCCAGAATATCGATCGCCTCATCGATGTCGTCGTAATCGCCGGCGATCTCGAGGCGAATGCGCGCCCGGCGCAGCAGCCCGCGAATCGTCGCCGCCGATAATGAAGTGGGGCTGCTGGCTCGCGCCAGCTCGGCAAATAGCGCCTGTGCCTCGCTCTCATAAGCCGTATTTTTCGCATCAGCCAGCAGGGCGCGCGCTTCGCGTTCTAGGTCGCCGATAGCGGCCGGGTCTGCATTATCTGCCAGTCTGTTCAACTGCTGGCGCAGATCGTCAAGCCGCTGTTGTAAGTCTGCCATCACAGAACCTCAATGTGATCATGACGATGAAACTTACCTTATTTGCGAGATCGCGACAAGACTCGATTTGCAATGGTAGGCCGATCGTCAGGGATGGGCTGCCAGCGCCGCGCGCATGCGCTCGAGCGCTTCGAGCAGGACTGGGCGCGGGCAGCCAAAGTTGAGGCGCAGAAAGCCTTCGCCGCCCCTGCCGAAAGGCAGGCCGTCGCTCAACCCGACGCGCGCGCGTTCAAGAAAAAAAGTATAAGCGCCACCTTCCAGCCCCAGCGAGCGGCAGTCCAGCCATGCGAGATATGTACCCTCTGGCTTTGTCGTGGCGATCTCCGGCATATGCTGGCGCAGGTAGTGCACGACGGTATCGCGGTTGGCTTGCAAATAGGGCAGCAGCGCGGCCAGCCAATCCCAGCCTTCGCGATAAGCGGCCAGCGCTGCGGCGAAACCCATCACGTTGACCAAGCCGCCGCTGCGGAAATTCTCATCGCGCAGGCGGCCGCGCAGCGCTTCATCGGCGATGACGGCGAAGCCCAGCCCCAACCCCGGCACATTAAAGGCTTTGCTCGGCGAGAGCAGCGTGATGGTGCGAGCCGCCACTTCTGGGGCCAGCCCCCCGATCGAGCGATGCTCGCGATCGTCGAATAACAGGTTGCAATGTATCTCATCGGCGCAGATCAGGATGTCGTGTTTGAGGCAGATCTCGACCATGCGCTCCAGCTCGGCGCGAGTGAAGACTCGGCCGACGGGGTTGTGTGGATTGCACAGCAAAAACAGCCGAGTCTGCGGGGTAATGGCGGCTTCGAACGCCTCAAAGTCGATGGCGTAGCGCAGGACGCCATCTTCCGCGCGTTCAAGTTTTAACTCCGCTTCGACCAATGTCCGCCCGTTGTGCGTCACCGCGCTGAGGAAGGGCGGGTAGACCGGCGGCATGACCAGCACGCCATCGCCCGGCGCGGTGAACGCGCGCACGGCGACGTTCAGGCCGATAACCAAGCTGGGCAAAAACACGATCATATCCGGCGTGGCGTCCAGCCGGTGATGGGCTGAGACATGCTCGGCCAGCACGGCGCGCAGGGTCGGCGAGTCGAGCTGATAGCCAAAGATGCCGTGCTCGGCGCGTTCGTGCAGCGCGCGGATCACCGGTTCGGGCGAGCGAAAGTCCATATCGGCGACCCACAGGGGCAGCACGTCTTCAGGATACAGCGTCCACTTCAGGCATTCGCTGGGACGGCGGTCGAAGATAATATCGAGCGATGATGACATGCGAACGATTTCTCCATGATTGACCGGCAGCGTAAATAAGGTCACATCGCTGCTATGGTCGTGCGTTCCAGCTCGATGATAAGCTGCGCTATCAGCGATGAAAGCGCGCCCGCGATCAACGCCAGCAGCATCAGCCGCACTGGCGCGCCGCGCAGCGCGAAGGCCGCCGCAATGTAAATGAGCACCAACGCTGCTGCGCCAGCTTCAAGCGGAGTTAAACTGCCCGGCGCGCGCAAGAGCAGCAGCATAACCAGCCCCCCCGCCAGCGCCATTGGCGAGCCAGACGCGCTGATCAGGATGCCTCGGCGGGCCGGCGAGATCACAAAGCCAAGCAGCGGGATCCATAAGCCGAGGCGGTAGTCGGAAAAGGCGACCGCGAAGCCGCTGATCCAGATCGACACTGTGCCCAGCGCCGCCAGCGCCGCCGCATCCAGCAGCACGTGCGCCCAACTGCGATGGACGAACGCATAAGTGATGATGCGCCAAACCTGCCAGCGGCGCACCCGCGCCAGCGCGAACGCCCCAAAGCGCAAACGCGCCGCGTCGTCATCGCCGGCAGCGCGCAGTCGGTAAGCGTGCAGCCCAACCATGAGCGCCGCGATCGCATAAAAGAGGAGCGCTTGAACTGGCAGCGTGGGCATCGCGCCCTTACAGCAGCCGCTGCTGCTGGGCGCTGCCGTTATCGACTGGGCGCGACTGCTGCCGTTTGTAACCGGCCGCCTGCGCCAGCAGTTCGCGCGCGCTCTGCAAGCCGCTCTCGTTCGGCGTGCCGAGCATAGCGGCCAGCTCCTCTACCCGCGCCGCTTCGTCGGCCAGCGCAACGATCTGCGCTCGCGTGCGGCCGCCATCCACCCCCTTGAGCACGCGGTAGTGGCGGTCAGCATAGCCAGCGAGCTGCGCCAGATGAGTAACGACCATTACCTGATGCTCGCCAGTGAGTGCCCACAGCTTCTCGCCGACGATGCTGCCAATGCGCCCGCCGATGCCCTGATCGATCTCATCGAAGATCAGCGTTGGGGTGTGGTCGGCGCTGGTGAGCACACGCTTGAGCGCCAACATGATGCGCGCTGCTTCGCCGCCCGAAGCGACTTTGGCCAGCGGCCGCAGCGGCTCGCCCGGATTAGCGCTCAGCATGAACTCGACGCGGTCGATACCGGTCTGGTCAAAGGCGAGGCGCCGTTCGCCGACGTAGCAGCCTTCTGGATCTTCGCGCTGTTCAAGGCTCACTTCGAAGCGCGCGCTCGCCATGCGCAGGTCGGCCAGCTCGCGGATGATCCCCTCGCTGAGCTGCGCGGCGGCGGCGGCGCGCCCACGGCTGATGCGCTCGGCCAGTTCGCCAATGTGCTTGAGTAGCGTCGTTTCCTGGCGCGCCAGCTCTTCCAGCCGTTCTTCGCTGTGTTCGAGCGCGTCGAGCTCGGCGCGCGCTTTGCCGGCATGTTCGAGGATCAACGCGATCGACGGGCCATAGCGCCGTTTGAGCGCATTGATCACCTCTAGCCGTTCCTCAACCTCGTTGAGGCGTTCCGGGTTATACTCCACGTGATCGATATAGCGCCGCAGCGAGACGGCCAGCTCCTCGGCCTGCGCGGCCACGCTCCCGGCCAGATCGTGCTCCTCGGCCAGCGCCGGGTCGATCTGCGCCAGCTTGCCCAACAGCGCGGCGACCTGCATCAGCGCATCAACCGCGCCCAGCCCTTCGACGGCCGCTTCATCGCCATACAGCAGTGCCACGGCTTCAGCGCTGAGCTTGGCGAGCTGCTCGCTGTTGGCGAGGCGGTTGCGTTCGGCGCGCAGGTCGTCGTCTTCGCCAGGCGTTAGGCCAGCGGCCTCAATCTCCTCGATCTCGCGGGCGAGCAGTTCGGCGCGCCGCTTAAGCGCCGCCTCGTCGGCGCGCAGCGTTTCGATCTCGCGACGCACGCCCGCCAGCCGCCCGACGACGACGCCAAGCGCATCGCGCGCATCCATCAGCCCGGCGTAGCGATCGAGCAGATCGATGTGGGCTGACGGCCGCAGCAGCGAGAGGTGCGCGCTTTGGCCGTGCACATCGACCAGAAAAGCGCCGATCTCGCTTAGCATCTCAAGGTTGACGGTCACCCCGTTAATGCGAGCGGTCGAGCGGCCGTTGGCGCGCATTTCGCGCGTGATCGTCAGCACTTCAGCATCGTCGTCTTCCAGCAGCTCCTCGCGCTGCAAAATGGGCACAATCGCCGCCCGTGCCCGTGGGTCAAGCCCAAATACGCCCTCGATCAATGCTCGTTCCGCGCCAGCGCGGATGAACGAGGCATCGGCTTTGCCGCCGAGCAGCAGCTCGACAGCATCGATGATGATCGACTTGCCCGCCCCCGTCTCGCCAGTGATGACATTGAGGCCGGGCGCGAACGTGAGCTCAAGGCTCTCGATGATGGCGAAATTCTGGATCCGCAGCTCTTCCAGCATGAGTTAGCCCACAACGACTGATCTGCACCGGGACATCTCTATTGTACACCGGCCGCCGCGCGATCACATCCGCATTCTGAAACGACCATACACGGTGAAAGCAATGATGCCGACGAAGATGAGCAGGCCGAGATCGGTGATCAAGCTGCGCAGCACGAAATCGAGCGGCACTTCGGGGCGTGGGGCCCCGGGCGGCAGCCCCAGCCGATCGATAGCGCTGTTGATCGCGCTGAAGGTTTGCACAGCGCCCCCCAACAGCCCGCCGATGATCACCCCGGCGATGGCGATATTGGCCGATTGGCGGCCGCGCCGCCGCTGGGTCGCGCGCAGCGCCGCCTCGCCGACCAAGCCGCCGGCTGGCAGCGCCAGCAGAATGAGGAACAGCAGTGGAATGCCGGTGGCCTTGACGACGGCGGCGCCGATCCCGGTCAGGCCGGCGCATACAGCGAAAACGACCAGATAGTCGTTGGGGGTCGCGGTAAAGAAACGATCCTCTAAGCCGCGCACACATTCTTTGCAGCGATAGCCAACCGGCATGCGCACGGCGCACGCAACGCACATAAAGCGGCCGCACTGGTTGCATCTCAGGCCGGTCTCTCGGTCAGGATGGACAGCGCAGTAGGTCGTCTCGTCGGTCGGGGCAAGGTTTGTTTCATGAGGTTCCATCGGGCGAAGCCTCAACAGATGACTTTCATGACTCCTGCTCGTCGAGCGGAACGGGCGGCGGGCGCCGCGCCGGGGCGCGTGGTTCCAGCCGGTCGAGCAGTGAACGGTAGAAATAATTCTTCTCGCGCAGGCGCACGAAACGGCTGGCATGCGTGCTGGCTTTGATATGGACGCGGTCGCCAGAATGCAGCTCGCACAGCAGCACCCCGTCGACGGCGAGTGCTGTTTCAGCCTGCGGATCGGATGAAACGACCACATCGACTACCGCACCTTCGGGTAGCACGATCGGCCGTTCGAGCGACAAATGCGGGGCGACCGGGACCATCAGGATGTTGCGCAGCTCTGGCGGCAGGATCGGCCCGCCGGTCGCCAGCGCGTAGGCCGTCGAGCCGGTCGCCGTCGCAATGATGAGCGCATCGGCATTGTAAGTCGTCGTCCATTCGCCATCGATGTAGGCATCAAGCTGGATCATGCGGGTGACGGTGCCGCGGCTGATCACGGCATCATTTAGCCCATCGGCCTGCGCAAGTTGCTGATGGTCGCGCCATGCACTTACGGCGATCATCATGCGGCTTTCGATCCAATAGCTGCCAGCCACCACCTGATCGAGCGTAGCCGCCCATTCGTCAGGGTCTTTGACTTCGGTCAAGAAACCAAGGTGCCCCATGTTAACGCCAAGCACCGGCACGTCGTAGCGCGCACATACGCGCGCGGCCCGCAACATAGCGCCGTCGCCACCGATGGCGATCACCATATCGGTCGGGCCATTCTCAAGGCTGGCGCGCACGTCCTCGTCACCCCACTGCGCGAACTGCCAGACGGCCAGCCCGCGAGCGCGCAGCGTGGCCGCGATATGTTCGGAGACAGGCGCGGTCAAAGGGCGGGCTGGGTGAGCGAGCACGCCCACACGCTGAAGCGGGGTCAAGGGCTGGCATCCTCTTCACAGACGGCCGAGATCGCTTAGAGTGTAGCGCCGCGCCGCCGGGACGCCAAATTCCGCGCCAATAACCCAAATTATTAAGCATTAATGATCTATCGTGGGCGATTTCTTAAACGTTTTCGTGATGAACGTTAATGGCATGGCGTTAGTATGCTGCCAGCATCAAATGGTGCTAAATTCGTACAAGCATTCAGGAGAGAGTGACCCCATGCGTAATCGTTTCTACCTGTTCTTCGCCCTGCTCCTTCTCATTGTTCCGCTCACCGTTTTCGCGCAAGACTCGACCATGGAAGCAGAGATGGAAGAAGTCGAGCCGATCGAACTGCCTGAAGTTGACCCGCTCAGCGTTACCGGTGACATCGTGATCGCCGGCAGCTCGACCGTGTTCCCGGTCACCGAGCGTATGGCCGACCTGTTCGTGCAGGATGGCTTCCCCGGCACCATCACCGTCGACAGCATCGGCTCGGGCGCCGGTTTCTCGCGCTTCTGCGCTGGCGAGACCGACATCAGCAATGCCAGCCGCCCGATCCGCGACAGCGAGCGTGAGACCTGCCTCAGCATCGGCCGTGACCCGATCGAGCTATACATCGGCATCGACGCGTTAGCCGTGGTCGTGAGCACGGAGAATGACTTTGTCTTCGATCTGAGTAAAGAAGAGCTGGCGCTGGTCTTCGCCGGCGGCACGGGTACTACGTGGCAGGATATTCGTCCGGAATGGCCGGCTGAGCCGATTCGCCTGTTCGCTCCTGGCACCGACAGCGGCACCTTTGACTTCTTCGTCGAGGAGATCTTCGACCGCGATCCGGCTCCTATCCTGAATGCCCCGGGCATCCAGCTTAGCGAAGATGACAACGTGCTGGTGCAGGGCGTAGTGGCCAGCCCGTTCGCGATCGGCTTCTTCGGTTATGCATACTATGCCGAGAACACTGATACGCTGCGCGCGATCGCCATTGATGGTGTAGAGCCGACCGAAGAAGCGGCTGAGACCGGTGAGTATCCGCTGAGCCGCCCGTTGTTCCTGTACACGGCGGCACCCATTCTGGCCGAGAAGCCGCAGGTCGCCGCGTTCCTGCTCTACTACCTAACGTTCGTTAATGATCAACTGGGCACCGAAGAGGGCCAGATCGGTTATTTCCCGGTCAGCGTTGAAGCGATGAACACGACCAAGACCCTGCTGCTCGAAGCTATTGAAGAAGCGGGTCTCGAATTCTAGTTCTGGGCTGTTTCGTTGAGGGCATGGCGCAGCGCAGCCGCGCCATGCCTTCTTTGTATTTAAGCGCCGCAAAGATGAGCAAAGGTCGCCCATTATGAAAGAGACCCGGTTAGAACCAGTCGGCAGCCTATCGCAGCCGAGCGCGGGCGCGCTGCCGGCGGCCCCAGCCGAGCCGATTTCACTCAAAGCGCCGCTGCGTCCCATTGAAAGCGTCATCCGCATGTTATTGTTTGTCTGCGGCGCGGCCTCGATCCTGACGACGATCGGGATCGTGATCGTGCTCGGCTCCGAATCGCTGCGCTTTTTCAGCGATCGCGTGTGGGAAGATGCTTTCAACAGCATCATCACGCCAATCGATGCCGAAGCCACTGTGCTGGAGCTGACGGCTGGTGGCCGCCAGTTTTGGGTTGGCAGCGTCATTCGCATCACCGAAGAATTGATGCGCGTGGTTGAGATCATCGACCGAGATACGCTGGTCGTCGAGCGCGGCATCGAAGGATCGGAAGCTGTGCCGCATCCAGCCAATATGGCGATTTTCATCGGCAAGGAAGTGAGCATCCCCGAATTTCTCACCGGCACGCGCTGGGCGCCGCGCATTGGCGAATTCGGCATGCTGCCGTTGCTACTGTCGACGCTGATCACCAGCTTCATCGCCATGCTGGTGGCCTTGCCACTTGGACTCGGTTCGGCCATCTATTTGAGCGAGTACGCGTCCATGCGCATCCGCAGCTCGCTCAAGCCGATCTTGGAGATCCTCGCCGGTATCCCAACGGTCGTCTATGGCTACTTCGCACTCACCTTCATGACGCCGGTGCTGCAGTTCGTCTTTGGCCGCGATACGGTGCAAATCTACAACATGGCCTCGGCTGGTCTGGTCATGGGCATCATGATCATCCCGACCGTCGCCTCGATGAGCGAAGATGCGCTGAGCGCCGTGCCGCGTTCGCTGCGCGAAGCCAGCTACGGGCTAGGGGCGACGCGCTTCGAGACGGTAACGCGGGTGCTGCTGCCGGCCGCCCTTTCCGGCATTATTGCCGCCTTCATTCTGGCGATCTCGCGCGCGGTCGGCGAGACGATGATCGTCGCGATCGCCGCCGGCGCTGGCCCGAACTTCACGTTCAATCCGTTCGAAGCGGCTGAGACGATCACCGGCCATATCGCCCGCATCAGCACTGGCGACCTCAGCTTCGACTCGATCGACTACAACAGCCTGTTTGCTCTAGGCTTGATGCTGTTCATCGTGACGTTCGTGCTCAACGTGATCAGCGGCGCGATCACGCGGAAGTTCCGGGAGGCGTACCAATGACGCAGGTGATGACCAACACCGACCCAATCGCCGAAGTTGAGCAGAATTTCAGGCAGCGCCTAGGCGTGCGCCATCTGCGCGGCACGATCTGGCGGTGCTTCTTTTTGACGGCCATCATCATCGGCCTGTTCGCTTTGATCGCGATCTTTCTCAATGTCAACAACGCGGCTTTTGGCTTGGTCGTCATGCGCTATACCGTCGACCCGGCGACGCTGCTGCCGCCCGGCGTTGATGATCTGGAAGACCTGCCCGCCCCTGAACTGGCGCTGATCTTGGCCGAAAACCTGCGCCCCGGCCCCCTGCGCGTGATCGTGCGCGATAATTTAAGCCAAGTGCCGCGCGAGGAGTTCACGCGGCGGCCGCTGCATGAGGTGCTGGCCGGCAGGGTATTCCCGGGTAACCTGCGCAACTTGACGATCAATGAGCTGACGCCTGAAGAGATCACGCTGATCCTGACGCTTAACTTGGCGCAGGAGCAGCTCTACGATGCCGTGATGGTCAATGTGGTGCAGCCGCGCGTCGTCAGGAGCTGGCCACTGTTTGACTCGCTGTTCCGACGCGAGGCGGTTGAGGCGGAAGCCGCTCGCCTGTACCCTGACCTCAATCTGACCTTCCGCTCGTGGATTAACTGGGATTTCATCACCAGCCCGATCTCGAGCGTGCCGACTACGGCCGGTTTGCGCACGGCGCTGCTCGGCTCGATGTGGATCATGCTCATTACGATTCTATTCTCCTTCCCGCTTGGCGTTGGCGCAGCGATCTACTTGCAGGAATATGCGAACGACTCGCGCTTGAACCGCATCATCGAGACCAACATTCGTAATCTGGCCGGCGTCCCGTCGATCATTTACGGTATGTTGGGCCTCGCTGTGTTCGTGCGCGCGCTGGGTCACTTCACCAGCGGCCAGTTCATCGGCGTCACCGATACTAACAGCCGCACGGTGCTCTCGGCCGGGTTGACGATGGGGCTGTTGATCCTGCCGGTCATCATCATTAACGCGCAGGAGGCGCTGCGCGCCGTGCCGCCCAGCATCCGCGAGGCAAGCTACGGCCTGGGCGCCACCAAATGGCAGACGACATGGCGAACGGTGCTGCCGGCTGCCGTGCCGGGCATCCTTACCGGCGTCATCCTGTCGATGTCGCGCGCGATCGGCGAAACAGCGCCGCTGATCGTGGTGGGTGCCTCAACCTTCATCGGGATCGACCCAAGCGGGCCATTCTCGAAATTCACGGTCATCCCGATCCAAATTTTCCAGTGGACGTCGCGTCCAGAGGCGGAGTTCAGAAATTTGGCGGCGGCAGCCATTATTGTACTGATCACCCTGCTGCTGCTGCTGAACGGCACCGCGATCTTTTTGCGCCAGCGTTATCGAAAGAGGCTGCAACTATGAGTGTGAATGGCGGAGCGACCGCAGTTGACTTGAAGAACGTCAGCATTTACTACAGCGGCAAAGTGGCCGTCAAAGACGTATCGCTGTCGATCTATCCGCAAAAGATCACCGCGTTCATTGGGCCTTCGGGCTGCGGCAAGACTACGGTGCTGCGCTCGATGAACCGCATGAACGACCTGATCCCCGGCGCATCGCTTGAGGGCGAGGTGATCTACCGCGGCAAAAATCTGTATGGGCCAGATGTCGATGCAGTAGAAGTGCGCCGCCGCATCGGCATGGTCTTCCAAAAGCCCAACCCGTTTCCGAAGAGCATTTACGATAACGTGGCCTATGGGCCGCGCTTGCTTGGCGTGCGCAATCGCGACAAGCTGGATGAAATCGTCGCGCGCAGCCTGAAAGCGGCCTATCTGTGGGACGAAGTGAAGCAGGATCTGAGGAGGTCCGGCTTAGCGCTCTCTGGCGGGCAGCAGCAGCGCTTGTGCATCGCCCGCACGATCGCCGTCGAGCCAGAGATCATCCTGATGGACGAACCATGTTCGGCGCTAGACCCAATCGCGACGCAAGCGATCGAAGAACTGATGCGCGAGCTGGTGCGCAGCTACACGATCGTGATCGTCACGCACAACATGCAGCAGGCGCAGCGCGTCTCCGATTTCACCGCCTTCTACAGCATCCGCAAGCAAGAAGACACGGTAGGCAAGGAGAATCGCTGGGGCGTGCTGGTCGAATTCGACCGCACTGACCAGATCTTCAACCAACCTAAAAATGAAGAGACCGAACGCTACATCGGCGGTGAGTTCGGTTGATGCTCAGAACTGGCTGCGCGCCAGCCAGGCGGGCGGCTAACGCGCGGCCGATCGACTGTTCGCCAGTCTAAATCCTCTCTCCAAATCTCCAAAATGAAATGCAGCGCCCTCATCGTCGCTCGATGAGAGCGCTGCGGTGCCTCACTGGCGATACAGCTAATAGACTTCAGGGCGGCGATCTTCAAGAACCGGAATGCGGCTGCGCACAATATCAACCTGGTTGACGTCGATCTCGGCGGTCACGAGCTGCGGCGTCTCGCCCGCCTCGATGACGATGCGCCCCCATGGGTCAACGATCATCGAGTGGCCCCCGAAGACTGTATCGCCGGTTTGTCCGCATGCGTTTGTGGCGACCATGAAGCACTGGTTTTCGATCGCGCGCGCCTGCACCAGTGTACGCCAGTGATCGATCCGCTCGATCGGCCACTCGGCAGGCAGCAGGATCACACGGGCGCCCTGCACCGCATAGCGGCGAAACAGCTCCGGGAAGCGCAGGTCATAACAGATGGCGATGCCATTGGTACCCCACGGCGTTTCCAGCGTGAGCGGGGCGGAGCCCGGTTGAAGCCAGCGGTCTTCTTCCATCAGCCGGAACAGGTGGATCTTACGATAAACGCCCATCAACCGCCCGTTAGAGGCGAAGAAGGTCGCGCTGTTGGAAACCTCCAGCCCGCGTTTCTCCAACGTTGAACCGACGATGGAGATCTTGCCCTGAGTGGCGATGGTGGAGAGTTGAGCGAACAGCCCCACATTGAGTGGACTGGCCAGCTCGCGGCTCTGCTCGAGCGCGTAGCCGGTTGACCACAGTTCCGGCAGCACGATTAAGTGCGAGCCGCGCCGGCTCGCCTCGGCAACCCACTGCTCCATCTGGCGAAGATTTTTGCGCGTGTCGCCCAGCGCAATGTGCATCTGCGCTAGGCTAATGACCAGTTTCGTCATGATGACCGCTCCGCTTGTGCGCCCACGCTGGCTTCTCTGTCAATACTTTCAATTGTACGAGTGATCGCATCGCAGCGACATTGAAAGTCGAGCGGAAAACTGCTGGCTTCAGATCGCGCGCCAGTCGATGATGGCAGCCTGTTCGCGCCAGCAGGCGATGATCGCCTCGACCATCGCCTCCGCATCCATGTTGGTTGTGTCCAGCTCGAGGATGTCGGGCCGGGCGCGCAGCGCCCACTCGCGCCGTACGACGCCAAGCGCCAGTTCGCGCTCGCGCGGGTTGTGGTAGCGTGCTCCCAACGCCAGATGCAGGCGCTGCAATACCGCGTCTAGCGTCGCCACCAAACAAATGATCGGGCCTGTCGCGCGCAGGCGCTCATAGTGATCGGACGCCATCAGCGTTTGCCCGCTAATATGGATCACCGCGCCCCGATACAGCAGCATTTCGCTGACGACTTCCGCTTCGAGCGTTTTCAAGCGAGACTCGCCGAACAAAGCGCGCAGCTCGCTGCTTGGCATTTCGGCGATCGCCTCAAGCCGCGCCTCAAAATCGACGAACGGCAGGCGCAGGTGTTCGGCGACCGCGCGCACGATCTGCAGTTGCTCTGGGCCGATATAACCCGTGACGATCAGGTTTTGATCGATGCCGAATGGTGATGCGATCACGCCGCCCCGCTCCTAAAACGCCAGCCCGGATACCACTCATCGAGCACGACCAACAGCTCGCGCAGATCGTGTACGGTTGCGTCTGGGCGCACGGCATCGCTGTTAATCACCCCGCGCGAGCGGCGCGAAATGCGCAGCACGGCCTGTAGGCCGGCCGCCTGAGCGCCGGCGATATCCGCCTCGGGATCGTCGCCGACGAAGACCGTCTCTTCCGGGCGCGTGCCCACGCAGTCGAGCGCCGCTTGGAAGATGGCTGGGTGGGGCTTGAGATAACCAATATCGGCCGCCGAAATGCGGCATGATGGGAAGTATTCGAGCAAGCCGTGCGTGCCAATCTCGACATCGCGCAGCCACATGGGTTGATAAGCATTGGTGACGATGCCGATGTGGATGCCCGCGGCAGTCAACTGTTCCAGCACTTCCGGCGTTTCTGGGAAAATGGTCGTGCCATCGACGGCATCCCAGCGGTACGCCTCAAGGCAGGCGCGTGGGTCAAGCGCGCCTTCAGGCACTCCCAGCGCAATGGCTGACTGCACCAGCACTTCGCCCAAGTGCGGAGCGCGCAAGCTGGAGCGCGCCGAGACCCACGCAGCTTGTGTGCGGCTGCGAAACTCGCTGGCAAATGTGTTCAAGTCGGGAAAATCGTGGCCTAAACGGCGGATGTAATCAGCGACCAGCGCCAGATGGCGCGCCTCCATGGCGGCCCAATCGGCATTAAAGCCGCTCCAATCGAGCAGCGTGTCGTCTAGATCGAATAAAACAGCTTTCAACATCATGGGGCAGTTCAATACTGAATTGGCTCGGCAGCGCGCCACGACAGCAGCACATCGTCGATGCCAGCGCGATAGTCGGTGAACTGGGGCCGCCAGCCGAGCTGCTGCTTGGTTTCGGTCGTATCGATGGGGGCAGCCGCTTCCATCAACGCGAAATTCAGACCCCCGATCAGTGCGCGCGCTGCTGGCGCTGGCAGGCGCATCGGCGCGCTCAGGCCCTGCGCTTCAGCGAAGTAACGGATGAAGTCCGCCGGCGTCGCCGGGTGGTCATCAGCGATGGTCAGCAGGGCGCCCGCTGGCCGCGTCAAGAGCGCCAGCTCAACCGCGCGAGCTGCGTCGGCGGCATGCACCCATTGCGCGAGCGCCGTACTACTCCCTGCTGGCACAGGCGCGCCGCGCTTGAGCATCTCGCGGACTGCCAGCAGAGCTTTCGAGTTTGGCCCATACACGTAGCCAAAGCGCAGCACGCAGCCGGGCACTTCCGCCCTCAGCACAGCGCGCTCGGCACGACGAACCGTGCGCAGCCAGTCGCCCGCTTCCTCGCTCGATGCGCCGGCGAAGGCATAGCTGGTATGGACGACAAATTCGACATCGGCCGCGGCGGCGGCTTCCAACAGCGCGGTGACGCCTTCAACCAGATGCTCGTCCCAAGCTGCGCGCTGCTGCGGCAGGTGATTGGCCTTCTGCGGGGCGCAGTTCACGACCAGCTTCGCACCAGCCCCCAGCAGGGCGCTCCGCAGCTCGCCTGGGCGATAAAGATCGGGAAAAGCAGGCAGCACGCCCATGCGGCGCAGCTCGGCGGCCTCGGCGCTGCTGGCGACCGCGCCTGTGACGTGGTGGCCGGCAGCCGCAAGATGGCGCGCCACTTCGCGGCCCAACTCAACAGTTACGCCGGTCACAAATACATGGAGCGGCGTGGCGGTCGAGAGTTCATTGTCCATAAGGTTACTCACCTGTGGTGTGCGGAAGTGCGTAAATTATGCCATCTCGCGCAAAGGCTATCAAGTTCAACCGCCGGCGCTGACCGGGGCCAGCATCACTTCGTGACCCGTGCGCGCCGACTCGTAGATCGCTGTCACCAACGCCAGCGAGCGGCGCGCTTCGGCGCCATGCGTCGATGGCTGCCGTCCCTCGCGGATGGCGTTGGCCATTTCGATGATCTGTTCGCGATGGCTGTAGCCGTAGACGGTCGGCGGGTCGATCGTCTCGCGCATCAGCATCTCGCGCTCATGTTCAAGCGCGCCGGCCACCTTCCAGAAGATCTTGCGATTGAGCGCCGTCCCACCCACTTTGACCGAGCCGTACTCGCCAAATAGCGCGATCGAGCCTTCTAGATTTTCTGGATAGGTTACGGTTGAGCCTTCGATCGTCGCCAGCGCGCCGCTGGCGAAGCGCAGCACCGCTACGCCGACATCTTCCGCCTCCATGCGGTGTGCCAGCGTCGCGGTGTAAGCGAACACGCTGGCGACATCGCCCATCAGCCACTGCAAGGCATCGATATGGTGGATCGACTGGTTCATAAGCGCGCCGCCATCCATCGCCCATGTGCCGTGCCAGCCGTCTTCGTAATATTCCTGAGGGCGGAACCAGCGCACCGTCGCACTGCCGAGCAGCAGCCGGCCAAGCGCACCGGAATCGACCAGCGCGCGCAGATCGCGCATGGGCGGGTTGAAGCGGTTTTGCAGCACTACGCCCAGCGTCACGCCGCAGCGGTCACAGGTCTCGATCAGCGCGTCGGCGTCTTCCAGCGTCAGGGCGATCGGCTTCTCGACCAGCACGTGTTTGCCGGCGCGGGCGGCTTCTTGGCCGATCTGGCTGTGCAGCCCAGAGGGCAGGCAGATCGAGACGACATCGACATTCGGATCGGCCAGCAGGTCGTGATAGTCGAGATACGGCGTGCCGCCGTACGTCTCGGTGAAATGCTGGACGCGCCGTTCGATCACATCGCAGGCTGCCGTCAGCTGCAGATTGTGCGAGTCGTTCAAGTCTGCCAGCGCCTGCGCGTGGCGTGGGGCAATGCGGCCGCAGCCGATAATGCCGAAGCGCAAGGGATGATCGCTGCTCATGGCTACTCCTCTTCTCACAATACAAGCGCCGCTAGTCGATCGTCAGCGGCTCGCCCGGCGCGTAATCGGCGATCGCGCGCAAAACGATCTCAGCGCCGGCCGTGTCGCCGGCGGCCTGCCGCGCCGCGGCTAGATCATACCACGGACCCAGCGCGGCGCGCCCCGGGCCGGGCGGGCGCATGGAGGGCAGAACATCGAACGAAGCCACGCGCCCTTGATACAGCACCCCTTCAAAATTCTGGTTGATGACGCGCGGCGGCAGCGCTTCGGCTCGCAGCCGGGCGATCTCCGGCAGTGGCGCGCCTCGATGCTCGGCCAGCGCAACGCGCACGACACCCGGCCGCTCATAGCGCGTCCCCAGCAGCTCGGCCAGATCAAGGTCGCGCGCCGCCCCATCAAGATCGCCCAGCGGCAGCCGCGCCCGCGCCCGTGCCGCGTAGAGGTCGCCGTCGCTCCGGCTGAGGCGGATCGCGGCGCTAAAGGCCTCGAAGGCCTCAGCGGGGCTGCCGTCGATCGCGAGGGCGCGCTCACCGCGCACCCACCAGTCCGCGGCTGTCGCAGGCGGCCCCGCGATCAAGCTGTCGAGCGGCAGGCCGTGAGCGGCGGCGGCCTGCCAGCGCGCGATCAAGGGGATGGCCTCATCGTTAACATAGGCCGCCAGGGCCGTCTGCCGCAGCGGCGTCGCTGACCAGAATGCCGAGTCGAGGATGCCAGCGCGCGCCATGCCCAGCCGGTAGCGCTCAAGCAGAGTATCCGCTGGGGCGGCCGCATAGGCCTCGGCGAGGCGCGCCCAATGGATCGCTGCACCGTTAGCGTGGTTGAGCGCGATCGCCCGCTCCAGCGCGGCAAGGGCTACATCGATCGCGCCGGCGCGTTCGGCATGGCCAGCCAGATTGAGCCAGCCGGCCTCCCAAGTCGGCTCGCGCTCGAGGGCGGTTTGATAGGCGGCGAGGGCGGCCTCGTGATCGCCGCGGGCGGCCGCTGCGGCCGCGGTCAAGTAGGCGATCTGCAAGTCGTACAAACCGAGCGCCGGGTCAAGCGCGGCGGCCGCCCGCGCCTCAAACAGCGCCGTCTCGAGATCGGGCGCGCGCAGGCTGGCCAGATGGTGCGCCTGCGCGCGGTCGAACTGGAACAATGCCAGCGCATAGATCGCGAGCACAGCCGCCAGCGCGGCCGCCCACCCGCGCGACGAAGTCGGCTGCGGCGCGAGCGCCGACCCCGGGGCGATCGTGCAGGTGGCGATCAGAAAGATGCTGAGCATGACGATCGGCGCGCTGACGAAGGTATCGAACAGGCTCTGCGCCCCCAACCCGATCAGCGCGGCGAGCGCCGCCTCCAGCTGCAGCCGGCGCGTTTGCTCCTCGGCCCCGCGCCACAGCCGCCACCACGCCCGCGCGATTGCTGCGCCAGCCAGCAGCATGACCGCCACCCCAAGCAGGCCGGTCTCGGCCATGGTGTTCAGATAGGCGTTGTGAGCGGTTCCCAACCGGTCATCGACATAGGCCGGGTCGCGATACTCTCGAAAGACGCGGCCGAACAGCCCCGGCCCAACGCCCGTCAGAAGATGGTCGGCGGTCATTTCGGCAGCGCCGCGCCATAGATCAAGGCGTAGGCGGTCGCCGGCGATGCGCCCCGCCCCCTGCCCGATGAGCGCGATGGCGACGATCGCGACAGCGGCGATGCTGGCCCCAGCGGCGAACAACGGCAGCAGGCGGCGCAGATCGCTGCGATTTCGCAGCAGCGCGCCGAGCACGCGCAGCCCGCACAGCGCCGCAGCAGCCGCGCCCAGCGCGATGAACCCGCCGCGAGAGGTCGTGCCAGCCAGCACCAGCAGCAGCCCGATCGACAGGCCATACAGAGCGAGACGGTGATCGCGCTGGCGCTGTGTGTAGCCCCATGCTGCCGTCACCACCACCAGCGGCGCGACATACGCGGCCAGCCACGTGCTCACGCCGAGGGGCAGGTACAGCATCGGCGAGGCGAGCGGCAGCGGCGCATCGGGGCCAATCACGCTTGCCCAGCCGATCGAGGTGCCGGGCAGCAGACCAAGTCCAAAGTACCACGAGGCGAAGTTAACCCCAGCCATGATCACGACGACCGCGGCCAGCAAAAACTGCGCTTCGGCCAGCCAGCGTCCACGACCGCGCTGGATGAGATCGGCGGCGATATAGAACAAGAGCAGGTGGGTGATCGGGAACCACAGATTCTCGAAGGCGGCGCGTGGGTTCACGCTGGCGAGGGCGGTGAGCAGCCAAACGATCACGAGCGCCAAGGCCGGCGCATCCAGCGGGGTGCGCGGCAGTCCGCGTCCGTTCCGCAGCCGATTCAGCAGCCACAGCAGCAGGACGGCCGTCGCCACGACGTGATGCAAAACGCGAACTGGGAATAATTGGTAGTAATACGGGCTGCCGCCGAACAGCGCGAAATAAAAGGCGAGCAAAATGAAGATCAGCCGTCCGAGGCGCATGCAGGACCTTGAAGTAGAACGCCAACGCGAGCAGTATGCTGCCCTAATCTTAGCAGGTGGCGCGCCGAAAAAACCTTGACAGCTTCCCGCAGCGAGGCTGCCCACGATTTTTGGAGTCCTCGTCTGTCCATGGGGCACAGCAGGCCAGCAGGCGCAGTCAATGACCGAGTGCAGCCGCTGGCGATCGGGGAACACATCGATCGAGTCAAACTGGCCCTTGCCAGCGTTGGCCCATGTCGCTAGAATGCCAGTGTTCACAAATGAACGCTTTGCCGCAGACAGCAGGCGCGCCGCGTTACGCGGCGCTTAATCTCCTGCCGAGGTGAGGGAACATTGCCACGCTTTGACCGGTGGACGGCCCTTGCATGTTTGCGGGGCCGTTTTTGTTGTGAATACATCGTTTGAAGAAAGGAGGAATGCGCTTGGCAATCACGAGAGAGCGTAAAGAAGAGCTGGTCTCCATTTACAGCCAGATGTTGAGCCAAACGGACGGGTTCATCGTCACTGAATACCGCGGGCTAACTGTCGCTAAAGTGAATGAGCTGCGCGACAAGCTGACTCCCGTCGGCGGCACTTACACCGTGACCAAGAACACCCTGTTCTCGATCGCGCTCGACCAGACGGGCTGGGTCAAACCATCCGAACTGCTGGTCGGGCCAACGGCAGTCGCATTTGGCAACGGCAACCTGCCTGCGGTCGCCAAGGCCCTGCAGGCGTTCGCCAAGGACAACGCCGAGCTGTTCATCGTCAAGGGCGGAGTGCTGGCGAACAACGTCTTCACGTCCAAAGACGTCGAAGCGATCGCCAATCTGCCGACGATGGAGGAGATCCGCGCGCAGTTGGCCGGCCTCATCGTCCAGCCGGCATCAGCATTAGCGGGGCTGCTTAACGCAGCGACGGCGCAAGTCGTCAACGTGCTGCAAGCTTATATCGACGACCGCGGCGAGGCTGCCTAATGCTTCGCAGCGTTCACTGTGTTTTTTGCTAACTTGAAATTCAAGACTCGAATGAGGAAAGGACTATCATGGCCAATCTGGAGAAACTGGTCGAAGAGCTGAGCGCGCTCACGATTTTGGAGGCGAGCGAGCTGAAGAAGATGCTGGAAGAAAAGTGGGGCGTCACTGCGGCTTCCGGCGGAATGATGATGATGGCCGGCGCGGCGATGCCCGGCGCAGCGCCCGCCGCCGAGGCAGCCCCGGAAGAAGAACAAACCGAGTTCAACGTCATCCTCGCCGATGTGGGGCCGAAGAAGATCAATGTCATCAAGGCAGTGCGCCAGATCACCGATTTGGGCTTGAAAGAAGCCAAGGATCTCGTCGAGAGCGCCCCGGCGACGGTGCTGGAAGCCGTCAGCAAAGAGAAGGCCAACGAGGCCAAGCAGATCATCGAAGCCGAAGGCGCCAAGGTCGAGATCAAGTAGTAAAGATCTGCGCGCCAGAAGTCAAAAAAAGGGCACGGCTCGCTGCCGCGCTCTTTTTTGATCCCTGACTTGCGGCGGCTGTAGAATGAAGGTATTGCTGGCAGGCGATCCTTCAGGAGCGATGGTGAAACGGATAAGTGCAGCGATGATCCTTGCCGCGCTGGTGCTGGCTTCGACCGCGGCTAAGCCGCGCCTTGAGGCGCAGCCCAGCGGCCCGCGCATCAGCCCGATCGATGAGGCGACGGCCGTCGAAGGCGCGCTGGACGATGAAGTTCCCTTCGAATGGTGGCAGTTTCAGGCAACAGCCGGCGATCATATCCGCGTCTTGATGACCGCCAGCGCCGGCCTAGCTCCCACGCTCGGCCTGCTCGACCCCGCCGGACAGTTGATCTCGCGCAGCGTTGACGGCGCGCCAAACTCGATCGTAGGGATGGAATTTTTCATTCAAGCCGATGGCCTGTACACGATCATTGCAGCGCGTGCTGAGGCCGAGCCGGGCGCCGAGACGAGTGGGCGCTACACCCTCGTGCTCCAGCGTCTCAACCCACCATCCAGCGTTGATACCGGCGTCACTTTCACCTGCCGCGACGACGAGCTGGCTGTGCTGGCGGCCATTCGCTTTGTGCACACTTCAGGCGAAACCGATGTCGAATATCCCATCCGCATCTACGGGTTGGATGGGCTTGCGCCGACTATTCGCGTGCAAACCGACTTCGCCGACAGCGATATCTGCTTCAGCGAAGGCGTGAATTTGACCGGCGACCGCGTCATCCTGCCGGGTGAAGCGCCGCACGAGATAGCGGATGGCAACTCGGCGGCGCAGCTCACGATTACGACTGGCCCGACGGAGGAACTCGGAATGGTGACGATCACCTTCGGAGCGCTGCCCGCTTCGCCGGGGCGTTTCCTCGCTGTCATCGAGGGTTTCGCGATCGAGCCGGGCGGTCAAATCAATGAGATCGGCCTGCGCCACGGCCCGCTGGCGGCGCGCAGCGGCGATCTATGGATCTACATGGTCGCGACTGGCGCCAACAACCGGCTCGATCCCGTGATGTGGTCTTCGACGGGCGCTTTCTGCGACGATGCAGGACGACGCGGCTGCGAGGACGCGCCCGCGCTGACCGGCGCCGGCGTCGTCGCAGCCGACGGCACGCCCCTGCTGGGCGGCCGCTTCGATGCGGGAATGCGCATCCCAGCCGGCGATCGCGAGTGGCACACGCTGTCGCTAGCCAGCTTTTCAGGCAGCACCCACGGCGATTACGCGCTCATCCTGATCGGCAGCCTGCCCGCGCGCGCTGCGACAACCCCTTGAGCCACCTCCCTACAGTGGGTAGAGGTTGATGCCGAGCGCCTCGCCGATGGCGACCAGCAGCGGCGCGATGAGCAGCGCGGGCAGGAAATTGGCGACGCGCGGTTTCTTCAGGTCGAGCAGGATCAGCGCGATGCCTATCAAGAGCAGGCCGCCAACCGCTGTCATCTCGTTGACCATCGCTGCGGTCATAAAATCGCCGGTCAGCATGCCCGCCAGCGCCAGCCCACCCTGCACCAGCACGATCGTGACGATGCTGAAGGCGACGCCGATGCCGAGCGTGGCCGCGAACGCTAGCGCGGCGAAACCATCGAGCACACTCTTAATAGCGAGCTGCTGGAAGCCGCTCAACAAGCCCATGCCGTCTTGAATCGCGCCGACAAAAGTCAGCGGGCCGATGCAGAAGACGAGGCTGGCAGTGACGAACCCGTTGATGAAACGTTCGCGCCCCGCCTCGAGCGCGCCCTCCTCGGCAGACTGCTCCGAGGCCGCGGCTGCACGCGGCCGGCCAGCAAAACGACGCTGGAGCCACCCGCCCAAACGTTCTAGGCCGGCATCAAGGGCCAGCAGCTCGCCGAGGATGGCCCCGCTGGCGATGCTCAGGAGCGGGATGAGGATGTTGCCTGTTTGCCCGGCGTTCCCAATGCCGACGACCAGCGTTACCAAGCCCAGCCCGGTGATGACCGAGGACTGAATGCGCTCTGAGAGGCGGTTGCCGATCAGCAAGCCCAATGAGCTGCCAATGAGGACGGTAATCACATTGAGGATCGTGCCGCCCATTGCTGCCTCCTTGCGTAGAAACGCGGCACGAGTCTAGCGCATGGCGTCGCATTGTCGAGAGTCGGTGGAGGATGCTTGTCCCGCCGTGCGCCGTTCGTTGAGCGCGCTGCGCAAACTTTTGCTAGAATGAAGGCGGAATGCGTGCGTGTTTAGAGGCCTGTATGACGACTGTGCCCACGGAGCAGCCATCCTCGCCCGCCCAAACTGAGCGCAAGCCGCTCTCTAATCTTGCTCAACGTGTCCTCACCGGGCTGCTGCTGCTGCCGATCGTTTTGGGTGCCGTGATCATTGGCGGGCTGCCGCTCACGGGTCTGGTCAGCGCGATCGTATTGATCGGCGTGCTCGAATTTTTTCAGCTCGCGCGCAATCGCGCCATTCACGGCCGGGCCGTCCTCGGCGTGCCGATGGCGCTGGCGGTGGTCATCAGCTTCCACCTGAATGAGCTGATCGTGGCGGTCGCGGCCTTGCTGGTGGGTACTGCTGCCGCCGCCTTCATTGACCGGTTGAGCGGGCGCACCCCGCGGCAAAGCGCCTTGACGGCGTTGGTCACTTTAGTGGGGGTCATTTATATCGCCGTGCCAGCCGGTTTTTTGATCGCCCTGCGCGCCCAACCTGATGGCTTGGTGTGGGTATTGATCATATTGGCGATCACATGGGGAACCGACTCCTGCGCTTACATTGGCGGCCGGTTGTGGGGGCGCACACCGCTAGCGCCTCTGTTGTCTCCCAAAAAGACGCGCGAGGGGGCGTTGGTCGGCGTGCTCGGCGGCCTCGCCCCTGCGACGGTCCTTTTGGCCGTTGGAGGGCAAGTTTCGCCGTTCGCCATCATCATGATCCTGATCGGCCCGTTCGTTGCGATTCTGGGCGATCTGGTCGAGTCTGGGTTGAAACGGGCGTTTAATGTCAAAGACTCAGCCATACCCGGGCTGGAGATTTTTCCCGGGCATGGCGGCGTCCTCGATCGAGTCGACGCGCTCATTCTCGTCACCACATTCTGTTTTTTTTATATACAGCTGTTTTTGTGAGCGACCATGGCGAATCTTTGGGCTTTAACTGAGACAGAACCCTTACAATACAATAATGAAACCGGCATAAAGCGAGGACGGGATGGCTTTGTTTGACTTTTCAGACGCTTCAGGTCAAGAACCCAATCGCGAGGAACTGCTGCGGATGGCTATTCGCGCTGCCGAGGCTGGTAACAAGACTGCGGCGCGCGTGATGTTTCGCAAAGTGCTGAGCGAGGATAAGCGCAACGAACGGGCGATGATGTGGCTGGCAAAGCTGGCCGAGACGCCAACTGAACGCGCTCAATGGCTGAATCGCGTGTTGATGGTAAACCCTAATAACCAAGTGGCCCGCGATGCGCTACACAAGATGAAGTACAAGCGCAGCGCCAGTGAAAACCGCATCCTGCTCATTTTTGGGGTGATCGTCAGTGTGCTGGCCGTATTCGGTTTCGTGATCGTCATCGCCGTGCTCATCACGCGCTGAACGGGAGAGCGCTTGCCGCTCGCAGGCCCGGTGCGCCGCCGAAGACTGGAGTTGAACTTTGGCCAACCAACAAATGCAAGAGAGACTGCGCGAAGGGGTAGAAGCAGCCCGCCGCGGCGACAAGCTGGCGGCGCGTCGTCTGCTTCAGCAGGTCTTGATCGCAGACCCCTACAATGAAATTGCCCTGATGTGGATGGCCTCCGTCGTCGACAGCTTGGCCGAGCGGCGTTCGTATCTGGAAAAGGCGCTGCGTGTGAACCCCAACAACGAGCGCGCGCGCGAGGCGCTGCGCCGCCTCGGCGGCGCGAAGGCCGCCAACCCGGCCCCGCAGCCAGCGCTGGCCGCAGCATCACAATCTAGACAAGCTGGCGGCGTAAACCTGCTGCTGCTCCTGCTGGCTGTCATCGTCATCACCGGCGCCATCATCGCGGTCGCCATCACTCTCAACGATCAGCAAGAGGCTGCTGCTCAGCAGAATGCCGCCGCCACGTTTGAAGCGGCGCTTGAAGTGGCGTTCGCAGTCACAGATACGCCCACGCCGATGCCGGGTACGCCCACGCCAACGGAGTTCTTCGGCATCGTCGTCACGCTCGATCCCGCGCAGGTTGAGCTGCCGCCGACCTTTACACCAACCTTCACACCGACCCCGACCGAAACGCCGCTGCCGACAGCGACGCCGCTGCCGCTGAGCGAGTTTGAGGTTCTGTACAGCGACTATGAAGTGAACGCCGCCCTGCCAGCGCTGTATCGGGCGCTTGCTGATGGTTCGGGCGAACGTCTGCTCAGCGAGGCGGGTTACCTCGATGTTGCCATTAGCCCAGATGGCCAGCGTATCGCTTTTGTGCGCGGCGTCGGCGGGCCGGCTGAAGCTTCGGCTCCGCCTACCGCGCCAGAAACCTCGGCCGATCCTGACGCGACGTTAGCCCCAATCGAACCGCTGCCGCCGCCGCTGTCGCCGGGTGGGTTTTCTCAGTTGTTCGTCGCCCCGATCGAGAACCCGGCCGACGCCATCCAACTCACTAATCTGACGGGGGCTGTGGTCTCTAGTCCGAGCTGGTCGCCCGATGGGCGGACGATCGTCTTTGCCAGCAGCGACGGCAGCAGCAGCGATCTTTACCTGATTGCAGCAGATGGCGGCGCTCCTGAGCGGCTGACCGATGACGATGCGTTCCACACCTCGCCGTCGTTCTCGCCGCGCGGCGATCTGATCGTTTTTGCTTCCGATCTGGAAAGCCCGGGCTTTAGCGAGATCTACACCATTCAAGTGCGGACTCGCGCCATCACCCGGCTGACGGACGACATCGGCAACAGCTATTCTCCGGCTTTCTCGCCCGATGGCACGCGCATCGCTTACATCAACGACCGCAATGGCGATGGCGATGTGTATGTGATGGATGCCAACGGCCAGCGTTCATTCTTGCTGACGACCGACGATGGCGGCGCCGAAGACCGAACGCCGGCTTGGTCGCCCGATGGGCGGTGGATCGCCTTTGCTTCTAATCGTGGCGGCGCGAACTTTCGCTGGTTTTTGATCAATGTTGAAACGCGAGCGATCGTGCCGCTGGCTGATAATGCGCGCAGCGCCCAGTCGCTGGCATTCTTCCCTCGTTGAAGTGAGGAGCATTAGTGAGCACACAGAACGAGATTGCAGGGCTTCTTCGTCAGGGCATTGAGCTGGCGCGCGCCAACAACCGCGCCGCGGCCCGCGAGAAATTTGAGCGCGTCGTTGAGTTAGACGAAAATAACGAGAAGGGCTGGATGTGGCTCGCCTCGGTCGTCGACAGCGACGATGAGCGCCGCGTGTGTCTCGCCAATGTGCTGCACATTAACCCGGGCAACGAAAAGGCGCGTCAAGCGCTCGATAAGCTCAATCAACGCCAAAAAGAACAGGTCGCGCAGGAAGAGGTCGCGCCCGGCATCACTCGGCGTCAGCTCACCTTCGTCCTCGGCGGCGGCGTGCTGATCATCGTCGTCTTGATCGTTGGCTTGCTGGCGATTACTGTCTCGAACAATCAGGCCAATGCGGCCGCGACCGCTAACGCGATCGCCCTCGTTCAAACCAGTACGGCCGAAGTCGTCTATGCGACCGGGACTGCATTCGCCGCGACTGAGACGCAGCTTGCGATCGCGACGCCGACGCCAACACCAACGCCCACGCCAAACATCGCCACGCTGCCGCCGACATGGACGCCGACGCCAGAGCCGACCGTGCCGCCAACGCGCGAACGCCTGCCTCCGCCCATCGGCCTGACAGGTTATCTCGCAGCGTGGAGCGGCCGCGACATCCTTAATAATGGTTTTCTCCCAGTCGGCTTTTTCAACTTTGATGCTGGCGGTCAGTTCATCCGCACCGGCAACGAGCTCGGACGCAATCCTCGCCTGTTCCCAAACGGACAGCGCATGGTTTACACGCGTTACGACTCGCTGCTGTTCAGTACAGTGATCGAGGCCGTCAACCTCAATGGCACACAAACCGAGACGCTCAACGATCGCTTTTTGGGCCAAGGGGTGCTTGATACGCAGCACCCGAGCTACTCGGCCGATGGCACAGCAGTTGTCTTCGTCGGCCGCCCGCAGGATGAGCAAACGCAGCAGGTGTTTCTGCTCAGCCTGCTCGATCGGCCGCCCGGTCCCAATGCGCCTAGCCCGCTGCGCCGCCTGACCAACGATGCGGCGACTTACAGCTTTCCCACGTTCTCGCCGGATGGCCGCCAGATCGCCGTGATCCGCAACGATACCGGGGTCGCCAATCCGGGGCGCGATATCGTCATCATCGATATCGCCACCAGCAGCCAGTTCCCGATCACCAACGACCGTGACACCTTCATCGAGACACACCCGCGCTGGTCGCCCGATGGAACGCAGATCATCTATGCCGTCGCGCCGGGCAACGACCCAAACAATTTCGATATCTTCGTCATCAATTCGCGCGGTACGGGGTCGCCCAGCTTCCTCTACCGCGACCCAAACTCCAGCTCCTTGCACCCCGTCATCAGCCGCGACGGGCGTTATCTGGCATTTTCGAGCAATCGCACTGGCAGTTGGGATATCTTTATCTACGATCTGCAAACGGAAACGTTGATGCAGCTCACCGACAGCTTGGAAGAAGATTATCCGAGTGACTGGTGGCAGCCCTGATTGATTTTGTGCTTTCGATTGAATGGTGGGGGTTATCGCGGTTGATGGCAGCCGAACGACTTACAGACAATGCCCGCGTTAACGAACTGCTGGCCGCCGGCAAGCAGGCGCTGTCTGAAGGCAAGCGCAAGCAGGCGCATGACCTTTGGCGAGAGGCGGCTATCCTCTCGCCCTACGACGAGCGCGTATGGATCGCCCTGTTTAAGGTGCTGGATACGCGCGAAGACCGCCGAGTCTGTCTGGAAAATATCATCGCGATCAACCCGCTTAACGCTAAGGCGCGGCGGCTTCTGCGCAGTTTCGCTAACGAGGAAGAACGACGGGCCGAAGCTGAAGCCGCGCGCCAGCGCGCGGCCGCCCTGCGTCGCCAACAGCGCTGGCGCGCCCTCCGCCGCGCGCTGCTCATTGGCCTCCTTTTGGGCATGGTCGCCGGCGTCGTCATCAGCGTGCTGGCCTATAGCTACGGCTTGATCGAACTGCCCACGTGGTTCACTGCGCTGCGTCCGTCCTAATTGGGCCGGCCGGTGGCAGCGCCTGCACCCGCGCGATCAGCTCGCTGGTGCTGTGGCCGGGCAGATAGTCGAGCAGGATCACGCGGCCGCCGTAGGTCTCGACAAACGGCCTCTCCGGCAGGGGCTTGGCCTCGCCAGTTTCACGGGCGGCGTAATCTCCCCCTTTGACGTATACTTCTGGCCGTAGCGCCTCAATCAAAGGGCTGGCTGTATCGGTCTCGAAGATGATGGTCGCCGTCACCGGAATGAGCGCTGCCAGCAGGCGCGCGCGCTCAACGGCCGGCACCAATGGCCGCCCCGGGCCTTTTAGCCGGCGTGTGCTGGCATCGCCGTTGACGCCCACAAACAGCGCGTCGCCCAGCGCGCGCGCGCGTTCTAAATAGTCAAGATGGCCCACATGCAGCAGGTCGAAGTGACCATTGGTGAAGACCAGCGTTTGGCCGGCTGCTCGCAGGGCCGCCCGCCATGCGAGCGCGTCCTCAAGCCGGAGATGTGTGCCCATCCAAAGCCATCCACTGCGCAAAGCTCTAGCACAAATATGCCATGGATCGCGCAAATGCCCAACACCCTAAGAATTCGCTGAGGCCGCTGCGGTATTGACGGCAGATGCGTATATAATCAGAAGGATATCATGATAAAGGTGACCCCGATGAACGTATTCGACGATATTCTGCTGCGTCGTAAAGAAGAAGAGCGCATGAAGAAAGAGGGTCGGCTGCCACCCGGCCAGTCGCTGACGCTCAAATTCCCCGTGCTGCATTATGGCCCAACGCCGAGTTTTGACGAGGCGACATGGGATTTGCGGGTGTTTGGCGAAGTTGAGCGGGAGATGCGCTGGACATGGCAGGAATTTCAGCAGCTGCCCACTGTGCAAATCACCTGCGATATTCACTGCGTCACGCGCTGGAGCAAATTTGATACGGTCTGGGAGGGCGTGCGTTTTCGCGATTTCATCGCGCTGTTTGGCGTCAAGCCAACGGCCAAGTACGTGATCGCGCATTGCGAATATGGTTATACCACCAATACGCCGCTCGAGATCATGCTGGATGACGATGTGCTGCTCGCCTACAAATACGATGGCAAGTATCTAGAACCGGATCATGGTTTTCCGCTGCGCACCTTAGTGCCCAAGCGCTATTTCTGGAAAAGCGCCAAGTGGCTGCGCGCGCTCGAGTTCAGCGCGGTCGATAAGCCTGGCTTCTGGGAACAGGGCGGTTATCACAACGAAGGCGACCCGTTCAAAGAAGAACGCTTCCAACGGCGCGGTTTCTTCTGATCATGATCAGCCGTTCTGCACACGAACAGCCCTCATTGACGAGGGCTGTTTTCACGAGCGGATGATATTGACATCATGCGCCAAACAGCGCTGCGCCGGCTAGAAAGGAATGTCGGTGATATCGCTCCCGCTGCTATAATCGTTGAATGGATCGCGCGAGCGGCCGCTGTCGTCTTCGCGCCCGCCAAGGAAGCGGACATCGCGCGCAGTCAGCTCAAGTGTCGCCTGTGGCTGGCCGCTCTGATCGGTGTAGGCCCGCACATCGATCGTGCCGATCACGAGCACCTGCCGACCCTTCGATAAGTACTGCTGGCAGCGTTCGCCCAGCTCGCGCCACGCTGCGACGCGAAACCAGACTGTTTTTTCCTGCCGCTCGCCTTGGCTAGCTTGTCCACCGCTGTACATGTTGACGGCAACCGGGAAATTGCACACAGGAATGCCTTGGCCGACGATCCGCGTCTCTGGGTCGCGGCCGAGGTTGCCGACGATGATCACCTGTTGAAAGCCAGCCATAATCGTATTCTCCTTAACTGCGCGTATCGTCTCATCATTTTATGGCATGCTGCGAAATACATCGCGGCGCAAGCGCCTGTTGAAAGCGCGGCTCGGCCCGCCAATTGCGAACATACATTCTAACAAAATCAGTACTTTCTTAACAGTTTCAATTCCTCAACTCATTCGGCCAAATCGGGCTGGTAGGCGAAGTGCAGATGGCCGAGCGCCTGCGGAACGGGCGGCATCGGCTGCTGCCAGTAAACTGGCCGAATGAACGCCTCGCGAGCGCCGCCGACGGCCAGCGCGTGCTCCCATTCCTGCTGCACATACTTCGATTCGGCGGCCGTGTGCGACCAGAACAGTTGGAAAATATCGGCGCGTTCGATGAGGCGCATGAGCTGGTCGTTCCAGCGCTGGCCGCTGCGCAGCGTCGTCACATCGCGCAGATAGTCAAGGCCGAGCACGCGGTAAGCCCGTTCTACCCGCTCAACGATCTGCTTGTCGCGGTGGCTATAGCTGCAAAAGATGGCCGGGTATGGATTGGCCGCGCTGTTGGCCAAGTTCGGCGGCGTTTCGATGCCAGCAATGCCAGTCGTGACAAAGATGGACAGTGGGATATCGGCCACGATCACGCCCTCAACGGTAAAAGTGAGGCGGCCGTTAGCAGCGTGGTTAAGCGAGGCTGTGCGCGCACGAGCGCGAAAATCAAGGCGATGCCAATCCTCGAAGAAAGCGACGCTGGCGCTGGGCGGGTTGAACTGGAAGCCCTCTAACACCGGTGTGGCGGTGATCAGCGCACCCTCTCCTAACTCAATGCGCGCGCGTTCGCCCATTTCGCGGTAATGGGTTCTTCTATCGCGCAGAATCTCGGCGGCATCAGCGGCAACTTGCGGCTCGGCGCTGAGGCGGTAGACGTAGGCGATGATGTGCTCCCACACATCCGGGGCGACTTCTTTAGGATAGTAGGTCGCAAATTGTACCGCTTGGCTAGCTGGATACGGGGCATCCTCACCGCGCCGCCGGTCTTCGGAGGACTCGCCAGCTCGCGCAGGGGGTTCACGGCGCGGCGGCTGCAGCCGCGTGCTTTCTTGATCTTCAGGCGCGCTGCCCTCCAGATCGCTGGGCGTCCCACTAGGACGCGCTGCCTCTCCTTGCAATGCCTGTTCGCGCCACAGACGCAACGCTGCCTGCGCCTCCATGCTGTCGATCTGCGCCAGCGCTAGCGCGGCTGCTTCTGCGACAGATTCTGGCGAGGGGGCTAGCGTGCTTAAAGCGGCACGCAGTGCGCCCGACAGCGGCGCTCGATCGCTCAGCAGCGCAGTAAGCGCCTCGATCCGGTCGCCCTCTCCACCGATCGCACCGGATAGCGCAAGGGCGATCACGGCGCGCACATCGGCATCTGGATGATCGAGCGCGTCGAGCAGCGCATGCAGCGCGTCCACACCTCCCGCTTCGCTTAGCAGCCGGGCGGCGCGCCAGCGCAGCGGCGCCGGGCCCGCAAAGATCAAAGCCATCGCCCTATTGATAAAAGCATCGGGATCTAGGGCGCGCAACGAGATCAATGCGGAGAGAGGATCGTCCTCAGGCAGGGTGGGCGGGGGTTCCATCGCAGTTATTTCCAATCGCGAGCCGATCTCAACCTGATTGTACACCGTCACTGGCACGAGTACGCTCAGCGAATTTTCATGCAGCAGCTCTGGAGTTGTGCTATTCTATTAGTGAATTAGTGAATATGACTGCTAGTCACCAATAAACTGCTCGCAAAGTGTCTTTGTTTGCAGGAACAGACCTCATGAAAATGCCCCAACTGATTTCTTGCGCATCCCCCGATTGTCGAGTACAATTTAAGGGTCGCTTGTGTAAAAATGTACAAATTTAGCGCAGCGCTTGCGGGCGGCTGGTGCTGCATGTCCCTCAGTGAACGTGGATCCGCTTGTAAAAGTTTGGAAAGCTGCACATGAATCTGAGCAAATTATCTTCTGACAGCGGCAGGAGCAAGGCAACAAACCCTCTTTCGCTCATCTGGATCGCGGTCGCTGGCTTGGCGATCATCGTCGGCGGCATCCTCATCTCAACCATAACTCCGCTCATCTTTCCAACACAAGGCTCGGCAGAGGCCCAGCAGATCGATGCGCTATTTCAGTTTCTGCTCGCCATCGGCGGCATGATCTTCCTGCTCGTGCAGGGGGTGCTGCTCTATTCTGCCATCCGCTTTCGTGCCCGCCCCGGCGATCATGCGGACGGTCCGCCGATCCAAGGCAACACAACGCTTGAATTTGTATGGACAGTTATCCCCGCGATCATCGTCGTCATCATCACGATCTATGCTTATCAGGTCTGGGTCAGCATCCAGTCGATCAAGCCGAATGAGCAGCTCGTCGAGGCTGTTGGCCTGCGTTTTGCGTGGGTCTTCAACTACACGGTTCCAGAGGAAGAGCTGCCTGCTGACCTCGATCGCGAGGCGCTGCCCGCGAACGTGCTGGCATCGCTCAACAATAACGGGTTCATAACGTTCAGCTCGCCTCAGCTTCACACGTGGGTGGGCCAGCCAGTGCATGTGCGCATGCGCACTGAAGACGTCAACCATGCCTTCTGGATTCCGGGCATGCGCGTCAAGCAAGACCTGCTGGCTGGCCGCACGACCGATATTCGCTTCACGCCAATCGAGCCGGGCGTGTATCGCATCGTCTGCGCTGAACTATGCGGTTCCGGGCATGGCAACATGGCCGGCGAAGTCTCAGCCAACGGCGATCTGATCGGCGCATGGTTGATCGTTCATCAGGATGAAGAGGCCTTCCTGCGCGAATTCCTCATTCCAGAACGCGATGCGGTGCTGTTCCCGCCGGCCGACCCGGCGCTGCGCGGCCGGCTGGTCATCAACAACTATGCCTGTGCAGGCTGTCATGTCCTTGACGATCTCGGCTGGGTCGGCATTACGGGGCCGTCCCTCAATGGCATTGCCAGCCGCACGCAGCGTTTAGCGGCCGGCGGCTACTCAACCATGGAAGAATACATCTACCGTTCCATTCGCTACCCCGGCGAGTACTTGGTACCCGGATATGGCAACATCATGCCCGCTTTTAACCCAGAGCCGGGCCAGCCGAATTACATGCCAGAAGAAGATCTAGAGGCGATTGTCGCCTACCTGCTCACTCAGGAATAACGTGTACGTGTACTGCCAAAAGTTGAGGGATATGTTATGGCAACTGTAACCGCTCCTCTCCCCAGAGCGCGCGTCCCGGAAGGTCGGCGGCTGCGCATCAGCGAATACCTGCGCTGGAGTGTCGATCACAAGATCATCGGCGTGCAGTACATGGCGACGTCGCTGCTGTTCTTCATCATTGGCGGCGCGCTTGCCATGCTGATCCGTTGGGAACTGCTGACGCCAACGCTCGACCTAATGCCGGACGGCACGGCCTATAACCAGCTGTTCAGCATTCACGGCACGGTCATGATCTTCTTGTGGATCGTACCCATGATGGCCGGCTTTGGTAACTATCTGCTGCCGCTCATGCTCGGCGCCAAAGATATGGCCTTCCCGTGGTTGAACGCCTTCGCTTTCTGGATGATCCCGCCGGCTGGCGTCCTCATGATTCTGGGCTGGTTCGTCGGCCAAGCCGAGGCAGGCTGGACGAGCTACCCGCCGCTAAGCACGATGTTCAGCGGCGATGGCCAGACGCTGTGGGCAATGTCGCTGCACATCCTCGGCCTTTCCTCCATCCTCGGTGCGATCAATTTCATCGTCACCATCAAAAACATGCGCCCGCAGGGCATGGGCTACTTCCAGATGCCCCTGTTCGTTTGGGCGATTTTGGCGACGTCGATCATCATCGTTATGGCGACGCCGTTTTTGGCCGGTGCGCTCACGCTGCTTATCCTCGACCGCGTGGCCGGCACTGCCTTCTTCAACCCGGTGCAAGGCGGCGATGTGCTGCTGTGGCAGAACGTCTTCTGGTTCTACAGCCACCCGGCCGTGTACATCATGGTGCTGCCCGCTTTCGGCATCCTCTCTGAGCTGCTGTCGGTGCACTCCCGCAAGCCGATCTTCGGCTACCGCGCGATCGCGCTCTCTAGTTTAGCGATCGCGCTGGTCGGCTTCTTGGTTTGGGCGCACCACATGTTCACCAGCTTAACGCCGGAGCTGCGCATCCCCTTCATGATCACGTCGATGATCATCGCTGTGCCGACGGGCATCAAAGTGTTTAGCTGGCTCGGCACGATCTGGGGCGGCAAGATTCGCTTCACCAGCGCGATGCTGTTCGGCCTCGGCTTCTTGTCGATGTTCGTCATCGGCGGCATCACCGGTGTGATGCTGGCGGCAGTGCCCTTCAACATTCATGTGCACGATACATACTTCGTCGTCAGCCATCTGCACTTCGTGCTGTTCGGCGGCAGCGTCTTCGCCATTTACGGCGGCCTTTATCACTGGTGGCCGAAGATCACCGGGCGCATGCTCGATGAGCGGCTGGGCAAGCTGCATTTCTGGGTAACTTACGTATCGTTTTTCTTTACATTTTTCCCGATGCACTTGGTAGGCATGCTGGGTATGCCTCGTCGTGTCGCGGTTTACGCGCCAGAGTTTCAGACGATCAACATCATCATCAGCATCGCCAGCTTCGTGCTCGGCATTTCCACCTTCATCTTGTTCTACAACATGGCCCTCAGTTTCGTGCGCGGGCGCGTCGCTGGGCCAAATCCGTGGCGCGCGCTGACGCTCGAATGGGCGACCTCGTCGCCGCCGCCCTCGCACAACTTTGAGGGGGACCCAATCCCGTACAAGAATCCCTACGGCTACGGCACCGAGGCCGCATGGGCCTACCTTGAGGGGTTGGAAAGCAAGTTTGGCCCGTCAGCGCCGACTGGCATCAAGCGGCTGCCGCCCGCTGCGCCGCGGCCGCAGCCCGCGCCGAGCGGCGATTGAGCGCAGGCTTCGACCCCAGCCTCGCCGCTCTGCTGGAAGCCAGCAGCAGGCGGTGAGGCTTTTTCTTATGCGATGTGAGTTAGGGCGTTATGACAACTGTAGTCAAACAAGAGGCGCTGGAACAAGAACTGACCCGCGATGAACTGCTCGCGATCAAGAACAAGCGGACAGCCGTCACCGTCTTCCAAATTTCGTGGATTATGGTGTTCGTCTGCCTAAGCATCGTCAACTTGCAAATACGCAGCAACTTTCCGACTTGGCCGCCGCCGGGCGTGGCTGCGCTCGACCGTGTGCTGCCGACGCTGGCGACCATTGGCCTGATCATCAGCGCGCTGGCCGCCCGAGCCGGGTTGCAAGCGATCCGGCTCGATGAGGTGGGGCGCTTCCTAAGCCGCTGGCGCATCGCACTAGCATTGGGCGCGGCGTTTGTATTATTGATGATCTACGAGTGGCTGGCGGTTGAAGTTGATCCACAGTATGGCACGCTCTTCCGCGTGATGGTGGCCTATCATGGCATCCATGCTTTGGTGATCGGCTATATCATGCTGCGCGTGTACCGCACGGGGTCGGCAGGGGGGTACGACTCGGTGCGCCATTGGCCGGTTGAGGGGGCGGCGAAGCTGTGGTACTTCGTCGTTGTGGCATGGCTCTTGTTCTACGTTGTGTTATACATACTCTGAACCCGCCAGCCGCAGCGGCCCTTACGCAGGGCTGGGGCTTTGCGTTATCATGTTGAAAGTTCCGGCATGGCGCAGGCGCCTCTTGGCGCTGCGAGCTGGATCTGGCGTCGAATTAGGGAGGGAATATGCAGCATCCAGGCATAAGCCGCGCGATACCGATGGGAATTCTTGGATTCCTCGCCGGTGCGTTGCTCGTCATCCTCATCCGCGCGCTGCAAAGCCTTGATCCGGTTTGGGAACCGGGCATTGGCATCGTCGCAGGGACTCTGTTCAGCGCCATCTTTTTCGTCTGGGGGATCGGCGCGTTTGACCCACGCTTGAGCGTCCACGGCGAAGAAGAAGCGGAAGCGCATCACGAAGAAGAAGCGCAAGTGGAGGCTCCGCGCGAACTGTTCTCCAGCACCATGTGGCTGATCGTGACGCTCTCCGTAGCGGCTCTTCTCGTCATTTTCGCTTTTGCGCTCATTCCTGGCGGCTTTGCGCTCACGGTCACCGATGATCCGCACGGGTCGCGCTCGGCGGTCGGCTTCTTCACGATTGAGCTGCCCGGCGGCACAGTCCTCGAAGTCAGCGAGCTGGCGGCGTTCGTCGGTTTCATCATCTTCACGTTTCTTTCGCTGGCGATCGCGGCGGCGATCTTCTCGCGTCTACTCTTCTCGCTTTCGCGCGGTATCGCCGAGGTGCAGGCGGAGTCTAAAGCGCCTGCCCTGCCTGCGGGCGGCGGCGCAGCGCTGACGGCCGGGACAGCAGCGGCCGAACCGAGCGCCGCCGAAGCCGCTGCGCGCAGCCCACTGCTGGGGCAGTTGGCGACCGTGCTCAAATTCGTGATCGTCTTCGCTATCCTCTACCCGATCTTTTATTTCGTCGCGATCGGGCTGGTGCTGCCGCAAGAGCCGCTGCTGACGATCCTCTCATTGATCAACGCGGTCATTTTCACCTTCCTGATCTTGCGTCCAAATGATGTCCTGCGTGCGATCGGCGTGATCGCCGGGCACATTGCTAACTTCCTGCGCTGGCTGCCGAAGATGCTGTTCCAGCGATGAGCAAAGGTAACAAACGATGAGTGAAGCAAGACTCGAACACGCGCCCGCGAACGCCCAAGAAGCGCATGGCCGCCACAGCGCGCATGGCCATCTCGACCCGGTTAAGGTCGATAACCTCAAATTTGCGATGTGGCTGTTCCTCGCCTCGGAAGTCATCATCTTTACGGTGTTGATCGCCACTTACGTGGTTTTCCGCATCCACAATCCGGAAGTCGTCAAAGAAGTGCATGAAACCGCTGGCGTGCTGCTGGTGAGCATCAACACCTTCCTGCTGCTGACCAGCAGTTGGACGATGGTGATGGGCCTGCGCGCCATCCAAATGGGCGATCAGCGGGGCTTGGTGCGCTGGATCAGCATGACGGCCGTGCTCGGCGTCGTGTTTGTCGCTCTGCAGGGCGTCGAGTATTCGATCTTAGCGGCCGCTGGTATCGCCATCTACAACAGTGAATTTGGCATGCGTTTCTATGCGCCCACCGCGCTGCATGGCGCGCACGTCATTGCCGGCGTCATCTGGGCGCTGTACGTCGTGCGTAACGGCCTCAGAGGCGCGTATAGCTCAACGAACTACGTAGGCGTCGAAGTTTTCGGTCTTTACTGGCACTTCGTCGATGTGGTTTGGATCGTCCTGTTCACGCTGATCTACCTAGTCTAGGGGGAACGATGGCCGAGAACGAACAACGCGACCTTCAGCCCGGCGCAGGCGATCGAGCGGCAGAAGACGTGCCGGAGATCCGCGAACTGCGCGATGTGCCGGTCGAAGACGTGCCGACCGAGCTGCTGCCCGATATCGCCCGCGAGGTGAAGGAGCACGAACCCGAAGCAGTGCGCGAAGTGCGCCGCGAGATCGAGGATGCGCTCGATAAACCGATCGAGGCGATCGAGGATGCAGCCAACCGACTCGACAAGCAGACTACGCCTTCCGGCGGTCTATTTGCCACTGCGCACACGGAGAGCAAGACGGTCGTCTTTGGGCGCGAACTCCCTTATCCCATTTACACCGTTGTATTCGGTGCGCTGGCCGTGATCACCGTGGTCGAAATTGCGATCGCCGAGCTGCTCTCCCGCGATTTTTTCCTGACCATTCCTTCTTTGCTGGTGCTTTCCACAGCCAAGGTCATCTTGGTGGTGCTCTACTACATGCACTTGAAAGACGACAATCGCATTTACGCTGTCGCGCTGCTGCTGCCGGTCGTCATCGCCGTGATCGCGACGCTGTTCCTCACAGCCGTCCCGCTCGATTGATGGTTTAATTAGACGCATCTGCCCGCGCCAGCGTCTCACGAGTGATCAGCTCGCCGGGTTCATAGGTCAGAAATTCTGGCACTTCGGCCCCGGCGAGCTGGAGGATCACTGCGCTGACTGCGAGTCTGGCGCTGTCGACCAGCCGCACCTCGATCGTTCCACGCAGATACTCGCCGCGTCGGATCATATCGAGCGCCGGCGCTTCTCCGTTCGCGCTCACAATTGCGACCGCATCCGCCGGAATGCCGGCTTCGCGCAGAGCCTGCGCTGCGCCCACGGCAGCAGCATCATTGACGCTGGCGATCAGGTCAAAGCGCAGCCCATCAGCCAGCAGCTCGCTGACCACCGCCTGCGCCCGCTCCGACGTCCATGCGCGGCCATGACCGACAATTTGAAGGGCTGGCGCGATGGTGGCCAGTCCCTCTCGAATGCCCACCTCACGCTCGGCTGAGGCGCTGTTTTCCGGCAGCGATAGGATCAGCACGCGCGCCTGCGGCCCCCAGTTCTCAATGGCCAGCTCCGCGGCAAACGCCCCGATGCGGTAGCCTAATGCGCGATTCTGCGGGTCGATCTTAACGCCGTAAACATGGTCAACCAACGTGAGTAAAACCACCGGCAGCCGCGCTCGCTCAAGCGCATTGAGGCTGTCTCGAAGCGCATCGCTGTTGAGCGGGCAAATGATGAAGGCGCGCGCCCCCTCCACCCGCGCCCGCTCGATCAGCGTGATCTGTCGGTAAATGTCATCGCCGGGGTCATAGGTGCGATGCGGCAGCCCGGCTTCATCAAGCAGATCGCCGATCTCGCGCACCCGCTGCGCTTGAAAGACGATATCGAGCGTGCAAGCGATGTTGGCGATGAAACCTGTTTCGCCAAGCGCAGCGCGCGCCAGCGCAAGATCTTCCTCATTCAAAGCGATCGTCTCAAGCGTGCCCGTCTCGCCATAGGCGATGTTGACGGGCGGCCGGGCAGGTAGGCGTGCCTGAAGCAGCAGCGCAGCGATCACGATGGTCGCGACCACTGCGACGGCGGCCGAACTGCCGCAGATCACTTTGGTGCGCGGCGACAGCTCCGACCAGCGGCGCCAGCGCTTCCAGCGCCGCCAGCCGCGCTGGTTGTGCGGCTTGGCGGGCAGCGAGGGAGAACTTGACGACCCGAGGCCAAGCGCGGCGTTAAAGTCGGTCGCCAGCTCAAGCGCCGATTGGTAGCGATTGTCAGGGTCTTTGGCCAGCGCCTTGAGCACGATCTCGTCGATCTCAGCGGGCACAGCTGGATTAGCGGCCGAAGGCGGCTCCGGTTCTTGCTCAACATGCTTGTAGAGCAGCGCGATCACGCCGGACTCGGAGAGTTCAAAGGGCGGGTGCCCGGTCAGCATGTGATAGAGGATGATGCCGAGGCTGTAGATGTCGGAACGCCGGTCGGCAGGCAGGCCGCGCACCTGTTCCGGCGAAACGTAAGCAGGCGTGCCGACGAGGTTGCCCGTGCGTGTCAAATCGAGCGGCAGCGTGGTTAGTTTCGCCAGCCCAAAGTCGCTCAGATAGGCATTGCCTTCGTCGTCCAGCAAGATATTGCTCGGTTTAAGATCGCGATGGATGACGCCGCGTTCATGAGCATAATCGAGGCCGCGGGCGACTTGCATCAAGATGCGCCCGATCTGCTGAAGCGGCAGCGGCCCGCTGCGCAGCTTATCGCCCAGCGTGCCGCCGCGCAGCAGGCGCATCGCCATATAGGCGAATTCGTCCTTAACGAGGCCATAGCTGTACAGTGGCAAGATATGCATATGCTCCAGCGAGGCGATGAGCGCCGCTTCTTGGGCGAAGCGCGCGGCGAATTCCTCGCTGTGTTCCTGTGTCGAGTCGAGGCTGATGAGCTTAACGGCAACGTGGCGGTTGACGTTGCGCTGGTGAGCACGATAGACCACGGCCATGCCGCCGCGCCCGATCCGCTCTTCTAGTACAAAGTCCCCGATCTGTCTGCCTGCGAGATTCGTGAACAACACCGGGCCAGCCCACCCCTTCCGGCAATGAGCCTATGAATCAGAGCGGCATGTCGCTGTGCCTGTAGTGGCCTAATCCATCGAACGAGAGTATAGCAATTGAGTTCCATCACGCGCAATAGAGCGCGAGCGCCGCGCGCAGGTCTGCGTTATACTCATCTTTGAAGAA
>JBDNDP010000030.1:0-43516 GCA_046719065.1 Aggregatilineales bacterium | reverse complement strand
CCGACGTTCGAGCGCCATCTGCGCGACGCCTGCCGCTCGCTGGATGCGCGGCTGGCTTTTGATGCGGTCGGCGGGGCGCTAGCCGGGCAGGTGCTGCGCGCGCTGCCTAACGGCGGCACGCTCGTCATTTATGGTGGGCTGGCCGGCGAACCGTGTCAAATTGGCGTTGACCAGCTCATTTTCCGCGCTAAACGGGTCGAGGGGTTCTGGCTTTCGTTCTGGCTGCGCGATCACAGCGCGACGCTGCCCGCAGCATGGGCCGATGTACAGGCGGGCGCCGGCGATGTCTTCGCCAGCGCGGTGCGCGCTCGTTTCCCGCTCTCGGCTGGGGCGGCTGCTCTATACGATTACGCTGCCCACATGAGCGGCGGCAAAGTCTTGTTCGTTCCGAGTATGGAGGACGAGCAATCTTAGGGTTTGCTGAGCGCGGCGTAACATTCGGCCGCCGCGCTGCTTCTGATAGTCAGCAGAAGGTTTAGTCTTAGCACAGGGTATCATGGTCAAAGCAGTGTGGAACGGCGCAGTGATCGCCGAAAGCGACAAGACGATCGTGGTTGAGGGCAACCATTACTTTCCGCCTGAGGCGGTCAAACAGGAATACCTGCGGCCCAGCGACTATCACACCACCTGCCCGTGGAAAGGTCAAGCCAGCTATTACACCCTTGAGGTCGATGGACAGCGCAACGAAAACGCAGCGTGGTACTACCCGCAGCCCAAACCCGCCGCCGAGCAGATCGCTGGCCGTATCGCCTTCTGGCGCGGCGTGCAGGTCAGCGAGTCATAGCAGCCCGCGCCCATCCAGCCACTCAAGCATGACGCGGGCGGTTTCGTTTGGCGCGCTGTGTGGGAACAAATGCCCGCCGGCGATCTCGGCGTAGTCTAGGTTCGCCAGCTTTTCCCGCATCAGGGTGGCCGCTTCCGATCTCATCGTTTGGCTGTCGCTGCCGCGTACCAGCAAAATTGGGAGAGCGGCCGGCAGCCGGTCGACGTAATCCCACGTATCTGTTTGCACGGTGGCGAAGATGCGCGCCTCCCATGCCGGCGACCAAACGAGCGTGAAGCCGCCGCCGGGCGCGGGGGTCGTCGCCGCCTCAACGTAGCAGCGCAGCGCGTCATCATCCCAGTCATAGAACAGCGGCTTGGCGCGCCAATAACGAAAGGCTTCCGCCCGGTCAGAGAAATGTGCTCGCCGGTTAAGCGCGCCTTCGACCAGAGGCAGGCGCGCCGGGTCGCTGTTCCGGCGCAGCGCCTCAATCTGGGCGAAAAACGCGGGAACGAATAAAGTGGGGTCAAGCAGAATGAGGGCGCGAAAGCGTGCCGGGGTGCGCGCCGCGGCGATAAGCGAGATCACCCCGCCGAATGAGTGCCCTGCCGCGATCACGCTGTCGAGGTGCTGCTGCTCGAAAGCGGCCAGCAGGTCATCGGCCAGCGCCGCCCAATCGGCGATGCTGGCGGGTGGCGGCGGGTTGCGCCACAGGGGACGAGGCGGCAGCGAAAAAACGCGACAGCGCGCCGTCAGCGCCGAAGCCAGCGGCGCATATGCGCCGGGTGGAAAGCCGTTGGCGACGGCGAGATGCAGCGGCACGCCCTCGCCGCCAAACTCGTGAACAGTTTGCGACATCATTCCTCTTCAGGATAGCGCAAGCCCCACTGCGAACGAATATTATCCAACGTCTGCATCAGCGCCAGCGTCTCGTCCAGCGGCATGATCGGGCTTTCGAGCAGCCCCTCGCGCAGGCAGCGCATCACCTCAAGCGCCTCATAGTTATAACCGTTGCCAGTGAACGGCAGTTCGAAGACCTGCTCTGGCTCGTCCTCAAGGCTGAGGATGCATTCCTGCGGCATCCACCAGTTGGCGGGCAGGCGAATCATGCCGCGCTCGCCGGTGATGGTGGCTTCCATCGGCGTCATCACGGTGATAGCGCATGACAGCAGCGCCAGTGCGCCGTCGTTGTAGCCGAAGATCATCGCCGCCTGCTCGTCGACGCCGGTTGCGCCGAGGTGCGCCATCGTGCTGATGCGCAGCGGCGCGCCGAATACCATTGACGCCAGCGAAACGGGATAGACGCCAACATCGAGCAGCGCCCCGCCGCCGAGCGCCCGGCTGAACAGCCGGCTCTCCGGGTCGAACGGGGCGTGGAAGCCAAAATCGGCCGTCACCATGCGCGGCCGCCCGATCGCGCCTTCGGCCAGCAGCGCGCGCACCTTGTGCATCACCGGGGTGAAGCGCGTCCACAGCGCTTCCATCAAAAAGACGCCGCGTTCGCGCGCTGCGCGAATGACGGCGCTGGCCTGCCTCGCGTTGAGCGTGAACGGCTTTTCGCACAGCACTGCCTTGCCCGCTTCGATGCACAGCAGGCTGTTGGCGGCATGAAACGGATGCGGCGTGCCGATATAGATCACGTCGAGATCGGGGTCGGCGGCCAGCGCGTCGTAGCTGGCGTAGCGGCGCGGCACGCCAAACTCGTCGCCGAAGGCATCGGCGTTGGCTTGCGAGCGCGAGCCAACCGCGACGAGCTGCGCGCCCGGCGCATGGGCGAGCCCGCGCGCGAACTGCCGGGCGATGCCGCCTGTGCTCAAAATGCCCCAGCGCACCACGTCCATTCTCACTTCTCCTGTTTCAGCCGCACATGGATGGTGGTGCTGCTCTTGCCCTTCACCTTGCGGATATCGATCCAGTCGCTGTGCGCCTGCACCAGCCGTAAAAGCTGGCGGTGGCCGTAAGTGCGCGGGTCAAAGCCCGGATCGATCTGGCGCAAACGGTTGCCGAAATCGCTCAGGAAGGCCCAGCCGTTCTCTCCCACCGATAGCTCGAAGGCCGTGCGGAACAGCGTCTTCAGATCGGGCGGCTCGCTGGCGGCAGCCGCATTTCTGGCTAGCGTTCGGCTGGATGTGCCGCGCCCCCCTTCAAGCGCAGAGGGGTCGTCCTCGCCCGTCAAATTCTCGGTGTAGACGAAGACATCGCAGGCATTGACGAATGCGCGCGGTGTCGTCTGCTTGCCGATGCCCATGACAAACAGGTTCTTCTCCCGGATGCGCGTCGCCAGCCGCGTGTAATCGCTGTCGCTGGAGACGAGGCAGAAGCCATCTACCGCGCCCGAATAGAGGATGTCCATCGCGTCGATGATCATCGCGCTGTCCGTCGCATTTTTGCCGGCCGTGTAGCGAAACTGCTGGATCGGCATGATGGCATAGGTATGCAGCGCCTGTTTCCAGCTTTTCATGTTGGCTTCAGTCCAATCGCCGTAGATGCGGCGAATCGTGACGAGGCCGTACTTGCTCGTCTCGGTCAAGATGTTGCCGATCAGCGCGGCCTGTGCGTTGTCCCCATCGATCAACATGGCGAGGCGGTGTTGGGTTGGCAGGTCGGTCATGAGCAGCTCCTATTCGTGAGGCTGCGCCTCGTGCTCAGTGGCTTCGCGTTTATTCGCGTCGGCCGTCTTTTCTTTGCGAGCTTCGCCCCGCCAGCTGTCGATAAAGATCAGCGCGACGCCGAGCACGATCGCATGGTCAGCCAGATTCGAGACGTTGGAGATCACTCCCGGAATCTGGTAATGAATGAAATCGATCACCGCGCCATACTCGATGCGGTCAAGCGCGTTGCCGAGCGCCCCGCCGCACACCAGCGCGATGCCGGTGCGCGTCAAGCCCGCAGAGTCCGGAATGCGCGGAAAAAACACGATCAGGCCGATGACGACGACGATCGCAATGATGAGGAAAAGATCCCCCGCCTGCGGTAAAAACCCAAATGCTGAACCCGTATTCTCGCTGAGTGTGATCTGAAAGTAGGGGACGAGCGCCGGTATGGGCGCGATGGTTTGCCCCATCACAAGCTGTTCGACCACGATGCGCTTGCTGACCTGATCGATGATGAAGACAAACCCGGCCAGCCCGATCAAGCTAAGCCACCGGCGAACACCTTTTGACATGGACGCTCCTCATTCTCGCTGTTTTGACGCAGTGTGCGCATTGTAACACAGCCGCGTCATCGCCTGCGCCGTTCACCCCCGGCGGGCAGTTCCGGCCGGGGCCGCGGGCAGCCATATGCGAAAAGTGGAACCTCGCCCGGGGCCGGCACTCTCTGCCCGGATCGTGCCGCCGTGCGCGGTCACGATCTCCTGCGCGATCGCCAAGCCGAGGCCGGTGCCGCGGCGTGGGCCGCGCGTCTTATCAACCTGATAGAAGCGTTCGAATACCCGCGGCAGGTCGGCCGCGGCGATGCCAATGCCCGTATCGCTCACGGCGATCTCGATGCCGCCGTCGTGCGAGCTGGTTCGTACCTGCACACAGCCGCCGCGCGGCGTGAACTTGATCGCGTTGCTGAGCACATTGGTCAGTACCTGCGCCAGCCGGTCGCCATCGGCCGTGATCGGCGCGAGCGGCGTCGTCTCGATGGTGAAGGTGATGTCTTTCTCGCGCGCCACGATCGCCAGTCGCTGGCTGACTGCTTCGGCCAGTTGATTGATATCGACGGTCGAGAGGCGCATCTCCAAGCGGCCAGATTGCAGGCGCGTCAGATCGGTCAGCTCGACGACCATGCGGTTAAGCCGCGCAGCTTCATCATAGATGATGCGCGCGGCGCGCACCGGGTCATCGATCGCGTTGTCGATGATGGCTTGCGAATACCCTTGGATCGACGTGAGCGGCGTTTTGAGGTCGTGCGAGACATTGGCCAGAAACTCTTGCTGAACGCGTTTTTCCTGCTGCACCTCGGCGGCCATTTTGTTGAAGGCCTCTGCCACGGCCCGCACCTCACGCGGGCCTTCGACTGGCACCTGATGAGTTCCTTGGCCGCTCACCACTTTGGCGGCGGCTTCGGCGACCGTTTGCAGCGGCCGGGCAATGCTGCGACTGATGACGACAGCCAGCAGCGCCGCTACGATCAGGCCGCTCAACGCCGCCTGCCCGATGACAGGCAGCAGTTCCGTCCCGAATTCGGACAGCGCATCTTGCAGTGACTGGCGCTGGCGTGGTTCCGCATAGAAGAGATAGTATGTCTCGCCGCGCAGCATGAACGACTCCAGCCCCACAAAGACCCATTCTTCCCCAGCATCGAAGTAACTGCCGACCAGCGCCCGGAACTGCGCGATCAAGTTGCGCAGAAGCTGCGCGGGGATGATGTAATTCTCGAAATTTCCGCGCAGCCGCTCGCCGGGCTGCAGCCGTCCGGCGCTGTCGTGCAGCACAATGCGGTTGGGCATGCCCACCAGCATGATGCGCACTCCCTGCTGCTCGGCTTCGCTGTTGAGCTGGTCGCCGATGATGCGCAGGCTTTGCTGCAAGCTCAGCGCGGGAGCGATGCGGCGCACCCATGTCGTATCGCGCAGGCCGCTGGTCAGCGCGATCGTCGTCAGCCGCTGGTAAGACGCCTGCGGCGGGGCCGGGCGCGTGTTGAGGATCACAATCAGAGCGATGGCAAACGCGCCTAGCGTGATCAGCAGCAGCAGCAAATAGGAAAAGAACAGGCGGCCGCGCAGACCCTTCATGCGCTTTCCATGCGGTAACCGACGCCCCACACCGTTTCAATGGCTGGCTTCATGCCCTTCAGTTTGTGGCGCAAATGAGCAATATGGACATCAACGGTGCGCGTCTCCCCGGCGAAATCGTAGCCCCAAACGACATCGAGCAGTTTTTCGCGCGTGAAGACGACGCCGCGATTCTCGGCCAGCGTCAGCAGCAGGTCGAACTCTTTAACGCGCAGATCGACAGGTTTGCCATCCACTGTCACGAGCCGGCGCTCAGGATAGATGACCAGATTGTCGATCTTGAGCATCGAGTCGGCAGCCGGCGCTGTGCGTCGCTCGGTGCGGCGCAGGATCGCGCGCACGCGCGCGACCAGTTCGCGCGGGTTGAAGGGTTTGGTTAAATAATCGTCGGCGCCTAGTTCAAGACCGACGATGCGGTCGATGTCCTCACTGCGCGCGGTCAGCATGATGATCGGCACATCGGACTCGGCGCGCACGCGGCGGCACACCTCCCAGCCATCTAAGCCGGGCAGCATTAGGTCAAGCACGACCAGCGCCGGCTTTTCCTGCCGGATCATCTCCAGCGCTACCTTGCCATCGAACGCGCTGAGGATGGTGAAGCCTTCCACCTCGAGGTACATTTTGGCCAGATCGACAATATGCTGCTCATCATCCACGATCAGGATCGTATCTGCCATCAGTGCCCTCGCCCATTCCTAATCATGATCATTGTAATGCTGGCTGTACGGGGCTTCAAGGCACGGGCGGCGCCGGCGTTTCTGCTGGCCCTGCGCCGTTCGTCTGGGAAGGGTCTGGCGCGTCGGCGGGTTCAATGGCGGCCACCAGCACTTTATCGACGCGCCGCCCATCCATATCGACGACCTCAAAGCGATAGCCATCCCAGTCAACGATGTCCCCTGTATGGGGAATATTGCCGCGCTTGGTCATGATGAAACCGCTGAGCGTCTCGTACTGCTCATGCGCGCCGGGCGGGAGTTCGATCCCGAGGTGTTCGACCAGATCATCGATCGCGATCAACCCGTCGAACAGCCACGAACCATCGGCGCGTTGGGTTGGTTCTTCGGCCTCTTCCTCGCCCACGATCGACTCGAGGATATCTTGTGCCGTCACCAGTCCGATCAGGCCGCCATACTCATCGAGCACAAACGCCATATACGTGTTAGTATCGCGGAATGTCTCTAACACGCGCGTCGCCGCCATGCTCATGGGCACATAGATCGGCTCCATCAGCACGGCGTGCAGGTCGAACGGCTGCCCGGCGAGCAGCTTTTCGAGCAGATCTTTGGCCTGCACCATCCCCAGCACATGATCGAGATTGCCGCGCGCGACCGGAAAACGCGAAAAGTGGCTCTCGCGAATTTTGGCGCGGTTGGTCTCTTCATCGTCTTCCGTGTTCAGCCAAACGATGTCGGAGCGCGGCGTCATCAATGCGCTGATGCGTCGGTCCCCCAGTCGGAAGACACCGCGCACCATATCGTGTTCGGTTTGTTTGAATACGCCGGCTTCCACGCCCAGCTTGATCATCGCCTTGATCTCCTCTTCAGTGACCGGCACTTCTTCAGCGTGGCGCGCGCCCAACAGCCGCAGGACGAGATCGGTCGACCAACCGAGGAAATGCACGACAGGCGCCGTGATGATCGATAGGAACTGCATCGGCAGGGCGATGCGCGCAGCGATCGTCTCAGGCGAGCGCAGAGCCAGCCGTTTGGGCACTAATTCGGCGACGATCAGCGAGGAATAAGTTGTGAAAAGGACGACGATCGTCAAGCCAATGGCAGTGCCATAAGGCGCCAGCGGCGTGCTCTGAAGCAGGTCGGCGATCGAGCCGGCGATGGTCGCCCCGCCGAATGCCCCGCCGAGGATGCCGATCATGGTGATGAAGATCTGCACGGTCGCCAGAAAGCGGTTGGGATCGGCGCTGATCGAGAGCGCCGTCGCCGCGCCGCGGCGGCCGCGCTCGGCGAGCTGGGCTAAGCGAGGACGGCGCGCAGCGATCATCGCGACCTCGGACATGGCGAAGATGCCGCTCGTCATTTGCAACATCAGGATAATGAAGATTTCCATAAGCGCAGCAGCTTTCCATTCACCAGTAGGGCGTGATCCAAAGGGATGGCCAGATCGCAGCGCGCTGCGCTGTGATCTTACAAAAAATTATACTTGAAATAATGCTGGGGAGGGGGCACGCGCGATAGGACAGCCGCGGTTCTCATTCTTGCCAGCGCATGTGCAAAAGCGTGCGCTGCGTGCGGAAGCCGTAATGCTCCAACACCGTATTGGTGACGGCTTCGGCAGCCGGGTGTTCGATGGTGAGAGCGCTGGAGGCGCCAAAGCGGCGCACAGCCAGATGAATGAGCGCGTTATCATCGAAGCCCTGATAATCTGGATCTACTATCAGCACAAGCTGCACGCTGCTGGCGGCGAGCGCTCGTTCGATCCACAGCACCGAACGCACGGCGCGCTCATCCTCGGTGCGAATGATCAACCGCTCGCAGGAACGCATATTGAACGCATCATTTATCGCCCGCCAAATCGAAGGTTTGAACAGCGACGGCGTCAACGGCCGCAGCCAGCCGAGGCCGCCCCGCTCTGGCGGGCGCAGCCGCTGGGCCAACGCAAATTCGGCGCGCCATTCGCCGCGCCGGCGCTGGGTGATGAACGGCCCCTGCTCGATTGGCGCCGGTTTGCGACCGAGCGGCGACCGCCGCCACTGCGTCCAAAAGCCCTGCTCGGCGAAGCCCAGCGAGTCGTACAGCCGCCGCGCGATCAGGTTATCCGCCTCAACCTGCAGCAGCGCTACGGCTGTTTTGCCGCGCTCGTGCGCTCGTTTGCGGATGGCGGCGAGGCTGGCGTTCATCAACTGGCGCGCGATGCCGCGCCCACGGTAATTGGGGTGCACTGCCACATTAGCGATGATCCATGCCGGGCCAGCGCCCGGCGGCAGATGAGCGGGATAGATCGATGCATTGCCAATGAGTTGGCCATCTTCAATGTAGACAAACCCCAGTCCGATCCCCTGCACGAGGTCATTCATGCCGCTCAGCACGCCTAAGCCGGGGCCGAAACGGCTCATCGCGCGCATTTCGCGCACAGCGGCGCGCCCGCTGCTGTCCATCGAGTCCATGAACGCCAGTTCGATCAGATCGGCAAGCGGAGCGAGATCGGTTTTGAGGTTAACAGGCCGCAGGCCGCTGGTGGGCGCTGCCGGTGTGTTGGGGAGGCTGAGGCTGACCACGGACGGGCCTCTAGTGAGCGATCATTATACTCAAGCGTAATAGTTCCTGTCTAGACTGTCAAGTGGATGCCGCTTTTGCGAACATCAGGTTTCGCTTAATTGGCGCTTCCCCTGCCGAGATGTCGGTGTTCTGGCAATCTAGCCGCTTGGCGGTACACTTAATCTGATTGAGCGTTTCATAACACAACGCCATCAAGTTGTGTTTGCAAAAGGGGATTGCGATGAAACGGATCCTTCTCGCCTGTTTAGTCGGGCTGGCGGCGCTGTTCGTCGCTAGGGTGAGCGCTTCCCCGACTGAGCAAGCTGAACCAGCGATCGTCAGTTTCACGACGACCGCTGAACAGGTGAGCGCAGAAGCTTTGATCAGCCGCGCCGCCCGTATCCCGGTCGCGTGGGAGACGCGCAACCGCCCGCTGGTCGCCAACCTTGTGTTTGACCAAATTATGCCCGATGGCGGTGCAGTCAACGTTGAACTGCCACGCGCCCTGCCGTGGGTTGTTTCGACGGGAGAAGGACTGGCTGCTCCCATCTCCCCCGGAGCAGGGGCGGCTGAAGTGGTGCTGCGCATGCGTATGGTTCATTTGTTCACTGGCAGCGTCCTCGCTGAACGCGCGCTCACCGTACCGATCGCGGCTGGCGGCGATGCAGGCGCTGGCGTCGGCAATCGCCCAGCCATCACGCGTTTCATCAGTCGCACCGATTTCATCACACCGCAGCAGGTCGCCGATGGCAGCGCGCGTGTCATCGTCGAGTGGGAGACGGCCAACCGACCGCTGACCAGCAATCTCATCTTTGAGCAGGTGTTGGACGATGGCAGCCTTGTGAACGTTGAGCTGCCACGCGAAGATCCGTTGGTCGCTTCGAGTGGGGTAGGCGTCGTCGCGCCGGAGGCCCCCGGCAGAGGGCGCAATTTCGTCACGTTGCGCCTCAGCCTATTCGACCTGCTTAACGGCCGAATCTACGACCGGCGCGAGCTGATCGTGCCGGTCACGGCCATCGCCCCAACCCCGACGCCGATCCCGCCGACCCCAACGCTGCCGCCCGACCAACGGCCGCGCATTCTCTATTATGACCTGCATGCGACCAGCATCGACGAGCGCCAGCTCGCCGATCGCGCCGCGCGCATCACAGTTTCTTGGGCGGTGGCTCAGCGGCCAGCGAACAGCAACTTGGTTTTTGAGCAGATCCTCGACAATGGGATTGTCGTCAATGTGGAACTACCGCGTCCTAATCCGATCGTGCCGTCGATGGGCGAGGGGCTGATCGCCCCATTCCCGCCCGGGGACGCCGCGACCAGCGCGCGTTTCATCCTATCGCTGGTAAATGTTGAGACCGGACAGGTGTACGACCGGGTAGAGGTGACGCTGCCGATCAGCCCCAGCCCGACGCCGGTGGCTAGCCCGCGCGCTTTCAGTTTTACGACGACGGCGACTTCGGTTGAAGAACGCGCGCTGCTCGACCGGACGGCGCGCGTCCCTGTCTCTTGGGCAGTCACGCAGCGGCCGCCCAACAGCAATCTGGTCTTTGAGCAGGTGCTCGCCAATGGAAGCGCGCTCAACGTTGAACTGCCGCGCCCAGATCCGATCGTCCCATCAAGCGGCGATGGCGTTGTGGCGCCCATACTGCCCGCGGTCGATGTCATGCAGATCCATCTGCGCGTGCGGCTGGTCGATTTGGCGACTGGCAGCACGCTCGATCAGCGCGATCTGCGCCTGCCCGTTGTGCGAGCGACGGGGACAGCAGTTCCCCGCCAGTTTACCGTCGAATTTCCACCCGGCGCCAGCGCGGATTATTTTCAACTCGCCGCTGGCGAAGCGCGTGTGCCCATCTCGTGGCAGGTAAGCCCTCGCCCAGCCAACAGCAATCTCGTCTTTGAACAGCTGTATCCTGATGGCCGCATCTTCAATGTTGAACTGCCGCGGCCCAATCCGATCGTCTCCTCGAGCGGAACCGGCGTCGTAGCGCCTACGCTGCCACCCGGTGAGACCAGCAGCCTGTTGTTTCGCGTTCGTTTGGTCGACTTGACTACACAGGCCACGCTGGAACAGCGCCAGCTTCGCCTGCCGATCAGTGGTTATGATGCGGCGGCCCAGACCGCTGCCGAAGTCGTTCGACTGTCGGTTGACCAGACCAGCTACGTGGGCGGCGACGTCGTCACAGTTGAGTGGGAAGTGATCGGCGCAGACTCCGTATCGCTCAGCTTGATCGCGCCGCAGGCCGGCCTTGAGGGGCCAGCGGCGACTGGACTGCCCGCCAGCGGCACGACCCAACTGGCGCTGCCACCGGCCTTTGCCGGCGCCGCGGGGTTCGTTGAACTGCGGGCCGCGGTCGTGCCGGAAGGCCCGCCGGTGGTCCAGCGCCAGCTCGCGCTTGGCGTGATCGAATGCCAGTACCAATTCTTCTTTGGGGGCGAGGGCTGCGCATCCGAGGCTGCTGAGCGAGTGGCCGGCCTGTTCCAAGATTTCGAGAATGGCACCATTTTGCGCCGTGCCGACAGCGGCAGCACGTTCATCTTGTTCGATAGCGGCGCGGTCGTCAGCCTTGAAGGCGGTGCAGCCGGCCCGATCGGCGACCCGCCTTCCGAGATGCTGCTGCCACCGTCTTTCACTTTTGAGACAGTGTGGTATCCCTATCGCGAACAGCTCGGTTGGGCTGTTGCGCCGGAAGGCTCGTATAGCTTGACCATCCAGCGCGCTTTTCCCGCGCCCGGAACGGGCATGCAGGATGTCTACTTGACGCTGGCCGATGAAAGCATCATCCGTTTGACAGGGCCGGTCAATAACCCGACAAATTGGTCTCGTATCGATTGAGGCCATGCGGGGCAGGCCGCCTAGAAGCTAGATTGGAATAGGTTTCGGGTGTGGCATGCCATGTTCTGACTAGGCAGTTTGCACGAAAGAGTCAGGCTGTCGTGTCTATTGCCGTGCGCCTTGCGAATACGCTACAATCCATTTGTTCCGATCATCACAAGTGAGCAGGATCTTATGCGCAAAGAACAGCACAAACAATTGGTCATCCCCGGCCCCGTGGAGGTTCGCCCTGAAATCCTTGACGCGCAGGCGGAATGGATGATCGGCCATCGTTCCACCGCTTTTGCTGAACTGTTCGCTCGCCTGCAAGAAAAACTCAAAGCGGCTTTTTTGACCAAGAACCGCGTTTTCGTTAGTGGGTCATCGGGCACTGGTTTGTGGGAAGGCGCCTCGCGCAACTGCATCCGCGATGGGCGCAAAGCGCTGCATTTGGTCGGCGGGGCGTTCAGCGAACGCTGGGCCGATATTAGCCGTTTGAACGGCAAACAGGTCGATGTGATCGAAGTAGAATGGGGGCAGGCGCATACGCCAGAGATGGTCGAAGCTGCGCTGCGCCGCGATCGGTACGACGCGGTGTGCTTTGTGCATAACGAAACCAGCACCGGTGTGACCAACCCGGTGCGCGAGATCGCTGAGGTCATTCGCCCGTATGAGGACACCTTGATCCTCGTCGATACGGTCAGCGGGTTTTTGGGCGCTGAACTGCGTGTTGATGATTGGGGCATCGATTTCGCCCTCACCTCGTCGCAGAAGGCGTTCGCTCTGCCGCCGGGCATCGCCTTTGCCAGCGTGAGCGACCGCGTGCTGAAGCGCGCCGCTGAGGTGACGAACCGCGGTTATTATTTCGATTTCCTCGAAATTGAGGCCAGCCTCAAGAAGAACAACACCCCATCAACGCCGCCGATCGCCCTGATGTTCGCTGCCGATGTTCAGCTCGACGCGATCGCGGCCGAGGGATTGGAGAATCGCTGGGCGCGCCATTTGGCTATGCGCGACCTGACGCACCAGTGGGCGCACAGCCGCGGGCTGGGGCTGTATGCGCAGGAGGGGTACCGTTCGCCAACGGTGACGGCCGTCGCCAACCTGCGCGGGTTCAGCGTTGATGAGATGGCCAAGTTCATGAGCGCGCGCGGTTTCTCGATGGACAAGGGCTACGGCAAGATCAAAGGCTCGACGTTCCGCATCGCGCACATGGGCGATATGCAGCTCGCCACGCTCGAAGAAGTGTTGGCCGGGCTGGACGCTTTTCTCGAGACGGTCAATTGACGAACGCGCCCGCGGAGATGAAATCGCCATGACGTTTCACGTGCTTGTGCCAGACAGCGTACACCCGAGAGCGCTTGATGTCCTGACAGCGGTCGATGGGCTGGTTGTAACTGCCCCCGGGCAGATGACGCGCGCCGAGCTGCTCGGCGCAGTTGGCGCGGCCGATGCGCTCGTCATCCGCAGCGCCAGCAAAATCGATGCTGAGGTGCTGGCCGCCGCGCCCAAGCTGCGCCTGATCGCGCGGGCGGGCGTCGGCGTCGATAATGTCGATCTTGAAGAAGCGACGCGCCGCGGGATCGTCGTCGTCAACACACCCGACGGCAACACCATCTCCACCGCCGAGCACACCTTCGGCCTGATGCTGGCGTTGGCGCGCCACATCCCGCAGGCGCACCAATCGCTAAGCGAGGGTAAATGGGAGCGCAAGGCGTTCATGGGTGTTGAGCTGCGCGGCAAAACGCTCGGCATCGTCGGCTTTGGGCGGATCGGCCGGGCGGTCGCCAAACGCGCCCTCGCTTTTGAGATGCAGGTCATCGCCTATGATCCCTATATTCCGGCCGACATTGCTGCCGATCTCGGCGTGGAGCTGGTCGATCTCGAGTCGATTTACCGGCGCAGCGATTTCATCACGCTGCACACGCTGCTGACCGATGAAACGCGCGAGATGATCAACCGCGAGAGCATCGCGTTGATGAAACCTTCGGTGCGCATCATCGATGCGGCGCGCGGCGCGCTCGTTAACGAAGCCGATTTGGCCGAGGCGATTCGCGCCGGGCGCGTGGCTGGCGCGGCGCTTGATGTCTTCCCGCAGGAGCCGCCGCCGCCTGACGATCCCTTGATCGGGCTGCTCGGCGTCATCCACACGCCGCACTTGGCTGCCAGCACCGAAGACGCGCAGATCGTCGTCGCCATAGAAGCGGCCCAACTCGTGGTCGATGCGCTGCTGAAAGGCGATTACCGCAACGTTGTCAACCCGGGCGCGCTTGGGGCGCGCCCTGCTTAGTTCCTCTTGATGATCGACGATGTCTGCCCCATCCTCGTTGCAAGGATGGGGCAGATGGCTTAGAAACTCCTCAAAATCCCGCACAACTCAATACATCGATGGTATAGTGACAAATTGCGCAGCTGTCTTTACACATGGGAACACATCGTGAAATATTTTGGCTTTCTCGCACGTTACGTGGTCGTGCCGCTGGCCGTGCTTGGGTTTTTGTCGTGGCGCGACGCACGGCGCGGCAAGAAGCTGCCCGCTGAATTAACCGGCGTCCCAAGTGAGGCCGTCCTCGGCGGGTTGGTGGCGGTCGCAGTGGGCTATACCACGCCGTGGGATAACTATCTGGTGGCCACCCGCGTGTGGTGGTACGACCCGAAGCTCGTCAATGGGCTGGTGCTCGGCTATGTGCCGATCGAGGAATATACTTTCTTCGTGCTGCAAACCTTGCTCACGGGCGCCTGGACGCTGTACCTCGCGCGCCATCTGCCCGCTGATGAAGCGCCACCCGCCAACCCCCTGCGCATTCGTCTCGGCATGACGCTTGCCTTGGCCGCGATCTGGCTGGCTGCCGTTTGGAACCTGTTCAAAGGGCCGCGCTCGCGCACCTATTTGAGCCTGACGCTGTCATGGGCTTTGATCCCGATCATGCTGCAAACCGCCTTCGGCGGCGATATTTTATGGCAGCACCGCCGGCTGGTCGCGCTCGGTATCATCCCGGCCACACTCTACCTCGGCTATGCCGACTCGCTGGCCATCGGCAGCGGCACGTGGACGATCAACCCGGAAAAGACGGTCAACATCGACCTGTTCGGCCGGCTGCCGCTCGAGGAAGGCGTGTTCTTCTTGTTGACGAATACGCTGGTGACGTTAGGCACAATCTTGGTACTCTCTCGGCAGAGCCAGCAGCGCGTGCCGCCTTTTGTGCGCCGCCTGCTGCGGTTAGAGCGCGCGCCTGCCTCCGCGGCAGGGGCAGGCTAATCGACGGTCGCGTCGCCCAGCCACTCGCCGCCGTCAACGCGCAGCACCGCCCCAGTGATGAAATCGTTGGCCGCCAAAAAGATCGCCGCGCGCGCCACATCTTCCACGTCGCCTGACCGTTTGAGCGGCAGCCGCTGTTCGACCGCTGCCCACGTCGCTTCATCGGTTCCCGGTCCTGGGATGATCGGCCCCAGCACCAAACAGTTGGCGCGAATTTGGTAGCGCGCCAGCGCTCGCGCGGTGACCTGCGTCAGCATGATCAGGCCAGCCTTCGAGACGCTGTGATGCGGCCGGATGTGCGATGGGCGCAGGCCGTAATTGTCGCCGATGTTGATGATCGAGCCGGGTATCCCTTGCTCGCGCATCCACCGGCCTGCCTGCTGCGTGGCCCAGAAGGGCGCGTTGAGATTGACCTCAATCACTTTGTTCCACTCGTCCGCCTCGATCTCGAGCAGATCATTCTTTTCGTAGTTGGCTGCGTTGTTGACCAGCACGTGAAGCCGGGCGAAGTGATCGCGCGCTTGAGCGAAAGCGCGCTCGAGCTGCGCGCGCTTCGTGAGATCGGCTTTGACGACCAACGCCTCAACGCCGAACGCGCGCGCAGCAGCGGCCGTCTCGGCGGCTGCTTCATCGGAGCTGCCGTGGTGGATGATGACGTGGGCGCCCTGTGCGGCAAAGCCGAGCACAATGCCGCGCCCGACGCGCCGCGCCCCGCCAGTCACAAAAACAACAGTGTCACGCAGTTCATTTAGCATGATCGCTCCATCAAGGTCCTTATGCAGTGTTCTCGTCAGCCTTCATCGGCAGCTGGAAGCGTGAAGACGAAGATGCTGCCGCCGTGAGGGTTGTCTTCGACCCAGATGCGGCCGCCATGCGCCTCGACGGCTAAGCGGCAGAACGTTAGCCCTAACCCGCTGCCGCGCCGTTTGCCCTTGCGCCCTTCCATCTGCACATAACGATCGAACAGGCGAGTTTTGTGTTCGTCGGGGATGCCGGGGCCGTTGTCGATCACCTCGATGCGAACGCGAGGGGGCGCATCGGGCAGCATCTGCGCGCGCACCGTGACCTTGCTGGCCATCGGCGCGAATTTGAGCGCGTTATCCAGCAGGTTGAGCAGCACGCGTTCGATCTTATCCGCATCGACCAGCAGCAGCGGTAGGTCAGCGGGGATTGCGGCGTCGATCGTGATCTCCAGCTCATGCGCCAACGGGCTGAGTTCGACGCATACACTATCGACCAGCGTCGCCAGCTCAGTAGCGCGCGTTTCCAGTTGCGCAAAGCCGCTTTCTATGCGCGAAACATCAAGCAACGAATCGACGCGGCTAAGCAGTTTGCGGATCGCCCGCCGCCCAGCATCGGTGGTCGCTTCGATCATCGGCGCCAGCGCGCTGTCTTTTGGCGCGAGGTCTGCCAGCAGTTTGAGGCTGGTCATCACCGCGGTGAGCGGGCTGCGCAGGTCGTGAACGATCATGCGCGAGAGATCTTCACGCGCCTGCGCCAGCTTGTGCTGTTCCGTTTGATCGTAATAGATGAGCATCGCGCCGATCGGCCGGTCAGCATTATCGCGCACCGGGATGATTTGGCGCAGCAGGTGGCGCTCGCCGACCACAAGCTGTTCTGCGGGAGGGATGAACCCGAGGTCGCCATCAGCCCGGCCATTGTAGTTGAGCTGCGCCGCGTTCTTCAACCCGCGCGCTAGGCGGCGCAGCTCATGCTCGGACTGAAAGCCGAGCCGCTGCGCCAGCTCAAAGGTGTGATCATTCAAAAGCGCGTCAAGGGAGCGGCCAGTCAGCGTTTCTGGCGCGATGCCAAGCATGCCGACACGCGGATTGGCCAGCGCGATCGTGCCGTTGTTGTCGATGAGCAGGATCGCTTCGCGCATGGTGTTAAGCAGCACTTGCAGCCGGTCGCGCGTTTCGGCCATATTTTGAAATAAGCGCGCATTCTCGATGGCGATGACCGCTTGGTTAGTGAGCTGGGTGACAAACTGAACGTCATCCTCGTTGAAGCGGCGGCCGTGCGCATCTTCCAGCGTGATCACGCCGTAGATGATGTCTCCCCGCATGACGGGCACGCTGAGCTGGGCGCTCATGCCGGGCAGCAGCGCGCGGTACGTGGGATCGCTGCTCACCTCGTTAAGCGCCAAGGCGCGGCCTTCACGCAGCACGCGACCGGTGATGCCCTCAAACGCCAGCGCTTTGTTTTTGCTGGTGCCGGGCGGGTAGCCGCGCTCCAAGAACAGTTCCACTTCACCTGTCTTTGACAGCAGGATGAAAGCTCCTGTTTGCGTCTGCATTGCATCGAGCGCATAGTTAAGCACCAAATCGCCAATGCGCGCGAGATCGATCGTCGCCGTCAATTCATGGCCAATAGCGGCCAGCGCCAAAAGTTGGCCCACGCGCCGTTCCAGCGTCTCATCGGTGATGGCATACAGCCGCGCATTGCTGATCCCCTGGGCCGCTTGGTTAGCGAACACGCGCAGCAGGTCGAGCCACTCCGTATCAAAGATGCGCTGACGCTCGTAATAAAGCACGATCGCGCCCAGCCGCACTCCAGCCGCGGTTAATGGCAGTTCGACGGCGGCGGCGATCCCTTCAACGGCATACGCGTCGTCAGTGAGATCAGTGAGGATGAGCGGCATATCGCCGTTGATAGCGCCGCGCGGGTGGTTTTTCAGCACGCGCGGCGTGGGCATTGCCTCAAGAAACTGCTGGCTTAAGCCTTGGCTGCGCACGGCCGAGAAGCGCGGAAGCGCATCTTCGGTCATTAACACGATCGCCAGCATCTCTGTTTCTCCCAGTTGTGATGCGGTGGCCAGCGTTTTATCAAGGATAGTTTCTTGCGATAGCGAGCCAGTCAATTGGCCTAGAATGTCGTTGAGCGCAGCCAGCCGGGCAGCGCGTAAATTGTGCTGGTCGCTGAAAGCAGCGCCAAACCGAGAAGGAGCGGACAGCAGCAGCGAGAAGACGACCAAGAAGGTGATCGATGCAAAAACGGAGAGGTTAGCCAAGACCTCGACGCCGAGCAGTGCGAGCGGGGCAGGCGCGATCAAAACCAGCAACAAGCTGGCGATGTGGGCACGTGGTCGCGCATCACCGAGAGCAGCGGCAGCGCGACGATCGAATACAGCGAGTTCAAAGGCGAAAAGTGCAAAATATGCAGCGCTGTGGGCAGCAATGCCGAAGATCAGCGGCATGAAATTGCGGGTAGAAGCCAGCGCCAGCGGGAGTTGGCCGCCCGCCGTTGTATAAGCCAGCCAGCCGGCGGCAAAGCTCACCACGAGCCGGGCTGCGCGATGCAGCGTCACTTGCGCTGTCGCTGGTCGGCCGGCGCTGTGCGCGCCGCGCCAGCGCACTGCCACCAGCAGCCCGCCGATCGCCGTCGCCCACAGCATCGCCGGCGCTGCGTCGGCTGGCTGTGACAGCAGCGCCAGCATGCCGACCCCGTGAGCCGCGCTTAGATCGCGGCTGGCCCGCGCTTGCCCGAAGTGCACGACAAACCCGGTCAGCAAGGCGTAAACGATGATCCAGCCCGCATACGAAGCGATCGCTTCCAGCGTTGGCACGTTGAAGGCCAGCAGCAGTCCAGCAATCCCCACTGGGATCCACCCTAGAAAAGGCAGCGATTGCTTCATCGATCTTTACACAGGTATATGAAGGCCGAGGCGAGTTGTCACGAATAGTGTACAAGATGATCAGCCGCGTGACGAAATGAAATAAATTAAATAATATAATAAGGAGATGCGCTTTGTCATCGAGCGATCTGTTCGAGCAGCGGCAAGGTGAAGCTGATCGATGCCCCCGGCAGCGGGCTGGCCTCATCGACGGCGATCGCCCCGCCATGCGCTTCGACGGCCAGCCGGCAGAAGGTGAGGCCCAAGCCGCTGCCACGGGCGCCGCGCAGGGGCTGCACCTCTTTACTTTGGCGGAAGCGTTCAAAGATGCGTTCGCGGTCGCCGGGTGGAATGCCCGACCCACTGTCGGCAATGCGGAGCACGGCCATGGCTCCCCGTCGCGCCGCGGTGAAGAGAATCCGCTCGCCATCTGGCGTGTGACGGATGGCGTTATCGAGCAGGTTGATGAGCACACGGCGAACGATCTCTGCATCGACATCGAGCGGCGGCAAGTTTGGTTGAATCCTCGCTTGGAAGCGGATGTTCGCTTCCTCGAGCGCGGGCAGCAGTGCGGCGCGTGCGCTGGCGATTAAATCGGTCACCATGGCCGGCCCGCGCTGAAGCGGCATCTGGCGCTGTTCCAGCCGTGAAATGTCGAGCAGGGAATCGACCAGCGCTGTGAGGTTATTGGCGCTTTGCAGTGACAGGCGCAGCGTCTTTTGCGCAACTTCAGTGCCCGGCAGCGCGGCAATGTCTTCCAGCGCCAGGCTAATCCCGCTCGCGATCGCCCAAAGCGGCCCGCGCAGATCGTGCACGGCCATATGGGTGATCTCATCGCGATATTCTTCAAGAAGCCGCTGCTCGGTAATATCGCGCAAGACCAGCAGCCGGCCAACGATCTCGCCCTGATCATCACGAACGGGCGCGCCGATCTCGTCAATGTAAAGGGTTTGTGTTCCGCGCGTGCTCTTAAACTGCCGGCTCGTGATGCGTTCAGAGCCAGTGCGAAGCTGGCGCGCCAGCGCGTCAAGCTCATCGCGCGAGTAGCCGATTCCTTCTTGTTCCTGCACGCTCAGGATTTTTTGCAGCATCTCAACGAAACGGCGGCCGAGGAAAATCTCACGCTCAATGCCGAGCAGCCGCTCAGCCATCGGGTTGCATTCGACTAAGATGCCGTCTCGGTCAAGCAGCAGAATGCCGTCGCGGGCTGAATTGAGCAAGGCGCGCATCCGGTCATTGCCGATGCGGATGTGTTCGTACAAGCGAGCGTTTTCCAGATGTCCGGCCGCTTGGCTGGCCAGCAGAGCGATGCTGTTCATATCGCGCTGGCGTATTTGAGTGCCGGCGCGGAAGCTGAGCGTTAGCACCGCGCTGATCGACCCGCTGTAACGGATCGGCACATAAGCGACCACGCCAGCCCGCCCTGCCTGTTCAGAGATGTGTATCTCGCCAGAGCGAGCGACGCGCAGCGCCGCCGCTTGATCGAAGGCGGTCTCCGTGGTGTGCGCATTCTGCAGACGTGACAGCGAGAATAAGCCATCGCCAGTGAGTTGGAATAGTTCCGCCTCGCCCACATCGAGCATATCACGCGCGGTTTCGAGGATGGTGGCCGCCACGTCGAAAGTGGGGATGGCGCTAGAGAGGCGCAGCGTGAGCGCCTGTAGGCTGCGCAGCGTATTAATTTGATGCTGCCGGTCTTCGAGCAGGCGCGCGTTCTCGATGCTAATGGCCGTATGGCCAGCTAAACTGCTCAGAAAGCGCACCTGTTCTTCTTTGAAGAAGGCCGGCCGCGCGCTCTCGACGACCAGCACCCCGCTGGCCGTCTGATCGCGGATGAGGAGCGGCACGGCCACCAGCGATAAGCTGCGCCCGGCACCCCCGCCCGCAAACTCGTAAGGATAAGCGCGCGCATCCTCGATCACGACCGGCTCGCGCGAGCGCAGCACTTCTTCAATCAGCGCGTCCTGCCGACCACGCGACCGGTACGCTTTGTTCGGCGGGCTGCCGGGGCGCTGCTGAATGATCGTCCACAGGTTGCCAGTATCGGCCAGCCGCATAAACGTCGCGACATCGGCCTGCGAGGCGCGCAGCGCAGCTTCCAGCATCGCGACGATGATCTGATCAAAATCGAGCGCGCTAGAGATATGCTGGGCAAGATCCTCGATCAGCGCGAGCTGCTCTAAACGGCGCTGCAGGGCTTGGTTGGTCGATGCATAAAGCTGGGCGTTCTGAACGTGCACGGCAATCTGATTGGTCGCGATCGTCAAAAGCTGCCATTCGCGCTCGTGAAAGGGTTCGGGCAGCTCGCGCGCGATGAAGACCAACCCGAGCAGTTCGTCGTTTGCCACCAGTGGAAAAACCGCCAGCACGCTGGCCTCAAACCGATCGAGCAGCGCGCCTAACGCCTCTGAAACGGCATCCCTATCGCGCAGGAATTGAACTGCCTGCGCGCGCGGCGCCTCGATGAATGGCGCTAATTCTGGGAACGTATCGAGCGCGATCGTCTCATACTCAGTGGTGGGTGGGCGCAGCAGGCGCAGCAGCGCTGAGTGTTGATCGCGCAGGGCGAGCACGGCGCGCTGTCCATTGGCCATCTCGCAGAGAGTGCTAGTGACGACTGCCGCCAGCCGGTCGATTTCCATGGCTACGGTGGTAATGCTGGAAAGGCGCACGAGCTGCGTCGTCTCGAACGTGTGAGTTTCCAGCGCTCGGAGTAAGTCGTGGTGATCGAGCCGGAGCGCGATGTGCGCAGCCAAAAGCTGAAGCAGCCCGATGACCGGCGGCGGCGGCACGCCCGGCTGCCTATAGAGCACGACCAATGCCCCTAACGTGAGAGGGCCGCTGCGCAGCGGCAGCGAGACAAGGGCGCGGTAACCGTCGGCGCGGGCGGCTTCGGCGACGCGCCCGCTTATGCGAGCGAGATCGGGCGCTGCGACCAGAAGGTCAACTTTTTCTTCGGTGATGCCGAGCGCACGCCAGCGGCGCTGCTGTGCGTCATTCAAACCGACCGAGCCACCCAGATCGAGCAGGCCATTGGCGCGGCGGCTGAGCAGCAGCAGCGCGGCCGAGGCACCGCTGATCGAGCGGCTGGCTTTGCAGGCCTCGGCGGTTACTTGATCGCGGTCGTGGACGAGGATCAGCCGTTGGATAGTGGTGTTGAACGCCTCGAGCTGGTTGGCGCTGATGCCATCTCGCTGCTGTGGAGGGCGATACAGCGTCAAGCCAATTGCCAGCGCGCCAAGCAGCAGCGCAGCGAGCGCATCGGCGCGTAAGGCCATCCATGTCATCGCTACCAGCGTGAAGAGCAGGACGACCCATTTTGCGATCGCGGATGCGTTGAAGCGGCGAAGCATACACTGTGACTGCTGTCAGGACGCGGCGCGCTGGCGCTGGCGCAAAGGAGTGACGATGATGGAGAGACAATTAGTGTGCATTAACGCGAAAATTTTAGCCCAGCCCGCCGCAGTTAGATTGCGTTAAGTGTGGCGAAAGCCGTGAAAATATGCAATCTGTTTTATCAAGTTTTTACTAATATTAATGATTTCTCAAGGATTAATTCTTTCGTGTTCGCACGTAAAGACCGATGATGAGGCCGACCAGCCACCAATAAATGAAAGCGAAACGATCCCACAGTGGGATCGCATCGCCCAAGCCAAAGATCGCATGAGCCAGCAGGCCGCCGCCGATCCCCAACGCTAAGCTGCGCTTGTGAGGCGCTGTCTGCGCGTTCGAACGCTGCCATGACGACCACAGCATGAGCGCCAAAGCGCCGTGCCAACCGATGAAGATCAGCAAGCCAGGCACACCGAGGTCGGCGCCGATTTGCAGCAGCTCGTTGTGCGCATGGGGCAGCACGCGGATCTCATAGCCGGGCACGGGATAGCGAGCGCGCACAGGAGCGCTGCGGTACATATTCATGCCCGCGCCGGTCAGCGGGTGGTCGCGGATGATCTGGACGGCGCTGTCCCAGATCAGCAGGCGCGCGCTGATGCTGTCTTCATCACGCTGCTGCAGACGCTCGCGCTCTGGACCGAACAAATTAGCTAAAAGCATGAGCTGGAGCAGCGCAAAGGCGGCTGTCGTCAGCAGCCCAAGCCAGCGCCAGCGAGGGGAAGGCGCTAGCAGCGCTACGATGATGGCCAACACGGGAAGCGCGCCGAAGATGGCAAAACGACTTTGGCCGAGAAACAGCGCCAGCCACAGCAGGCAGAAAGCCGCGCTCGCCAGAAAACGCAGCGCACGATCGAAGGGCGTAGGGTTGCTTAGCCCCCACGCCGTCAGCGCGAGCGCGGCCATGAGCGGGGCCAGCCAAACCATCGCACCGGCGATCTCATTGACGTTGAAGCCGCCGCCAATAAATGTGCCGATCAACCCGCTGTTGTCAAACAGCGCGCGCGCAGTGGGAAGTTGTTCGATGATGAAGCTGAAAAGGGATGACTTGATCGTCCACTGCGAGGCGAGCAGCGCTGCCAGCCCGATCAGCAGGCTGAGGATGCTGGTGGCCAACAGGGGATCGCGCGGTGTTTCGGCGCGCGCTAGCCTATCGGCCAGCACGCCGGCCAGCAGGAGGCCCATCACTGGCCGGCCAAGCATGAACAGCCCGCCTGTATGCGGCGCAGCGATCACGTTAAGGACGCCGAGCAGTAAAAACCCAGCCAACAGTCGATCGAGCGGTGAACGATGCCACAACCGGCGGTCGATGATCAGACGAATGGCGTACAGCGGAATAAACAGCAGCAACGCGTGGATGCGCGCCGGCACTGGAAACCAAAACCCATACAGGATAAGGGCAAGAGTCGAGTAATCCACGAGCAGCAGCGCCCACTCAAACGCTTGTCGTGATCGACTACCTTTATTGAGTGGAAAGCGAGTGTTGAGGCTGTAGACGGAGGTCTCGCCGCTCACTATGTCTTCCCTCCCGCGAAGGGGTTCAAAGAATTTGCACGACCGACAAGAATTGGTATATTAGGAATTCTTAAAGAGTATGTGCGCACTAAACAATCCGTTAATGCCAACCAGTCATAAAGAGGCCTGTATTGAAGACCGTTGACGCTGTAACCGGACTATCGCTGGAATCCTTTTGCTTGCGCGCTAACACTAAAAAACTGCTCATCCTGTATCCCGGAACGCCGCATCGCCTCGCGTTGCTAGCGCACATGCTCGCGTGGGCTGGTCAAGAAGGATACCTGTATTATCGCGTGAAACAAGAGGCAGCAACGCTCAAAACGATGCTGCGCGATCTGCTGGCCGAAGTTGAAACGACACAGCCCGCTTTAGGCCGGCCGCTGGCGGCTGCTCTAGCGGATGATCGTGCAGAAGCATTCGGCATTGGGCTGGCTGCCGGTCTCGCTGCGGCCGGAGTTCGCTTCGGCGTGCTCGATGAGCTGGATCGTCTGCCGCACGACTCAGCGTTTGAGGAGTTCATTCAAGCCCTAGTTGCCCATCTGCCGGCGGGTGTACAGCTCGTCGTCAGCGCGCGCCAGCTCAACCAGCAGCCATGGTACCGCCTGATCGCCGCCGGCAGCGCCGTCGTCTTTGGCACCGAGCTGCGCCAGACGGATGGTCAGTTTGCCCTTGATGAACAGCAAATCGATAATCCGCGCCCACAACTTGAGGTTTACGGCTTTGGCCGTGGCCGCGCGCTCGTCAACGGCCAGCCGATCGTCAACTGGGATGGCGCGCTGCCGCGCAATTTGTTCTTTTATTTCATCGATCATCCTTTGACGACGCGCGACGCGATCTTTCAAACATTTTGGTCCAATCTATCCATCAAAGAGGCGACCAATGTCTTCCACGTCACCAAGCGCAAGATCACGGAACGAATAAGCCTGAAGCTCGGCCCTGGGCAGAGCTGTGAGCTGACGCACTATCAAATGGGGTTTTATTTGCCCAGCGACAAGATCGTCCGTCACTATGATGTCACTGAGTTTCAAGATGCCATCAGCCGCGGAGAGGCCAGCAGCGGCGAAGATGCGCTCGCCCATTTTGGCCGCGCGATCGCGCTGTATCGAGGGCCATTCTTGCAGACGATCGCGATGCCGTGGGTGGAAGAACGGCGCGAGGCCCTGCGCGCCAGCATGATAGGAGCGCTGCTGGAAAGCGGGCGCATTTGGAAGCGGCGCGGACATTGGGAACGCGCGCTCGGCTTTTATGTGCGCGCAGTTAAAGAAGCGCCAGAACGCGAAGACGCCCAACGCGAAGCGATCGCGCTCTATATTCTGCTCGGGCGCACTGAAGATGCGCTGGCCCAATACCGCTTTTTCGAACAAACGCTTGATCAGCGGTTCGGTATCGGCCCCTCGGCCGAGACCCGCGCCCTGCTTGACCAAATCGAACAACGCGCCTAAAAACAGACGAGCAGCTCCCTCTGATCGAGGGGCGAGCGGGCTGCTGTGCTTGCGTCAGGGTCGTGCAGCCTTAGACCTCGACTTCTTCATCTTCTTCAGCGACGGCTGCCGCCACAAAATCGATATACAGCTCAACTTCTTCCTCGACATTGGCGACGCCCGGCACGTTTGGAATCTGCAGGTCGAAGTCGTCACGCTGAATGACCGCCGCTGCCGACCCTTCTAAGCGGTCGCTGCTGACGGGCGTGACGGTGACATCAAACGTCACCGGGGCAGTGATCCCGCGCAGCGTGAGGTCGCCGGTGACGGTAAAGGTGATCGGCTCGCCGATCGATACCGTTTCCGGCAGTCCGTCGATGGAAGTGGGGACAAACTCGGCGAACTCGTATTCATTTTGCGCCGAGAGCAGAATTTGGCTGCGGATGGCTCGATTGCGGAATTCGTTATCGGTCGTCAGCGTGCGCGCGTTGATGCGAATGACCCCAATCGTCGACTCGCCCGGCGCATCGAAATTGACGACGATCTGGCCGGCGACCTGATCGGTACGGCCGACGACGGTAATGCGCTCGCCGCGCAGGTCTTCATCTAACTCAAAGCGCACTTCTGACTCGGCCGGGATGATGCTGAAAACGACGCCGCCTTCAGTAGCCTCTACGCTGGGGGCGCTGATCGCTTCGCTGGCCTCGCCGCTGCCGCCGGTAATGAAAATGACGACCACAGCGATGATGCCGACCACGACCACCGCAGCGATCAACCCGATGATGATTTTAACTGTGCGCGACATAGTTACCCCTCACGCGGACTAAAGTCCGTTTCCCAACACGATGATTTGATGATACCGGAGCCGCGCTGGAAGTGAGCCAACATTCACCAAATCCTTAGCCTTGCCGGGGGGGGTGTGGGGCGGTTTGCCGCCAGAAACCCGCCTCAAGACCGGGCACATCGGTGATCGCATAAACGCTGCCTTCGGGGCCGGCGATGTAGGTGGTATAGGCGACGCGGCCGGCCGGCTGGCGCGCCGAATCGAAGCCAGTTTCTGGCGCCAGCGCCCAGCCGAGCACGCTCGCTGCCCCGCCAAGCGCCTGCCAGAGCTGGCCGAAGCCGCGGACGGGCGTGAAGCGGCCCTCAGGCGGGATATCGCCCGGGTCAGGCTGGCCCTCGACGTAGCGATCTTCGTAAATGCGAACGCGGCCGTCGGCATGGGTCAGCATATAGATGTGGCCGCTGTCAGAAAACCAGATCAGGTTGCCGCCTTCGAACGGCTGCCAGACGGCGAAAACGGTCAGCGCGGGGCCATCGGGGCAGCGCGGCCCTGCGCCGCTGCCGTCGAGCCAAGCGTGGGCGCAGGTGATCGTTACGGCCAGATCGCGCATGGCGCTAGCGCCCGCGCTGTCGATCACCTCCAGCCGGAACAGAAACGTCCCAGCCTGCTGAAATCCATCGACCGTCAGCGCTCCATTGAGCGGCTGCGCCGGCGCGCTGAAAGGCCGTTCGCAGTCGCCGTGCGGCGGGCAGAGATATACGTAGGCGGAGACGCCCTCTGCTTCCCATCTCAATGTGACGGGTTGGTTATTGGCGGCGACAGCGCTGCTGGCCTCGAAATGGTGGATGGCCGCAGTCTGCTCGTCCTCAGGCGGCAGCACTGAGTCCCCCGCCATCACGGCGGCCGCCTCGGCCGGCAGCCAGATGACGGCGCCAGCCGGCAGCGCGGCCGGGTCGTCGAGGCAGTTAAGCGCTGCCAGCGCCGCCGGCGTGAGGCTGTCTGCGCCGGCCAATAGCTCAGCCAGCGTATCGCCGGGGCGCACCGTATAGGGCAGAAAGTTCGGCAGCATCGGCGCGGCGCAGGTCGCCAGCCTCGCATCATCGAGCAGCGGGACGACCGTAGCAGCCGGCGTGGGCCTGCCGAACGGGATCTGTGGGCTAACTGGCTCTGGCTGCGCAAAAGCAGCGCCCGCCAGCAGCAGGCTGGCTATCGCTGCCACGAACGATAAGCGCATTCGTGTCATCACTGCCTCAAAATAGACCGACAAAGTCTCACTCAACGAGACGCGCCCACGCCTCTATCTCGGCATGCAGCGCGGCTTCAGTCTCTGTATAGGCGGCGCCCAATGTCGTGACTGCTTCAGCATCTCCGCGCGCGCTGGCGGCCTCGATGGCCGCGGCCAGCGCTTCCAGCTCACTCTCAAGCTGGGCGATTGTGGCCTCGGCTGCAGCCAGCCGCTTTTCGAGCTGGTATGGGTTGAGGCCATGGCTGCGGCTTTGCGGGGGATCTTGCTGGCGGGCAGGTGGGACGCCATTCTCGGCGCGCGCTGAGGGCGGGGCGGCGCTGCGTTTTTCGCGCGCGCTCAAAAATTCGCTGTAACCGCCTTCGAACACCTCCAGCCGTCCATTCGAGAGCGACCAGATCTGCGTCGCCAGCGCGTCGATCAAATAGCGATCATGGCTGACCAGCAGGATCGTGCCCTCAAAATCAGCCAGCACGTTTTGCAAAATCTCTTGGCTGGCGATGTCGAGGTGATTGGTCGGCTCGTCGAGCAGGAGAAAATTCGCCCCCGCCAGCGCCAGCTTGGCGAGCGCGACGCGCCCCCGTTCGCCGCCAGAGAGCGTACGGATCGGCCGGAAGACATCATCGCCAGAAAACAAGAAACTGCCCAGATAACTGCGCGCTTCGCCCAAACCCATCGGCTTGATGGTAAGAAGCTCGTCGAGGATCGTCTTATCGGGGTCAAGCAGCTCGTGCGCTTGCGCGAAATAGCCGATCTGCACCGAGGCGCCGACTTTGATCTCGCCGGATACCGGCGCGAGCTGGCCGATCACCGTTTTGATGAAAGTGCTCTTGCCGGCGCCGTTTGGGCCGATCAGCGCCGCCACTTCCCCGCGGCGCAGCGTGATATCCGGCGCGGCGAAGAGCGCTGTGCCATTGTAGCCTACGGCCAGCTCACGCGTGCGCAGCACCAGATCGCCGCTGCGCAGGGTCGCGCTCATCTGAAGATGCATCTGCTTGCGCTTGCGCGGCCGCACGATCAATCCATCGCGTTTGAGGCGGTTAAGGCGTTTCAAACGCCCCTTGGCTTGCCGCGTGTTCTGCCCAGCGATGTTACGACGAATGTAATCCTCTTCTTTGTCGATGAATTCCTGCTGCGCCTCGTACTCTTTGCGCAGGCGTTCGTGCCGCGCTTCGCGCTGTGCGACATAATGGCTGTAGTTGCTGCGGTAAATCTCCAGCGTCCCGAAATCCAGCTCCCAAATCATCTGCGCGACTGCGTCCATGAAGTAGCGATCGTGGCTGACGACCAAGACAGCCCCCGCAAAATCGCTCAGATAATTCTCCAGCCATTCGACAGCGTTGATATCGAGATGGTTGGTTGGTTCGTCCAGTGCCAGCAGGTCTGGCGCTTCGAGCAGCAGCCGGCCCAGCAGCGCTCGCGTCTTCTGGCCGCCGGAGAGGGCGCTGAGCGGGCGCGCGTGATCTTCGGCGCTGAAGCCAAGGCCCATCAAAACATGGCGGGCACGATCTTCGTAAGTGTAGCCGCCGGCGTTTTCAAAACGTTCTTGCAGCTCGCCGTACTGTGAGAGCGCCCGATCGTATTGATCTGGATCGGCCAGCGCTTGTTCGAGTGCCCTCAGCTCGGCTTCCATAGCGCGCAGCGGCTCAAAGGCGCGCATGACTTCCTGCCACAGGCTGTGATCGCCGGCCAGCTCCGGCCGCTGCGGCAGATAGCCGATGCGCAGCCCACGCGCGCGCTGTACGGTTCCCTCCGTCGGCTGGTCAAGGCCGATCAGCACGTGCAGCAGGGTCGTCTTGCCGGTGCCGTTGGGCCCCACTAGCGCGATGCGCGCCCGGTGCGGAATCTCGACGGAGATATCGCTGAAGATCTCCTCTGGCCCAAAGTATTTCGCTAAGCGCGCCGCGCTGAGAATTGACATGATCGTCCTGACCCTCTAACAAGCGGCCATTATACCATCGCCAGCTCCGCTTGTTGACGGACCGCTTATTTAAAATTCGCTGGCGCGCTGCGCATTTTCGGTTTACACTGAACGTCAGTTCCACACTTGTTCCAGCAGGCGCTGGATGCCACGCACTTCGTTTTGGAGGATCCGCGTCATACCCCCGACGTATCTCATTGGCGATATTCACGGCCACTGCGAGGTCATGAAGCGGCTGCTGCGCGAGGCCAGCCTGACCGACGCCGATGGCACTTGGAGTGGTGGCGCTGCCCGTCTATGGTTTATGGGCGATTTTTTTGATCGTGGACCAGACAGCATCGGTGCCCTGTCTCTCGTCATGCAGTTACAGCGCGAGGCCGCCGCCGCCGGGGGCAGCCTTGAAGCGCTGCTTGGCAATCACGAAGTGATGGTGCTGGCAGCAGCGCGCTTCGGCACTCGCGCTCATGGGGGGAGCTTCGTCAAAGTTTGGCAGCGCAACGGCGGCTGCCCGGCCGATTTGAAACGCTTGACGCGCGAACAGCTCGACTGGATACAAGGCCGGCCGGCTGTGGCGCTCGTGGGCGATCACCTACTGCTGCATGCCGACGCGCTGTTCTACACGCATTATGGCGATACGGTCGAGGCCGTCAATGAAACGATTGGCGCTGTGCTAGCCAGCGATGATCCGAAGGCGTTCTATCAACTGCTTGAACTGTTCTCCGAACGGATGGCATTCGCGCCGCCGCGTCGCCGCCAAGGCATCGAGCGGGCACGGCATCTGCTCGACGTTTTCGGTGGGCGTGTGATCGCTCACGGGCATACGCCGATCGCCTATATGCAGCCAGAGCGGCGCCCAGAAACGATCGTTGAGCCGCTGTCCTACGCTGACGGGTTGTGCATCAACCTCGATGGCGGCATTTACTTGGGGGGGCCGGGCTTCGTCTACGAGCTGTTCGATTGACCGCTGTTTTGCTGTTCAGACAGGTAATCCTCGAGGGCGATGCGCGCGATCTGGTAGCCGCTGCTATCTCGGGCGGCCGGCAGTTTGCCCTGTTCGATCAAGGCGAGGACTTCGGCCGGCGTCCGACGCAAGTAGGCCGCCGCTTGCTCGACCGAGAGCACCTTCGGTAGCGCATCCAGCACCGGGGGTGGCTGCGGCATTTGTGGCTGGAATGGCTGGAAGGGTTCGAAACGCTTTGCCTCCTCGTCCTTAGCTGGTTGGTCGCCGCTGGAAGTGCCCGGCGGCACGGATGCGATCAAATAAGCGACGCCGACAATCGCCGCCACAAACGCGAGAAACTCGATAAAAGCGGCTGTTTGCAAGGTCTCAAGGTCTAGCGTCCCCGTCATGCTGGGCAGCACGAACAACCCGGCGCAGAACCCAACGAGCAACGGCAGCATCAACACAAAAGCGATGATGCGCGTCTTCTCTGGAGGAACTGCTCGATCGTTAAAGGTGAACCGTCCCCGTATCAAAAGCGCAATTCCGATGATAAACGCAGCGCCGCTGCACATAACCCGCCTTATCGTTCCATCACTGGCCAACCAGCCACGATTATAAACTGAACGAGAGCGCATCGCGAAAAACCATGTTGGAGCGCGGCGTTAGAGCGGCCGCTCACTGCGTCACAATCGTGACGAAAGCCGGGCTAAGGCGCGGCGCAGCCGCGCGCACTGTGATCACGCCGGCAGTCTCGGTCGCGCGAACGTAAATGGCTGCCTGCCCGCCGACCAGCGGAAATGGGTTCTCGCCGATCAAGATGCCCGGCCCGTCAATGTCGAAGCTGACTGGCGCAATGGCATAAGGCAGGCGGTTGCCAAATTCGTCGACAATTTTGAAGACGAGGCGCGTCATATCGGCGCCATCAGCATAGATAGCTGCATCGTCAGCCGTTAGCAGCAGCGCATGCGGCACACCTCGGGCTGACAGGCGCTGCTCCGCGGCGGGCTGGCCATTCAGCAGGCCGACGATGCGTAGGTCTTCGTAGTTGTGCCCGAACATCGCCAGCAGCGGGAAGCCCATCACGCGGAACGGCGGGTGCGGCAGGTTTGGAAACGCCTCGCGATCGGGTTCAAAACGGCCGTGCAGGGCATCGCCCTTATAGACTTCGATGCTGTCGCAATTGCTGAAAACGTAGAGCGGTTCCACGCCGGCCTCGCTGCGTTCGCCAAACGTCCAGAAGGTGGCGGCGCGCAGCACAACGCGCTTCGATGGCGGGCACTGGCTCTCGTAGAAATAGGCGGCGAACTTGGGCAGGCGGAAGATATCCATCACACCGTGATAGCAGATGCGGTCGCCAGCTCCAAATTCGCGATGCGTATTGTAATCGAAAGCGCACCAACCGATCGCGCCGGTCACGTTCGCCATGCCCATCTGCTGGTTATGGATGCGGGCGTGGCGCAGCGCATGTTCGACCTGCCGCTCCTCGGCATCAAAAGACTTGGTCGGGAACATGTGGCCGCAGAACTCGGTGACCAAATGCGGCGTGTGCTTTGGCTCCTCGATCGTGTTGGAAAAATCGTTGTAAGTGAAGACGTCTTCTAGGAATTGGCTGTGCTGAAAATTGCGGACGCCGCCGGTCTGCCGTGTCGGGTCAAGCTGATGGGCAAGGGCGTTAGTCGCTTTGTAGAACGGCTCATTATCCCAAGATTCGTTGATGCGCACGCCCCACAGCACGATTGACGGGTGGTTGCGGTCGCGTTCGATCATGCGGCGGACGTTATCCAGGCTGAGCGCCTGCCAGTCGTTATCACCGACGAACTGCCAGCCGGGAATTTCCTCGAACACCAGCAGGCCGATCTCATCGCAGCGGTCGAGAAAATGCGGCGACTGTGGATAATGCGAAGTGCGCACGATATTGAGACTCAACTCGTGTTTGAGGATGTCGGCATCTTTGCGCTGCAAGCGCGCTGGGGCTGCCCCGCCGATATACGGGTATGTTTGATGGCGGTTGAGGCCAAAAAGCTTGATGCGCTCTCCGTTTAGATAGAAACCATCGTCGCGAAAGATCGCCTCGCGCAGGCCGATGCGGACGGTTTGGGCATCGAGCGTTTCGCTCGCATTGGCGATCGTCACTTGCAGGGGATAAAGCGCCGGGTCATCCAGCGACCATAAACGCAGACCTGGCACCTGTGCGCGCAGCCCATCCAGTTCAAGTGTGATCCAGCGATCATCGCCGGGCGCGAGCGTCGTCGTTGCGCTGGTCGCAGCGCCCTCCAGCGCGGCCTGCGCGGTCACCTCAACGGCGCTGGCGCCGAGGTTCTTGAGACGAACATCGACTGACAGCCCCGGCGCATCGCTTAAGACGGCGCGGGCGCGCGCAAAAACGTCGGCGATATGCACGGGCGGCAGCAGCAGCAGCCGCGCCTCGCGATAGATGCCGCCAAACGTCAGATAATCGACCACGCCGCCGTTCGGCGGAATGTCAGGCCGCTCGCTTGAGTCGAGGCGCACTTGAAGCACATTCTCGTCGCCGCGTAGATAATCGGTCAGGTCAAATGAGAACGGCGTATAGCCGCCGTCGTGATCGCCAAGCACGCGCCCGTTGATCGAGACGGTGCTGGCGGTCATCGCCCCGTCGAATTCGACGATGACGCGGCGGCCACGCGGCGGCTCTGGCACGACAAAATGGCGGCGGTACGTCGAAATGAACTGGTATTCAGCATTATCAAAGTTGTGATAAGGCAGAATGACGTTGGTGTGCGGCAAGGTGACCGCCGTGAAATCGCCGTCTGGCGCTGTGTAGCCCAGTTCGCGCGGCGCGAACAGCCAGCCACGGTTGAGCGGAAAGACTTTTCTCACGCGCATTCGCCTTCCGTGCAGCCCTCGCGAGGGAAGTGTATTCTTTCATGCATTTGAGTCTATCCCGCTGCGTGCCGCTGTCAAGCCAAGCACAAGCCCACCCCTGACTAACAGCCTATCCTCGAGGAGATTGGATGCGCTTTAAAGATCGAGCGGTGCGGCGTGATAGCTTAAGATACGATGCGGATAATCGGCCTCGACCTCAAGATCATGCAGCGACAGCGCGCCGGCTTTCTCGTCAGCCATCAGCACGACGACGTGATAGGGATCGGCAGCCAGCACCTGCTGCACGCGCAGCCGTCCATGAGCAGCGCGCATTTGACGAAAACCCAGCAGCCGGGCGCCGGCGCTCATGGTTTCGAGCAGCGCCGGCGCGTAGCTCTCGGCGATGAAGGTGCGCAACCGCGCGAAGTTACCGCTGTTGTACAGCGTCATTTGGGCGATCAGGCGCAGGCCGGCTTGACTGCGCTGAAGTGTGACTTGGTCGTTGGTCGTCATTGGATAGTCCAAAAATCTTAACACTGGAATGTCATTTGGCACTTGAGTTTTAAAAGCTTTTAACATATACTTTAAATAGATTTAATCAATTGACGGAGGGCGTATGGCAATGCCGGAATGGTGTTCCGCTTTTTCGGCCGCTTTTGTATTCCAGTGAGTGACTCAAGGAGGATACCATGACCTTTATTACGTTCGTTGCAGTTCTCGCCTGCCTTGGCATTCTGTTTGCCATTGGTTATTTTATCGCCCTTGTGATTGGGGAGATCGCCCTGTGGATTTACAACCGTCGCCTCGATGCGGTGAGCGCTTCCGGCAAGGGTGCCAAAACCCTGTCGCAGCAGGACGACTGGCGCCAAAGCGCTTACTGATCCTCTAAGCCGCGCAGAAAACGACAAATAGTCTTCAGCGCGGCTTTTGATTCCTCTATTCTTTGTACTTTTATCACATCGACACGGATCATCGATCATCATCGTTTCGAATGATCCCCCGCTTGATCGCCATGGCGACGGCAGCGGCGCGGTCTGCCACATTCAATTTTGCATAGCTGTGTTTCAAATGCGTTTTGACGGTCGCCTCGCTGATGTGAAGACGCTGGCCGATCTGCTTGTTGGTCAGGCCTTCGGCCGCCAGCGCCAGCACCGCGATCTCGCGCTCGCTAAGCGCATCGCGCGGCGCTTGCTGTTCGTTCAACATGGTCGCGTAAACGGCCGGGCTAAGCGTGGTCGTGCCGCGCGCAGCCGCCAACACTGCGTCGAACAGCGTCTCGAGGGGCGCATCTTTGAGCAGATAGCCAACCGCGCCGGCGCGCAGCGCGGCCCGCACCTCTTGGTCGCTGCTGTAACTGGTCAAAACGAGGATGCGGCCAGCAGGATGCACTCGCTTCATCCGTTCGATAGCGCCGAGACCATCGAGCAGAGGCATGCGTAGATCCAGCAAGATGACATCAGGTTGGAGCTCGGCCGCCAGCGCGACGGCTTGTGCGCCGTCAGCGGCCAGCCCAACGACTTGAAATCGATCGTGGCCGGCGAAGATGCTGGCGATCCCCTCGCGCACGACTGGATGATCATCGGCGATGAGCAGACGGATCGGCGCTGAGGTCATGGCTTTACCCGTGCGCCGGCCGCGCTCTCGTGGTTTAGCGCCAGCTCGATGGCGATGGTCGTCCCCCCGCCCGGTTCGCTCTCGACCGACAGCGTGCCCCCGCTCGCTTCGACGCGGCGGCGCATGTTGATCAAGCCAAAGCCCGTTGGCCGCGCCGCGGGTTGAAACCCGCAACCGTCATCGTTGATATCGAACAGGAGGGCGGTGGGAGTCAAGGACAAAGTGAGCGTGACGCGGCGCGCGTTCGCATGTTTTGCGACATTGTTCAGCGCCTCCTGCGCGCTGCGCAGCAGGGTGTGCGCCGTTTGGTGCGGAATCCCGTCGTCGACCTGACCGGTGCAGACGAATTCACCCGCGATCCCCGTATCGCGCGACCAGCTTGTCAAGAGCGAGCGCAGCCGATGCTCGAGCAGCTCCGGCGAGAGCGCTTCGGCCTCAGCCATCGAAATGAAGCGCCGCGCTTCTGCCAGACCATTGCGCGCGATGGTCTGCGCGCGCTGAAGGCGATCGCGTCGATGCGTTTCGTCGTCCGTCGCTTGCGCCGACTGGATATGAGCCACGATGGCGATCAAATTCTGCATGATGGTATCGTGCAGCTCGCCAGCCAAGCGCTGGCGTTCGTGCAGCATACCAGCCTCGTATTCGGAGCGCGCTAGCGTCTCGCGCGCCGCTTCCAGCTCGGCGATCAAGCGCTGGCGCTGTTCGCTTTGACGGATGATAGCGTCAATGAACAAGGCCAGCGCGCCGCCGCCCAGCGTCGTGCCGAGCAGGATGAGCATCCACGTGGCGGTTAGCTCACTGTCGATGCGATGGATGGCCAGCAGCACCAGCCCGTTGAGCGTCGCAGCCAGTACGATCGCCCAGACAATGGGCAGCCGCAGGAAGACGTAGGGAAATAGGACGAACAGCAGCAAGAAGAAGGCGCCGTTGATCGCTGCCGCGACGAACCACAAAAGCCATCCTAGGCCGAAATAGAGAAAGGCAGGCAGCGGGCGGCCAAACGCTCGCCCGCCAAACCTGCTCTCAGCGATCCCATACCACAGCCCAAGCCCAACCGCGGCGGCGCTTGCGGGCAGCCATGCTGGGTCTGCGGCCGCCACGGTCGCAGCGCCCCAAGCGAGGAGGGTCAGCAAGCTGAACAGGCCGTGCCAAATGAAGCGCCAGCGTTCCCAGTTATGTTTCGTCTTGGTGTTTTGCCCGCCCATGCTCGCTGTTTACATTCAACCTTGGCTGTCGCGCTTCGCTTTGTCGTCGCGCCCCAACACGGCAAAGCCGGCCACCAGCAGGCTGATGACAATATAGGCAAATGTGCGCACATCGCCTTCAAGGAAGAACGTCGCTCCCAGTGTTAAAGCGGCGGCGACGAACGCGACGATCACCCATTTCTGACTGTTGGTGAGATTGTTCATGATCTTCTCCATAAGCGCAAATCAACGATGTTTGCACTTTACTGGAGATTCGGGGAGCGGCGCATCGTCCGAAAGGTGAAAAGTCGATCATCCTTTTGGATGATGGCGTTAATTCCTAAGAAAAAGATTTAGATGTGCGCTCATGTTGGTCCGTGCGAACAGCTCGCAGGACGGCGTAATAGCCTTCGCCGGCGCACTGCCGACACAACGTGCGGCCATCGCGCACGATCTCGCGCTCGTTGACGATCTCCTCGCCGCAGCTTTCGCAGTTCACGCGCACCCCGGGCCGGCTCATCAGGGCGCTGATCGACAAGGAGACTTCAACCTCCTCAGCTCGAAGCAGTTGATCATAGGGCATGCGCTGGTAGGCTTCGAGATAGGCATGCCAGCGGCTGCGCGCTTGTGGAACGAGAGCGACGGCGATCTCGCGCGCCTGAGCATGCGACGCGATGCGCACCGCGCGGTGCGATTTAAGATCGACGAACGTTGCCGCCACGCGGCCGATGTCGATCAGGCGCATGGTGCGATGCCCCAGTGTGCAGCCGGTGGCTGCAGCCACGCCATCGGCGAAACAGCCGTCTGTCTCGACCAGCACCAACATCATTTTGCGCGTTTGCGGCACGGCGATCTCGAGCAAGTCGCCGGCCAGCAGGCCCATGCGCACACCGATCACTTGGCGCGGACAAACATGGTTATGCTGCTGTGCTGATTTGGCGAGCAGGGTTTCGAACCGATCAGTCATTGATCACCTCTGACAGGTAAGGTGTGGGTCATATCTGTTAGGCCGAACGGATTTTGGCGGCGGAATAAACAAGGGGGGCACAGCGCCATGCCCTTTGCATCAGCAAATGTCGCCCCGCAGCGGCGGCAGCGCGTGAGTGAGCCAGCGGCAAGCGTCTCAGTTCCCCCAGCATTGACGCATTCGATTGAGGGAGGATCGCCATAGGCGAGGGCACGCTCTGGGCACAGTTCGACGCATAGATCGCAGCGTGTACATGCGCCAGTGTCGAACGTCAATGAGAAATCGGCTGTCGATTTTTCGATGCGCAGCGCCTGTGTCGGGCAAACGACCGCGCACACTTCACAGGCGGAACAAACCCCGGTCATCTTAAGGGAAGAGAATAAGCTTTCGGTGTGCATCGCCTCGCGGTCAGGGCTGGCGGCGATCGCCCTCAACAGACGCGCGCGCTCGTGCATGAACGGCGCGCAGGCATCGCTGGCCGGCGCAGCGGCGTCTTGATCGTCGAGGTGCGGGCGCAGCAAACTAAATAGGCCGCGCCGCGAGATGGCCGGCCGGTTCACGTGAAGCGGGACGGCGGGCGACTCGCTGGCGGCTGGCCGCGTCTTGACTATCACGACGGCGCGATCAGGTTGGTCGTTGTAAAGTTGGTTGATGCGTTCGGCCGTCTGCTCAATCGTCGAGCAGGCACGCTGGAGCGGGCAGCCTGCGCAGGCGTCCAGCCGCAATAGAACGATCTGCGCGCCGCGATTGAACAGCTCAACATAAGTCGACGGAGAGAGGCTGACGAGGCAGCGCGTTATGACGAGCAGGGCGCTGGCCGGGTCGGTGGCGCTTGATAAATCAAGGCGATGTGGACAGGCCAGCTCAAGCCTTGCTGCATTTGGCAAACTTTTCACGTAGCCGAGCAGTTTGTCGACTCCATCATAGCCACTGAAGGCAGCGGCCGGGCACACATGGAGACAGGCGCCGCACTTGACACAAGCGTCACTGTCAACCGTCACGCGGTTTTCCTGCACGACGATCGCGTTGACCGGACAGACCACGGCGCAGCGGTTGCAGGCCAAGTGTTTGTTGCGTGCGCGCACACACTGATCAGGATAGACCTGAAGGGGGACTCCCTTCGTAATACTAACGAGCTGCTGGGCAGCTTGCAGCGCATTCATTGGCACAGCACAGGTTCCCACTGCAGCGCCAGCGCGCGGCACGTCGATTGAAGTGTGCCTGCCGCCAAATAGGCGACCCCACGATAATACTCGCTTAGCGCGTGGTGCGCCACGCGGCCTAAGAACTCATCCGCCCAGGGCAAAACGTGTCTTTGCAAAAAAGCCTGTGCCCCGCGCAGGGCATGCGCCGCTTGATCAAGCTGTTGGCTGCTTAACGCTTCAGCACCGCTGCTGAACAGATAGGCCAAGAATTGCAGTTCCAACCCAAAGTGATCATCTGGCTCAACGTTCAGCTTTGGCGCTTGCAGGCCGAACGCAGCGTAGAAAGCGCGAACTTCCAGCGTTTGCCGCTCGAACATGATATGTTCTCGGCTACGATAAACCGACTCCCATGGCGGCGCTTTCACGTGGCCGGGGCCGATGAACAGCGCCTGATAATCGCGCCGCAGCAGGTGGATAGCGGTTTCTGGCTCTGCCTGCGCTGTGAAGGTGTTCAGCACTTCGAGGCCGGTCTGCGTGCAGCGATGATTAGCCGGAAGCGGCCACAGCTCGAACAGGCGTTCGCCGATAAGAACTTCAAGCAAATCGGACTGCGGAGGGGTGTAGAAAGTCTCGCCTAGATATTTATAGGCCAAACCATAAGCTAGCAGTTCGTCTAGACTTGGGCGGAGGGTTATGGTTTGGGACATGGTTATGTCTTTCATCCTTTAGTCGAATGAAACTGAGGGTGGGGCGCCAAGAGAGTGCCAGCGCCCCACCGTTCACGCTTAGAGCAGCCCATCCCTCGCATACGTCGCGTAGAAGAGGAACCGCCCCATAAATTCTGCGATCAACACCGTCACGAAAGCGGCGTATGCCAGCAGGCTGATTGCGGCAAAGCGTTCGCCGCGCACAGCGCTCTGGTAGAGGAAAAAACCCAAGAACGCTGCGCCGATAAAGACCAGCACTAACCGCAGCACGAACAGGACGAAGAAATCGCCCAGTAGAAGGTTGGCGGTCTGCGTCGATGCGGGGCTGCCCACAACCGCGAGCGACGCCGCGTAGAGCGGCAGCACCACGAAATGCACACCCGCCATCAGGATCGCTAGCAGCGACAGCCAGCGCAGGCTGCCGCGCAGCAGCCGGAGCTGCACCTCGCTGCCTTCAGCGTTTTTGCGCTTGAGGTAGGCATAATTGGCGACGAACGCCACGCCGATGCTCAACGCTCCAAGCAGAAAAGTGGTTGCGAAGAAGCTGATCGGCGTCGCAAGGGTGTTCCACGCCGGCACAGCTGGCAGGCTGTAGTAAACCATCGACATGGTGTAAACCAACCCTAGTCCAAAGACCCCCGCCAGCAGTGCGATCAGGTTGCGGATCGTGGGCGTGAGGATTTTGCGCCACTGCAGCAGGGCGAAGATGAACCCGGTAACCGCAAACAGGACGCCGAACAAGATTTCCCAGCTTAACCAAGAGGTCGCGAGGTTGGAAAGCGCCCTTGGGGCATTCAGCGGGTCGCCCAGATGGAACAGCGAAGCCAGCATCCCGAGCACGAGCACGATGCCGATCGGCAGCAGGGCGCGGTCGCTCAATTGATCGGCCTCTTTGACGCCGGCGGCACGGACCGCGAAGAAGTGCACCACGCCGAGGACAAGAAATGCCCCAACAGCCATTTGTGCCAATAAGGTGAAGATTACCAGCGACCATTCGCTCACGTTCATGACTAAACCTCCTCCGGGTTCCCGATGAAGACATCGGCCCCGTTAGCGAGGACCACGTCTTTATGGGGTGTAAATGTCGTGTTCGGATGCGTGATGCTCGAATCGGGAAAGGGGAAGAAATCGGGCTGTTCGCCGTAGCGCGCCCGCAGCTCCTCGATGGGGCCGAAATCGAGTACGCGCATTTGGCAAGCCGAGACACAAGCCGGCTTTTGACCAGCTTCAATATAGTCGTAGCAGAAGTCGCACTTGCTCATCTTGTGCGTTTCGGCATTGAACTGCGGCGCGCCATAGGGGCAAGCCCATTCGCAGTAGCGGCAGCCGATGCATTTTTCCTGATCGATAAGGACGATGCCGTCCGAATCGCGTTTTGAAATGGCCGCTGCCGGGCACACAAACATACAAATCGGTTCATCGCAGTGGCTGCATGCCGACGAGACGAAGTACATGAACGTGTTATCGATGATGGCCTCGCCGCGCTGAAGGTAACCGCCACCACTCACCTCATAGACACGGCGCCACAGTACGCCAACCGGGGTGTCATTCTTGTCTTTGCACGCAAGCTGGCACGCTTTACACCCGGAACAGGCGCTCAAATTCAGGTAGAAACCGAGTTGTTTCTCTGCCATGATCAGCTCCTGACCTTACACTTTCTCAACTTGGCACATGATCGTATGCTGCGCATTACCGAACGCGATCGGCGTCCACCGTTCGCTGGTCAACGTGTTGACGCAGCCGCCCTGATCGACGCCGTTCGCATCGGGGGCATACCATGCGCCCTGCGGCACATCGATCACGCCGGGCATAACGCGGTTGCTCACGCGGCAGACCGAGACCAGCGAGCCGCGATCGTTGAAGACGCGCACGCGGTCGCCAGTTTTGATATTGCGCGAGGCAGCATCGACGGGGTTAATGGTGACTAACTGTGGGAAGGCTTCCTCTAGCCAGTCGTTCTCGTGGTGAATGGAATGCACACGATGCAGATAATGGTGACCGATCGCCTGCAGCGGGTATTGCTGCGCCTCTGGCCCAAATGGGCTTTCCCATTCCTGAATGTATTTGGGCACGGCCGGGATTTCCTCGGGGTTGCCCATGTCGTACAGTTCTTTTGAGAAAATCTCGATCTTGCCGGACGGTGTGGGAAGTGGGTTCGCCTCTGGGTCGGCGCGGAAATCTGCGAAAGCGATCGCAGGTTCCGTGATCGGCACGGTATAAACGCCGAGATTCTGCTCAATAAATTCGTCGAGCGTTGGCGCATTTGGGAAGCGGCCGGGCCGATAGTTATTCTCGATGATCCACTCAATCCACTCGCGCTCGGTGCGCCCCTCTGTGAACTCTTGTTCTACGCCAAGTCGGGCAGCGATATCGGCGCAGATACGGAAATCGCTCTTGGTTTCGAACGGCGGCTCGAGGATTTGCGGCATGACGAACAGGTCTTCGCCATATTTCCAGCCGTCCTGTAAGCCCCACGTCTCAAAGCCCATACAGGCTGGCAGCAGCAAATCAGCAAAGCGCGCCGTTGAGGTCAGGAAGTGGTCTTGCACGATCAGGTATTCCACCAAGCTTTCATCACGCAGGATCTCTGCCGATCGATTAGCGTTGCCATGCTGGTTGACCAGACAGTTGCTGGCGATGGCGTAGATGAGTTTGATATTGTTGTCGAGCCGCTCCGCTCCTAGTACGCCGTCGGCCGCAGTCATTTCGGTGCCCCGCACGACTGCTTCCGTCCACAGGAACGTGGGGATGCTGGTCGGCACACCGTTAGCGCCGCCGGGCACGTTCCACCAATGCGGCCCCCAATCTGGGGCTTGGTAAGCGATGCCGCTGGCCCAGCCGCCCGAGATGCCGACGTTGCCGGTGATCGCGGCGAGCACACAGCCGGCGCGTACGACCTGTTCGCCATAGGCGCGGCGCTGCATGCCGTAACCTTGGTAAAGCACGCCGGGTTTGATCGTGGCATATTCGCGCGCAATTTGGACGATCTTCTCGCGCGGCACCCGTGTGATCGCCTCGGCCCATTCTGGCGTCTTCGGTACGCCGTCCACTGTCCCAAGGATATAATCACGGTAGCTTTCTTCGCTTTCCAACCCTTCAGGCATCTGCGAGCTATCGAAGCCGATGCAGTACCGCTCGACGAATTCGGCATCATAGAGGCCTTCAGTGATCATCACGTAGGCCATAGCGCTCATCATGGCTGTATCGGTGCCAGGCCGGATCGGGATGAACTCATCGGCCAGCGCGACCGCCGTGAGGCTTTTGCGCGGATCGATAACGACAACTTTCGCCCCATTTTCACGCGCCTTTTTGATGAAATAGGCGCTGTTAGTGCCGTCGATCATTTCGGCTGGGTTCCAACCCCACAAGATGAAGTAACGCGAATTCAGCCAGTCTTGACGTTGGTTGCCTGAGAGACGAGTGCCGTACACGGTCGGCGTTGCTCGCTCGATGCAGGCCCAACTATAGTTGTTGTAGTACGATAGACTGCCGCCGATCATATTGAACAAGCGCGCGCCTAAAAATGCGCCGTTCATCTCTTGATAGCTGCCGGTGCCGTAGGGCACATACAGCGCGCTGTTGCCGTAGGTCTCTTTGATGCGCATGATGTTTTCGGCTGCCAAATCAAGCGCCTCATCCCAGCTAATGCGTTCAAACTCGCCCGCACCGCGTGGCCCGACTCGCTTCATCGGGTATTTCAAGCGATCGGGATGGTATAGGCGGCGGCGATAAGCGAGGCCGCGCGCGCAGGCGAGCAGACGGGGATCGTCGAGTTCGTCATACTCGCGGTCGTCTGAACTGAGACGGGTGACAACCCCATCCTTAACATGAGCGATCAACATGCAGCGCCCACCACAGTTATGAGAAGGACAGCAGGTGCGGATCATCTGCCCACCCTGCCCAAAGCTGCTCGCTAGTTCTTCGCCGCTTTGCGCTAGCACGCGCGAAAAGTCGAAGGCCGAAAGGGCAGCTGCCGTCCCACCCATTGCGGCGCTCCATTTCATAAAGTTGCGCCGCGAGATCACGGTTTGGGTCAAGACATCGTTTAAAAAGCTGCTATCGGACATAAGTCATTCTCCCTATGTCTGTCTGTATTGCTGTGCAGCTGGCACTCGTGCGGCTTTGGCGGGGCACACCAAAATCGAGAATGTGCCGGCATACAGCATCTAACTTGATCTTAGGTGGTTAAGGCTGTGCTGCCTATGCGCTAACTGGACGAGATCGAGATGCCAGGCATCACTCGATTGGGTGATTTTTTTACAAACGATCCTGTTCGGCAATCAGACCGCACTTAATGGCGCAGACGGCTGCCTGCGCCCGGTTTTCAACGTGTAACTTTTCAAGGATATTGCGCAGATGAACTTTGACGGTGTTGACTGAAATGCACAGCAGCTCGGCGATCTGCGGATTGCTGTAACCCTTTACGACCGCCTGCAGCACTTCTAGCTCGCGTTCGGTCAGCTGTGGCCCATCTTGCGCTTTACTGGCAGGAAGATTAGCGGGCGAAGTCGTGAGGAGTTTCATCAGGCGGGCGGCCATCGCCTTCGTGACAGCCGGTTCGCCCTTCTCAATTCCCGCCAGCAGTTCGAACAGTTCATCCGCCTCAAGGTTTTTGAGAAGATAACCGGCCGCGCCAAGCCGAATTGCGCGCGCCAGATCGGCATCGTCCTCCGAGGCAGTCAGCATTATCACTGCGATGTGCGGAAATTGGGCGCGGATGACGGCCAGCGCTTCCAGGCCATCCATATCAGGCATTTGAATGTCCATCAGCACGACATCGGGCTGCAAGCGTGCGGTGAGCTGGATCGCCTCGCGGCCCGTCGACGCCTGGCCGACTACGGTGACGCGGTCTTTACGCGCACGCATGAGGCCAATCAATCCCTGTCGAAACAGCTTATGGTCGTCTGCAATCAGGATGCGCTGGCTCATCTGGTCTCACACATGTTCGAGTAGCGGTTCTAACAGCGGAATGCGCACGTGGATGACCGTGCCGGCGCCCGGTGCGCTGGTGATGGTGAGCGTTCCGCCGATCTTTTGCGCCCGCTCACGCATGGTTGCCAATCCGAAATGGCTGCGCTCCGTTTGGTGTAAATTGAGCCCGATCCCATTGTCGCAGATGGTAATGCTCAGGTAGCGCTCACTGGCGTTGACCGCAACGGACACGGCCGCAGCCTGTGCGTGTTTGCGCACGTTGGTCAGCGCTTCTTGGACGATGCGTATGGTCTCCATCTCAGCTAACGGGGGAAGCTGCACCGATAAAACGTTTGCTTTCTCAAAACGCGCCTCAATTCCGGTTTGAGCGCCAAACTCAAGCACATACTGTTCGAGCGCAGTGAGCAGCGGCAGGTCTTCGGAAAGTGTGGTGCGCAGGCTAAGGATGCTCTCGCGCACATCTTGCTGCGCGGCTTTGATCATGACGCGCGATGTGCGGACTTCTTCCAAAACCGCTTCGTAGAGAT
>JBDNDP010000003.1:0-195184 GCA_046719065.1 Aggregatilineales bacterium | reverse complement strand
GACGCATGCTAGGCTGGGCGTCGGCAAAACAAAGCCCCGATCGCCGTCGGGGCTTCAAAAACGTTGGGCAACCTGCCCTACTTTATCGCTTTAATGATGAAGGTAATATCCCCGCCGGGCGCGTGCACCAGCACTTTATCGCCTTTTTTGGCGCCCATCATCGCTTTGCCGAGCGGGCTTTCGAGGGAAATTTTTCCTTCGCTCGGGTTAGCCTCAGCTGAGCCTACCAGATGGTAAACTTCGCTTTCTTTCGAACCTTCTTCGACGACCGTCACGATAGATCCAAGAGAGACAATATCTTTTTTGCCAGTCGATTCGATCAGTTGCGCGCTGCTCAGGATCGAGTCAAGCCGCATGATCTCTCCTTCAACGAATGCCTGCTCGTTCTTGGCGTCTTCATATTCGGCATTTTCGCTCAGATCCCCTCCTTCTTCGAGAGCTTGACGCAGGCGTTCGGCGACTTCTGGGCGGCGAACTTCCTTGAGGTATTTGAGCCGTGCCTCCAGTTCCTTCAACCCCTCAGGTGTAAGATACTGTGGCTGATTTGCCATACCACTACCGCTCCTTCCAAACAAAAAAGCGAAACTCCGCTTTAAAATTAGAAAGACACAGTGCAGGCTGCATCTAGCAGATAATGCCGCTAGCTAAGCCTCTTACTGTGCCAACATACATATGAATATAACACAAAATCCTACGGAAGTAAAGTGAAGATTATCTTAATGACTCATCGCTTAGTGACCGCGTTGAGGGTAAAGCTAAAGCTGCTGCCGACGTTTGGCTCCCCCGAGAAAATGAGTTCACCTCCCTGCAGCGCGAGCATCTGTCGTGCCAAATATAGCTTAAGCCCATTGCCTGGCTGTTCCCGGACGAGAGGTTGGTGCAGCGCCCGCCAGAACGGAGTACCGACATACGGCAGGTCTTCTTCAGAGAGGCCGATGCCGTTGTCCGCCAGTGTGAACAACACTTGAGCGCCAAGCGGATCAGCTGTTAAACGGCTCGAGCTGCCACGCGGGCTGTAACGGATCGCGTTATCGATCAAATCGGTCAAGATGACCAAGCAGCGGCCTAGATCGGCGCGGACGAGCGGCAGGTCAGGATCGATCTGGTATGTTATCGTATGATCACGCGCACGCGCTCGGTCGTGCATAAATAAAATTGCGCCGCGCACGAGATCGCCGGGTTGGAAATCGGCCAGTTCAAGCTTGAGTTTGCCTGTGGCCAGCATCTGCAGCAGCTCGACTGACTCCAACAGTGATAACGACTGCTCGGCATCGAGCTGCATCGTTTGGATCAACCCGATCTGTACTATCGTGAGCGGATCGGCATTAGGCTGCTGCAGGTTCTGTGCAATCCGCCGGATATCATCGAGCGGCGGCTTGAGCAGTAGCCGAACATGGTCTAACACATCCTCTGCGGATGGAAAAGCAGGTGAACTCATCCCAAGCGATTTCGCCTCGCCGAGCCGCGACGGATTAAGGTTGCTGATGCGCAGGCGCTCGGTCTCTGTCATGCTATTTTCGACTAGCGAAGTGTCGACCACATCGCGCATGGCCTGCTGGGCTAAGAGCTCCTCAAACGTAATTCCGAACTCGCTCGTTTCTTCGCCGTAATTGTCACTGGCGGTTGGCTCATGGGAAGGCGGATGCGGCGTATCATGAAAAACTGAGGTGTCGATATCTGTAAAAAGGTCAAATTCTGTGCTACTTGTGTCGAACAGCTCGCGCAAAAAACCGCCGGTTTGCAGCGCGTCCGTCACCGCGGCGGGTTTGGGGGTGTCGTCTTCATAGAGCGGTGGTTCGTCGAACAGTGACGGCGCTGCTGGTACAGAAGCCCGTTGAGAAGCTTGCCGCATCGCAGTGAGCTGTTCGCGCAGCTCACTATTTTCGGTCTCTAGTCGCAAGAGCAGATTCATAACCTCGGCGATCTTCGCCGCTACGTTGGCCGGGGCTGCATCGTGCATTCGCGAAAGCGTACGCATTGCCCGGTCGATGTCGTCTGGCGCGATGTTGGCCATGCTGAAACGCTCGATTAACTCATTCCATCCACCATAAGGGTAAAAGTTGTCCCCTTGCCGTATTCGCTGCTTACAGAAATCGTACCACCAATTAAACGGATGATGCCATAAGCGATGGGAATGCCCAAGCCACTGCCCTTGTGCGCCCGCACTCGTTCGTCTTCAGAACGAAAGTACAGCGTGCCGAGCTGCTCAAGGTCTTCGGGTTTCATGCCAATCCCATGATCGCTGATCATGATCTGCACTTTATTGTCAACAGCGGCTGCCCGCAGCGTCACCTCATGATCGCCATCTTCGTGTTGGTAGCGCAGGGCATTATCGAGCAGTTTGACCAGCGCTTTCGCCAGCATTTCGCCGTCAAGGTTGAGCAGCGGCAGGCCAGATGGAATGTCCATCGTCACCGTTCGATTGAGTAAATCGGCGATGGGTTTGACCTGCTGTTCTGCCAGCAGCGCGATGTTTTTGAAAATATCCATTTTGGGGGTCAGCCGCAGCGTGCCAGCGCGGATCTTGTTCATATCCGCTACATCTTGCAGCAGCGCTTCCATCCGTTTAGCGTTGGCCCGAATCGTTTCAACAAACTGCTGCTGCATATCGCTTAACGCGCCCATCGCAGGGTTCGCCAGCATATCGGAATAACCACGGATACTCGTCATCGGAGTACGCAGTTCGTGAATGGCATGGCCGATGAAATAAGCTTGTTCCTTGAGAAATGCCTCTTGATCGATAGACGCTGAGACGGGAATGGGCGAAGGCGCGGCCGGTTCTTTGGCGGCAGCCAGCGTAGAGCGGATCGCCTCGAGCTGCCCCGGCAGCCGAACCGGCACGATCGCGCCCTCACGCGCGTCGACGATCAGCTCGTCCAGTTGTTCCAGTGCCTGTGCGATCGCGTCTTTGCTCATACCATGCCTTTCGCTGGCAGTTCATCTTTCGCTAGCATCACTGGGAGGGTGAAAGTAAAGGTGCTGCCTTTGCCGAGTTCGCTGACGATATCGATGGCGCTGCCCATCTGCTCCAGCAAGCTGCGCGTAATCGCGAAACCCAGCCCAGCGCCGGGTTGTGAGCGGGTAAATTCGTCGTCGGCTCGCCAGAACTTGGTGCCGAGCTTTTGCAGAGCTGCCGGCGACAGCCCGATGCCGGTATCGCTAATGCTGAATTCAACGCGAGGCCGGCCGTCAACTTCGACACTGCGGGCGCGCAGTTTGATCGTACCGCCATTAGGGGTGTACTTATAAGCGTTGCTGATCAGATTGATGAGGACTTGCAGCAGCCGATAAAAATCACCATAGATTTCTGGAAGATTGGGCGCGATTTCTTCGATCCACGTGTGGCCGCGGGCGACGATCTGCGTGGCGATTGCTTCGCGCACGCTCTGCACAAGCTCAATGACGGAGACGCGGCCGGGGTCAATATAGAACTGCCCGCTTTCGATGCGGCTGATATCCGCGAGGTCAGACACCAGAAGTTCCATGCGTTTAATGGTATCGCGAATGCGATTTACATAAGTGAGTATGTGCGGCGCGAGATCGTCTTCCATCAGGATCAAATCAGTGTAGCCGAGGATGCTCGTCATCGGCACTTTTAAATCATGCGCGACGATGCCGACAAACTCATTCTTGGCAGCATTGGCATCTTGCACGGCTGCATACAACTGCGCGTTTTCGATGGCAGTGGCGGCGCGGGCAGCCAGTCGTTCACTAAGATCCTGTTGTTCTGCGCTGAACTCGCCGCGGCGGCGCAGCACGATGACACCGATCACGCGCTGGTCGCGGCGCATGGGGACGATCAGCGTGCTGAACGGGTCGCCCTTCATGTGCTGTGTTCGCCCGCTTTCCTGCACTGTTTTGACAGCGGGAAAGCTCCGGTCGAGATAGATCGGCTGGGTTTCGTCGGTTTGAATGCCGTAATGCTGCTGTACGACGACTCGATCACCTTGTGCCAGCCCCAGATGGCCCACCTCTGCGCCAGTTAAGCGGCAAGCCCATTCGAGCGTATAATGCATCGTCTTATTGGCATCGAGGGTTTCGGACAATTGTAGGTCGATGCGGCGCAATTGGCGCACTTCTTCAAGATGCGCTGCCAGCCGGTGATCGGTAGCGGCGAATAAGCGGGCATTGGCGATGGCCGCGGCAGCTTGCCCGGCTAGCGCTTCAAGCGCCTGCAGATCATCAGCATCGAATCGATTGGTCAAAAAGGGATGATCAACGTAAACGACGCCAATGATCAAACCGTGCGCGCGCAAAGGCACCGCCATAATGCTGCGCAAGGCCTGATTGACGACGCTCTCGTAGGCTGAGAAACGCGGGTCTTCCGCAGCGTTTGTGGTAACGATCGGGCTGCCCGTGTCGAGGACTTGATAGAGGATAGAGCGGCTGAAGCGCTGCTCATCGCTGCCTAGCGTGCGCTGATCAAAATTGCGCGCCGCCTTGACCACAGCCAGCCCATCGTCATCGCGCAGCATTAAGAAGCCGCGTTCAGCACCGGTGAGCTGCAGGATCGCGTCCATAACTTGATCGAGGACGACTTGTAAATCGAGCGAGGTGCCCAAGAGGCGGCTGAGATTAAACAGCGCCTCGTAACGGGTTTGCTGTTTGATCTGCCGGCGCTCGCGCTCAAGCCGTTCGAGCAGGTCGCCACCTCGCGCGAGCTGGCGCAGCAAAAACCCGCTGTTGATTTCTCCGCTTTGCGCTTGCGCGTGCAGCAGCATGATCGACTGCCGCAGTTCTGCGATTTCGTATTCGCTGACGAGCAGCCCGCCGGAACTTTCCTCACGCATCGGCAAACGCCCCTGTCAAATTCAAATAATAATCGCAGTAGGTCGTCAGCGGGCAGCGCTCGCATGCTGGCCGGCGCGCGTGGCACACCTCACGCCCGTGGCGGATCAGGTTGAGATGAAAAGCGTAGTAATCTTCCGGCGGCACGATAGCCTCCATCGCTGGGTGGGCTTTATCGGCGCTGGTGCCTTGAGGAATAAATCCAATTCGTTGGCTCAGTCGGTGAACATGAGTATCGACTGGGAAAGCTGGCCGGTCAAAAGCGAAACACAACACAATCGCCGCTGTTTTCGGCCCCACTCCGTCCAATTTCATCAGCCATGCCTTTGCTTCTTCAAGCGGAAGCTCGGCCAGAAAGTCAATATTGAGTTCGCCGCGCTCGTTGTAAATGCTGCGCAAAACATTCTGAATGCGCGGCGCTTTTTGATTCGCGAGGCCTGCCGGTCGAATCGCTTCGATCACCCGTTCTGTATCCGCATTCATCACGGCTTCCCAGTTCGGAAAAGCCGCTTTAAGCGCGGCAAAAGCACGGTCTCGGTTTGTATCATTAGTGCTCTGGCTGAGGATGCAGTCGATCAGCTCGTCGAGCGGCGGCAGAGAGGGGCGCCACGCCGGTCTCCCGTACTGTTCGGTCAGTAGTTGGGCGACGGGTTCATACTTCTGTCGCCGTCGCTCGAATTCATCAGATGAGGTTGACTGTTTCATCATATCCTGTATTCTACTTCAACTCGTGCCGCCTTGAGCGGGCATCATTGTTCCTAAGTACGTGGCCGATGCGACTTGCGATAACTCTCCAGATGGCACCGACAGCTTCCATGTGCCTGCTGCTGTTGGGCTGATGAGCAGAATCGCGCTGTCATCATCTGTCCATGTCACTGGTCGTAGAAATAAGTCGTCAGTTTCAAAGAGGATACGCTGCGACATTGTGACAAGATCGACCAGAATAAAGACCGTCTCAAGCATTTGCTGTGCCGTGCCAAACCCGCGCACGCGCGCCAAAGTGTAGACGGCGCGCGCACCATCGGGGGCAAGCAAGACGTCGCCGCCCTGTGTATATTCAGCGAGGCCGAGACCGCGGATCGTCTGGGCCAAATCGGTGTCAAGATCGACGACGCGCAGGTCAAACCCACCCTCAGCTGCCAGCATAAGGCGTAGGAAGCGACCCCCACCGATGCCCGCCCCGCAAAAACAGCCCGGCTCTCCGGGCAGCGGCGCGATCGCGCCGCTGTCTAAATCGAGGGAGAACAATGAAGCGTGCTGGCGAAACGGCGTGAAATCGGCGATGAAATCGGGCTGGTAATCCATATATAAAATGTTGCGGTCGCGGTTGAAAGCGACCGGATAGGCGCGGATGCCATCGTGTGGGCCGTCGCTAAAGACGGGGCGAGCACTGGCGGCGCCGCTGCTGTCAGCGACGTAGGTGGTGGTTCGCAACGCTGAGGGCGTCCCTGTCGTGATCGTCCATGCGATCATTTGCTCGTCGCTCGAGATGGCCCAGTCGATGCGCCGCGCCTCACGCCCGGGTTGAATGAACGTGTGAGGACGCAGCCGGCCGTCAGCTCCGGCGATCATCATTTGTCGGCGATCAGCATCGAAGAAGAGCACCTCGCCTCCATAGATGGTGTAACGCTCCCCACGGCTGCTGACGGCCTGCTCTTCACCCGTCAGCAGGTCGACGAAGATCAGCCGGTCGGGATCGCCGTGCTCAATAAAAACTTGGTGTGGTCTGGCCGAAGGCGGGGTGATGGGTTGGCCGGCGGTCTGCCGCGGGGCGAAGTGAATTAAGACCAGCGTCGTGAACAGCAGCGCTAACAGTGTCTCATGATTAGGAAAGCCGTAAGGCCTACGCATAGATCCCCAGCGCAGCCGCAATTTGCGGCAAGATCACGCCCGATGGCCCGGCAAGCCATTGATCGACCAGCGGCGTCAGCCCGCTTTGGGTGGGGTTGATTTCGATCAAATGCGCTCCCTGCTGCGCGGCATAGATTGGCAGATCGGCAGCAGGCTGCACAACCCCTGATGTGCCGACGATCAACATGACATCGGCGGCCATACTGGCTTCAATAGCGGCACGCAGCGCGTCTGTGGGCAGCGCTTCGCCGAACCATACAACCGCTGGCCGCACAAAGCTGCCGCAGTGAGGGCAGGCGGGCGGGCGAGCGTCTGGTGCGGCTTGCAATTCACTCAGATCGATCGGAGTAGGTTCTCCACGGCAGGCAGCGAAACATTTGTTGGCATTGATGCTTCCGTGCAAGCGAATGATCTGCTGGCTGCCGGCTTGTTCGTGCAGATCATCGACGTTCTGCGTGATGATGCAAAAATCCGGCAGCGCCCGCTCTAGCGCTGCCAGCGCGAGATGCCCCGGGTTTGGGCGAGCCGGCCACATGATTGCGCGGCGGTATTCATAAAATTCCCAGACAAGCTGCGGATTGCGACGAAAAGCTTCAGGGGTTGCAAGCTGCATGGGATCATAGTGCGCCCACAGGCCGTCCAGCGCGTCACGAAAAGTGGGCACCCCCGACTCTTTGCTGATGCCAGCCCCAGTGAGGACGACGGTGCAGCGGCTGGCGCGCAGCAGTTCGGCAGCTTGCTGAACATCAAACTCTAGCGACATGGAAACCGGCTTTTATCTTGCAGATGCAAGCTTACATTATAGGTGAATTCGCCGATAGATGCGAAATTGGCAGACGACAAGTGCGGCGCTGAACGGTATCATTGACACAGGTTGTTCAAACAATTGTGAGGTGTTTACATTAATGCTCTTTGCCATCAATTATTCGCTCCCAGCGGCCGATTTGCTGCGTGCCGGCGTCATCGAGATCGACCGGTTCAAATGCCCCAATTGGCCTGATTTGATCGCTGAGGCCAGCGCTCTCCGGCCAGTCTACGTGCATTTCGACCTGATCGCAGGGGATGACCGGCTGGCGGACGTGGATTGGGGATCCATAGAGCGCGCGCTGATCGAAACGGAAACGCCGTTCGTTAATCTGCATCTGGCGCCTACGCTAAACGCCTTTGCCGAGTTCACAGCGGAGCCGCTCTCGGCAGCGCAAGAGGAGCGCGTTATCGAAAAGATGGCCGCCGAACTGGAACAAGTGATTGCGCGATTCGGTGCTGACCGGGTGCTGGTCGAAAATATACCGTACCGGGGAAAGCATTGGAAAAAGGAAGGAAGGCGATTTCTAGCTACTGCCGTTAAACCGAAGATCTTTTCACAGCTCATTCGCGAATTGGGCGTAGGGTTTCTGTTTGATATCTCGCATGCGCGTATCGCTGCCAGCAACCTCGGTTGGGACGAACGAGAATACATCGCAGCCCTGCCGCTAGAGCGCATACGTGAAGTGCATGTGACCGGCTTAGCCATGATTGATGACTTCCTGACCGATCATCTCGCAATGCGCGAAGAAGACTGGCAAATTTTCGACTGGGTAATCGAACTGATGCAAGCCGGTACAGCAGCAGCGCCGTGGCTGCTCGCGTTTGAATATGGCGGCGTGGGCCCTAAGTTTGAGTGGCGGACTGACCCAGAAGCGATCGCCGCTGATGCGCCGCGTTTCTACGCTGCGGTGCAATCGGTGAATCTGGCGCTCCCGCCTGCGCGATAGCAGACTCTATTTATCGCGCGCGAGCTGAAAGCCGCTCATAAACTGTTTCTGAAGCAAGATAAACACGATCAGCGGAGGGATGCTGGCGATCACCGCGCCGAGCATCATTGGCCCAAACCGGATCGCCGCATCGCCCGCTGCTAGCGTTCGCAAGCCAACCTGAACGACCTGCCGCTCTTGTCCCTGAATGATGAGCACCGGCCAGATGTACATATTCCACATGTAGACGAACTGAATGACCGCCAGCGCGCCGATAGTATTCCAACTCATCGGTACTAACACGCTGAACAAGAAGCGCAGCGGGCCAGCGCCATCGAGCTGCGCAGCCTCGGAGAGTTCCGCCGGGATGTTCGCGAAATGTTGGCGGAACAAAAAGGCGCCGGTCGCGCTGGCAAGGAAGGGGACGATCAGCGCGTAATAGGTATTACCCCAGCCCAAGCTGTTGACGAACCGGAACAGCGCGATGATCAGAATTTCGGTCGGCATCATCAGCGTGATCAAGACGAACCCGAAGATGATCCATTTGCCTGGAAAGCGGAAGTAGACGAAAGCCAAACCCGCCAGCAGCGAGAGGACAGTTTTGCCAACGGTTACTGCGACCGAGATGAAGACGCTGTTGGCCATGTAGTTGCCGATGTTGACGATATTCACCACGATGTTCCAGTTTGTGGCGAATGAAGACCCCGGTAAAAAGCGGTACGAAAACACCTCGGCATTCGTTTGTGTGCTGACGATCATCGAATAGAACAGCGGAAAACCGATGATCGCACAGGCGATGATCAGAATCACATGGGCATACCAGCGTTTCGGAACCAGCGTGGACAGCGTTCGGTTTCTGGACGCTGTGCGAATTTCGGCGTGCGTTATTTCGCTCGGGAGGGTCGTCATCGCTATGCTCCGTAGGTAACCTGCCGCGCTGTCGTCCTGAACTGGAGATACGTCAGCCCGATGACCATTGCGAATAACACGATCGACTGGGCCGCGGCCTTGCCCAAGTCGTTGTTGAGGATGCCGATCTGATAGATGTTATACATCATTGTCGTCGTTGAGCGCAGCGGCCCGCCGCCCGTTAGCGCGTCAATGGTGCCAAATGTATCGAAGAAGGCGTAGGTCATGTTTGTGATGATCAAAAAGAATGTGATCGGCGACAGCATAGGCAGCACAACATGGCGGAAGCGTTTCAGCGCATTGGCGCCGTCAATCGAAGCGGCTTCGAGCAAGTCTTTGGGGACGTTCTGTAAACCGGCGATATAGAACAAGATATTGAAGCCCATCGATTTCCAGACGCTGGCGATGATCACCGCCCACGGGGCATAGGTTGGGTTGGTCAGCCATGGCACACCAAAGCCGAACGTCGAATTGAGGAAAAAATTGATGATGCCGCCCGTCGGGTTAAATAACAGTAAAAAGATCACACCAGCGACCACCGGGGAGATCGCGTAGGGCCATATTAGCAGGGTGCGATAAATGCTTGCGCCACGGATCGGCTGATAGGCCATGGTCGCGATTAACAGTGACAGCGCGAGCCCAATGACCACGATCGCGACCGACATAAAAAACGTCGTGATAACAACCTGCCCGTAGACTGGGTCGGTAAGCAGCGATGTGAAATTGTCGACGCAGATGAAGATCGACCGGCGCGCCCCCAAACGGGCAAGCTGGGTGGAGAGGGTAAAAGTCTCAAGAGAGGGGTAGTAAAGAAATAACGCCAGAATGATGATGGTCGGGGTCAGCAGCATTATCGGCATCAACCAGCCCTTGAAGGCTCCCTGCTGGGTTTGCTGGGTGAAAATGGGGGTTCGATCGAACAGCCGGTTGAGCACCCAGCGCACTGGCAGTGCTATCCCAATTACGCCGACGGCGATCAGAAAGACGCCAAACCCTACGTCAAGCGAGCTGCGTTCCGGCTCGAACGTGCAGAAATCCAGCGGCCCCATGAAGATCAGCGAACCGATCGCCCCTGCTAGCCCGCCCGCCACCAGTGCTGTTGGAAGTACTTTTGGCCTTTTGCGAAAAAAGAAGGCCATGAGTGCTGCACCGGCCAATGCTGCAATGGCGAGGATCATCAAGGGAGTGTTGGTGAGCATAATCCTTAATCCTGCTGCTAGAAGGGTGCGGCGGAGAGCCGGCAAGACACCTCTAGTTATAGCATATAGAAACGCAACAGCAGGGGCATGGGTCAGCATCGCCCCTGCTGTTGAAAGTGTGACCGAACTACTCCACGTTAAGCAGGTTGTACTCAGTCAGGATCGTATTGGCCTGCGCGGCAGCAGCAGCCAACACCTCAGCCGGATCGGCATCGGGCGTTAGCAGTACCGTGTCGATCGCCTGCGTGACGACGTTGCGAATGGCCGGGAAGCTGCCCAGCAGGGCGCCGCTCGTCGCAGCGGTGACAGTGCTTTGGGCCAGCTGGTCAGAGGCCACGCGGAAGTTCGGGTTCTCGTCGAACCAGCCCTGTTCTGTCAGCATCTCGACCGCGCTGTTGCGGATGGCGACGTAGCCCGTGATCTGGTGCCATTCAGCCGCGTTTTCGGTCGTGTTGATATAGAGCAGGAAGCCGAGCGCGCCGGTCTCAACGTCCTCCGGCAGGCCATCGACCAGCCACAGGCTTGCGCCGCCGATCAGGTTGCCCGTCCAGCCGGTTTCATCATTGTAAGGCAGGAATGAAGCCACAACTTCAAAGCCATTCTCGCGACCAGTTTCGGTGTACAGGGCAGTATCGGAGCTGCTGTAAGCGGCCATGGCGACCTGCTGGCTGCCGAAGGCCTGATCGACCGTCGACCACGAGCCGCCACCCTGTGCACCGCTGTAGTAGAGATAACCGGCATCGTACATCTCTTTCAGCCACGTCAAGATGGCGACGCCCGCCTCGCTGTCGAACAGCACTTCGGTCGCGCGAGCAGTGCGGCCATTGTCGTTATTGGCATACAGCGCATTTTGCTGCGCCAGCCACTGCTCGAAGAACCAGCCGTGGTTCGGCCACGTGAAGCAGTATTCCGGCGCATTGTCGAGCGCCATCACCGCCTCGCAAACCTGCGCAACCTCACTCCATGTCGCCGGCGGGGTATCAAAGCCGGCAGCATTCAAGTAGTTCATATTTGAGAAGAAGATCGCTGACGAGGTATTCCACGGCATCGAGGTAAATTCACCGTCTAGCGTGTAGTAAGCAGCAGCAGGCTCGATGAAATCATCAAAATTAACAGGCAGCCCATTGATTTCGGTGCGGCCAGCCAGCGCCTGCTCGATCGAACGGAAATAACCACTGTCGCGGGCATCCTGCGTCGCGACCTCAAAATACTGAACAACTGCGGGCAGGCTGCCCTGCTCAGCGGCCAGCGCGGTTGCCGCGAACAGCTCTTCATAGTTCGAGTAGCCAGTGACGATCACATTATACTGCGGGAACATTTCGTTATATTCGGCTGCTTTTTGCTGAGCCCAGCCAAGGCGGGTTGCATCCGTGAACGCGATCCAGACTGGAATGTCGACGGGGGTCTGACCGAGTGCAGGGACGATTGACAGCAGGGAGCTCACGAGAATGCTCACGATCAAAAGAAGTTTGCTGCATTTTGCCATGATGCTAATCTCCTCTGAATTTAGCTAAATGCCTCGATCAGTGTAGCGATGACGCATTAATGGGCTGCAATCGTTTTGTTAAGGGCGATTAGTAATTATTAGATATAAGCTTATCCCCTAACATCTGGGGGTCGCGCTGATCTCGATCGGGTGTATATTTTGACTGGTTTAACAATATAGGTCATCAGGTCAAATCGGTGAGTAGCTAACGGAAAGACTTATGAAAAGAGACCCGCGGAGCTCTCAACGAGCCGAGCGTATCCTTGACGCTGCGACCGATCTATTCGCCCGCTATGGCTATGACAAGACGACGATGGATGACATCGCGGCGGCCTCGGGGGTTTCGAAGGGTGCGCTTTATCTTGAGTTCGCGGGCAAAGAAGCCCTGTTTGATGCGCTGCTTCTGCGCCAAATGAAGTGGGCCACCCAGACCATGCTTGAGCGTGTGGCGGCCGATGAACGTGGACTGAGCTTGTTCACAATCTATCTGCATTCGCTTGCGGTGGCGGCGGAAAATCCGCTTCTGCGCGCGCTGTACACGCAGGATCGACGCGTTCTAGGGGATTTTGTGCGCCGGCTGAGTGGCGGCTCGACTTACAGACAGTTGTTCGGCGCTGCGGTTGACTTTGTGCGTGCGTTCCAAAGCGCCGGACTGATCCGAGACGACTACTCGCCCGACTTGATCGCGTATGTCATTACGGCTCTGCGCTATGGTCTGCTCACGATCGATGAGGTCGCTGCTGGAGGCCCGTTGCCAACCCTTGAAGAGGTAGGCCCACTGATATCGGACTTTTTACAGTCAGGTTTAGAGCCTAAGTCTTTGACCGATGCCGATCGTGCCGCTGGCCAGCAGGCGCTGCGAGTGCTGTTCGAGCGGGCGATCATGACATGGGAGGCCAAGATCATGCATTCGACCGATAGGGATGGCGGCGCGCAGGAATGAAGGTGACAAGGCCAGTTTGTTAAGCCCTTGGGGCATCTGTTGTTTCATTCGATTTGCGAATGGGTTTAGGAGAACTTCCATGAGATCAGCATCTGTCATCATCCAAACGGATGGGCTGACAAAAGTGTACGGTGGCGCAGCGGGTAGAAAGGCGGTAGATGCCGTAACATTTGCGGTAGAGCGCGGCGAAATCTTCGGCTTTTTAGGCCCGAATGGGGCGGGCAAAACGACAACGATCCGCCTCATCCTCGATCTGCTGCGGCCAACGCAAGGGGAGGCGCACGTTTTTGGCCTGCACAGCATCCGCGACAGCGTCGCCATCCGCCAGCGCATCGGCTACCTGCCGGGCGAATTGAATTTATGGAATGACCGGACGGCGCTGCAAGTCATTCACTACTGCGGCAAGATGCGCGGAAATCTCGACATGCCCTATGTCCATCAATTGGCGGAGCGGCTTGATTTCGATTTGACGCGCAAAATTCGCACTTACTCGACCGGCAACAAACGCAAACTCGGTCTGATCCTCGCGCTGATGAATCGTCCCGAACTGTTGATCCTTGATGAGCCGACCACCGGCCTCGACCCTTTGATGCAGCAGACATTCATCACGTTGATGCGCGAAGCCCGTGCTGCTGGCCAAACCATATTTCTTTCATCGCATATGCTCAGCGAAGTGCAGGCGATCTGCGACCGTGTCGGCATCATCCGCGAGGGACGTCTGCGCGCTGTCGAGCGCGTGGAAAAACTGACCCGCGTCGATTTTCGCTGGGTAACCTTGCGTTTCCGCGAACCAGTTACTGCCGACCTGCTCACGCATCTGCCCGGCGCGGCTAACATCGAATTGAACGAACGGACGGTCAAGCTGCGCTATACCGGCGATTTTGACCCGCTGTTGCGCGCTATCAGCCCATACTACGTCGAGAACTTGCACGTGCAAGAGCCAACACTCGAAGAGATCTTCCTAAGCTACTACAACAACAATGGCGAGCAGGCTGGCAGCCGGCCAGCCGTTCCCGAAATGGAGGCTGTATCATGACTGGCGTGACTTTCGTCGAAACTTTGCGCCGCGGTTGGCGTACGGTGCTTTTCTGGAGCATCGCAATTGGGCTGACTGCAATTCTGCAAGTCGTCATCATCCCCGATGTTGCCGCCTTGCAGCAGATGGCAGCGTTGCTTGAGACGATGCCGCCGTTTCTGCTGCAGATGTTTGGCGGCGGCGATATGGAGTTTTTAGCAACCGCCGAGGGCTACATTGCCATGCAGTATTTTGGGTTTATGCTGGTTGTTTTCTCTGCCTATGGCGTAGTGGCTGGGCTGAACATCCTATCCAACGATGAAGAACGCGGCACGCTCGATGTGGTGCTCTCGCTGCCGGTTGCCCGCTGGCAGCTCGTCGTCGAGCGTTTTCTCGCTTATGTCGTACTAGCGACGGTCTTGATCGCGTTGTCATTTGCCTTCATGCTGCTCGGCATTGCCGTGACGCCAGCTTTAGCCGTCGATCTAGCGCCGCTCTTCGCCGCCAACTTCGCGATGGTGCCGCCGACAATCCTCGTGATGGCGATCACCGTCTTCTTAACGGCGGCGCTGCGCCGGCCGATCGCGATCGCGATCGCCTCGGCTCTCGTGTTGCTGAGTTACTTCATGGATGCCATTGGCCGCTCTTTAGAGACTCAGCTTGGAGAAGTGCTGAGGACGATCTCCTACTACAGCTACTACGATGGAACTGCCGTGATCCAGAACGGAATAAACTGGGGCAACATTGGTGTTCTTATCGTGGCGACGGCCATTCTGTTTGCCAGCGGGCTGTTCTTCTTCCAGCGGCGTGATATCGGCGTGTAGTGAGCAGGGCCGCAGTGTGTTTTCGGGCCAGCGCTTCAATGAGCTGGCCCGTTTTGATCATGGCGCTGTCCCTTGACTTTCTTTGACATCGCGCCATCATTAGCGCAAGCAAACCCATTTTTGTCGAGCTGACCCATGAGCGCTGCCCGCCTATTTTCGCTTATCCTCCTCCTCCTCCTGATGATCAGGAATGGGCCGCTTACCCGTGCTCAAGGCGAGTCGCTGGTGGGCTGGCTGCCGGCCGATTTTGAGGGTTATGTGCGTATCGAAACGGCCAACCGGCGGCAGGCGATCGAAGAACTGAACTTTGCAGCATTTATCGGCGCTTTTCTTCAGCCGGCGCGGGCTTCGTTCGATGCCTCGCTCACCTATAACGACTTTTTTCCACTTGATTCGTTTGACGTTGAGGGCGCATCGTTTACGACGCACGTGCTGCCGTGGCTGGGCGATGAGCTGCTCGTTGGCTATCAAACGCTCGACAACAGGTTGAGGGTCGATACCGAGTCTTGGGTGCTGATCATTGCGAGCCAAGATGCCTTTCAGGCGGCCAGCACGCTGGGGCCAGTACTGCGCGGGCAAGACTTTTTGGAGACGGATACGCACCGCGGCGTGACCGTCTATCGCGGCGACAGGCTGGCTTTCGCTTTTTTGCCTAGCGCGGTCGTGATCGGGCCGGAAGCGCTGGTTTATGCAGTCATCGAAGTGCAGGCCGGCGAAGGGCCGACGCTGTCCGATGACCCGATCTATCGCGAGGTCGCCGCGGCGCTGCCGCAGCATTCTCCGATCACCGGCTTTCTTCGTGGGGAAGCCGCGGCAGCAAGTTTGAGCCTGCTCTTGAGCGCTGGCGACTCTGCCGCGCCGCTCTTGGCTGCTGTTGGCAATGCAGTCGAGGCTTTGAACGGTGCCGTCACTACAGAGACAGTGCTGCTGCGCGGCGCAGTCGAGGCGGTCGGGCTCGCGGTTCAGCCCAACGCGGTGCTGCTTAACGATGTTCGCGCGTCCGTCGTGGTCAAGCTGGCGGAGACGCCGGCGTCATCAACGGCCGTTCTAGATATGCGCGTGCTTGATTTCATCCCGCGCAGCGCTATGCTGGTACACGTGGGCCCGCAGGCGCGTGATGCGCTTCAGATCGCGCTCGTCGGTGGTCCGTTGGTCAACTTCAGCTCGCGCTTGCTGGGCGCATTCCCAGTGCGAGAGACTGCCGCAGTCGCAAGCGGGTTGATCGCGCCGCCAACTGAGCGCGATCTGCTGCGCGGTGTCGAGGGACTGTCAGCAGTTTTATTCAGCCAGCTCGGCATAGTCCTTCATGATGAGCTGCTCGTCCCGCTGGACGGCAGCTATGCCTTTGCACTGCTGCCGCGGCCTAATGACCCCCTACCGCTCTTGAATACAAGCTATGACTTGCTGTTTGTTACCCAAACGGATGCGGGAGCCAGCTGGATCGAGCGGGTTGAACGCGTCATCGGCGCCTTTGTCGATGACGTTGTGTTCTTGGCGGATCGTCGTGACGATCTCGAATTGGTTACGATCGCAGCCTCGAACAGCGATGAAGCAATTGCGCGGCTGGCGACCGGCGATGGCATGCTCATAGTTGGGACGGGTGATGCTGCTCTGACGGCTTGGGCGGCTGGGCGGGGAGATAACCAGCTGCTTAACACAGAGCGCTGGCAAAGGTTGTCGGGAGACCGGCCACCAGCGCTCTATGTCGATGTGAACGGGTTGTATAACATCGCTTTTCCATCGGCGGGAGGGCCAGTCAACCGGCCGGTTAATCAAGTGGCTCTGTATGGCCGTTCCCTGTCATCAGAACTGTATGCGCTCGAAGCGCGGGTCGTCGTGAGTGGATTAGCGAGCCCACGGTGACCGCGTCTGATGCGAATGAGTTTGTAAATTCTGCCCAAGTTGTGTCCGCAGATTTCATCAGGAAGTTGTTTGTCATCTTGCCTTAAATTACGGTACTATCAATTCGATCTTCTATCAGACCTCTTACCAGAAATGTTCTATGGAGGTGACGCATGAAATCCTTACGAAAAGCGCTGTTCATCCTCGCCGTATTTGCGCTTGTATTGGTGCCGGTCTTCGGTTCATCTGCACAAGAACCGCTGATCGAGTCGGTCTGTCTGGTCACCGATATTGGCCGTGTGAACGATGGTACCTTCAATCAGTTCGCCTACGACGGAATGATGTTGGCGGTTGAAGAGTTCGGTCTTGACTCTACGTTTATTGAGACTGTCTCTCAAGGGGATTACACTATCAATATCAACACCTGCATCGAAGAGGGCTACGATGTGCTTGTGACCGTTGGCTTCTTGATCCAAGATGCCACTTTGGAAGCGGCGCTGGCAAATCCGGATGTCTATTTCATCGGTGTTGACCAGTTCTTCGTTGACCCGCCGCCGAATCTAGTTGGTATTCAGTTCCGCGAAGATCAGGGTGGCTTCCTCGCTGGTGCGATGGCCGGTTTGATGACCCGCAGCAACATTGTCGCTGGCGTCTACGGCATCGATATCCCGCCGGTGGTCAAGTTCCGCAATGGTTTTGAGATGGGTGCGCGCTTCGTCAATCCGGATGTGACTACACTCGGTGTCTATATTGACAGCTTCACCTCGCCCGACCGCGGCGCGGCAGCTGCCGAGCAGTTCATTGGTGAGGGAGCCGATGTCATCTTCGGCGCGGGCGGCCCCACAGGCTCAGGCGCAATCACCTATGCGGCGCAGAACGGTATAAAAGTGATCGGCGTCGATCAAGATGAGTTCTTCACGACCTTCGGAGGCGGAGAGACGCCCGGCGCTGAGAACCTGATCACCAGCGCAGTGAAGCGCGTTGACGTTGGCGTGTTCGATATGATCGCTGCTCTGGTTAATGCAGAAGGGTTCCCCGAAGGAGGCATCTATATCCTGTCTGCCGAAAATGGTGGAATCAGCTTCGCGCCGCCGAATGCCGCTAACGTGCCTGAGGAGGTTCTTGAACGGATGGAAGAAATTTTGGCTGGCTTGGCCGATGGATCGATCGAAACCGGTATCGATCCCGTTACCGGCGCCTTGCTTGAAGAACTTGAAGAAGAGGAAGAGGGCGAATAGCGAGTCTATACTTTACTCAACGGCGGCTGTTGTTCAAGCAGCGAGGGGCGCGTTCAGCGCCCCTCGCTGTGCTGGCGGCGTTCAAGCATAGCGCTAACGGGCATATTCGATGGCGCGGGTTTCTCGGATGACCTGCACCTTGATCTGTCCCGGGTACTGCATCGTCTCTTCGATCTTCTTGGCGATATCGCGCGAGAGGCGCAGCGCTGCTAGATCATCGATCACGTCGGGGCGAACAATGATGCGCACCTCCCGCCCAGCTTGCAGCGCGTAGCTCTGCTCCACACCCTCAAAGCTGGTGGCGATTTCCTCGAGCGTTCGCACACGCCGCACATACGACTCAAGGCTTTCACGCCTTGCGCCGGGGCGCGCTCCAGAAATCGCGTCAGCCGCCTCGACAATGTAGGATTCGATATACAGTTGTTCAACTTCATGGTGATGACTGGCGATGGCGTTGACCACCCGCTCGTGGACGCCGTACCGTTTGGCGATCTCGGCGCCGAGCAGGGCATGTGTTCCTTCTACTTCATGGTCGACCGCTTTGCCGAGGTCATGCAGCAGGCCGCCAGCCTTGGCGATCATCACGTCCCCGCCCAGTTCTGCAGCGATCATTCCCGCGATGTGCGCCGTCTCAATAGCATGAGCGTGCTGATTTTGGCCGTAGCTAGTGCGGAACTTGAGGCGGCCGAGCAGCTTGAGGATTTCAGGGTGCAGGCCGGGCACGCCGGTCTCATAGGCGGCGCGCTCGCCTTCCTCGCGCACAACTCGGTCAACTTCGGCAGTCGCATCTTCGACCAGCTTTTCAATGCGGGCCGGATGAATGCGTCCATCCGTGACGAGTTTCGCCATGGCGCGCTTGGCAATCTCGCGGCGCACTGGGTCAAAACTGCTGATGGTAATGGCTTCTGGTGTGTCATCGACGACGACATCAACCCCGGTTGCGAGCTCAAAAGCACGGATGTTGCGCCCGTTGCGGCCAATGATACGGCCTTTCATTTCGTCGCTGGGCAGCGGCACAACGCTGACTGCGATCTCGCTGACATGTTCTGAAGCGAGCCGCTGCACAGCGATTGAGATAATCTCGCGCGCGCGGTTATCGGCTTCCTCGCGTGCCTCTGCTTCAACCTGACGAATAATGCGCGCCATATCGTTGCGCGCCTCGGCCTCGGCGATCTGAATCAATTCGTTTTTGGCCTCTTCCATCGACATCTGGGCGATGCGCTCCAGTTCGGCCACGCGCTCTTCTTGCAGTTTTTGCAGCTCAGCCTGCTGTTTATCAAGCCGGCTCTGGCGTTTGTTCAAATTCTGCTCACGCTGTTCCATCCTCTCGAAGCGCTTATCGAGGTCTTCACGCCGCCGCTGCAGGCGCTCATCTTCGCGATCAAGTTCGCGCCGGCGGCGCAGCGCGCTCTCGTTTGCTTCCTCAATTGTTCGCTTCGCTTTGTTTTCCGCTTCCAGCAGTGTAGCTTGTGCTTGTTCGTTGGCCCGCAGCAGGATCTTGCGCATTTCTTCCTCAGCGAGCTGCCGCTTATTTTGACCTTGTATGTTTTGATAATAGTTTAGACCGGCTGCACCAGCAATAATGCCGATGAGCAGCCCTATGATGACAAAGAGAATTTCCATGTTCGCTTGTCGCGGTCGTTATCCTCAACGGTCTTCAAGGATATTCCGCTGCCTCCTCTCTTCGATGGGTGTGTTAGGACGGTTCTGATCGCATATCGTCTTCATCAGGAAGATCAGGCTGTCTTTCGGCAAAGAATGACGCATCTTCATGCTCGAGCGTCTCTAGTAGCCGCCGGATGGTTGTCTTTGCTGTTTCAGAGTCGAAACCGCGCCGCGCCAAATGAGCGTACAGCTTGCTACGAAATGCAGCTCGGTCGCTGCCGCGCAGCCGCCGAGCCTGTGCCGCGGCGGCTCGGTAAGCCGCGTCTTCTGCATCCACGTGTGCCAGTGCAGCCTCGATGAGGTCATCAGCGACGCCCTTTTGGCGCAGTTCGTAGCGCAGCGCCCGTGGGCTAAGCGGCTTCGAATGGTTGCGTTCGTGCACCCAAAATTCAGCGAAAGCCGCATCATCGAGATAGCCCAGAGCGCTCAAGCGTTCGATAGCGCGTTCAATCACGGCTGGGGTAATCGCTTTCTGGGCGAGGTTCTCTCGCACTTCTTGGACGCTGCGGGGACGCAGCGCTAGAAAGCGGGCAGCGCTGTCGATTGCGCGCGCGAGCGCATCGGCGGCTTGAAGCGCAGCGACATCTTCAGCAGATAATGCTTGACCTTTGCGCAGTAGCGCTGCCTCTTCTAACGCGACGCTGAAAGCGAATACATCGTCGAGATAGATGTTTACGCGACGTTTATTGCGTTTTTGTACTTCGAGCGCGGTGATGATGCCCTCTGCCATTGCCGCCGCCAATAGGTAACCAGCCGTGATCGCCTGAAGCGAAACCACGGCTGGTTGAACTCCGAAATCACAAAAAGATGCTGCTGCGCCACACGCTACGGCGTGTTCGTCTTACGCTGCCAAAGACCGATCGGATGCCATCAGAACCTGACTGATGGCTTTACCACGGACGAAATGTATTTATCTATTTCGGCCAACACACGCTCAAAGGCCACGTTTATACTAACATTGACTTAGCGCAGCTTCCACATCGTCCTCATGATTGGGGACGGCTCAATTCCAGCTTGACAGCCATTTATACGGCTGCATTCAGGTTTCGCACAGGCGTCATTAAGACAACCTAACATTCTATTATGCACAATTCGGATGAATTGCACAACCGCCGAAATTTCGATCCTTTTCCCGTCCTTTTGCCGCCGTTACAATCACAGCTATGGTAGCTTCAACGTACCCGACCGGCGGCTCCAATAAACGACGCGTACTCGTTACTGGCGGCGGCACATTCTTAGGCGATAACATTGCGGCAGCGCTGCTGGCTGAAGGCGCGGAGGTAACTCTCCTTGTGCGCCCCGGCGCCGAGGCCAAACTCGGCCCACTGGCGCAGCGGGTGCGCTGGTGGTCTGCCGACGTATGGGAACCCTCGAGTTTAAAGGGAAGGGCGCGAGGGCACAGCGCTGTAGTGCATACAGTGGGTAGTCTCGTTGCCGACCCTGCGAAAGGCCTCACGCATCACTGGCTCAATTTTGTCTCGGCGCGCAACGTCGCCAATATGTGTGTGAGCGGCGGCGTGCCGCACATGGTGTTGATGAGCAGCGCGCGTGCGCCGTGGATCAGCGGCGACTATATCGAGGCCAAGCGCGAGGCGGAGGTTTATCTCACTCGGGTGGGCTTACGCGCCACTATCGTTCGTGCGCCGCTGGCCTATGTGCGTGGTGCGCCTCGGCATCCGTTTTATCGCGCGGTTTCGCTGTTGAGCCACATCCCCCCTCTGTCGTGGATTGGCCTGCAGCGGATCGCGCCCATGCCAATTGATGTCTTGGCGCGCGGGGTTGCACGGCTCACTTTGGAACCGCTATCAACGCGAACGATCTTCTACGCCCGCGATCTGCGCCGCCGTAACACAAAACGAGAAATCCGCGAGGGTATTTCGCTAGAAAAAGGCGAGCTAAGCCGGCTGATGCAGCCTGCTCAGCCGATCGAACTTATTGATGAAGAAGTCCCGTTTGGCTGGTCGCCATTCGATACTTGATCGCAGATCTTGACTTGATCACCGATCTTGGTTGAAAGGCTCGTCGCCAAAATCGATATCAGTGAAGTTCTCATCGAATGAATCATCTGCGAAGATAGACGTCTGGAAAACGTCGTCTTTCAACAATGTTTCCGTAAGATGGGAACTGGTCGAAGTGCTTTCAGACATCCTCGATGGCGCTTTGGACATCGATGCGTGAGAGGGAGAGGCTGCCGACGCCGGGTCGATCAGCCTCAGCGTCGTGCCGAACGCGCTTAGCGCCGCTTCGCCTTCGCCAGCGTTCACCGGCAGATCAACGTACAGCCCGCCGCATAGGAACGGCGCTGCCTCGCCATTTATGGTTTGCAGCACGCGCAAACGCACGCGCGCAGATGTAAACGCGCCCGCCGCGATCTCAAACGTTTGGCGCGCCGCGCGGTTGTTAAGTAACAGCGCAGACTCGACCGGCTCAGCCGGCTCTCCGTTGGCCATGTTAAGCTGAAGACGAAGCTGCGCCGGCTCCTTAATGATGTCATCATCGTTGGCTTCCTCGAAGCCGATCACGACATGAGTCGGCTGGCCCATGCGCAGTTGAGCCGGGACGACTAGCACCAGCCGACGGTGAACGAAGCGAGGCTCAACAGCCTGTGCGGCTTGTGTAGGGGCGTTTTGTTCGCTGCTGGTTTCAAGCTCGCTAAGCAGACGCTGTCCGAAATTGGTCAGCCGATAAATTTGGCGACCATCCATGATCAAGATGTTTTTCGTGACCAGCCGGCGGATCGCCTTGCCGAAACCGTGATCGCTCAGGCCGGTGCCTTCGATGATGTCGTCGGTATGCGCTGCTGTCGCCTCAAGCGAGCGAAAGTAGCGCAAAATATCAAGCGCTTCCTGTGGAAGCGTCCTCAATTGGCTGCTAGGTTCCATCCGGTAGCGCTCCTTTTTCTATAGCGGGTTTCTATAGCGGGCAGCGATTACAGCGACACGATGCGAGCGCGCCCATTCGGAAAAGCCTGCGCGCGGGCGAGCGCTGTCGCATTGCGCGTATCGACGATGATCGGGCTGTGCTCCAGCACATGCATCCAATCGTAAGCCGAATGATCAGTGATGATCACCACGCAGTCGGAGTTGCCGAGCAAACTATCCGAGTAAGGGCTGCGCTCCATGATCTCGTCATTTTCAAGGCGAATGTGCGCTACATAAGGGTCGTGGTAGGCCACGCGCGCTCCACGGTGTTGAAGCAAACTGATCACATCGAGCGCCGGGCTTTCGCGCACATCGTCGACATCGCGCTTATAAGCAACGCCAAGCACAACGATGCGCGAGCCGCGCACCGGCTTGCTGACATCGTTAAGCGCCTGCGTCACCTTTTCGACGACGTAAAGCGGCATCGATGTGTTGATCTCGCTGGCCAGTTCGATGAAACGCGCATTATAGTTGAGCGTCTTCAATTTCCAACTCAAGTAATGCGGGTCAACCGGAATGCAGTGCCCGCCCAATCCTGGGCCGGGGTAGAAGGGCATGAAGCCAAACGGCTTTGAGGCGGCCGCGCGGATCACCTCCCATACGTCAATGCCGAGCTTGTCGCACATCAAAGCGATTTCGTTAACGAGGCCAATATTAACTGCCCGGAACGTGTTCTCCAGCAGTTTGACCATCTCGGCGGTCATCGGCGAAGAAACCGGCACAACTTCGTCAACTGCGGCGCTGTAAAGAGCCGTGGCCACCTCGGTACAGGCATTCGTCATGCCGCCGACAACTTTAGGGGTATTGCGAACACCGTAGGTTGGGTTAGCCGGGTCAATGCGTTCTGGGGAGAAGGCCACAAAAATATCTTCACCCACGCGAAAGCCCTTGCTCTCAACCTTCGGCACGATCAATTCCTGCGTCGTGCCTGGGTATGTCGTGCTTTCGAGCACAATCAGCATTCCTTCGTGGCATACCTCGCTCACGCGATCGACTGCTTCGATCACATAAGACATGTCTGGATCTTTGGTCTTGCGCAGCGGGGTAGGCACAGCAATGCTGATCGCATCAACTTGGCGCAGATCATCGTAGTCGGTGGTGGCGCGGAAGCGGCCGCTCTCGACCAGCGGTCGCAGTCGATCAGAGGGGATATCAGGGATATAGCTCGAGCCATCGTTAAGCTGGCGGACTTTGGTCTCGTTCAGATCAACGCCGATGACGGAATAACCGACCTCGGCAAATTCGACCGCTAGCGGCAGCCCAACATAGCCGAGACCAACCACACCAATTTTTGCCTCCCGACGCGCTAGGCGGTCGAGCAGCTGCTGCTGAAGAAGCATCAAAGCCTCTCTTTGTGATTTTAGAACCATCGCCCTGATTATAACATGCTCGCGAAAGTCTAGTTGGAGAAAACGACCGCGCGCCTCTTCGTGGGCGCGCGGTCATCACAGGGGAGGGGGAGATTGCAAAATCAGACGTTAGGCTGAGGCGTTTTTTCCAATTCTGGCAGCGCAGGGATTTCGAACGGGAATTCGAACTCAAATGGGAGTCCAAACCGGAAGCCGCGCGGGCCACGGAACTCAAAGCGCGACAGCTGTCCTGGTTGGGCCAGCGTCACCTCAAGCTGCAGCATCTCGTCGCCGCGCAGCACATCGAGCGTCACCACCGCGCCGGGTTCCGCCGAACGGATCAAGTCTTGCAGCGTTGCATTGGCATCAACCGGTTTTCCGTCGACAGCGGTGATGATATCGTCCACTTGCAGCCCAATCTCGGCCGCTGGCGAGCCAGGCAGCACGTTCACGATCAACGCGCCTTCCGTCACGGGTAGATCGCGCTCGGCAGCGACGGTCTCATCAATCGGGATGAAGCTAACGCCCAGCCGCACCGGCATCAACAGACTCATCGGCGGCAGCATGTCGAACGGCAGATCGCCACGACCAAACTGGAGGCCCATACCGAACCCGAACAGATCAAACTCGCTAGCTGGCACTTCGACCGTCAACAGCTCATCGCCACGCTCAATACTGAGGCTTAACATTGCGCCTTCATCGAGTGTTTCTAGATATTGGCGCAGGTTCATAGGGTTAAGGGTCTGCCCATCGACCGCCGTGATTCGGTCGCCTTCGCGTAAGCCGGCTTCATAGAGGGGATGTGTTTCGGGCAGTGCGCGGATCGTCCATATTTGATCGACTGGGCTGTATCCGATTGACAGGCCATCGCGCTCGATCAAAAACTGAACAGCCTCATCAAGGTCGAGCTGGAAGCCTTCAAACAGCTCCGATCCAAAACCGCGCAGGTCTGGAAGCAGGTCGCGCAGTTCGGGCATGCCCAAGCCGGGACCACCGCGACGCACGATCGCGTTAGTCCCTAGCGTCGCTTCTATAGTGATGACTTCACCATCGCGCAGAACTTCGAGTTCGACAGTGCTGCCCGGCTCTTGGGCCAGCACCGCGGCTGTGAGCGCCTGCGTCGTGCCAACTGGCACGCCATTGATCGCAGTGATGACATCGTCGATCTGTAGGCCAGCTTCGGCCGCTGCCGACCCCGGCACAATCTGGTTGATCAGGACGCCACCATCGACCTGCTCAATGCCGACGCCGAGGAATGGACGCCCGCCCTCTTGTTGGAACGGGGGGCGCGGGCCGCCGAGGCCGCGTCCAGATTGAGCGAACACGACGCTGGTCGCGAGCAGCGAAGCGATCATTAACAATGCGATCGCGAGGTACAGCTTACGATTATGTCTCATCTTTCAACCTCCTACACGAGGATCTGCCCTTGATTGCGGGCAGGGTTGGTTACAGCGTTCTACCCCGTTACAGTAGGCGCAATTCGTAAACTGGCCATTGGAGGTTTGTAAAATGAGTGTAAACCAGAGTGTTGTGCCTCGCTGCGCTAAGGAGTTTGGCGCGCTGGCTAACTCATGTGTCGTCGCGCTCTTTGCCGCGCCGCAGCTTGCCGGCGAGATAGCCCCCCATTAGGCCAGACATGATCACGTCGCTTTGGCTGGGGCCTTTCTCAGCATTTCCAGATTCGTCCCAGCGGCCGTCGCGGCGACGTGCGAGCCAAACGCTGTATTGATCGCGCGCATCAATGAGCACCTGTTCCAACGCTGCGCGGTTATTCTCCGCCAACAGGTTGCGCAGCTCCACTAGCGTAACTTGCAGATGGTCGAGATGGCGAATGACATTCTCGCGATTGTTGAGCAACAGGTCACGCAGATCATCTGGATGGCTGTCTCGCAGATGGTGCGTTAAGCGCCCGAAGGATGGATTGCCGGCTTTGCGAATATCGCTCCAGCCTTCATCGCGGCTGAGGGTGACGAATGCGGCCAGTCCTAACATGACAGGCAGACCTTCCATCGCAGCGATCCAGCCATCATGTTCGATCGGGTCGGCAAACAGCGGCGTCGCGCCAAGCAGCTCGGAGAAATCGGCAGCGAGCTGGACGGCATCCTTGTCGCTGGTGGCGCCGGGCGTGATCAGCATGCTGCCTTTATCGAATAGATCGGCGGCTGCATGGTCTACGTCGTCGAGGCCATCGAATAGATAGGCCGGGTTTAATACTGGCGTGATGCCGACCATGTGCGCCCCTTCTGGCAATTTGGCTACCCAATCCATCGCTGGGCGTTTGAGCGGGCCGAAATCGAGCACGACGGCGCCCTGTCTCAGTGCCGGGCCGATCAGCCGGTACGCCTCGCGCATCTCTCCATAAGGCAGAGTCAAAATGATGATGTCGCGATTTTCCGCTGCTGCGATTGGCGAACGGACGATCGCGTCGACCGCTTGTTTCGCTTTGGCTGCCTTGGCGACGACATCGTTACCATCGAAACCGGTGAGGGTGAAAGTTTGGCCGCTGCGAGCGCCTTCTTTGCTGGCAGCATAACGTTTGAGCGCGAGACCGATTGAAGTGCCGAGGCGGCCCAGCCCGAGAATGCCAATAGTGATTGTACCCATGCGTTTTCTCCTCAGTCCATCACCGCGCCTTTAATCGCCGTCAATTCGCATCGTCTGCCGCCTGAAGGCGTTTTAACAGGTGATGCAGTCGATGACCATGCCAGAGCGCGTCATCTTGCTGGTGATGCTCGATCAGCCATACGGCATCGGCCGGCGCGCCGGCCGATGCGGCCAGTTCGGCGCTCCATGCGGGGTGGTGGGCATAGACGACGAACGGTCGCCGCCAAAGCACTGATGGATCTCCATTGCTAAGCTTGGCTTGCATGGCTGGTGAGAGCGCGCGGACGATTACAGGGACGGTCTTCTGCCATAAAGCGAGGGGATAGCGCGACTTGCCAACATCGTGCAGAAGCGCAGCGATCGCCAGTTCGGGAGGTGTCTCTCCCTGAGCAAGGACAGCGCGCAGGACGTTTAAACTGTGAAGCTGCTCGCTGCGCCGCATGGCGCTGAACAAGTGCAGCAGCGGCGGCACCAGATAAGCTGCCGCGAGATCGGCCTCAACCGGCTGCGAGAATGCCAGCAGCGCGCGTACACCCTGACGCAAGCGAAGGACGGGAGACGAGGTCATCATAGGCCGATCAAAAAGCGAAAGATGAGCTGGGTTGGTTCGCCGATCAGCAGCCGCAGCGGGCTGATGCCAGCGATGGGCACGAAGCTGAGCAGCAGCAGGCCAAAGAAGATGTACGTGGTGATACGCTGGTTACGCTGCCACCACGTCGCAAAGTCGGGTGGAAGCAGAGCATAAACGATGTGCCAACCATCAATGGGAAAGAGCGGCAGCAAGTTGAAGACGAACAATAAAATGTTCAGCGAAATCGTCTGTAAGATGATGATGGCGAGCAGGTCGGGCAGGCTAGCGACCCCTTGGAAGCCGATCAAGCGCACAAATAGGGCGAACGAAATGGCGATCAGCAGATTAGCAAATGGCCCTGCTGCGACGGCGGCCAGCCAGCGCCAGCGGCGATTTTCCACTGGCATACGATACGGCGAGATCGGCGCGGAACCGAGGATGCCAAAGCCGAGCACGGCGAACATCAGCCAGCCGATCCAGTTGATGTGCACCAGCGGGTTCAGGGTAAGGCGGCCCAGCCGCGCAGGTTCAGGGTCGCCCATGCGCCAGCCGACATAGTTATGAGCGAATTCATGAACAGTCATGCCCAAGCCGAGCGCGAACAGGTTGGCGATCAGCAGCTCAGGCGTCAGGTTGAACAGCAAGCGGTTTCTCCGGGGATGCGCAAGTTATGACGCGGTCATTATATCATGGCACTCAACTAGCAGTTATAATGTGCAAGGGATGTGAAACTAGAAAATGATGAGTGTCGGCCAGCCTGTGATTGAATTGCAGCTCGGAGACCGTGTGCAGCTTCGCAAGGCGCACCCTTGTGGCAGCGATATTTGGACGGTCTATCGCCTCGGTGCTGATATCGGCCTGCGCTGCGCGGGCTGCGGTCATCGTGTGCTGCTGGCGCGCGCGGTGTTCATGAAACGGCTCAAACGGAACATCAGCCGTGAATGCGATGTTTCTAAGGGAGGTTCTGCACATTGAAGAAGATTCTGATCCTTATGTCGGATACAGGCGGTGGGCATCGTGCTGCCGCCGAAGCCATCCGCGATGCGCTGCTGCGCCGTCACGAGGCGGAAGTGCAGCTTGTCGATATGTTCCGCTCCTACACCCCATTTCCATTCAAGTATGCCCCTGATATTTACCCATGGCTCATCAGCCATACCAAAACGGGCTATGTCATGGGATTCAAACTTTCTAACTCGCGGCGCAGCGCCCGCACTCTGTCGCGTGGCATGTACGTGACGATGGAGGGCAGGGTCAAACAGATGCTGCGGGATCATCCTGCTGATGTCGTCGTCAGCGTACATTCAGTGCTCACCCGTATCGCTATGGAAGCGTTGATGGCACAGGAGAAACGCCCGCCGTTCCTTGTGGTCGTGACGGACTTGGTCTCTACACACATGTTTTGGTACGACCGCCGCGCCGAGCGTACGCTCGTTCCGACTCAGACTGCCTATGATCGCGGGCTGCGGGCGGGGCTGCGCCCTGACCAGATGCGCATCACTGGTCTGCCGGTACACCCCAGCTTCGCAGAGTCCCTCACTGATAAGACGACTGCGCGGGCGCAGCTGGGCTGGGACCCGCATCTGCCGGCGGTTTTGATGGTCGGCGGCGCTGAAGGCATGGGACCGCTTTACAAGAATGCCCGCGCCATCAATGGCCGCGGCTTGAACTGTCAGCTCGCCATCGTAGCCGGCCGCAATGCAGCGCTCAAAGAACAGCTCGAGGAGACGCGCTGGAACCAGCCGACGCATATCTACGGCTACGTCGATTTTATGCCGCGTTTGATGGCCGCGGCCGATATTTTGATCACCAAGGGCGGGCCGGGCACGATCAGCGAAGCTTGTATCGCTGGCCTGCCGATGATCATCTACGATGCCATTCCGGGGCAGGAGACCGGCAACGTCGAATATGTAGTCGCCAATCGAGCCGGGGTTTTCACGACGAGCGTCCGCGAGGTGGCCGATCGAGTCGAGCAGTGGCTGGCTGAAGGCCCGCAGGGACTGGCACGTCGCTCAGAGGCCGCCCGTCGTATTGGCCGGCCGAATGCGGTTTGGGAGATCGCTGAGGAAATTTGGCAATATGCTCAGCATCCCCTCATCCCCACCAACCGCCGCACGCTGTGGAAGGAAGTGAGCAAGGCCAAACGTCTGCTCACATCGATAGGCGAGTGACGCAATGCAAGTTCGCGCAGCGGGCAGCTAAGGCTGTCCGCTTTTATTTGTGTACAATAGAGAGGGCCGTACTCAACTGTCGTCTATTAGTGAGGAGAACGCAAATGCGTTTCAAACATCTGATCGTGTTGTTCGCTCTGAGTATCGTCTTGCTGCTGGGCACGTCGCTGGCCGTGGCGCAAGATGGGCCTCCACCAGCCGAGATCGTGAACGATGAGGGTGGCCCCGTTCTCATCACTGGCACCATGGCCTACACCAATGTGCTGTTCCCGATCGGCATTGCCCAGCCGCTGATCTTGCTCGAGGATCAAGGCGGGTTCGTCACTCGTGATAGAGGGTTCCTCTTCCCGCCCGAGTCGCAGGTGCTTGGTCAGCTCACGTCTGACTTTTTCGAGTCGCCGGTCAGCTTTAGTTTATCGCTGCCGATTGAACCGCAGGGCACTTACCACGACGTCGATAATGACGACAACGACGATATCGGCGTGCAGATCTTCGCGGTCGCATTCTGGAATAACGTCTTTGGCGACCCGTATCTCGAAGAGCGCGACATGTACGGCGGCGGCTGGTCGAACGCCTTTGCGTCCACCCGCACCAGTGAAGATTTTGAAACGCGTGATGAAATTGTCGGCGGTGTGCTGATCGTCTACGCGCCGGACGATCAGCAGGGTTTCCCATCAGGCTTCGGGCCAGACGGTCTCCTGTTCACCGGAGATGAGCCGATCGTCCGCCTGCCGCAGGGCTATACGGCCGTCATCCTTGATACCGATCCGTTCACCTTTGACCGCTCACGCGAGATCTTCGTCGAGCTGTTTGAACCAGAGGGCTACGCGCTGGCCGATTTCTCTGACCTCAGTTATACCGAAGCATTTGACGCGATGATTGATAAATTCCGCCGCGAGTATGCCTTCACCGAGTACAAAGGCATCGATTGGGATGCGCTGGCCGAGGCATTTCGCCCGCGCTTCGAGGCGGCTGAGGCCCGGGGCAGTGTGAACGAATATCTGTTCGCCATGCGCGACTTTGTGTGGTCGATCCCGGATGGGCACATCACGCTTTACCCAGGCGGCTTTGTGCTCGATCAGGACTTTCAGACGAACGTCGCTGGCGGGATTGGCATGGCGATTCAGGACGTAGCCGATGGCTCGACGATCGTCTACTTCTTGACGCCGTTCGGCCCAGCTGAACAGGCTGGCATTCAGATCGGAGCCGAGATCTTGGAGATCGATGGCCTGCCCGTCGATGAGGCGGTCTCCGCAGTGGTGCCGTACTCCTCGCCGTTCAGCAGCAGCGAAGTGGAGCGGCTGCAGCAGCTTCGTTATGTTGTGCGTTCGCCGCTCAACGTCCAGCGAGTTGTGACGTTCCGCAATCCGGGCAGCAGTCAGGTGCAAACGGTCACGCTGACGCCGGTGCAGGAATTCGACAGCTTCGCGGTATCGTCGTTTGCGTTTGGCCTCACTGGCTTCGAGCTGCCGTTAGAGTATCGGTTGCTGCCCAGCGGGATCGCTTACGTCAAAATCTACAGTTTCTTCGATAACGACCTGCTAACCGTGCAGCTTTGGGAACGATTGATGCGAACGCTCAATGACAACGGCGTCCCTGCCTTGATCGTGGATATGCGCCAGAACGGGGGTGGCAGTGGTTTCCTTGCTGACCAGATGGCTGCCTATTTCTTCGATGAACCATTTACTATCAGTTACAGTGCCAGCTATGACCGTTCGCTCGACCAGTTTGTCGTTCAGGAAGACCGGCCATCACGCTTTTACCTGCCATCTGAAGATCTGCGCTACCGAGGCGATGTGGTCGTGCTCGTCGGCCCGGCTTGTGCCAGCGCTTGCGAGTCGTTCAGCTATGCGGCCCGGCTGGAAAATCGCGCGACGATCATTGGTCACTACGGCACAGCCGGGCTTGGTGGCGGCGTTGACGATTTCGCAATGCCGGAAGGCCAGTTCGTCCGTATGACGGTGACGCGCACGATCGATGAGGATGGCAGTGTTACCATCGAAGGTATTGGCGTGCAGCCGGATATACGCGTGCCCGTCACGCTCGAGACGCTGACCGCCGACTTCGACGTGCTGCTGCGGGCCGCCGAAGAATATCTGCTGAGTGGTGTGCTTCCAGAAAGCAGCTTCTCCTTCGAGACGACGGTGGTCGGCGACATCATGGTGGGTGATGTTTTGACCGGCTTTATTGAGGTTGGCGAGCGGCGCCAATACACGCTGACGGTCAAAGACAATGTGACGATCGATATCGCGTTAGGCGGAGATGGCGTCGTCGTTGATACGTTCCTGCGCCTCTACGATCAGGAAGGGTTCCTGATCGCCGAAAACGATGATGTTGTGCTCGGTCGCGAGCTGAACTCGGCTTTGTCTGGCATTCAGCTTGCGGCGGGCGATGTCATCATTATCGAGGTCGGAACCTATGCCGACTCAGATACAGGCCCCTACGTCTTAGAAGTCATTGAAGCCCAGTAGCTTTTGAGCTTCAGCGGCAGGGAAGCCGTTCGAACGGCTTCCCTGCTGTTATGAGTTTCGTTATTTTTGCTTGTCCCTTCGTTAGAAATCCTGTACCATCATTTATGAGACTGCCAATCGAATAGGAGCGCTTCCGGTCATGAAAGCCGTAATTCTTGCCGCGGGACAGGGTACGCGCCTGCGTCCCGTTACCTTAACGATGCCGAAACCGTTAGTGCCTGTGGCCAATAAGCCGCTTATCGCCTATGCGATCGATGTGCTGAAAAACGCAGGCCTCGATGAGATCGGCATCGTCGTGAACGATCTGGACTCGCCAATTTGTCACCAGCTTGGCGATGGTGCGCGCTTCGGTGTGCAGCTCAGCTACATCGTGCAGCGGGAGCAGCTTGGTTTGGCGCATGCTGTCGGAGTGTGCCGCGAATTTGTTGGCGACGAACCGTTCTGCGTGCTGCTGGGCGATAACATCTTCCAAGATAAAATGGAACAGCTTCTGCGTGGTTTTCCTACCTCAAGCGCGGAACTGGCCGTCACCTTGATCGAAGTGCCCGATCCATCGCGCTTTGGCATCGCCGAGGTTGAAAACGGTCGTATCACGCGCGTGGTGGAAAAGCCGAAAGAGCCAAAATCGAATTTGGCGCTGTCAGGGGCATATTTGTTTCGCAGCTCGATCTTTGAGGCGATTGGCAATATCAAGCCGTCTTGGCGCAATGAACTGGAGATCACCGACGCCATCCAGTGGATCATCAGCGCTGGCCATGAAGTGCATCCCTACCAGCTCAAAGGCTGGTGGATCGATGCCGGCAAGCCTGATGCCATCATTCAGGCCAACCATTTGATCCTCGGTGACCTGCCCTATATGCCCGCTCCTAACGGTGAAGCACAGATCATCGGCGCTTCTGAAGTTTCTCCGCGCGTCATTCTGGGAGAAAACAGCCAAATCATCGACAGCGTGGTGCGCGGGCCGGTCATCATCGGCAAAAACGTCGTCGTCCGCGATAGCTATGTCGGCCCTTATACGGCCTTGGGCGATAACGTTGTGGTCGAGAATAGCGAGGTTGAAGCCAGCATCGTCATGAAAGACTGCTCGATCCGCAACATTCCCGGCCGGATCGACTCAAGCCTGCTGGCCGATTCCTCGCAAGTTACGGCGGCTGAACACGTACCTGCCGCCCATCGCTTCATTTTGGCCGAGAACAGTTATGTGGAATTGTAGGGTGTCATGGGCGAGCGAATCGAAACACTAAAAGAAAAGCTTGCTGCTGCACGTGCCCGCCTGAACAGCATCCTTGATGCAGTCGGCGATCGTTGGGAGACGCCAGTCTACGCCGATGGTCAGGGGTGGACGGTGCGCCAGATCGTCGTTCATCTCGCCGATGCTGACCGCGGTAACAACCGGCAAGCGATGAGTATTGCCGAGGGGCATGAAGTCATCCCGGAAGATTTTGATCTCGAGCGATATAACCGCCGGACGATCGAGAAGAAGGGCGAACAGTCAGTCGAAGAAGCGCGCGCTAGTCTCGCCCAAACGCGGGCGGAGCTGCTGGCCTGGCTGGAGACGCTCGATGAGGCTGCGCTGGACCGAACTGGACGTCATGCCTCGCTCAATATTTTTTCGGTGGAACAGATCTTGCGCATTATGGCGAGCCACGAACGCGATCACGCTAACGATATTGCTCGCGCGCTCGACATTCGTGTCTGAAATGATTGAAGGCAAACATCCAAGTTTCATCGTTCGCGAGCGCGAGCCGCTCAATGGTGGGCCGCCGCCAATTCTAGCGGTTGCTTCCTTCATCACGCCGAACGATTTATTCTTTGTGCGCAACCATGCGCCAATTCCTGCTGTGAACTTAGCTGACTATCGTCTTATAGTTGAGGGTCTGGTCGATCGAGCGCTGGCGTTGTCGTTCGACGATTTAGCCGCCCTGCCGCGAGCGAGCGTGATCGCGGCGCTGCAGTGCGCGGGCAATCGGCGTCGAGAGCTGGAGGCGATCGCCCCGATCCCAGATGAGATCATCTGGGATGCCGAAGCCGTCGGCAATGCCATTTGGACGGGTGTGCGCCTGCGCGATGTGCTCGGCCTTGCCGGCCTGCAAACCGCAGCCGCTCATATCCATTTCGAAGGTCTCGATCCAGTGGGTAAACCCGGGGAGCGGGGAGGCTTCGGCGCGTCGATACCAGTGGAGAAAGCGTTGAGTTCGGAAGTGCTGCTCGCGGATACCATGAACGGTGTCCCACTGCCACCAGCTCACGGGTTTCCGCTACGCGTCATCGTGCCAGGCTACATTGGCGCGCGCAGTGTCAAATGGCTGTCCCGCATCACGGCAGCCGTACAACCCTCGTCTAATTACTATCAAGCGCGCGCTTACAAGCTGTTCCCACCCTTTGCTCAGCCGCAGTCGGTCGATTGGAATGCGGGTTTGATGCTTGGCGAGCTGCCCGTCAACAGCGTCATCTGCCAGCCGGTTGACGGAGCAAGGCTTCCAGCCGGGGAAGTCAACGTTTGCGGTCACGCGCTGGTGGGCGGCGGCCGGTCGATTGCGCGCGTAGATGTCTCCTCAGATGGCGGCCAGACGTGGATCGAAGCGCGTTTGACCGAAGCGGAGCCGCCGTGGTCATGGTGGCTGTGGCAGGTTACGCTGCAGCTTGCGCCCGGCACTTACCAGCTCGTGGCGCGGGCTTGGGATACAGCCGCGAACAGCCAGCCGGAGCGGGTCGAGTCGGTTTGGAATTTCAAGGGCTACATGAACAATGCTTGCCATCGCCTCACGCTGATGGTGACTGCTTGATGCAGCAATCTTAAAGCAGCGGGAGCTGCCCGCTGTCGTTGGCTGGTGGTTTCCGCAGCGGCTTTGGCGCAAGCAGGCTGTTGGCTTCCAGCCATGTTTTGTCTGGCCCTGCCCAACCATATACCCCTAAGTCGACGCGTTCACGCGCATCGAAGCGAACCCCTTCGGCTTCTAGTCTCGAACGCTGCTGAAGCGCAGCTGGAATACCCGGAGGCAGGCTGATGCCGCCCTGTCCATTGATGACACGATGCCACGGTATATCGGCTGCATCAACGCTCGAGACGGCATTCATCGCCTCGCCCACCCAGCGCGGCGCCAGGCGCGCGTAGGTTTCGGGGTCGATGCCATCTGGCGCGGGGATCATAGAAGCGATCTGCCCGTACGTGGCGACCTGCCCGCGGGGAATTTGTCGGACGATTCGCCAGACGACGGCGCGAAAGGCGCTGGGATCAGGGTGTGCATAAGCCATGGTGCAGCCTTACCGGTGGGAAGCAAGTGCCTTGATGTTATACTCCACCGTGTCTTTATCGGCAATTGTTGTTGAAGGAGTTTGACCTTGGATGCCAAGCTGAATGAACTACGGGCGCGCTTGCAAGAAGTTGCATCGCTCGAGCATGCATCGGCAGTTTTGTATTGGGATCAAGCCACCTATATGCCGCCGGGCGGCGTTCCGGCTCGCGCTCGTGCCCTTGCGCTGCTCGACCGGCTGTCGCACGAGCGCTTCACAGATCCGGAAATTGGCCGGCTGCTCGATGCGCTGGAGGCGTATAGTGAAAGCCTGCCTTACGACTCGGACGATGCGGCGCTGATCCGCGTGACGCGCCGCAAGTACGAGCGCGCGCTGCGCGTGCCTGCTGAATTTGTCGCCCGTTTTAGCGCGCATGCTTCCGAGCTGTATGACATTTGGACGCGGGCGCGGCCTAACAACGATTTCGCCGCCGTGCGCCCGGGTTTGGAGAAAACGCTTGAGTACAGCCGCGAGCTGGCTAACTATTTCCCGGGTTACGAGCACATCGCCGACCCGCTGATCGATCGATCCGACTACGGGATGAAAGCCACCACTGTGCGCCGGGTCTTCGATGAACTGCGCGCCGGTCTTGTGCCTCTGGTGCAGGCGATCACCCAGCGGCCGCCGATCGACCGGACGCCGCTGCTCCAGCATTATCCTGAAGCGGAGCAGATGGCCTTCGGCCTCAAGATCATCCGCGACTTTGGCTACGATTTCAATCGCGGCCGTCAAGACAAGACGCATCATCCCTTTGAGACGCGGTTCTCGCACGGCGATGTCCGCATCACGACGCGCTATGATGAGCACGATCTGAGCGAAGGGCTGTTCAGCACGCTGCATGAAAGCGGCCATGCTATGTATGAACAAGGGACGGCTGAAGCGCTTGATGGTACGCCGCTTGGCCACGGAACTTCGGCCGGCGTGCACGAAAGCCAATCACGCACGTGGGAGAATATCGTCGGCCGCAGCTGGTCGTTCTGGGAGCATTACTTCCCACAGCTTCAAACGGCGTTCCCCGCCCAACTTGGCAGTATCGAGCTGGAAGATTTCTACCGGGCCATCAACACAGTGCAACCGTCACTGATCCGCACTGATGCCGACGAAGTGACTTACAATCTGCATGTGATGATCCGTTTTGAGTTAGAGCTGCAACTGCTGGAGGGCACGTTGGCGGTCAAAGATCTGCCAGAGGCATGGCACGCTGCCTATGCCAGCGCTCTCGGTGTGACGGCGCCCGATGATCGCGATGGCGTGCTGCAAGATGTGCACTGGCACGCCGGGACAATCGGTGGAGCATTTCAGGGTTACACATTGGGTAATATCCTCAGTGCGCAGTTCTATGAAGCCGCGTTAAGCGCGCACCCACAGATCCCGGCCGAGATCGGGCGCGGCGAATTTGCGACTCTGCACGGCTGGCTCAAAGACAACATCTACCAGCACGGCAGCAAGTTCACCGCTAGCGAACTGCTGGAACGAATCACCGGCTCTCCAGAGATGCGCGTCGAACCGCTGCTCCGGTATCTGTGGGAGAAGTTCGGGCACATCTATGGGCTGGAGCGCGCCTAACGGTCGGCGTCGAGAGCTTCGGTTAGTTCGTCAGGTGTAGGGGCATAATTGCCGACCCGACGCACAACCAACCCGCTGGCAGTGTTGGCGAGCGCCGCGGCTTCGACCGGCTCGGCGCCGGCGGCCAGCGCCAGCGTCATTACCGCGACGGCGGTATCGCCCGCGCCCACTGTGTCGTAAACTTCGCTGGTGGCCGGAGCGGGGCAGTGCGCGCTGCCGCCGTCGGGTGTGGCGATTGTGGCGCCATCGGCGCCGCGCGTGATCACCATGCAGCGCGTCAGCGCTAAGCGGCTGCACAACTCGCTGGCGGCGGCAGCGAAATCGGCGTGCGAGCGCAGTGGCCGGCGCAGAAAAGCCTGCGCTTCATCGGCGTTGCATTTGACCAACCCGAAACCCATGTACTTCTCGAGTTCGCCCTGCGCGTCGGCGGCCAGCAAACACGTGCGCGCTTCGCACAGTTGGCATATCGCCGTCACCAGAGAGGGAGTGAGCAGGGCGATGTGATAGTCGGACAGCAGAACAGCGCCGGCCGCGTCAATGCGCTCGACGATCATCGTGCGAACTGCGCGCTCGATCGCCTCAGACAGCGGGGCCCGGTCGACGCGGTCTAGGCGCGCTACTTGCTGCGGGAAGCGCAGTCCCATCTGTGCCATCACGCGAGTTTTCACCGTCGTCGCGCGGCCGCTGTCGATCACAAGCGATGTCGTCTCGATGCCGCGCGCCTGCAGCACCTGTCGCAGCGATGTAGCTTCGGCGTCAGCACCGATCACGCCGATCTGGATAGGCCTGCTGCCTAATGCCGCGATATTGGCCGCCGGATTGGCAGCGCCACCCGGAATAAGCACCCGCGTCTCGAATTCCAGTACGGGGACTGGCGCTTCACGGCTGAGCCGGGCCGCTCGCCCGATCAAGTATTCGTCGAGGATAATGTCCCCGACTACGAGCACACACTGGCCAGCGAGTCTTGCGACCCAGCGTCGCAGCGAGGAAGGCGAAGTTTCCGTCATGAACCGTTCCTCCGGTCGTTGGCTCCGCGCGTCAGCACAGCAAGTACAAAACGCGGTAGACGCAGCATGCGTCGCATGCGCCACGGCTGGCGCAGCAGCCGGTACAGCCATTCGAGGCCGAGACGCTGCATCCAAAGCGGTGCGCGTGGGACGACTCCAGCGATGAAATCTAGTGAGCCGCCAACGCCCATCGCCATGCATACGCGCAAGCGCGGCGCATTGCGGGCGATCCATTTATCCTGCTCCGGCGCGCCGTAGGCGACGAACAGGATATCGGCGCGCGCCGCGTTGATAAGCTCAACGATCGCATCTTCTTCGCTTGGCGCCGGGCTGCCGCTGTATGTTCCCGCGATCTGAAGTGAGGGGAATCGTGCGCGTAAGACTTCAGCAGCACGTTCAGCGACCCCCGGCCCTGCGCCGAGCAAAAACAACCGCCAGCCCAACGCAGCGGCGCGCTCCGCAACGATCGGCACGCCGTCGGAACCCGTCACGCGCTGACGCAGCGGTGTCTTCAAGCGACGCGCTGCCCAAAGCAGGCCAACGCCATCAGGGACGGTCAGGTCGGCCCGAGTGAGGATATGGTGGAAGATCGGATCCCGCTGCGCGATCATGACGAACTCAGGGTTGATGGTACAGACATGGTACAGCCTGCTGGGCGTCGCCTTGATCCAGCTTTCAATCAGCAGCAGCCACTCCTCATAAGTAATATCGCTGACTGGCAGGCCGAGGATATGGATTGTACGCGCAACTTGGCCGGTCTTAATGGCGGGAGCGCTCGGCATTCCTGGCTTGATCTGCGCGTCAAGCAACGCTTGAGCGGCTCTCAGCACTTGTTTGGTTGTGACCATGCGCATACAGGTGCGGGCTGGGCAGCCAAGGCGCGCGCCAAGCCCGTGTTCCACATAGCTGCAAGGGCTGCATTCGGGGGCGCTAGAGAGGATCACCGCCGGCGAGTCGAGCGACCACGGCGCCCATGCTGCCGGGTTGCTGGGGCCAAAGATAGCGACGAGCGGGACGCGCAGCGCTGCTGCCAAGTGCATCACGCCGCTGTCTGCGCCGATGAACAGGTCTGCGCCTTCTAGCAGCGCGGCGAGCTGGCCAAGCGACGTTTTGCCGCTAAGATCGAGCGCGGGGCTGTTGAGGGCGTTCAGCACAGCCTCACCGTCATCAGTTTGTGTGCCAACGAGGATCAGGTGCGCGCCTCGCGCTGCCGCGAGCTGGTCACCCACCGCAGCGAAAGCTTCGGGTGACCAACGCCGTGCAGGGTTAAACCCGCCGCTGCCGGGATGGATGATGACTCGCGGACGACCAGCCGGCAATCGTTCAAGCGCCCACATTCGGTCGGCCTCGCTCACGCCCACACATGCCCGCCGAGGTGTCGGGTCAGCACCGAGCAGCGCGACCAGATCGAGCCAGTACTGCGCTTGATGCCGTGCGCCGAAACCGGCATCAACAAGGCGATCGGTGAGGAAAAAGCCGCGGCCATTCTCTAATCCCAGCCGCCGCTGGCTGCCAGCGGCAAGGGCAATGGCCGCCATCTTGAAGGCGCCAGCCTGCGTTGTGAGGTGATGAAAGAAGATCGTCGTATCAAAGTTGCCTCGGCGCAGTGTCTGCGCCAAGCGGGTTCCACGTCCGAGATCGCGCCTGCCGGCGAACCGGTTGAACGTCAGCACGTCATCAACCAAGCTCGTCTCCGCGATGATCGGCGCGCTGTGCGCGGTCGTCAGCAGGGTGATGTGTGCCGTTGGATGCGCTTCGCGCAGCGAGGATAACGCTGGCGTCGTCAGAATCAAGTCGCCGATATCTGCGATCTGCACAGCGAGGATGCGGCGGGGTGCTTCAGCCATCAGCCGCTGCCTCGAGTGCAGCCAGCGCTCCCTGCGCAGCCCGCTCCCATGTGAAGGCAGCGGCGCGGGCTTGACCGCGCGCGCGCAGTTTGGCGCGCAAATCACCATCGCACGCCAGCCGATCCATACCATCGGCGATGGCGTCGATGTCGAGCGGGTCGACCAACAGCGCAGCCTCACCGGCTAGTTCGGGCAGGCTCGATGTGCTGCTGCACAAAACTGGCGTCCCGCAGGCCATCGCTTCGAGCACTGGAAACCCGAATCCTTCGTGAAGCGAGGGAAAAACAAACGCAAGGGCGCCGGCATAAAGGGCGCCTTTGTCTTCGTCATCCACATAGCCGGTTAGGAAGACTCCCGGCGTTGGCGAGCCATTCGCTTCGTGCGTCCAAGTCGCATCATAAAGCCAGCCCTTAGCCCCAGCCAGCACCAACGCTGTCTCATCTCCGCGGTTGCGCTGGCGCCAGCGGCGAAATGCTTCGACCAGCCCGGCGATATTCTTGCGGGGCTGCAGCGTGCCAATGAACAAAAAGTAGCGTTCAGGCAGCCTGTATTTTCGCCGCAGCACTGCTGTATTCCCAATGATAGGGGGATCGATGCCGGGATAGATGACTCTGATCTTGTTAGGAGGCGTGCCGTAGAAACGGGTCAGATCGGCCGCCGTGGCAGCGCTGTCAGCCAGCACGATCGCGGCGCGGCGCGCGCTGTAACGAGTCGTCAGATCGAGATAGATACGCGCTAGAGAGGGGTGCGCTTTCGGAAAGTGACGGTAGCCTAAATCGTGTACCGTGACGACCGCTCGTCCCGGAAAAGCGGCAGGTAAGGTATGTGCTGGCACCCACGTCACGTCTGGTCGTGCGCGCCACAGCGCGGCAGCAAAACGGAGATGGGTCCACAAGCGCGGAAAGGGGAGCGTATGTAGGGTAACGTTCGGACGTGCGAGAAACAGCTCTGGTGGCGGGGCCTGCCGAAAATACAAAGCGATGCGGTGTGTGGTTTCATGATTGAGCAGGGCTTGGATCATGCGGATCGCATAGCGTTCAGTGCCGGTGACGCGCGCGGCAGTCGTCCGGCTAGCGTCGATGGCGATGTGCAGCGGCAAGGATCAATCTCGCTGGCGGAAGATCAACGGCAGCAGCCATAAGACGATCATAATGAGGATGATGACTGGCCATAAAGGCGCTGCTGCTGCTAATAATTCTGGGTCAAAGACCGCATTGGTGATAATCGTTCCCAGTAACCCCGCGATCAGCAGCAGCACACCGGGCGCGATCAAACGCCGTTCCGCGGGCCGGGCCAGCACAGCGCTGAGGACGGTTGCAGCGCCGATAACGGCGATCAGCAGAGGCCAGCCGCGGGTTAAGTCGATGCCACCGGGCTGCAAGCTCAAGGCGAAGAGCGCTCCAGCTAGGATCAGGGCGAGCGCCGCGAACAGCAGGCCGCGTCCCCAACGCCCGTTTCCCAGCCACTGCGCCAGCAGCGTTACAGCGAGTGCGCCCACGACCATCGCGGCGAGCAGCAACGGTTCGATCGGTGTGTTGGTCGTCGTCATCACAGTAAGCCAAGCGCCGAGACCAATCAGGATCAAGCCGGGCACGAGCGAGCCGGGATGCCCACGTTTGAGGGCGATCGGCGGGGGAACGGCGAGATTTGGTTTGTAAGCCGGTGGCTTGTAAGCGCGCCGCCGTTCTTCATCCTCTCGCAGCGCGGCGGCATCGCTCACGCTGGCGACGCTGTCAAACGCGCGCCGGCGCGCATCGGCGTCATCGCTGGTAATAGCGTCGAGCAAAGCGTTTAAATCGCCCGCTTCGCTACCCACTAGCGTCTGCAAGTAAGCGGCATCGGCTTCAGGATCGGCTTGCATCCAATCATCCTGTTGCTCCGCGTCCTCTGCAGCCGCCGCTTCCTTTACAGCGCTCTCGATGCCTGAAGCCGCTTCTTCGGCTTCAAGGTCTTGCACGCTAACTTCTTGCTGAGTGATTTCGAGCGTCTCCCCGCTGCTCGCAGGCAGAGACACGTCCAGCAACTCTAACTCTTGCGAAGCTGGCATTTTGGTTGCTGGCTCATCCTCTGAGTCAGGCGGCTCAACCGGCGTAACGTCGGAGGAAGCGTCTTCTATCTCGCGGTGACGATTGCGTTCATCATCCATGCAAGCTATTGTGGCGGTTTTTATGGACGCGCGCAAGACCAGTCTCGCGATGACTCTTGTCATGCGCGGGAGCGGCGGGTATAATCTTTAAGAAAAGGCGACGTGGCCAAGGGGTAAGGCAAGGCTCTGCAAAAGCCTGATCACCAGTTCGAATCTGGTCGTCGCCTCAACGGGGCATTCATAATCGAATGCCCCATTGAGTCTCGATCGGTGAGAGTGCGTTATGAACGAACGTCCCTTATCCCAGCGGCAGTCGTTTCTAAGCTCAAAATCGCGCCTCACTGGCTCCACGCTCGAAACGCCCCGCCTGCCGGTTCCACTGCCAAACTACAGCCTCTCGACCGTGTGCCCCGCTTGCACAACGCCGACCTTCCGCCATGCGTGCAAAGTTCGCTGCCCGCGCTGCGGTTTCATGTGGGACTGTTCTGAACTCTAAATCAAGCGATCCAGCGCCACGTGACGAAGCGCGTCACGAACAGCAGCGCCAGTCCGATCGACGACGCATAAACGATAACCTGCCTCCATGGTCGGTCAACCCAGCGGGCGAGCGCGATGTAAAAGGGGAAAACGACCGCTCCAAAGCGCGGCATGCCGATCAATGTGCCGCTTGCGATCGGGATCAAGATGGCGAAAAGCGCGAACAGCCCCCAGCCTCGATCGAGACGAAACACGGCCAGCGCCAGCAGCAAATAAGCAGCAGCGGCCGCCAGATCGATCCAAGATAACCACCAGCCAAACAACGCAACCGGCTCGCCGCTGAAGTACTGCGCCAACACTGTGACTGGCGTCCCGGTCGGGCGTCCCCATGTGGCATTGTAAGTTGTGAAGTAGGCGAGCGGTTCTCCGACGTAAAAGCCTGCTGCCAAGATGTAGCCCGCGAACAGAGCTGGCGGTAAGTGCGCTAGCGCAGCGCGGGCGATGCGCCATGAACGCGCTGATGCGCCGACCCAAGCGGCATAAAGCAGGGCGGGGTACAGGGCGACGCCGACCGAGCGTGTGAGACTGGCGAAACCCGCGACCAGCACGGCGAGGACAAACCGATCGCGCTCTAGCAGCCAAAAGACGAGGACGCACAGCAGTAGAAAGAGCGCCTCTGTATAGACGCCGGAAAGGAAGATCGTATTTGGCGTGATCATGAGCAAGACGGAAGCCCGCCATGCCACCGCTGAGCCGAAGCGTCTCCGCGCTAGCTCGTAGAGCAGGAACAAGGCCGCTAGCAGGGCCAAATTGGAGATCAGCAATCCGCCGAGGGTAGTGCATGTGCTCCAATAAGGCGACAGCGCGCAGCCGATCGGCGTTAGCCCGCTGGCCAAATGCACGAGCAGCGGATAAAGCGGCAAGAAAGCCATATCATCGGCGGGCTGACGCTCGTTGAGCCAATCGTAGCCGTAGGTCGCGATCGAGGTATAAAAGCCGGTATCCCAGCGATACCACATGTCAAGTGCCGGGCCGCCGTCGAGCAGGTGGGCGTATTCAGGGCCTTCGACTGAAGGCAGCACGATGACAGCAGCCGTGCCGATGGCAAGGAGCGCAGCCCGCGTGACGAGGAAAAGCAATAGCAAGGCGGCAACCTCGCGGCGAGTCAATTTGAGCGCTGCCGTGGGTGAAGTCGCCGTTGTCATCTTGCAAGAACGTGGTTATGCGTGACGCAGGCGCCGGCGCGCCTCGTTCTGCACCAAGGAGATGATGCCCATTAGGCCGGCGCCTTTGCCCATCGATAATTCTTTGCCGAACAGCCGGAAGACAACATCGGTGGGAAAACTGGCGAGTGTCTCAAGCGGTTCGCCCTCTAGCGTCTCTTTGAGGATGACGGACATTGCCATCGCCGAAAGTCCCTGTGGATTGAGCACGTCGAAGTACAATTTGAGCGAGCCATCAGGTTGGTCGACGGCCCACACAAAGGCTTCCGACTCGCAGGCAGGGGCACGGTGCGCCTCGTCATAAGGCGGCGTCGCGACTTCTGGCGGTACTTTCGCTGCTGGAAACCGGTCTGCGATCTCGATTAAGAGTTCTGCGCGCTCATTCCGGTCGGTGATGGTTTCCAGATCATCAATGAGCGCCTGTAGTTTGGTCGGAAGTTCACCCATCGTTCACTTCTCGATCGGTACGCCAACCAGATTGCCCCATTCCGTCCAGCTTCCATCATAGTTTCGCACTTTTGAGTACCCAAGCAGATACTTGAGCACAAACCATGTATGGCTGCTGCGTTCGCCGATGCGGCAGTAAGCGATCACATCATCGTCGGGCTGCAAGCCGATCTCTCCCTGATAGATGGCGCGCAGCTCGTCGGCACTTTTAAAAGTGCCGGTATCGGGATCGACTGCGCGCGCCCACGGCACGTTTTTGGCTCCCGGAATGTGCCCGCCGCGCAAAGCGCCTTCTTGCGGGTATTCAGGCATATGCAGCTTTTCGCCGCTGTACTCGGCCGGGCTGCGCACATCGACCAAGGGCTTACGGGCTTCGATATGCGCCATCACTTGATCGCGAAACGCGCGAATTTCGTGGTCACTGCGTTCCTGCGCGTGATAGGTCGTGGGTGGGTAGCTGGGCACCTCGCGCGTCATCGGGCGGCCTTCGCGCTCCCATTTGGCGCGCCCGCCATCCATCACTTTGGCATTCGAGTGGCCGAAAAGCTGGAAGACCCAGAATGCGTAAGTTGCCCACCAGTTGTTTTTGTCTCCGTAGAATACGACGGTCATATCCGTCGTCACACCGATGCGTGACATCAGCGCTTCAAACCCAGCTTTATCGAGATAATCGCGCCGCACCTGATCATTGAGATCGCGCGTCCAATCGACCTGAACAGCCCCGGGGATATGCCCAGACGAATAGAGCAGCGGATCTTCATTCGATTCGATCAAACGGACGTTCGGGTCATCGAGATGAGCAGCGACCCAATCGGTTGAGACGAGTACCTCAGGATGAGCATAGCCGCGGTCGACAAACTCAGACATATTCACCTCATTCCTCAGAATTTTGCTAATTACGATAATTTTAACTGGTTGTTTCGTCCCCTGCAATGTTGACCGCAGTCGCCGGCAGCGTAGCCGCTGGGGGGTAGGTTCCGTCGAGCAGCAGGGGCAGCTCGGCGGCGGGTGGAAGGTCAAACACGCCGGAGACACCTTCCATTGCCAGACGACAGCGATCGAGCTTTAGCATTAAGTGGGCATCGGCCGGGGTATAGATCGCGAAATGCGCATACGCCAACCCCCCAACAACCGGCCGCCGCAGAGCGACGAAATAGACGCCGGCGGCGTCTTGATCGGTGGCGACCCGCCATGCGAAGGGCGCTTTCAGCTCCGCCTTAACTTCGATGTGGCGTTCGGCATGCCGGTTGATGGTCACCTGCGCGCGCGACGTATGCAGATAAAAAGTTGATCGGTCGCCGACCGTGAAATGATAAGTCATCGAACGGCGCGTTAGCTCAGCAACCGTCGTGGCGGCATCTGCCATTTGTGCTAGAGTGTTGAGATGCTGCATGTCTCATGCTCCTCGCTAACGCTATGAGCGCACGAGTTAATTGTGGCAAACAATACGCACTGGTCAAGCAATTGGCGAGCGGGGTTCCCAATTCGCCAGCCAACTGCGCAGCGCTGCGCCGACTGCATCGGGCTGTTCGAGATGGACGTTATGACCGGCGCCGGCGAACTGGAGCAGGGCGGCGTTCGGCAGGCGAGTTTGCAAATATTGGCTGTATGCAGGCGGCGTCATCACATCCTCGCCGCCGACTATGACCAACGTGGGGGCGTCTATCGCGCTGAGGCGTTCGCGCACGTCGAACATGTGCGCTGCCCAAAAGTCGCCGTGAAGCACTCGCGCTGCTGCGCGCAGCAGCGCGAGGTTGGCAGCCTTCAATTCCGGCGCCGTCTTTCCGCCGAACATCATCTCATTGAGGGCTGCGGCTGCGTTTACGGGGTCGCTGTGTAGGGCGTCAAGGAGATCGGCGCGTACCGACAATTTGGCTCCCGTGGCGATCAAAATGAGTCCGGCAACTCTCTCCGGCATCTCGAGCGCCATTTGCAACGCGATCGCCCCGCCTAAACTGTGGCCAATAGCGATGACGCGCTCAAGCTGGATCGACTCGAGCAGCGCGAGTAGATCGGCGGCATACTCAGCCGTGCTCGAACGCCCTGCGCCCTCGCTTCGTCCATGGCCGGGCAAGTCAACAGTGAGCACGCGCCAGCCTTCGATGCGCCGGATCGATCGCGGCCAGCTTAGGCGCGAACCGCCAGCGCCGTGGATCGCGAGCAACGCTGGCCGGTCATCGCTCCCAGCGGATAGATCGGCATCCGCGAGCCACAGCGGGCCACGCCTTGTTTGCACTAAGCCCATCCCTTTGACCTTTCTCAGTATTGACGCTCGATCATTTGCAATGCATGATACCCATGACGCACACAACAGCACACGTGGAGTAGAATCCTCTCATGAATCAGGTCGATTTGAGCCGTCCGCGAACCTTGCGCGAGTACCTTCGGCTGTTCTTCACCGGCTTCGCAATGGGCGCTGCCGATATCGTCCCGGGCGTTTCGGGCGGTACCATGGCGTTCATTTTAGGCATTTACGAAACCTTGATTAACGCGATCAAATCGTTTGATCTACGAGCCTTTCGTCTCACGATCGGCTTAAAGCTTCACGAGCTGTTCGATCATATCCCGGTTCGTTTCTTGCTGGCGTTAGGGCTGGGCTTGGCGACCGCCATCTTCACGCTGTCGAACGTGCTAGGCCGCGCTTTGGACGACCAGCCAGCTCTCGTCTTCGCCTTTTTTGGCGGGCTGATCTTGGCTTCGATCGTCGCGATCGGCGTCAAGCTGCGGTGGACGCCCTCAACCCTGTTTGCGTTGGTAGGCGGGGCGGTGTTCGCCTTCGTCCTCGTCGGCCTTAACCCGCTGGAAAACGCTGATCACTCGCCGCCAGTGCTGTTTTTCAGCGGCATGATCGCCATCATGGCGATGATCCTGCCGGGCATTTCTGGCTCATTCATCTTGCTCATCCTCGGACAGTATGCGTTTGTGCTCGGCGCGGTTCGCTCGTTTGACTTTTTGAGCATCGCCTTTGTCGGGCTGGGCGCGATCGTCGGCCTCGGTCTGTTTTCGCGCGTGTTGAGCTGGCTGCTCCGCCATTACGAGCAGGTGACGATCGCCGCGCTGGTGGGCTTCATGGTGGGTTCGCTGCGCAAGATCGCGCATGAGGTGGAGCTGGGTGCCGGGCAAGCAACCAGCTTCGGAACGGCGGAGATCCTCTTTGCTCTCGCCCTGCTGGTGATAGGTTTCCTGCTTGTCAGCGCGCTCGATCATCTTCAGTCGCGCAGCAATCCGGTTATCGGGTTGTTCACTCGCGCGCGCAAACCAGCCAGCGTCGACGCAGCCGTCTGAATTTCTCTAACGAGCTGTAGTACTACAAGCCAGCGCAGACCGCACGACAGCGTTCGTCATGCAGGCTGCGTTGGCTGGTCTATTCGGCGCTCTGAATTTTATGGGAGCGAATGCTCGCCGCGGGATGCAGGCTCGTTAACCAGCGGCAGAGCGTCTCAACAGCCAAATGCATTCCTTGCGTAGGCCGCGGGTGGCCGATCGATGAAAGCTGAAGCGTGTATTCGCCGGGCGTGCGCCGGTGCTCAGATAGGATGAGCGCGGTGTGCTGCTCAATGGTCGGCTCGCTGACATGAATCTCGAACAGCAGAGAACCGTTTCCGCGATAAACAGCCATAAAGCTCACCGTTAAGTCCTGCGCCATTTGTATTTGTCCGCCTGCCGTGCTGGCATGTGTGGGGTCGGCTGTTGTGAAGGGGTTAAACGCTTCGGCAATAGCTTCCAGCGAGAGCGGCACAGTCAATACGCAGTGAGGCATCGGCCAATCCTTGATCACAGGGACGATCGGGGCTGGGTAGCTGTTACGACGGTAATGAAAATAATAGCAGCGGCGGCCTTCGATGCGCGCTTTTGCCTCATATTTCGTCACGATTCGGTTCGGCAGCGCGTCGGCCCAATCCGCATCAAGTTGATTCGATAAGCCGGGCGTTGCGCGCAGCAGGCTGGCGCTCATTTGGGCGTAAGCGAGAATATCGGTGGCAAGGAAAAAGTGCCCACCCGGCGCCAGACGGCTGACGATTGCATCGAGTGTGTCGCGCTGCAGCAAGCGGCGGTGGCTGTGTCCACGTTTGAACCACGGGTCGGGGAAGTTAATGTGAAGCTGCGCGATCGTTTCAGGTTCAAACAAATGATGGAGCGCGGTCTCGGCGCGCGAATGGATCACGCGCACATTGTCTAGCCCCTCGCGGGTGATGGCGTTCTCGGCTTTGACCAGACATTGGTTCGAGATCTCGAGACCCACAATGTTCGCATTGGGATAGAGCGAGGCCAGATAGCGCAGAAACGCGCCGCGGCCGAAACCAATTTCAACGATAAGCGGCCGTTCTGCCCCAAACAGCGCTTCCCATTTGACTGGCCACGGCAAGATGAGGCTGTTTAACTTTGGCAGCGGGCGATGATCGACTGTCATAGCCTGAATTGTACGTTATTCAAGGCGGCGTGAGAACCGCGACTCGGCCTGCAATTTCATGTGAGGATGCAGTATAAGTTAACATCTCGGCTGTGGCCATCTGCGCGGTAAACGGACAGCAGCCGCATCCCGCTGGCGGCGATCAACACACCCAGCTCGTCGTCATCGATATGATGGCAGTAGCGCAGCGCGCGCGTTCCACGGCGCCAATCGAGCAGGTAGTCGCCGGATTCTCGCATTAAGTCATCCGGCCAATCCACTGTGCGCGCACGAAAGCGCTCATATTCCATAAAACGCCAGCAGGTGAAAACGAGCATCCCGCCCGCGTCGACTCGCGCCGACAGCTGCTGCATGAACTCGATCCGTTGCTGTGCGCCGGGCAGGTGATGCAGCAGGCCGAAAGCCGCCACTACGTCATAGCGGCCGGCGCTGAGCCCTGAAGTGATGAGATCGCGCTGTTCAAGGTCGAACTGGATTCCAGCAACGGTGCCCAGCCGCGCTCGCGCTTTCGTCAGCAGCGCAGGGCTACTGTCTATGCCTGTATAATGCAGCGCTTCGCCGCCAAATCGTTCGGCCAGAAAAAGGCCGAAGCGGCCATTGCCGCAGCCCACATCGAGGATGCGCAGCCGTGAGGGCGTTCGAGGACGCAGCAGAGGGAGCAGCCGCAGCCAGCCCGGCCACGCCTCAGTGCGTGTGGCATCGAAATCCTCGGCGGTGATTTCGTAAAATCGTTGGTTGATGGCGTTCAGCCGCGCGGCTGTATGATCATCCATGCAATTCCCAATTCTCAAAATCAAGTATAGTGGGAAAAAAGCAGTCAACAAGGGGAGACAAAATGACGTTAAGACGCATTGGTGTAGGAGCGGCTTTTAAGGTCGGTTTGGTCGTCAACGGGTTGATAACGGCTATCTTCGGACTGATTTTTTTGAGCCTTCAGGTCCTGTTCTTCGGCTCCCTTTTCGCTTCAATGCAGTCATTCAGCGTCCGAACGTTTTCTACTGCGCCGTCAACTTCTGCTGCCATAAGCGGCATGAATGACTGGGCCAGTATGTTTTCACTGATCGGCTTGGGCATGTTGTGTTTCATCTATTTAATCATGGTGTTGGTTTCTGCGTTGTTTGGAGGCCTCGGCTATGCTTTGTTAGCGGCGTTATATAATCTCGCGGCGCGCTGGGTGGGCGGTTTGGAATTTGAGCTGACTCCGATCAGCGGCGATCTGCTTGACCAAATCGAATGGGACTTGCGCGAAAAATATAAACGTAGCTCTTACTGACCGACTTAGGGCTGTGCTGCGCGCTGCGTTCGATTAGAATGAGTGATGAGTAAAGTAGTTGAGGAACCTTGTGCCGCATCACACTGTCCCCGATTTGACGCGCGACCGCGAACCGCTGCTAGCGATCCTGCGCGCTATCCTTGAACAGCCCCAGCTTACCGGCCATGCGCTCGACCGGTTGGTGCGCCTGCACAGCCGCGATGCCGGTCGTGTCTTTGGTCGCGATGAGTTGATTCAGGCTTATCGCGCTTTCAGCGCAGAGGGAGTGCTTCCCCCCGTCGCTGCGAGCGTGATCGAACGGCTGCGCATGAAACCAATCCGCACCAGTTCTGGCGTGACGCCGGTCACTGTGCTCACCAAACCTTATCCCTGCCCGGGCGAATGCATCTTCTGCCCGAATGACGTGCGCATGCCGAAGAGCTATCTCTCTAACGAGCCGGGCGCTCAGCGCGCTGAGCAGAACGGTTTTGACCCATATTTGCAAACGATGTCGCGTTTGCGCTCTTACTACAACACTGGCCATCCTACCGACAAAATCGAGATCATCATTCTCGGTGGTACGTGGTCTTTCTATCCTGAAACGTATCAGATCTGGTTTGTCAAACGCATCTTTGATGCGCTGCACGATTTTGGCAGTGGTCTTGATCGCAGCGATGCTGTCTGGGAGGCCTTACGAGCTGCATCTCAGCTGCATCCAGAACACAACACGAATCGCGTTCAGCTCAACGGCGCACAGCTCGGCCAGACCTATAATCAGGTGGTACATTCGCTCTATCACGCGGAGATGCAGCGATCGCGTGAACTCGCCGCCGCGATCGCTACTGGCCAGCGTGAGCGAACGTTGGCCGATGAATACGCCACATGGGACGAGCTGACAGCTGCCCATCGCCACAATGAAACGGCTGCCTGCCGCTGTGTTGGGCTGGTGATCGAGACGCGCCCCGATCATCTAGACGAGAATGAAGTCTTGCGTATACGCCGGCTGGGCTGCACAAAAGTTCAGATCGGATTTCAGAGTCTCAACGACGACGTGCTGCGTCTGAACCGGCGCGGGCACACCGTTGCAGCGACGCGCAGGGCGGTGCGGTTGCTGCGCCGCGCTGGCTTCAAAATTCATGCGCACTGGATGCCGAATTTGTACGGTTCATCTCCTGAAGCGGATATCGCCGATTATGCGCGTATGTTCGACGACCTCGATTTTCGGCCCGATGAGTTGAAGATTTACCCCTGCTCGTTGATCGAAAGCGCGGCATTGATGCGTCACTATCAGACCGGGGCATGGCGACCATATACTCATGAGGAACTGCTCTCCGTTTTGACGACCTGCTTCTTGCAGACGCCCGAGTACTGCCGCCTCACGCGTGTGATCCGAGATATCCCCAGTACTGATATTGTGGTTGGAAACCGCATGACTAACTTCCGGCAGGTTGTTGAGGCTGAGCTGGCACGTCGCGGCCAGCGCAGCAGCGATATTCGCGCTCGTGAGGTGCGTTTTCGTTCAGTGACCACTGAAGGGTTGACCCTTGATGTGCAGCGGTATGCTGTCTCGACTGGTGAGGAAGCTTTCTTGCAATTCATCACTGACGACCGCGCTATTGCTGCTTTTCTGCGACTCTCGCTACCTGCCGATGCCGACACGCCGCTGGTGCCAGAGCTGGCAGGGGCTGCCATCATTCGTGAAGTCCACGTTTATGGTCAGTCGGTTGAGCTAGGGGTAACCGCCCCAGGGCGCGCGCAGCATGCTGGGTTGGGCACATTGCTGATCGAGCATGCCGTTGCGCTGGCGGCTGAGGCGGGGTATCGAAAGCTGGCGGTGATTAGCGCGGTCGGCACGCGCGCGTATTATCGGAAACGCGGGTTTGAAGATAGTGATCTCTATCAAATTCGAGCTTTACAGGCCTAAGGCTGCTGCCGTCATGTGGTATTATTACGAATTTATGCGGCGTTTGGAGTGCAGCGGTTATGGAACAGTTTGACGCAATTGAACGGCGGCGGCGCACTTTGCGCATCGTCCTGTTCATGATCATCCTCGCCACGCTGCCCTTTTACTGCGCTGGTATTTTGTTGTGGGGCACCGCGCCGCAGCGGGTGCGGCCGACGCCAACCGAAGTTATCATGACCACCCAAGCTTCGCCGACGCGCGTGACTGCGACGCCGATCACCTTTCCGAGCATTACGCCTTTGAACGGCGCCGGGCCGACGCTTGGACCGCTGCTGCCGACGCCGCCGCAGTTTTTCCCACCGCCGCCGACGGTCTTCATTCCCACTCAGCCGCCGCCTACCGATTTCATCTTCCCGACCCCTACACTGGCACCCACCCTGACGCCGGTGCCCACTTTAACGCCGATTCCAACCGACACGCTGCCCCCACCGCCGACTGATACCCCTCTCCCGATCGCGACTGATACCCCCTTTGTCACAGTGACGCCGTTTATCGACAGCGATGGCGATGGGATTCCCGATCATCTTGACTTGTGCCCGTTTGAGCCCGCCTTTACTGATACAGGCTGTCCGCCAACCCCTGAAGGCCCGCTCGGCCTGGGTGATATCATTCCGCCCGGTTCATGACCGTCAAGCGGCAGCGCTCGCGCGGTATATCTTAAAATTAAAGGGGAGACGTTTGTGTTTGACCTGATCGGCCACCTGAAAAATTTGTCCGAAGCCCACGGCCCTTCTGGACATGAAGGGGCGATTCGCGACCTGCTGCGCCAAACATGGGCTGGCTTTGTTGACGAGTTCGATGAAGATCGTCTCGGCAGCTTGATCGGCATTAAACGCGGGGCGGCGGCACACCAGCCGGCACGGCGTGTAATGCTGGCTGCCCATATGGACGAGATCGGGATGATGGTGGCTGAAATTCGCGAGGGGTTTATCCTTGTTCATCGCATCAGCGGCGTTGATAATCGACTGATGCTGGCGCAGCCTGTCTTAGTGCACGGCCGCGAGACCCTGCCCGGCGTTGTCGCGGCCAAGCCGCCGCATCTATTGGCGCAGACGGCGCGTCAGAAATACCCTTCTTTCGATGAGTTAGTGATCGATGTCGGGCTGTCTGCCGGGCGCGTTGAAGCGTTGGTGCGGCCGGGAGACCTGATCACGATCGACGCGCCCTTTGTGCAGTTGAACGGCAAGCGTGTTTCTGGCAAGGCGCTCGATAACCGTGCCAGCCTCGCTGTGCTCACGTTATGTCTGTATGAGCTATCTCAGCGCGCTCATACATGGGATGTCTATGCGGTAGCGACGGTTCAAGAAGAAGTGGGCCTGCGCGGCGCCGCTACCGCTGCCTACGCGATCGCGCCGGATCTCGCCATTGCGCTTGACGTAGGTTTTGCGCAGCAGCCAGGTGTTGAGGCCGATGTCGCCCTCGAGTTAGGCGGCGGGCCGGGCATCGGCGTAGGGCCTAATTTCCACCCGCAATTGGTTGAGAAACTGCGCGAGGCGGCGCAGCGCATTGAGATCAAGCTGCAAGATGATATCCTGCCCGGCCAGACGGGGACGGATGCTTGGGCAATACAAGTGGCCCGCGAAGGCATCCCGACAGCACTGCTCCAGATCCCGCTTCGCAACATGCATTCCCCGGTCGAGATCGCCGACCTGCGTGATATCGAGCGATGCGGCCGCTTGCTTGCCTCGTTTATCGCCGGGTTAGAGGATGAATTTCTGAGCGCGATACGCTGGCCCCAGCCGAACAAGACCGCACCAGTAGGGGGCGCAGCATGATCCTACAGCGACTGTCCGAAGCGATCGGGGTTTCTGGAGAGGAGAACGCCGTCCGCGAGATTGTGCTGGAGGCCATCAACGACGTGGCGGAGGACATCCGTATTGATCCGCTGGGCAGCGTGACATGCCGCCTGCCAGCGGTAGCCGCGAATGAACCCCCGCTGCGCGTGCTGCTGGCGGCGCATATGGATGAGATCGGGTTCATGGTCACAGGCTTCGATGGCGACGGCCTGATCCGTTTCGCGCCTGTTGGCACTGTGGATGAACGCATTTTGCCGGGGAAACGGGTCGTGATCGGCGCGAATGCGGTCCCCGGCGTGATCGCATGGACGCCGATCCATTTAAACAAAGAACAATCGGTCACGAAGCTGAACAGTCTGAGGATCGATATCGGCGCGAGCAGCAAAGAAGATGCGCAGGCGAAGGTCAAACGCGGCGACCGGATCGCTTTCTCCAGCCGCTATCTCGAGCTTGAAGGGGGGATGCTGCGCGGCAAAGCGTTCGATGATCGCGCGGGATGCGCCTTATTGATCGATGTGCTGCGGGCGGGGCCATATCCAGTCGAGGTGCTGGCCGCATTTACCGTTCAAGAAGAGATCGGACTGCGCGGCGCACGAGTTGTCGCGCAGGCGCTGCGACCTGATGCCGCATTTGTCCTCGAGGCGACGACCGCTCACGATGTTCCTAATCCCACGGCGGAAGCAGACGATATAATCGAAGAAAACCCGGCCTGCCGCGTAGGGGCTGGCCCTGTGCTGACTATTCTTGATCGCAGCATCATCGTCAACCCGCGCCTGCTCGCCTTTTTGCGAGAGACGGCCGAAGCGGCCAGCATACCTTATCAATTCAAAACCGCCCCCGGCGGCGCCACCGATGCTGGTGCGATCCATAGCGCTGGGTACGGCATCCCCACAGCCGTCGTTTCATTGCCCTGCCGCTACATTCACAGCCCGTCTGCCCACCTTCATCGCGACGACTATGAGCATACCTTGCAGCTTGTCAAACAAGCGCTAGGTCGCTTAACACGCGCTGCTTTTGAGTTCTCCGAGTAAGGATTAGATGATGAAGAATAAGCCCGATCGCAAACCGCTGATCCATAAGCCCAAGCGAATTAAAGAAGCGCCGCCTCAGAATTTGACTCCTGATGAGCAAGCGCTTTTGAATGCAGCGCTGGCTTTCGCGCCGCAAACCTGGCGCCATGCCAACTTCTTGATCTTGTACCAAGCAGACAATGGGGGCGAAGCGATGGCCGTTGACCTTAATGGCAAAACGCTGCTCCGTCATCGTGGCCAGCTTGAAGATGTATTCGGGTTGGTCAACGTTTTGCAAAATGCCACCGCGGATGGCCAGCGCATTTATGCCGATTTATTTGTCGATTGGGGCGATGAAGATTTTCTCGAACACGGCTTCACGATCATGGAAACGATGACCGGTGACGACGACTCGTTCGATCTGCTAGATGAGGATAATTGAGTCGACGAGAGGGAAAATTGTGAAGGAAACTATCAAACAGCTTGTTGAAGCATGGGGACCTTCTGGCTATGAGCAGCACGTCCGGGCTTTGATTCGCACTATGGTTGAGGCTTACGCCGATGAGATTGCAGTTGACCCGCTAGGTAATTTGATCTGTCGTGTCGGCAGCGGCGGCCCAAAAGTGATGATCGCCGCACACATGGATGAGATTGGGGTCATCGCGACCTATGTCGAAAAGCAAAGCGGCTACCTGCGCTTCACCAATCTCGGTGGGCTGCTTAATACCACGCTGCACGGCAGCCGTGTTCGCTTCGAAGACGGCACGATTGGCGTCATCGCGCTGCCCGAACCGTTTGGGAGCGGGCGCACTACCGCGCCGGAAATCGATCAGTTTTATATTGATGTGAGCGATGGCAGCGGCCAACCGGTCGTCCAACCGGGCAGCCCGGCGACCTTTTGGCGTCCGATGGAAGAGCGCGGCACGCGGCTGATCGGAAAAGCGATGGATGATCGCGTTGGCTGCGCAGTGGCCGTGGAAGCGATGCGCCGCTTGAACCGGCAGACCCCCAATGAGCTGCTGTTTGTGTTCACAGTTCAAGAAGAAGTGGGGCTGCGCGGCGCGCGACCAGCAGCGTACAGCATCAATCCTGATATCGCCATCGCGCTCGACTGCACATCGACCGGGGACATGATCAAAGCAGAACGCATGGCGGTCAAATTAGGCGGCGGCGCGGCGATCAAAGTGCATGATGTAGGATTAGTCGTCCCCCCTGCAATCCGCGATTGGATGGTCGGACGGGCCGAGGCTGAAGGTATCCCTTATCAACTAGAACTGCTCAAGCTGGGGACAACTGATGCTTCTGGGATTCAACTGGCGCGTGCGGGGGTGCCGAGCGGCTGCATTTCGATACCCGCGCGCTTTCTACACACGGTTAGCGAGACAGTCGATCTCGCTGATGTGGAAGCGTGCGTGCGGCTGCTCGTCAGCCTACTCAGTCACCCAGCGACCCCTACTGCAGCTCTCTGACGACAAAAGAAAGATTGATGAAGGCTAAGGAGATTATATCTCTTATCCAATCTTATGTTTTGCGCTAATATGATTTACAGATCTTTTATTGTAGATTGGTTTCGATCGTGCTTTACTGAGATGAAACTGTGGTGATATAACTGTGCATTGGCGTGTCCCAAACTATCCCGCAACGAGCCTCTGCTGACGATCTGGAACTGCTCACGGCAGTTTCTCAGCTTTTGACCGATCTAGACCGCGATCGCGTCTTAGAGCGCGTCATCGATGTTACCGTGAGCAGCTTGGGTGCAACGCGCGCCAGTTTGCTGCTTCATCCCGAACACAGCAGCGAATGGCAGCAGGTCATCATCAAATCACAGCGAGACGATATCGAACGTTACGATACGGAGCGGTCCATCCACTTTGCGCAGCGTGTGCTCGAACGAGGGCTTGCTGGGTGGGTCGTCCGCGAGCGAACTGGCGCTTTAGTGGTCGATACGCATCAAGACGCGCGTTGGTGTATTTTTCCTGACAGCGACTCGGGCGCGCGCTCAGCTATCTGCGTGCCATTTCTGTTCGGCGATGAAGTGCTCGGCGTGCTGACCGTGCTGCATACGGAGCCAGGCTATTTCACTGAGCAAGATCTGCGTCTGCTCATGATCGTCGCCAACCAGGCGACGGTGGCGCTGCGCAACTCGCATCTGTTTAGCCGCATGCAGCAGCAGCAGCGCCAGCTCGAAGCCATCTTGCACGCGATGCCGGAGATCCTGCTGGTCGTCGATGAGGGGGGAAGATTGCTGCTGGCCAACGCCGCCGCTGCGCAGTTTCTGGGAGAAGAGGCAAGCTATCTCTACGGCCGGCCGCTGGCCGATTATGCGCACAGTGACAGCATATTCGCATTGATACGTGACATCATCGCCAGCCCGCTGCAAGCCGGTCAGTCATGGTCATTTGACGCTCATTCCGACCAGCGGCAGCGCGATTATCTCGTCAACGTATCGGTGTGGCAGAACCCATCTGATGCCGTGGCCGGCTATGTGATCGTCCTGCGCGATGTGACCACCCTGCGCGATCTCAATCGTTTCAAAGACGAAATGCTGCAAATCGCATCGCACGATCTGCGCAGCCCGCTGGCGCTGATCGTTGGCTATTGCAGCCTGATCGCGCTTGATGCGCCCAATGATTCGCCGATCCTTGAATACCTCGAGGTAATCCAGAAATCAACGGAGCGCATGAAGGATTTGCTTGATGATCTGCTGCGGGTGGAGCAGATACGGACATCGCCGCTGGAGCTGCACGAAGAAGTCAATTTTGCTGAGCTGGTCAACGTCGTGCTCAACAATCTGCGATCGCTGGCAAACAGCCGGAAGCAGCAGCTCAACGTGCATCTCGAATTGGATAACGTGCCGTGCGTGTTGGTGAATCGAGTCTTGATCCGCGAAGTGATGGAGAATCTTCTGGGCAATGCAATCAAGTATACGCCAGAATACGGGCGTATCCGCGTGCTTTCCTATGTGCGCGCGGGCCGGCTTAATTTTGTCGTTGAGGACAATGGCATCGGTATCCCGCGCGAGTCGCTCTCTCGCTTGTTCGAGTCCTTTTATCGTGTGCGTAGACCAGAAGTTGAGCAGGTCGACGGCCGCGGCTTCGGTCTTAGCCTCGTCAAGACGATCGTAGAACGCCACCGCGGCGAGGTTTGGGTTGAAAGCGAGGAGAACGTCGGCAGTCGGTTCGGGTTCTGGCTGCCGATCCAGCAGCCTATCGCTACGTGAAGTTGCGCGGAGAGACCGGCGTTATCACGCTTCTAACATGGTGTAAGCGTTCGCCGCATAATCGCGCGCTGTACCCAGCACGGGTTTTAGTTCGACCGAGCTTCCTAGCGCTTCACGCTCATCTTCGATCCGCTCTTTCAAGCGGCGCAAGTCGCGGTCGGCGCTGTCGACAGCAAGCGCGCTGTCGACCAGCAGCTCGGCGATCGCTAGGTGACGCGGGCTTTCTACCAACAGTCGCACAAGATCGACCGTGATGCTGACGATCGACGATTTGTCGTTGGTCTCATAAGCAACGTGCAGTGCCTGACGGTAACGCAGCACCGCTTGCGCGAGCTGGTTGGCCTGCACGGATGCGTAGCCTAAGCTGGTAAGCTGAGCGATCTCTTCCTCGCGGTCATTGACTTCGCGGGCAATGTGCAAGGCGGAAGTGTGAAGGTTGATCGCCTCTGGCCAGCGCCCTTGATCGCTGTAAGCGGTTCCCAACCCGCCAAGCACGCGGGCCTCATAATCGCGTCGGCGCTGCGCGCGAAACATGGCGAGCGCCGTCTCCCACGTTTCGATCGCGATGTCGGCACTGCCATCGTCGAGCTGGGCATAACCCAACTTGTAAAGTAGCACAGCTTCGGCGCGCTCGTCGTTGGCCTTGCGCGCTAGCGCCAGCGCTTGTGAATAAGCGTGGATGGCGGCCTCGCTCTCGCCAAGCTGCTGGCGCGCATCTCCCAATAGCGTTAGGAGTTGCATCTGGCTGATCTCGCTGCCGCGTTCTTCCGCCAATTTGGCGCCGCGCGTGGCGTGATGCACTGCCGCCTGTAAATTGTCAGTGCGCATCGTCAGTTCGGCTAGCGCCGTCGACGAGCTGAGCATGCCGGGCACATCATTGATCGCTTCATAGAGCGCCAGCGCCTCAGTATGCGCTGCGATCGCTTCACTATCGTTGCCGGCATTTTCATGTTCGGCTGCGATAGCGCTGTAAAGTTCTGCTTGCCGTCGCCGGTCGTGCGCGCTGCGCGCTGCCAGCAATTGGCGGCGTAGTTCAGCGATCGTTCCACCCTCGAACGTTGCTGGGGGCTCCAAGGACAGCGGGGCCGTTTCCGCAGCTGTCGACACCGATGTCTCTAAAGGTTCAAGACCGATGAGATCGAGTTCGTCCTCATCCGAATCTTCATCTTCTAGCTCGTCGAAAGCTTCTTCGTCAGAAAAATCGGCATGCAATTCCTCTCGCTCGTCGTCACCATTTTCTGCCTCGAGATCATCGCTTTCAAGCTCCTCAAAGAGGGAGGTTCGCAGTGTGTCGTCATCTTCCGGTAAAATACGGCTGGTGAAAGCGGCGCCGTCGAAGGGGATGACATCGTCTTCCAGTTCCTCGTCCTGATCGAGTTCCGCCGCTTCTTCCAGTTCGACCAGCGCCTCGTCCTCGTCGTCCTCATCCAGCGGCGCGATCGGCTCACTCATATCCGTCTCATCGCTGGTAGAAGGGAAGGGGCTTGGCGCAACCTCGCCATTGTAGGCGGGAAACGCGCTGGTGGAACTGGCACCCAGTTTGCGCAAGATCAGCAGCTCGTGCAAATACCCACGCACATTGATGAAATCACCCGCTTGCATCAATGTGTTGGCGAGCTGCGTCGCAGTGTCGCGGTCACCGCGGTCGGCGGCCCAAGCGGCCGTGGCGACGATCAAATCCATCTCGGCTGACAGACGGTCGTGATCGGCCGGCAGAGAGGTAGCGTGTTTGCGCACATAGGTGAATATGGCTTCGCGCACTTTGGCTTGCAGCCCCTCCAGCCGGTTAGAGCCACGCAGCCAGCTTTGCGCGAAAGCATGGGCGACTGGGTGTAGTCGATAATGTGGTTCGCCGTAGCGCTGGTGGCGCTCAACAAGATAGCGGTTGAGCAGCATCGTCAGCGCTTGTTTAACGCTGTCTTCGGGCGCGCCGCCGATCAAGCTAATCATCTCGGCGGAAGCGGAGCCGGTAAAAGTGGCGCCGAGGACGAGCATCAGGCCTTGCAACGCGCTGTTGAGGCCACGAAAACTCGCGGTGAGGGCGAGAAGCTGCGGCGTCACTTGTGCGCTAGGCACATCCGGCAGGGCAGAGAGGAACTCGGCTGGGCTTTGGCGAGTCGCACGCACCGCGCCGGCAGCGATCACCAGCGCCAGCGGTGTATAGTTTAGCGCTTCCGCCAGTTCGCCGATCTCTTGATCGCTGACATCGGCAGTGTTGACCTCAGCGGCCATTTTGAACAGCGCGATCGACTGGTCTGGCTCCAGCCGGCCTAAGCGCAGGCCTGGCCATGCGCCATCGAGTTCTTCGTCGTTGAGCAGCAGCACTGGCAGGTTGCGCGCGCAGCGGTCGAGAAATTCCTCGATAGTCTGAGCGTTTAGGACGCCATCAAAGACGAGCAGCGGCGACTGCTGGGCCAAAGCAGATGCCGCGCTGTTGATGTGGGCTAGTGGATTGTCGCTGGACGTGATCGCATCGATCTGGTATGCGCGGCCAACCCTAACGATCAGGTCGGTCAGCGAAGGATCGCGCACATCCAGCCATAACACGCCGCCTGCGCGCTCAGTGTAAGCGCTGGCCAGCGTCGCCCCTAAAGCGGATTTGCCAATGCCGGAAGGGCCGTAAAGTAGGACAGGTTTTGCTTCTTTGAGCAGAGAGTAAACGCGCGCCAACGTCACTTCACGGCCGACAAGCTTCTTCGGTACCATGACTGGTAAGGCAGAGGGTTCGCGAGCTGGCGCTACGTGCGGCGTAAAGTCGGCCATTGGCTGGTCTCTTCACTGTGGTTAAGAACATGCATATTATTCGCAGTATAACGTGACTGCCAAACACACGCAATTGAGACTGCAATACTTCGCGCTGTGGTGGAATGTACAGCTATGGGTGAAGAGACATTACTTGGAAACAGCGCTTAGGTTGCTGGCGGCGGGACAGGCAGATCCTCAATGGGGGTATCTTTCCATTTGGCGCCCTCTTCAACCAGCATCACTGGAATGCCATCGCGGATGGGGTACTTATAACCCGAATCAGCACAGACGAGCCAGCAGCCTTTGACCAGTTCCAGCCGCCCCGGGTCCTCGCCGCGATCGGTGTAGTGTACCGCTACTGGGCAGCGCAAGATCTCAAGAAGTTCGGGGTTAACGGCAGGTGTATCCATGCTTGTCACCGTGCTTTCTCATTTTGGCTGAATGCCGTTAGTATAGCTGCCCCACGAGAGAGCGTCAATCGGCGGGGCTGGCAGTTGAACTTCTGTCATCGCCTGCCGCCCATATACGCAGGCTGTTATCGCCGCTTCCAGTAATCAACAGAGTTCCCGCAGGATTGAAACCAGCTGTTAATACAGGGCGCGTGTGGCCGTCTAGCTCAGCCAAGAGGGTTCCGCTGGTTGTATCCCATAAGCGCACGCGCGCGTCGCGCCCGCCGCTCGCCAGTACAGCGCCATCGGCGCTTAATGCAGCCGCGTCGCAGCCTCCCTCATGCGCCTCAATGACGTGTATGCGCTGCTGATCAGGCAGCGCAAATAGGTGGGTCGTTCCATCTTTACAAGCCGTCGCCATCAGGGTCGCAGCCTCGTTTAAGCTGAGATCGCGCACCCAGTCCTCGTGGCGCCAGATCATCCTCACGACGAACCACCGTGGACTTTGCGGTGTCGGGCGCCATAGACGCACAGTCCCATCGCGAGAAGCAGAGATCAGCATGCCATCGGGTGTGAACGCCAGCGCGGTGATCTCGTCTTGATGTCCTTCAAGCAGCGCGCGGCTGCCGCTTTTCAGATCGAGCAGACGAAGGATGCCGTCGATTCCTCCAATCGCGAGCAAGTGTCCTTCCGGATGAAACGCGAGCGCTTCCGCACCATGCTCAAGACCGGCGATCGTCGATCGACATTGCCCGCTGTTCATGTTCCATAAACGCACGATGGCATCGGCACTCGCTGTCGCGATCAAACGGGTGCGCGGGTGAAAAGCAATTCCTTTGACTGGACAGTCCGGGCTGGGTAGGGTGAGATGAGGTTCAGCGTCCAACGCATCCCGCCAGATCCACACCCCGTTGCCATGCGCGACCGCCAGCAAGCACCCATCGGCAGACCAGCGCAGCGCAGCAATGAACGCGCAGCGAATCAAACCAATTTGATGCGTCCTCCATGCGTTCTGGGGAGTAATCTGCGGGTAATGGGCCGGGCCGGGGAGCTGCGAGTTCATAGCGCTTTCTCATGCCTCGCTAAACGAGATTACAGACGCCGTGATTACAAGATTAGATTATATCGTACCGCACTAAGGGGAATAGTGAATGAAAGTGGCAGCGAATTCGCCTTTTAGACATTTAGCCGGCCATCGTTACATGAGTTTAACCACCTTCCGTAAAGATGGCACGCCCGTACCAACGCCAGTATGGTTTGCCCAAGAGGGAGATCATCTGTACGTCGTCACCGGCGCGGAGTCCGGCAAAGTAAAGCGCATTCGCCGTAATGCACAGGTCGAAGTTGCGCCGTGCACAGTGCGCGGCGAACTGCTTGGAGAGAGCGCTGAAGCGATGGCGCGCATTCTGCCTGAAGAGGATGCGCCTCATGCCGATGCCCTGCTCAATCGTAAGTACAGTTGGCAGAAGTGGGCCTTCGACTTAGTAGGGCGGCTGCGTGGCGACCGGCGCGTTTGGCTTGAGATTATGCCGATGTAAGCGCATTGTGAGCGCGCAGGTTATAATGCCTGCTCATGCATATCGGACTAAACGCGCATTTATTAGCCAGCGGCGCCGGCTACCGGACAGCCGGCATACACGGTTACATCGATGGGTTACTGCGCTGCTTGCCTGCTGCTGCGCCTACAGACTGGCAGTTCACAGTGCTGGTAGGCCGGCAGTGCAGCGCAGCCTACCCGGGGCTGGCGCTGCGGCGCTCACGGCTGGATACATCGTCTCCGCTTGTGCGCATCCTCTGGGAGCAGTTGATCCAACCTGCCGGTCTATCGCCGTTTGACCTGTATCATGGATTAGCGTTCGTCGCGCCGCTGTGGTTGCGCCGGCCGTCGGTCGTAACGGTTTACGACTTGAGCTTCGTCCATCATCCCGACCGGCTGCCGCGCTTGCGCCGCTGGTACCTGCGCGCACTCTCACGGTTGAGCTGCCGGCGTGCCCGTCGCGTGATCGCAATATCGCATAGCACAGCGCATGATATCAGTACAACATTCGGCATCGCGCCAGAGCTAGTCGATGTAGCGCCACCCGGTTTCGCCGCCCAGACGTTTCGACCACTGCTCCCCGAGCTTGTCGCCAAATTTCGCCAAGCTAAGGGCCTGCCTGAACGTTTCTGGCTTTTCATTGGCACGCTGGAACCCCGCAAAAACCTGCTAATGCTGCTCGAAGCCTACGCTGGTCTATCGTTTGCCAGCCGGCTGCCGTTGATCATCGGCGGGGCGAAGGGCTGGGGATATGCCCCAATCTTCGAAGCAGTTGAGCGGCTGGGGTTAGGCGACTCTGTGCACTTTGCCGGCTTCATCTCCTCAGATGAGCTGCCATTCTGGTACAATAGCGCAGAAGTATTCGTCTATCCTTCGATTTTTGAAGGATTCGGCCTGCCGGTGCTGGAAGCGATGGCTTGCGGGCTTCCCGTCTTGGTCTCAAATACGTCTTCGCTTCCTGAAGTTGCTGGCTCTGCTGGGTTATGCCTGCCCCCGCACGATCCCGCGGCTTGGCGTGAAGCCCTGCGCCGCGCTGCGGAAGATGTACAGTGGCGCAGGGCTGCGCGCGAGGCGGGTTTGGTTCAGGCGCAGCGTTTCACATGGGTCGAGACAGCTAAGCAGACGATACTGAGCTATCAACGGGCATTACAATAGCAGACAGCGATGCGCGAGCAGTTTGAAGACTCGGTTCATCCTCTCAAAGAGCCGCCCTGGTTAATGCCGGTCGTTGATGCGGCACTGGCATTTACCGCCTTCATGATCGCCTACGTTGTTCGCTATCAGTTTCAGATCATCCTGCCAGTCTTCGAATTCAACGCCGCGCCGTTTGGGCCATACATCCCCTATGCGATCGTTTATATCATCTGGCTGTATGTTAATTACCGCGGCAGCGGGCTGTATCGCAACAGCCGCGTGCGCGGCTGGCTGGATGAAGTCTACACTATCGTTAACGGGGTCACTAACGCAACGGTCGTGCTGCTGGCGATCAGCTTCATCTTCCAACCAGTCGTCTTCAGCCGGTTGATGATGATCTATGTCGCGGCCATCACGATCATCCTACTGTCGTTGGCGCGCTTGGCGCGCCGCGCGGTTTATGCGCAGCTGCGCGCTCGCGGCATTGGTGTGCAGCGCACTTTGGTAGTTGGAGCGGGAGATGTCGGTAGGGCAGTGTTGAGGACGATGGTGGCGCGCAAATCGCTCGGCTATCTGCCGATCGGGTATCTCGATGATGACCCGGAACGCGGCAGCATCGATCTCGGCCGTGTATTGGGGTTGGGCGGCCTTGATAATCTCGAGGCGGCGCTTAACGACCACAAAGTCGATCTGGTTGTGATTACGCTGCCATGGCGCTATCACGACCGGATCGTGAGCTTGATTCAGATCTGCCAGCGGCGCGGCGTCGAAGTCAGTGTTGTTCCCGATGTCTTTCAGCTTAACTTGCGGCAAGTGCAGGTCGAGAATGTCGATGGCATCCCGCTGCTGCGCGTGAATGGACATGTCCCTTTCAAGGGCAGCAACCGTTTGATCAAGCGCGCGGTCGATCTTATCTTGATCGTGCTTGCGCTGCCGCTGCTGCTGCCGTTGTTCGCACTGGTGGCGCTGGCAATTCGACTTGAAGGCCCCGGGCCGATCTTTTACACGGCGCGGCGCGTTGGCGAGAACGGTCGTGAATTCAACATGGTGAAATTTCGCAGCATGGTGCCCGATGCCGACAATCTACGCCACCTGCTCGTTGAACGCTATGACCTTGATCCGCGTCATCCCAAGATCAAAGACGACCCGCGCATCACGCGGGTTGGGCGTTTCATCCGTCGCACCAGCCTTGACGAACTGCCGAACTTATTCAATGTTGTTACCGGGCATATGAGCTTGGTGGGGCCGCGCCCGCCGACGCCGGACGAGGTAGCGCTTTACGAACCATGGCACATGCAGCGGCTGCAAGTCAAACCAGGAATGACCGGTCTATGGCAGGTCAGCGGCCGCAGTGAAGTGCCGTTTGATGAAATGTGCTTGCTTGATATCTATTACATTGAGAATTGGTCGATGCAGCTTGATGCGCAGATCCTGATGATGACCATCCCGCGCGTGCTGCTGCGCCAAGGCGCTTACTGACCGCGCGACCAGCGCCGGGTGATAGGGTCTTGCGACCATCCGAGCGGAAGCTGCGGATCGCATGAAGTGGGCATTTGCGGTCGCTCTTCGTCGCGGAAGCGAATCTCAACCGGCCGGCCGGTCACCAGTTGGACGAAGTTGCCCAGCACGAGCTGCGTCTCCATTCTTGCGCGATCGAGCAAACCACCCTCTAGCGCATCGTCACGAAATTCGATCAGCGCGGTATGTTGCGCCAGCATACGCGCTTCGTCCCAATCGACGTTGCACGCCGTGATTGAGCGGTCATACTGGCGAATATAGTTGACATGGCAGCCTGTTAGCCGCGGCGCCGGCACGGTCAAGATATAAGTTTCGCGCGCTTCATCATAGACGAGATCGCGCTCCGTGATGCGCGATAAGTCGATACCCGCCTCGATCGTCCCTTGAGCGACATGGCTGGCGCCGAAGCCGCAGGCATTGAGCGCACCCTGCTGGATGCCAACATGAAGATCGGCTTTAGCGAGCTGTGTGCTCACGCTCACGAGCTGGCCGAGGGGCTGAATGCCGATGAGCAAGCTTTGTGTGCTGGTCGTGACTGCGCGCGGCGGCGCTGGCGCAAGGTTGAAGATGCCGGTTACGCTGTCGACTAAATTGTTGACCGAGGTGTAGCCCAGCAGGATCAACGCAGCGATGATGATGCCAGTCAGCAGCCCGCAGCCGCCCATGCCAAGCATCACATAGCCGCAGCCGCTGGCGACGCAGCCGCGCTGATCAGGCACTGTATAAGCCTCGACCGGTGCGATGCCCCCGGTCGCATAAGTGGGCGGAGGCGGAGGGAGCGCGCCGCGTTCTTCGGCTGGTGGCGTCACCCGGTCTGCCTGTTTATCTTGCATTTGATGAGAGGTTTCCGTCATCGTCGCGTTATTATGTCATACGCATTTGCTGCCCGCTGCGTTGCAGCACAGCAACACACTCTAGCATTCAGATGACGAGCGGGGAAGACCAAGTTTTGGCGTTTTACCCTCAAAACGTGGTATAATCTCTGTAAAGCCCCTGTAGCTCAGTGGATAGAGCGGCGGACTCCTAAGCCGTGCGCATAGGTTCGATTCCTATCAGGGGCATCGGGACGTGGCAGCGTTCGTTCGCTGCTTTTTTGTGCTGAGCGCCTCGTGAAAAAAACCACAAAAACTTGTGCATCAATGTATAATGACATTATCGAAAATGGAAAGTAACTGCTATGATGCCGCTGGTACTTGCGCATGGCGCGCTCGGTTGGTGGGACGAGATCATCTTCTTAGGTGTCATCATTGTCTTTCTGGCGATCATGGGCTATAGCTGGGTGAAAAGCCGCAGCGCCACCCTCGATGCTGACCCGCCGCCTAGCCAGCCGGCACAGCCTGCCTCTGGAAATCATGCTCCTGAAGATCGCTTCACGCTCGAGTGAGCGCCAGCGCACACTGCGCATCATCTTGATCGCTGCTTTCATTTTGCTTGCCGCCCAACCCGTGAGCGCGCATGGCTACCTCGTCCGGTCGATCCCTGAAGATCGCGCGGTGTTAGAACGTGCGCCGGTTCGTCTGCAGTACTGGTTTAGCGAGGCATTGGAGCCGGATTTCAGCAGTATCACGACGCGCGACTTGAACGGCGAAGTGATCGCAACCGGTGGTGTTTCTCCAACCAACCCCACCTTGATGGAAGCGCGCTTGCCGGCAGGCCTTGGCGATGGCGCTTACATCAATGAGCTGCGCGTGGCTTTCGCCGCTGATGGTCACGTCATTGTTGAGAGCCGCGTCTTTTTTGTCGGCGAGGTGGTCAGTGGGGTGGCTGGGCTGGCGGCGACCGATCGAGCCATCGCGCTTGAGGTCGTCTGGAAGGTGCTCGTCCTCTCCAGCCTTACCCTACTGCTGGGGACGTTTGCGCTCTATAACCTTGTGCTGCTGCCCGCATGGGGCAGCAGTGTGCATCGCGCTGGCAACCTGCCGCCGCGCGTGATGAGGCGGCTCAACACGATCGTGATCGCTGCGCTAATCATTGCGATCCTCGGCAACCTACTTGCGCTGCTCCAGCAGACGATGGTCTTCTTCGGGGCCGATGCGGCGCGCGTCCTGCGCGATGGTTTATGGCAAGTCGTTCGCATTGGCACGCGCTTTGGCGATACGTGGAACGTCCGTATGCTGTTGTTAGGCTTAGCGGCTGTGCTGCATGGCCTCAGTTTATATTTGCGCAGCTCGCAGCCAGAAACTGTGCGCGCTTTTTGGGCAGCCAATGTGTGGGTGTTTGCGTTGACGTTTGCGACGCTTAGCGTTGCCAGTCACGCGGCCGGCTCACTGCTGCTGCCGTGGATCGCTATCACGAGCGATTGGCTGCATGGCGTGGCGGCTGCCATCTGGGTAGGTGGGGCGGCGGCGCTCGCGTTGATCGCGCCAGCCGCGCTTCAGCCTTACGAGGGCGATGCGCGCCGCCGCGCTCTGCTGGCTGCGCTTAATCGCTTTTCGCCGGTCGCAGTTGCCTGCTTGCTCATCGTGATTGCAACGGGGTTGTATAACGCTTCAAATTGGGTCACGCAGCCCGCTGATATGGCTACGACATACGGCGGCGCGCTGGCGCTGAAGGCATTGCTCGTGCTGGTGCTGGTAGGGATAGGCGCACTCCACCACATTGCGCTGCGTCCGGCGCGTTATGCGCGTTTCTCCGGGCTGATCAACCGCGTCAGCAGTTTTCTGCCTACGCTACGCCTTGAGGCGTTGGTAGCGCTTGGCGTGCTCATGTCTGCCGCGTATCTAAGTGCGACCCCGGTGCCACCTTTAGATCTGGCTGGCCAGTCCATTGCCCCGCCTCGCGCGGAGTCCCAGTTAGGAGATTATTCGATCGCGTTTTCGCTGGTCCCCGGTGGGCCGGGCGTCAACACGTATGACGCTGTGGTGCTGCGTGATGGGGCGCCGGCGAACGACTTAACGGTGCGCCTGCGCATGGCGCATCCGCCGCTGGATCGGCGCGGAGACTGGCAGGTGGCAGAACCGCTTGGAGAGGGTTTATTTACCGCTGCTGGCGCGGAGATCGATCGGCCCGGTCTCTGGCAGACGCTGCTCGAATTTGGCGATGGCGAAACCATGCAGCGTGCGGCGTTTCAGTGGGACATTTCGGCAGATGCCGCGGTGATTCAGAGCCGAGACCCCACGCTGATCAATCTAATTTTGCTGGTTGGCGTACTGGCAGCGGTCGGCTACGCGCTTTATCCGCTGCTGCGCCGGTTCGTTCGCGCGCTCGATCTCAGCCCGACGGTCGTGCTCGTCGCCGTCGCCGCGCTCGTTCTAACCGCTGTGCTGGTGGTTGTTGGCATCAGGCTAACGGAAGAGGCTGCAATTCAGTATGAGCGCACCGTCAACCCGCCGCCGGCTATCGTTAATTCCGTGCTGCCCGATATGGCGTCACTGCTGCGTGGCCGAGCGGCTCTAGGGGAAGCATGTGGCGATTGGCGCGCTCAGGCCGATTGGGCGGATCTGCTGCGTCGGCTGCCGCGCACGCGCGACGAAGAGCTGTTCGCTTACACGTCACAAGGATGGCGCGGGCTACCGGCTTGCTCGGCGGCTCTCGATACCGGGTCGCGCTGGGACATCGTCAACTATGTTCGATCGTTTGAAGCATCGGGCACTGCGCCACTTGCTAATTCTTGACAGCATTTGCAATAAGGTCTCATCACTATGAATATCCTATCGACCCCTGAAAGTGCAGCGCTCGCCGAACGCATCGCGAACGATCTGCGCGCCGTGGGCTATACAGCGGAGCCTGTGCAAGCAGTTCAAGCGCTTGAGCGCGGCGGGGTGACGATTGTCATCCTGACTGCAGACGCAGAACGCGATCGAACCTTTAACATGTTGCTGAATGCGGCGCTCGACCGCGGAGCGCATATCGTCCCAGTGCTCGCCCAAAAACGGGAACTGCCCGATCTGATCGATCACCTTTACGCCGTTGATTTGAGCGACGATTACGATTTTGCGCTGGTGCGCCAGCAAGTCGAGGCCGCGCTGTCTCCTGATGCTGGGCGCCCGCTGAAAGTGCGCACGGCCTCGGTGCGGCGTTCAAACCGCCTTTTTGGCCTGTTTTTGTTGAGCTTGGCGTTAGGGATGTTCGTGTTAGGGGTTTACGGAGTGGGCGTGCTTGGCATTCAAGCGCCACGCGAGGAGTATGATGCGGTTGAAACCGAGGCCGCTATGACGCGCGATTTCCTGATGGCGCCCGAACTGGCGCGGTATGCCACGCTGCTTCCGCGCAACCCGCAAGAAGCTGCTGCTTATGCACAGACGCTTGAACGCGTCCCGACCGTCTATCGTCCATTTATGGCTGCGACGGCGACGGCGGTTGCCGCGACAGCGATGCCTATGCCCAATCTTGAGGGAGAGCAGGCCGGTGAGTGAGATTGGCGGCGCCGTGCTGGTGATCGGCGCTGGCCCAGCAGGGCTGGCGAGCGCCTATTATCTGGAGCGGGCCGGCATCTCTTATACTGTCGTTGATCGCGCCGATCACATCGCCTCAACATGGTCGAACCTGTACCCAACGCTGCGGTTAAACACAGCCAGCTTCGTCACCCATTTGCCCGGGCGCAGGATGCCGCTGCGCTATGGTTATTATGCGACTGGCCGCCAGCTTTACGAGTATTTGCGCCGCTACAGCGATGATCACCAATTTCATATCGTGCTGCAAGTTGAGGTCCATCGCGTGGCACCGGAAAATGGCGGCTGGCGCGTTGAGACAAATCGCGGCGTTTATCACTTCGATGCTGTGATCGTCGCTACTGGCCGCTTCAGCAACCCATACATCCCCGATATTCCCGGCTTGCAGACGACAGCCATCAACGTCCTGCATGCGCGCGATTATCATCACGCTGAACCTTTCCGAGAGCAGCGCGTGATGGTCGTCGGCAGTGGGCCGAGCGGCGTCGATATTGCGCTTGAACTGGTGGAGGTGGCGAAACTGCCGGTGCTGCTGTCCGTGCGTAGCGATATTGTCATTGCGCGACGCTATCCCTACGGGCTCCCCGATACGCTGTGGCAAATGCTGGCACGCATTTTCGTTCCGTCGCGCTGGCGCAAAGCGATCGTCAATAAAATCGTTTATCAAAGTTATCCCGATGCGCATGAGCTTGGGCTCAAGCTAGCGCCAAACCGCACCGATCGGCAAGGTAGCTCAACGCCTGTGCGCGGTCGCGCTTTGATCGATGCTGTGAAAGCGGGAAAGATTCGGCCAGTCGCGGGTATCGCTCGCCTCGAAACCGACGAAGCAGTTTTGGTCGATGGCAGCAGCTATACGATCGACAGTTTGATCCTGTCAACAGGTTACCGCCCGGCCATCGGCTATCTCGACATTGATTACGAAACAGACGTCGATGGTTGGCCGCGCCGCATCAGCGATGACATCGAGGGTGGCCTAACCCAAGTGCTTGGCTATCCCGGTCTGTACTTGGTCGGCCGCTTCTATCGAGGCTTAGGGCCGCTCAACAACATTCGCCGGGAGGCCGCGACAGCGGTGCGAGAAATCGAGGCCTATCTCAAACAAAAACAAGCGGCCCTCCCGCTCAATGTTTATACAGAGGCGCGGGTCGAGTGAATGCCGGTCGCGCCACTGGGGCGAACTGGATTTTGCGCCTCGATCTGCGGCGTGCCGTCGCCTTCGGCACAGCGCACTTCGAAGGTGTGCATGCCGGGTGTGAACGGCCAGTCATAGCGCCAGATCGACCAAGTGCGGTCAGAGAGCGGCTGGCGCAGCCGGGCCTCGATCCACTCGCCGCCGTTAACGCGCACTTCCACTCGCGAGATGCCGCGCGCGCCTGCCCATGCGATCCCGCCAATCGGGATCAACTGCTGGCCGGCTTCATCTGTCGTCATGGCGCTGGTTGCTACGGTGTCGATGACGGATGTCGCCCGAACGAACGCCTCTTTGTCCCAACCGCGCCGCACCCAGTAACCATCCTGATCGCCGCTGATGAACTCGATGCTGGTGATCCACTTCGGCTGTTTCATGCCATAACGGTCAGGAATGTGAATGCGCAGCGGGAAGCCATGATCAGCGGTGAGCGGCTGGCCATCCCACGCGTAAGCCAACATAATGCGATCATCAGCAGCAATCAGGTCAAGGGCGACTGTTTCATCAAATCCATCGGCCGACGTGATCTTTAAATGGGTTGCGCCGTCGGGGATGCCTACATCTTCTAGCAAAGTTTGCAAGCGCACGCCCGTCCACAGCGTTGTGCCGATCAGCGGCCCAGCGATGCGGTTCGAGATGCATGCCATCGTGATGTGAGCGCTCACGGGTTCATAGCTGCTGCGCAGCTCCTCTAGCGTGAATTCCTTCAGCACGGTAAGCGACCCCTCATCATTGAGGGCGGAGACAAAAAGCAGGGTGTAGCTCTCTTCAGGGATGACGATAGGCAGCGAGTTAATGTCGATCCGGTAGTGTTGTTCAACCGGGGTGATCTCGAGGCGCGTTCCGGGGGCGGGGACGACCGGATCATCGGCATTCGGCAGGGCAGCCAGCTGCTGCGCTAGTTCGGGGTCGATCGTGGCGCCCGTTGAAGGCGCCGCCGAGAAACTGTCTTCTTGTCGAAGCAAGCTGCCTAAACCAGCCCCGATGACAGTGATCGCGGCGGTAGCTCCGCCGACTTGTATGAGGAAACGACGTCGATCGATCCGGTACACGCTGCTGTAGGCGGCTGGATCATTGATTTGGGGTTTCGGTGCTTCACCAAATGCCAGCATGTGATAAACCCAGCCGACTGCCGCGCCCCACAGCAGCATCACGCCGACGATCCAAATCGCATTGAGGATAGGGCCAGCTATCTCCACGCCGGGAACCGCCTGAGTGATGAGCCATAGAGGAACCCCAACTGAGATGCCGAGCGCCGCGCCGGGAATGCTGCTGTGTCTGCGAATGGCGCCGCGTTGGGCGATCTGGCGCATCAGCGAGAAAAAAAGCGCGCTCGCGATTGCGCCGATCGCGAGCATGAAGATCAGCGCGAGGATATGTTCAGCCGTCTTGGCCGTCTCAGCGAGTGAACCGATATTGAGCGCCATGATGATATCGACCATGAGATCGATACCAAATGTGATTAGAGGCCCGGGTAAAGTGCGAGCGATCCAATCGAACAGGGAGAACGGGACGAAAACAAAACTGGCCGCAGCAAAGCCGAAAAAAAAGATGGACAGTGCCGCGATCATCAAGAGCGTGCCAACCAGTGCGCCCCACAAAACGGCGGGATGTTTTGAGTCTTCCATCAGGGAATTATCTCCATCATCAGCAGTCAGACTCTAAGTGTGCAGCCTGAAGAGAAGATGATGGAATGATGAGTTTTAGCAGCGTTAACTAAAATAAAAATAAATGGCGCATGATGTACGGCCTTTGCGTTCGGCGTCCAATCGTACAGTTTACAACTCGTTAACCTGCCGGCAGCGTCTGCGTCTTTGGCTTTTAGATGGGATAGCGTACAATCGTCGTATTCGCTCCACCCTTGGAACTGACATCCATGTTGATCGTTGATGCCCATCAAGACCTTGCTTTTAATGCGCTGAACTACGGTCGGGATTATCGTGTTAGTGTAGACACGAAACGGCGGTCTGAAGCGGGAACCTTAGTCCCTGAAACAGCCGGTCTTGTCACCCTTGGGCTTCCCGACAGTTTGGGCGCGGGAGTGGGAGTCGTATTCGCGACCATTTTTACCGCCCCGAAGACGAATCCCCTCATCCTCAGTGACAAGTTAACTTATACCACGCCCCAGCAAGCCTATGCGCTGGGGCTGGCGCAGTGGGATTATTACCAACGCTTGTTTGAAACAGAGCCGCGGTTGCAGGCGGTGGCCCACGCTGCAGAGCTTGATGCAGTCTTGAAGACGTGGCAGCCGGGGAATGAAGCAGCCCGCAAACAAGGTCTCGTCCTCTTGATCGAAAATGCGGATGTCATCCTTGAACCTAAGCAGTTTGAGGAATGGTACGCTCGGGGCGTGCGCATCGTTGGGCCAGCATGGGCGGGAACTCGCTACTGCGGTGGAACTGGCGCGCCTGGCCCACTGACGTCGTTAGGGGTTGAGTTGCTTGGTGTGATGGCCGATCTGGGTGCGATCCTCGATTTGTCGCACATGGCTGAGCAGGCTTATTTTCAAGCACTCGACCGGTACGACGGCGTGGTTATCGCCTCGCATAGCAATCCACGCCAGTTCGTCAACAGCGATCGCCACCTTTCTGATGACATGATTCTGCGGCTGGCTGAGCGCGACGGCGTCATGGGGATCGTCTTTTACAATCGCTTTCTGCGTGAGGGCTGGACGCGCGCCAGCTCGCACAAGCGCGATGTGCCGCTTTCGACCGCTGTTGATGCGATCGATTATGTCTGCCAACTTACCGGCAGCGCGGCTTATGTTGGCATTGGTACCGATTTTGACGGCGGTTTCGGCGCTGAGAGCATCCCCGACGGAATGGACTCGATCGCCGATTTGCCGCAGATTGCGCATCATTTGCGTGCGCGCGGCTTTTCTGAAGCTGATGTCGCGGCGGTCATGGGCGGGAATATGCTGCGGTGTCTGCGTCGGGCGCTGTCTTAGGAGCGGTGATGACGGGCATCCCCCAGATCGGGATCGCGCTCGGGTCACTGGGAGCGATCATCATTTTCATGGGATTGTTCCCCGGCGTCACTGGCATCACACCCGGCCGCGGCGTGGGTGTTGTTCAATTCACGGTGATTCTAGTCGGCTATACGCTGCTTCATCTTGGCGCGCTTATCTATGTGAAGTTTACGTTTTACGCTGGACGCCCCTCTAACCTGGCCCAGCAGGTTGGCATCCGCTTGACCTTGACAGGCCTCGTCTTTGGAGCGATGGCGGGATTTGCTGACTTTCTGGGGTTTGGCTCACATCTGCGAGCGGAGGGGGTTGAGGTGATCTTTGGCCCGCTGCAAGCAATCGGCGTTGTTGGTTCATTTTTTTTGGCATCGCTGGGCGTTCTGATTTATGCGGTAACCGGGCCTCCACCCGGTGAGAGGCCCGAGTCTGCGCCGCCCGACGAGCCAACACAGCATGATGAAAACAGCAATTGTTAACAGCCGTTTAGATATTTTCCATTCTCTTTTTTTCCGATCAACCGCCGTGCTAAAATATGAAATGCTTTAACTTTTGCTTTTTTCGGCTTCAAAATCTGTTCCGACATATTATAGGAGGCCATTCCATGCGCAAGTTGATCGCTTTAATTATTGTCGCAATCTTACTATTATCCGCTGTGGTGCCTGCCCTCGCCCAAGACCGCCCAAGCATCCCAGAACTGCTCGCCAATGACGGGCGCTTCTCGACGCTTTTGGCGGCGGTTCAAGCTGCCGGTTTGGCCGATGTGCTCAGCGGCGAGGGGCCGTTCACGCTGCTAGCGCCCACCGATGAGGCGATTGCTGCTTCGCTGCAAGAATTGGGGCTGACGCCTGAAGACCTGCTCGCGGATCGCGAGACCCTCACTGACATCCTGCTTTTCCACGTGCTGCCCGGCCGGTATTTCTTCCGCGAACTCACCTCCGGGCCAACCATCGAAACGGCATTGGAGGGCGCGTCGGTCACTTTCAATCTGGAGCGTGGTGTCTTCACTGCCAATGGCGTTGAGATCCGCAACCCCGATCAGGTCGCATCCAATGGCATCGTTCATGTGGCCCAACGGGTGCTCATTCCGCCCTCCGTGCAGCGCATGCTCGATGCCAGCCGCTCGTTCGTGCGCGTGGCGCATTTCTCGCCAGATGGCGGCACTGTGGATGTCTATGTCAACGATGAACTGCTGCTGGAAGGCGTGACCTTCGGCGTCGTCAGCGACTGGGTGGAAGTTTCGGAGGGCGCTTACCGCTTCGCCGTCGTCCCGACAGGCCAAGAGCCGGGCGGGTCTGTCATCCGCCGCGTCAACGCCGGGACGCGCACAACGGTCGCTGCAACCGGCATTGTTGCGATCGACCGCCGCATTCAGCTCAATTTCTTGGATGAGGATTACAGTGAACTGGCTGATGGACGCACACGCGTCAGCGTTTTCCACGCCATCAAAGGTGCGCCGGTCGTCGATGTGCTGGCTAATGGCAACTTGTTGATCGGGGCGTTGGGTTATCCGGGAACGCTGGGCGATAATGACGGATTCGATACGCGCGAAGTTGGCGCAGGCGTCTATGACATTGCGATCGTCCCAGCGGGCGCAACGGAACCGGTTATCCTTGAACTGGCCGGCACGCGCTTGCTGGCGGGAGTCAATTATTTCATCGCTGCGATCGGCACGCCGAACAACCCGCAGGTTGTCGTTGTTCCGACGCCACAATAGCTAGCAACCGATTAGCAGCACCGTAATTTGATAGCCCGTCAGCTTAGATGCTGGCGGGTCTTTTTATTTCGGCGTGCAGCCTTAACCCGGGAGCGTATCCGCTGCTTGTTCCACCGTTTTGAGCTGAGCGGTATCGGCTGTTAGCTCCAGATCGGGTGCAGCCGCCGGCGCCTGCACAATCATGGCGACTAGAGCCTGCGTCAAATCATTGCGCAGGCGTTTGCGGAACTGGCGCGGCGTCTCGCCCGCCTGCTGGCCATACAGCGCATAGGTGAAGTTTTCGTAGATGAAGCCGCTCATCACGTTCATCTCCGGTTCCCATTGGTCGATGCGCTGCCATCGTCCCTCAACACATTGATGAAGCTCGAACAGGATGCGAACTTCGCCGTGCAGGCCGCGCAAACGCAGGTCAAGCGCGATTGGCAGGCCCGGGGTCCGTTTGATTTTGCGCCAGAATGTGCGCATAAGCCGGTTCGCTGCCGGCCGCAGAAGACTTTGAGCGCGTTTAGGCGTGAGCTTGGCGCTTTTTCGCACGGCACGGTCAATGCGATTGACGACCCGCTGGGATGCAACGACCTGTGTCCGCGCGACGCGGCCATACATGTCGTATTGACTGAGGCGCAGCGCGGTCACCCGCCAACGATCGAGCTTGACGCCGTTCATGCCGAGAGCGATTTTGCGCGCCATGAAGCTGCCACTGACGCAGGGTAAGGGCAGAGCGTCGCTTTGCGCGTGCTGCTGCCAGAGCTGGCGCCGCCCACCCGTTGAGTTGGGATCTAGCAGCGGCATCATGGTGTATGGCGGCTGCCATGTGGTGAAGGTGGGCGGCCGGACGAAGATCAGCCTGAGGATGACCGTCAGCATCCATATGAGGATGAGCAGGATGCCGCCAGCGCCAAGCAGCAGCGCCGCGTGCAGCGGGTTAGTAGGGTCGATGCCGAACGGCCAAGCGCTTTCACGCACCTGCGTTTCAGGCGCCGTGACCTCGAGCGAACCATCAGGCGCGACGGCCGGCACAACCACCCGGATCGTCGCGACGTTGTTGTCGATGGTCGGTGCGTTGACAGGTTCAATATCGCCAATGCCAACCTCAGCACGCAGCGAAACCTGTGTGCCTGCCGGAAGTGAAGCGGTCGGCAGCTCGATCGTCAGCGTCACTTCTTGGTCGGCTGCCAGCGGGGCTACCGTTTGTTCAGCTAAAACTTGGCCTGTCGCAGCGACGACGACGCGCGCAGTCGTCGCGATGCTGGCTGGCCCGCCCAAATTACGAACCTCAAATTGCAGCGCGAGCTGGCCAGTTTGGCTTGGCAGCACCGTGCGGATGTTGCGAATCGCGTAGTCTGGCGGGGTTTGTGCCGCGGCTGAAACCACCAAGGCCAGCAAGAAAAAGCTGGTTAAAAGCAAGGTGCGAGTACGCATGGGCAAGCCTCAGCGCGTAATGAGATCACACCTACTATAGTGGCAAAGCCGCGCTTTTCCAAGCTGGCTAAACGGACGTTCGTTCAATTGGCTGGCACGAATTTCAGGATGGTTCCGCCATAATCAACCAGATAAAGCTCGCCAGCTTCATCAACCCCAAATGAGCTAATTGCACGACCTTGCGCGCGCATCAGCTGATGAGACTGCCATACGCCGGCATCGTCGCGTCGCAGCGTCCAAATATTGCCTGAGCCGAAGTCGCCATACACGTAGTATCCAACCAGTGCGGGAATCTGTGTGCCACGGTAAACATAGCCGCCCGTGACGCTGATACCTTCATTGCGTGTATACTCGGCAACCGGCATCACCACCGCCGACGGATCGCCGCCGCCGCGGTAAACGGCGCTGCCTTCAAACCAGTTCCAGCCATAGTTTTCGCCGCCCGGGCTATCAGCGGGTTGAAAATTGATCTCCTCCCAGAGATTTTGACCGACATCGGCGATATACAGATCTCCGGTTGCCGTGTCAAAACTGAAGCGCCATGGATTGCGTAGGCCATAAGCCCAGATCTCTGGCAGCGCGCCGGGCTGATCGATGAATGGGTTATCGTCCGGAATGCTATAATCGCCATCTCCGCTTACATCGATGCGCAAGATAGTTCCCAACAGGGTGCCGAGATTCTGGCCGTGGTTTTGAGGGTCGCCGCCGCTGCCGCCGTCGCCCAAACTTACGTACAAATACCCATCCGGGCCAAATTCAAGGTGACCGCCGTTATGGTTTGCGAAGGGCTGCGGCACGATCAGCAGGATCTGCGCGCTGGCAGGATCGGCGAGATCCAGGTTATTTGCGGAAACGCGATAGCGCGCGATGACGCTGGTGCCGTTGCGGTCGGTATAGTTGATGTAAAAGCGGCCATTCCTCTCGTAATCCGGGTCGAACGCCAGCCCAAGCAAGCCGCGCTCAGTGAAGCCGATCGGCGATAAGGCCTCGCGACTGACCAGCTCAGAAATGTCGAGAAACGGCGTTTGCAGCTGCATGCCATCGCGCAGCACCCAAATGCGTCCCCCTTGCTCGACGACAAACAGGCGACCGCTGCCATCGCCGGCGTGCGTGACAAACAAAGGTCGCGTAAAGCCCCTCGCGATCTCGACAAGGGCTATTTGAGAGGCGTCCGGCTGCGCGCCAATGGGCGAGCCGATCAGCATCATTGCAGCGGCGATGGCAAGGATTAGCAGCGGCATCTTTCGAAATTTCTGCATGAAAACCCTTTCACACTCTCCAACTTCGTTTGCGAGGATATCGCGTTCGGGTGAATGGCAGATGTGAAACTAATGAGGGCGCATGACCACCACCGGTTTGCCAGCTCATGAGGCGTTGGGGCCGGCAATGCCAATCACCAACGCATCAAGCTTGAGATAATGCTGGGCCGCCACCAGCAAGTCGTCCGGCGTCAAACTATAGATGCGGTCGCGGTAAGTGAGCAGATAATCCAGTCCGAGATCGTACATCTCCATTTGCAGCAGCGTGCTGGCGATGCCCTCGTTGCTTTCCAAGCGCAGGGGTAAGCGCCCTACATAATAGCTCTGGTTATCAGCCAGATCCTCAGGGCTGACGGGTTCGCTGGTGATGCGCCGCAGTTCGGCTTCGATGCATTCAAGCGCCAGCGCCACATTAGCGGGGTTGACCCCAGCCGAAATGCTCCACGGCCCCGGGCCGAAGCCCGCATCGAGCTGGCTGTAGGCGTAGTAGGCTAAACCGCGTTGTTCGCGCACCGCCGCCCCAATGCGGCCCATCATGCCAAACTGTCCGAGGACACTGTTGACCAATGTCGCAGCATGATAATCGGCAGCGAAGCGAGATGGCCCGGCCACACCCATGACTAAGTCGGACTGCGTTTTGCCGGGAAGCGTCACTTGGCTCAACCGGCGCTCAGTCAAGCAGGGTGGTTCGGGCGGGACAGGGGGAGATGCCTGCTCATCATGCCGCCAGCCGCTCAGCAGCGCCTCGATTATGCCGACCGCTTCAGGGGTGTGTACTGCCCCAACCACCACAATAATGGCGCCGCGGGGGCCGTAATACTGCTGGTGAAAAGCGGCTAATTGGGCAGCATCCAGCGCCGAGACGGTTTCGATACTGCCGCGCACGCTATAATGATAGGGATGGCCGGTAGGGTAAAGCGCTTCATGAAAGGCCCGATTGGCGCGATAGCGAGTATCTTGCGAGCGGTACTGCAAGCCGGTGATAATCTCGCCACGCAGACGGTCAACTTGCGCTGGAGGAAATGTCGGACGCTGCAAAACATCGGCCAGCACATCCACGAGAGTCGTCAAATCTTCTGCCAACGCTTTTCCGTAGAAACTAGTGCGATGGATGCCGGCGCTGATCGATAAATCAGCCCCGATATCTTCTAGAGCCGCATGGATTTGGGCGAAGTCGCGCGTTTCCGTTCCCCGCATCAACGCGTCAGCGGTGAGCGCAGCTAACCCATTGCGCTCTGCTGGCTCCAGCTCTGAGCCAGCGCGCACTGCTCCCGAGATCACGACCGACTGCGCGGCATGATTCTCGTAGACCAGCACGACAACTCCATTGTCTAATACTGCTCGCGTGATGTTATGCGGCCCGGGAAGCGAACTACTGGCAGCAGTCATCATTGCTATGCCTCAATCTCTTCGAATGCCATCTCGTCAAAACCGTTGTGGGCGGCATCCTCATCCATCAGGGGGATAAAGCTGCCAACGGTGCGGTGCTGAGGACGCAGGTAACGCTCGGCAGCGCGCTGAACATCTTCTAACGTGACCGCGTCGAGGTTAGCGAGATAATTCTCGAACCATGTATAACTGCCGAGGTTTTCAGCAAAAGCCAGCCAGAACGCCTGCATCGTCACGCGTTCGGTGCTGTAGGCGAATAAAGCTCGCGCCTGTTTTTTGGCGCGTTTCACCTCAAATTCGCTGATCTCGCCTGCTGCCAGCCGCGCGATTTCCGCATCAATGATCGCTTCGGCTTCTTCAGGGGCGCGGCCATCGCGCAGTGTGACCATAATGCTGTAGAGGAAAGGATCGACCGTCGGCGTTAGGCTGCCATCAACACCGGCTGCGATCTCCGTCTCGACCAGCGCGCGGTAAAGCCGGCTGGTTTTGTTATCGATGCTGCCGCCGCCAAGTCCATCGGGGCCGCACAAGATACTGTTGAGGACCGCCAGTTTGAACCAGTTAGGATCGGTCGCCGGCGGCGCTTTGTAGGCAATGCCGAGAAAAGCGGTGCGCCCGGGCCTTTCGACGCGAACGCGGCGCTCACCGTTCTGTGCTGGCTCGGGCCGGTTAAAAGGCTGCGGCAGCTGGCCGGGTGGGATGTTTTCGTAAAGCGCGCGGATGCGTTCTAACATCTCCTCGGTTTTGAAATCGCCCACAGCCACGGCGATCGCGTTATTGGGGACATAGTGCCGGCGATAGAACCCGTAAAGGTCTTCGCGCGTCATGGTTTGCAAGTCAGCCATATCGCCGATGATCTCATGGTGATAACCGTGGACGCGGAAAGCAGCGGCCTGTATTTCTTCGCCCAACCAAAAGAGCGGCGAATTCTCAGCGCCCTGACGCTCGGAGATGATGACGGTTCGCTCCGAGGTAACTTCTTCTGGCGCGAATTTAGCATTGACCATACGATCGGCCTCAGCGCGCAGCGCCAAGTCGATCTCATGGGCGGGCAGTGTTTCGTAGTAGGCGGTGTAGTCAAGCGAGGTTTGGGCGTTCCAAGCGCCACCCGCGCGATCGACCGCTTTGTCAAGATAGCCAGCGGGGAATTGGTCCGTGCCTTTGAATAACATGTGCTCAACCCAATGCGCAACGCCCGTTATGCCAGTTGGCTCGTTGCGGCTGCCAACGCGGTAAAGTACCCACCAACTGATCAGAGGTGCATTGTGAACCTCTTTAAGCAGCACGACCAACCCATTTTTCAAGACGTGTCTCGTTACTTGGCTCACATTTAACTCCTTAAAACGCCTAGGGCCATTCCATTTCGGACTCGATCAAAAAGCCCCCACGAGCGGCGCTGCGAGCGATCTCGAGTGTAGCGCGCAGTGAGGGGCTAAGGAAGGTCACACGATTGGCTAGCTGCGCTGCGCTTCTGGTTCAGCCGTTTTACTCTGTGGTTCTTGGATCAGGTAGGGCGAGCCAACGGCGATATACCCGTAACCCGCCGCGACCAGTTCATCGTAATCTGGGATCATGCGCCGGCCGTCGATGATCAAGTAGGGCGGTTTCACTGTCTCCTCGATCGTCCGCGAGAGGCCGCGGAATTCTTCCCAGTCGGTCGAGATGAACAGCATGTCGCTGCCGCGCAGCGCATCGCGTGGGTTATCAAAGTAGACGATCTTTTCGAACAGGTGATTATCGCGCGGATTAAAGTAGTGTTTCGCCTCTTCGATCGCCAGCGGATCGTAGGCGCGGATCTCGCGCACGCCGCGCGCCAGCAGCGCCTCGACGACCTTCAGCGACGATGCATCGCGCATGTCGTTGGTGCGCTGCTTGAACGACAGGCCGAGCAGCGCGATCGATTTATGGTTGAAGCTGACGCCGGCTTCGCGCATCGCCCGTTCGATCAGGTAGGTCTTCTGATATTCGTTGATCTGGTAAACCGATTCGAGCAGGTCAGTCGGTTGGCCATGCGTCTTGAACTGGTAGATCAGCGATTGGATATCTTTGCCGAAGCATGACCCGCCCGCGCCGTTAGAGACGTAAGACCCCCACGTGCTGATGCGTGCGTCGGAGGTGACGCCGCGTTTCAGATCTTCCATCTTTACATTCGGAAATGTTTCACCGAGGCGCGCCCCAACGCCGTTCCAGAACGAGATGTAGGTGAGCAGTAGGGTGTTGGCCATGTATTTGATCGCTTCCGCAGTTTCTGGCGTCGTTTCGATATAGCGAATGCGCACGTGATTAACGAACTGCGAATAGATCCGCCGCAATATGCGGAAGTCCTCTTCCGTATCGGCGCCAACGACGACGCGATCTGGACGGCGCGATTTTTCGACGGCATCGCCCTCCGGCAGAAATTCCGGGTTTGAGGCGATACCAACGTTGGGCACGTTATGGTCGCGCAGCACCTGTTCAAGCCGACGCGCTGTGCCGATCGGAACGGTGCTTTTGTTGATGACCACAACGCGGCGTTGATCCTTGCGCTGCGCCAGCAGCGTGGCCAGCGTATCAAGCGCGCTGAGGTAGTAACTGAGATCGGTCGAGCCGTTGCGGTTGGGGGGGGTGGGCAGACACAAGAAAATGGCGTCCGCCCCCTCAATAACGGAAGCGACATCGGTGGTGAAAAACAAGTAGCGGTTCAAATTCTCGACGATGATAGGCGCTAGCCCAGGTTCATTGACATGCCGTTCGATCTGTGCTGGATCGCCGGAGGCGTAAGCGGCGATCCGCTCGGCATCGACATCGTAGGCATACACTTCGTGGCCATACTCAGAGCAAACGGCTGCGTGTGTTAATCCGACGAAACCAGTGCCGGCAACGATTATCTTCATGAGCAGTTCCTCAAATTGTGACTGCGCTGCATCGAAACACGCGCGGCGGCAGCGCTTGCGAACTTTAACAGTTTAGCCGCCATCGCGCATGAAGTAAATGACGATTGCCCGCTGTTACATCGGGTGGTCGAGACGTTTGCGCTCATGTTTCTGTGACGATCAGCGATGCGACCCGGCGTCCTAATTCAACTGCGTAATTAGTGCCGCGGTCCCATGGATAGACGTGGCTCATGCTCGCCCAGTAGACGCCTGGAATAGGTGTTCGCAGATCTGGAATTTTTGCGCTGTGGTTGATATATGGCACAGGCTGCGCATAGGGCGCCCGGAAGACCCAGAAGTTATTGACCCAATCTCGCTGGAAATTTGGGTTAAAGGTTGGCAGGATGTCGAGAAAGCGGTCGGCTAGTTCTTGTTCACTCAGGCGGAAATATTCATGATCGGCAGGAACGTAGTCGCCGCAGTAGAGAATGCGTTCGTTGTTGTAATGGGCGCGATCCATCCAATTGGTGTGCTCTACCAGCGCAAGGAATGGAAAACGGCTTGTGCGTTTGTCTGGGCTGGTGGCTGGCAGGTTCAGCCAGTAAGTGCCGTCGGTTAAAAGCTGGTGCTTAATGCTGATGACCACGCAAAGGGCGCCAATGCTGCGCAGGGCAGCGGTTTGCTCGCCGTAAGGCGTCGCGCGTAGCTCTGGCGCCAACCGCAGCAGCAAGCTCGGCGAGGTGGTGCTGAGCAGGCGATCGAAGCTGTGGCGCTCTCCGTTAACGACCAGTACCGGCGCCCCGTTTTGATGTTCAATCGCTTGCACTGGCGTTTGCAAATGGATGACTGCACCTTCACGGGTGATCGCCGCCCCAAGGGTATCCAGAAACGCCTGAAACCCCCCGATAAACATGCCGAGGCGCAGGCTGCGGGCTTGAACGCGCGCCCACATCCATGCCATGTTCACGTGCTGATATTCGTCGCCAAACTTGCCGATCAGAAGCGGTCGGAAGAATTTGTCATAGGCAGCCTGCCCCATATAGCGCATAAACCACTGGTGGGCTGTAACTTTTTCAAGCGCGCGCCAGTCTCGCGTAAATTTGATGAAGGCGCCAGCCAGCGCGAAGCGCGCTTTGGCGATTGGCGGGAGCGGGAGAAAAAGCGCGGAGGGCGAGATTTCCGAACGGTAAATCTTGCCATCGATCCAGTAGCTCGTCTTGGGGCGCGGAAAGATAACTTTATCGCGCACACCTAGTTCCTCGGTTAAGCGCAGGATATCGGTATCGGTTTCAAACCAGTGATGGTAGAATTTTTCAAGCGACCACTCCCAGTTCGGCGCGCTGAACCCGCCAGCCAACCCGCCGACGCGGTCTTCTGCCTCGAATAAATGCACCTCATGACCGGCGCGCGTTAGATCCCATGCCGCCGCCATACCGGTCACGCCTGCGCCGATGATGCCGATCTTCATGGCGTCACTGCTTTCGATTCTAAGTCGCGCGCGCGGGCAATCGCGCTCCAGTTCAGCCCCTGTCGAATGAGCAGGATGAAACCCAACAGCGTCACCGGCAGCCAAATGACGAGATGCATCACGACAGCGTAGGCTGAAGCCTGCGCTTCGTTGACACCTACCGCTACCAGCACTGCGATGACGAGAAATTCAAAAACTCCCACCTGCCCGGGAGATGCTGGGATAAGCCCGGCCAGATTGACCACACCGACGATCAGCAGCATCACCATGAAATCGAGCTGCATACCAAAAGCGAAAGCAACGATCCACGAAACACTCGCTTTGAGCAGCCATGTTGCGTATGAAGTGAGGATCGTGCCGATGAGATCAGCTGGGGTGCGAAAAGCGTCGAGTGAGCTGAGGACTTGATCGCTCAATTTGAGCGCGATCTTGCGCAGGCGATCAGGAAAAACGCGCGTAACTCGCTCGACAAGGCCGCGAAGCAAGTTAGGGCGGGCCGCTAACAGGAAGAATACGACGAGCGCGCCGAGGAAGATCGGCGTCGCTGCGCTCAGGATTGCGCTGAAGGTTGGCGAGACGATCTCGAGAGCAGCGAGCGAAATAAACACAAATGTTAGCATGACGATGCCGTCGAACATGCGCTCCGCTACAGTAACGACAGCTCCCTGTGTGACGGGCACATGATGATTACGTCGCAACAGCACGATGCGCAGGATCTCACCGCTGCGCAGAGGGTAAACATTATTGCCCATGTACCCAATGCAGACGAGGCCGATTAAATTGAGCAGGGGCACGCGCTTGACGGAGCTCAGCAAAAAACTCCAGCGCAGTGAAATCATCGCCACGGCTGCGAAAAACCAGAGCGATGCTAACAGCACCAGCGCGAGATTGGCTTCTTGGATATAGACCCAAAATGCGGCCGGGTTTAAATCGCGAAAGGCGAGCCATAAAAAAACGATGCTGATGACGATGCCGATGATGACAATGAGGCGCTGCTTGTTGGTCATAGATGTCTGTCCCCGTTATGCCCATTATAGGCGCCGCTTGCCCATAAATGAAGCCTTACACTTATATACACGTACCACACCTTCGTGCCTTGAAGTTCATTGGCCATGCAGCTACACTTTGAAGGCAGATCAGGAATAAGCGAGGTGCTGTTCATGAACGACGAACCTAAACAGCCCAATGAACCGGAATGGCTCGACGAGTTTCGTGAACTGGCGAATCGCGAACTTCCGGAAGGATCGTCGTGCGAGCAGGTACACCCGATCGTTGAACGTTGGTATCGGCAAATGCTTGAGCGCGAGCCACCAGCGGGTTCCGACTCCATCGATCAAGCAATGGCCTGTTTAGCGACAGAGATCTTAAATGAGGCGCCCGATGAGCTGATCGACGCCTTGACTGAGCATATCGATGAAGACCTCATCGCAGATTGGGTAGTTTTCACCTTAATGGTTGGACGGGCGTTTGAAGCTTCGCTGCGCGATGGCGACCTTGATGACCTCTAACACGGTCATTTCCACCAGTTGAACCCTTCGGGCAAGTTGTCGGTGCCCGGCAGGCGCGGTTCGTCAACGACCAGCGGCGGTGGCAGCCGGCGCGCTTCGTGAGGGTCGCTTGGCAGTTCGTGCGGTGGCGCAGCGCGCCGGCTTTCCCTCACTTGTTCTTGTAACAGCAGCATCAGTGCCCCAAGGCCGAGAAAAGCCGCAATCGCATTGAAGATCCAGCCGACCAACGGCAGCGAGACCACCAGCGAGAGCAGCCCCACGCCAACAAAGAGGCTGATCATCATATCGCGTCGTTTGACCGGTTCTGCCCTGCGTCTGCGCAGGATCAAACGACCGATCGCCAAACTAACCACAACCCGCGAGATGAAAATAGCGAAGAAGTAGAACAGGCTGGCGCTGCCGACGCTCAACATCGTGAGCACGACGACAGCAACCAATGTCAGGTCTTGCACATTCAACAGCGAAAGCAGCAGGATCGCCAATGTGCTGAAGACGATGATGATCAGCAAGAGCGGAAAGGAGATGATGAACGTGATCAAACCGATGCCAAGGCTAGGTGGTGACCGAAAAGCGACCACGTTCACCGGCGCTTGCATGCTGCGCGGTGCGACTAGCAACGTAAAAATGCCAATCAACGCAATGGTGATGTACTCGCGGATCGTCTGACCGAGGTACAGGCGCAGTCCCTCGACGAAACTCGTCCCTTCAGGCGGCGCGATGATCGTCTGTGTGTTCGTTTGAATGAACACGGCTTCATTGGGCAGCGTAGCCAAGATTGTCCCCGGCGCAGGCGCGCTGTAAATTAGAACCCCCATCACCATGCTCTGCTGTGTCACCAACAGCCCCGGATCGGCCAGTGTGACGTCAAATTGAAAGGGGCGTAGCAGCGTGCGAAGCTGCGCAACGCCAGTGGAACTAGGATCGCCGACCGAGGCGTTAACTTCACCGCCAACGGTAGAGTCGATCACCAAAGCCGATCCCCAGTAGTCAATATTGCCGCCGACAGGTCCGTGAATCAGCAGCTGGTACCCACCCCCGAGCACGATGCCCGGCACAGCGGCCCCCTCGAGATGTGTGCTCAAACTGAAGGCATACAGGCTGCCCCGCTCATCACTGAACACGGCTTCAGGGTGAAGATGCAATAGGGGGCCTGCGAAGTGTAAGTCTCTGCCGATCGTCCCTCGTACGTCGAGCTGGCCCGCTAGCATGAATACATTTCCGGTGACTATGCCGTTGATCTGTGCCATAACGGCGGCCGCGATGAGATCGCCTTCAATGCGTCCCTCGATCACCAATGAGCGGCAGGCAGCGAATAAGGAACCTTCGATGGCCTCATCAGCAGCTAAGACGCAGTCGGTATCGCTGAGGAGTTCGCGCGCCGAGACGAACTGTGCCTGTGACAGCAGCAGAACGACTATCACCGCGATCAGCCCTTTGCGCATGCCAAGACCTCCTTCGCACTATTTTGATTTTACGGTCACCGGCTTATCGCTGCCACTTCTCAATGGATGGATATAGCCATTTGATTACAATAAGAAAGTATGAACATACGCGCGAGGGTTGAAGGATGGTTCGCACTGTAATTGGAACCCGCAAAGTAACGCCTCATCGAGACGGAGAGCGCGTTCCAGCCCCTACGCCGCCTGAAAACGAAACAGGCATACGGGTTGTGCTGCATATTGGCGAGTACAATCCTCGCGCTGTTACCGTTATGATCATCGGCACACTTATTGTTGGGCGAGGCGGCGGAGAAGGCGCACAGCCCGATCTCGATTTTTCCTTATATCGTGCTGCTGAACATGGCCTCTCCCGGCAGCATGCAGCGCTGCACGCTGTGGATTCATTCCTCTACATTGAAGACTTGAACAGCACCAACGGCACGCGGATTAATGGGTTTAAGCTGCCTCCTCTCCGTCGATATCGTCTGCGAAGCGGAGATGAATTGGAGTTTGGTAGCCTGCGCGTGACGATTCGCATCCTTCCACAAGCGGCGCAGCCGTAAATCTGTCGCCTCATCTTGCTGGAACTGGGTAGTCAGCGGTATAGTGATGCTGTTCGACCTGAGCCGGGGTGTAACGATCCCGCAAAAGCAAAGTTGATGGCTGTCGATGGTTCGAAGTTTTAGCGATCGTGTGTTTGGCGGCGTTTGCGGCGGTCTTGCTGCGTCGCTGCGCATCAACTCGTGGTTGGTGCGTGTGTTCTTCGTCGCCCTGACGATCGCTAGCCTCGGGGCGTTTCTCATCCTCTATCTGCTGCTCTGGTGGATCACGCCCCAAGAGTCTGTGAGTGGGCGCCGGGTGCGCTCGCTTAACCTGCTGATCGTTTTCTTGCTGATCGCGCTGACGATCGGCATGTGGATCGCCCGCGAACAGATGCTGTTGGTCGGGCCAAGTGGCGAACCGTTGTTCTGGCCAATTATGTTGGTTGCGCTGGGAGTGGTTTTCTTCTTGCGCCAGCTAGTGGGGAGGCGCGCGTGAGCCTGGTCCGCCGTACCACACCGCTATGGGGATTCGTTATCCTCGCGCTGGCTGTGACGTTTTTGGCTCGCTCGCTTGATCTGATTCCAGCGGGCATTTTCGATTTGATCGTGCGCTCGTGGCCAGCCCTGTTGGTGCTTTTTGGGTTGTGGCTGCTGCTGCGCGATCGCGTGCCCTATGGCAGTGTGGTCGCGCTGCTGGCCAGCGCTGGTTTGGTCAGCGTTGTTGCCGTGGCGGCGTTCACCGGACGAGCCGCAGAACAGCGTGATGATACCCGCCAGATGATTGAGCAAGCGCTGCCTGCCAATACGACTTTGCTGCGCGTGCGTTTGGAGACGCTGGCGACCGATGTCGAACTGCTGCGCTCTCTTGATACAAGCGCGCTGGTGGCGGGTGAATTTGTGGGTAGCAGCGAGAACAGCGTCGCTCTTGAGATGGAACAGTCGGGCGACGGATCGGTTACGCTGGTGCTGCGCGAGGTGCAGGCCAGCCCGTTTCCCATGCTGGAAGCAGTTGGCCGCGGCACACTGCGCTTGGAGCTTCCGCCAAATGTTCCGCTCGATATCGCCTTTACAGGCAGCGATGGCAGCGCAATTTTAAACGTCAATGGGCTGGACTTAGAACGGCTTAACGTTAATGTCGGTCGCGGCGATGTCGTCGTCACGATGCCCGCTTACCAGCCACGCCTCTCGCCGGTTGGTGGTTTGAATGGCACGATCGCGACCGATGCCGGCGACTTGACGATCTTCATCCCGGCTGAGGTCGCTGCTCGTCTTGAACTGAACCGCTTTGGCAGCGGTATCGAGCCGCAGTACGACGCCAATATTTATAATTATTTGGTCGGCGATGTCTTAGAGGCTCGCAGCATTGAGATCGCCGATATCGTCGTGCGCTACGCGGTGACCGCGCCGCGCGGGCGCATACGCGTTGAAGTGCCGTAGGATAGGCGCTGTTCCGCAGAATGTTGAGACTATACGTCGGCTGCGCGGGGCGTTTAAGAATTCAACATAGTTTGGTTAAGCCTCATCATTGCGGTTGCAGCGCGTGCTGCCTGCACAGTATAGTTTTGAAGCGTTGAGGAGTTCCTTCAGCAGAGCTGCGCCTTAACGGGCGTTGTTCGCGTGGTCCTATGGCATGGCGTGCGCAGATCTCTGACCGGCCTATACAGCGGCTGGATATTTTGACCGGCAAGCCGTCGTCGCTGGCGGTATGGACGTCAGCGCATCGTGTCACCTTTCTCGATTTGCAAACTGGCGCTTGCGTTGCCGAGCATACGCTGGAAGTCCCCCGGCTGTCTGAGCGCAAGTCTTTGGATTGGAACGCTTTCCTCGCGTCGCTGCCTGCCCCGAATAACGTTTTCCCGCCGGTGGTGCGCACGGCCGATGGTGCGATTTACAGCGCTGCCGATGGCGCTTTGCGAGTCTATCGCATTGGCCTGCACTCGCTCATTCTAGATCGTGGCGGGGTAGAAGCGCCGCTCGATCTTGACGAAGATATTGTCTTGGCCGCGGTCGCGCTTGACCGAACCGGTGATGTGACGGCGGCGCTCGACACGACCAGCCGGCTGCACATCTGGCGTGGACAGGTGCGCGTCAGCGCCATCGATACCGGGCTAACTCTAGAAGCGGATAGCCAGCCGCAGATCGTCGTTTCTAAGCAGGGCGCTTCGATCGTCGCTTGCGCTGAGCGCCGGGTTGTGCTGTTTGACGGCGCTGGGCAGAGACGTAAAAGCCTCGATTTGCATTACCGGCCCGGGATGATCGCTGGCTCGCAGGATGGTCGGCTGCTCGCTATCACCGATCTTGAGTCCGCCGTCATTCGCGTGTACAGCGGCATCGATCTTCAACCTACACACCAGCGCTTCGCGGTTGACTTGCTGGCAGACTCGCGCCGGGCGCAGCTCACGAATGTAAGTGTCGCCCCGAACGCCGCCCCCGGCCCGCTCGCGATCAATAACAAAGGGGTGGTCGCCTTCGCGCTGGCCGGGATCGTTGGGGTGACCAGCATCGCTAAGATGAAGCCCTTGCCGCGGCCCAGAGCGCTGTCGTAAACCTCACAGCGCAGTGTTGTTTTGCAATAACGCTCGCTGCGGAAATACCAACTGGTCGGCATCGAGCCAGCGCCGTTCCAACATGGCGAGGTTCGCGCGTTCGAAATCCAAGTGCAGATCGCGCACAAAGCGTGCTTGTGCCAATGAAGGCTCCAGCGAGAAGATCGCGGCTGTGATCGCGTACTCACCAACCGCGAGAATCAGCCATTGGCCACCGGGAAGCGGCCGGCGGCCGACACCGACTTTAGGGCGGTCTCTGAGCTGCCAGACCGCTTGAACGATTCTGACGACGAACGTGTTATCGCCCAGCGGGCTGCCGCCTTGATGGATCGGCTCCGTCCGATCGTGCATGTAAGTCGCGTAGTAAAGCGGTTGCGCTTCAAAATGAGAACGCAGGAACGTGGTATGGCCGCGCGTCCCGATCACTTGGCGCCATGCCTCGGTCTCAGGGTTGCGCTGCATCAGCCGCTCGATAATGATGCGCTGTTCACTGTAGCGCCGATAGAGCGCGTTGAACTGCGCTCGATTGATTCTGCCGCTGGCAAATTCGCCAGTAATTTGTTCCATCTTTTGACGCAGGTTACGCAGCGCGCTGTCCGGATTGGTCGGCATGTCGTCTTCTGGCGGAACAGGGCGTGTCGCGTCTTCGCGCGGGCGCGGTGCTGGCGCGGCATCTGGCGGGGGAGTGGGCCGCACCGGAGAGCGCAAAGAGCCGATATCCACTGGCTTAGGTTGGTTGGACAGTTCAGGATTGGGATGGGCTGGCTTCGAATCGGTATCATTCATGGCAAACGTCACTTTCCGCGCCAGAGACAGCGATCTCACTCTGTATCCTAGCATAGCAATCGGCAAAAATGCGTTATACTAGCTGAGTTTTCGAAAAGATGGCGTATGCGGCATTTCGGATTATTTTTCACCCCTGAGCATATTCAGCATGCTTTGCGTGACCGTGAGGAAGAACCCTTGCGAGGCGCATGGATGCTGCTGCGCGAGCGCGAACCCGCACGAGGGGCGGCCGCCGCTCAATGGCACGGTCTGCTTTATCGCTTTGAGCAAGATGCAGAAGCAGCAGGGCGTGCTGTGCAGGCGATCGTCGAATGTAGTGAATGCGCGCAGCTTGAGTCGCGCGGCTATTTTGATGCCTTGACCAAGCTTATGACCTACCTGCATGCTTTTGAAATGGTGCGCGATTATCCCGAGTTTCAGCCAGATTGGCAACAGCGCTGGGTCAATTTTGTCAACGAGCAGTTGGCTGTCCTCGAAACCAGCGACCAGAAAGATACGCTGGTGGAGACGGTGTGGTTTGAGGCGCTCAATTTTGTGGCTGGAATCGTTTTTGAGGATTCGGCGCGCATCGAGCGTGGCGCAGCCATGTACCGCCAGTTCATCACAGAAGAAGTGCGACCGCAGGGTTTCCTGCCGCGCGCTGTCGAAGGCGGCGATGGCGGTGGTTTTTTCCGTCAGGTCGTCTCTGTTAGCGCGCTCGTTTTAATGGCAGAAGCTGGCCAGCACATTGGTCTCGATCTGTGGTCATTCAACGCGCGCGGCGTGTCGGTCGTGACTGGCGCGTTGTATCCCATTTACTATTTCTACACGACGGACAAATGGCGTTGGGATGAAGATCTCCCCGTAGAGCGTGCTCAGGCGCAGCTCCGCAAACATGGCGGTTATCTAGAGATGGTTTACCGCCGTACTCGTCATCGCGATCTCAAGACGCTGCTTGATGATCTGCGTCCAGTCTATGATCCGCCAGGTGGGGGATTGACGACGCTGACCCATGGCGTGGCCGAGAAGCGGCGAGGCTTATTTGGCTGAAATAGTTCGCAAGACGCAGCAAGGATTATAGGATGACTTCACCTTTCAATCCGGTCACGCCAGAATTTGTAGCGCAGCTGGTCAGCATTTTAGGGCCAGAGCAGGTGAGCACTGCGCGCGCTGATATCGATCTGCATGCGCGCGACTCTTCGCATCACGCTGCTCACCCTGCTGAAGTGGTCGTGTGGCCGCTGTCTGCCCACATGGTCGCCAGCGTACTTCGGCTAGCGAACGAGCAGCGCATTCCTGTCACGCCGTGGGGGGTTGGCACCGGCTTGGAGGGCAATGCGATCCCGCTTTGCGGCGGCATCTTGATGTCGTTTGAGCGAATGACAAAAATCGTCGCGATACATGCTGATGATTTTCAGGTGACCGTTCAGCCCGGAATTGGTCACAAAGACCTGAACGCCGAGCTAGCGCGATATGGTTTGTTTTTTCCTCCTGACCCCGGCGCTAATGCGACCATTGGTGGGATGTTAGCCAATAACGCTGCTGGTATCCGCACGGTCAAATACGGGGCGAGCAAAGATAATGTCCTCAGAATGCAGGTGGCTTTAGCCGATGGCCGTTTAATTCAGGTGGGTTCACGCTCCGTCAAACAGGCTTCCGGCTACGATCTACTGCACTTGTTCGTCGGTAGTGAAGGGACGCTGGGCGTTATCACTGAAGCGACGCTCAAGCTGATGCCTGTCCCGCCCGTGATGAGCGCGGTAGTGGCAGCTTTCCCCAGCGTTAGTGCTGCGGTTGAAACCGTCGTGGCGATTCGTGGCAGCGGTCTTGACCCGGCCGCGCTCGAGTTCGTGGATGCGGCGCATTGTGCGATGCTGCGCGAAACGGACGGGGTCGACCTTGATGATCACCCTACATTGTTTATGGAGTTCCACGCTGCGCATGAAGCGGCGCTGGAAATGGGACTGGAGATGGTGCGCGAGATTTGCGCAGAGATGGGCGCAGTCAGCGTGCGCGCGACAACGGATACGGCCGAGCGCAAGCGCCTGTGGCACGCACGCCATCACTCTTACGAGATCATGGTGCGTTCTTATCCCGATCGCCAGTTTTTCATTATGGATGTCGCAGTGCCCATTAGCGCTTATCCAGAGCTGATCGCTTACGTTGAGGCACTGAAAGCGGAACATGGCATTGTCGCCTACATGATCGGGCATGCCGGCGATGGCAACATCCACGTCGAATTCCCGTTTCGCGACCAAGCCGAATACCAGCGCACCATGCAGATGAACGAACTCATCGTCATGCGAGCGCTAGAGCTGGGCGGCACCGCTACCGGCGAGCACGGTGTTGGCATTGGCAAAGCGCGTTACATGGAGCGCGAACACGGAGAAGCGCTCGCTGTGATGCGCAGTATTAAAGCAGCGCTCGATCCGAACGGCATTCTCAACCCGGGTAAAATTTTCCCGAACGGATTCGACCACGAAACGCCTTGAAGAAGAGGTGCCGCGCACTTTGCAAGCTGCGCGGCTGGCGATATCGAACGGAGATGATGTGGACGCAAGATGTTCGCAAACGATGACTAAAGATCGCTAGTAGTCATCATCATCGAAATCTTCATAATCCTCATCGTCCTCATCGTCATAGTCATAATCGTCTTCTTCTTCTTCGTCATCGAAATCTTCATAGTCCTCTTCGTCGTCGAAGTCGTCGAAGACATCTTCTTCTTCCTCTTCGTCGAGAAGATCATCATCAAGTTCGTCGATGAGATCGTCGGTTTCGTCGATGTCATCCTCCAAGTCTTCAAAGTCGTCGTCCACTGTATAGTCATCGCTGTCGAAATCGGCACGGTTCAAGAAGCGTTCAAAAGTCATCATGTCTTCTCGCCTGAGGTAGCAGTCCAGAACCTTGTTTGTCATTGTAGCGCAAAGCGCGCGTATTGTAGCACGTCAACTGTCAATGTGAACGACAAATTTATGCTCAATCTGCCTGCGGCGTCTATGACGCTTGAGGCGAGAGTGATAGGAAATAACGATGCAACCGATCATCAGCTGTTAGTTCTGGGTGGAAGGCAGTCGCGAGCAAGTGGCCTTGCTGCACGGCTACGATCCGTCCATCCTCAAGCGTCGCCAGCACATCGACAGCGGCCCCTGTCCTCACCACGACCGGCGCTCGAATGAAAACGGCGTGGAAGGCTGGTTCGCCCAGCGGTTTGATGATCAAGTCCGTCTCAAAGCTGTCGATCTGGCGGCCGAAAGCATTGCGATTGACTGTGATGTCCATTAAGCCGAGGATAGGCTGACGGTCGATGCCGATGTCGCGAGCGAGAAAGATCATGCCAGCACATGTGCCCCATGTCGGTTTCTGCGCGGCAAAAGCGCGCAGCGGTTCGATCAGCCCATAAGATGTCGCCAGCTTGCCGATCGTCGTGCTCTCGCCACCGGGAATGATCAAGCCATCAAGGTCGCGAAGATGTTCAGGCAGGCGAACTTCGCGAGTTTCTACGCCGAGCGTTCGCAGCCGTTGTTCATGTTCGATGAAGGCGCCTTGCAGCGCCAAAACGCCGATGATCATGGCAAATCCTCAGTTCAGTGATGTCAGTTGAACTTGCAAAGAATCGTTGCAGAGTGGAATGCGCCGGTCAAGTGCCAGCACAGACGAACTGTTTATTGGTTGTGGCTGGGCGACTAGGGTTGAATCTCGACGATGACGCCATCCTCCGCCCAGTCGTAAAGCAGGCGGCTGTTCTCATTGCTAAGGAGAATGCAGCCATAAGTAACACGGGTGCCGAGGCTGTTCGTCCAGAGCAGTTGGCTCCCGCCGCGTGTTGGAAAACCGTGGAAGCCGTTGGTGAAATCGGCACCGGGGATCGGCCGGTAGACACCGAGAAAATTGGGCATCCATAGGTTCCAGTTGCCAGCGTATGCGTTCGGCTCGCGCGAGATGATCTGATAAACGCCGGGCCATGTGGGGCTGGAGGCAACGCCAGTGCTAGCCGGCCAATCCCACAGCAGTGCGCCGCGTTCGAAGACGCGCACTCGCTGCTCGCGCATGCTGACGATGATGCGCTTATCCGGCACGATTGGCAGCGGCAGCATCACATCGCGCGAGGGCAGGGTGATCGTCTGGCCGATGCTGACGGTTTCAATGCCGCCGTTCGCCTGTTGAATATAGGGATAGGGGATGCCGTAATTAAAGGCAATGCTGATGATCGTTTCGCCCGGTTGAACCACATGCTGACGTTCTCGCTGGTAGAGGCGAATGAGCGGGTCGGTCGCGCCTCGAGCGAGCGCTGTCTGCACTGCTTCAACAGCTTGATCGAGATTGATGTACCTTAAAGCCCCGACTTCATCTTGGCGCTGGGCGAGGTAACCACGTAGGGGCGCCGGATCAAGGCTGAGCGCAAGGCCCAACGGTTGGTTGCTATCTGGCTCGGCGATCAACCAGTTCAACCAAACCTCTGGCGCCAACAGCCACAGCAGCGTTTCATCCGTGATCGGGTCGTAAGCGCGCAGTTGCAGCGGCGTGCCGAGCAGCGCGCGGGCCGCCGCCATGATCGGCGCAGGGTCGGTGAGGCGAGGCTGAACGGGTTGCATGACGAGTTCCAATTCGCCATCCGCGAGCGCGGCCGAGGGGTCTTGCGCCAGCGGCGCGATCGTGCTAGCGACATCGAGCGCGCGACCCGCCACAGGCTCACGCGGTTGAACCGTGCCATCAAGGAACGAAACGCCGGCGTTGACCGGCTCGATATTGATTTGTGGAGCCAGTTCAAGGAGAGTTTGTTCGGCGACGGCCGGATTAACGCGCAGCGTCGGCGCGACATCGACTCTCCCGACCAGCGCGCGCAGGAAGCTGCCCTGTGACCGGCCGTACCGGATGGCATCGGCGGCAGTTGCCTCGGCATCGAGCGCGATGCCGAGCAGCGCCGGGTCAATGGGAAAGACTCTCTCCCCATCCCGCAGCGCGATGCCCTGTTCGCTCCATGCTCTGGCGATTGCTGCCGCGGCCTCCGGCTGCGACAAACCGGCGACTGGGACTCCGCCGGCATAGACTGCGGGGAGCGCTCGGCTGCCAGCGAACAGCATCATCCCGCCTAACATGACCAGCATGATGACGATCGCCGTCATAATCGCTGGGACAGCCAGCAAAGTCAGCACGGGCAAGAGGCCTTTCCCTCTGCGTGGTCGAGGCCGATACTGCGCAGGCAGCCGGTTTGCCGGTGGGACGGCGGGAAGGAGGTGATGGGGCGGCGGAGGCGGTTGGGGCGCCCGCTTCATGATTTTTGGCTCGGCGCTGGGGCGCGCCGGAGTGCGCGGCTGCCGTATTGTCATCGATTCACTCGTGTAAAAATACTTCTCGGCTGCGTTGACGGTTCACGCCTTTATTATAGGCCTTTTCGCTTTTTTTTACCGTGTGCCCCCCCGACTCCTGCTCTCCGTTTGATCGTTGTCCAACCTTTGAGCCTTCGTGACCCATCGCATGGGAACAATGCTTTATCATCTTTAACTTGGCAAGTTTTTGATCCTGCGTACAATGAGAAATGTAGGAATCCTGTAATGCGAAATGCAGTTGTGCATAAGGGGGGGGAACCATGCGTCGAGCATTGGTCTTGATCGCGCTGCTAGGAGCGCTCGTCATGCTCGCGGTGGCGCCAGCAGAGCTGCGCGCACAGGGAGAAGAGGACACCATGCTCATCCCGCCCGATTGGGCGGTTTTAGAAGACTTGTTCAACCGCCATAACGCCCTGCGAGCGCGTCGTGGCTTGCCGCCTTACCGTCTCAGCCCGGAGCTGACCGCAGCCGCCCAAGATCAGGCTGAGTACCTCGTGCGCACTGGCCGTCGCGGCCATGTGCGCGCCGATGGCAGCCGTCCCAGCACGCGCGCGCGGGTTTACGGATTCGTCACTTCGCACTGGTGCTGCGGCGAGAATTATTATATGAGCATCGATGCGACCCCCGATATGGTCTTTGACTTCTGGCGCTGGAGTCCGAGCCATGCGGTCAACATCTTCCATCGCGATTTCACCGATATTGGTCTCGGCATGTCCAGCAACGGGTATCGTCACAGCTATGTCGCGCTGTTTGGCGAAGCTGACGACCTCAGCCCACCGATTTCGCTCGCCAGTCCAACGGAGGCGGAGTTTACTGAGTTTGCAAGCGCAGTGGAGCTGCCTCCCCTCGAAGCGCCAAACGGTGATGCGGCCTTGCTGGGGTTCCCAACCGATCTGCCGCCCGCCATCGAAATCTCTCCGCTGCAAACCTATCGCGTGGTGCCCGGAGACACCCTCGCGCGGATCGCAGCGCGTTACGGGACGACGGTTCGGGCGCTAGTGATGGCCAATAACATTGCTGATCCGTCGCTCATTTTTGTCGGGCAGCTTTTGCTCATCCCAGCCGCGCCTTAGGGCCTGTAGTAGATAAACGAAAAAATCGCGGAGCCGTATCTTCCTTTCGGCTCCGCGACTTTTTCACCCATAGATTGCAGACTAGTGGTGGTGATGGTGATTGCCGTGATCGTGGTCGTGATCCATCCCCATCATGCGGTCGAACACCGGCACGCCGATCGTCAGCGTCCGGCCGGACTCGAACTCAAGCGTTAGCGCGACCGCTTCACCTTCAACCAGAGGCTCAGCATCAAGCAGCATCAAGTGCAGCCCTCCCGGCTGAAGCCGGACGATCTCACCAGCTGCTAAATCGATGCCTGGAATTTCGCGCATGCGCATCAAGTCGCCATCCATCGTCGTTTCATGGATCTCGACCACTGCTACATTTGTGCTCGCGGCGATGAGCCGGTCATCGTCTTGCCCACGGTTAAGGATGTTCATATAAGCGGCGCTCACCATGCCGCCCATCTCACTGCCGTGACTGTGATTGTGATCGTGGCCATGCTCATGCATTTCATGTTCATCCGCTTCCATCGCGGCGCTCGCAGTCGGCCTCGCCCATGCCGATGTAATGACCAGATCGCTGGTGACTTCCGCCAGCTCAGCGAGGATCGGCACGCCGACTAGCACTTCGACCGTTTCTCCCATCGGCGAGCCGTCATCCTCCAGCATCTCGAAGATGAGCGTAAGCGCAATCGCCTCTCCTTCGACGAGTGGTCGCTGGAGGTCTAGCAGCATGATGTGGAGGCCGCCTGGCTCTAGCGCGACCATCTCGCCCGTGCCGATCGTGATCCCCTCGATTCGGTTCATGCGCATCAAGTCACCATCCATGGTCGTTTCGTGCAGCTCGACTGTGGCGACATTCGTCCGCGCGTCGATCAGCTGAATCGGATGGCTTCCGGGGTTCTCAATCTGCATGTAAACCGCGCTCACCTCGCCATGTTCCGCTCTAGATCCCTCTGCATGACGCTCAACATCGGCAGCGGCCGTCGAACGCGCCCACGCGCCAATGATATAAATGCCATCATCGCCGCTGTGGGCGAATACCAGGTTCGGCACCAACAGCAGGCCGATCAGAATAGATAGGATGAGAAACCTCATTTTCATGTGGGCGTTAGCTCCTTTCTTAAATGATATGTGGTTTCAATTATGTTTTGACTCTCTTTGGCCAGCAACGGCTAGCGCGATTTTTCACCAAAGGTTAATGGACGCTTGCGAGATGTGACCATCTTGCAACATCTCTCGACATTTAATCTCTTTTTTGGTCTTGTGCCTGATGTAACGTTGTAGTGCGGTCGTCTCAGCAGCGAATACCCGTCCGAAAACTGGCGGAGCGGGCGCTAGAGAGTTCTAGTCGTGTGAAAATTGTTACACCACTGGATGCTACCGGCTGGTGGGAAAATATCGCTGGGGCATATTGGGCGGCGCTGTCATCGGCGCGCTTGAGTTCAACGAAAACAGCGCCGCCACGCTTATTTATTGACCTTACCAGCCTCGTTTCCCCAAAACGATCTGGTCTGGCGTCACATTGATGCCGACCATCGCTTCGCCGAGGCTGCGGCTGACTTCAAGCAGCACTTCCGGATCGCGGAAATGGGTCACTGCTTCGACGATCGCCTTGGCGCGTTTCGCTGGGTCGCCGCTCTTGAAGATGCCGGAGCCAACAAAGACGCCATCGACCCCGAGCTGCATCATCAGCGCTGCATCGGCCGGGGTGGCGACGCCGCCCGCAGCAAAGTTGACAACCGGCAAGCGGCCGAGCCGGGCGGTTTCGACGACCAGCTCATAAGGCGCTTGGATGGTCTTGGCATAGGCAAACAGCTCATCTTCATCCATGGAAGTGAGCCGGCGAATCTCGCTGTTGACTGCGCGCGCATGACGTACAGCCTCAACTACGTCGCCCGTGCCAGCCTCGCCTTTAGTGCGAATCATGGCCGCTCCCTCAGCGATGCGCCGGAGCGCCTCGCCCAGATTACGGCAACCGCACACAAAAGGCACCTTGAAGCGATGCTTGTTGATATGGTGCTCCTCATCGGCTGGCGTGAGGACTTCGCTCTCATCGATGTAATCGACGCCCAAGGCCTCGAGGATCTGGGCCTCGACGAAATGGCCGATACGAACCTTTGCCATCACAGGGATGGTAACGGCCTCCATAATGCCTTGGATCATGTCTGGGTCGCTCATCCGCGCCACACCGCCATGGGCACGAATATCGGCCGGAATACGCTCGAGTGCCATCACAGCCACGGCGCCCGCGTCTTCCGCGATCTTAGCCTGCTCTGGCGTGACCACGTCCATGATCACGCCGCCTTTGAGCATCTGCGCTAGCCCGCGTTTTACTGCGACGGTGCCAGTCTCTGCGCCGTTATTATGTCCATTGGTATATTCTGTCATCGTTACACCTTACGCTTAATCTTGGCAATTACGATCATTTCAGTTGTGAGGGTGAAGCTTAAATTCAGGTTAGCTTTCGCACTTTGCAATCTATAGTACCACGTAAGGCCATTTCGCTCTAACACGCTGCGTCATTATTGCGGTACAAGGTGCCAACGGGCGTCTCGGCCAGAGGAACGAGTGACGAAAGATCGAATGGCGGTGGCGGCTCGAAAGTGTCTTGATTGGGGAGCAGCACATAACGAGATCGAAAAGGTGGCTGCATAGGCCGATGAGGGCTGGCGCTAAAACCAATACCCGCTGGCAGCACCGTTAGTTCCGGATAGAACTCTTTAACGTAGACCGTGTTGCACCACGCTGATGAAGCTGCCGCATCGTAAGCTAGCGTTTGGTTGAATGCACGGCTAAACGCTTCTCGTCTCTCTAAATCTGCGTGAAACTTGATGGCATTCATCCGGTTGAATTCAGTCCAGAAAACTCCTGTCGTGACAAGGTTAAGCGCGATAATGACAGCTAACATTCGATATCTTCTAAACGCGAGCAGCAGCAGCAGTGTGAATAGCAAGTGAGGTGCCATTACGCGATAATCGATCCAACGTGCAATTGTGTAAACTTGCAAGTGTAGATAAAAAATCATCCCTAGGTTAAAAATGTGAAGCCAGCGTTCTGTTGGCTGCAGTGAAACCCGTACCCTGCGTAGCAGCGCTGGCAGATGTTTGGATGGCAGACTGCTGACCAACAGCCACGTGAGCAAAAGAAGAATTTGAACGCGAGCAAGGACAGTTAGTGGACTTCCCAAAAGAATGTTAGTCGTGTTTTCGAAAAAATGTACTCCGGCCACATAGACCAAATCTGTAAAGGGCAGGTTCGCCGATATCAAAGCGAGAAAAGTTGAGGGAAAATTGAGCGGGTAGGGGGCTCCAGTGTAGATGAAGACTATGACCGCAAATAGGATTAGTAGACCCGCACCTAGCAAAGCCGCCCATTTATGTCGCGTTAAGAGCAAGAAGTAAGGAATTGCCAAAAACGCCCACGTTAGCCGGAGCAGCGCCAATAGGGCTACTAAAAAAATAAATATCACATCGATAATAACAGGGGTGCGTTCGCGTTTAGAAAGGCGAACATAAAAGCAGCAAGCCATTAGCAAACTGCCTGCTTGATGCACGTTCTCTTGCATGACGCTAGGGATGTACATCCATATTTGCCAGAAAGTCGCTATCAAAAGAATTAGATACGTGCTATCGAACCCAATAGCGCGGGATGAAAAAAGCCGTGGGTATGAAAATGAGAGAAGGCGGCCAATGCAGTCAACTCATCAACACTGTATTGGCCGCCGTTAAAACCGGCCACCCGAAAGGTAGCAATTTGATGCCAGTAAACGACTTCATCACTGTCAAAAGGTATAAATGAGCTTAGTGAAGCATCCAAATTAAGTCTGACGAGGCCCAGGCCCATTACGACGGGGAGTAGGATCGCGAAGAGAGCCAAACCCCACCAAGCAACAGCCTGTAAAGAAACGGACAACGGCGGCGTTATGGCTGCAACCTGTCTGCGGGACATACTACTCCTTATTCAATATTCAATTCAGTAAGTTGGTTGTGCTTATTTCGCCATCTTTACGCTTGGATCCATATGCTATTTTATCTGATGACCGCTCAACACTTGTGTGAGATATTGAGCTAAAATTACTTTCAACTGCGAAATGCAGCGAGAAAACAGATAAGGGTTTTTGATGGCTTATCCCGTTTTGATCATCCTCGCTGGTGGGGTTTCATCGCGTATGTGGCCTGTGCGCGAGAAACTGCTGCTTCGTTTTGGAGCCGAGTCGCTGCTTCTAAGTCAGCTGCGGCGCTTTAGCGCGCTGGGGTTCCGCGAGATCGTCATCGTCACAAACCCAGACAACGTCAACGCGATTGCAGAGCAGGCTGGGTGCTTAAGTGAGGCAGCAGTGCAGATCGCCGTCCAGCCAGCGCCGCGCGGCATGGGCGATGCTCTGCTGGCCGCTTCCGAGGCGATGTCGGGCACGAATCGCCCGGTCTATGTTACGCAGGTTCACGACCTTGTAGACGATTCGTTGCACCTTGCGATCATGCAGGCCTTCGCGGCAGACGCACGCGCAACTTATCTGGCCGGCTGCGAGCTGGAGGAGTACTTCCCCGGCGGTTATCTGATCGTCGATGATGAGGGGCGCATTCAGGGGATGGTTGAAAAGCCCGGCCCGGAGAACCGGCCAAGCAAGTTGGTCAATATCGTCGCGCATTTGCACAGCGACTTCGGGCGGCTGCTCGACGCGATTCGCGCCGAATATGCCAGTACCGCTCCCGGAGACGATCACTATGAACGAGCGATGGATCGGCTGATGAAGACGCAAGTCTATCGGGTCGTGCCTTATCGCGGTTTCTGGCACGCGATCAAATATCCATGGCACGTGCTCGACGTTATGAACCACTTTCTCAGCAGCTTAAAGGGTCAGCATGTTGCTGAGTCCGCCTTTATCGCGCCCACGGCGTCACTCATTGGCGATGTCTACATCGGCGAAGGCGCGAAGATTTTTCCCGGCGCTGCGGTCGTTGGCCCGGCTTATATCGGGGCGGGCACAATCGTGGGTAACAATGCGCTGGTGCGCGCGTCGATGGTGCTCGATCGCTGCGAAGTGGGCTTTACCAGCGAAGTTGCGCGCAGCTACGTGGCCGATGGTTGCTCAATGCACGCTTGCCGAGTGCTCGACTCGGTCTTCATGCCCGGCGTCAATTTCTCGGCGGGCTGCACGACAGCTAACCTACGCATTGACCGCGGCATCGTCAGCAGCACGATCAAGGGGCAGAAGATCGCCAGCGGGCGTGATAAACTCGGCGCGATCATTGGCCAAGATGCGTTCCTGTCCGTTGATGTGATGACGATGCCGGGCGTCAAGATCGGCGAACGAGCGCAGGTAGGGCCAGGTACGCATGTTCATCATGATGTGCGCGATGGCGCTCGTCTCTACGTCAAGCAAGAACAGATCATGGTTGAAGATGGGGCATAACGCGTCCACATCGTTAGGTATATCTTTTGAACGCGCTCCTGCTTCGTCCTAATTAGGCCGATGCAGGAGCGTACACTTGCGCGGAACATGACCAACGTTTTGAGGAAAACGATGCAGCTTGAGGCTCCGTTGAAACCCCCGTTTCGCATCTTGATCATCGCGGCGCATCCCGATGATATCGAGTTCGGCGCTGGCGGCGCGGCTGCCGTCTGGTCGGCGGCTGGCGCCACGGTTTCCTACTGCATCGTCACCAATGGTGCGGCAGGCAGCAACGACGTAGATATCGACTATAGGGTGTTGGTCGCTCGACGGCAAGAGGAGCAGATCGAAGCGGCGCGGCTCGTCGGCGTGCATGATGTCCATTTTCTCGGCTACGGCGACGGCACACTGGAGCCAACGATCGCGCTGCGCCGCGAGCTAACTCGCCTGATCCGCAGGCTGCGCCCTGACCGCGTGGTCATCATGGACCCGACGACAGTGCTGGTTCAAAATGACGGCTTTAGTTATATCAATCATCCCGATCACCGAGCATCGGCCGAAGCGGCGCTGTACGCTGTCTTTCCCAGCGCCGAATCGCGGCCGATCTTTCCCGAACTGCTGGCCGAAGGGCTGGAACCCCATCACGTCAATGAGGTTTACCTCATGCTAACCGAGAAAGCCAATACCGCTGTCGATATTACCGAATTTGTAGAGCAGAAATATCGAGCGCTGCTTGCGCATCGCTCTCAGCTCGATGAGTCCGTGATCGATATGGTGCGCAGTTGGGATGCAGCGGCCGGCCAGCAGGCAAACGTAGCCTATGCCGAGCTGTTTCGCGTCATGACGTTTTACCCAAACCGACAGCGCGAGCAAGCCGCCGCTGAAGCCGCCAATTAGCTGTTGTTGAAGGCTTCTCTGGCGCTGCGCAGCATGTCCAAGGTTTGTTGTTCCAGCTCCCACAAATTCATCTCCTCGCGCTGCTTGAGGAACTGGCGCAGACGCGGGTAGCCAGCTACAAACTCTCGCGCCCATTCCTGCGCGAATTTGCCGCTGCGAATTTCCTCGACTGTGACTTCCATCAACCGTTGGAGCTTGAGGTCGTCGAAACGAGCATAGCGGCTCAGGATGCCATACTGCGCAGCCAGAGAATTGAGATGAAGCGCTTGCATCAATCCCTGCGCAGCCGCTTGGCGGAGATAATCGGAAGTTTCGCCAGAGAGATAGAGTTCGGTGAAGACTGCTTCCGGGGAATAGCCTTCCCGAATAAGGAGGCCGGCAGCGACGATCACCGCTTGGTAGAAAATCGGCAGGATCGCTTGCTGAACGAACAGGTCAAGTTCCGCTTCCTGTTCAAAACGCACCTCTACAGCCCCGCCGCGCAGTGCGCCCATTGCCCGGGCGATGGCGAGCACCGTTTGCCATGCGCTGCGCGAAGCGTCTTGCGCAACCGCGACGAAACTGGCAAAGCCCTCACCGCTGACGAACCGGTCGCGCACGGCTGGGCCGTTCGTCTTGGCGGAGACAAGGCCGATATCGACAAACGGCGGCGCTTCGATGAACCCGAATGTGATGTTATAGGCGCTGCTGAAGATCAAAGCTTGGCCACGGCGCAAATGCGGTGAAACGTGGTCGAGGTAGATGCGCGGCATCGCTTCATCGCGCAGCAGCGGCATGATGATATCGGCAGCCTGTACGGCTTCGACCATATCGGTAAGCTGGAAGCCTTCGGCCGCTGCCTCGGCTTGTTTCTCGGGACGTGGTTCGCTAACCAAGACGTTCACGCCGCTGTCTCTAAGGTTGAGCGCAGTGGGCCGGCCCATATTGCCGTAGCCGATCACGCTCACACACTTTCCTTCTAAGTGCTGCAAATTGCCATCTGTTTCTTGGTAGATTACCGTCATCGTTGGGATGCCTGTACAATTGCGCAGTGAGGTAGGAGGATGGACATGCGCAAACGATACCTTGTCAGCGGGGTTCTGGCAATGTTCGCTGTGTTAGTGGGTTGTTCTGGTCTCAACATTGGCGCAAGCCAGCCGACGCCAGTGCCATTCGACCGCCACACAGCCGAAGATGTGCTGCGCGCTTTCTCGGTGGCTGGGCTGCCAGTGCAAAATGTACAGCGAGACATGTTGATTGGCCGTGGCGCGCCTTCAACGTTCAGCGATCGCTATGTCTTTGAGATCGAGCGGATTGCGCCGCTTGGGGGGCAGATCTTGATCTTCTCGACAGCGGGCGCGTTGGCGGAGTGGGAGAACTATATCGCGCAGTTACGGGCCAACTCCAGCACCCGTCGCGATGTCGTCTACGTGTTTGTCAAGGATAATGTAATGCTGCAAGTGAACGCTGCCCTGACGACGCAGGAGGCCAACGCCTTTCGCGCCGCGCTGAACAGCCTCTCCAGTTAAAGATGCGCCGTCAAAACGGGCAGGTTGAAGCCGTTATGACGAAAGCCAAAACGCAGGTACAAGCGCTGGGAAATGAGATTGCTGGCTTGCGTGTTCACTGTCGTCGTATAGACGCCGCGGCGGGCAAAGTAGCGCAGTGCCTCGCCGAGAAGCTGCGAACCAACGCCGTGACCTTGCTCTGCCGGCGCGACGGCCAAACGCGCGAGATGCGAGCCGTCAAAGTAAAGCGTGCTAATCTGGTAGCCAACAATTAACCCGTGGCGCTCGGCAACAGTGCAGTGCGCGGCGCTGCGTTCCGCCTGCCGCAATTCGCGTAATGTCATCTGCCAAGGGGGGCCAAACGCTGCCTGATCAACCGCGGCCATCAGCGGCAGATCCTCCTCGCGCGAGAGGCGGATGAGCAGCGTCTCATTGGTCATATCGGGCGGCGCGCTTTGATCGCTGCGCCGCAATGTGACGATTTCCTCGGTGGGATAAAACCCGAGCTGCTCTGCGAATGGCATGGGCCAATCTCGGACTAACAACCAAGCCACCGTGTGAACGCCGAGCGCGCGCAGCTCAACCTTGATATCGTCCCACAGCGCTTTGAGCACCCAGTCGGCATCATGGTGATCGCGCACAGCGGCGAGACGAATCCAGCTTGTTTGCTGGAACGGCGCTGAAGTCGCGAGCACCCCGATCAGCCTGCCGTGCTGCCATGCCAGACGGATCGGCACAGCTTCCTCGTCGAGCCATTGATCGGTTTCCTGCCAATCGAGATGAACATGCGCATAATAATTATGCGCGGTCAGTTCGCGAACCCCATGCCGGTTCCGACGTTGGTAGCGCGTGATATGGAGATCGCCGATCTGTTCGCCGCGCACAGCATCACTTCCGGTTAAGCCGAACCGCATAAGCGGGCGAAGTGATGGCGAACAGCGCGCAGCGGCGCCGGTCGAGCAGGCGGCTGCGCAGCCGCTCATCGAGTTCGTCGATGGCTTTGGCGGTCGTGATGACAGTCGGCAGGCGAGCGACGAACCGGTGATTGATAATTTGGAACAGCTTCTCTTTTGCCCACGCCGATGCGCTCTCTGTGCCTAAGTCATCGAGGATGAGGAGCGGCGCGCCCCGTATCATCTGGAAGCGGCGGTCGAACGTCACTGGTGAACCTGGGTTAAACGTGCGCCGCAGGTGATCGATCAGCTCTGGCACAGTTACAAAAACTACACCGTCACCGCGATCTTGCACTGCGTTGGCGATCGCAGCAGCGAGATGCGTTTTGCCGCTGGCGTAACCTCCAAAAAAGACCAACCAATCTTGGGGCGCGGCCGCATAGCTGCGGGCGACAGCCAGCGCCTGCTCCAAGTTATGCTGCTCTTCCAGTGATGCCCCCGTTCGCGTATCGAACGTGTCGAAGGTCATTTCGTGGTAAAGCGCTAAATCGGAGATTTGATCGCTCTCGCGCTGGACAGGTGTGCGATAATCGGGCGCAGTGATGCGAATGCGCCGGATCACGTTGTCATCAAGCAAACGGCTGCGCACGCGCGGGTCCAGCGCTTCGAGATCGACATTGGTTGTGATCACGGTCGGGCGTCGTGAGCTGTACCGGTAATTGAGCAGTTGAAACAGTTTTTCCTGCGCCCATGCGCTGGGATTCTCGACGCCGAGATCGTCTAAGATCAGCATCGGCGTGTTTTTCAGCCGGTCAAACAGCTCGTCATAACCGACCTCTGACGTGGGGCCATAAGCGCTGCGCAGATGATCGAGCAGATCGGGCGTCGTGATGAAAATCACGGCGTCGCCGCGTTCAAGGCGCATATTGCCCACTGCGGCAGCCAGATGGGTTTTGCCGCAGCCATATGTGCCCTCCAGCAGCAGCCAGCCATCAGGCGCGCTGGCATAGCTGATTGCGACGGCCAGCGCTGCGCGCAGCGATTCGCGCTCGAGCGGGAGCAGCATCGGCAGGTCGACTTGAAAATTGTCGAACGTCTTGTCGACGAAAGCATCTAAATTGCCCAACTTGCGCAGCTTCTCGCGGCGTTCGGGGTCGGTTGGGTAATTAGGGCAGGGGAAAAGTTTTCCAAAATGTTGGTGACCAACGGGTAAATCATAGCGCACCAATCCCTGACCGCCGCAGATCGAGGCCTTGCCGCACAGCGCGCAGATCGAGCTATCGCTGTCAGTGGTCGATGAGATCGGCATATTCGTCAGGGATGTACCGTCGTCCATCGCGTTGATCAGGTTTCTCAACGAGCGCATCGCGTTTTCCTTCCTTAAGCCACCGGTTCAGGACCGCCTGAATGAAGCGCCAGCTTCGCGCGTTGCGCGTCACGGCGATATGGATGGCTTCTTCCACCCAACCGGGTGGATATTCTCGTTCAGCATCGGCCAGCGCTTCGCCGATCAGCGGCGTCAGCGGGCCGATGTTGGCCTCGTAAAGCTGGTAGATCGTCGGCCGTTCCGGCAGGATCTCGATCGTTTGGCCGGGGGCGGGGCGCCAATGCCCGAGGCGGATCTGCTCGACAGCCCGACGGCCAGGCGCTGCATTCAGGAAGTAAAGCGCCTCATTGCCCTCGGAAAGGGCAACCTCAGCGCGCAGCAGGATGCCGTGATCGACGGCGCCTGCTAGCGCTGCGGCGAGCGTCTGTTCGGGAGAGGCTTCAGGTTCTGCAGTTCGCAGGGCATCTAATAGCGGCCGGCTGGTAGCATAATCGACGTAGCGCAGGAAGCGATGTTGGCCCTCGCGCTGTTGCACGGCCCAAAATGTAAACAGCACGACTTGAAGCTCGCTCAGCGAATCGACGATCGGCAGCAGCTCACTGATGAAGGCCGAAGGCAGGACGAAAGTGCGAGGTTTGCCGGGCGAGAAGCCGGCGAAGCGGCGCGCTGTCATAAGTGGCTCAAGTCGATGGTTCCGGTGCGTGCATCGCTGAACTTGGTCAACGAGCGCTCGAAATGCAGCGAGATCGTGCCGGTGGGACCGTTGCGATGTTTGGCGACGATGATATCTGCTTTGTTAGGAAATTCCGTCGCTTCATTATAGACGACATCCCGATAGAGGAAGGTGACAATATCAGCATCCTGTTCAATGGAACCCGACTCGCGCAGGTCGCTCAGCACAGGTCGTTTGTCATGCCGGCTTTCAACGGCGCGAGAGAGCTGCGCCGCCGAGAAGACCGGCACGTTCAGCTCGCGCGCCAGCTCTTTCAGGCTGCGGCTGATATAGCTGATCTCCTGCACGCGGTTATTCTCGTAACCGCCGCCAGCGTTCATAAGCTGCATGTAATCAACGATCACCAGATCAAGGCCATATTCATGCAGCAGTCGGCGACATTTCGTCCGCATTTGTAGTGGATTAATGGCGGGCGTGTCGTCGATAAAAATGCGCAGGTTTGCCAGGCGCCCGGTCGCCTGGACGAAACGCGCCCACTCTTGTTGTGAAAGCTGACCCGTGCGCAGGCGCTGGGTGTTAATGCCGGTTTCCATGGCGACGAAGCGCTGTACGATCTGATCTGAAGCCATTTCCATCGTGAAAATGGCGACGCGCCCGCCCAATTTCGCCGCATTGAGGGCGACCGAGAGCAAAAAGCTCGTTTTACCCATGCCCGGCCGGCCAGCGAAAATTAATAGGTCTGACCGCTGCATCCCCCCCAGCAGTTCATCGAGATCGCGAAAGCCAGTCGGCAAACCAAGCGGCTCATCGGGGTGCTGCATCAAGTATTCGATGCGGTCGAAGTATTCAGACAGCGCATCCCGCATCGGCACCAAGTCGCGGCGCAGATTGCGCTCTGTCACTTCAAACAGGCGCGCCTCTGCCTCGCTGGTCACTTTCTCGATCGCCAAATCTTCTTCGAGCGCCAGCCCCTTGATCTGATCGGCCACCTTCATTAGGCGGCGGCGAATAGCCGCCCGTTCTACGAGCCGGCCGTAGATCTCAGCGTTGATCGATGTCGGCGTGCTGTTGATGAGTTGGAGCAAAAATGCAGGCCCGCCAACGTCATCAAGATGCCCCAACGCGCGCAGTTCGTCTTGCACTGTGACGAAATCGATGCGTTCGCCGCGCTCGGAAATGCGGGTCATCGCCTCCCAGATGTAACCGTGGCGCAGGATGAAGAAGTCTTCTGACCGTAAGAATGAGGCGACACTCAAAAATGACTCGTCATTGATCAGCACTGCGCCAAGTACCGCTTCCTCCGCCTCTTGGCTGAAGGGCGCCTGTTGGTTGGCAGCGTAATAGGGTGTGCTCGTCATGGAGTGTCCGGTCGCAATATGAAAACGATGTGCCAGCTTTGGTAGCGCATCGCGCGTTTAGGTTCAATGATCTGAAGTGATGGCTGCGAACGACAGCCCTACTCGTCTTCTTCGTCGAGATCGTCGAGATCGAGTGAGTTCACAAAATCTTTAAATGCGCTCAGCCGGTCTTCACTGACCTCGTCCGCTGCGCTCGTGTTAAAGGTGCGCTCGACGTCGTCCTCAGGTTCGATCGAGGCGCGCTCCATCACCGTTTCTGCGACGAAGATCGGCGCTTTCACGCGCACCGCCAGTGCGACGGCGTCGCTGGGGCGCGAGTCGATCTCGATCTGCCTGCCGTTGACGTCGATAACGATGCGTGCATAGTAAACATCGCTGCGCAGGTCGTTGATCAGGATGTGAACGACGCGCCCGCCAAGTTCGCGGATGACCGATTTGAGCAGATCGTGGGTCAGCGGCCGTTGCGGCGGCATCTCTTGAAGTTCGATCGTGATCGCATCTGCCTCGCACGGGCCAATCCAGATAGGCAGGTAACGGTCGCTGTTGGTGTCTTTGAGGATGACCACCCGATACTGCGACATCAAACTTACTCGAATGCTATCAATAATGACCTCAATCATAGCCTTTTTACCTGAATCTGCCCGAGTGGGATGGCACTTGCATTACTGCCGATTATACACGGAAGCGCGCGCGCGGCAACCGATCAACTGTCTAGGTTTTGCTGAATTTTACCAGCTTTACTTTGCAGGAACGAAATGAATAAAGGTGCTCATCTGTCCACGAGTATGTCAACTGTTCTTGCTCTGGCAAAACCTCATAAGATCGCCTATCCTCTGTTCATGTATAACCTGTATGAACGAGCAAAATACTACAGGCCAACAGCAGTCGTGTTTTTAGGGATCGCGCTGCTGGCTGCACTTGTCGCCTGCAGCGCTCGGCCGACCGCTCAATACGTACTCGGCGATCTGCTGCTGGAGGAGGATTTCGATCGGGCATCGGCGTGGGAGTGGTATCGAGACCCTTCTCGGTCGATCGATATGCGCGTGCAGGACGGCGTTTACCGTGCGCAGGCCGGCGCTGGCACGCTGATGTGGGCGCTCAACGCGCAGATGCACACCGATGTCGTCATTCAGGTCGATACACAGCGCGTTTCTGGCGATGTTATTAACGCGCATGGTCTCATGTGTCGGGCTTCGCCCAGCGGCAATGGCAACGGCTACTATTTCCTGATCAGCGCCGATGGCGCTTACACGATCCGTCGCGGCGCGGGCGATCAAGTCACCCCTTTAGTTCCGTGGCAAACGAGCCGTGCCCTCAACCGCGGTCAGGTGATCAACCGGCTGCGCGTCGTCTGCATTGGAGACTACCTAGCGCTTTATGTGAACGGCGAATTTGTCGCTGAGGCGCGCGATAATCGCTATCACACCGGCGTCGCTGGCCTAGCAGTCGCCGCGCCCAACAGCCCGATCGAAGTGACCTTTGACCGTGTGATCATCTGGTCGGCGCAATTTGCTACGCGTTAACCGCGGCTAAATCACGCATTAACGCGCCGGGATGATCAACGTCTGACCGATGCTCAATCGGTCAGGGTTGGTCAGGTTATTGGCATCGACGATCGCTTGTATGCTGACCCCGAAACGCTGAGAGATAGTGAACAGCGTATCGCCCGGCCGAACGGTGTAGATTTCGCCCGCCATGAACTCCGGCGGAGCAGTCGCAGGGGCGAGTAGCGGCTGCCCGGCCGGCACTTCATCAGGGGCCGTTTGCGCGCCTAGCGGGGCGCTGGGCACGCCAGCGGGCTGGCACTCGGGCAAATTCAGCAGCTGTCCGATTTGCAGCACCGGCGGGTCTCCAACCAGATTGGGGTTAGCGCGCCGCATGTCTTCGACGGTGAAGCCGCGCGATGTCGCAATGCGGAAGAGATTGTCTCCAGCCTGCACGATATACAGGCAGTCGTCCCCGCTGGTGCCGGGCAGCGAGGTGGGGGTGATCAACCCTGATGGGGTCGACGTTGCATTCAGGATCGGTTCGGTCGGGTCTGGTGTGATCGGCCCGAGCGGGACACCGGGCGTAATAAATTGCGGTGTTGAGGTAGCGGGGACGAGCGTTGGCATCGGCGTCGGCTGTGCTTGGGCTTGTTCGCCCAACAAGTTGGGCTGTACGCCCATCTCCGCGCCGGCTGCGTCTGGCACAGGCTCGGCCGGGACGCCGTCGCTTTCAGCCAACGGCTCGACCAGCGGAATGACCATACTTTCATCCGCCTCGAGCGTAGGCAACGCTTCGAGTGAGGGAGCATCAATCGCGGGTTCGCCCACATTGTCGGGAAGGAGGACGCCTGGCGTGGGCATGATTGACTCGCCGGCGGGACGAAAACATCCTGCAGTCAGGAGCAGCAGCGCTAACGGCGCTGCGCGCAGAATAGAAGACACTGCGTTCAATATCATCCCCTCCTGTCATCCTCCTTTCAGGATACACCGTGACCAGCGTTTGTGCAAAGTGAACGTTAGTGTCTCAATGACTATTCTCGCCCACGATGCTGTATTATCCTATTGAAAAGTTAGTGAACGATCCGGAAAGGCGCTGTTCGTGGAGTTAAAGCCCATTCGAATTCTCGTCGTTGACGACGATCCGGAACTGCTTCAACTGGTCAAGGTACTGCTTGAACGTATTCAGGCTGAGACCATAACCGCCGAGAACGCGAAAGCAGCCGCGCAGATTCTGCGTACCTCGCCCCTGCCCGACCTGCTGATCTTAGATTTAATGCTGCCAGATATTAGCGGTATTGAATTTTTGCGGCAGATGCGCGCGCGCTCTGAATTCGATTCGATTCCGGTGCTGGTGCTATCAGCGCTCATCGATCCGCTGCATATCAAAGAGGCGCTGGAGGCTGGCGCCGATCGCTACTTGACGAAGCCTTACATCGTGAACAATCTGCTCTCGGTTGTGCAGGAGATCTTACGGACTGGCCGCAAAGTGCCGCGTTCATAGCGGTGCATTAAGGGCGCCTTAGTCTTTGAATCGTCCATCCATCTTGCAAGTAGATCCGCTCGCTCTCGAACCCGGCTGCCGCCAGCGCTTCTAACCACCGGTCGAGCGGCTCGGCTGCTGGGGCGGGGAAATAACGCGGGGCTGGGTCGGCATCAGCAGCTGCATCGCGCGCGAGCGCGGCTGGGTCTGGGTAATACACCCGCCGTTTATTCGACCACTGCCCCATGTAATAGCCAAGCTGCCAGTTCAGCCAGTGGTCGTAGATGATCGCGCCAAGCGCTGTCTCGTTGAGGGTGGCGGCGAGCGCGTCGATGCCGCGATAATCGGCAAAGCTGCTGTTTTCTTGCGGATACCCAAGCCGAAAAGCGCTCGCCTCAAACGCCGAGACGATCATGGCGATGACGACGACCCCCGCCGCCAGCGTGCGCTCCCCGGTCGAGATACGGCCTGCTAGCCACTGCCAGAGCGCCGCGCCAGCGCGCGCTGACAGCAATATGAACGGAGGCAGCAGGGGCAGCAAATACCGATCATATGTGTTGAAGGCGATCAACCAATGGGCGAGCGCGTAGATCAAGCACAAGCTGGTGAGCACGAGGTCGACGATTGTCTCGCGCTGGCTGATGTGTCGGTGAATGCGGTTGGCCAGCGCCAGCGGAATCACGAGCATGAACAGCGCTGTTGGCGCACCGAGCAGGCTCGGCATAAAACTTCCCCATCGTATGAGGCGTGGGCCAAGTTCATCCGAGCGAATGAACCGGTCAGGCGTGTTATTAGCCGCTCCTAGCGCCCAGAAAGATGGCCCGGGCCGCAGAGCATCCCATAATATTAGCAGCAGCGCGACTGCGCCGAAAGCGGCGAAAAAACGTTTCAGGTGCTCTAGACGCAGTCCTCCCAGCGCCCAGCCAAGCGCCAGCGCCAGCGGAAGATAGACCAGCGCCTGCTGCTTGCTCGCAAACGCCAGCCCTAACCACAGGCCAGACCATCTCCACCGTCGTTCAACGGCCATCCACAAGCTGAGCGTCATCAGCGGCAGCATGAGCGCATCAGTGAACGCTGTTGCGCTGAACGCGATTGCCAGCGGCGAAAGCGCGGCGAACAGCGCAGCGACGAGCGCAAAATCGCGGTTTGCATAGAGGCTTGCGGCCAGCCGATACAGCGTGAGGATCAGCAGCACGCCGATCAGCGTACCGGGCAGGCGGGCAGCGAATTCACCATGGCGCACGCTAAAATCGAGGACGCCAGCCTCATTCTGGCGGGCTGCCGTTAGCGCCATAGCGATAGCGCTGGCGTATATAGCAAGGGGCGGCTTATCGAGGTCCCCGGCGAGGTTCCAGTGCCCGCCCAGCGCAGCCTCGCGCGCGAAGGTACTGAAGAGCGCCTCGTCAGGATGAAAGCGGCGGTCTTGCCCGAGCGCGCTGAAACGCAGCCCGGCCCCAGTTAACACGATGGCTAACAAGATCAGAAGGTGGCGCAGGGCGCTCATCAAGGTGAAAGTGAAGGTCGTGCCACGAGCTAGCGGCGCGCGAAACGTTCACGCAAGTACTGGAGCGCAACCCGATCGATTAAATGAGGTGTGTCACGTCCGCGCCAGCGCTCTTCGAGGTTTTCATTGCCGATCAAACGGTCGAACGCCGCGATCCACTGGTCATCCCACTGCCCATCAGCAGGGCCTTGTGCATACCCCTGCTCGATCAGAAGCACTTGTAGTTCTTCTGCCAGCTCCGATGTGATCGGCAGTTGATCTTCTGGACGTGGTTCACCAAAAAACAGGTGATGCATGGCGACGAGACCAGCCAACCGCCGCACCGGATCGGTATCGTCATCCACGCGCAGATCAAGATAGCGGTCGTTGTCACCGCCGTAGCCGCCGCCGGCTTTGACGACCAGCAGCGCCGCCGATTGACGTCCGCGCCTGTCGCCGCCCGCCTGCTCTCCTGCGAGCAGGGCGGCTATTAACCGGTCAGCCAGCTCGCCAGCAGCGCTTTGAAATGCTGCGCTCATCGCGGTGAGGACTTCTGGCCCGGCCAAAATATTTCCCTGGCAGGCAAAGCCCGCGCCCGTCAGATGGCCGGCCCAGTCAAGGCACTCGGCTCCCGTATGAGCCGCTGCGCGCCCCTGCGCGTCAACGATGCCGACCTGCCTCGAAGCGCTGCCTGGGTCGGCGGCGAGCAGGGTATTGAGCGTCTCCTCAGCGCTGTGCCCTTCGGCCATGAGCGCTAGCCCGTCTCGGCCAAACGAAACCCGCGCCCATGCTTGTGTAGCGACTGCGCCTACCCCTGCCTGCGCCCAGCTTACTACCGAACCAACCGCCAGAAACTTACTGGCGACTGCAACTCCCCATGCCGCCTCTTGAGCATCGTAGCCGACGATAGAATAGGTCATCGAACTCCTCTTTCTCCGCAGTTGGATTGTAGCATGCGCCCCTGTATAATGCCGCTGGCTCAAGAGGATGTTACCAGCATGATCGATTTCACGACCATCCGCGCGGTGATCATGGATATGGACGGTGTGCTGTGGCGCGGGACGCAGGTGCTGCCCGGCGCGCCGGCGCTGTTTAACTTTCTGCGCGCGCAGGGTTTGCCGTTCGCATTGGCGACCAATAACAGCAGCCGCGCTCCGTCCGATTACGTCGAAAAGTTGGCCGTCCTCGCGATTGGCAAGGTCGAGCCGGAGCAGATCGTCACTTCGGGGACGGCCGCCGTGCGCTATCTGCGCTCTCAATTTGCGCCTGGCACGCCCGTTCACGTATTGGGCGGCGATGGCCTGCGCGCTTTGGTCGAATCGGCGGGTTTTACGTTGGTCGGTATGGAAGGGGAGGCAGCGGTCGTCGTCGCCGGCATCGATTTCGAGCTGACCTATGCCAAGCTTAGGCGTGCAGCGCTGCTGATCCGCGCAGGAGCTGAGTTCATTGGAACCAATGCCGATGCGACTTTCCCCATGGCTGATGGATTGGCGCCCGGAGCGGGCAGCTTGCTGGCGGCGCTGCAAACTGCCACGAGCCGTCAACCGCGCATCATGGGCAAGCCAGCCGCCCCGATGTTTGAGGCAGCGCTTGAGGTTGTGGCGGTTCCGCCGGCTAACACGCTCATGATCGGCGATCGGCTGGATACCGACATCGCCGGCGCGAGTGCGCTAGGGCTGCGCACTGCCTTAGTGCTGACTGGCGTCGCCACTGCTACCGATCTTGAAGGAAACCTCCTGCTGCCCGATGCTGTCTACCCCGATTTACCCTCTCTCCTGCGTGATTGGAAAGCTGCTTGCGGCGACAGTTAGTCTGGCCATGGGATCGCTTGGCTGCGGTATCCCCCTCGTTCTGGCAAGGCATCCTCGAATGGGCAGGCTGCAACTGCCGCGAAACCTGCGCCCCACAGCCGCTCGAGCAAATTCCCCACAACGGCGATGCGTTCGGCTTCAGTTAGCCCGGCAAGATATAGATTCATGATGCAGCGGAAGTAGATGAATCCGTCGGGGAAGTGCTGGCGACGCTTTACGTCGTAATCCTCATTGCGCAAAATATCGATCTCAACTGCAGCTGGCGCCATTGCCAGCGCCACAGCGACCAATCCGCGCAGATCGCCGTCGCTGATTTCAGCATCTACGAAAACGGTGCAGTCAGGCGCTTGCGGGATCATCAGGCTGCTCCAGCGAGCTGAGATCGCCGGCCGCTTTGTGCGCAGCGCGAATTGGCTCAGGCAGACGGTAACGGGTCGTACAGGCCAGTGTCAATGCGATGGCACTGGACAGGTCGATCAAGTGTCCCGGAGAGAGATAGACCGGCTTGACGCTGGCGCGCGTTCGCAGGGCAACGCCGATGACCTCCCCTTTGTCAATCAGAGGCGCATGAGCGCCGCGCGCGTTTGCGGGTTCATCATGCTGACCAACGAGGCGGGTCTTGCCGCAGCCGATCGTCGGCAGGCTAAGCCATAACCCAATGTGCGAAGCAATGCCGAGGCGGCGCGGGTGTGCGCGCCCCATGCCATCGAAAAGAAAAACGTCGGGCTGTCGTTCGAGTTTATCGATCGCTTGAAGCAGAACGGGCCCCTCACGGAATGATAGAAGACCGGGAATATAAGGAAAAGGCGTTATCATACGGGCAGTCGTGGTTTGGATCACTTCCAGCTTCGGAAAAGAGAGGACGGCCACAGCAGCCTGTGAGGTCGCCTCACCCTTTTCATTCATACGGACACTGACATCGACGCCAGCAACATACTTCACACACTCCAGCGGCAGCGGGCGATCAAAAACGATATGAGCGGCGAGCTGCCTCTGTAGAGCGATCGCCTGTTCCGGCGTCAAATCCCACGCATGGAGGGCGTGTCTCATCGTCCTTCTCCGCGCTCGGCACGACGTTCCAAGCGTATGAATTCGCGCATGAGGCGCGCAGTGACTTGCCGGCGGCGTTCGCGCGCGCGCTGGTCATCGCTGCTGCGAAACAACTTAACCAAAAACATCTGAATGAACAGGAGTATCGCGAGCAGGTAGATAAGCGCGCTGGCAGCAAAATCGCGCGGCAGCAGAGGTTCCCTTGACGTTAACAAGTGAATCCCAATGAGCCCCGGGTAGGCAAGGATCGCCAGCAGCCCGCTGAGATAGATCGCCCGGAGAACGCGCAGCGTGATCGGGCTCTTGTGGCCGCGCAGCACTCGGCTTTTTTGCGCCCAATACCATGCTGATAGTGTGAGCAGCGCCGATAAAAGCAGCGGCGCATAGGCAAGGTGTGGGCGGCGCAGCCCAGCATCGGCGGCCAGCGCGCCAAACAGCAGCAGAAGGACAACAGCCGCGCCAAATGCATTCCAGCGGGCAAGCGCCTGCATTTTTGAGACGATGCGTTCAGCCATCATTGGGGACGAAAACGCCGCGCTGATGAAATCGCGTCAGCGCGGCGCAGGGAAAATCGGCGCATTGCAGTCTCAAACGGCCGTTACTGTTCGCCGCCAAAGCCGAGCAGCGCCGTCGGCATTTTGGGCTGGCGCTGCTTATCGTCATCTTTGCCGAACTTGATGACTTCGCCGCTCTCGCTAATCGCTTCCACAGCCAAGCCCAAGCTTTGCAATTCTTTTACCAAGACGCGGAATGAAGTGGGAATGCCGGGTTCTTCGATCGGTTCGCCTTTGATGATCGCCTCGTATGTTTTCACACGGCCCTGAACGTCGTCTGATTTGACCGTCAGCATTTCTTGCAGGGTGTAAGCAGCGCCGTAGGCTTCCAGCGCCCACACCTCCATCTCGCCGAAGCGCTGGCCGCCAAACTGCGCCTTGCCGCCCAGCGGCTGTTGGGTGACGAGGCTGTAAGGGCCAGTCGAACGGGCATGCACCTTATCCTCGACCAGATGCGCCAGCTTGAGCATGTGGATCATACCGACGGTCACCGGTTGGTCGAACGGTTCGCCAGTGCGTCCGTCGTACAAAATCTGCTTGCCGTAGAGCGGGACGGGCTGGCCGGTCTGAAACATGACACGGTCTGCCAGTTGGAATAACTCCTTGCCGTGTAGATCAGCGGGGATTTCGGTTTCCGGCGCAGTTGCCTGAATCCAGAGGCGCAGCGATACCTCAATGGCGTTCTGGTCGCGCTGGCGGCGCTCTGCCACCGAAACGCCGGTGGTATCAAACAGCAGAATTGCGTCGGGGTCATAGCCCATCTCGCGCAGCCATTCAGCCAAGACGGCGCGGCGCGCGTAAACTACATCAAGCAAAAGCTGGTCGGGATCATAAATGCCGCTCGCCCCCAGCCACTCATGGATGTAAAGCCGGCGCACCTCATCATCGTCTTCCAGATCTTCCGAGTTGTATTCGAACTGTTTGATCCAGTCCCACGCTCGCTCAGTCACATCTTTCCACGCGTAGTCGATCATCCATGCTCGGCCTAGTTCCGCTTGGATTTCATGCTCTTTTGCGCCGTCGAACACTGGCGTGATGGCGCGGAAGCCAAGCCGGTCGGCAGCGTAGCCGAGGTGAATCTCAAGAACCTGTCCCAGATTCATGCGGCCGGGCACACCCGTCGGGTTCAGGATGATCTCGATCGTGCGACCGTCGGCCAGATAAGGCATGTCCTCGATCGGGACGATGCGCGAGATAACGCCTTTGTTTCCGTGACGTCCGGCCATTTTATCGCCGACCGTCAGCTTGCGTTTTTGCGCGACGCTCACACGCACCATTTTCTCCACGCCAGCGGGGAGATCTGGATGCTCTTCACGGGTGAAGGTCTTCACATCGACAACTTTGCCCTTTTCGCCATGCGGCAAACGTAGCGAGGAATCCTTCACCTCGCGCGCTTTCTCACCAAAGATCGCGCGCAGCAGTTTTTCCTCGGGGCTTAATTCCTTTTCGCCTTTAGGCGTAATTTTGCCGACGAGAATATCGTTCGGGCCAACTTCCGCGCCGATACGCACGATACCAAATTCATCGAGATCTTTCAGCGCATCTTCGCCAACGTTCGGGATATCGTAGGTGATCTCCTCAGGCCCAAGCTTGGTGTCACGCGCCTCAACTTCGTGCTTTTCGATGTGGATGCTGGTGAATTTGTCTTGGCGCAGCAGATCCTCGCTAATGAGCAGGGCGTCCTCGTAATTGCCGCCATCCCAACTCAAGAAAGTCGCCAATACGTCGTGACCAAGCGCCAAATTACCCAGATAGGTTGATGAACTGTCGGCGAGTACCTCGCCGCGGCGTACCATTTGACCTTTGCTGACGATGGGACGCTGGTCGACGCAGGTAGACTGATTGGAGCGGTTGTACTTGCGCAAGCGATAGATGCGCTCATCGCCATTGGTGAGGCGAATGACGATGCGGTCGCCTTGAACGCTAGTGACCTCGCCATCAACATCAGACAAAAGTACCTGTCCGCTGTCATACGCCGCCTGACCTTCCATTCCCGTACTGATGATCGGCACCTCTGGCTGAAGCAGTGGGACCGCCTGCCGCTGCATGTTCGATCCCATCAAGGCGCGGTTAGCGTCATCGTGTTCGAGGAATGGAATGAGTGCGGCACTGATGCCGACGATCTGGCGCGGGGCCACATCCATAAAGTCGATGCGCTGTGCTGGCACGATCAGGAATTTTTGCTGGTATCGCGCTGAGACGCGATCATCGGCAAATTGCCGCTGCTCATCAAGGCGAGCATTGGCCTGCGCAATCACGTACTCATCTTCGGCATCGGCCGAGAGATAGACGACGCGGTCGCTAACAAACGGCATGATCGGAACCTGCTCGATGCCGTTTTTAGCCAGTTTTGCCGCCAGTTTCTCATCAATGAGCGTGCCTGCTTGGGCCAAGACATTATCTCGATCGTCGACGACATCTTCGCGTAAAGTGCGGCCGATCAAATTCGGGTCCGTGGGCGGCAGAAATTTGATCACTTCGCGGTATGGCGTTTCGATAAACCCATACTCGTTCACACGCGCATAGCTGGCAAGGCGGCCGATCAAGCCGATGTTTGGGCCTTCCGGCGTCTCGATCGGGCAGATGCGACCGTAGTGGCTGTGGTGCACGTCGCGCACATCAAAGCCAGCTCGTTCCCGTCGCAGGCCGCCTGGCCCCAGCGCGGACAGGGTGCGCTTGTGCGTCAGTTCTGCCAGCGGGTTCGTCTGTTCCATGAACTGCGAGAGCTGCGACGACCCAAAGAACTCGCGGATTGCCGCTACGATTGGCCGGATGTTGACCAAGGCGACCGGCGTCAAATTGTCGGACTCGCGAATCGACATCCGCTCCTTAACGACGCGCTCGGTACGACGCAGGCCGATGCGCAGTTTGTTCTGGATCAGCTCGCCCACCGTTTTCACGCGGCGATTGCCGAGATGATCGATATCGTCGGGGCCGGCTTGGCCGTTGTTGATCAGGATCATGCGCTCAACCAGCCGCACGATATCGGCCTTGGTGATGGTGCGGAAATCGCGCGAAATGATGCCATCCAAATGCAGGCGTTGGTTCAGCTTGTAACGCCCGACTCGCTCGAGATCGTAGCGGCGCTGGTCAAAAAGCTGGCCTTCAAGATATTCGCGCGCGTTATCGAGGGTTGGCGGGTCGCCCGGGCGCATGCGACGATAAAACTCAATCAGCGCTGCCTGCGCGAGCGTCTGGTCTTTCTTAGGCTCCCACGCTGGCTCCATCTTCAGGGTGCTGGCGATGTAGGAGTGATTGGGGTTGTTATCGACGTGTTCGTACAGGGCGAGCAGCTCATCATCGGTGCCTTCGAGCAGCGGCCACGTCTCGGGGGGCTGGCCATCGTCGACCGCGGCCAACGCGCGCAGCAAAATTGTCACTGGAATAGTGCGCTTGCGGTTGAACTTGATGGTCAGATAGTCGCTTTTGCGCGTTTCGAACTCCATCCATGCGCCGCGATCTGGGATTAGCTTGGCGTTGGAGAGCAGGCGGCCCGTGGTGCGATCCTCTTCAGCGTGAAAATAAACGCCGGGCGAACGGATCAACTGGCTAACGACCACGCGCTCGGTGCCATTGATGATAAAGGTGCCCTTCTCGGTCATGATCGGGAAGTCGCCCATGAAAATGTCAGAGAGGACGACTTCGTCGCCTGCCTCGCGGTTGACCAGCGCCACTCGAATGTAGAGAGGCGCTGCGTATGACATATCGCGTTCGAGGCAAACCTCTTCGCTGTATTTGGGTTCTTCGAACCAATAGCGCAGCCCAAGTTCCTGCGCTTCGCGCCGCTTGCCCGGAAAGTACAGTTTCAGATTGCCGTTGTAGCTTTCGATCGGGCTGATCTCGTCGAACAGCTCCGCCAGACCGTGCTCAACAAACCATTTGAAGGAATTGAGCTGCATCTCGATCAAAGAGGGCAACGCCTGCACATCAGCAGTACGGGCGTAATTCTTGGTATGAGTGAACCGTTGCAAAGCCCCGCTCCTGGAACTAGCTTCTGGCGACAAGAATCAAAAGAAGAAGAACGCTAAGCGATTGTTACCGTTCCTTTTAATGGAAAAGTGAGGTATTCGGCTTGAGATCGCATCCAATGTTGAAGACCGCACGCGACTCCCGCGAACGATCATCATACTTCAATAGAGGCAGCCCTGTCAATCGTTTTTTAAGTTTTGTGTGGCTATTTGGTTATCTGATCAGACTCGCTTAATCGAGGTTCTGAGATTGGCTGGGCGTCAAGGTGCTGGCTGACGCCCAGCCCACCAATCCGTCATCGGTGCGCACCTGTTGGCGGCCCATGTGCGGCTCTAACAGCACGGTGACCAGTGTTCTGGCTTGGAGCTCGCCGATGATCCCCGGTTCATCATCCGCTTTGTACAGTTCTGTTCTGTCGCCCGGCTGATGCAGGCGCGCTCGCCATGTCTCGTTCCGGACAACCTGTCGTGGACTAAAAAGTAGACGCTTCAAGCTGTCGATCTTCACGAGCGAGGGCCGCTAAGCGGCGTCGAGACAGCAGCATAAAGCCAGCAATTAAAGCGATGCCTGCGGCGATTTGAACGCGTGGCGGCAGATAACGCACGCGATTGACGAGGTTCCACTGCGACTGTCCGATCAAATCTTGGCGCAGACGCTGAACGAACCGGCGCGAAGGTTGGACGCCGACCAAAGCAACATGCAGACGCTGTATCAACTGGAGGAGACTTTCAACTTCGGCGCGCGGCACGTTATATTGCTGGTACAGCATGTCGAGATCGGTCTGATCGACCAAGATCGCATCAGTGAGGGCAGAGATCAAATTCTGCAAATGAAGATCGGAAGAAGAATAAGTCATGAGTGATATTCGCCTCTTTCATTTGACAATACACTATCGATCCTCTCGCCCGCAGCGCTGGCGAGTTCATCCCGCAGCGCTAACAGTGTGCGGTGGTACAGCGATTTAATGGCGCCTTCGGTTCGATCCATCACCGCGCCAATTTCCGCGTTCGACAAGCCCTCGACGAATTTTAAGATGAGCAGCTGCTGGCGCTCGGCGGGCAGGCGACGGATCGCGCGCAGCAGGGCTTCACGCTCCTCATTGTCTTCAGCCTGTCGATCGGGTGCCTCCGATCTCAAGCTGGCACCGATATAATCATCGAGCGAGATGACTTTGCGCCGGCCGCGGTCGCGATGCCAGTTGACGACCAAATTGTGCGCAATGCGATACAGCCATGCTTGGAAGGGTACCCCGCGCTCAGTGTAATTTTCGATGTGTGCCATTGCTCGAAAAAAGACGCGCGCGGTCAAATCTTCCGCATCATGGTGATTGCCAGTTCGGTAATAGATGTAGTTATAAATCTTCTCGATATAGCGCTCGTACAGCTCGCCGAAGGCTTCCTGCCGTCCTTCTTTCGCCAGCTCGATCAACTCAACATCAGTCAGCGGTTTAAGCTGTCGAGGCGATCGACGAGAGCGCGGGCGCAGCCCTTTGCGTAATTTCATCATGAATCTAGTAACCCAAAGACAGCCTAAAAGTTGCGAAAGCAGACGGCTGCGCGTCATGATCGGAGATGGCGAAACCGTCGGTTTGATCCTGCTTGGCTCTCCCTTATAATACCTATCACCTATCTTAGCGCATCTTCCATCGAAGGATACTTTGATGATCCCTCCCCTCAACTTTCAGCAAATTATCATGAAGCTGCACGAGTTCTGGGCTGCTCAGGGCTGTGTGTTGTGGCAGCCCCATAATGTGCAGGTCGGCGCTGGCACAGCCAACCCGGCGACGCTGCTGCGCGCCTTGGGGCCGGAGCCTTGGCGCGTCGCCTATGTTGAGCCAAGCGTGCGGCCTGATGACGGGCGCTATGGCGACAACCCCAATCGCATGCAGTATTACTATCAATATCAAGTCATCTTGAAGCCTGACCCCGGCAACCCGCAGGAAATCTACCTGCATTCGCTCGAGGCATTAGGGATCAACCCGCGTGAACATGATATTCGCTTCGTGGAGGATAACTGGGAAAGCCCTGCGCTTGGTGCGTGGGGGTTGGGCTGGGAGGTTTGGCTCGATGGTCAGGAGATCACGCAGTTCACTTATTTCCAGCAGGCGGGTGGCATCGAACTGAACCCAGTATCGGTTGAAATCACATACGGTTTAGAGCGCATTGCGCTGCCTTTACAAGGGAAAGAGTCAGTCTGGGAGATCAACTGGCTGAGTTTGAAAGAGGGCGACTCCAGTTCTATCGACCTGAAATATGGCGATATCCTGCTGCGCAGCGAGATCGAACACTGCAAGTACTACTTTGAAGTGGCCGATGTCGATGGGCTGAAGGCCACCTACGACGTGTACGAGAGCGAGAACCGCCGGGCGCTCGAAGCCGGGCTGGTGATGCCGGCCTATGATTATGTGCTCAAATGCAGCCATCTGTTCAACGTGCTCGATGCACGTGGCGCGATCGGCGTGACCGAGCGCGCCAGCTATTTCCGCCGTATGCGCGAGATGACGCGTCGGATCGCCCGAGCTTTCGCCGAGCAACGCGCCGAGTTGGCTCACCCGCTCAAGCGGCTGCTGCCGGCATGGAGTGCGCCCGTTGTTCACCCGCTCAAAGATGCAGAGGCCGCTCCCGCTGACCCGGCCGATTTTCTGCTCGAGATTGGCGTTGAGGAGCTGCCGGCCGATGATGTGGAGGCTGCGCTTGCGCAGCTCAATGACATGGCGGTGCGCTTGTTCGAAGACGCGCGTTTGGCTCACGAGGGAGTGCGCGTATTCGCGACGCCGCGCCGTCTCATCATCGCAGCGGCCCGCGTAGCGCCGCGCCAACCCGATCGCGATCTGACGGTGAAGGGACCCTCGGCCGACCGCGCTTTCGATGCCGATGGCCAGCCGACCAAAGCGGCAGAAGGTTTTGCGCGCAGCAAGGGGATCAGCGTCGCCGATCTACGGGTAGAAGACTTGGATGGGGGGCGCTACGTAGTCGCTCAAATACAGGAGTTAGGCCGGCCAGCGCTTGAGGTGCTGGCTGAAGCGCTTCCAAACCTGATCGCCAGCTTGAAATTCGCTAAATCCATGCGCTGGAACGAAAGCGCTGTTGCTTTTTCGCGCCCGATCCGCTGGCTATGCGCGCTGCTCGGGGCGGCGGTAGTGCCCTTCAGCTATGCCGGTTTGAGCAGTGGTCGCGTCACGCGCGGGCTGCGTCCCTATGGTTCGCCCGAACATCTCGTCGCGAACAGTGAAGAGTACTGGCAGATCGTCCAAGCGCAAGGCATCCTGCTTGACCCGGCAGCCCGGCGCGCCCGCATCTTGGAGCAGGTGAACGAGCTGGCCGCTGCCGTCGGTGGGCGGCCAGTCCTCGATGATGACCTGCTCACTGAAGTGACTCACTTGGTCGAAATGCCGACCGCGCTGCGTGGTCGCTTCGAAGAAGCCTATCTAAAGCTTCCACGCGCGGTCTTAGTCACGGTTATGAAAAAAAAGCAGCGTTACTTTGCAGTAGAAGATGCCGACGGCCACCTGCTGCCATTTTTTATCGCAGTGCGCAACGGCGATGACCAGCATCTTGACAAGGTGACACATGGTAACGAACAGGTACTGCGAGCGCGTTTCGCCGACGCCGATTATTTTTTCGCTCAGGATACGCAGAAGCCGCTGGAGGCATTCCTGCCGCGCCTCGCGACGCTCACGTTTCAAGAGAAGCTCGGTTCCATGTTGGATAAGAATGAGCGGGTCGCCAGCTTAGTCGAACCGCTTGGCCGCCTGCTCGCGATGGACTCGACCGATATCGCGATCGCCCAGCGGGCCGCGCATCTCTTGAAAGCCGACTTAGCGACACAGATGGTCGTGGAGATGACCTCCTTGCAAGGGACGATGGGTCGTGAATATGCGCTTCTGGGAGGCCTGCCGCCGGAAGTCGCTGAAGCGATCTATGAGCATTGGCTGCCGCGCGGCGCTGAGGATGCGCTGCCCTCGAAGCCGGCAGGCACGCTGCTCGCCTTCATTGACCGCCTCGACAGCTTGGTCGGTTTGTTTGCAGCGGGTTTAGCGCCCCAATCGACCGCCGATCCTTATGGGCTGCGGCGCGCGGCGCAGGGCATCGTACAAATCGTCGCCAACAAAGGGCTGTCCGTAAATTTGGGAGAAGCGATTGAGATCGCCGCCGCCGCCCAGCCGATCGAGGTCGATGGCGCAGTGCGCCTGCAGGTGCTGGAGTTTATCGCTGGTCGGTTGCGTTCGTGGCTGGATGAGCAGGGCTGGCGCCCCGATGTGCTGGCGGCGGTGCTGGCAGAACAGTCGGCAAATCCCTATCGCGCTTTGATCGGCGTGCGCGAGCTGAGCGATTGGGTGCACCGTGAGGATTGGGATGCCATCCTCGATAGTTTTGCGCGCTGCGTTCGGATCACGCGGGGGTTGGACACCGTCTACCCGGTCGAGCCGGCGCGATTCATTGAACCGCAAGAGCGAGCGCTGCACGAAGCGTATCAAACTGCGGTGGCGAAACTCACCACGGAAGGCAACGTCAGTGAGTTCCTAGCGGCCTTTGAGCCAATGCTGCCGCAGATCAAGGCGTTTTTTGATGAAGTGCTGGTAATGGCCGAAGATGCCGCCTTGCGCGAGAATCGACTGGGGTTGCTGCAAGCCATCAGCGCCATGCAGCGCGGTCGTGTTGATCTCAGCCATCTGAGCGGTTTTTAGGTGAACTGCGGTTCATAAGAAGGCAGGTGCGGTCATTTGCGTATGTTTTGCCGCCTTCGTATAATGAAGACTGCCGAATAAGGACTGCCGATGTCAGCCGTTGACGAGATCAAATCCAAGCTGGATATCGTCTCGTATATCCAGCGGACGGTGCCGCTCAAGCGGGCGGGGCGCGTCTACAAAGCTTGCTGCCCGTTTCATAACGAGCGGACGCCAAGCTTTGTGGTCGATCCCGATCGCGGTACGTGGCGCTGTTATGGCGCATGCGCTGAAGGTGGCGATCTGTTCAATTTCGTCATGAAGCAAAACGGCTGGTCGTTTCAAGAAGCGCTGGAGGAACTGGCGAAACAGGCGGGCATCGAACTTCAACCACAAACCCCCGAGCAGCGTGCGCGCTCCGAAACGCTGGAGCGGCTGCGCGGCATGCTCAAATTTGCAGCCGAGTACTATCACGAACGCTTGCTCGAAACGGGCAGTCAGGACGCCGCCGCGACCTTTGCTTATGCGCGCGATAAGCGCGGGTTGAGCGAGGCTACCCTCATCAAATTCCAGATTGGGTATGCGCCAGCTGGCTGGCGGTCGCTGCTCGACATGATGACCGGGATCGGTTACAGCGAAGACGACTTGATCGAAGCTGGCCTTGCTGTCCGCAGCGAAGCCGGCCACATCTATGATCGTTTCCGTCATCGCTTGATGATCCCAATACGCGATGAACGAGGCCGCGTCGTTGGATTTGGAGCGCGAGCGCTTTCACCCGATGAAAATCCCAAGTACCTGAACTCGCCGCAATCGCCGATTTTTGATAAAAGCCGGCTGCTATTCGGCCTTGATACGGCCGCGCGGCATATCCGCGAGACAGGGACTGTCGTGATCGTTGAGGGATACCTCGACGCCATCCAAGCGCAGCAGGCAGGTTACGGCAATGTTGTCGCCCAAATGGGCACTGCGCTAACCGAAGCGCAGCTCAAGCTGGTAGCCCCGCGCTGGGCAGCCAAGATTGTGCTCGCCCTTGACTCGGATGCGGCCGGGCAAAACGCGACCCGGCGCAGCCTCGAGGTGGCGCGAGCAGCGCTCGAGGCGGATTATGCCGGCCGGCTGTCGGTCGATCTGCGTGTGCTGTCGCTGCCCGAGGCGAAAGACCCAGACGAACTGATCCGTGCCGATCCCGACCGCTGGGCCGCCCTTGTGGAACAGGCGATGCCGGTTGCCGATTACGTCATCGATCTCGAGATTCAGACGCTGCCTAAAAATGCCAGCCTGCAAGAGCGCGAAGGGGTCGCGCGCCGGCTACTACCGCTTTTGCTCGCTTCCGAAAACGAGCTTTACAGGCAGGATAATCTGCAAAAACTGGCGATGAAGCTGCGCATCGCGGAGCGCGATCTCCTTGTCTGGTCGCAAGAACAGGACAGCGGGCGAAAAGCCTCAGGGCCGCGGCGCTCCGTCGTCGAGGTTAGCAATACAGGCTCCGAGGCGGCGGCCGAACTAGCAGCTCCGGCAAATGCAGCAGCCACGGCATCCACTCGTGATGCGCCACCAGAGGCGAACTGCCTGCGCCTGCTGCTGAAAGAGCCAGATCTGTACTACGCAGCCAACCGTGCGCTGCGCGAGCTGGCCGGCGGCGATAGAGCGCTGGTTGAAGGACCGTTGTCACCGCTTACCTCGCAGGACTTCACGCGCGATGCATATCGTGAGATCATGCGGGTGCTGGAGGAAGCGCTCGAACAGGATGAGCGCGAAATCCTCGATTATGTTTATGAACAGTTGGCGCCAGCGCTGCGCGGCGATCTCGCCCTCGTGCTGCAAGACGAATATATGTTGCTTGAGCCGCACCTTCGCCACGGGCTACGTGCAGATCTCACGATTTGCGTGAAACAGTTTGATCGTGCGCGCCGTGTCATCGAGCCAAGCGCATTTCTGATCGCTGAGGTGCTCAAGCTGCGCCGCCGGCGCATTGACCGAGCGCTGCAAGAGATTGCTTACTTGCAGGGTGACGAGGCGTTGAGTCAGAATGAGCGAAGTGACTATCTGTTTCAAGCTGAGCTGTGCATAAGAGCAAAGCGTTTGATCGACTCCGAACTGGCGCAGCGAGCAGGGGCACTGCGCAGATTTTAAGCATAGTGAAGTTGGTGTTGCAGCGTCGTTTTGGGGACGGCCGAAGTATGCGGAATAGGGTATGACAAAAAAACGGAAGACGAATGGCAGTGCCCGTTATGAGGAAGAACTCAAGCGCGCCGCAGCTGATAATAGCGAAGATCTAGGCAGTGAATTCGACCTCGAGGATGATCTCGAGGACGAGTCGCTGGTCGATGATGATGAAACGTTGTTTGCTGGTCGGGGCAAAAGCGAAGAAGGTCTCGACATGCTCCTCTCTGACGAGGAAGAACTCGATGATCTCGATGATGTCCTCGCGGAGAGCGCGCGACTTGACAGCTCGCTGGCCGATGACCCGGTTCGCATGTACCTTAAAGAGATTGGGCAGGTGCCGCTGCTAGATCCCAACCGTGAAACATGGCTAAGCGCGCAGATCGCAGCGGAACGGCTGATGCAGCAGCTCATCGATAAATTGAGCGCGCCGACGGAAGCCAATCCGGCCGGGGTGCCTCAGCCGCAGGAGGTTGCAGAGGCTGCTTATGCCTACGTCAAACGGAATTGGGATGAAGTCATGTCCTCTGTGCCGGCGTTCAAGGCCAACCCGCCTGATTTTAATGAGGTCGTCAAGGAAGTGCAGCTCGCCACTGAAAACTGGGATGCTTCCGGCCTGTCGTACATGCGAACTTACCTGCGCCAGCGCGACTGGGGCCGTGAGGAAGCTTGGATTGATCTAGCTCGCCGCTTGTTTAATGTCTTCCACGGCCTCTATTTGATCCCGCATTCTTTGCAAGTCAAGCTTGCGTGCTACTACAGTGAGAACAACACGCTGCCGCCGGCTGCGACGTTTCGTGCTTGGCTGCAAGCCGATGAATACGCCCTCGAGATCCTCCCAGAAATGTATGAAGAGATCGAGCAAAAGGCTGAAGTCGCTGCTGAGGCGCTCACGCGGGCGAATTTACGGTTGGTCGTTAGCGTAGCCAAACGATACATGGGGCGCGGCATCAACTTCCTCGACCTGATCCAAGAGGGCAATATTGGGCTACTGCGCGCAGTCGCCAAGTTCGACCATACAAAAGGGTTCAAATTCAGCACTTATGCGACGTGGTGGATCCGGCAGGCGATCAGCCGTGCGATCGCCGATCAAGCGCGCACGATCCGCATCCCCGTGCATATGGTCGAGACGATCAACCGGCTGATGCGTGTGCAGCGCCAGCTCACGCAGGAGCTGGGCGCCGAGCCAAGCGCGGAACAGATCGCCTTGGAAATGGATTTTCTGACCCCTGAAGAGACGGAAGCGATCAAGCTGATCCGCCGCGACGGCGCGCGAATGGATCCCGGCCTTGCGCGCAAACTGCGCCGCGCCGCACAGAAGGTTCGCAAGATCATGCGCTTAAGCCAAGAACCGATGAGCCTCGAAATGCCCATCGGACAGGAGGATAACAGCCTGCTCGGCGATTTTATCGAAGACGACAAAGTGCCCGGCCCGGTTGATGCGGCCAGCCGCCAACTGCTTAAGGAGCAGATCCGCTCGGCGCTGGGGGTGCTCAGTGAGCGCGAGCGCGAGGTGCTGGAGCTGCGGTTCGGCTTGGTCGATGGACAGGATCACACCCTTGAAGAAGTTGGCAAACACTTCGGCGTCACGCGCGAGCGCATCCGCCAGATTGAGGCTAAAGCGCTGCGCAAGCTGCGCCATCCCACGCGCAGCCGTCAACTGCGTGATTATCTTGAAATGTGAGGTCGCGTCCGGTTGATCGGCGCGGTCTGGTTACGCCTCTAAAGACGGTGAACCCGTCCTTTTTTATCTCGGTTTTGCGTTAGAATTGCCCCAGTAAGATGCTCTGCGTCTTCAACTCCGCGGGTGCGAGCGCGAAACGCGTATGGAATGACGAACCTAATTTACTGCCCGGTATGCGGGCACACGATGGGGACGCGCGAAGAAGGTGGCCGGCTGCGGCAGGCTTGCGAGAACTGCGGCTATGTTCACTACGTTAACCCGGTGCCCGCAGTTGGCATACTGATCGAGATGGGAGGGGGGCTGGTGCTCATCCGGCGTAATCATCCGCCCCACAAGGGGCGGTGGGCGCTGCCAAGCGGGTTTATCGAAGCCGATGAGAGCGCGGAAGATGCCGCAGTACGCGAGGCTGAAGAAGAGACCGGGCTAAAGATTGAGATTATCGAGCTGTTCGGTATCAATTCTTTTCCCGAAGGCCCCCCGATTAGCGGCATCATGATCTTCTTCAGGGGCCGTCCTATCGGCGGTGAACTCAAGGCGGGGGACGATGCAAGCGAGGCGGCGGTCTTTCAGCCTGAAGATTTGCCTAAGCTGCCTTTTCGCACACATCGTGAAGCGGTTGCGCAGTGGTTGGCGCGCCGCGGCCAGCCGGGCGCCGTTCACAAACTGCCTGCCGAAAAGCCGGGCTTCGTCATTCGTCCGGCTGAGGCCGGCGATGCGAACGAGATCATGGCGCTGCTGGGCCTAATCCCCGCCAATTACAATTTGAGCCGGGATGCGTGGCGAGAGATCTACCAGCGCTTTCGTGAGGCTGATGAGATCGAAGTGTTCGTCGCGGTCACCGATCACGCGCAGCCAATGGTGATCGGTTTTATCGCCCTCTCAATCGTGAGGGCACTTACGGAGGGTCGCGGCCTAATCAATGATATGGCGGTGCTGCCAACCTTTCAGCGGCGTGGGGTGGGGGCAGCGCTACTCGAAGCAGTGATGCGCCGGGCTGAACGGCTGAATCTGCACTATTTGATGGTCAACACAGCCCGAGCCAACGACCGTGCGCGCGCTTTCTATGCCGCGCTTGGCTTTTCAGAAAGCAGCGCAATGATGCATTTGAAACTACGGTAAGGGTGTTCGTAGGAAAAACGATGTTCATCGATTGTTCACATTTGATCAAAACGAACCCCGCTGGGCTGCACTATGGCGTTTCGGTTACCGATCTCAATGGCGATGGGGTCTTTGAGATTTTCGTTTGTGGTTTTGGGTTCCCCAATCTCCTGCTGCGCTGGGATGGCGATGGTCTGGTCAATGTGGCGCCGGAGGCATTGACTGACCTGCGTCGCCAGGCGATCGGGGCGGCAGCTGGTGATATCGATGGGGATGGGCGTGAAGAACTGTACATCTTGAATACGGATACCTTCGCTGGACGCAAACGTTTCACCGATCGACTTTTTGACCGGATCGATGATGAATGGACGGATCTATTTTCACTGCCCGTCAACCAAGATGTGCTCAACCTAACGGCTGGCCGTTCCGTCGCGGCTATCGATCGCCACGGCATCGGTCGTTACGGATTTTTCGTCGCCAGTTACGGCGGTCCTTTTCGCCTCTATGAGCTGGACGACGACGGATTGCTGTACGATGCGGCAGCGGCAGCAGGAGTCGATCGGCTCGCTGGCGGACGCAGCCTCCTCGCCTTGCCGTTGATCACGCCGCACATGGATATCCTCGCCGGCAACGAGAACGGGCCAAATTTTCTGTTCCGTAATAATGGCGATGGCACTTTTCTTGATGTGGCCGAGGAGATGCGCATCAATGATCCGGTTGAGCATGCGCGCGGCTTGGCCGCGCTCGATGTTAACGAGGATGGTAAGTTTGATGTCGTGTGTGGCAATTGGGAAGGATACCATCGCCTGTTTGTTCAGTCAGCAAACGGGCCGTTTGAGGACGTGACGCCCGTAGAGATGCGCATTCCTACGCGCGTGCGCACCGTGATCGCGGCTGATTTCGACAATGATGGTTACGAGGAGATTTTTTTTAATAATATAGGTCAATCGAACCGGTTGTTTGGCCGCCGCGAAGGCCTATGGCGGCCTATCGAACTTGGCGATGCACTCGAGCCACAGGGTTTGGGCACCGGCGCTGCCGCTGGCGACTTTGATGGAGATGGCCGGCTTGAACTGCTGATTGCGCATGGCGAGTCGGGGTTGCAGGCGCTCACTTTTTATCGAGCAGCGCCTAACGACCACCACTGGCTGCGCGTGCTGCCTCTAACGCCTGCTGGCGCGCCGGCGCGCGGCGCGGTCGTCACCCTAGAAGCTGGTGGGCGAACGCAGCGACGGGCCATTGATGCGGGCAGTGGTTATCTCTGTCAGATGGAACCGGTCGCTCATTTTGGGTTAGGGCATTTAACACAGATCGAATGTGTGCAGGTGCGCTGGTTGGATGGTGCTATTGTTTCGATCGATAGGCCGCAAGCCGATCAACTGCTGTGCATTCAACATCCCGTTGGCCAATCGTGAGCGAACGATGAGCGGAGGCATAGTTTATTGACAAGGTTGAAGCCATTTCGCTATACTACGTTTAGTTTATTTGATCCAAATTGAACAATCGGTTTAACCTAGGTATAAGTCATGGCTTTGAACGAATTTGCGCCGATTGGCGTACTACTCATCTTATCTTTCATCATTACCACCATCGTTCTGATCCTTTCAAGATTATTCGGCCCCTACCGGCCCACTTCTCGCAAACGCGCTCCCTACGAAAGTGGCATGAAACCGATTGGGCCGGCTGTGCGTCGTTATCCAATCAGGTTTTACTTGGTGGCCGTTCTGTTCATCTTGTTCGATATCGAAGTGATTTTTTTCCTGCCGTGGGCTGTTGTCTTCCGTGACCTCGGCCTGTACGGTTTGATCACAATGGGCGTCTTTATCGTTATCCTAACTATTGGTCTGATTTACGAGTGGAAAGTGGGAGCATTGGAATGGGAGTAGTCTCGTCTAAGCTCGGGAATTTGGGCGTGGTGACTACCACGCTGGACACGGCGGTAAACTGGGGTCGAACTGGTGCAATGTGGCCGCTTTTGTTCGGCTTGGCCTGCTGTGCCATCGAGATGATGAGCACGCAGGCATCCGATTACGACCTTTCTCGCTTCGGCATGGAACTGAACCGTGCTAGCCCGCGCCAGAGCGATTTGATCATCGTTGCCGGCCGGGTGACGCGCAAGATGGCGCCCGTTGTCCGCCAGCTTTACGACCAAATGGCCGATCCTAAATGGGTCATCAGCATGGGTGACTGCGCTTCGTGCGGCGGCGTCTACAACAATTATGCGATCGTGCAGGGTGTTGATGAGATCATTCCAGTCGATGTTTATGTCGCCGGTTGCCCACCGCGGCCAGAGCAGCTTATTCACGGTATCATGACGTTGCATGAGCGCGTTCGCAGCGACCACATCGCTAACTGGGCTAAATGACAGGAGCGACAGCGATGCAACTGGTTAAAGCCCTCGATCCTGCGCAGGCGCTGCAAGAGGCCATGCCTGAGGTCGTTCAGGATATCCATATTTTTCGCGAAGAGACGACGATCATCGTCGCTCCGAAAGATATTGTGACGACTTTGCGGTATCTGCGCGATACACAAGGTCTGCTCTATAACTACTTGTCCGATATCAGTGCTGTTGATTACTATCCTGATTATTCGCGTCCAGAGCGCTTCGGCGTCAGTTATCACTTGTATTCGATGCTCTACAACCGGCGCCTGCGGGTGAAAATCTACGTGCCTGAAGACGACCCAGTTGTGCCGACGGCGACAGTGGTATGGCCGGCAGCGAACTGGCTCGAACGCGAAATCTACGACATGATGGGCATCGAGTTTGCCGGGCATCCCGATATGCGCCGGGTGCTGATGCCGCAAGATTGGGATGGTCACCCACACCGGCGCGATTATCCGCTCGGTTACGAGACCGTCATGTTTTCTTTCAACGTCGATGAGATCGACCGTCACAAGCCCTACGCCCAGCAGTAGTGCAGAGGCAAACGAACAATGGAATTGACCAGACGTGAGCTGCCGGCAGAACGCCAATTAAAGGAAGCGAAAACGTGGGAAGGCAATCTTGAGGAACTCCGCGGTCTCGTTTCTGAACGAGCGCTCACCGGCGAGACGATGCTGTTGAATATGGGGCCGCATCACCCCAGCACCCATGGCGTGCTGCGGCTCCTGCTTGAGTTGGATGGCGAGGAGATCGTCACCTGCCTGCCTGATGTCGGTTTCCTTCATACCGGCATCGAGAAGAACATCGAAGCGAAAACCTACGAAAAAGCGGTCACGCTGACCGACCGGATGGACTATCTCGCTCCGATGTCGAACAATACCGTCTTCTGTATGGCGATCGAGAAGCTCGGTGATATCGATGTGCCAGAACGCGCACAAGTGATCCGTGTGATCTGTCTTGAGCTGACGCGGCTGAACAGCCATCTGGTTTGGCTTGGCACGCACGCCCTCGATATGGGCGCCATGAGCGTTTTTCTCTACTGCTTCCGTGAGCGCGAACGCATCCTTGATATGTTCGAGATGCTCAGCGGCCAGCGTATGATGGGCAGCTACATTCGCCCGGGCGGTGTCTGGCGCGATTTGCCGGAAGAATTTCTGCCAACGCTCGATGAGTTCCTCGGTTATTTCCCGCGCAAGGTCGATGACTACGAAAAGCTGTTGAAGAACAACCCGATCTGGCGTGACCGCACCGAAGGCATCGGCGTCGTTGAGCCTGAAGAAGCGCTTGCGTTGGGGATGTCCGGCCCATCGCTGCGCGGCAGTGGGGTGAACTGGGATCTGCGCAAGGCGATGCCATACAGCGGTTATGAAAATTATGACTTCAGCGTACCGTTGGGCGATCACGGGGATGTCTATGATCGCTTCTACATCCGCATCGAGGAGATGCGCGAAAGCGTCAAGATCATCCAGCAGGCAGTTAAACGTTTGCCCAAAGGGCCGTTCCGCACCCAAAATCGCAAATTTGCCCCGCCGCCGCGCGCTGAGTTAGGGCGCAGCATGGAGGCGGTCATCCACCACTTCAAGTTATGGACGGAGGGTTTCTCGCTGCCCGATGAGGAGGTCTACGTGGCCATCGAAAGCCCGCGCGGCGAGCTGGGTTGTTATCTTCATGGCACCGGCGGCAATAAGCCGCGCCGTGTCCATTTCAAGACACCGTCTTTCATGCACATCAGCGCACTCGGCACTATAGCCGAAGGGCATATGATTGCCGATCTGGTGGGCATCATCGGCAGCATCGATATCGTGCTCGGCGACAGCGACCGCTGAGGCAGCGCTCAAATCAAGTCAAGTAAGGATGGGACTCATGCTCGCTGAGAAATACGCCGAACGAATTGAAAAAGCCTTCGACAAGTATCCCGATAAGCGCTCGGCCGTGATGCCGCTTCTCTATATCGCGCAGGAAGAGTACGGCTGGGTTTCGCCGCAAGCGATCGATGAGGTTGCTAGCTTGTGCGATCTTGATCCGACGCAAGTCAAGTCGATCGCCGGCTTTTATACGATGTACTCGGAAAAGCCAAAAGGTAAGTATTGGCTGCATGTGTGCACGGATCTCGCCTGTGCGCTGCGCGGCGCTGACGAATTCTACGAAGCGCTGAAAGCTTACCTGAACGCTGAAGATGGCGAGATGACCGAAGATGGTCTGTTTACCATCGAGCACGTCATGTGTCTCGGCGCCTGCGATCGAGCGCCGATGATGCAGTGCAATTTCAGATTCTATGAAAATCTCGATATCGACAAAGCGAAGGCCTTGATCGACCAGTGGCGGGCTGAGGCCAAACAAGCAAAGTAAGTTGAGTGACGGATAAGACGATGACGACCCAGTACATCCTGCTGCGCGAGAAAGAAATTCCTAATATCCGAGAGTTTGATGTTTACGTCAAGAACGGCGGCTATGAGGCACTCAAAAAAGCCGTCTCGATGAAGCCGGCTGAGGTAATTGAGATTGTCAAAGCCTCTAATTTGCGCGGCCGTGGCGGCGCCGGTTTCCCCACCGGCGTCAAATGGAGCTTTATCCCGCAGAACGAGCCGATCAAGTACGTCGTTGTCAACGCTGATGAAAGCGAGACTGGCACTTTCAAAGATCGGCAAATCATGGAGAACAACCCGCACCAGCTCATTGAAGGTGCGATGATTGCGGCGTGGGCGATTCAGGCTACCGCTGTCTATATCTATCTGCGTGGCGAGTATTGGGATATTGCGCACGATCTCGACAAGCGCATCGAAGATGCGCGGCAGGCTGGTTTTGTCGGCGAGGATGTGCTCGGCACGGGTTGGTCGTGCATGATGTACACGCATCTGGGCGCTGGGGCTTACATCTGCGGCGAGGAGAGCGCGCTGCTCGAAAGCCTTGAAGGAAAGCTGGGGCAGCCGCGCGTTCGCCCGCCGTTTCCCGCGCAAAAGGGTGGCGGTCTTTATGGCGAGCCGACTGTGGTTAATAATGTCGAGACGTTGGCTAACGTGCCGTGGATCATCACGCATGGCGCCGAGGCTTATAAGCAGATCGGCACTGAGCAAAGCGCCGGTACGAAGATCTTCTGCGTCAGCGGGCATGTCGAGAAGCCCGGCAATTATGAACTGCCGCTGGGTGTGACTTTCCGGGAATTGATCTTTGAACATGCCGGCGGCATTCCGAATGGCAAACAGATCAAAGCGATCTTGCCTTCCGGGGGTTCAGGCCCAATCGTGCCAGCGACCGACGAAGTCCTCGATACGCCGTTGACTTATGAAGACATGGTCAAAGCTGGCACGATCCTCGGCTCTGCATCGATCATTGTCATGGATGAGACGGTCGATATCGCGTGGGTCGCTTCGAAAATCACCAAGTTCTTCAAGCATGAAAGCTGCGGTAAGTGCACACCGTGCCGCGAGGGGACATACTGGCTCGACAAAGTGCTCGATCGCATCTTGGCCGGAAAGGGCACGCTGCAGGATATCGAACTGATCGACAATGTCGCCAAGAATATGCAAGGTGCGACATTGTGCGCGCTTGGGGATTTTGCCGCCAACCCGATCATCTACACGATCAAAAACTTCCCCGATGACTTCAAGAAACATGTCACACCGAAGGAAGAGGACAAGCCGGTCCCAGCCAAAGCAGGCACGAAATCAGCCGCCCGGCGTGGCGCTCCTGCTGCTGTATCTGCCGGTGACTAAGCTGGAGTTTGAGTTCTGTGTCTCACGGCTGGCACAATGTGCGTGACGATGGTCTTCAAGAGTTTACCGAGGCGCATGTTCCCGTTGTTTCTGGTGAGAAGGCTGAAGCGCAGGGAAATGATGACATCGCTGAAGACAGTGCGGTAGATGCTGCGTCCGTCTCGCCCGCAACCGTGAAGCGATCGCCGCTCCAAGGGCTGCGTGCAGCCCTAAGCGGCCAAGCGCATCGCCAGCACCGCCGCCAGTTGCTCGATCGCGCGATCGCAGACTTTCCTGAGGTGGCAGTGAACTATTTGCTGCGCGGAGAGTTGTTGCTGCAAGCAGGCGATTTTAATGGCGCCGCTGCCGATTTTGAGCGCGCACTAACGTTGGCTTCTGCGCAGTTCGAACAAGCAGCATGGGGTCTATCGGCGCAGATCACGCGCGATCGGGCGATGTGGGGCATAGCGGAAACCAGGCGCCGCGCCGGTCGGCAGTTAGGTTAATGTGCGCCAGCGGTGGTTTCCTATCTGAAGATCGACTACACTATTCGAGAGCTATGTGAAATGACGAGTAAATAGGCGATGGTAACGAATACGAACCGCACGGTCACCATTTATATCGACGATCGAGCTTATGAGGTTCCGGCAGGCGCCAATTTGGTTGACGCGGCCAAGTTCGTCGGCAATAACATTCCTGTCTTCTGTTACCATCCCAAAATGGCGCCCGTCGGGATGTGCCGCATGTGTCTGGTCGAGATGGGCAACATCGTCAAAGATCGCGAGACGGGCGAGATCGTGCTTGATAGCAACGGCGCGCCGCAGGTGCGCTGGTTCCCTAAGCTGCAAACTGCCTGCACGACAGTTGCGACGGATGGTTTGGTCATCCGCACAGCGACCGCGGTCGTCGCAGATGCCCGCCGCAATGTGCTGGAATTTTTGCTCACCAGCCACCCGCTCGATTGCCCGATCTGTGACAAAGGCGGCGAATGCCCGCTGCAAAACCTGACGATGGAGCACGGCCCGGGCACCAGCCGCATGAACTTCGAAGACAAAATGAAGTTGGATAAGCACGTGCCGCTGGGCGACTTAATCTTCCTCGATGAAGAACGTTGCATCCAGTGCGCGCGCTGCATTCGTTTTCAGGACGAGATCGTCGGCGATGACGTGCTCGCGTTCCACGAGCGCGGTCGCAGTCTCCAGATCATCGCAGTTGGTGACCCGCCTTTCGATACTTATTTCAGCGGCAATACGACCGATATCTGCCCAGTAGGCGCGCTGACGACGGCTGACTTTCGGTTTGGCGCTCGCCCATGGGAACTGACCAATGTCCCTAGCATTTGTCCTCACTGCCCGGTCGGCTGCAATATTACGGCCAGCACGCGGCTCGATCGCGATTTTGGAGGGCGCGCCATGATCAAGCGCATCATGCCGCGCCAGAATGAGCAGGTCAATGAGATCTGGATTTGCGATAAAGGTCGTTTTGGCCATCACTTCACTCGCAGCAGTGAGCGGCTGCAGCACCCATTGGTGCGCGGCAGCGGTGGCATGAACACCCGCACGTGGAGCGAAGCGCTCGCGGCTGTGGCGCGGATCTTAGAAGGCGCTGGCGGCGATGTCGCTGCTGTTGCCGGGCCGGGCATGTCCAACGAAGACCTGTGGGCACTGCGCCAGCTCGTGACCGGGTTGGGTGGTTCACGCCTCGGCGCGTGGCCGCCGACGCATGCCGGCGCCGATTTGGTCGCGCAGGTTGGCGTCGGCAAAGGGACAAATCTTAGCGACCTTGGTGTTGGTGATGCCGTTCTGATCATTGCGACTGATTTGGAAGAAGAGGCGCCGATCTACCGTTTGCGCCTTAAGCAGGCACATGATCGCGGCGCTTACGTTGTCGTTGCTAATGTGCGTCCAACTCGTATGGATGATTTTGCTGATGCCCACATCCGCTATGATGTGGGTGGAGGAGCGGCAGCGATGCACGCGCTGCGCGCTGAACATGCTGACATCGCCGAGCGGCTCGCGAGCGCGAACAATCTGATCATCGTTGCTGGTGCGGAGGCGTTAACGCTCGCCGGCAGCCGCGCTTTGATGCAGGCAGCGGCCAATTTCCTGATCGAGACCGGCCATATTGGCAGGCCCAATAATGGTCTGCTGCCCGTGCTGCCCGGCGCGAATGCGATGGGGCTGTACTACATGGGCTTTACGCCGGAGCAGACCGTCGATATCATGAGCGCGCCGCCCAAAGTATTGATAGTCGCGCAGGCCGATCTCGCGGCTGATGACCCCTCTGCGTCGAAGTGGCTTGCCGGTGTCGAGACGGTGATCGCGCTCAGCCTGTTCCCTGATCCAGTGACTTTGGATGCCAGTATTGCGCTCCCGATCCAGAGTTTTGCCGAGCGCGATGGCACGTTCACCAGCGCCGAGCGGCGCGTGCAACGCTTCTACACGTTGCAAGGGCCGATGGGCGATGCGCTGCCGGCATGGCAGGCGATCGCGCGATTGGGCGAACTGCTGGGTCAGGGGCGGCCGAAAGCGTCGGCGGCCGCTGTTATGCTGGAGATCACGCAGCAGGTGCCAGCTTTTGCTGGCATGCGCTACAGCGAACTGGCCAAAGTCGAACGACAGTATCCTGATGTGGGAGGCGATGACTTATACTACGGCGGGACGGCCTATAAAAACTCGGGTGGCTTGGGCGTCCAGATCGCAACTGCAGCTGACCGGAGTGAGGCAGTTCAACCAGCCGAGGTTATGCTGCCGGAGGCTGTAAAACCCGGTCGTGGCCTGGTCGTGGTGCCGACGGTGCGGCTTTACAATCGTGAGCGAACGTTCCAGCCCAGCGCCGAAGCTTTGATGGAGCCGCGCATCGCTGAGCCATATGTTCAGCTTCACCCGGCCGATGCCAAAAAGCTTAAAATTCAAACCGGAGACTGGGTGGAAGTTGCAGTGGGCGAAGTCGCCGTGCGTGCCTGCACACGAATTGATGCCGGCACGCCAGAAGGGGTCGTTTTGCTGCCGCGCCATCTAAGCGAAGACAGCACCCCCCTCACTATTGCGGTTGGCAAACTCAGTAAAGTAGCCGAACTGGTTGTCGAGGGATAACGCATGTCCACAGTGACACAAGATCCAAGCCCACGGCCTAAAGTGCAAATCTCGCGTGGGTGGATTAACCTGCTGCTGATTTTCGTCGTGCTCGGCGTGGTTAGCCTCGTTTTATTCGGTATCGCCAGCATCTTGACCAATCCGGACTCGATCTTCGGTCGAATCTGGGAGAGCATCCTCGGCACGATTAACAATGTGCTCACATTCATCTTCGACCCGAACCGCTTGGCGGGTAGGGAAGTGGTGCAGTGCCGGGCCGAGGCGGCTTGCAGCACGATACAGTCGATCATCTTCTCGATCGTATTTGTTCTCGTCGTCTTGACGGGTTTCGCTTATACAACGCTGCTTGAGCGTCGCTTTATCGCGTTCTTCCAGCAGCGCGTTGGGCCCAACCGCGCTGGACCGAAAGGTTTGTTACAGCCGCTGGCCGACGCCATTAAGCTGATCTTCAAAGAGGACATCGAGCCTTCCGGCGCTGACAAATGGGTGTGGCGCCTTGCGCCGATGATCAAGGCTATCCCACCGCTGATCCTGCTAGCGGTCGTGCCGTTGGGGCCAGACTTGATGATCCCGTGGTTCGACGGGCGGGTTTATCAAGTGCCGATGGGACTGGCTGATGTCAACGTCGGCGTTTTGTGGATCCTCGCGATCGCCAGCATTGGCACTTATGGGGTCGTCTTGGCCGGCTGGGCCAGCAATAACAAGTATGCCGCGCTCGGTGGCCTGCGGGCCACATCACAAATGCTGAGCTATGAGTTAAGCCTCGGCTTGACGATGGCGGTTCCCGTACTGATCGTCGGAAGCATGAGCCTAGGCGATATCATTTACAGCCAAACCTATTTCTACCAATGGTTCATCTTCCAAAACCCGCTTGCGGCCGGCATTCTGTTCCTTGCATTATTGGCAGAAGTGCATCGCGCGCCGTTCGATCTGCCTGAGGCTGAGCAGGAACTGACGCAAGGATACATGACGGAATACAGCGGTATGCGTTTCGCCGCTTTCATGATGGCCGAGTATCTCGGCATGATCGGGATCAGCGTTGTGTTCTCTGCGCTTTATCTCGGCGGTTTCCAAGATGGCTTCGGCTTGGTCAATAACTTGCCGATCCTTGGCCCACTCGTGTTCATTGGCAAAGTCATTCTGCTGCTGATCGTCATGATTTGGGCGCGGGCCACCCTGCCCCGCATCCGTTACGATCGTCTGATGTCCTTCGGCTGGAAGGTGATGCTGCCGCTCGCCTTGGTGGCTGTGATGTGGACTGCCGTCGCCGTGTTGATCGGTGATACGCTGGGCAGTGGTGTGGCCTATGGCATCGTCACCGGCGCGATCTTCTTCGTCGTGGTTGTGGGCGGGTGGCTGGCGCTGCGGCGCTCCGGCGAGATCGTTGCGGCGCCTGAGTCGCTCGAAGACGATCCAGTCATCACTGGGGAGCGGAGTGGTTTAGGGGCAGTCGCTATCCAAGTGGTTGGTGGGTTGCTAGCGATTCCGTTCGTCATCTACAACTTCACGCTGCGCGCGCTGGACAGCTTGGCGTCGCTGGCTGATCGTGGCAAGGATGACGATGACAAGCCCGATGACAAAGCGATCGTGCCGAAAGAAGGTTCCGGCGCGGATTAGCGTTTCGCGTTGTAATGTAAGCAGGAGAGCGAGGTTTATGAATATTCTGCGTGGCTTTGCGACGACGTTCAAACATGTGCTCGAGGAGCCAGTGACTGTGCAATATCCCGAGCAGATGCGTCCGTTTCGTGCGCGTTACAAAGGGCGTCATCATCTGCGCCGCTATGACAATGGGCTTGAGAAATGCATCGGCTGTTCCTTGTGCGCCGCGGCCTGCCCTGCCGATGCGATCTGGGTTGAGGCTGCCGAAAACACGGATGAAGAACGTTACAGCCCGGGCGAGCGTTATGCTAAGACATACGAGATCAACATGCTGCGCTGCATTTTCTGCGGCTACTGTGAAGATGCCTGCCCAACGCAGGCTATTGAGCTTGGCCATGAGCATCAGTTGAGCTTCACTGATCGGCGCGATGCCATCTTCACGAAAGAAATGTTGATCGACCCCGTGCCTGAAGGCGGCAAACCGACGCCGCAGGTCGTCGAGCCGGGTAAGTTTGACCGCGCGATCCCAGATATGCCGAATCCCAAGTAGGGTGCAGTCGGCAGCCAGCTAAGCACCTGACCGCGATGGTAAGGTGCTTTTGTTTTGGGTGTGCGAAGGGCGCATTAGCGCCAAAGCTGGATTCATTAAAGTTTGATGAGGGGCGTGGTTTGTGTTAGACTGCACAAAGTGTTTGCGCCCTACAGGAAGCATACAATGTTAGAGCTACTTCTCTTCGCAATTGTCGGAGGCTTGGCGGTTGCCGCAGCGGTGATGATGCTGTTGAGCGATAACGCTGTGCACAGCGCGCTCTTTCTGATCATCACGATGGGATGTATCGCCGTGCTTTTCCTGATGTTGGACGCGCCATTTCTGGCTATGATCCAGATCACGGTATACGCTGGCGCCATCATGGTGCTGTTTATATTCGTCATCATGCTGCTGGGTGCGGAGCGTATCGGTTCCGCTCCACCCGGCGAAAATGGGCGGGGTTATCGCTGGTTCACGCCTGTTGCCCTCACTCTTGGCCTGTCGCTGCTGTTTGCTTTTGGATTGGTCATCACAGCCAGCCAGCTCGACAGCACTGAACTGCCGCCGGCGCCGCCAGCAATCAGCGTTGTTCATGCCGCAACCGATATTGGCCCTGTAGATGTTTATGTCAATGGCGAGCTGTTCGCTCAAGATCTGGCTTATGCCGAGAGCACCCGTTTGCAGACGGTTCGGGCCGGGGATTATGCCATCGCCCTTGTGCCGGCTGGCGAGCCTGCTCCGGATCAGCCGCTGACGACCGTCACGCTCCGGCCCAACACGACGCAGGCGCTGGTTGCGCATGGGGTCGGCACGGCAGTTACGCTGTCTGCCGTTCCTTATGACGTTAGCACTGTTGCGGCGCGCACGACACGGCTGTCCGTTTTCAATGCCTTTGATCAGGTTGAAGCGATCAGCATTGTCGATTTCGGCTCGCCGTTTATCGAAGAGGATACGACCGTGATCGTCGCCGATCTTGCGCGCGGTGAGGTTTCCGAACCGATCCTTGAGCCAGCTGGCACCGTAAACTGGTCTGTGATCGAAGCCGGCAATGAGATCAATGTCCTTTACTCCCTGAGCGAGGTCGAGTTTCGTCGCGATCGCAGCACGCTGTTGATCGTCGCCGCTGAACGCCAGTTTGACGGGACGGCGCGCGCGTTGGCGATCCCGCTGGAAAGCGAGGCGCGCCCAGCGTTCGGCAGTCCCCGCGCCATTGGCTATTTGCTCTTTACAGATTATATGTTGATCTTCCAACTGGTCGCGCTGCTGCTGCTGGCTTCGATGATCGGTGTCATCGCGCTGAAGCAGCCACAAGCTAGAGTGCGGCCGCGGCGTATCGGCCGGCGCAAGGTTAGCCGACCTCTGGTGAACGTGATCGCCGCGCAAGTGGGGCAGGAAAACCCTGCTGCAGGGGCTGCTGATGACGATGCCGAGCGTGCCGAGCGGGAAGCCGTCGGCCAGTAATTTCAGGAGCGAGCGAAATGCAGGTCCAAACTGAAGCCTTCATCATGCTTAGCCTTGTGCTGTTCGTCCTCGGGACGATCGGCGTCTTGCTGCGGCGAAATGCGATCCTGGTTTTCATGTCCGTCGAGCTGATGCTCAACGCTGCCAATTTGGCGCTGGTTGCATTCGCTCGGCACTGGGGTCTTGAGGGGGGCCATGTCATCGTTTTTTTCATGATCACGGTCGCTGCGGCCGAAGTCGCCGTGGGCCTTGCCCTGATCGTGGCGATCTTCCGCACAAAACACAGCATCAATATCGACGATCTCAACCTGTTGAAAGGCTAGCTGACCCGCGTTGTGGTTCTTTGAGGGGCATTGCTGCGCTCATCTGCCTCAACGCGAGACAACTCTGAAGGATTGATTATGGAGAATTTTCCACAGCTAGTTCCGCTCATCATTCTCTTTCCTGCAATAGGCGCGTTCATCAACCTGTTTTGGGGTTACAGGTTGGGCGAGAAGGGCGTCGCGGTCGTCGGGACGGTCGCCGCTGCGCTATCGTTTGTCATCGCCGTGCTGCTCTATGCCTATCTGGCGGGAAGCAATTACGAGGCGGCGATCATCAATCCGCCGCTGCTGGATGGCTGGATCCGCCTGCCTTCGGGTAGTGTCGAGATCCCGTGGCAAATGCGCGTCGATACGCTTAGCGTGACGATGATGCTGTTCGTCACAGGCATCGGGTCGCTCATTCACGTCTATTCGATTGGCTATATGCACGGCGATGAGCGCTTCCACCGCTTCTTTGCTTACCTCAATATGTTCCTCGCCTTCATGCTCGTCCTCGTGACAGGCAACAACTTCCTGATGTTGTTCGTTGGCTGGGAAGGCGTAGGCCTCTGCTCGTTCCTGCTGATTGGCTTCTGGTTCGACAAGACGCGCGGCGTCGGCTGGCGGAACAGCAATGCAGCGCGCAAAGCCTTTATCGTCAATCGGGTGGGCGATTTCGGCCTGATGACGGCGATCTTCTTGATTTTCTGGACGTTTGGGACGCTTGATTTCTACCGGCCGGGCGAGATCGCGAATCCCAAAGCCGGTTATCATAGCGCTTATGACGACCACGGTGCCGGCGCGATGGACGACCATGCCTCGGCTAGCGTGGTCAGTGCGCCGGTGGAAGATGAGTCGCTGGTGTCGGCCGAACCCGTCTTCACCAACAATGATCACATCCCGATGGAACAGCTTGGTGTGTTCGGCCAGTTAGAGCGCATGTTGGAAGAAGGCGGTCATGAGGTCTCATTCGGGCCGTTTGCGCTTCCCATCGAGACGATGATCGTTTTGATCACGCTGCTAATGCTGTTGGGCGCTGCCGGTAAGTCGGCGCAGATCCCGCTCTTCGTCTGGCTTCCCGATGCGATGGCTGGTCCAACCCCTGTGAGTGCGCTCATCCATGCTGCGACTATGGTCACTGCTGGCGTTTACATGATGGTGCGCAGCAATGTGTTCTTCTACGAAGCGGAGTTCACGTCACTAATTGTCACGCTCATTGGCGCTGGCACTGCTTTAGTCGGTGGTTTCATCGCTCTCAGCCAGTGGGATATTAAACGGGTACTGGCCTACAGCACTGTCAGCCAGCTTGGATTTATGGTCGCCGCCGTTGGTGTGGGCGCCTATTCCGCAGCGATCTTTCATCTCGTCACTCATGCCTTTTTCAAAGCGTTATTGTTCCTCGGCAGCGGCTCGGTGATCCATGGCGTTGAACACGGGCATCATCAAGTGAGTCACGGCGTCAAGCATGATGAGCGCGATCAGGAGGCAGTAGAGCATCATGATGAAGCGACGCCGCACTTAGAAGATGAGTTCGACCCACAGGATATGCGCAACATGGGTGGTCTGCGTCACAAGATGCCGATCACTTACTGGACGTATTTGGCCGGCACGCTGGCCTTGATCGGTATCTTTCCTTTTGCCGGCTTCTGGTCGAAAGATGAGATTTTGGCCGATTCGTGGATTGTTGGTTTCATCGGAAACCAAATTAGCGGCTATATTGCGCTCGGCTTGCTGCTGCTTACGGCCGGGTTCACAGCGTTTTATATGTGGCGGCAGGTCTCGCTGATCTTCTTCGGCCGCGCACGCACGGAAGCTGCTGAACACGCGCACGAAAGTCCCCCCACGATGACGATCCCGCTCGTCATTCTGGCCTTCTTAAGCGTCTTTGTTGGCTTCATCAATACGCCTGCGAACGTGCTTGGCCTCGACGGTATTTTTGGCGTGCATCGGTTCACCGATTGGCTTGAGCACTCCGTGCTGCACGCGCATGCCGGTGAGTTCCAGCCGCTGCTGGCGATCGGCGTTATGGTTCTAGCGCTGTTCGCCATCGGCCTCGCGAGCAACATCTACAGCCGCCGCTCGCCGGTGATTCGTGGCCGCGACCCGCTCGAACTGAGTCCAAGCGCTAGGCGGATCTGGTTGTTCTCTCATGTGCGCATGTACTGGGATGAAACCTACGATCGGTTTATCGTCAAACCTTTCGAGCGCACGGCGGTATTCCTCGCCGATACGGTCGATTGGACATTTTTGCACGATTACTTTCACGACACCGTCATCTACAAAGGCTTCAATGCGGTTGCGCGATGGTTGGCCAATCCGGTCGATCTCGGCATTATCGACGGCGTAGTGAATGGTATCGGCCGGCTCACTTCCGGTATCGCTAACTGGATGCGCGGGCAACAGGTCGGTTATGTGCGGGTCTATGCGATCACGCTGCTATTGGGCGTGGTCTTCGTGGTCATTGTGTTGCTGCTGCCGCTGCTGCAGCGCGGCTGATCTGGGAGCGGAGAAATTATGGAAAACACCGGGCTTTCGCTCGTGACCGTGGTGCTGTTTTTGCCCATGGTTGGGTTGACAATACTGTTGTTCCTGCGCGAGCAAACGCAGTTGCAGAATATCAGGTACGTGGCGCTGGGCACCAGTTTGATCACATTTGTCTTCTCACTGGTGATGTGGGCCGCTTTCGATCCCAGCAACCCCGATCTACAAATGGTGCAGCGTTGGGACTGGCTGCCTGCTCTAGGCATCAGTTACTACGTTGGCGTCGATGGGATTAGCCTACTGCTCATTTTGCTGACGAATTTCATCACGCCAATTGCGATCATCGCTTCGTTCCGCACTGGTGTGCTGCAAGAGCGCGGCCGGCAAAAACTCTATTATGTGTTCATGCTGCTCCTCCAGTGGGCGATGATCGGCGTGTTTGTCGTCCACGACCTGATCGTCTTCTATGTGTTCTGGGAAGTCACGCTGGTGCCGATGTATTTCCTGATCGGCATTTGGGGAGCAGAAAAGCGCGTCTACGCTGCCGTGAAGTTTTTCCTCTATACGATGGCTGGCTCCGTACTCATGCTGCTGGCGATCTTGTATATTGGTGGGCAGGCAGGGACGTTCATTGTGCCAGAGATCGTCGCGCAAATTCAGAGCGGCGCGCTGAGCTTCCCGTTCGATGGCTTGTTCAGTACCCAGTCGTTCTTGTTCCTTGGCTTTTTCATTGCTTTCGCCATCAAAGTGCCAATCTGGCCCCTGCATTCGTGGCTGCCAGATGCGCACGTGCAAGCGCCCACTGCCGGTTCGGTCATCTTGGCCGGCGTCCTGCTCAAGATGGGAACCTATGGCATGATCCGCTTTCTACTGCCCATGTTCCCCGAAGCAAGCATCGCTTGGGGGCCAATCATCGGCGTCTTGGCCGTGATCGGCATTATTTATGGCGCATGGGTCAGCTATGCGCAGAAAGACATGAAGAAGCTGGTCGCCTATTCGTCGGTTAGCCATATGGGGTTCGTAGTGCTGGGCATCTTCGCGCTCAATTCGCAGGGCATCCAGGGCAGTATCTTGCAGATGGTGAACCACGGCATCAGCACGGGCGGGTTGTTCTTGCTCGTCGGTATGCTGTATGAACGGCGGCATACGAAAGAGTTGGCCGCTTATGGCGGAATTTGGAAAGCCATGCCGCTGTTCGGCGGCCTTAGCCTGCTGATCGTGATGAGCAGCATGGGTTTGCCCGGCCTGAACGGCTTCATCGGCGAATTTACTATCCTTCTGGGCACACTGGGCAGCGAAGTGCTTGGCTTCTTCTTTGCGCTGTTCGCGACGTTGGGCATTATCTTGGCTGCGGTGTACATGCTGTACATGTTCCAGAAGATCTTTATGGGCGAGCTGGATAAGGAAGAGAACCGTAACCTTCCTCCGCTGCATTGGCAGGAACTTACTGCACTGGTCCCGATCGCAGTTCTAGTGATCCTGATCGGAATTCAACCGTTCATCTTCTTCCGGCCAATGGATGCTAGCGTTGGCGAGCTGATCGCCCAGATGGGGCCCTATGTGACGACGGTCGTACAAGCCCTGCCGTAGGATAATCTGATGCTACAGCTAGAAGTCCCAACTCTAGAAGTCCTTAATCTCGGCGCAGCGCTGCCAGCCATCAGCGTGGCAACATGGGCCTGTATCATGCTGCTGCTTGATCTGCGCGTGCCCAACGACCGCAAGCAAATTACCGCGTGGCTGTGTGCCGGTGGTTTGGTCTTTGCGTTCGTCGCTAATCTGCTGGTCTACAACAGCTCCGGCGATTCGTTTCTTGGCGTATATATCGCCGACCAGTTCACCGGCTTCATGAACATCATCATCCTGATCACAGCCTTCCTCAGTATTCTGCTTAGCATTGATTACGTTAAGCGAGCCGGTATTGAGCGCGGTGAATACTACACGTTAATGCTCTTCACCGTGAGCGGCGTGATGTTCATGGCTGGTTCTAACGATCTTGTTGCAATTTTTGTCTCGCTGGAGCTGCTCAGCATTCCGCTTTACGTCCTTGCGGCATTCCGCGCGCCGGAGTTGAAATCTGAAGAGGCGGGCCTGAAATACTTCATCCTTGGCGCTTTCTCGAGCGCCTTCTACGTCTTCGGCTTGGCATTGGTCTATGGGGCAACCGGCACGACTAACTTGCCCGCGATTTTCGCTGCGGTCGAGACGATCAGCGCTGGGCCAACAGGACCGCTGCTGTTCCTGCTGGGCGGCACAGCGTTGCTGCTCGTCGGTCTTGGTTTCAAAGTTGCCGTCGTACCCTTTCACATGTGGACGCCAGACGTCTATGAAGGCTCGCCGACCCCCGTCACCGCATTTATGAGCGTCGGCGCGAAAGTGGGTGGTTTTGCTGGACTGCTGCGCTTGTTCATCGTTGCGCTGCCTGCATTGGTCATCGTTGAAGGCGAAACCGCCGCGACTTGGCAGACGACCATCGCCCTGCTGGCGGCAGCCACGCTGATCGTGGGTAATTACGTCGCCATCTCGCAGACCAACATGAAGCGCATGCTGGCTTATTCTTCCATCGCGCACGCTGGCTACGTCTTGATGGCGGCCGCAGCCGCGGCTACTGCCGGGCTGGGCGACCAAGCGGCGCAGGCTGCGCTGCTTTACTTGTTCGCCTATATGTTCACGAATATCGGCGCTTTTGCCGTCGCAATCGCGGTTGAAAAAGACGATGGCAGCGGCACCGAAATCCGTGATTTTATTGGCCTAGCGAAGACGCAACCGCTGCTGGCCTTTATGATGGCGGTCTTCATGCTTAGCCTAACGGGAGTTCCGCTCACGGCCGGCTTCGTCGGCAAGTGGTTCGTCTTCGATGTGACGCTGCAGGCCGGGCTGGCGCCTTTGGCCATCCTTGGAGTCATCACGAGTGTGGTGAGTGCATTTTACTATGTGCGCGTCATCGTCAATATGTATCTGGTCGATGGCGAAGGAGACCCGGCAGCAGGGGCCACTTCGTATGTGCAGTGGGCGACTTATCTGTCGTTCGCTGGTACGATCTTGATTGGCATCGCGCCTATCCTCGTCACCGGGTTGACGGATGGCGTTGTTTTAGCCGCTTCGCTGTTGCCGTAAGCCGCACTCAGTGGGTTGCTAAGAAGAGGGGGTTGCATTGCATCGCCCCTCTTTTTTTTGGCGGTTTGCATGGCCTATTTCGGCCGTGTCAAACGGATTACAATACGATTTGGGACTCGACGGAATACGATAGAAGCGAATATGTTTTCTCGAAGTGATCGCATTGGCCTAGTGTTCGTCCTCATTTCAGTGCTTGGCTACTCCTTTTTGCCCGTCTTCACGCGGCATTTGCTCAATGATGGGGTTGCGCCGATTAATATTGCTGTGTGGCGGTTCGCCCTTGCGACGCCGCTGTTTTGGCTGCTGACGAGCCTGCATCGAACGGCAGACTATGCCCCGTGTCTGCCGAGATGGCGCCTGATGACGATGGGTTTGTTTCTGGCTGGGGCTGCGCTCACAGCTTTTTTTGGGCTTCAACGTCTTCCAGCCGGCACCTATGTGGTCATCTTCTACACCTATCCGGCAATGGTGGCTATCATCTTGCTGTTTTTGGGCGAACGATTGTCTAGCTGGGGTTGGTTTGCTCTTGCATTGACACTGGTCGGCGTGGCGCTCACCGCCCCTGACTTCAGTGAAGGTTTGAGCGGTGATAACCTGCCCGGCGTGCTGCTAGCCCTGCTGAATGCCGCGCTGGTCGCTTTTTATTTCGTCTTTTCGAGCCGGTTGCTGCGAGGCCAGACAAATCTGATCCGAGCGAGCGCATACGCTGGCACGGGCGCATTGTTGGCGCTGCTGGTTGTTGGTGTTGCCGTCGGCATTGCGTTGCCGCCGACGCCGAGCGCGTGGGTGAATTTGCTGCTGCTGGCAAGCGTCAGCACGGTGATGCCCATCTTCGCGCTTTTCAACGGATTACAGCGTTTGGGCGCGGCGCGAGCTGCGGTCTTCGGTACGATTGAGCCGCTTTTGACATCATTTCTCGCGCTGATCTTCCTCGGAGAAATGATGGCCGCAGTGCAGTGGTTGGGCGGCATCGTGATCGTCGCCAGCGTCATCATTTTGCAGACTCGCGGCATCCCCAGTCGAGCGAGGGCTGCCGCCCCTTCTACTGCGCCAGCCGCGCTGCGCGAGCCATGAACCCTGCCAAAAGTGGGGTTTCTCATCAATTGGCTTTATCATTACAGTCAAAAGAGAGAGTAATGGTGGCGCCATGGAAAAGGAAAAACGTAAGCGCGATGTGATCACCCCCGAAATGCGCGAGCGCCTGCTCGCCAATCGAGAGGGGAGGTTGACGGTGAGCCAGTGGTTGAGCATGACGGTTCGTCCACTCTTGTGGATATTGCTTTTGTTGGGCGCAGCGCTCATCGTCTTTGGGCCTCGTCTATTGGTGTTGGGGACGCGCGGGCTGTGGCTAATTCTGCCTGCGCTAGTCATGGTCATTTTTGTGCCCGTGATCATGCGCGCGCGCCGCTATGCACGCCTGCCCGTTCATTTTGAGCAGCTCTATGCCGATGTGCCGCTTAGCCCGTGGTGGCGCGCTCCAGTTTTTTACGATAAGGATGACCAACAGATCCGTTTTAAGCACCGGTTAGCCCCGCATATGCCCTTACGCATCGATGGGACGTATTTGGTTTACTTCCTGCAAGATGGCACTGAGCGCGTGCTGCTCAGCCTCGCGCCTGCCGACCATGAAGATGCGGATTTGTTTCGCCCAACCGAACGATTTTGGTCGCGCTATAACCGGCGGCTGCATGATCGGGATTTGTCATAATTCTGATACTGCTCTTACGTCATTCTGACGTGCCCGCATAGAATGTTGAGTAGCCTTGATAGCAAGGCGAATCGAAATGTAGGAGGGACATCATGAGCAACGGAATTACACGTTGGAATCCACTTCGTGAAATGGCGACTATGCAGAGTATGATCGACCGCTTATTTGAAGATTGGCGTCCGTTTGTGGAAGATTTCCCGCGCACAACCAACGCGCTGGCGCTCGATGTGACTGAAGACGATCACAGCTATACCATCACAACCGATCTGCCGGGTGTGAACCTTGACGACATCAAAGTGCGCAAAGAGGGCGACTATCTGCTGATCGAGGCGGAGACGCGCCGCGAATCGGAGACAAAGGACGAAGGCAAACGTTTCCTCATTCAGGAGCGTCGTTTTGGTCACTACAGCCGGCGTCTGCGCCTGCCGCAAAACATCGATATCGAGAAAGCCGATGCGCAGTATGCTGATGGCGTGCTAACCTTGACGTTGCCTAAGACGGAAGACGAAGTGCCGCGCACGATCACGGTCAAAGCTGCGAAGAAGTAAGATCAATCTTGCTTTTCAATTGATGCGATGGGGCGAACAGCCCCATCTTTTTTTGCCTCTTGCCGGGCTGAATCGGCAGCCGTACACTTAGCTCGCTTACTAAACGAGAGGTCTGTCGAGGCAGACAGTGTACAAATTTTTTCTGCCGCTCGCTGTGCTCATTTTGGTCGCTGGCGCAGCCTTGCGGATGTTGGCGCTCGGTGAGTATCCGCCCGGCCCGCATTACGATGAAGCAGCCAACCTGCTCATCGGGCGCAGCATCGCTTTTGGCGGTGCGCGTTTTTTCCCGATGGTCGAGGCTTACCAAGGCCGTGAGGTGCTTTATTACTATTTGGCAGCCCCGCTGCTGATTTGGGTGAACGATAGCACATTCTCGCTGCAGCTCGTCAATGCCTTCAGCGGGTTGATCGCAATTGCTGCAACGATGGCGCTTGGGCGGGCGATGTTCCCCGGTCGCCGAGGGATCGTTATTGGTTTAGCCGCAGGCACACTGATTGCGCTTTCGTACCCGCAAGTTTGGCTGTCGCGCCAAGCCTTTCGGGCCATCACGTTGCCGATGATGCAGGGGCTGGCGCTGCTGTTTTTGTGGCGCGGTCTTCATGCTGCCAGCAGCGGCAATCGATGGCTGCTGGTCGGCGGCTTATTTGCGGGAGGAGCGCTCTATACCTATAACGCTTCACGGCTGCTGCCGCTGTGGCTGCTGCTTGCGGGGATGCTGCTTTTGCTGGTCGATCGGGCGCACTGGAGGATGCGCCTGCGACAGGGGATCATCTTTTTTGGCGCCCTTGCGCTGGCGGCTGCACCGATGGCCGTTTATGCGCTGGTGCGTCCAGAAATCTTCTTTGGCCGGCTGGCGGAAGTGACAGCTCCAGAAGACTCGGTCTCACTCGCGCAGAGCCTGCTGCTGCACTTACGGATGTTCTTCATCGAAGGCGATCCGTACCTGCGTTATAACATCCCCGGACGACCGTACCTGACGTGGCCGGAAGGGCTGCTTCTTTTAATCGGCATTGTGGTCGCAGCGCGGCGGATGTTCAGCGGCGCGCAGTCTGCCCTCGTTCGCACCGCCTATGGTCTGGCACTGCTCTCCCCGTTGATGGTTATTCCCAGCCTCATCTCAGTTGGCGGGCTGCCGCCCAGCCACATGCGTTCGATCGCTATGGTTCCTCTGCTTTTCATTTTGGTCGCCGTGGGATTTGAATTTATTTTTTCTCGGCTGGCGGGCCGCATCGCTCCGGTGCAGCAGCGCAGCTTGTTGACGGCGCTGCTCACAATGGCGTTGGTCTTTGGCACCGTCTCGGTGAGCAGAATTTACTTCGAGTGGGCGCGGCGCATCGATGTCTATGAGCAAACTGATGCCGATCTGAACGCAGCGGCGGTATGGTTGTCGGAACAGCAAATCGATCCGTCGATGACGCAGGTTTATGTTGCAGCGCGCGATCGTGGCCACCCAACAGTGATGATCCATTCTCTTCCGCCCGTTACGTGGCTGGGGACGGACAGCCTAGTTTGGCCGCCGCCCGGGCAAACAGGGCTGTATATTTTTCCGCGCAGCGCCCCACCGCCTTCTCGCTGGCGCGATTGGTTGGCACCGGGCGCGCTGGCCGAGCTTCCAAATGGGCCAGATGGCCAGCCAGCCTTTGAGGCCTACTGGCTGCCTGCCGGTGTTCCGCTCCCACTCTCAGATGACATTTCTTTCGGTGGGCTAATTCGAAATGCTTACTTGACTTTTGTGGGTGCTGAGACCGAAGCGTTCATCTCCGGACAGGTTGGCGTCGTGACCACTGGCTGGCGCGTGGATACGCCGCCAGAAGTGGATGATTTCACGCTGATTGTTGAACTGCGCGATCAGCATGGCGATCGTTTAGCACGCGCAGAGCCTTATCTGAATGAAACCGATCGGTGGGTAACGGGATCAACCTTGTTTCAGCGGACAGCGCTGGATGTCCCGATCGCCCTTCATCCGGGTCGTTATGTCTTGTATGCCGCTTGGGTCGCCCGTGCGACGGAGACTTACGCGCCCTATTGGCATCCTGATGATGGTTTTGCTGGCATCTGGGCGCAGGTCGGTGAAGTCGAGATTGCGCTGCCGCAGGAAGCGATCGATCCTGCTTTAATCGCAATGGATGTTCGCGCTGACCAACGGATCGCTCCCGGTTTGCGCCTGCGCGGCTGGGATCGGTTGAGGGGCCCTTTACGCCCGGGAGAACGTCTGCCGATCGTTTGGTATTGGCAGGCAGAGAGCAGGCCAAACAATGCCGATGTTGCAGTCGTTCTAAGTGCCTCCGACGGCGGGCAGATCGAAATTGGTCGCGGCGTTCCATTGGCGGATCGCCTTCGGCCCAGCGACTGGCCTCTTGGCGCAGTGTTGGTCGAGCGTCCTATGTGGCGAGTCCCGCTTGATCTGCCGGGAGGCAGCTACAGCGTAATCGCGCGTGGTTCTTTGGGTGAAGTAACTCTGGACGAGCTGGAGATCGCCGGAATGGCGCGTTTGTTCGATCCGCCAAGGGTGGATAGGGCTGTCGGGGCGCGTTTTGGCGGCATGATCGAGTTATATGGTTACTCGCTTGCGCGCGATGGCGGCCGGCTGCAACTGCGCTTGGTGTGGCGAGCCGCAGCGGAGATTAAGGAGGCCTTCACTGTTTTTGTCCATCTGGTCGACGAAAGCAGCGCGCTACTCGACCAGCGCGACAGCATGCCGCAGGGCGGCATGTATCCCACAAACCTCTGGTTTCCGGGCGAGTACGTTGAAGATCATTACGAACTCAGCGCGCCGCCGCAGGCCGTCGCGCTGCGCGTAGGCTGGTATCGCGCCGAAGATGGGCGCAGGCTTCCGGTAGACAGCCCCACGAGTGACGGCGGGAGAGATGACGTGGTTATCGCGCTTGATGAATAACAAAAAACATACACAATTGCTCTTGCTGACGACATTATGACCAAGGATAATTGTCGTCTTGAGCAAAATGGTTTCATGCAGGTGCGTTGCGCCTTTTGAGGATACCTATGGCTTTTTTTGAAATTCGCCTTGTTGATGACGATGTGGCTTACTTCGTCATCGAGGTTCCTATGACTCAAGGGTATGTGATGGGGCGCTCTGATGGAAAAAGTGACTATGTTCCTGACATCGATCTCAGCGAGCTGGGCGCGCGCGACAAAGGGGTATCGCGCCGCCATGCGGTGCTGGTTCGGCATGAAGACAGTATGCACGTCGTCGATCTGAACTCCGTCAATGGCACTTATCTCAACGGTCGTCGCCTGCCGCCGGAGTTACCCTATCCCGTGCGCAACGGTGATGTCGTTTGCCTCGGGACATTAGAATTACGCTTCGTCGAGAAGGCGCGCCAGTAAAATTTGCTCATGACATACTTAGATTTTTGATCTTTATTAAGTCTGTGATTTGTGTTAAGCTCAGTTTATCGTCGGAAGTGATAATATCTGTCTCACAATGAGTAACATGGTTCAAACACAACTACGATTCAATGCCTCGGTTTGGTGCAATCTTGATATTGCGCTGCGTAATCTCGACCAAATCTTCGGCCGCGTCGTTCAGCCGCTCGGGCTGACGATTATTGAATGGTATATCTTGCGCGCGCTCTATGAACGTGATGGACAACATGCCTCAGAGCTAGCGCGTGCGGTGGGCCGGGCTGCCACTTCGTTTACGCCTAATCTGGACAAGCTGCAACACAAAAACTTGATCGAACGCCGTCCAGACCCGAGCGATCGTCGCGCTGTGCATATCTTCTTGACCGAAAAGGCGGAATCCTATCGCGAGGATGTGCTCAAAAGTGCGGCAGCTATCGATGCCTACATCCGCAATTTGTTCACCGACGAAGAATTTGCAGTCTTCCAAGACGTATTGGCGACCCTGCAAACCGTCGAGCCAGATTACAATTCTGAGGCATACCTGCCGAGCAAATCTCGCAATGGACGCCCGCGCGGTGAGAATGGGAAGGCTCACGGCGACTAACGCGTGAGAGGCTTGCCAAGCAAACAGAGTAACCGCACAGCGTCTCGCTGTGCGGTTATTATATACCTCTTGCAGCTTTGATGAAGGGCAGCCGCATTTCGATAGGTGGTGATAAATGATGGAGACGCTGAAGCCGGATGATGTTCAAGCGGTGCTCGATATAGCTGTCCCGGGCACGGTAATGTATTTTTTCGACAGTCCGACCGCGACCTCACAGCAAGCTGCCGATAACATCGGCTGTGAATTGGGACAGATTGTCAAAAGCTTATGCTTCATTGTATCGCTGCCCGAACGCCAGCAGCCTATCCTTGTCCTCGCCAGCGGCGACCAACGCGTCGACGATCGTAAATTGGCGGAATGGTTCAAGGTAGGGCGCAAACGCGTTCGGATCGCAACTGCGGAAGAGTGTGTCGCCATTTATGGCTATCCACCCGGCAGCGTGCCGCCATTTGGGCATCGCACCGCTGGCCTCCCTACCTTCATCGACCAGTCGCTCGCGCGCTTTGAGCAGCTCTATGCTGCGGGTGGCGCGCACAATGCTATCTTCCCGATCACGCTTGCTCAGCTCATCGCTACGACGAACGGAATTTTTCTCGATGTCGTGCGCGATGCTACTTCCCCTGAGTAAAGCGTGCTGTCTCGGCCAATGTCGTCAGCACGTCTTGCAGACGATCGCGCCAGTCCTCGTCGATCGGAACCTCCACTGCCGTGCGCGACACGTGAATACCTTCTCCTAGAAAGCATGCCAGCCGATGCCGGTCGATATTCGGTAGATAGGGCAGCCGGATGTCGATTCGGATCGTGCGCGCTAACACTGCGGTCGCTCCTGCGCGTTGGGCCAACAGTTTCACGGCGATCTGGTAAAGCATGCCCTCTACAGCCGCGGGCAGCGGCCCAAAACGATCGCGCAGCTCAGCGCGCATGGCATCGACCTCTTCGAGGGTCGTAAGACCTCCAATACGTCGGTATAGTTGAAGCCGCAGCGCCATTTCAGGAATCCAGTCCGTTGGCAGGTACGCTGGAAGCGGCAGATCGATCAAGATCGTCGCTTGGCTGATGGGTGGTGCAGGCGGCAAGTCGGCCTGATGCGCGTCGTTACTCCTGAGCTGGCGGACGGCTTGTGCTAGCATCTGCGTGTACAAATGCAAGCCGATCGCGGCGACGTGCCCGGTTTGCCGTGTGCTCAAAATGTCACCAGCGCCGCGCAGTTCTAGATCGCGCATAGCGATCTGGAAACCGGAACCAAGGTCTGTATATTCTTTCAAAGTCTCCAAACGGGCGCGCGCTTCCTCTGTTAACTGCTGTGCGGGTGGATGGAAAAAGTAGGCATAAGCCTGCTGCGCACTGCGCCCCACGCGGCCGCGAAGCTGATATAGTTGAGCCAGCCCAAACCAATCTGCACGGTCAATGATCAGCGTGTTCGCATTGGGGATATCCAGCCCGCTCTCGATGATAGAGGTTGAAAGCAGCAGATCGAACTCGCCAGTGCCGAACTGCTGCATTGCTACCTCTAACGCGCGTTCATCCATTTGACCGTGTCCGATCACGATGCGCGCTTCAGGCACGATAGCGGCAAGGCGCTCTGCAATCGTATAGATCGTCTGCACACGATTATGGACGAAATAGACCTGTCCACCTCGATCCATCTCTCGTAAGACGGCCTGACGCACGAGTCGTTCGTCAAATACACCAACATGCGTGATGACCGGCAGGCGCTCCTCAGGCGGCGTTTGAATCATGCTGATATCGCGCACGCCCGCCAAACTCATATATAGTGTGCGCGGGATCGGTGTAGCCGTCAGTGTAAGCACATCTACCATGGTTCGCAAGCGCTTGAAGTGTTCTTTGTGTTTGACGCCGAAGCGCTGCTCCTCGTCGATGATGACCAAACCCAGATCGGCAAAGCGCACATCGGGTTGGAGCAGGCGGTGTGTGCCGATAACTATTTCGATTTTGCCCGCGGCCAGTTCGCGCAAGATGGTGTTTTGCGCCTCGCGTGTGCGAAAGCGCGACAGCATTTCGACCCGGATTGGGAATGCGGTTAGCCGCTGTTTGAAGGTGTCATAATGCTGCTGGGCGAGGATCGTCGTTGGCACTAAAACTGCTACCTGCCGGCCCTCAATCGCTGCTTTGAAAGCTGCGCGCAGCGCGACTTCCGTCTTGCCATAGCCTACGTCGCCGCAGATCAGACGATCCATGGGATGACTGCGTTCGAGGTCTTCTTTGACGGCGCGAACCGCCTTGAGCTGATCTTCGGTTTCTACGTATGGAAAAGAGGCCTCCAACTCGTGCTGCCATGGAGTATCGGCGCCTAAAGGAGGGCGGGAAGCTGCTTCGCGCGCAGCATATAGCGCCAGCAGTTCACGCGCTTCCTCCTCTGCCGCTTGTTTCGCTTTGCTGCGAATGCGGATCCAGTCTGGCTGTCCCAATTTGCTCAAAGTTGGCGGCCGGTCGTCCGGGCCGATATAACGCGTCAGCCGGTCGGCCTGATGAATGGGGACAAAAAGGGTATCGGTGCCGCTGTACTCGATCATCAAAAATTCGCGTTCGACGCCTTCGAGTGTGCGGCGGCGTAGGCCGGCAAACCGGCCAACGCCATAATCAATGTGTACGACGTAATCGCCCTCGCGCAGATCGGCGTAGGCGTTTTCTGGGGTGCGCGTGCGTTGCAAAGATCGGCGCCGGCGAGGTTCTGGCCGGCTCCAGCCAAAAATCTCCGCATCGGTGAACAAATGGGTTTGGCCATCTTCGAGCGCTAACCGCCAGCCCTCACTGAGTGTCCCTTCGACGAACGTCACTGTGCCGGGTGGCGGCGCTTCATCCAGTAGAGTGGTCTTGGCTACAGGAGTCGCTTCTTGCTCTTGCCAGAGTTCTCGTAGACGAGCTGCCTGCGCGGTGACGACGACCACGCGGTGGCGCTGGCCGCGCAGCGCACGCAGTTCCGCAAGAAAGGGCTTAAGCTGGCCTCCAAAGCGCTGTTCCGGTGCGAGAATGCCGCGCAGATAATCGCGCTGCGTACCCTCTGCCGCGTCTAAACCGCCGATAACTGCCTGAATGCGACCGCCCAAAGCCGTCTCTAGCTCGGGCCAGTTCAAGTAAGGACGCGGAAAATCTGGCGGCAGTAATCTTTCGGCGATCCGCTCTTCCCGCAGCTTTTCTGAGGCCTGCTCAATAGCATTGACGGTATCGCGCAGTTCCACTTTATCTTCAATGATAAAAAGCGCGTCATCGGCCGCGTAGTCGATCAAGCTAATGGGCTGCGGCACTAGATAGGGCAAATAGAATTCAAGCAGAGGAAAGACAGTGCCAGCCGTGAGCGCAGCCGCGTCGGCCGTCGGCAAGGTCATGTCCGCGTCGGCCGGAGGCAGGCTGGCAAACCAACCCGCGAGGTGATTGGCCAAAGCAGGTGCTGTTGCTGGCAGCGCCTCGCGCGCAGGCGTGATGACTGCCCGTTCAAGCCGGGCGATAGTGCGCTGTGTTGCGGGGTCGAACTCGCGCAAGCTGTCGATCTCATCGTCAAAGAATTCGATGCGAATGGGTCGGTCTAGTGACGGCGGAAAAACATCGACGATGCCGCCGCGCCGCGAAAATCTGCCGCGCTCCGTGACCATTGACGTGCTTTCATAACCGAGCTGAACCCACTTCGATAGCAGCTGATCGAGCTGCCAGCGCTGGCCCGGGCGCAGGGTATGCAGCCCGCTGCGGAAGGTGTTGACGGGCAGCGTCCGCTGCATCAAGGCGCGCGCCGAGGTGACGATCACAGGCTGCGGCCAGCGCTCTGTCTCCATGACGGACGGAGGGAGCAGCGATGCTAGCGCCTGAATGCGACCGCGCAAGGCGGTTTCTCCCCACGGCGCGCGCTCGTAAAAGAGGGGCGTCGGTTCATTGAAGCGCAGAATGGGGCGCGCATCGCCCAGCCAAACGGGAAGCTGTTCAGCGACGCTGTAGGCACGGTCGACGCGCGCTGTGATGTATATAACCGGCCCGCGCCAATCGCGGGCGAGGGCGGCCAGCACAAAAGGACGCGCAGCGCGCAGCACACCCAGCGTGGGCACGACATCGTCAGCCGTTTGTGTATGCAGCGCAGAAAGCAGTGCGTGATATAAACCTGTGCTGCGAAGCAGGTCAAGTAGACCGCTAAGCTCCATGGAAGGCTCCCTGCCTGCGTTAAGCCATCGGAGGCTGGGTTTCGCTAGAGCTGCCAGAGGTAGACTCTGACTGTTTTGTTTGAGGATTGTTGGCAGTTTCGCTCCCGCCGTTATAGCGGTTCATGGCGATATCGATCCCTTCTGCCAGCCACGTCTCGATCGCGGCAGCAGCGCGGTCAGCTATCTCAGCGGCCGCGATCGCTTCATCACCACGGAATGGGGTCAACACATAATCGGCCGCATCCATGCGGCCGGGCGGGCGGCCGATGCCGATGCGAATGCGTGGGAGGTCTTGAGTGCCTAACCGATGCTGAATGTGACGCACGCCGTTCTGCCCGCCGTGACCACCGCCTTTGCGAACGCGCAGCATTCCCAGCGGCGTGTCCAGATCGTCGTGGACGATCATAATGTTCTCCGGCGCAATCTTGTAGAAACGCGCCAGCGGCGCAACAGCATCACCGCTCAAGTTCATAAACGTGAGTGGTTTAGCGAGCAGAACGCGCTTGTCGTAGATTTTGCCGCTGGCGACCTGTGCGCGATGTTCTATCTTACCGAACGTCAGCCCATGTTTGCTCGCCAGTCTTTCAAGGGCGTGCCAGCCGATATTGTGCCGCGTGTTCTCATAGCGTGGGCCGGGGTTCCCCAGCCCAACGATCAAATGCCATTCTGTCATATACCCGCCTGACGACCACCCCAGTCCACGCCAAGTATAGCGAGAGATGCCAAATGGTCACAGACTAAGTTGAAATACTGCTGCGGCATCTGCAGCGCGCTAACTGATCTGGCGCTGTGGTTCAGCTCGGAACTGGGTCTCATAGAGGTGGGCATAAAGGCCGCTGCCTTTCAGCAGCTCCGCGTGCGTGCCCCGTTCCACGATCCGACCGCGGTCAAGCACGAGGATCACGTCGGCAGCGAGGATCGTGCTCAATCGATGGGCGATAACAATGCTCGTGCGGCCCGCCATGATGTGCTCCAATGCCTGCTGGATCAGCGCTTCTGATTGGCTGTCGAGGTGGCTGGTGGCCTCGTCTAGCACGAGAATGCGAGGGTCTTTCAGGATCACCCGCGCGATGGCCAAACGCTGTTTTTCGCCCCCGCTTAAGCGGTAACCGCGCTCGCCAACGACGGTGTCATATCCCTGCGGCAGTTCCATGATGAAATCGTGGATATTAGCCGCCCGCGCGGCCGCCTCGACCTGTTCAGGCGTCGCATCGAGGCGCGCGTAGAGCAAGTTAGTGCGGATCGTGTCGTGGAAGAGATATGTCTCTTGGGTGACCATGCCGATCTGCTGGCTCAACGACTCCAACGTGAGGTCGCGCAAGTCATACCCATCCAGCAAAATGCGACCGCTGGTTGGGTCATAGAGACGAGGGATCAAATACGTCAGCGTAGTTTTGCCGGCGCCGCTCGGCCCGACCAAGGCAATGAGCTGGCCCGGTGCGGCGGTGAAGGAGATGTCTTCGAGAGCCGTTTCTCGTGCTTGCGAGGCTGGCCGCAAGCTCGTATCCTCGGCTGTAGTTTTACTTCCCTCACCAGATAAAACTGCGCGCACATTATCAAGGTGTCCCGGGCGATATACTTCGCTCAACGGGTTGCCTTCGCCATGATACCGAAAATCAACGTGCTCGAAGGTCAATTCACCTCGCGCCTCTTTCAAAGAAATAGCATTTGGCTTCTCTTGAATTTCTAACGGTAGATCGAGCACTTCAAAGACCCGCTCGAAGCTAACCATCGATGTGGAAAATTCCACCGGCACGTTGACTAAGTACTGAAGCGGCCCGTAAAGCTGGCTAAGATAAGCGCTAAACGCCACTAGTGTCCCGATGGTGAAGACGCCGCCTAGTACTAAATGTCCGCCGACCCAGTAAACGAGCGCTGTGCCGATCACGCCAACCAAGCCCAGCAGCGCGAAAAACTGGCTGCCAACTACGGCGCGATGCACGCCAATATCGCGCACACGCGCAGCGCGCTGCTCAAAACGTTGGCTTTCGACCGAAGCGCGGCCGAACAATTTGACCAACAGCGCCCCGCTAATGTTTAGTGTCTCGCTCATCATCGCGTTCATCTCGGCATTAGTATCCATTGCCTCGCGCGCAATGCGGCGTAGTCTCACCCCAATGGCGCGTGCCGCGACGATGAAGATCGGGAAGACGATGAGACCGACCAATGTAAGCCGCCATTCAAGCGATAGCATCACGACTAAAGTTGCAATTACGGTGATGCCATTGGTGACGATGCCGACGATTGTATCGCTGATGGCGTTTTGCGCGCTGACGACATCGTTGTTAAGCCGACTCATCAGCTCGCCTGAGCGCGTGTTGGTGAAGAAACTTAGCGACATGCGCTGTATATGGGTGAACAGCGTTCGGCGCAGGTCGAAGATCACCCCTTCGCCGATGCCAGCATTAATGCGGCGATTGACGACACTAATCGCGCTGCTGATGAGCGGGATGAGCACGAGAGCGAAGGCGAGCAGATTGAGCCGCGCGGCATCGCCCGCAGGCAGCGTGATGTCGATCAGGTCGCGCAGGATCAAAGGCGTGACCAGCTGCAGACCCGTCGTCATCAAGATCAGGCACAACGAGACGAAGATGTGGGCGCGGTAAGGCTGCGCGTAGCCAAATACGCGGCGCACTAACGGCCACGTGATGTGGGCGCGCCTGCCTTCGTCTGCGCCCGGAAAAGCGTATCTCCACATGGGCTATCCTGCGCGAAGCGCTAGCTGCGGATAAACGAAGCCGCATCCTCACTATAGTGGATGCCGGCTGCAATGAGAACTGGAAGATCGAGCAGGTCTAGCCCGCGCCGTCCATCCCCTCGGCGGGGGCGGGCGGCCCAGTTACGGTGAAAGCGACCGTCCCTGCTGCCACGCCATCGATCGAAAGATCGACGCTCCAGTTCCCGGGCGCGAAATCAACATCGGCTGCCGGCATGTAAAACCAGATGCAGCCCTGAGCGATCGCGAAACCCGGTGTCCATTCGTAAAAAACAACTTCGCTGCCATCACGTCGCCACCGTGAAACAAGCGTCGTGTTCGGGCTGATGTCGTTGGCGACAGCCGTCACGTAGAGACCGCTCACCGTGTTGGGAAACGTCGTCGCGGTCGTCGTGGGACAGTCATTCGCACCAACGGCGGTGGACATGGCTATATCGCTCAGACGAGGCCCAGAAGCGGGCGCTTCAGGCTCGAACTCCTCTGGGGCGATAGCAGTGAGCGCCAGTGGCTGCAGCGGCATATTGCCGAGCGCGCCGCCCGCGCCACTAATGACCGGCGTCGCAACAAGAACGGGAGCCGGCGTAAAGTCGATCGCTGCCTGCACCTCAGCGGGAGCAGGCGGGGTGATCGCCCGCGCATCGACGAACGGCGTGCCGAGCGCGAATAGGGTTGCGACGATGCGTGTGCTCTGCGCGTCTACTTGACGGACAGCGGTTTGCGCGAATTCAATTGTCGCGGCCAGTCGGTCTATCGCTGCGGTGGCAGTCTCTGCGCCTTGGGCAACCTCCGTTCCCAACAAGCCGTGCTGCGCAGCCAAAGTTTGCTGCGCCGGTTCTGGCGCGAAGAAGTTGCAACCGCTCAGCAGCGCCAACACTGCTGCGAAGACAATCAGTTCGAATCTCAACCGCATCCGTCTTACCCTTCACCTCAAGCATCTAAAGTGTACCAAAGTGTGCTCCGCTTTCCAGACCGGCTGCACGAGCTTGTGCGCCGGCTCCTATCACTAGGTATAATCTTGGCAATGTTCATCTCTCTCGTAATCAAACTTTTCAGTGTGATGATCGCATAAGATAAGCGAGACTGTGAAGGGATTATGCACCATACCTCCGAGGAAATTTTGACAGCGGATCAAGCTTTGGAACGTCTATTGATCGGCAACCGCCGTTACATCGCGATGCGACAACTGCATCCGCGCCAATCCGTCGTCCATCGCCAGCATCTCGTACAGGGCCAGCATCCGTTCGCGGCGATACTAAGCTGCTCTGACTCGCGTGTGCCGTCCGAACTCATCTTCGATCAAGGCCTGGGCGATCTGTTTATCGTGCGGACAGCCGGCCATGCCGTCGACGATTTGGTGTTGGCTAGCTTAGAATACGCGGTCTTTGCGCTGCAAGTGCCGCTCGTGATGGTGTTGGGGCACACCGCCTGTGGCGCCGTGACCTCGGTGATGGAGGCGCATGCGCTGCCCGGGCATCTGCCCAAGCTCGCTGCCTCGCTCAAGCCGGCGTTGGCCCCAATTGATGCTGAAGCGAAGGATGCGCTTGAGCAGGCGATTCGTGTTAATTCACTCTACACTGCGGCCTTCTTAGCGAAGAACAGCCTAATCTTTCAGGAAGCGATTGCGAAAGGTCGCGTCAAGATCGTCGCCGCTTATTATGCGCTGAGCACCGGAGAGGTGCAGCTTTTAGAGTAAGCTCTGTGCCCGCAGTTGGCACATCGTTTTGGTGGCTAGTATTCGGAGCAATTTATGCTGCTAACCAGTTCTAAGATGAGCGATTTCGCCAAAGTCGATCAAGATCTTCGTTTCTTGATCCAATGTTTTCGCGAGGTGTTGGAAGAGATCGGAGAAAATGCTACAGCCGACGCGCTGCCGTGGCAGGAGCTGAATACGTCTACCGTGCATGTGGAGGCGGAGAAACTCACACAGGCGTATTCGATTGCTTTCCAACTGCTCAACATCGTTGAGGAAAATGCCATCATTCAATATCGCCGTCAGCTGGAAAGCCGTGATGAGATTAGCCAACTTTCTGGCTCGTGGAGCCAGAACCTCGCGGCGCTGAAACAGAATGCGCTGCGCGGCGAGCAGGTCGCTGCTGAGTTGCGACGCGTGCGCGTTGAGCCAGTGCTGACTGCGCATCCCACTGAAGCGAAACGCTACACCGTGCTGGAGCAGCACCGGCATCTATATTTGCTGCTGGTTGAGTTAGAAAACCAGATATGGACTCCCCATGAAGTGCGCGCCCTGCGCGATGCGATCAAAACCGCACTAGAGCGCTTGTGGCGTACTGGCGAAGTTTACCTGAAAAAGCCGGATGTCGCTTCTGAAGTGCAGAACGTCCTTTACTATCTGCGGCACGTCTTTCCTCAGGTGCTCGATACGCTTGACCAGCGGCTCTATCAGGCATGGGTTGAGGCGGGGTTTGATCCTGCGCTGTTGGCGCAGCCTGAGGCATGGCCGCGAGTTTCATTTGGAACGTGGGTCGGCGGTGATCGCGATGGCCATCCTCTGGTGACGGCGGAGACCACCCGCGAGACACTCGCACAGCTTCGCTCGAATGCGCTGCTGCTGCTGCGCGAAAACTTGACGGGTTTGGCGCGCAAATTGAGCTTGTCGGGCTATACCCATCCTGTCCCGGCGTCTCTCGCTGGCCAGATCCGTGAGCTGGCGGAACAGCTTGGCGAAGCGGGTAGGCGAGCGTTGGACCGGAACCCGGAAGAACCGTGGAGGCAGTACGTCAATCTGCTGCTTGCGCGCTTGCCGGATGCAGAATTCTCGCCTGACCGATATGCGCGTGCCGATGCGCTAGAACGTGACCTACGCCTTCTTTACGACAGTCTAATCGAAATTGGAGCGCAGCGTCTGGCAAACGCCGATGTGCTGCCTGTCATTCGCATCGTGCAGACATTCGGCTTCCATCTTGCTGTTTTAGACATACGCCAGAACAGCGCGTTCCACGATAGAGCGATCGCGCAGCTGCTCGCTGCGGGCGGGCTGCCTGAGACTGATTTTCCGAACTGGGACGAAGCCAAGCGGCGTGAATTCTTACAGGCGGAGCTGGCGCTGCCACGGCCATTCACGCTGCCGGATACGCAGCATGGCCCCGAAGCGCAGGCGGTGTTGAGCTGCTATCGTGTGTTGGTCGATCATCTCAAGCGATACGGCGAGCAGGGGTTAGGGGCTTTGATCGTCAGCATGACGCGCGACGTCTCCGATCTGCTTAGCGTTTACTTGTTAGCACGAGAGGCGGGCTTGCTTATCAACACCGAAGCGGGTATGGTGTGCCAGCTTCCGGTTGTGCCGCTCTTTGAGACGATCGATGATATGGAGCGCAGCGCGCAAATCTTGCGTGATTATTTGGCGCAGCCCCTCGTCCAGCGCAGCTTGGCGTATCAACAGCGCCAGCAAAATGCCGAGATTCCCGTGCAGCAGATCATGGTTGGCTACAGCGATAGCAACAAGGATGGCGGCATTCTCTCCAGCTTATGGCATCTGCATCAAACTCAGCGGACGCTTGTCGATGTCGCTGATTCAGCCGGCGTAAGGCTGCGCTTCTTTCATGGACGCGGCGGCTCGATCAGCCGGGGCGGCGGGCCGACGCATCGCTTCATCCGCGCGTTGTATCCTGCCTCGGTGCGCGGTGATCTGCGCCTCACTGAACAGGGCGAAGTGATCGCGCGCAAGTATGCCAATCGGCTTACTGCGGCGCACAATCTCGAACTGCTGCTTTCCGGCACGCTGCGCGCTTCAATGCTCGATCGTTACACGAAATATGAGCCGCATGCGCTTGAACCTGTTTTGATGCGCTTGTCTGCGATCAGCCAGCAGAAGTACCAACAGCTGTTGAATGAGGAAGGCTTCATCACTTTTTACCGGCAGGCGACGCCGATCGATGTGATCGAAGCCAGCCAGATCGGTTCGCGACCAGCGCGCCGCACCGGCCAGCGCACGCTGGCAGATCTGCGCGCGATCCCGTGGGTATTTAGTTGGAGCCAAGCGCGGTTCTTTCTTTCAGGATGGTATGGGGTTGGCAGCGCGTTTCATGATTTGTTGACCAGCGACCCGGCTGCGTTTGAGCAGATGCGGCAGCATGCCTTCGACTGGCCGATCTTGCACAGCATCGTCAGCAATGCTGCTAGCAACGTTATGCTTACCGATCGTGAGCTAATGGAGCAGTATGCCGGTTTGGTGGCCGATGAGGCGCTGCGCCAGCGCTTTATGGAACCGATCGTTGAGGAATTAAATCGGACAATCGAGGTGTTGGAACGCATCTACGGGGGGTCGCTCTTTGAGCGCCGGCCGAACGTCGCACAGGAGATCCTGCTGCGCCAAAATCTGTTGAAACGCCTGCACGTTCAGCAAATCGGCTTGATGCGCACGTGGCGCGCGACTGGATCAGAAGAGGCACTGGCTCAGCTTCTGCTGACGGTAAACGCGATCGCCAATGGCCTTGGCACCACCGGTTGAACGCGAAGTAAATACCTAGACGGCCGCGCGGTCGCCTCAGCTTCAGATGACCTGCCAGCATATAGGATAAAAGCCAGCAGAGGCTGGCTTTTATCGTGCGTGCTTATGGAAGTGCCGGGAGTCGAACCCGGGTCCAGAAGATTCGAAGTCATGCGTCTACGAGCGTAGCCGGCCGTTCGATTTCGGTAAGCGTAGCCCCGACCGGCGTGGTACGCGCTTACCTAGCCGATGAACCTTTGGCCGCTGCTTATCGGCGTCGCAGCAGCCGCACTCCATCTTTGATGACGCCTGCCGAGCCACCCGGATGGAGACGGGCGGGACAGACGGCTGGGCTACTACGGCCCAGCACCCTGGCTAAATCGCCTTAGGCGGCGTAAGCCAGAGCAGGTTGATTGTTTTTGGCAGTTATTGCCGTGCCCGTTTTAACGTGGCCAGGCGCCACGGCCCGCAGCATGAAATCAGCCTCCCCTGTCGAAGCCATTTCACTCCCGCGTATTTATAGTTTAACAGAACCTTGTGCGGAAGTAAAGCCTCGAAAGCGGCCCTTGTGAACCTTTCCGGTCTTTTTGCAGACAAGTCAGAAGGCATTGCTCGCCTTCTGACTTGTTGAATGAGGGGTTATTTCCCAAGCCGCTTTTTTACCTCGGCCGTCAAGGCCGGCACGATTTGATAAAGATCGCCGACCAGCCCGTATCGTGCCATTTTGAAGATCGGCGCTTCGGGGTCTTTATTGATGGCAACGATGATCTTGCTAGTTCGCATGCCCGCTTGATGTTGGATCGCTCCGGAGATGCCGCAGGCGATATATAGATCGGGCGAGACCGTTTTGCCCGTTTGCCCAACTTGATGGGCGTAGGGGATGTAACCAGCATCAACTGCGGCGCGGCTAGCGCCAATCGCAGCGCCCAGCGCATCGGCCAACGGCTTGAGCGTATTCTCAAAACCATCTTTCGCTTTCCACACGGCTGGGTCACTGACATCGGCCGGCGCTTCTTTTGGATTGTTAGCCATCGCGCGGCCGCCGCTGACGATGATCGCCGCATCGGTCAGGTTGACGGTGCCCGTTTCTTCTTCAAAACGCGCTACTTTAGTGACCACGTTGTCTTCTGCGAGCACAGGCGCTACAGCCGTTACTTCCGCTGTGGCGGAGGCGTCCGGCGTGCGCGCTTTGAAGGTGCGCGAACGAATGGTGACAAACTTCACGCCGTCACCGTCGATGACAGCCTCGCTGTGGATTTTGCCGGCATAAACGGCGCGCAGCGCGTTCAGCGATCCGTCATTGCCCGGTGTCAAGCTCAGCGCCTCAGTGAGCATCGGGCTGTCGGTGTCGGCGGCCGAGGCAGCCAGCAGTTCGCGGCCGCGGCTGGTGGCCACTGCAACGACAGCTTTTGGCGCATTTTCCTGAACCAGCTTGGTCAGCAGGGCAGCATAGGGTTCAAGACGGAACTCGAACAGCGATGCATCCTCACACACGACCGCTGCTTGCGCGCCGTAATGGCCAGCCTCTGCGGCGATCGCGCTTGCGTTAGCGCCGAAGATCAGCGCCGTTGTCGAGACGCCGTAGTGATCTGCAAGCATGCGGCCCGCAGCCAGCGCCTCCCAGCTCGTGGGCACGGGGCGACCGTTGAATGTTTCGATCCAAACATAGACGGTGCTCACAGCACTTTCTCCTCTAGTAAACGATCGACGAGCTGCGCCGCCATCTCCTCAGGCGTCCCCGTCAGCATCTCGGTTTTTGTTTCACGCGGGGGCAGGTTCTTGAAGGCGACAACCCGCGAGCGCGCTGCAGGCAGAGTCACGGCGAGGTCAGCCAGCGACCAAACCGGGATCTCTGCTTTGGATGCTTTACGGATGCCGATGAATGAGGGATAGCGCGGCTCGTTGATATCTTTCATCACGCTAATGACAGCTGGCAGTTTGCTGGTGACGATCTGTTTGCCTTGTTCTAGCAAACGTTCCGCTTCGATCGTCTTGCTCGCATAATCGATGCTGTGAATCTTGGAAACATAGGACAGCATCGTCCAGCCCAACTTGCGCGCGGTTTGCACGATATGCTGATCGGTGCCGACGTCAACGCTCTCTTTGCCGAAGATGATGAGATCGACATCGCCCAGTTTTTTGACCACGGCGGCGGCAGTCACCGCATAGGCGAGACCGTCGCTATTCTCAAGCGCCTCATCCCACACGCGGATCGCACTATCTAACCCCATAGCAAGGCTGTGTTTTAGCGCTTCATTGTGCATCTCCGGGCCGATAGCAATGACGGTCGATTTGCCACCGGCCGCTTTGGCCTGCAAGATCGCTTCTTCGAGAGCGTACTCGTCCCATGGGTTGACAACCGTGGCGGCATCGCCCCACGTAACGCGGCCTGAAGCATCAACTTCGACTTTTGCCGCCGTATCTGGCGTGCTGCGTGTAAAAACGACGACGTGCAAGGCTGACCTCCTAAGAACATTAAGTACTGAGTTGTTTAACTGAGTACTGAGCCAAGTCTGGCATATCATTTTACCGCAGTCGCAAGCACGGTCTCAAGAATTGAATCGTCGTTCGATTTTACAAGACAGAGTTTCACAAGAGCGGGAGCTGCTGCAAGGGGCGCCGGCCATCGAGCAAAATGAACGGTGCGGCCCGCTCAATACCGCGAATTTGAAGCTGGCGCAGGTGCGCTAAGTCAGTGATACGGCGCTGGCGGCGCGCTTGAAGGATGGCAGCTGCGCTTTTGGGACCAATGCCCGGCACGCGCATAAGCTGCTCCCGATCGGCCGTCATCAGCTCAACTGGAGCGTGGCGCAAATTCGCTTCTGCCCACGCCTGTTTGGGGTCGATCTCAAGCGGTAAATTTCCCGATTCAGTGAACGGCAGCTCTTCGACGCTCCAACCGTAGTCGCGCAGCAAAAAGCTCGACTGGTATAAGCGAAATTCACGCTGCAGCGGCGTCGGCTGCATGTTTTCAAACGGCGTGTCCTCAACAGGGTGAAACGCTGAATAATAGGCGCGTGCCAATCGCGCATGGCGGTGCAGTTTCTCGGTGAGGGCTAGCAGCTCGAGGTCGGTATCGCCCACAGCTCCGACGACAAACTGTGTGACTGTGCTGGCCAGTTTCTCGTGCGGTCGTTCGCGACGGAAACGATCTGCCAAACTCAACAGCGATAGCAGCTCGCGCTCAAACTCCTTTTGGGGCGCGAGCGCATGCAGGCGCGAAGGCGTCGGCGCCTCCAAATTAACCGAAACGCGGTCTGCAAGCTGCATCGCGCGCAGAAGCTGGTCAGCCTCGATGCCAGGCATGACTTTCAGATGGATGTACCCGCGATACTGATAGCGACGCCGCACGATCTCTACCGTGTCGAGCAGCCTATCTTGCGTGGTCACACTGCCTTTGACGATTCCCGAGGATAGGAAGAAACCATCGACCATCTTGACGCGCTGCATGGCGTCAAACGCTTTGGCGATGTCATCTGGCTTGATGGTAATGCGTTCTGTTTTGGAGCGACCGGCGCGGAATGGGCAGTAAAAACAATTGCGTTCACAGGCTGTCGTCACCATTGTCTTGAGCACGGGCTTCTTGCCGCGAGGCGTGGCGACTTGCGTGACGCACTCTTCAAGACTGCGCGACTGGTAGCGACCGTCACCAGCGTGGCGGACGCGCGCGCGCTCATTGTGCGGCTGGTCGCCGGCTGGTTCAAAGCGCGTCGCAGCGCTCATCTGGGCGAGGCGCGACCATGTATCAGGCGTTGATTTAATCAGCATATGCGCAGTGTATAGAACTTTTGTTCTGATGTCAAGTATGGGGATCGAAGAAGAGGGTCTACCGCCGTTCTGGCGGTGACCCTCTCTCCCGTGCGTTGTGATAGCGCGCGCACAGACGACAGGCCATCAAGGATTCTCGGCCATATAGTTGAGGATCAGTGCCGCGATCGCCCCCGGCACCCAGCCAGCGATGGTCAGCGCGAACACGATGAGGACAGTGCCGCAGCCGCGGTCAATTACAGCCAAGGGGGGAAACAAGATACAAACAAGAGCGCGTCCGCAGCTCATGGCATAACTCCTTGCTGATAATGTCTCGCAAACTAGTACGTAGGAAGGTGCGCTAAAGTTGCATCAGGCTAGGATGAAGGCTGCGATCTTGGCGGCGGCGCGCTCCGCAGCTTCCGGTGTGAAGTGCAGTCCATCGAACGTGAACGTAAAACCGCCAGCCGTTTGGGCTGAGGCGTAATCGTGCCATCCCTCAGCAATACGCCGTCCTACGAGCAAAACGTCACCCAACCTAAGCGGTTCGCGATGGGGAAGCGTGGCGGGGCGAAATTCCGCCAGCAGATCGAGCGTCGGGATCGCCAGCGCCCGCGCGACCCTGCTGGTACGCGCATTAAATGCTTCGAGCGCCGCCACAACGTCCGAATTGTATTCAGCGGGCGGCAGGCCCACCCAAACTTGGATATGTTCCAGTTGCAAGCGGATTAGCAGCTCGCGGTAGGTTTGTTCAAACGCCCCCGGCGCGACAAAACCATGAGACAGCGCTTTCGTCTGCCGGTAGTAGGGCCGTGTGTCTGGTTGGCTGTAAGCGATCGCGTCGTTGCTGCCGACCATGACGAAAACTGCCTCTGGCTGCTGCGCGATCACATCTTCATCAAGACGGCGCAGCAAATTGATGACGGTATCGCCACCAGCGCCTGCATTGACCCGTTCGACGCCGGGCAGATATCTCGCCAGCGCGTCAAAATAGCTGCCTCCATAGCCGCCCCATGTGAGGCTGTCGCCGAAAAAAACGATCTTCATCGTCAAATCCCATGTAAAAAGGGGGATCAGCTGGCTGATCCCCCTTTGCAAGTGGCAGCTAGCCAGTCAGTTTCCAACCGCCGGCTCGGGTTCGCTTTGCCACATAACGGGGTCATAAGCAGGCAGCTCGCACCGCAGCGGCCGGTCTTGCCGATAGCCCAGCGCGTAGTCGGCTTGCATTAACTGGTGGATTTCACTCGTCCCCTCGTAGATGACCGCACCTTTGCTGTTACGCAGATAGCGCTCGACCGGGTACTCGTCACTGAACCCGTATGCTCCGTGGATTTGAACCGCTTCCAGCGCTGCCTGCACGCTGTGGTCGGTTGCATACCACTTGGCAAGGCTGGTTTCGCGCGTGTTGCGCTGGCCTTGGTTCTTTAGCCAGCCAGCGTGGAGGTAAAGCAAGCGGGCAGCGTCGTACCACTGCTGCATATACGCGATCTTCTGCTTGATCAACTGGTGCTGGGCGATGGGCACTCCGCCCGTCTTGCGTTCGAGCGCATAGGCGATGCTATCTTCAAGGCAGGCGCGGATCAGGCCGGTTGCGCCGCTGGCGACTGTGTAGCGGCCGTTATCGAGCGCGGCCATCGCAATTTTGAAGCCCTCACCCTCTTCGCCTAAGCGGTTTTCAAGCGACACTTCGACGTCTTGAAAAGCGACCCAGCCGGTTGAGCCAGCGCGCACGCCCAGCTTGCCATGGATGTCGCCGGTCGTCACGCCTGGCATATCGCTCGTGACGATGAAGGCGCTCATGCCGCGGTGGCCAGCCTCGGGATCGGTCTTCGCTATGACGAGGAAATGATGGGCTTTTGTCGCGAGACTGATCCACATTTTCTCGCCATTCAAAATATAGCGGTCACCAACCCGGCGCGCAGTCGCAGTCATATTGACGACATCGCTGCCGGCACCCGGTTCTGTGAGGCAGAATGCCCCATATTTTTCACCGCGTGCCTGCGGCACCAAAAACCGTTCCTTCTGGGCCTCGGTACCCCATTGCAGCAGCGACAGACTGTTCAACCCCATGTGGACTGACATCACCACGCGCAGTGTGGTGTCTCCACGTTCTAATTCTTCGCACACCAAACCGAGAGTGATGTAATCGAAGCCTTGACCCCCATAACGCACCGGGATGCTGATACCGAGGATGCCTAACTCTGCCATACGCGGCAGCACGGCCGGGTTCATCTGCTGTTTGCGATCCCATTCGCCGATCGAGGGGATCACCTCTTTGCTGACATACTCCCGCACCATCTTCTGTGCTTGCAGTTGCTCATCGTTTAGAGCGAAATCCATGACGACCTCTTTGTCACATTTTCACAAATTATGATGCTCGAACGTTGGTAGATTGCGCTATCGAGCGCCCATCTTGTTTTGTAGACAATGGAATAAATGTCACAGTGCTGATTATAGCGCATTTCGCTCGTAGAGGTATAACGATGGCGCTTCCGGTTCAAGCCGTGCCCGATAAGCTCATTACCACCTATCTACATATGACCAGCCCCGATCAATTCCGGCCGGGCTTCGTTGACGATCTTGACAATGCCATGGTGGTATCAATGAAAGCGCCGGATGTTGATTTTTACCGTTTCCTGTATCGGTCGGTGGGGGAACCTTATCGTTGGCGCGACCGGCTGTTGATGACGGATGAGGAGCTGGAGGCCGCCATCAGCGAGCCGGGGGTGAGCGTGAACGTGCTGTATGTGTATGGCACACCGGCCGGCTATATTGAGCTAGCGAAACGCCCCGATGCGACTGAAATTGCTTATTTCGGCCTGCGGCCCGGCTTTAACGGCCGCGGGTTGGGCAAGCACTTGTTGAGCTGGGGGATTCAGCGGGCATGGGATGATGGCACCCCGCGCCTTTGGGTGCACACCTGCAATCTGGATAGCCCGATCGCTTTGTCGAATTACCTCAGCCGCGGTTTTGTCATTTACGACACGCATGTAGAGCCGATGCCACTGCGCTATTTGTACTAAAAGTTTTCGTGCATCTTTCACAAACACTGATAGTGCCGGCGCTACAGCGCCGGCACTTCTGATTTGAAAATTTGCCCACGAATATACTGAACAAAGTTCCATCGGCAGCGCCTTGTGATGCTGTGTTAGGCATGATGTGAAATGGATCTGTTAGAACGAGCGAGCGCCGCTCACGGCAGGATTGCGGGCTACTTGAGTGGCTGTTATATGACAACCGCCAAATGCATGATGTTCTGCGCGAGAGCGGCCGCAGCGTCACCGATCATGAATTCAGCGCTGGGCACAATTACCGCGCATGGTCAGACTGCGTCTACCGCGGGTTGATCAACGCTTTCGGCCTAACCTAAATGGAGACGAAACCGGCGAGCAGCCGCCTGCCCAGGCCGCCCGCTCGCCTTGGTTTCAGTAGACCGGCATGGTTCGATCAATTGTGCGCGCCCAAGCGAGGATGCCACCGTCAAGGTTGATTAGGTTAGCGGGATCGTAACCGACGCCCCGCAGCATGTGGATTACGTCCGTACTGCGCACGCCGGAACGGCAGTGGACGATTACTTCGCGATCGCGCGGGATCTGCGCCAGTACGGTGTTTTCCAGCGGCTTGCGGCCCGCATAAACCTCCTCAACAGCGAGTTGGATCTGAGGTTTGGGGATGCGCACCGTTCCCTCAAGGACGCAGATCTCCCATTCTTCTGGGTTGCGCACATCAAGTACGAAAGGCGTCTCACCGCGATCTAAACGCGCCTTTAGTTCGGTCACGGTCATCTGCGGAACTGGCGGCACAGCCGGCTGCGCCGCGCTCGCGCCGTTGACCACGGCGCCAGTGGCCGCCGCATGGTCTTGTGCCGGTGTGCGGTCGTGCGCTGGCACACCGCAGAACTGTTCATAGTCGATCAGTTCGATCTGCTCTGGCGGCATGCTGCACACAGCGCAGTTCGGGTTTTTGCGGATCTTGACGATGTCGAAGGTCATCGAAAGCGCATCATACAGCAGCATACGGCCGATCATTGGCTCTCCAACGCCAGTGATCAGTTTGATAGCCTCAGTCGCCTGCAGCGTGCCGATAACGCCCGGCAGCACGCCGAGCACGCCAGCTTCGGCGCAGCTAGGGACGAGCCCGGGCGGCGGCGGCTCTGGGAACATGCAGCGGTAGCACGGTCCCTCTTTCGCGTAAAAGACGCTGAGCTGGCCCTCAAAGCGCAGGACGCTGCCGTACACATTCGGCTTGCCAAGCTTGACGCAGGCATCATTCGTTAGGTAGCGCGTCGGGAAATTGTCCGTCCCATCGATGATCACATCATAGGGCGCCATGATCTGGAGGGCGTTTTCTGACGTCAACGGCACTTCATGCTTGTCAATGTGGAGCATGGGGTTGATATCGAGCATACGACGGGCGGCGCTTTCGATCTTGGACTGGCCGACGGTGCTCTGTCCATGCACGATCTGGCGCTGTAGATTGGTTTCATCCACCACGTCATAGTCGACAAGGCCAATGCGCCCAACCCCAGCCGCCGCCAGATATAGCGAAAGAGGGCTGCCTAACCCCCCTGTGCCAATCAGCAAGACGCTGCCCGCTTTCAAGCGACGCTGACCCTCCATGCCGAATTCGGGCATAATTACATGCCGCCCGTAACGGCGGATCTCGTCATTGCTCAAACTGCCTAACTGCGCGACAATCGGTCTCATTGCCTATTCCTCTTGTCTATCTTTACTGCGTCCAAAAGTATCCAAGTCGTCCCAACCATAAGCGATATCTTCTAGCTCGATATTGCCGATTGTGATCATCTGCTGGCCTACTTCGCTGCCGCCGAGCGCTTCGTAAAAACGCCGGGCGCGATGATTTTCGGCCAGCACCCACACGACCATCGACCGGTGTCCGCGAGCGCGCAGGCAGTCCACAACTGCTTGGGCGAGCGCCCGCCCCAGCCCCATACCCTGCACCGCTTCCAGCAGATAGATCGCGTAGAGCTGCCCGGAATAGGCTTCGAGCAAACCCTCTTCTCTGCTGCCGTAAGCGAAGCCAACCATCGTTCCGTCACGCTCTGCGATGAACAGGCAGTGTTCCGGCTGGTCGAGGGCGCGCTGCCATTGTTTTTCGCGCGCTTCAAACGACAGGCTGCGCAAATACTCCTCTGGCAGCAGGCCCACGTAAGTCGTTTGCCAGCTTGCGATGTGCACGCGCGCTATAGCGGGCGTTTCGTGGGGCAGGGCGGAGCGAATCGAAAACTGTGCGCTCATCGAAGGATTAGCGCTGTCCGCCGGCGATGCTGGGGATGATGCGCAAGCTGGCATTCTCGTCGATTTCTGTCTGTAAACCGTTGAGGAAGCGGATATCCTCCTCGCCGACGAAAACATTGACGAAGGTGCGCAGTTCGTCCCCATTGAATAGATGCTGGCGCAGTTCTGGGTAGCGGGTTGTCAAATCGTTAAGCGCTTCACCGATCGTTGTTCCGTTCACGGTCACTTGCGCTTCGTTGCCGGTATAGACCCGTAGGGGGGTCGGAATTTTAATGGTAGGCATAAAGTCCTCGCGTAGATTACGGATAATCATCAATTGATCTGATCGTCACACACAAGTGAGCGGGAGTCGCGCCCGTCTATGCGCCTTTCTGAGGGCGTAGCCTCGCCGCTCGCCATCACGTCGAAACGTCATCGCGCTCGGCCTCCTGCGCAAACTGTTGTTGCCACAATCGCTTCAAGTACCCACCGACCAAATGCGTCATCGTATCAACTTCGACTAGAAAGGAGTCGTGGCCAAAATCGGCATGGATGAGATGGTATTCAACTGGGCGCTTGCAGCGTTCCAACGCAGTGACCAGATCGAGCGCCTGCTCGGCAGTGTAAAGCCAGTCGCTTGAAAAGCTGACGACGAGGAAACGCGCTTCTGTTCGCGACAGCGCCTCTTCCATCGAGGCGTAACCATCGGCGATGTCGAAATAATCCAACGCTTTGGTGATATAAAGATAGCTGTTGGCATCAAAACGCTGGACGAACTTCTCTCCTTGATGCTGTAGATAGCTTTCGACGGCGAACTCCGGCACATCAAAGCGATAGGGAATGGCCGCATGACCTTGTAAACGCCGGCCAAATTTCTGGTTGAGCGAATGTTCGCTCATGTAGGTGATATGACCAATCATGCGCGCCACGGCCAGCCCGGCACTGGGCGGATCGCTGTCGTAATAGTCACCGTTGTTCCAGCGCGGGTCCGCGTAAATCGCCTGCCGGCCGATCTCGTTGAAAGCGATATTTTGCGTCGAAGAGCGCGGCGTGCTGGCCAAAAAAAGCACTGCGCCAACGCGCGCTGGATAATCGACCGCCCACTGCAGCGCCTGCATCGCTCCCATGCTGCCGCCGGCCGCGGCGAACAGCTTTTCGATACCCAGCCGGTCAAGCAGATGGCGCTGCGCGGCGACCATATCGGGCACGGTCACCATGGGGAAACGCAGCCCATAGGGTTTCCCGTCTGGGGCGAGAGATGACGGCCCTGTGCTGCCTTGACAGCCGCCAATTACATTAGAGCAGATGACAAAGAAGCGGTTCGTATCGAACATTTTTCCCGGCCCAACCGCTTCATCCCACCATCCTGGCCGCTCACTCGGATCATCGGTATAGTAGCCGGCCACATGCGAATCGCCGGAAAGCGCATGGCAGATCAAGATGGCATTGGTGCGATCAGCATTCAGCTTGCCGTAAGTCTCGTAAGCCAGCGTGAAACGCTCCAAGACGGCGCCTGAACGCAGCGCCAGCGGCGTATCAAAGTGCGCATACTGGCGCTGAACGATGCCGACCGATCCCGGCTCTTCCGCTCGCCTCAGAGGTTTTGCCCCGTTCGTCCTCATGCTCTCCCTGCTGTGGCTGGCATCGCATCGAGGCGAACCTGTGGCTCGCCCCAATGCGCCAGATCGTCACTATGAAACAGCGTGTACCGTCTTGCCCTGCGAGATCGTCAGCGCTTGGTCAAGGTCCCACAGGATGTCATTGATGTCTTCAATGCCGATCGCTAGCCGCACGTAGTCTGGCGTCACACCGGTCGAGCGCTGTTCTTCTTCGCTCAATTGGCTGTGTGTTGTCGTGGCGGGGTGAATGGCCAGCGAACGAGCATCGCCCACGTTCGCTAAGTGCGAGAAGATGCGCAGGCTGTCGATAAACAAGCGACCGCTCTCCTTGCCGCCTTTGATGCCGAACCCGATCACTGCGCCTGCGCCGTTCGGCAGGTATTTGCGCGCGCGTTCGTAGCTGGAGTGAGAGGGCAGCCCGGGGTAGTTTACCCACTCAACCGCAGGATGCTGCTGAAGATACTCGGCCACTGCCTGCGCGTTTGTGACATGCTTCTGCATGCGCAGCGCCAGCGTCTCTAAACCGATGATGTTAAGGAAGCTGTTGAACGGCGCTTGGCAGCCACCCAAATCGCGCAGGCCGACGATGCGCGCTCGCCCAATGAAAGCTGCAGCACCCAAGACATCGGCTAGTACAGCGCCGTGATAGGCGGGTTCCGGCTCGACGATGCCAGCGTGACGGCCGCTGGCTTTCCAATCGAAGTTGCCGCCATCAACGATGACACCGCCAATGCTGAGGCCGTGCCCCCCGATCCACTTCGTCGTCGAGTGCAGGCTGATGTTGACGCCCCATTTGAAAGGCTGGAACAGGTAAGGTGTCCCAAACGTGTTATCGACGACGACGGGGATCCCATGCGAACGGGCCAGCGCGGCGATCGCCTCAAAGTCGGGAATCTCAAGCTTAGGATTGCCGATCGTTTCTAGGTAGATAAGTTTGGTCTTGTCAGTGATGGCTTTTTCAAAATCTTCCGCATTCGTCCCCTCAACGAAGCGCACCGTGATGTTGAGGCGGCGCAGGCTTTGCGAAAACAAAGTATACGTGCCGCCATACAGCGCTGATGCAGAAACAAACTCATCACCGGCGTTGCACAGCGTGAGCACGGTCAGCGTCTCGGCGAATTGGCCAGAAGCCGTGGCTAACGCTCCGATGCCACCTTCGAGCGCAGCGATTCGCTGTTCAAAGACGTCGTTGGTGGGATTCATAATGCGGGTATAAATGTTCCCCGGTTCGGCCAGCGCGAATAATGCAGCGGCATGTTCGGTATCGCGGAATTGATAGGATGTCGTCTGGTACAGAGGAACCGCTCGCGCGCCGGTCGTGGGGTCGGGCGAGTAGCCCGCGTGCAGCGCCAGTGTCTCAAAACCCTGTTGATGCCCGTTGATGCTCGTCATTTGGTTTATCCCTCAACGCAGTGTTTTCCGGTCAAAAAAGTGTTTGCTGCTCAAATTGATGCGATCATCTCGCTGCCGTTCTCGTCGCTGCAAACGACAGCCGTCAAAAGTACAACACATCCCGTCGTCGATGGCTATCACCCCCCTTGCATGATATCGAGCGCAAGCGGTTCAAAGCCAGTGCGGTCTGCTTTAAGCTGCCAAGCGCGCAGGTCAACAGCGCGTGGAACAGCGTCGTCTTGCACAACCGACGCGATCAGATAAGTGAAATAAGGCAGCGCATGTTCCCGATCATACTCAGAAGGGAGTGCTGGTGCGTTGGGATGGCTGTGATAATACCCGATTAGCGTAAGACCGCGCGCGTCCGCTTCATCCTCCAAACGAGACCAATCAGCGGGCGTCATGGCATAACGGTGATGGCGCTCTTCGATTGCAAAAGTGTTTTCGATCGCCACTGCCTCAACGATATGGATCGCGTCTTGTTCAAAGGCCCCGAGCAAGAAGCCGCCAGCTTCATGGGGGTAAGCGGCTTGCAGTTGTTCAAAGATGCGTTTCTGTAAATCCTGCGCAAGATGGACGTTCATATGATACCTTCACCGTCATACACGAAAAGAGCCGACCCCGGGTCGGCTCTGCGTCTCATCAATCTCAGCGCGCGGCTGTCAATGCCGTTCGAGCGCGAGGCAACCCGAGTCACCAGCGATGTTCGCCATGCAACACATCATCATGCAGCGCATTGGCGCGGCAGCGTTGATTATGACAGGGAAATGCTTCGCAGAAATGTTCATATTCATTAGCCTATCACGGTTATTCCGGTAATGCAAGTGATCGCAATAAACTGTGCCGAATGGTATACTCCCTGAACTTCGAACGGCTGAGCGGTGCCCGCTTGCAATACGCTGCGAGGCTGTCGCCTTGCTTTGGAGATGCGGATGAGAAAGCCCTCCGAGCGCTTTATTCACCTTTACAAGCAAGGACATCCTGCCTTATCTTGTTTGAGGAGATCGCTTTATGACTGAGCAAATGAAGATTTACAAAGGCCTTGATGGCGTCGTCATCGATGAATCACGCCTCAGCCTTGTGAACGGCACAGAAGGGAAACTCATCTACTCAGGTTACAAAATTGAAGATTTGGCCGCCCACGCCTTGTTCGAAGAGGTTGTATTTTTGTTGTGGGAGGGCCGGCTGCCAAATGCAAGTGAGTTAGAGGTGCTGCGTGCCGAGATCGCTGCCGCGGCGGTCGTGCCTGAACCGGTGATGGCGCATGTGAAGCAGTATCCCGCGAATGCTGACCCGATGGCTGTTTTGCGCACGGCGGCGTCGCTCCTCGCTCTTTATGATCCAGATAGTGAGACGTATACGCCAGAGGCAAATCGGCGCAAAGCTGCCCGCCTGACCGGCCAAGTAACAACTTTAGTCGCAGCGTGGCCGCGCATCCGTAAAGGTTTGCAGCCGGTCGCGCCGCGGGCGGATCTTAATCTTGCGCAGAATTTCATGTACATGCTCACTGGCGAGGAACCGGAAGAAAGCGCCGTTAATGCCATCAACGCTTTTATGGTCTTGCTAACCGAACACGGCATGAACGCGAGCACGTTCGCGGCACGTGTCACCATCAGCACGGGTTCCGATATGCACAGCGCTATCGTCAGCGCGATCGGCACGCTCAAGGGGCCAGCCCATGGCGGCGCTAACACCGAAGCGATGAAGATGTTCATGGAAATCGGCGAAGTAGAAAACGTTGAGCCGTGGTTCAACGAAAATATCAAGAGTGGCAAACGACGCATTATGGGCATTGGCCATCGCGTCTACAAGGCGCTTGACCCGCGCGCCGCTGTCCTGCGTGAACGCGCTGAAGCACTAGCCAAGAATTCCAACAACGCAAAATGGTTCGATATTGCCGTCAAATTGGCCGAGCTGGCGCGCGCCGATCAATATTTCATCGATCGAAATCTGTATCCCAATGTTGATTATTACAGCGCGATCGTGCTGTACACGCTCAATCTCGATGTCGATATGTTCACGCCGCTGTTTGCTTTAAGCCGCATGGCAGGTTGGACGGCGCACATCATGGAACAAGCGGCCAATAATCGTTTGATGCGGCCAGAAGTGCTCTACACTGGGCCCATGGATTTAGAATGGGTGCCGCTCGACCAACGTTGATCGAAGACGTGCATGGGCTTGGCGGGGCGCTTCGGCGCCTCGCTCTCTATACGTGCTCGACGGGATCGGCTTCATGCCCGCGACGTGTTAAGCGAGGAGGGCGCGGCGAGCGATGAGCGGACTGTCTCAACGGAAGGGCGCGCTGCGCATCGCTTCAGCGCATGGCAGCGAAGCGCCTCTTTACAATTTTGCGCTGGCGCTACCCGGCTGCGCTAGCAGTCCTCATACCCAGCGCGCTTATTTCCGTTGGGTCGATCTTTATCTAGAGATGGTCGCTGGCCTGCCGCCAACGCAGGGCCAGCAGCGGTTTGCACGCATGAGTGGGCTGCCCATTCCCGTCCTTCAACAAAGCCTTTCCGCTCCTCAAGTGCGTACTTGGCTGGGTTTGCTGGTGCAGGCGGGTCATGGTAAGCAGGGAGTAAGCCAAGCGCGCGCCGCCATTGTCACTTTGGCGGGACTGCTGGCCGAGGCAGGCTGGCTCGACGATTACGTCAGCGCGGCCATCAGCAATGTGCGGCCGCCCAAAGCGGAGGACGGGCAGCGAACCGGTCGCTGGCTTTCACCTGATCAACTGCGTCTGCTCATGTCTGCTGCGCGCGCTATTGCGACCAGCGAGGCGCAGATGCTGCGCAATACTGTCGTGACGGGCGTGCTGTGCACGATGGCGCTGCGTCGTGAGGAGTTGGCGCTGGCGCGTTGGGATGATCTGAGCATCCAGAACGATCGTGTTGTGCTGCGGGTGCATGGCAAAGGACGACGAACCGCAAGCGTCGATGTGCCACGCTCGATCCTCACTGCGCTCGACCGCTGGCGGCGCGCAGTGGCCGCTCATGAGCAGCGGCCGCTTTCGCAAACTGCGTTAGTGCGGCGGATCTGGAAAGGCGGGCGCGTGAGCAAACATGGCCTCACACCGGACGGCATCTGGCTGATCGTCGACGACGCAGCACGCGCCGCTGGCCTTGGCCATGTCGCGCCGCATGATCTGCGCCGGTCGGTCGCTGGTGCGCTTCAACTCTCTGGCGTGCCAATCGAGAAGATCAGCCGGCTGCTGCGCCATACAAATGTCGCCGTTACGGAGCGCTATCTCAGCCGTTTGCCGCAGCGCAATGAAGGCGCGATCTTGATGAGCGATGTGCTCGGCCTTGATGAAAGCGCCTTCGACAGCGACGATCATTGACGATTATTGATCGAGGCTGATCAGGTCGACTATCGAAGCGAGCAGCGCTGGCCCGATTCCGCGCACGCGAATAAGGTCTTCCGGCCTCAAGAACGGCCCGTTCTGTTCACGATCAGCGATAATAGCGGCCGCCAGTGCCGGCCCAATCCCCGGAAGCGTCATTAATTCTTCGGCTTCGGCCGTATTAACGCGCACCAGACCGCTCCCGCTTGGTGTAGCAAGGGTGATCTCCGCACTCCCTTGCGTAGGAATGTGGACTTGATCGCCATCGCGCAGTAGGCCAGCTAAGTTAACGCGCTGCAAATCGGCGTCAGCCGTTGGTCCACCCGCGGCTTCGATCGCATCACTCACGCGGCTGCCTGCAGGCACGGTGACGAGCGTATCGCCGGCCGCGACCGCACCGGTTACGTAGATGGTTAGCGGGCTGGGCGTGCGCGTTGGCTGCGGGGTAGCTGTTGGCTCTGGCGGCTGTATTGTGATTTGCGCCGGACGTGGACGGGTGATGAGCAACAGGATGATAGCGCCGATGATCGCGCAGGCGACGAGTAGATAGGCTGCCGCCGTCGCGCGCGGCGAGGGCGGTGGAAGATCGGCCATTATAAGCCTCCGAACGAATTGTCGTTAATCCAGCCAACCATAGACGACTCCTTCGAGTTGATAGCGCGCATCGTTGGTGATGAACCCGAAACCACGTTCGTAGACTATCGCTGCCGCGAAACCAGCAATGACGCTGTCCAGCGCATCACCCTTGGCATCATCAAGTAAGACCGGTTGCAGCACCGCCGGTAAACGCAGCCCCCGCTCGACCAGTACGTTGAGGATGTTCTGTCTCTGCTGGCGGTGGGCGGGCGTGCGGCCTTTGTAAGGCGCATAGAAGTTAAGGCTCTTCAGCGTAGTCGCCGGGCACATCTCGAGTAGCCACGGCCTCCCCACAGCAGGAGCCTGCATCGGCAGCACGACGGCACGCCCAGACAGCGCAAGCGGGGCCAATAGATCGCGAATGCCATAGTAAGTTTGCCGGTAGAGGCGCAGGTTATGCGGCGCAAACGGGGTTCGGGCCTCACCATCAGTCTGTCGCCGAGCGCCGTTCGCAGCGCGGCGTCCGTGGTCGAAAAGATGCTGTGCGGTTGGATAGTCTTCAGCAAAATGGCGCGCGAAGTCTTCCCACGATGATCGTCCGATCAGCTCGGCTGCCAAACTGAACGGAAAGTCCAGCCCAAACAGGGCAGGTCCCTGCGCAGCGATGAAATCACGCAGCGCGCCGATCGCTGCATCGCGCGGTAGGCCGCCGCCCGGCAGATCGGCTGCGGAGAAACACGCTAGCAGATCAAAAGCGCCGCCACGAGCTTCGAGCGCGGCGATACGAATCTTGCGGCCTGCATCCGCTGCGCCACTGAAATCGACGCCAAAGAAACGAAAGATCGCTGGCAAATTGTGGGCCATGCTAAACTGAACTAGTAACGTCGCACGATTGATCTGTAAACCGTTGGCTGCCGGTTTTGAATGAGCTGGAATTCTTCACGATTGCGACGCACTTCGTCCAAGTCGATGCGCGCCACAGCATAGCCTTCTAGTGGGGCGCCAGTGTCGGGGTCGGTCTCTGCTGCGAGCGAGGCATAGATTTGTCCGCGCGGGCCAACCACCATGCTCTCGCCGCCGAACGTGATCGTCACATCTTCACCTACACGGTTAGCGCCAACGACGAATAGCGCATTCTCGTAGGCGCGCGCGCGCAGATAGGTCTTCCACTCATCAATGTGGGCAGCTTCCCAGTTGGCGAGCACGCACAGCAAGTCGGCGCCGTCAAGCGCTAAGCTGCGCGCAACTTCGGGGAAGGCCAAATCGTAGCCGATCATTAAGCCGATGTTTCCTACTTCAGTCTCGACCACTGGCAGCTTAAAGCCTTCTCGAAACGCCATGCGTTCTTCGCCGCGCAAGTGGCTTTTGTTGTAAACCTCCAGCAGCTCGCCATCTGGCCCCACAAGCACAGCGGAGTTATATAGCACTGATTCGACACGCTCTTTGGTCACCATGCCGAACGCGATATAAACCCCAAACTCGCTAGCGCGCTGGGCGATCAAGTTCACAGTCGGGCCGGGCACGCGCTGCGCCAGTTCAGTAAAGCGCAGGCCCAGCTCGTAGCCGCTGGTGATCAATTCGGGAAAAACGATCAAGTCTACCTTCTGCTGCGAGGCGACTTTCGAGATCATCTCAGACATTTTGATCAGGTTTTCTTCGGCTTCGCCCAGTTTGGGCTTCATCTGCACCGTCGCAATCGTCACTTCGCGCATGGGCTGTCCTCTTGTTGTGGTGGCGGCTAGCGTCACAAATTGTAGACGAAAACGATCGCTTTAACGAGCTTCGCGCAGTTGTCGAAGTACTTCCTCCAATCGCGCCGGCAGGGGCGCCTCAAAGCGCAGTCGCTCGCCTGTGCGCGGGTGGTCGAAGGCAAGCTGCGCGGCATGCAGGAACTGGCCATCCAGCCCCAGCCGCTGGCGCCGAAATCCGTACACCTTATCGCCAACTAGTGGGCAGTTGATGAAGGCCATATGCACGCGCACTTGATGTGTGCGGCCCGTCAACAGCTTCACCTGCGCCAAAACGTGGCCGCTGGAGAAGCGCTCGACGATAGTATATTCACTGATGGCAGGCCGGCCGCCGCGCATAACGGCCATTTTGCGCCGCTGGTTAGGGTCTCGGCCGATTGGTGCTTCAACGCGGCCAGTGGGTGTTGGCGGCTCGCGCTCAAGAAGCGCAAGGTAAATCTTGTCGACGCTGCGCCTCTGAAACTGCGTCATCAGCCGGTGGAGGGTTGGCGCATTGCGCGCCACGACGATCAGGCCGCTGGTATCCTTGTCGAGACGGTGGACAATTCCCCGGCGTTTGGGTGTGTGTTCCATCAAGCCGATCTCAGGGTAGCGGGCCAGCAGCGCATTGACGAGCGTGCCAGTCTCGTTGCCAGCGCCAGGATGCACGACCATGCCCGCCGGTTTATCAATGACAGCCAGATCGCGATCCTCGTAGATGACATTGAGCGCGATCGGTTCTGCAGCGATCGCTTCGTCTTGAGCCGGCGGTGGAATTAGGATGCGAATGAGTTCTCCCCCTTTGAGCTTGAGGCCGGGTTTGGCTGGTGCAGCATCCACGCTTACTTTGCCAGCGCGAATCAATGTTTGTACTTGTGTGCGCGTTAAGCGATCGCCGATATGGTCAATGATAGTCTTGTCGAGTCGTTCACCGCCGGGCGCATAAAAAGTGAGAACCTCGTCCCCAGTCATGGTCTGCTTTCTTGAGCACAGCGCTTGCGCCGCGTCAAACATCCAGCCTCATTGTACAGCAGTCAGGGAGGATTGTAAGTGTTAACGCATCCGCGCGCTGCTGTGGATGAAGGGGAACCACAGCGGCGGCTGGCGTATGGGCAGTTCCCAATCGACGTGTTCTTCAGGTATGTGATGGATTCCTGACCGCTGCGCTTATGATTGTGCTATAATGCGATCAAAATCGCTTAGCTGTACTGAAGGAGGTAAGCTCTGACAACGTTAGATTTTGCACGAACAATTGTGAATACTTTGGAAGATAAAAAAGCGGAAAACATCGTGCTGCTCGATTTAGGGCCGCACGGTCTCAAAACAGATTATGCGATAACTGATTATTTCATCATTTGTACCGGCAACAGTGTGCGCCAGTTGAAAGCGCTAGCCGAAGGCGTGCGCGAGGCCGTTAAGATCGAATATGACAAACTGCCCTATTCGGTTGAAGGCGAGGCGACGAGTGGCTGGATCCTGATGGATTATGGCGATATTATCGTCCATTTGATGGGCGAGGAGGAACGCCGCTTTTACGACATCGAGGGTTTGTACAGGTACGCTAACGTCCTGCTCAGCATTCAATAAAAACCAAGGACGTCCCTACAGAGGGACGTCCTTGGTTTACCTTAGGCTTCATTCAAAGATCCACGGTTCGTTAGCGCGCTGCCAGCTTACCAGCTCGTCCTCGCTGAAGAAATTGGCAACCTCGATCTGACCGTTGTCTGGCGAGTCAGAGCCGTGCACGAGGTTGCGCCCGATCTCAAGCGCCAGATCGCCGCGAATAGTGCCCGGGGCAGCCTCGCTGGGCCGGGTTGCGCCGATGGTTTGACGGGCCACAGCGACCGCATTTTTCCCCTCTAGCACCATGACAACTGCTGGCGATGAGATGATGTAATTGACTAGATCATTGAAAAACGGCCGCTCGCGGTGCACGTCGTAATGTTTTTCGGCCAATGCCCGCGAGATTTGCATGAACTTCATGCCTGCTATTCGAAGCCCGCGCGCCTCAAAACGACGGATGATCTCGCCGATTAAGCCACGCTGAACAGCATCTGGTTTGATGATAATGAGTGTGCGCTCCACCCTGTTCTCCTGCGTCGTTGATTAATGACCTCGAGAAGTATGCTTCAGAATGGCGCGGCGGGCAAGCACAAGAACATCGTAGTCCCGCCCAGCTCAATGATGATATGGGTAGACGTAAAATTAATGTTTCTAAAGCTGGTTCAGCGCTGCGCGATACGTATCGAGCGCTGCTTGCAGTTTGCCCTGTCGCATTAGGCCATCGCCGAGGATGCGATAGACGACCGGATTGTCCTTATAAATGCGCACTAGCGTGCTGAGATCGTTAACGACCTCCTCAAGCGCCTCGCTTTGACGCACCAGCTTTTCATACTCGCGCAGGCTCTCCTCGAGAGCGCCGGACTGCTGCTTGCTGCGCGCCCGCTCCAACGAAGCACTGCCGGCGAGAGTAGGCGGCGGCGTTTGCACAGCAGGGATCGTTTGCGCACTAGAAAAAGGCTCCACGAACGCGCTGAGAGGCGCCGGCTCTGGCGTTTCAAACTCGAAGGCTGTTGGCTGGGTCTCGGCGGCCTCGACCTCAACCAACCATGCTGGGATCTCATCAGGCGTCACTTCGCCCTCGACTTCGCGCAGCCAATCCGGAACATCATCAACAAGCAGTGCTTCAGCTGCGGGCGGCGCTCCTTGTGTGGCTGCGGGTTCAGGCTCGGTGGGCAGCAAGTCTTGCATCCATGTCGGAAGGGCCTGCGCTTCGCCCGGTTCCAGTTCGGTTTCCACCGGCAGCGGCTGGTCGATCAAAGCGCTGGTCAAGGGTTCGACCGGCGCGATTTCGTCCGCATCGCGATCTTCGGCGCTGGCTAAGCTCTCAACAGCGGCAATTCGAGCGGGATCGTGCAGGTTGCGCTGGTACCAATCCGGCAGCTCATCAAGATTAATCTGGCCCTGTTCGTATTCAAGGTCAAAGGCCTCAACCCACGGATCGTTCGGATCTACTGCAAGCTGCACTCGTCCAACCGCAGCTTCGTCGCCAAACTCATCCTCGCCAAAAATCGCTGTAACGTCCTCATCCTCTCCCATCTGCTCAAAGATACTAGAGAGGTCTAATTCATCGGCCTCATCGACATCGGCGAGCAGCCAATCTGGAATATCGCCTGAGGTTGGCGCTTGTGCCAGCACTTCTTCGAGCGGCGGCAGGTTAGGGGAGTCGGCTTTGGGCTTGGGTGGCGGACCGACCTGTTCCAGCAGCCAGTCTGGCAGTTCTGCTGGCACTGCTGGCGCATCGGCATCAAGCTCGAACGGCTCATCATCGGCTTGAGAGAGCGCTTCGGCGGCCAGCTCGGTCTGGTGGTCGAGGAAGACCTGCATCTGTTCGGGAGTGACTGTCCCTCGCGCGATCGCCTCTTCAATCGCCTCCAGTGAGAGATCGTCTTCAACGCTGGATGAGGAAGGCTGTGTCTGGCGAACGCCGGCTTCGCTGTAGCCTTGCTCGGCCGCCAATGAGTTGAGCCATGCTGCTGGGTCTTCTAGTTCAAGCGGTTCTGGCTCTGTGGGCGCCGAACGGCGCAGCGAGGGGGGAGTATCAAACGTGAACGGGATATAGGCAGCTGGTTCGGCGTTCTCTGGCATGTCGACTTCAAGATCGGCCGGCGTGGTTAGCTCCTCGGGGCGAGCACCCTGCCGTCGCGCCAGCGATTCGAGCCACATCGTTGAGTCGCCGGTCATGCGTGCCGGCTCGGCTGGGCGTTGAGCGGGTCGCTCTTGTGAGGGCAGGTCAAATTCATCCTGACCACGCGCAAGGTCTTCGAGCCAGCTCACTGGATCAATCGCCAGTTCTGGCTTGCTTGGCGCCGGCATGGGGACATCTTCCGAGAGCGTGGAGAGATCGAGGTTGAATATGTCATCACTTTGGCCAGCGGCCAAGCTCTCCAGCCACGCCAGCGAGCCTTCCTCGACGACGGGACGAACCGGGATATTCTCCTCTTCATGGGCGCTGCGCGCTGCGCTAGGCGCACTCAGCGGCGATTTTAGCGCTGGTTCGCTTGGACTGATCGGCTGTGGTGGCCGCTCCTGACCGTAAGGAATGTAGCCGGGTTCGTCGATGATGACGGTGCTGGGATCGATTTCGGCGATGTCCATGTCGGCTTCGGTCGTGAAACCTTCATTCGCCCCTTGACGTTTGGCGAGGGTTTCCATCCAAGCCATGATCTCCTCTTGAGACATGCTGTCGAAATCGGGCATATTGTCGGCCATGCGTATACCTCTCGCTGAACCAAGCGACTAGCGGAGCCAGTCGGGGATATCAGAGTCACCCTCAGCGTCTCGCGGCTCATCTGGCCAGTCTGGCAGTTCTTGATCATGAGTGGCGGACCTTGAAGCTTCGTCAGACGGTTTCGGCTTCATCCATGCCGGCTTGGTCGAGAACTTGAGCCATGCGGGGCGCGAGCCGAAAGCAAAACGGGGACGCGGCTGCTCAACAGCTGCTTCGGCTGTTTCTTCCTGCTCGACAATTTCGGACAGCCAGCCAAACTCACGATTGGCGGGCGCTGCTGCTTCATCGTCAAAGTCCGCAGTTTCTTCGGCGAATGCTTGCTCGATCGGTTCATCCTCTTCGATCGCCTCAAAGTCAACATCGAGGCCCGGCACCATCGCATTCAACCAATCCGGCGCATTAGAGGCTGGCTTCTGGACGAGGACATCACCGTGGATGGCCAGTGCTTCAACCGTTTCATCGATCGCTGCTGTCTCTTCGGCATCTTCTTCGTCTTGGTCCAGTGAGTCATATGTGGCGAAAGAGGTTTCGACGGTTGCGAAGTCTGCTTCCTCATCTTCGCTCAGCCATTCAAAATCTTCATCTTGCGCGCCTGCTTCGTACTCGCCGAGTGCCAGCGGCTCATGCGCGGGCAGCTGCGTCTCAACGGGTGTCTCAATCAACCACTCTTCATCGTCGAGTTCCTCACCCTGCTCATTCGAGATCGGCTGCTCTGAGCTTTCGCTGTTGAATGTTTCTTCATCATCGAGGCTGGCCTCACTGTCAGTGCTGGCCATCGCAGCGGCGCCAATCCCCGTCAACCACTCTTCTTCGCTGCGCTCAGGTTCGCCAACTGTTGCTGCTGGTTCCGCCATGATGGCATTGAAGTCAAAAGCTGAGGGTTCGGCCGATGTCTCTTCCGCCGCGGTTTGATCGTCTTGTTCGAATGGCTCATCCGGAGCTAGTTCGATTAACCAATCGGGCAGGTCGCTCGCTGGCGATGCCCCTGATGACAGCGGCTCCTCTGCGGCTAGCCTCTCCTCGAATCCAAGCGTTTCCGCTGGTTTAGGCGTGGCTGGCGCGATTTCATCCAGCCAGTCTATATTTTCGGCGCTGGTGTCGGCGGCTGGCGTCGAGGCTTGCGGCTCCAGTTCGCTGAGCCAATCAGGCACTCCTGCTTCAGGATAGAGAGTCGCCTCCAATTCCGCGGCAGCCTGTTCCGCCGCTTGCTCACCGACATCATCCAGCCACTCTAGATCGCCACCTTTGATCGGCTGTGCAGCCGCGAACGCTTCCTCAATCCCAGAATCGACAGTTTCAGCCGGAGAGCGATCCTCTTGAATCGGCTGTGCCCCGAATTCGCCCATCCAATCAGGCACTTCAGGGAGTAGCGCTTCATCGCCAGCCAACGGAGACGACTGGAAACCGGCCGAAGACAGGCTCGCCTCGATGGCTGCCAGCTCAGCAGCGACATCGTCGACGTTCTGCAGCCAATCCACAGCCGCTTCATCTTCCATTTCTGCTGCTTCTTCCGCTTCAATTTCAGTTAGCCAGTCATCTTGCGCGCTCAACGCGGTATTTTCGGGCGACGCTCCAAAAGACATTCCCGTCGTCTCTGATGGATACCGAGGCTCTAAATCGGCTAGCCAGTCGGGAACGGCACCCAACTCCGGGTCGGCTTCTGACTCTTCATCAGGCTCGTCCTCATTGCTGATTGACATTACGGGTTGAGCGCTTTCGAACGTACTGGTGGGCTGAAGTTCAGCCAGCCAATCGGGGAGCGAGTCGGTGGGGTGGGCTTCACCTTCTTTTTCTGCAGGCCATGCGAACGCATCGGGTGATCCCCATTCAATTTCTGACGACTCGCCCACGTTTGAAGCACTTTCTGCTTCATCGTCTGCTTCCAGCGGCAACCCAGCACCCCAGTCCGGCGGTTGATCGGGGGATGGGGGTTTCATCAGTTCATCGTTCATGGCGCTGTCCAATTCAATAATCCAATCCGGTTCATACGAAGGTTGATCTGGCAGGGCAGGGGTTGTGCCCCCGAATTCTGCCAGCCACTCATCCATTATAGAGTCAGTCGCAGAAGGTTCTGCGCTTGATGCGTCATTTTGCTGATCGGACAGCCAATCAAAATTTGATTCGTTCAGCAGTGCTGTTAAGCCGCGCCGCGGCCCGGGAACCGCCTGCGGCTCGTGATTCGAGATATCGGTTAGCCAGTCAACATCGTCGCTCGGCTCGCTGCCGGCAATTTCAGGTTCATTATCAATGAAATCAAACAGTGAGTTGACCGGAGGCGACGGGATGGTGGGCGCTTCGGCAGGTGTCAGAGGCGCTTCAGCGGTCTCGAAGCCAGTTTCTGATATGCGCAGCCAATCCGCCTCCAAGCTTTGATCAAGGGAGTCTGGTTCGGTCGCGGTTTCGCCGGCAGGCTCATCATCAAGGTCGACGCTGTTCAGCCAGTCTAGCGGGTCGTCTAAGTCGGAAATAGCGCCTTCCGCAGTCGCTGTTTGCTCCTCTTGAATGAGGAGATCGTCATAACCGCCCAGCCAGCCGAGTGGGTTCGCATCAGCTTCAGGAAGCTGCATTTCCGCCGCTTCGTCTGTCTCTAAGGCAAAGGGGTCTTGCGGTTCGGTCGCTTCATCGATCTCTATGTTCGTTTCTCGAAGCCATGCCAGCGGATCAAGTTGCGGGAAATCAAGCTCGTCGTCATGGCTGGGCGCTTCCCTTGCTTGCAAAGCGGTTGCTTGGGCGAAAGGTGTATTTACAGCCGCTTGTTCACCAGTCAAAAGCTCCCAATCAGGAAGCCCATTGTCAAGTTCATCCTCAAACTCAAAGCTGAAATCTGGCGGTGTGTGTTCTATAGAGTCGGGCGCAGACGTTGAAATACCAAGCAGCGCCGCATCGTCAGGCAGTTCATCCGCTTGGATGGGTGCGCCCTCGGCGATGCTTCTGCCCACAGAGGCCATCCAATCATCGGAGAAAAGATCAGCGGCTCCCTCTTGCTGGAGGGCTGGACTGGCCGCTTCCGCGCCAGCGCCGCGCAGCAAAGCGCCGACCCAGCCGGTCGTGCTGCGCGCTTCCTTTGGTTCCGTTTGAGGGGTTAGACTCTCGTCATCTAGCGCTTGCAGCCAGTCAGGGCGATTGCGAGCCAATTCATGCTGCGCCGAGCGAGCATAGTCCAACTCGCGTAGTTTGAAGGCGTCGTTCGGTGCAGGCCTGCCAGTCGCCAGCTCAACGGCGAGATAAGGATCAACATCCTCAATATGGCTGAGATATCGTTGCGCATCAGAGGGGCGGTCTTCAGCCAACCAAAGCTGGGTGAGGATGCGGTTGGCTGCGAGGCAGTCGGGCAGGAGCTGTAAAATATCGAGGGCGATCTCGGCCGCCTCGACCTGTTCACCATGCGCCCACAACGCCTCCGCCAGCAGCAGCCGTAGATCGAGGCGGTCGGGCTGGCGCTCTAGGGCGCCGCGTAGCGTTTCGATCGCCTGGCCATATTGTTGATTGCGCATGGCCTGCCGGGCGACTGCCGCGGCCGTGAGTTGAATCTTGACTTGGTCAACGTTGCGATAGCGACGGTAGAGCGCGCGAATACCATCAAGCAGGTCGCGGTTGTATGGGGTTTGTTCAAACGCGCGTTCGAGATGCCAAATCGCCTCATCTGGCTGGCGTTTGGTATCGTAAATCTCGCTCATGCCGATATGAGCGATGTAATCATCTGGGATTACGCCGAGCACGCGGCGCAAAGCGCTAGCGCCCTCGTCCCAGCGCCCGTTTAAAATCAACGCGCGTCCCAAATAACGATAAGCCGCCACATTTCGTGGGTAATACTGCAAAATGTGTCGGCAGTGATGAATGACTTCGTCGGCAGCGTTGGTGCTGAGAAGGGTGTCCAATTGTGAGAAGTAGTCGCGCAGGCTTACTTCAGACATAACCCGCCTTGATCAAGCTGCACCAGTTTCTTGATAAGCATACCATAAAATCAAGCTGTGAATTGGGATTGGGGCATCAATTCACTTAACGGTCTGTTGGGAGAAGCAGACGACAGCATGATGCAGGTTTTGTGTGCAAGTTGTTGGTAAGCACTTGAACACGAGATAAAATTAATGGGGCAGCTTTAACAGTGCTCCAACAGGTAGAGGAGGGAAGCATGGTTCGTAAGCTCTTGTTATGCTCGGTCTTGCTTTCGCTGTTCGTTTTGTCGGTCGTGCCTGCAATCGCGCAGGACGAGTTTGTGTTTGGGATCGTCCTCGTCGGTCCGGAAAATGATCGAGGCTGGAGCCAAGCGCATTATGAGGGCGGCCTTTTCGTCGAAGAAACAATCCCGGGAACGCGCATGCTGTACTTCCCCAGCCTGAACCCGGCCGACGCCCCGGAGACGACGCTGCTTGATGTCGTAACTGAATTGGTCGACCAAGGCGCGCGACTCATCTTCACTGCCTCAGATGCGTTCGAGGAAGATACGAATGTCGTCGCTGAATTTTTCCCTGATGTGATCTTCATCAACATCTCGGGCGATGACGCATTAACGGGCGAAGCGCCGCCCAATGTCGGCAATTTGATGGGCCAAATGGAGTGGGGCAAACTGATCGGTGGCTGCGCTGCTGGTTTGACGACCGAGACGGGGCGCATCGGTTATCTTGGTCCGCTGATCAATGCTGAAACCCGTCGTCTGGCAGCATCGGCTTATTTGGGCGCGCGCTACTGCTATGAAGCTTATGGGCGAGGCAATCCGGACGATCTGGTGTTCACGGTCACGTGGATCGGCTTCTGGTTCAATATCCCCGGCGTGACGCTTGATCCGACGGAAGAGGCCAACACCTTCTTCGACAGTGGTGCCGATGTCGTCATCTCCGGCATCGATACGCCGAATGCGCTTGAGGTCGCTTCGCAGCGCGCTGCCGCCGGGGAGAACGTCTTTGCTGTGCCTTATGACTACATCTACGCTTGCGATGTCGCGCCGGAAGTCTGCCTTGGCACGCCGTACTTCCATTGGGGGCCTGATTACGCCCGCATCGTCCAAGCGGTAATCGATGGCACGTGGGAGCAGTCATGGGACTGGGTTGGGCCAGATTGGGATGATATCAACAATCTCGATACATCCGCAGTCGGTTTTTGGATTGGTGAGGGCTTGAGCGACGAGGATGAAACTGCTCTGCGCGATTTCATCGATGATCTGGCCGCTTACGCCACCAATCCGTTCGTGCCGCAAAGCTTCGCTTTATGGAAGGGGCCGCTGCGCCTGCAAGACGGCACTGTGCTGGCTGAAGAGGGGCAGCTTGTTGATGTGCTCGACGTTTGGTATTTGCCGCAGCTTCTTGAGGGTATGATTGGCGCTAGCCAATAAACCTGCCTGTCTAGTGGAGCGCGCCCGGGCGCGCTCCACTGTTGTTCTTGCTCCTGCCGCTAAGCTGTAAAGAAACAGCGATGGAAATACAACTTAAACACATTCATAAGCGTTTCGGTTCTACTCATGCAAATAATGACATTAGTGTGACTTTTGCCAGCGGCCGCATCACTGGCATCTTAGGTGAAAACGGCGCAGGCAAATCCACCTTGATGAAAATTCTTTCGGGGTACCATTCCGCAGATAGCGGCGAGATCTGGGTCGATGGCGCCCGCGTCCACTATCACGAGCCGCTGGGTGCGCTTCAATGCGGAATTGGGATGCTTCAGCAAGACCCGCTCGATATCCCAGCCTTTACGGTTTTAGAGAACTTTATTTATGGCCGCAGCGGCGGGCTGCTGCTGGGTGAGCGTGCAGCGCGTCGCGAATTGTCTCAGCTTTGCGAGCGCTTCGGCTTTAGACTTGACCCTGACGTACCTGTCACTTCTCTCACGATTGGTGAGCGTCAGCAGTTAGAGATCGTGCGGCTGTTGGCGCTGGGCGTGCGAACGTTGATCCTTGACGAACCGACCACCGGCATTTCCGCTGAACAAAAGACGATCCTCTTTGATGCGCTTCGAGCACTGGCGCGCACCGAGTCGATGAGCATATTACTCGTCTCGCACAAACTGGAAGATGTCGTCGCTCTGTGTGATGAGGTGATTGTGCTGCGCAGTGGCGCTTTGGTGGGGCGCTGTGAAATGCCGGTGACCACCGAGCAGCTCGTCAGCATGATGTTCGGTCAGACGCTGCGGGCAGAGAGCCGCGCCCATGTGGTGCTTGGAGAGACGGCTGCCTGCCTTCAGGATGTAACAGTGCGCGGCAAGCGCGTCTCGGTCGAACATTTTTCGTTTTCTGTATGCGCTGGCGAGGTCGTTGGGCTGGCCGGTCTCGATGGCAGCGGGCAGGAATTGATCTTACGCTGTATCTCCGGCGTGCACAAACCTCAACGAGGACGTGTCAAGATCGGTTCGCAAGATTTGACAGGCAGGCCCTACCGCGATTTCTTACGGCATGGGGTCGCATTCGGCGCTGCAGGCCGGCTTGAGGAAGGTTTGGTTGCAGGGCTAACCTTGACCGAGCATATTGCCATTGTTGATGGGCACGGTCGCTTCCTCAATTGGACGCGCGCGCGCGCGCAGACGGCTGAGCGCCTCGCGCTGTATGACGTCCGCGGAACGCCAGAGTCGCCCGTAGAGACGCTGTCCGGTGGCAACCAGCAGCGTTTGCTGATGGCTCTGCTGCCGCGTCAGCCCGTGCTGCTCGCCCTAGAGCAACCCACGCGCGGGTTAGATGTCGACTCTGCCCGCTGGATCTGGCATCAACTGCTGTCGCGGCGCGAGGGCGGTACGGCAATCCTTTTTTCCTCGCCCGAACTCGATGAACTGGTCACCTACAGCGACCGTATTTTAGTCTTTGTGGCTGGTCGCGTGTTCGAAATCCCTGATGCTTCGCAGGTTTCGATCGAGGAGTTGGGGCGGCGTATCGGTGGTGATTTTGCGGATTGAGTTATGAGAAAAGCGCTTCTACAGGTTGGTTTCATTGTGCTGCCGGTTGCGCTCTCGTTTGCGATTGCGGCCGTCATCATCAGCATCGTTGGCCGAGACCCGCGCGATGTGCTTGAAGCGATCTGGCAAGGCGCCTTTCGTAATACGAACGCCTTCGCTGGCGTCGTCAATTTCTGGATACCTTTGGCATTATGTAGCGTTGGTTTAGTTGTGACCTTCACCGCCGGGTTGTGGAACATCGGTGTTGAGGGGCAGATGGTGATGGGAGCGATTTTTGCGAGCTGGGCGGCGCGCACTGTGGTGCTGCCCTCTCCGCTGCTGATCGGCGTTGAAATCGTGCTTGCCATGATAGGCGGAGCTTTCTGGGCGATCGTGGTCGGTATT
>JBDNDP010000029.1:0-44596 GCA_046719065.1 Aggregatilineales bacterium | reverse complement strand
CCACTAACCCCTCAACCTGAGCCATGATTTCCGACTTCAACCGTTCCCGTTCTCTGGACATGGATCTCCCCTTTTTCCCTTGTCTGCGAGTTTATCCTTTCTACCCCCATTTCCGAATACACCCTGTAAGACATTCTGATGGACAGCACGACCAGATTGGTGTATTCTTAAGGTGCTAAGTCTCGGAATACCGTTCCAGCCGTGCCGCCAGTTGATCATTTCGCTGGCGGTTTGGTTTTACCCTGGACAGCGCGTTCGACCAGACCATGCACACCATCCTCGGTGGCGATGCCTGCGCCAATCGCGTCCTGCAGTAAATCCGCCAGATCATACGGTTCCTTCTTCACCTGCTCGTACAGAATCTGCATCGACTGTAGGTTCAGCCACAGGCAGATGACCAGCAGCCGTTCCATGTAATCCACCCGACGCTGGAACATCTTGGTGAAGTGCTTACGACTGCTGAGCAGATCTTCCTGGTCATCCAGATACGCGCGTAATGCCGCACGGACGATCTCGGCTTTGGCTTCATCACGCAGCAGCGCGATCTGATCCAGCCGGTCGCTCATCGCCGGTGTGATGTGCAGACTCAGGCGGCTGGTGTAGAGCGTTTTGTTCTTGTCGGACATGGTTACTCCGTAAACGTGTATGACAAACGGACGAAATCGTGATTTCGGACGGGCATGAGCGCGGTCAGCCATGACGCGCCATGCCTTCCAGCACCGGCAGCGCACGCGCACAACGGTGCTGGCGCGACATCGCGGAGCGTGGCGCGATAAGCCACTCCGGCGCATGAGGAGCGAGTTGATTAAACTCGCTACCCCGGCTAACGCTGTTAGCTTGTGGGTAGGGTGTCCCGCCTGCTTCCACTTCGTGGGCAGGCTGCCGTCCGACAGGCGGGACACCGGCGATTGGCGCGAAGCCAATCGCATCGCTTTGCGCTGTGCGTAGGACAATGCTCATAAGTCGATCTCCCAGCCACGTCCTGCGTCAGGCGTTGGGTCATGGTCGATGGCGTCTTGCACGGCTTCGAGTTTCCGGTACTGCCGCCAGTCCAGGCCAATACTCCGGTCGAGAATCTGCTCGAACTCCTGCCGGGCGATGCGGCGCAGGTTGTCGGCCCGGTTTAGACCACCTCGGTCGGTGCAGACCTGCTCCCGGTTGACGCGGTGCGATTGGCGTTCGCCCAGTCCGTTGTCGATGGTTCCGGCGATGAAGATGTGCGTGTGCAGCTGCTGCAAACCGTAATCGTCGTCGGTGTCGCGGTCATGCAGGCAATATGAATACTCCGGCACGGCCAAACCACGCTCAATGTGCCAGGTTTCGATGGTGCGCTCGGTGACTTCTCGAACCACTTCCTGCCGGATGTCTTCGGGAAGCAGCAGCATCAGGTCGGGCGCTGGCGAGATCACCATGTGATGCGCCAGCACATACGGGCCAGCCAGCTGCCCCGCGTTCTGGTAGACCGCTTTCCAATTGTCGCCCAGGCCGCAATCGACCCAGCGGGCTTCTGCTTCCAGTGGACGATGGTCGGGACTTTCCCGATGCGAGACGTATTTCAGCAGCTTCTTTAGCCCTTTGTAACCGCCCTTCGTCGGCTTCTGATACTTCCAGTTGGGGATGATGGATGGCTTACTCATGACCATTTCCCCCTGAAATCACAGAAAGGTTTGACACAAAACCTCCGTTTTCTGCTTTCCAGCGCTCCCACTTGGCCTGTTGACGACAGCGGTTGCTGCAATAGCGTCGTGGCCTGCCACCCAGAGGCGAAGGTGCTTTGAGCGTCCTTCCACACACCACACATCCCCATTCGCCTACTCGCTCGCATGGTTCAGATGTGCGCCGTTGCTCTTGGCGCTCGCGGCTAAAGGGAGAGCTGTTTCTTCAATGACCTCCGCTGCTTCGGCAGTCGGTACCGGCTGCGAGTACCAGTTGTCGGCTTGCAGTTCGCGATAGACCAGCGCTCGCCAGTCGGCTGTGGATAGCTCGGTGAGCGCATCCTTACGGCGGTTGTTGGCTTTGCGAATGGCATCGCGCAGGGCATTGGCGTAGAACTGCATCCAGTGCGGATGGCTCTCCGGGTCAGCCGTCGCGCTCTGCCACAGGTTCACCGCTTCCTGATACGCGCGTTCGTTGGCGTGCCGGGTCTCGATGGCATCCAGCAGCTGCTCTTTGAGCACATAGGCGGTGCTCAGTACCAGCAGAGGTGGCGCGATGGCTTCCAGCCAGGCGAAGGGGCTGTGCATGTGTCCGGGTAAAGCCACCTGCACATTGCCGACCAGGGCAATCGCAGTTGCGATCCCCATGCTGGCATACAGCAGTCTTCGTGCGCTGGCGGTGGTGCCCATCGTCGCCAGTGCCAGCGAGAACACGACCTGACCGATCTCGGCGGTTAAGACGGTTGCGATTCCCACCGCGACCATCGCCAGATGATCCGGCACGGCTGCACCGAAGGTCTCCGAGCCAATGACGAACAGGCGGATGGCTGATGGGGTGAAAGCTGCCAGCAGCAGCACGATGCACAGCCAGTTGATGAGCTTGCTGACGAAGGGTGGGTACCGTGATGCCGTATGCCGGTCGAAGGCTTCGCGCAGCGGACGCTCACCAACGGCACGCATCACGGCCTGCTGAGCGGATACCTGCGCATTCTGCCGGTCTTCCTGTGTGAGAGGTTTGATTTGAGATAGCATGATTTAATCCCTATTGGCTTGGTGTTGAGCAAGATGTTGGTTGATCTCCCGCAGTCTGCGAGCTAGATACCGGGAACGCGCATTGTGGCCGTGACCCTCTTCTGCCAGTGTGATGTATTCCAGCGACAGCTTGACCGTCTTCGCCAGCAGTTCCTGAGCTGTCAATAGCTCAAGCGCTGGATCGTCATCCGGCTTTGGATGTAGCTGCTCAACCCGGTGGTCTGCCCATCCCAGGATTTCATAATTTCGTTCCACGATAGGGGGAACCCGCAGTTCGACATCACCGGCAGCTGTGCTGACCTTCTGTCTGCCTAAAGCATGGGGAGCCATTGCCGGATGACCCAGCCAGGGCACAACATCCCGTTCCATGCGCGGATCGCTGCCCACCGGTGGACAGTGAACCAAAACGTAGATCGCCTTCTTATAGCCCTTCATCTTCTCGATCCTTTCCTTCAACAGAAACTCAAGAAGCCGATTCTCCAGTATCCGGGTCGGCTTCACGACGAACATAAGTATGTGATTGGCAGCGCGAGAGCGCGTCGATTACATCATGAGGATGAAATGCCCGTAAATTGTGGTCAGTGTGGTCGTTACAAGGCAGGCCAGTCGCCAAAGCCGGGCCTTTAGCAACCCAACTCGACATTGACGCTTCGCCCTGCGCTAGGTAGAATACAACTTTGTTCTGTAAACTCTTGCCTACCAATTTTCCCCGCGTTCGACGCCTTGGTATTACTGCGTCGGAGATGGTGGCAAGTGAAGATTGGAGATTAAATTCCCAATGTACGCTATCGTCCGCACTGGCGGCCGCCAATTCCGCGCTGAAGTGGGCTCAACCATCGACGTTGAGCGCCTGCCCTATGATGTGAATGATACCGTTGCACTTGATGAAGTTCTGCTAGTGGGCGACGGCGATAAGACGGTTATCGGCCAGCCGCTGGTAGAGGGCGCTGTCGTCAATGCGACAGTCGTCGACCAGTATCGCGCGAAAAAAGTGCTGGTCTTTAAATATCGTCAGCGCACTAAATACCGGCGCAAGCGTGGTCACCGGCAGTACTATACCCGCCTGCGCATCGATTCGATCGACATTTAACCTCAGTGCAAGGAGTAAGCGCACATGGCACACAAAAAAGGCGGCGGGTCGAGCCGCAACGGCCGCGATAGCAACTCGCAGCGTTTAGGTGTAAAACGCTTCGGCGGCGAATATGTGCTGGCGGGCAACATCATTGTGCGCCAGCGCGGCACCAAATTTCACCCGGGCCACAACGTGGGCATCGGCAAAGATCACACAATTTTTGCCACAGCGCCCGGCTACGTAGTGTTTGAATACGCTCCTGGCAAAAAAGGCCGCAAGCAGATCAGTGTCTACCCTGAGAATCCATCTGCGCCTGCGAACGGTAGTCAAGGCTAATACGGTGACCGCGCTGGCCTATGCTAGCGCAGAACAAGGTTATAAAGACTATGAAAGAAGCCATTCACCCTACTTGGTACGCCGAAGCAGTCGTGATCTGCGCGTGCGGCAACACATGGACGACAGGCGCCACGGTCCCGACGATCCGTACCGACATTTGCTCGGCTTGCCACCCCTTCTACACCGGCGAGCAGCGCATCGTGGACACGGAAGGTCAGGTTGACCGGTTTATGAAGCGCTTGCAGATTCGTGATACCAAGCGCATCGAGGCCGAAGAACGCGCTGCAGCGCGCACCCCAGCTAACCTGCCGTTGAGCGAGCTGGAATTGAATAAACGCTACACAACCCTGCTCGCCGAGCATGGCGTCGGCACGGCCGGCGAATTCATCGCTAAGCTCGAAGCAGAGGGTGAGGAAAGCCTGCTCGAGATTCCCGGCATCGGTCGCAAGGTGCTCAGCGATGTGAAGCGCGCACTGCGTGCACGCGGTTATGAGCTGCCGCGAGCCAGTGAACCGGCGGAAGCAGCCGAGTAAGCACGTCTCTCGTTTCGTAAGCAGGCATCTGCTCGTCAGCGCAATGCCTGCTTTTTATTTGCATGGCGCAGTAAGGGGCTACGTGTGATTCACCATTCCGGTCGCATCGAGATGATCTGCGGCAGCATGTTCTGTGGCAAAACTGAGGAACTGATCCGCCGTGTGCGGCGCGCGATCATCGCCCGCCAATCTGTGCAAGTGTTCAAGCCTAGCATCGATATCCGCTACGGCATCGAACGGGTGACTAGCCACGATGGACAGAATATCGAGGCAGTGGCTATCGTAACCCCAGCCGAGATCGAACACTTGCTGCTGCCACAAACGACCGTTGTCGCCATTGACGAAGTGCAGTTTTTTCCGCAAAGCGTAGTCCCGGTGATCGAACAGCTCGCAGACCGCGGCATCCGCGTGATCCTCGCCGGCCTTGACCTAGATTTTCGAGGAGAACCGTTCGGCCCTGTGCCTGAGCTGACCGCCCGCGCTGAAGAGGTGACCAAACTGCATGCGATCTGCGTCGTATGTGGAGAACAAGCCAGCCGCACCCAAAGATTGGTTGACGGGCGTCCAGCGCATTACAACGATCCAATCATCCTCGTGGGAGCTGCGGAAAGTTACGAAGCCCGCTGCCGTAAACATCACCTGGTGCCGCGCAACTGAGTTTGTGCCTGTGGGCGATTGTTTCTTTTGGCACAAAGTTCTTAGAATTGCTTTGCAACGCTAAATAATTCGTGTACAATCACAAAAGCTAGATAGTGAGGGAGGAATTGCATATGGGTGTAGCGAGCGCCAGCCTAAATCCTGCGTCGGCTTCAGTCTCGCCGAGTCAGAACAGCCTTTGGCTGCGAAGCCGTAACTGGGATCTGGCATTCATTTCGCTAAGCGTCATCTTAGTGCCGCTGCCATACATTTTCTACCTAATTGGCGTGCAGTTGGGAATTCATCCAGATGTCAGCCGCAACATCGTTAATGGCTTTGTCGCGATCGCCGTTGGTGGGCCGCACATGATGTCCACTTTCCTGCGTACCGGGTTGGATGCGGACTTTAAAAAGCGCTATCCAATGCTGATTCGCTCCTCGATCATCATCCCCATCATCGTAGTTTCGCTGGCTTTCCTGAACTTGACCTTGCTGCTGACGATCTTCTTTTTCTGGGCCGCCATGCACGTGCTGCACCAAGTTACATACATCGTTGAGCTGTACAACCACAAGGAGACTCGCTTTGTCCGTAAAGGGTCGGCGGTCTCGATGCAGGCACGTGCTATCGATTATGCTGTCATATTGACCTGCCTGTTCCCCTTTGCGGCCCTCAAGATCAGTCAAGGCAGCTTCGATATCGGCACGAACGATCTGACGTCGGTCATCCCGCAATTCTTCCAGCACATCTGGTTCTTCTACATGATGAGCGGGTTGTTCTTGGTTGCTGTCGTCGCTTTTGCGATCAAATCCTATCGCGAATACCGCGGCGGCTATATCAACTGGCCAAAGACGATCTTCATCCTGCTGACTGTGGCTGTGGCCTTCACGATCCCATCGCTACCAAATTTGGACACCGCTTTTCAGGGTATGAATACGTGGCACTCGCTGCAATATTTGGCGATCACGTTCTACATTATTCGCATTCGCCAACAGTACGGCAACTTGCAGCAGACGGCGCCGCTGGTCTCGCGCTTCACACGCGGAAAAGATTCGCGTGGCTTGTTTTTCCTGAGCACGGTCATGCTCCTCGGGTCAGTGATCGTGTTCATCGGCGTCTACGCGATCGCTGGCATCATCCGTCCGGGCATCGATCCCAACCAACACTTTGACATCGCCTATTACACGGCCATCCTCTCGTTCCTATGGATCCACTACTACCACGACCACTTCCTGTTCACCAATTTCGAAGCGCTTGATGAAGCGTATGGTGAGAAGGCAGCATAGCGAGGGAATTGAGGCAACTGGCAGCCGCAATGTAGCGAGGGGGGCGCTCAGAGCGCCCCCCTGCGTTAGTCAGCGTAAACGGCGAACCAGTGTCCGATCAGAAGGGGATCGCGGAAGGATGATTTCGAGGCGCTGAAACGCATCGGGCGCAATAACAGTGACCTGCTGATCGTCATAATACCAGAGCGGTGCGTTCTGCCGATCGAGCCGGACTTCGTGCGGTTCTTGTTCTATTTGCATGATCTCGATGCGAAGATAAGATTCCGGCCGGCGATAACGACCAGCAACTCGCCGGGATATCGCAAAATGATACTTGTCTCGCCACTCGCAGTCGACATAGATCCAACGATAGTCGCCGGTTTCGTACGCTCGGGTGAGGCCATCATCCTCATAGAGGATCGTCGCGCCGCGGCCGGGAAAAACACGCAGTATGGAAGCCCGCCGGCAGTCTTCTTCGGCCGAAACCTTTAACAGCAATGGGAACAAGACGCCTGCCCGCAAGAACAAAGGCAGCCGTTCGACTGGCGCATCGACAGTCACGCGCTGACCGCCGCCAAAACGCTTCCCCGTCCAATAGTCGACCCACTCCCCATCCGGAAGCGTCACAGAGCGCACGGTCATCCGCGCATTGAGCACCGGCGCAACAATCAGCGCATCACCAATAGCAAACTGCGCAGCAGTCCTGTCAAGATCAAACCGGAGCAGCGGCCGTTTATACTCGCGCGAGACGGCCAGCTGCCCATAAAAGAACTGTTGAAACCGCTTGCGCATTTCAAGCAGCGCCAGCGCTGCTGTTTGATATGGCTCCGATAAGCGCTCGATCGGTGCCTCAGAAAGGTCAAGCAGCGGTAGCAGCCCGAACGTTTGCAGCGTTCGCAAAAACAGTTCTTCATCAGTTAAGTCGAGCTGAGGGCGCAGGCCAAACAAGTCAATGCCGCTGATGCTCAGATTGCGAAAGGCGTTCAGCGTCGTTTGCAGCGCTTCCCAGCTAGCGATCGGCCGTCCGATCACTGTGGCGGCGTGAGCTTGCTGGCCCGTCGAGCCTGCGGAAGCGATCAACCCCCAGCGGCGCTGTGAGTCTGCATGCCTCAAGCCTTCTGCAGCGATGCGCGCGGCCAGCACTGGATAGCGTTTATGCATCCGCTTAGAAACGCCGCTCTGCTCCAATCTCTGGTCTGCAACATCGACCAGCGTGGCCGGAAATTCCGGCGCGCAGCGCGTCAGGACCAATCCGTCAAAGCCAAGCGAAGCCGTGCGCGCGATCCATTGTTTCCACCAAGCCTGCGCATCGATGTCTTCGAGATTGAGGTAAAACGCTGTTTCGTCATCTTCAGGCATCGCTTTTCGTCCATCCGCCTGATCGATGAGCCATTCCGGCTTAAGCGTCGACGCGGTTCTGGCCGAAACCACAGGTGTGGCAGCGCTGAACACCCGTTTATTTCGCGCTTGCAGAGTGCGAACGAGCTGAGTCAAAAGTTCACGTTGAATGTGCTGTCCATCCGACCAGTTGCGCGCCAGATGAATACTATCCAGATACGCTGGCAGCGCAGCATCGCGGGCACCGCCCTGCACGCCCAACAACCAAGTGGGTGGCAACAGTGGCATTTCGCTGCATTCGCGAAAGCGAGCAACGACATCATCGACGCTGCCTGCGAATAAGAAGGCGCTTAGCACACCATGATCGATCTGCCAGCGAAGATTGTGGGGATCTTCCGCGCCCACATCGATTTCTACATGACCAGCATGGTCGAGATAAACACCCCAAGCCCCAGCCTCGCCAGTGACCAGCGCAAACGGTAGGCAGAAAGGCGCATCCGGCAGCCTACTCCACAAAGTGATGCTGCGCCCACGCAAATCAGACACTGTAGGCTGAAAGCCTAGCCCATAAACGCGATCGTCTTCTCGAAGCCGTAGAGACCAAGATGTGCCCTCATCGATCTGCCTGCCGGCTATCAGACCTTCAGCTTCCGCCACCAGCGGGCGACCGTCAAGGGTTTCTAGAGACAAATGATATGGATCACGCTGAATATGACAGCGAAGAGCCGCGGTGCGCAAAACGATCGTGTCCGAGTCATGCTTAAGCTCGATCCACGGCTGTGGCCACGGCAGCACCACCGGTAGGCCGCTGGGAAATTGATCGAATTGCGTACCCACGGGAGCACAGCGAAACCGCAGACAATCTACCGTCAGAGCGCATATTTCAACGAGCAGGCCCTGCCCTGTAAGCGCAACTCCTGTCTCACAGGGCGTGGCGGTCTCCACACGGTCGAGCCGGTGCCAACGATCGCTGGGAAGCATTACCATTCAGAGAAATAAGAGAAATAATAATAATAAAAGAGGCGAGAGCGCACGATGACGCATAAACAACACAGCCGCTTTTGCATGGGCTTTACGAAAAATTGACGATCACCCACTGCATTGGGTCAACCGGAACGCCATTGACCCACATCTCCCAATGCAGGTGCGGCCCCGACACGCGCCCGGTTGCGCCGATTGTACCGATCACCTGCCCTGCCTGCACGATATCGCCAACTTGAACGTAGCGATCGGTTTTATGCCAGTAGCCCGTATACACGCCCCATCCGTGATCGATCACAGTTGCGACGCCACGCACGTTGAGCGTATCCGCCATCACAACGCGACCGGCCGCAGGCGCGAAGATCGGCGTGCCGGGCGCGCCGCCGAAATCGGTCCCGGCATGAATTCGCTGAACTTGTCCACCGTTGTATGAGCGCAGGTTACCGAAGGCCGACGTAATAGCTGCGGCGGCCGGCAGTCCCATCGGGCCATCGAACCACCGTTCGGACGTGAAGCCAGTCATCACTGCGCGCAAAATGACCTGCTCTGCCTCCTCGACCACTGGATCGAGCAAACCGATCCGATCTTCGAGCAAGATGATGTCGCGCTCGACCACATAGTTCCCACTGACGATTTGGATGTTTGCCACGATTTGCGCCTGCCCCTCAGCGTGCGCTATCGTAATCAGCAGCGGGTAAACTCCGCTTGGAGTCCCCACCGGCACACCAACCAGCGCTGTATGGCGCAGCCCCCCTGCTTCTTGCGCAAACTGGAGCTGCCGTTCCAGGAATACTCCCGTTGCATTAGCCGGAACGCGAGTCGCAACCCGAAAGCTGCCTGTCTTGCCCTCGATCAACACAAGCGGAGTGACGCTAAGTCCAGTAACTGGCTCAGGCAGATCAGCGGCAAACTGCGGTGGGTTAACATTAGGGATAATTAATTCTTGCCCAGCATAGATAAGAGTGGGATCGGCAATGGTGTTCGCAGCGACCAGATCGTTCACGGTAACCCCATAAGCCATCGCAATGCGAAACAGCGTCTCTCCTCTAGCCACCCGGTGCACAACGACCGGCGGCGAGAGGAGCGGCGTTTCATCGAAAGATGAAGTCTCGCCCCCAGCCGGCGGCTCGATCTCAGCGATGAGGACATTGAGATACTGACCGATGACGATTTCCTGATCAGGCTGCAAAGCGTTCAGCTCAGCCAGCAGCATCGGCTCCAGACCATAGGCTTGGCTAATGCTCTGCAGTGTCTCTCCGGGTTGAACCCGATGATAGCGAGCGACCGGCGTTTCGCCCGGGTGAGCAGGCACTAATAGTCGTTGGCCAACTTCAATATTATTCGGATTGCTAATGCCGTTCAGACGCGCAAGCGCCTCAACGGTTATGTTGTGGCGCAGCGCGATTCGAAACAATGTATCGCCGCGCTGGACGACATACACAGTGACAGCAATCGGTTCTTCAGCGATCGAGGGAAAAACTCCTAAACCACAGATGACTGCACTGATGAATATTGCGATGCGAAACCAGCGAAGGATCATCGCGCGACCTCGTCAAAATGCAGACGATCGCCGACTGCAACGCGCTCGAGCAGCTGTGGATCGGCTTCGATGAAGTATTGGGCAGGTCGAGCCGGAGCGTAATACGGATGCCACGGCTTAGCTAACGCTTGGTCAACGACGAAACCTTGACCATCTAACCAAACCACGGCAATAGGAAAAAACACAAAGAACATATGAATAGCAGTGTGCGACCGACCTTCATGCTTTGTGACGAATAGCAAACCTTCATCGGCCGGCAGGCGCGGGGAAAACTGCAGTCCTTTGAAATGCGACCAGAAACTCGCGCACAGTTTTGCCCGCGCCAGCACAACCTCATCCGTCTTAGCATTGCGGATGACGCGCCACTCACTCATGGAATGATCAAGACCTGCCCCCAGAAGATCAAGTTCGGATTGCGGATGTTATTCGCCCGCACTAGATCGCTGACCGTAACCCCGTAACGCAGCGCAATGCCGTAAAGCGTTTCGCGCGGCTGTACCCGATGAGTTCGCGGCGGCGGCGCTGGTGGCAATTCCGGCGGCATTGGGATGCCGGGCAAGATGATAGCCGTCGGCAGTGGCGCGTTAGGATCGATCGTCGGCAGAACAATCGGTGGGATGGGCGTTGGCTGCGGAGGGGGCGACGCGGGAACGATCAAGCGCTGCCCAACGAAAATCAAATTGGGATTGACGATATTGTTCAACTGCGCCAATGCGGTCGTTGTTGTGTTAAAACGCACCGCGATCGTGCTCAACGTGTCGCCCGGCTGTACGACATAGATGACGCCTGTCGGCGGGATCGTCGGAACTGGCGGTGGCGGCTGGGTTGGTGGCACCACCGTGATCACCTGCACCGGGGTCGCCGTGGGCGGCAGCAGTTCAGGGGTCGGCGTCGGCGGAATTCGCGTCGCCGTCGGCGGGTTCGGCGTAACGGTGTTGATCATGTCAAAGCGGATTGGGATCACCAAACCCTGTCCGACGAAGATCAGACCATTTGGCGGCAGCGCGTTGACCGAAATGATCGCCTCGACCGAGCTGTTGTAAAGGGCAGCCAACCCAGAGACCGTATCGCCCGGCTGAACCGTATGGATAATACGTCCTGGATAGATATTCAGATCGACCGTTGGGCTTGGAGACGGCGTGAGCGTCGGCGGGGCTGGCGTCGGCGTCAACGATGGGGTCGGCGTGACTGGGATGGGCGACGGCGTAAACGTATTGGTCGGCCCGACAACGGTGAAGGTCGGCGTCGGCGGCAGCGGTGTAGCTGTAGGCGGTGCCGACCCAGCGATTAGCGCGGCATCATCGAGATAAATCACATTATGCTTGACCGGAAAACTCACCGTCGAACGGACAAACACCGTGACGGCACTGCTGGCCGCAGTTGTGGTGACCGAGTGGAGCACGAACGTATCATACTGCGGGGCAGCAGGCGGTGACCAGATAATGCTGCCGCTTTCGCCGCTGGTGCCGCCGGTTGGGTCGATGCCAACTTGTAGGATGACGCCGCCATCCTGCTCGCTCACATCGGGATCATCGAAAGTCGATGACCAGATGTAAGCATAGACGGAAAAGGTAAGCGGCTGGCCGGGCGTAACGCCAGTAACCCGCTGATAAACCCCACCTGTATGGGTGCCAAAAAAAGTGAAATACTGCTGCGCATCAGTGCCGCTGCGAATACGCGGCACCCCTAACCCGTTAGTGATATCTGAGGCGGGGTAATACTCTGGCTGCAGATTTTCTGACGAGGTCATACTGCCTGTCTGCGGAATGTGCCACGGAGACCATCCCTGCGCGACGAAACGCACCGGCTCGCCCGCGACGGTGATGAAAGGTGGTTCAAAGCCCGGATTGGTTAGCAGGTTGCCTGTTTGCGCCGAGACGCCACCGGCCGCCGTGATGAGCAAAATGAAGATCAAACACGACAACAACAGGGTTCGAGAAGCGCGCAGTGGTCTCATCAGTTTCTCCCAAATTGGTGAGAGGTAAAAAGACTTCCTGTTCTCATCCCGCGCGGCAGTGATATCAAGCGCAGGCAGCGTCTAGAAAACACAAACACTCGCAACCAAAAATCACTCTATACCGCATCGGGTCGTCAGAACAAACGAAAGCGCCGAGCTGCGAAACCGCGAGAGACGGACGACACGTTGATTTCTGGTTTACGTCAGTCTAACATAACAGGCTTTTCTGTGTCCACAAGGCATGGCTTAAGTATGCAGGCTGCATTATACTCTTGGGCTAGAACGCTCGCCGTCCACACACAGCATCACCAGCTATGGCAAATGCGATTGTTGGTTTATGTACCCTTGATCTGGTACTGCATGACGTTGGCTCGCTCAAGGAAAAGCGCCGGATCCTACAGTCGCTGTTGAAGCGCGTGCAGAACCAGTTTAATGCTTCGGCAGCCGAAATCGATTATCACGATTTGTGGGGGTCTGCCCGCATTGCTGTGGCTGTCGTCAGCAATTCCAGCGGTCATGCCAGCCAGATGATCGACGCGATCATTCGCTGGATTGAGCGAAACTACAGCGAACTGGAAATTGGAGCTGAACAAATTGAGATCTTATAGGCCAGCTTCAGCTCGTTCAGCTCGAATGATAGGTTGTAGCGACCGATTGGGCTATACTACTGCGCGCAGTCAAACGGACTATCATGCTTCGGAGGCACATCGGTGAATCTGCACGAATACCAATCCAAACAACGTTTCGCCAGATATGGCATCCCGGTACCGATGGGAAAAACCGCCACTTCGGCGGAGGAAGTTTATGAAATTGCTGAAATGATCGGTGGCCCGGTCGTGATCAAGTCACAGGTGCTCGTCGGCGGTCGCGGCAAGGCAGGCGGCATCAAACTCGCGAACAGCCCAGATGAAGCGCGAGAATTAGCTCAGGCTATCCTTGGGATGTCGATCAAGGGTCACATTGTGCACCGCGTGCTGGTTGACCCCGCCTCCAACATTGAAAGCGAGATTTATCTCGGCATCACGAATGACCGCGCAGCTGGCAAACCAGTGATGATGGCTTCGTCGGAGGGCGGCGTCGAAATTGAACAGGTCGCTCACGAGAAACCGGAAGCCATCCTGCGCGAATCAATTAGTCCGACTCTTGGCCTGCGCGACTATCAAGCACGCAATCTTGCCAGCGGCATCAACCTCTCCCGCCAGTACTGGAATACGTTCACCCAGATCGCGCAAAGTTTATATCGCTGTTATATCGAGAGCGATGCCATGCTGGCCGAGATCAACCCGCTGGTGATCACGCGTGAGGGTAGCTTGATCGGCCTCGACGGCAAAATGATCATCGATGACAATGCGCTCTATCGGCAGCCAGAGCTTGCTGCCATGCGTGACACTAGCGCTGAGCCAAGTGTTGTGGTAGAAGCGCGCGAAGCAGGGCTAACGTATGTCAAGCTTGACGGTCAAATCGGGTGCATGGTGAACGGCGCAGGGCTTGCTATGACAACCATGGACATGATCAAACTTTACGGCGGGGGCGATATCGGCCCTGCAAACTTTCTCGATATTGGCGGGGGGGCGCAAGCAGAACGAGTCGCCTCAGCGCTGCGAATCATCTTATCCGACCCGAATGTCAAGGCAGTGCTGCTCAATATTTTTGGCGGCATCACACGGGGAGATGAAGTCGCCCGCGGTATTTTGCAGGCACTGCAAGAAGTCAACACAACGCTCCCGATAGTCATCCGGTTGGCGGGCACCAATGCCGCTGAGGGCAAAGCGATCATCGACAGCGCTAATCTTCCGAACATCGTTAGCGCCTCCACCTTGACCGAGGGCGCACAGAAAGCCATCGCTGCTGCAAGAGGAGCACTCTAAATGTCTATTCTTGTCGATCGAAATACGCGCGTCATTGTACAAGGAATGACCGGTCGCGAAGGACGGTTTCACAGCGGCCAGATGATCGAGTATGGCACCACCGTCGTCGGCGGTGTGACGCCGGGCAAAGGCGGAGAATGGGTTCATGGCAAGCCCATCTTTGATACCGTTAAATCTGCTGTTGAAGCCACTGATGCCAACTGCAGCATGATCTTAGTGCCAGCGCCTTTCGCTGCAGATGCGATTTATGAGGCGGCAGATTCGGGGATTTCACTGATCGTCTGTTTGACCGAAGGCATCCCCGTGCTCGATATGATGCGGGTTTATGAGTATTTGCAGCGCACCAAAAGCCGGCTGATCGGCCCTAACTGTCCAGGACTGCTTACACCCGGTCAGGCGAAAGTTGGCTTCATGCCGGGGTACATTGGCAAACCGGGCGGAGTGGGTGTCGTCTCAAAAAGCGGCACCCTCACCTATGAGACAGTCGCTGCGCTGAGCGCTAACGGCCTCGGCCAGAGCACCTGCGTTGGCATCGGGGGCGACCCGATCATTGGCACGAGCTTTGTCGAGGTGCTGCAGATGTTTGAGGAAGACCCAGAAACAGAACGCATCGTGCTTATGGGCGAGATTGGCGGTCGCGCCGAAGTGGACGCGGCCGAATTCATCAAGGCGAACATGACGAAGCCGGTCGTCGCGTTCATTGCCGGCAAAAGCGCGCCAGAGGGTACGCGGATGGGTCACGCGGGCGCTATCGTCGAAGGCGGTGAAGGCACGGCTCAAGAAAAGATTGAGGCACTGCGCGCCGCGGGCGCACGCATCGCCGACAATCCCGAGCAGATTCCGCAACTTTTGCGTTAAACACCCTCTGCATTTCTCCGCTTTTCGAGGACGGCCGCGCTAGCCAAGGGCGGCCGTTTTATTATCGCCCGAATAGGGTGCAGAAGTTTGTTGCGTCTGGGGTCCCGCATGCCGCAAGCAGGTTTGCCATGAAAATCGCACCGCCGGCGCACACCCCACAGCCGACAATCGCCAACAAGCAACCGCACCATGCAGTCGGCCCGCCGCCAACGATGCCGACGATCACATCGACAAGCGCCCCTAAAGCGCTCACTAGGCCGGTGATGAGCTGCAGCCCAAATAGGAGGGCCGTGCCGATGATCGCCAGGGCACAGCAAGCCAACCCGATCACCAGCAAGTTGCCAGATTGAAGCTCAGCGAGAATGTCCATTAGCGATAACGAGGCGTGGCTTAGCTACGGCGCTTCAGCGCCAGTTTGCTCGCACGAACCCATTGATACGGTCAACAGTGACCACGAGTCTGTGCCCTCCTGTCGAGAATAACACTCACAAGCCCAAACAGGTTCGACCTGTCCCATCCACAGCCAAAACTGCGTATAGGTCTCAATACATACCGACTGGGTTGAGCCTTCGACTTGCGCCGACCTTTCCGGTACCGGCGCCCCAGAGGCCACGCCTAAACCGCGCAGGTCTGCCTCCATGATTAGCCAAACACGCAGTTCCTGACCGGGCACGGCGCCAGTAGGGATGACGACTTCTTGCCGAACCAGCGTCATGATGCACAAACAAGGTAGAAAAAACAGCACCACTAGCCAAACGGCGATGCCAAGACCGCATCCATAACGACGCAGCGGGGATCGAGCCGCTGCTGGTGGCGGGTTATTCGGCGCCTCATCACTTGTGGTCGTCAACAATGAAAGCATGATTTAATGTCCAATCATAGTTCAGAAAACGGACACGCAAACGGTCAAGATGAGCTTCGATAAATGTCCGCAGCTCCTCATCTGCTAAGTAGCCTAATGCGAATTTCACAAGCGCCGAGCGATCGCGCAAGCCGAACCAACGACCGCCAAAATCAGCAGCATACCAAGCGAATAACCGCGATAATTTAACCGTCATTGTAGCGCGTTCAAGGAGAAGCTGCCCGCTGTTGATGAAGTGGCGCGCAGCTCGATCGAGCTGCTGGTCAAGCTGATCGATCCGGTATACGCCGATCGGCGGACAGGAACGAGCTGCGCACACCAGCGCAAAATGAATGCGCGGGTCAAGCGACGGCATGATCTGCGCCCTCCTCGGGTCGGCTTTGCCAAATTGCGGGCCGGGAACAAGCGGCGAACCAGCATTGGCGCGCAGTACACCATGTTCGATGTCATTGGCGCTGTAGCGATGGCCGGCAATCACATAAGCCGCCCGATCGAATACAGCGGGCACTTCCCGGATCGATCGCCGGACGCCATATGCGATAACAGCGTGTATCATCAGCGCATTATACACATTGATCCAGAAAGTTTTGCGCGCATTAACGCTCTCCAACGACAGCGGATCAAAGGTGCGCAGTGCAGCAATCTGGTTAGCGAAGTTTTCAAAAACGACGCTCTCGCGCAGCGCTTCGTAATTGACTTTGCCAGCGGAGTCATGCGAACCGACAACCGCATTGATCGCGCGTTTTAAGCTCTCCGCATTGATATCGGCAGCGGCCGGGGCGTCAACTGCGCAGTTCAGCGCTTCGGCCGGCGAAATGCGCCGAAGACGGTAGCTCAAACGATGGGCAACAGTAAGTTCGCGCAAATGCAACGCCGGAGGATCGCAAAAAGCGGCCATTAGAGCGCTTCGCCGAAACGCATAACGAGGCGGTCGGCGGAGTCATAGCCAGTATGCAGGAACAGTGGCGCATCTTGAGGCCCAAGGGCCAGCACGCGCGGCAGCAAAAGCGGCAGATCTTCGACGAGATCAAGTTCGCCGACGCGCGCGATTGGGATCCAATGTAGTGTCCCCTCTTCACTCTCCTTAACGTCGCGAGTGTCACTAAACCCGGTGAACACAAAAAGCAGAATTCCGGTTGGCGAGCCAGCATCGACATTGGCCACAGCGCATAATCGCAGTTCAGCGATGCGCAAACCTGACTCTTCGAAGATTTCGCGCCGCGCCCCGGCAAGTACATCTTCGCCCCGTTCGACGTGGCCGCCGAGACCATTAAAGCGATTGGGAAAAACGCGCCGGTGCGGTCCGCGTTTCATCAGCAGCACATCATCGGCGTTGCGCACAAAACTCAACGTTCGGGGCATCACAAGCCAGCGCCCCGCTGTCGCATCTGCACCCTGCTCGGCCGCACTCATCATCTTTGCCTCTCGTGAACGCCAAATTGATTGCCTCATGGACCTGTGCTAACATGGAGCAGAGGTCCTGTCAGGGGTCACTTTCTACATGAGATTATCGAACGCTCCCACACCCGATCTTCGGATCATTCCCATACAACAAGTTATTCCCCACGAGGAGCACGACAACCAACGTTCCCAGCCCTTGATCGAACGGATCCGCCAAGAATCTTTCGTCATCAACCCGCCGATCGTCGCGCCGATGGATGAAACGGAATATGTTATCCTTGATGGCGCTAACCGTGTTCATGCTTTTCAAGCGCTTGGTCATCAGCATCTACTCGTTCAGTGCGTCCAATACGACAGCGGTTTCGTTGAACTTGAAACTTGGAACCACGTGATCAGCGCTTGGACTGTAGAAGAGTTTATCGAACATTTGGCCAGCTTGCCTGAGATTCGCATGATAGATGGCCAAGATGGGAACGCGATCGCGCATCTCGTGCTGCGCACTGGCCGCGTGATCGCGCTGCGCGCTCCAGTAGAAACGGTGCACGAGCGAAACGCCGCGCTACGACGCTTTGTCAGCATTTATCAGCGGAATGCCGTGCTGCATCGCACTGCGGTCAGCGAGCCAGAAGCATTGTGGAATCTGTTCGAAGACGGCATCGCGCTGGTCTTCTTCCCCCCCTACCAACCCACTGACATCATTGCAGCGGCGCGCCAGCGCGCCTTTCTGCCGCCCGGCGTCAGCCGGCATATTGTGCACGGCCGAGCTGTCCAAGTGAATTATCCCATCGCCCGCCTGCTCGATAGCGTAACATCGCTTGAGCAGAAGAATGAAGATCTCCAGCGCTGGCTGCGACAGAAGATGGCGCGGCGAGAAATTCGCTATTACGCAGAAGCAACCTATCAGTTCGACGAGTAGATAGATGGCACAAGCAATGGATGCCAAATTGAAGGAAGTGCTGCAAACCGCCCCTTTCTTCTGCGACGAACAAGATTACATTTTGGTTCACCTGCCGCAGAATGCCGTGACCGCAGCGGCGGCGGTTCTCGCCGAAATTCGAGACCCTTTTGGCGCGCTTATCATCGACAAAGATGAGGTGACGCTTGTGCTCCAGCGCGCCGACCTCGATGACTACACGCGACGCCTGCCCGATCACCGAGTGAGCAGCCATGCTTATCGGCTGATCACGATTGACTTGCCGCTAGACCCATCGCTCATCGGCCTGTTTGCGGCGATCAGCCAGCAGCTCGCTGCGGCGCGCATCCCCATTTTGGCACTAAGCGCGTTTTCTCGTGACCATATCCTCGTACCCGCTGCCCAAATCGATGCAGCCCTCGAGGCCTTGAATAGCTTGCGCAGCAGTGCCCACTAAGCTAACGATACAGAGACGACCGCAAAACATGGATGTCCCGATCTTTCCCAGCTACGAAGCCCCAAAACCGCGCGAAGAAGTTCGCATCGAAACCTTAGAGCTGCACGTTTACCCTGACCGTTTTCGGGTTTTTGTCCACGTGAAAGTAACGCCGTTTTTAGAGCGCCCTAACCTGCTTATGACAGTGCGCGATGAGAATGACCGCATCGCCGCTGAGTTGAGCGTGATTGAAACAATGCATAACGACATGGAATTCACTATTCATCTGCGCGGCAAAGATGACCCCGCTGGCGCCTACACGCTAAAGGTCGATTTATACTACGAGACGCGCAATCCTCCCCAAGACCGCAGGGTAGAAGGTTTCGTCGTGCCTGCGGCCGATGACATCGATGAGCAGTAAGCCTGTATCCGCGCTATGGTTGGAGGAAGCTAGCGCGCGCGCGCTGGTCTTGCAGGCGACCGGAGCCGCTCCTGAGGAAATCTGTGGGCTGCTGGCCGGCCGCGATGCAGTTATCAGTGAGGTGATCTCTATTCGCAACGCCGCCGACGACCCGCGACAAACCTTTTACATGGATGAGGACGAATTTAAGGCGCGCTTGCACGACCTCGAACGGCGTGGGCTAAGCTTGATCGGATTTTATCATTCGCATCCACAAGGTGATCCAACGCCATCGCCCACGGATATTCGCAGCGCATACTATCCAGAAATCCCTCATCTGCTTATCGGGCTGCGCGGTAGACCCCGGCTGGCTGTATGGCGGATCAAACATGGCAGCGTCGAGCCAGTTACTTTACATATTGGCAGCCCGCGCATCATGTATAGACATGGCACACCATCTTCTCAACTCTCGCAAGCCCAAAAAGTCGCTATAGTGCTGAGTGCAGCAGGCGCTTTCATCTTCTTGATTTTGCTGTCTCTAGCCCTGCTGCCGCCAGCGCCACCCATTCCGTAACGGAGCTACTATGCCATTGACCGGACTCATCATCGTCGCCATCATTGGCATTCTTGCTGGAGGCGTCATCAACATACTTGCCGACGAACTCCCCCGCCGGCAGCCGCTGCGCCCGCCCCGCTACCCAGACGGTGTGCTGCGCGAACCCATTGCTTGGCTGGGGATCAGCGCATTCGTAACGGGGCGCCGGGTTTCGCCAAACGGATTCGAATTGCCATGGCGACACCCACTCACGGAACTAGCGACGGCCGGGCTGATGATCGTCGCTTATCTGCGCGCATCCGATGCCCCCAACATGACCGTAATTCAGCTTGTGTTCTGGCTCATCTACATAGCGATTTTCGTTTTGATCACGGTGATCGACATTGAATATCGCCTCATCCTGTTCATCGTTATCATCCCTTCGGCAGCCATCGCCATCTTCGACGCGCTCATCACCAACCACGGTCCAACGCTCGGCGAAGCGCTGCTGGGAGGATTGCTGGGCTTCGTCGTCTTTTTTTTGCTCTACCTCGGGGGTTTTCTGTTCACGTACACGATGGGCAAACTACGCGGCCAAGAGATCACAGAGGTGGCATTCGGGTATGGCGACGTAATGTTAATTACACTGTCCGGCCTCATTTTGGGCTGGCAGGCATTGATTATTACAATGTTCATCACCGTATTTCTGGGAGCTTTTGGCGCGCTGCTCTATCTTGCCGCTCGCACTTTGATGGGAAATCGCTACAGTCTATTCACGCCGTTGCCCTACGGACCTTATATCATTGCAGCGACGCTGTTAATGCTGCTGTTTGCGCCCGAAGTGACTCGCGTTCTGCGCAGTTAATCGTTCGGCTGCTCGATGATGCCGCCCCCCAAACAGATATCACCGTCATAGACCACCGCTCCCTGCCCAGGTGTAATATCGCGCAGCGGCTCATCGAACGTCACAGCCATGCGATCGTCACCAAGCGGCACAACCAGCGCAGGGACGGCTCTGGCTCTATAGCGAATCTTGACTTCGGCCCGCAGCGGCCCCGATGGCGGGGCGCCGCTCACCCAGTTGACGCGTCGTGCTGTGAGGCAGTCACCCCCAAGCTCGCTGGCGGTGCCAACGACCAACGCATTGCGATAAGGATTCATAGCGATCACGTACAGGGGTTCAGCCGCTTGCACCCCCAGCCCTTTACGCTGGCCGATCGTATAATTAGCCAATCCATTGTGCTGGCCGATTACTTCGCCGCTGCGCCGTATGATGGGGCCTGCGCGCATCACATCAGGCGCATGTTCGGCCAGAAAACGGCGATAGTCGCCATCTCCCAAAAAGCATAGATCTTGGCTGTCTCTTTTGCTGGCGGTCGGCAAACCAAAACGTTCGGCGAGCTGTCTCACCTCGGCTTTTGTGTACTCGCCGACGGGAAATAAAGTTCGGCTGAGCTGCGCCTGTCCCATCACACTCAACACGTAACTTTGGTCTTTACCTTCATCCAAGCCACGCTTGAGCAAATAGCTTCCATCCGCAGCACGCGCAATGCGCGCATAATGGCCAGTCGCCAAGTAGTCAGCATCGAGGGCGAGCGCGTTGTTGAGCAGAAAATCGAAGCGAATGTGCCGGTTGCATTCAAGGCAAGGGTTGGGGGTGAACCCGTAGCGGTGCTGCTCGATGAAAAAATCAACCACGCGCTGTTTAAATACTGCTTTGGTATCCAGCACGTAAAACGGAATCCCCAGCCTGTCGGCAATGCGCCGCGCATCGTTCATCTGCTCTGGCGTACAGCAGCGGTTACTTGCGCAGCCCTCGTGCGTCTCTTCCGCCCACAAGCGCATCATCATGCCGATGACTTCATAGCCCTGCTCAACCATCAAAGCAGCGGCGACCGAGCTATCAACCCCCCCACTCATTGCGACGACGACGCGCATCGTCTCCTGCTCACTCACAGCTCACTGCCTTCGCTTATTCGAACACCAACGTCTTATAGTGATACAGCTTCGTCACCGTCTCAGCCATAATGGCGACGGCTTGATCGATCTCTTCTTCGGTCGTTTCACGGCCGACGGTGAGCCGAATGCTGCCGAGAGCTGTCTGCGGGGAATAACCCATTGCCAAAAGCACCGATGATGGTTCTGGATTGCCGGTTTTACAAGCCGATGCGCTGCTGGCTGCGACGCCTTTGAGATCAAGATGAACTAGGAGCATGTTGCCATCCAGCCCATCGAATACAAAGCTGGCGTGCGATGGCAGGCGCTTCTGAGGATGGCCGGTGAGCTGCGCATTCGGCACACGGCTGAGCACCCCGCTGATCAGCCGGTCACGCAGCGCTTGATAATGCTGCACGCGCATCTCATTTTCCTCAGCAGCAAGCTGCAGGGCCTTGGCCATACCGACGATACCCGGTGTGTTCAGAGTTCCGCCGCGCCGGCCGCGTTCATGGCTGCCCCCACTTTGGCTCGGAATCAGATCGATCCCGTCGCGGACATAAAGCGCACCAACCCCCTTAGGCCCATAAAACTTGTGCGCCGAGATGCTCATCAGATCAACGCCCAGCGTTTGCACATCCAGTGAGAGCTGGCCAGCAGCCTGCACTGCGTCAGTATGGAACAGCACGCCACGGTCGTGCGCAGCTCTCGCAAGCTGCGCGATCGGGTTGATCGTTCCCACCTCATTGTTCGCATACATCACGCTCGCTACTGTGGTCTGCGGCGTGATCGACTCCATGAACACCTCAACATCTACTGAGGCATCTGCGTTGACCGGCAGCAATGTTTGCTCAAAACCCATCGTCTCAGCCAGCTGTGCCACTGTGCGGCTGACAGCGCTGTGCTCAACTGGCGTTGTGATCAAATGCCGGCCGCGCTCGCGGCGCGCCCATGCAGCTCCACGGATCGCGAGATTATTGCTTTCGCTGCCACCACTGGTGAAGACGATCTCCGAAGGTTTACAATTGAAGATACGCGCGATCGTTTCACGAGCATCCTCGACCGCCTGCTCGGCCCGCCTTCCGATTTTGTGTGCCGATGAAGAATTACCGTAAACCTCACTGAAATAGGGAAGCATGACATCGAGAACGCGCGGATCGACCGGCGTGGTTGCGGAATGATCGAGATAGATCGAACGTGAAACAGTCATGTGCGAGCTTTCCTATAAGGGTATGTTTTCCCTATTTTAATCGAGCAGACGCCCCCTGTCAGCAGGGTTTCTGGATTCAAAAAAGCGCGAATGCAAAAGGTTAAAATTCCTGCTGCTGTCCTAGTTCACCGCATCGCCTTGCTACTCGCTGCTGGAAATATGGTGTGGATATAATAAAAGCGACACTTCATTACAAGATGAATTAAACATGCAGATTTAAAGTGAAAACGGTAATATGGTGTGCTGTTGCGATCACAGCATCGCCCACACGATAGAGCAGCATCCCACGAATACACGAACGAAACGAGGGGAAAACATGACCGTTATCGAACAAATCCACGCACGAGAGGTGCTCGACTCACGCGGCAACCCGACTATCGAAGTTGAAGTGGCGTTAGCCGACGGGGCTTTTGGCCGGGCAATCGTGCCGAGCGGTGCTTCGACCGGAGAACTTGAAGCATTAGAACTGCGCGATGGTGACAAAGGGCGCTACGGCGGCAAGGGCGTGCTTGGGGCAGTGCAGGCCGTCAACGGACCGATCGCTGATGCTTTGCGCGGCGCCTATGCGCTCAACCAGAAACTGATTGACGACACGTTAATTGCGTTAGACAACACACCTTCCAAGAGCAATCTCGGAGCGAACGCCATCCTCGGCGTTTCGTTGGCCGTCGCGCGCGCTGCCGCAGACTCGTGCGAAATGCCGCTGTATGCCTACCTCGGCGGCGCGCATGCCCACGTGCTGCCGGTGCCCATGATGAATATCATGAACGGCGGCAAACACGCAGTTGGCAGCACCGACTTTCAAGAATTCATGGTTATGCCAGTTGGGGCGTCAACATTTCGCGAAGCGCTGCAATGGGGGGTCGAAATCTATCACGCCTTAAAAGGCATTCTGCACAAAAAAGGCTACTCGACGACTGTCGGTGATGAGGGCGGTTTCGCGCCTAGCCTCGGCTCAAACCGTGCTGCGCTCGATGTCATCATGGAAGCGATCGAAGCAGCCGGCTTCAAGGCTGGCGACCAGATCCGCATCGCACTTGATCCAGCGACCTCCGAAATTTACAAAGATGGCATGTACCACCTTGAGATCGAGGGCCGTACCCTTTCTGGCGAGGAAATGGTCAGCTTTTGGCAAAAGTGGATCGATGAGTACCCGATCATTTCGCTTGAGGACGGGCTGGCTGAGAGCGATTGGGAAAACTGGAAACGACTCACTGCCGCCGTCGGCGATCGCGTGCAAATCGTCGGCGACGACTTGCTGGTGACCAACCCTGAACTCGTAAAGCGCGGCATCCGCGAAAGGGCGGCGAACTCGCTGCTGTTCAAGGTCAACCAAATCGGCTCGCTGACCGAGGCCTTCGCCGCGGCACAGCTCAGCATGCGCCACGGTTGGACCGTCGTGACTAGCCACCGCAGCGGCGAAACAGAGGACACGACGATCGCCGATCTGGCAGTTGCCATGAACTCTGGCCAGATCAAGACTGGCGCGCCAGCGCGCACCGACCGTGTCGCCAAATACAACCAGCTTCTGCGCATCGAGGAAGAGCTAGGCAGCGCGGCTGTCTATGCAGGGAGAACTGCGTTCACCAATTTGAGCCTAGATCTCTAGCAGCCGAGGACATCACCTTGATTAGCAATCGCATCAACGGCAAGAAAACGAAGATTGTCGCTACCATTGGGCCAACCTCGCAGCATGAAGATGTCATACGGCAGATGATTCGTGCCGGGATGGACGTTGCCCGTATCAATTTCTCGCATGGCGATCACGCCACGCACGGCAAAGCGATTGACGACGTACGCCGTATCGCAGAAGAAGAAGGGACTGTCGTCGCCATCATGTGCGACATCCAAGGCCCTAAAATTCGCATCGGCAAAATCGCCAACGAACCGCTCAATCTAAAGCCGGGCGATGCGATCACGCTCACGCTAGATGAAGCGGACGGCAGCGATAACATCGTAACGCTGCCGCACCCCGAATTCATTCGTGATATCAAAGCGGGCACTCAGCTTCTGCTGGATGACGGCAAACTCGAGTTCATCGTGAAAGCAGTAACTCAACGCGCCCTTTTATGCGAGGTGGTCATCCCCGGCCAGCTCACCTCGCGCAAAGGGGTTTCTGCGCCAAACGCTCGCCTGACGCTGTCAGCCATCACTGATAAAGACCGCGCCGACATCGAGTTCGCCATTTCAAAAAACGCTGAATACATTGCCATGTCGTTCGTTCGCTCAGAGGAAGACCTGCGCGAAATGCGCTGGCTCGTGCGCCACTTGGGCGGTAACGCAGCAATAATCGCCAAGATCGAGAAACATGAAGCGCTTGAAGACATTGAAGCGATCGTCGCTTCGGCCGATGGCATCATGGTTGCCCGCGGCGATCTCGGCGTCGAGATACCAGCAGAAGAGGTGCCTTACCATCAGAAACGCATTATCCGTCTCTGCAACGCAGCCGCCAAGCCGGTCATCACAGCCACACAAATGCTCAACTCGATGGTCGATAACCCGCGACCAACCCGTGCAGAAGCTAGTGACGTTTATAACGCCATCATTGATGGGACGGACGCAGTGATGCTTAGCAACGAGACGGCCAACGGCGGTTATCCGGTGCGCGCAGTCGAGACGATGGTCAATATCGCAGCAATTGCAGAGAAGCATATCTTGATGCCCCGTCAAACGCAGGAACGCGTGATCATCAAGCCGAATGTCGAAGGTCGCGAAGCAGTGTCAGATGCCATCAGCCAAGCGACGACGCAGATCGCGGAAGCACTTGATTGCAAGGCGATTATCACCTCAACGCTGACGGGGTATACGTCACGACGCGTCGCGAAAGAACGGCCTAAGACGCCTATCCTGTGCGTAACTCCAAACGAACTCACGTATCGTCGCATGGCGTTGATCTGGGGTGTGTTCCCGCTCCTTGTACCGGAATTTCATACGATCGACGAGATGATCGGGGTGGTCGTGCGCGCGGCGCATCGGGCACGGCTGGTGGAGTATGGCGACAGCCTCGTCATCATCGCCGGCGTGCCATTCGGCATTGGCGGGCAGACAAACTTCCTAAAAATTCACATGGTGGGAGAGTCCGGCGAGCTAGAACTGAGCTAAGGCTCATCACCCTCGATGAACTCAAGCTGTTCTGTCCTTCGGGCGGCTTTGCGGCGCCCATCGCGCTGTGAGGCCGTCCATGGATCGGCAGCAGCCGTATGCCACTCCTGATTGGATAGTACTGCTGGGCGTTCTGTCACGTAGGCTGAGGATGTGGTTGCGCAGTAGGGGCACAGATCCCACGCCAGCTCCAGCATCCGGCCACAGTGAGAACATGGTTTTTTCAAACGAGTGTGGCAGTGCGGGCACACCTGCCAATCATCTTGAACGCGCTGTTTACAGCCCGGGCACATAGGGCGCTCTTCAATATCTTGCAGCAACGCTTCTTCTTCCAGCGAACGCTCATAGGCCTCGGCGAGCGTTTCGCGCGGCCGCAAGAATAGATAGATGAACAGCCCCGGCAGTGTGAGCACAGCGACCATCAGCGCGACGACCAGATGAGCCAGCGTATCGCGCGACCGCGCCCGCATGTCGCGGTAAGCCCACAGAATCATGGCGAGCCACAGGGCTGCGATCGACATGGCACCGTAAACCAGCAGACCGGTGAACAACCCGCTTATTTCTTCTAGCCCGAGCGGATTCATAGTCGCCCTGCCACTCCTACTTTGTAAAGCTTGTAAGCGCAGTATAACAGCGCTGTCAGAAGCGTGCAATTAAGTTAAGTTATTCCGTCGCCGCAAGGGCCAGCGCCGTTATTTGACCACCAAACAACCCTACTTGGCTTACATAGACATCGTATTCGTGTCCTGAAGCGTAAATGCGCAAGTTAAGGATCGAGGCAGGGTGCAGGTTGGGCGGGATGAGTGCAAACAGATTGTCGCTTTGATACGTGTACCAAGCATCCTCGTTGATCGCTTCATGCTCCTGCGTGCAGCTATCGCAGATCTGGGGATAGTTCAGCTGCTCATTGTGATTGACAAAAAATCCGTGATACCACGAGACGGCCGGCTGGCCGGTGACGGGAATATAATCCATTCGCAGCATTAATGGGCATTCGCTACCCTGAATGCCACACGTGCTCAGAGAATGCGAATGAATCTTGAAGATTACTTGTAACCCCAGATAGTCAAACTCGCTGACATCGAAACCACGCCCAGTGGGACCGAGGGTATATACACATCCGGTCTCGCCGTGAGACTGCGCGCCACCCCCACGCACGAACTGTAAAGCAGGCCAGCCATCCACCACTGTCAGTCCGTAAGCTCCGATCGGGTAATCATTGAGCGTGTTATAACATCCCCATGCAGATTCTCGCACCTGAGTGCCGATGGCCGAAGCCTCGAAGACGTTAGTTTGATCAAAAGTGCGTTTGGCGATCAGTTCGGTAAAGATCGGCGACAGCGAAAGTTCCCCTGTTTCGTGAACGATAAAACCACGCTGGCCGCTAGCGATGGTCTGAGCATAGCGGCCATGTGTAGGAAGGACGGTCACCATCCCACTCAGATTGTTGATGACGAGCCGCTCAAAGCTAGAGCTGATACTGTATTGGCCGGGCGCGGTAAAGACCGCTGCCGTCCCCGCTGGTGAGGAAACAGTCAGCCGCACTTCCCGGCCAACACCATGAGGCATGAAGATATCCAGCCGGCCAGAAACATCGCTCAGATTGATCTCATATCCCGATGCGCTCCAATCAAAACGAGGCCGCGAAACTTCGTCCAGATCGAGCCGCGTGTTATTGTTAATCGTTACCGCTGCGACAAGCTGTCTATCACTGCGCTGATCGATGAAATTAAGCATCGCTTGCGACTGCCGGTCGGTGGTAATGATCGAGCTGTTCAGAAGCTCTCGCCGATCGCGCACGACCTGCTCAATCAGATCGGTCCCGGTCAAACCAACTGTTCCCCGACCGACCGTCAGCACCGAAACCATCGGCACAGTCGACTTGAAGAAGAAATAATGCAAACCAATACCAGCCACAATGCACAACAAACAAAAGACCGCAAACGACAGCAAAATCACGCCCCAAGCGATCTGCTGTGTCTCGAGGCGCGGTTGGCGAGCTGGTTGCGCGTCAGCGGTAATATCGACCAAGACGTACTCCCTTCAATGGACGACACTTGAATTATAGCACACGCGATCGACCTATGGAGAGCACGCCGCCTGCGTTCAGCTTGCCGCCCCTCTCGACGCCTTTTCTGTCGTTCGATATAATGACGATGTTAAAGCACGGCAATGCAGTTTTTTGGAGTACAACCGATGTCAGGTCACAGTAAATGGTCAACGATCAAACGGAAGAAAGGCGCAGAAGACGCTAAGCGCGGCAAAATTTTCACCCGTCTGGCGCGCGATATCACGCAAGCAGCTCGCGAAGGCGGCGGCGACGAGGCCACTAATCCTAAACTGAAGCTGGCCATCGCAAAAGCCAAAGCCAATAACATGCCGAAAGAAAACATCGAGCGCGCGATCCTGCGCGGCACCGGCAAGCTTGAGGGTGCCGACATGGAAGAGACAACTTACGAAGGCTATGGCATCGATGGCGTTGCCTTCATGCTCAATACGCTGACTGACAATAAAAACCGCACGTTAGCCGAGATTAAGCGGGTGTTTAACCGTGCAGGCGGCAGTCTGGCATCGGCCGGCTCAGTCGCATGGCAGTTCGAGCAGAAAGGGTACATAGCGCTTCCGGCCGCTGGCCTCGATTTTGATGAAGTGTTCATGGTTGCCGCTGAGGCCGGAGCCGATGATGTCACGCTCGAAGATGAGACCATCGTCGTCTACACACCACGCGAGCTGTTCGCCGCCGTTGAGTCTGCACTGAGCAGCGCTGGTTATGCCATTGAAGAGGCTGAGCTGCGCTGGGAAGCCAAAAATGAAGTGCAGCTCCCAATCGAAAAGGCGATGGCGAACTTGAAGCTGATGAATGAATTAGAAGAACTCGATGACGTGCAGTCGGTATCGAGCAACTTGCAGATCACCGATGAGGCGATCTCTGCCTTCGAGACGGCCTGATGCTCACGCTCGGAATCGACCCGGGCATGGCGACAGTGGGCTATGGACTCGTGCGCGAGCTGGCTGATGGTTCGTTGCAAGCGATCGATTACGGCGTTATTACGACACCCGCGGCCGACCCCCTGCCAGTCCGATTAGAGAACATTTATGTGTCGCTTAGAGGGTTGATCGAGAGCCACCAGCCAGATCGAGCCGCCGTCGAGGAAATGTTCTATGCGAAAAACCTCACGACTGCGATCGCGGTCGCCCAAGGCCGCGGCGTGATCCTGCTTGCGTTGCACAGCATGCATCTGCCGATCTACGAATACAAACCTAACTTCGTCAAGCAAGCGATCTCAGGTTACGGCGCGGCTAAAAAACCGCAGATGCAGGAGATGATCCGGATGCTGCTGGGACTGGAGGCCACTCCTCGACCCGATGATGCCGCCGATGCTCTCGGCATAGCCATCACCGACTTGCACAGCGCGCGATACAGTGCGCCGCTTGGCTAGCCAATAAGGACGAAGTATGATCGCCAGCCTGCGGGGCATCCTCGAAGACATCAGCCGCGATCATATTGTGGTCGAAGTCCACGGCGTCGGCTTCAAGATTTTTGTGCCCTTTGGCGTGATTAAGGCGAGCATTGGTGATGAGATCACTCTTCAAACGTTGCTCATTGTCCGCGAAGACTCGCTCACGCTTTATGGCTTTCCCAGCAAGACGGAACGCGAGTATTTCGAGCATTTGATCAGCGTGACCGGCGTTGGGCCAAAGCTGGCGCTCTCCATTTTGAGCGTGATGAGCATCGACCGCCTGCATTCGGCCGTGTCCGCTGGTCAGGTCGAGGCGTTCACACACGTCCCCGGTGTCGGCAAAAAGACGGCCGAGAAGATCATCTTCGAGTTAAAAGACAAGCTCAAAGGCACAGATGGACTGGCTGCGGCGGCTTTCACTTCCGATGTTGACAAAGACGTGCTTGATGCGCTGGTGTCTTTTGGCTACAGCGTCGCTGAGGCACAAGCTGCATTGAGGTCGATCCCTCCCAGTACGCCGCAAGATTTTGAAGAACGCATGCGCCGCGCTTTACAATACTTCGTTTAGGAGCGCTTTTCATGACAGAAGAAGGACTGATCGGCAAGCGGGTGGATGTTTTGGATAAAGGATGGGTTGAGCTGGTCGATCTGATGCCGCACCCGGCGGCTGCCGTCAGCGGCGATTTGGCGATCGTTAATGCGGCGCGCGTCAGCTTTCTGGGAGAGAGCAAAGGTGCGGAGGCTGATAAAAAGCTCCTCTTTTATCTCATGCGCCATCAACATACCAGTCCGTTCGAGATGGTCGAATTCAAATTTCGGGTGCGCGCTCCCTTGGTCACTTGGTGGCAGTGGGTGCGGCATCGCACTTTCCACTACCAGTCGGCTAATGCGCAGTCAGGGCGTTATACGCCGTTTGACGAACATGATTTTTATGTGCCTGAGCAGTGGCGGCGTCAATCAAAAAGCAATAAACAGGCCAGCGAGGGCTTTCTCGACCCCGCTGAAAATGAGACAATGACGCAGAAGCTGCTCGCGTTTTATGACCAAGCGTACACTCACTATGAAGCAGCGCTGGCCGCCGGGGTCTCCAAAGAGATGGCGCGCCTATTCCTGCCCGGTTTTAGCGTCTACTACACATGGGTTGTCAAAGTTGACGCGCTCAACCTGATGCATTGGCTGCGCCTGCGTATGGCTGCCGATGCCCAGTACGAGATCCGCGTTTATGCCGAAGCGATTTACGCACACTTTTTCAGGCTCGCCCTGCCATGGACGGCCGAAGCGTTCGAACAATATATCCTCGCTAACGCGGAGACGCTATAGGCGAAAGGCTGCCAGATCATAACTGTGGCACCAGCCGCCCCCCACGCGGAAGGCAAATCTGAACCCCAAAACGATCGAGCGGCCTCACTTCCCAGAAGTAGAAATCATCATAGCGAAATAGATCAGCGATGAAAATGTGCTGCGTCGCGAGTACATCTTGCTCGTGAAGGACGTTGAAATTGCTGTCATAAAGTGTGACGCGGTAGGTGACTGCGGCGAGCACGGCCTGCCAAGCGACAAGCGGGCTGGTGCCCAACGTGAAAGCCTCTGCGCTGCGTTCACGATCGATGTCAAAGGCTGCGCAGGCGGGCAGCGTCGGCTGCGCCATCATAAATTCGGTCGTCACATCGATGGTCGGCTCCGGCACAACGGTTGGCGTCGCGCTGGGCAGCGGCTCTGGCGTCCAAGTCGGCGGCAGCGTCGCGCGAACGATCTCAGTCGCAGTGGGAGCCGTTTGAGCGTTTTCAACAGTCGGCTCAGCGGTCACTGGGGACAAGGTCGGAATGCTCGTCGCCTCAGGCTGCTGCCCACAGGCCGCGGCCAGCAAGCCACAGAGCAAGAGAAGCCGACGCACAATCATCATTCGCTATCATCCTTCATCCACGTGCGACGTTCAGCGCGCCATTGATGATCAAGAAAAGATTGCCCAGCACCGCAAAACAACCCACCGCCAGATAAGCCACAATTGCAGGTCGAGGTCGTGGCTGTTCACCTGCAAAGCCAACCACCAGCCACCAACCGAACGCATACATCAAAATCCCTGCGCCGGTCGAAACTAAGGCAGGTAGGATACGCGTATCCCAAGAGAAGAGATAGGTTGTATAGAGAATATCGACGATCGGCGTCAGCAGCAGCGTGACTGAAACGGCGAAAAAGATAGCGATCAAGAAGCGGCTGAAACGCGGCAGCCGAACCACGCGCTGTGCGACGCGCCTCATCCAGCCAGCCGTGGATGCCGGCACAGGGGATGACGAAGGATCCACTGCCGGCATTTTACCCTCCCGAAAAGGCCTGATCGGACACATCATATCGATTGATCATGTGCTCAGAGGCGCGCTCAAAATACTGCCGCATAATCGTTCGCATCGGCTCAGCGATGGCAACTGCGTCAATCGCGGCGAACATGTGCCGCAGCCATGCCGTCCGCGCCTGTGCATCGATTGGAAAAGGCATGTGACGCATGCGCAGTCGCGGATGCCCACGCTCAGCCTGATACATCGCCGGGCCGCCAAAAAACTGGCAAAGGAACAAAAACTGCCAGCGTTTCCCCGGCTCAAGATCATCAGGAAACATCGGCCGCAGTACTGGGTCTGCTTCGACCCGCGCATAAAACTCGTCAACGAGTTGGCGAAACGTGGCTTCCCCACCCACCAATTCATACAATGTAGGTTCTGCTGCTGACATGATCTTCCTATCTAAATACCGTATGGACAATTAAGACCATAACGGTACAATGTCTTCGGCACCTTATTATACGACATCGATCACGTTAAGGAGCATCAATGAAGCGCGCTTTCCCGCGCCTGCTTGGGATGATTGTCCTCGCAGCGCTTTTGCTAAACACCATGATTATCTTGGCGCAAGATGAACAAGGCGAACCCGATCGAGCCGCAGTCGTCGGTTCAGGCATTGCTGCTCCATTCGTACAAACCGCTCTCGAGGCTGCGGGCACTGCACAAGCGGTTGAGATTACGGTCACCGGCACTAGCCGGGGCTTTGACCTATTCTGCGCCGGCGAGGCCGATGTGACACTGGCGACCCGCCCGATCGGAGTGGATGAAGAAGTGAGCTGTGCGCTGCGCGATGTTGAATTTATCGAGCTGCTGATGGCCTTCGATGCCTATGCCCTTGTGGCCCATCGCGACGCTGCGTTCCTACAATGTTTGACGATGGATACGCTCAATTTGCTGTTAGCGCCTAGCTCTCAAGGCACGATCATGGACTGGAATCAGATTGATCCCGAGCTTCCCTCGCAGCCGCTGCGGCTGGCCTTGCCCGACGAGTTAAGCGCAGTCTACGCCCTACTTGACGAACAGATTGAAGGCGATGGACTGCGCCGCGATTTCTTGCGCTTTGAAGATGAAAACGAAATTCTGCTCACGGTGCTTGAGGATACATCTGCCCTCGGCTTCGTCAGCTATCCTGTGGCAGCCCGTGCTGCGCAGGATGAGTCGCTCGCCCTGCTTGCGTTGGATGGCGGCATTGCTGGCTGCGTCTCACCTTCGATCGAAACGATTGAAGGCCGGTTATATCCAGGCAGCCGCCGTCTGTTCGCTTACATTAATGCCGCCAACCGGGATAACGCGAATGTGCAAGCGATCATCAATGCGCTGCTTGATAACGATGCGGCCGCCCAAGCGCAAGTAAGCGGTGCGCTCGCCCCATCGCCAGAGATACAGGAACGCAATCGCGCTATCATCGAGAACGGTCAAACCGGACGCCAGTTCACGCGCGATGTAATCGCTTTTACCATCCCGCAGGGCTTGGTCGGGTCCATCACCATGGCGGGTTCTGCCGCGCAAACCGATTACTTCGCCGCTGTCACGTCCGCTTTCAGCGTTGCACAGCCGGGCGTGCAGATCAGCCGGTCGATGTTCGGCGAGGCCGATGGCTTTCGTCGACTATGCAATGGAGAGATCGATCTGGCAGTGGCAGTCAATCCGCTGAATGACGAACAAGCCGATAACTGCGAAGCGAATGATGTCCAAATTTCGCCTTTGGAACTCGGACGACAGCCGGTAGTGCTGCTCGCAAATGCTCAAGCAGGTTATACAGCCTGCCTGACGCTTGAGCAGGTTGTTCGCGCATGGGATGCCGCTTCTGGCGACATCGTGACGTGGGATCAGGTCGATGCCTCGTTCCCCTCCGAACCGCTCATTTTGTTCGCTCCTGCGGCTAACGACCCACTCGGAGATTTGCTGAGCGTTTTAGCTGGCGGAACAGGCGCGCTCCGGACTGACACGGAAGTGAACGCTGATGTCGCTTTCCGCGCAGCGGCGGTGGCCAACGTTCCCGGCGCGCTCGCTTACTTAAGCTGGCCAGAGTACCGCCGTGTGCTCGCCAGCGATCAAACCAACGTAGTGGCCACCGCGATCGACGCAGGACAGGGCTGTATTGCACCGTCCGAAGCGACTATTGCGGACGGTAGCTACGCGCTGGCGCGTCCGATCAACCTGCTGATCAACCGTACAGCGCTCGCGCGTATCGAAGTTCAATCGCTGCTCTGGTTCATGTTAAGCGACGAAAACTTCACCCAAATCGAGGAAGCTGGCTTGGTCGGTCTGACTTTTGCAGAACTGCCCGATTTGCGGGATAGTTTGCAGCAACTCTATGCCGAAGTCGCAGCCGAGGTCGCGGCAGCGGCAGCAGCGCCACAAGCGACTGAGGAACCGGAGATTGACGAGGCCACGTTCGAAGCCACGCCCGCGCCTGATGCCACTGCGGAAGCGGGAAACTGATAGCGCGACAGGCTGGCTGTGAGGCAGCCAGCTTTTAGCAAACTGGCAGCCAGCGGTTGGCCGAAGGGAAAGTGTGTAAATGCGCGGTGAACTCGTCTCAATTGATTTGGAGACGACAGGGTTAGATGCTGCCCACGATGAGATCATCGAAATTGGCGCGGTACGCCTACGTGACGGGCAGATCGTCGAGGAATGGAGCGCGCTCGTCAATCCGGGCCGGCCAATCCCGCGTGAGATCAGCGCGCTGACCGGCATTCGCTCTGAAGATGTGCTCGATGCGCCGGGTATCCATCAGGTTTTGCCCTTGCTGACGGGTTTTGTCGGGAGCGCACCGTGGATCGCGCACAACATCGCGTTTGACGCCGGTTTTCTACGGCATCGCGGCGCCTTAACCCGCAATCCGCAAATTGATACGTATGAACTGGCGGCCGTGCTGCTGCCGCGCGCTCCTCGTTACAACCTGCGCAGCCTAACGACACAACTCGGCATCGACATTGGAACGGCGCACCGCGCACTTGCCGATGCGCGCGCAACTGCGTTGCTCTATTGGGCGCTGTGGCAGCGCGCGCTCGCACTGCCGCTTGAGACGCTGGAGGCGATCGTCACGGCAGGGCGCGGGCACCTATGGGATGCTAATTTAGTCTTCACGGCTGCGTTTAACGAGCGCAGCTTACACCCCTCAGCAGCTGTATCTATTCCTAAGCCAGAGCTGAATTCGCCCGCCAATGGAACGCTGACCGAACGATCACCCTCGGCAGGGGTCAGCTCTTCCATCATCATGCCCGAAGAGATCGACGCTGTGCTGGGCCAGAACGGTGCGCTAGCGCAGCATTTTCCAGATTACACCTTCCGTCAGCAACAAATCGAGATGGCCTATGCCATCGCATCGGCCTTCGCCACCGGCCAACATGCCTTGATCGAGGCGGGCACGGGCACCGGCAAATCGCTCGCATATCTGGTTCCTGCTGTCCTTTGGGCACAGAAAACTGGCGAACGTGTCGTCATCTCCACGAACACGCTCAATCTTCAAGATCAATTGATCGGTCAGGACATCCCACTGCTGCAGCGGGTAATGCAGCGGCCGTTTAACGCAGCGGTGATGAAGGGACGCGCCAATTACCTGTGCCCTCGACGATTAGCCGCGGTTCGCCGTCGCCCCCTAGCGTCGATTGAGGAACTGCGTATGCTGGCGAAAATCCTCGTTTGGCAAGCTGAAAGCGGAAGCGGCGATCGCAGCGAGATCAACCTGCGCGGCGCAGACGAACAGATCCTGTGGCAGCGGCTGAGCGCAGAGGACGAGGGCTGCCGGCTCGAGCGCTGCGAGGTCGCTACGGGCGGCGCTTGCCCGTTCTACCAAGCGAGCAAAGCAGCGCAAAACGCGGACATTCTGATCGTCAACCATGCTCTGCTGGTCAGCGATGCGCTGGTGAACCACCGCGCCTTGCCAGAGCATCACTACGTGATTGTCGACGAAGGCCACCATCTCGAAGACGCTATTACCAGTGGGCTTAGCGTGCGCATTGATGAAGTGTCGCTGCGCCGCCGGCTGGCAGACCTTGGCCGCGTAGACCGCGGCTTGCTTGGCTTGCTGGTCGAACAAACGCGCGCCAAAGCGCCAGAGAAAGAAGTGAAGCGCATCGAGGCCTTCATCGAAAACTTGGGCGAGGCAATCGCAGCAATGGATATCCATGTGCAGCGGTTGTTCAGGGCGCTGCACGGCTTGATTGACGATCTCAATCTGCCGACATCAGACTACAGCGCGCAGGTGCGTATCACTGAGACCGTTCGCGCTCGGACTGCTTTCAGCGCAATTGGGGAAAAATGGACACCGCTCAAAGCGTTTCTCCAAACTCTTAGCGATGCAATGGAACAGCTCGTTGTCGCGCTGTCCCGGCTTGAACGCTATGAAATCGAGGACTTCGATCTCATCTTAGGCGGGGTTGACGCTGCTGCCCGTTATCTACATGAAGTTCATGCCGAACTGACTGCCCTGATCGAGACGCCGAATCCGAACGCTGTCTACTGGATCAACGCCGGGCAGGATCGAGGTGGGCTGGCCGTCTACAGCGCACCACTGCACGTCGGCAGCACAGTCGAACGAACGCTGTGGCACGCCAAAGAGTCAGTCATCCTCACCAGCGCCACATTGAGGACTGGCGACGGATTTGATTATTTGCGGGAACGGCTCTGCGCGCATGATATCCCTGCGCTGGCGCTGGGGTCTCCATATAACTATCGGGACTCCACGCTGCTGTTTCTCCCTACAGACATTCCCGATCCTGCGGAAAAACATCGCTACCAACAAGCCGTCGAACGCGGCCTGATCGCGCTGGCAGCCGCTCTCAACGGACGCACTCTGGCGCTCTTCACCAGCTATGCTCAGCTTCGCCAGACAGCGCAGGCGATCGCGCCGCGCTTGGCTTTGGGAAACATCGTCGTTTATGACCAGAGCGACGGCAGCAGCCGACAGTCCCTTTTGGAGGGTTTTAAAGCAGCCGAACGGGCTGTTTTGTTAGGCACGCGCAGCTTTTGGGAAGGCATCGATATTCCCGGAGCAGGGCTGAGCGCCGTCGTCATCGTCCGGCTGCCATTCGCAGTGCCTAATGATCCGATCATTGCCGCGCGTGCTGAAGGCTATGAAGACGCTTTTAATCAGTTCACAGTCCCCGATGCAATTCTGCGTTTCCGGCAGGGATTTGGCCGCTTGATCCGGTCGAGCACTGATCGAGGCATCGTCACCATCTTCGATAATCGGGTGCTCTCGAAAAAATATGGCCAAGCTTTTATCGAAGCCCTGCCAGAATGCACTGTGATCAGCGGCCCGCTTGACCAGCTGCCCACAGCAGCGCTTAATTGGCTAGGCAATGCGCCCTAATTGCTTTCACAAAAAATAAATTCGCAGCTACGAGCATCCATAAAAGAAACATGTTACACTTTCGATAGTGGAATGGATGGCAATAAAAAGATCTGAGATGCGAACCCCGGCCGGTAAAGAGTGCAAACATTACTATGAGGACTACAATCGCGGCCGTGAGGTGCAAGAATGCCGGCTGATTAAGTACAATCCGCAGTCGCTGCCATGGCGTCCTAAGTACTGCGCGCTATGCCCGGTTCCCGATATCCTGAACGCCAACGCCAGCCCCAATATGGAGCTGACGCTGACGATTGCTCCACGCGTTTTGGGGCTGGGACGTAAATTCGAGGTGACCGCCGAGTGTGTGAAACATCGTACCCGCATCGATGACCCTTTCGTCGGTTGTTTAGAATGCAACGCTGAACGCCCCGGCCTTGACCTGTTCTGGCGTGCCCTAGAAGGGCATGAAGATGAACCGTGATGAAGTTTACGTGCCCAAGGACGCTCGCTGATGATAGGCACTGCCGATATCCCCTGCCAGATCGCTGTTTTGCCTGCGTCAGGCGAATCAAATTGGGAATCAAACTGGATGGAAGCGATCGCCAGTAGGCTGCAAGGCACTCTCGCAGCGCAGCACGAGATCGACCGGCTTTACGACCCAACATTTCCCTTAGATGTAGATGCCCAACTTCTCCCCGATGTTATCCTCGCTGCTGCGCAGCCGGAAACCACAGCGATTCTAACTCGTATTGCGCATACCATCACGAACCCTGAACGTCCTATCCTTATCGTAATCGATGAACGCTCTGATGGGATCGCTATGGAAATGCAGCCAGCCGATCTCATCTTGCCCCCGCGAGTCGACGTGGTTGTTTCGGCCTTGCGCTTCGCCCTGCGCCAGCGAGCCGAACAGCTTAGGCTTGCTCGCCAAGTTGATGCGCTGCAGCAGCAGTTGAGCCAAACGCAAGACGAACTTCAACGACATCAACGCAGTGCCGATGAAATCTCAGTGCTTAAAAATGCAATCATCAACACCGTCTCACACGAACTGCAAACGCCGATGCTGCATACCAAAGCGGCGATCGGCCTGCTGGCGGAAGATTTTCCTGCGGTGACCCTCATCAAATATGCGCTGGAAGCCACATCCCGTCTTGAAGCTATCATCACCAACGTTAGCCAGCTTGCGCAGAGTTTAAATATCACTCTTGGCGCAGTGATACCTCGCGATGCTGTCGAAACCGCCATACGCCGCCTAAGCCGCAGTTGGCAGCATAAAGATAACGTCCATCGCGTTAAGATTGACATCGCTGCTCGCCTTTCCCCAGTGATCGCTGATCATCAGGGGTTGAGCAGCGTGCTTTATCTGCTCATTGATAACGCATTAAAATTCAGCGCTGAAGATGTTATCGTTCGGGTACGTGGTGTTGGGAACGAAGTTGAATTTCGCGTCCTCGATTTCGGCATCGGCATGACCAAAGCCCAAATCGATCGAATTTTCGACCCGTTTTTTCAAATCGATCACGCTGATACGCGCAAGTTTTCCGGGGCGGGCGTTGGATTGGCCATTGTGCGAATCATCTTAGACCATCACCACAGCAGCATTATCGTGGAAAGCCAGCGAAGCGAAGGCAGCATCTTTCGCTTTCGCCTGCCCTGCGCTAAGCTCATGCCGCTAACCGATTACAGCGAAGATCATGAAATTAATCGATAAGAGATCACTGATTACTCACCCAGCCTTTACCCGTTTTCGTTGACTTCAAAACGCGAATTCGGTAGAATAGGTTCATAAGATTTAATTTGTTCTGAATGTCACAAACTAGATATGTAACGCCTATTGTACCGATAGGGATAGTAATGAGCATTCAACAACTCGAGCATGCAGTCGCAGTGTCCTCCGAGCAATTCAAAGTGAGTCCAGACTTTCTCACTGGTGCGATGCATCAGCTCGAGAAACTAATGCATGAGGTGGTCAACAGCGAAGTTGAGATTTTGCGAGATGCGAGCCGTCACATCCTCGAAGCGGGCGGCAAACGCATTCGCCCACGTTTAGTCTTGCTGAGTTTTGCAGCTTGTGGAGGCGAAGATCTGACGCCGGTCATGCCCGTCGCGGCGGCTGTCGAACTCGTCCACACTGCCAGCGTTGTTCACGACGATATCAACGATCATGGGGTGCTGCGCCGCGGTAGGCCCTCAGTCAACTCAATCTGGGGACGCACCTTTGCCCTGCTAACTGGAGACTTTCTGTTCACGAAAGTCTACGAATTAATGGCGCCGTACAAAGATCTGAACATCGTGCTGGCAGAGGCCACTTCCGCGCTGGTTGAGGGCGAAACGCTGCAAGCCGCAGCGGTTAAACAAAACAACTTCACGCGTGAGACTTATTATCGCATCATCGCCTTGAAGACAGCAGCTCTATTCCGTGCGGCAGCGCGTCTCGGCGCAGAATTAGCTGATGCTGACGACGCATTGATCGATGCACTTAGTCACTATGGCTATCAAATCGGCCTTGCTTTCCAGATCATCGATGACGTGCTCGACATCGTCGGAAGCAGCGAGCAACTTGGCAAAACCTCAGGCATTGATGTCGCTCAAGGTCGCGGGTTCGCTGTCGCCTATCGCGCTGCGCATAGCGAAGAGAACGCAGAAGATCCTATGGCGGCGATCCGGCGCAAGGTGATGGACGGCGACACACTTCAAGAGGCGTACGCGCAAGCGCATCGGCTCGTCGAAATGGCAGTCGCATCCTTGGAGCCACTGCCAGAGTCAGAAGCGAAACGCGCGCTCGTGGAGCTAGCGATCTCGGTGGTAGAGCGCAGCGCCTAACGGCACCAACTAGCAAAATCGCTGATCGTGATCCAGAGGCAGGCGCCTCTGGATTGTTTACATCTAGCGTTTGTATAATGGCAACAAAAGAGACGAGGAGCGTGCTGTGCCTAAAATTATCTCCGTAGAGCGCATGCGCGCTGTCGAAGCCGCAGCCGATGCGGCTGGCTACAGCTATGACGCGATGATGCAAGATGCCGGCCATGCAGCGGCCGAGCGGATTCAACAGCTCCTTAGGCAGCGAGCGCACGCAGAGGGACCAGCAGTCACATTCTTGATCGGCCCGGGTAACAACGGCGGAGATGGCCTCGTCGCGGCGCGTGCATTAGCAGAAACCGCGACTGCGCAAGTACGCGTGTACTTGTTCAAACCACGGGATGATGACCCGCTGTTAGATGCGGCGCAAAAAGCTGGCGTCTTCATCGCCAGCGCAGAAGATGACCAGCGACAGCGCGTACTGACGAATTTGGTGGCCAGTTCTACAATAATCGTTGACGCCCTGTTTGGTATCGGCTTAGCGCTTCCGCTGCGCCCCGAAGCGGCAAAACTGCTCCGGGCGGTCAAGGGCGCGCTCGCAGGCAGCACCCCTGACAGCTCCACGATTGACTTGATCACGCCAGAAAGTGCAACTGATGGGAAGCGGGCACCGCGCCCTTATGTCATTGCATTAGACTGCCCAAGCGGTTTGGACTGCGATTCGGGCGACCTCGATGCAAATACGCTCCATGCCGACGAAACTATCACGTTCATCGCGTGCAAGCCCGGTCTGCTCACGTTTCCCGGGGCTGCGGCGGTCGGCAAATTAACGGTGGCGCCGCTAGCGCTGCCAGCTTCCACAGCGGGTTTGAATGACGAACCGCGCGAGTTAATCAGCGCAGGCAAAGTGGCCAAGCTGTTGCCTCGGCGTGCCCCCGATGGCAACAAAGGCACGTTCGGAAAGGCGTTGATCGCTGCCGGTTCGGTCAATTATGTCGGCGCGCCGGCCTTATGCGCACTGAGCGCCTACCGTGCCGGTGCTGGCTTGGTAACTATTGCAACACCGACTCCCGTTGCATCAATGTTGGCAGGTGACGCACTGGAAGCAACTTGGCTGCTGCTGCCGCACGATCTTGGCGTAATCGCCGAGTCCGCGTTTTCAGTGCTGCAAGAAGAACTGAAACACTATGACGCCTTGCTAGTCGGCCCGGGAATCGGCCGAGAAAAAACAACGGGCGAATTCATCGCCAAGCTGTTGAAAGGCTCCCTAACAGGAGCACGCGCTCGCCGCCCGATCGGTTTTTCGGCTCTTTGGGCGGAAAGCGAGACAGGACAAATCAGCGAGGATACGCCTGTAGGCGCTCAACTGCCCCCACTCGTGATCGATGCAGACGCCCTCAATTTGATCGCAGAGTTGGACGGCGTGCTGCAAAACCTGCCTGCAGAGACCATCATCACGCCGCACCCGGGCGAGATGGCGCGGTTGTGCGGTCTTAGCGTCGATGAAGTGGTTGCACAACGCTGGAGCCTCGCGACTCAAAAAGCATCTGAATGGAATGTCATCATCGTCTTGAAAGGCGCACACACGATCGCAGCGCATCCTGATGGCCGTACTGCGGTGATGCCGTTCAAGACTTCGGCCTTGGCAACTGCGGGCACTGGCGATGTGCTGGCGGGTCTTATCGTTGGCCTAATAGTGCAGGGAGTGGATCTGTTTGACGCTGCTGTGGCGGGAGCATATCTCCACGGGCTGGCAGGGCAAGCTGCAGAGCAGCGGGTCGGTTCGGCTCGCGCGGTCATCGCCAGCGACGTAATCACTTCGATCGGACACGTCTTCCGCCAGATCGAGCTGCTTCAGCGCTAATCGGCCAGCCCTAATTCCTGCCGGCGGCGGCGAGCCGCCTCTTTGCCCTGCACAAGGCTAGCTTCAACGGGGTCGACCGGGAGGCTTGCTTCCACGCGCGCGCGCAGCGTCTCGCTCTGCTCGGTTAGCTGCCGTCGAAAAGCAGCGCCAGTTTGCGGCGCTTTGAACCAAGCAAGCAGGGCGCCAGCCAATACCCCTAAAAACAATCCTGTCAAAAAAGCGCCGCTGTTGAGCGATGCGGGTCGATCATGACTGTTCATCGGGACTCACTTTTCTACGCCGCACTGCGCGCCGAATGCCAAACAAGCTGTATACCATGACGCTAAGACCCGAGAAAAAAGAACTGGTTTTGATAAGCGGCTCTGTGACGTTTGCGCCGACAAACTCGATCGTCACGCGCGCTGTCTCCACGGCTTCTTGCGTATTCTCGAGGATGGGACGCACCTCGGTTTGCAGGAGATTGATCAAACGCGCTACTTGCAAAATCAAGACAGCCAGCGCAAGCACGATCAAGATACCTTCTACAGCCAGAAAGATGATGACCAAATCGCGAACCAAGCGAACGATGGGCGCAGCTTGATCAATATCGATAATCGAGAGCACAACTGCAATAATGAACAGCAGCAGGAATATGCCGATTAACCCCGCAGCGGCGATCGTTACGATCCGTTTCATTGACGGGCCAGACGTTTCCGCGGCCCTTGGCGCAGGCAAGACGGGTGGCGTTGTAGGGGGAACGCTAGCAGTCATGACCCTCCTCGAGTGAGCGAGTGATTAACGAGATGGCCGCCTACGCGACCGGTTAGCCGTCAAAAAGACGATCGTTAAAAGCGCGCTGATGGAAACCACCGATGCTGGCAGAACCCGCAAAGTGCCGATGCTGAACAGATCGATCTGGAAAATGACGCCCATCATGTGCCCAAGCGCAAAACTAGACCAGCCCACTAACAAAAAAAGCGCCAAGCGCCGGGCATCTCCGCCGAAAATGAAGTGAAAACTCGCGCCAAATAAGGTTGCTAAAATGAACGCAAGCGTAACGATCGGGCTGGGCACGTGTTTCTATCCTCAAGACACAATACTGAATATGCATTGTAACAAAAAAAACCTATTTTGAACAATCCTTACTACGGTTATAATCTAGTATATGGCAACGATCGACCAACGCATCCTCATTCCTGCATCGCAAGAAGCGGTGTGGAATTTCATCAGCGATCTTTCGAACAATCCTTCGTGGCAGGTTGATTGCAAAAGCGTGTCTTTCATCACCTCCAAACGAAGTGGCCAAGGCGCGCGCTGGCGCATGACGAACGATCGCGGGCGTGATGCCGTCGCAGAGATCACCACATGGTACAACGGTCTCGGCTACGAATATATTTTTGTCGATGGCGTTCCATTCCGCAGCAGCCGCGGTCGCATTCGCTTGCAGGAAATTGCTGAGGGTACGATCGTCCAATGGACGTTCACTTATGAAATGGGCGGCATCCTCGGCGGGATACGCAGCCCAAACCGTCACATTGAGACGACGATGGCCGAGAGCCTCAAAACCCTTTATCGGGTCTTAAAGCGCAAAGGCAGTGAGGGCGTTCATGAGGTGAAATCACTCATGCGTGATGCACCAGATGTTGAGGCGCGTGCGCAGTACAAGCCGCGGCATCCGTCCATTGCGGTTGACAGCCCCAAAATCAGCGCACCCGCAGCGGTGCTGGTCGTGGAGCCTGAGATTTCAGAAGGCGATGCTGAGCCGCTGTTTGCTTTTCACTTTCCAGAGGAACCGCCAGTCGCGGCTGACGACACCCGTCCTCGACCGGCTTTGGCTAGCGTGCCCACATTACCTCCTGAACGACTGGAGCCACCGGTTCCGGTTACAGCTATTCCGCCCGACTTTGCCGGTGAACCAGAATTTTTGAATCATCTCTATCTTGACGGCGCTGAGAGACCGCCAGTTACCATTGAGGATACCCAACCTCAGCCAGCCGCCAATTTCGAATTTGACGATCTGCCGGCTCCTGCTGCTGGTGCGCCAGCCAATAGCGAACTCGACTCGCTTTTTGAGGGACTGGAACCTTCCGACAGCTACGCGCGCTTTGCGCCTCCATCAACAGTTGGTGAGCAGCCAAACAGCATCAAGGCCGGGTCGGACATCGCATTCACCTTCGAAGTCGCGCCTCCGCAGGCATTACCTACGGCCGAAGCAGCGGTGGAACCCAAGCTGTCGGCGACAGATGAGAGGCCGCTTGATCTGTTGAAAGCAGAAGCTAATCCACTTCAAGCAGAAGCAAAAAGCACATCGCCGTATGAAAACGTTATGCCCTCACCCGCGCTTGACGACACGGCGACTAAGAGCATCTGGGAGATATTTGGCGTGCCGCGGCCGAGCGAAACCGGTGCGATAGCGCCAGTCGGCCACGATGACGCAAAGACCAAAGAGAAAGAGGAGGCTGCGCAGCTCGAGGCGGTTGGCATAAAGCCCGCTATTGAAACGGACGAAGCTAGCCTTCCCGCTGAGACGATAGAGACACCCATACTCGCTGAATCTATCGTCGCAGCACCACGTGTAAACGACGAGCAAGCTCTAGCCTTTGCGGCTGCCGTCGCACCAATTGCTCCGTCGGCAATGGATGCGAAACCGACGGAACTTGAAGAAGCGGTTTCTATATCATCCATTACCACAGTGACTATGACCCCGCGAGTGGGTCTGCGCCTGCTGCACCGACGGCAATTAGTGCGGCTGCGTCGTCCAAATTAAAGGCCGCGCAAACTTCGCGGCCTTTAAATTTTCTCTGGGGTGGGTAGACGGACTTGAACCCTCGACCTTCTGATCCACAATCAGACGCTCTGACCGACTGAGCTATACCCACCATGTAAGAATAGTATAGCAATATCGACGGAAAATTGCCAGAGCATCTTTGGACTTTTATGCGCGTTTGTGCGCCACGATCACGAGCACGCGGCTGCGTGGGCAGTCGTGCCAAAAGATC
>JBDNDP010000028.1:0-47752 GCA_046719065.1 Aggregatilineales bacterium | reverse complement strand
ACAACAGCAGCCACCATCGGCGGGAGAAACATGCCGACAATCCCAGCAAGTGAGCCGGAAAAATGAAAGTGCGATCAAAACGACCACAGCCGGCACATCCACTACACCAAATTATCGTTTATTTGTCGGCGACAAATTCTCGATAATCAACGATCATAGGCCCGTGAAATGAAACAAAATCGCCTGGCAGGAGTGCTGCCAGGCGATTTATGCCCCATAGGGGAATCGAACCCCTGTTTTGGCCTTGAGAGGGCCACGTCCTAGGCCTCTAGACGAATGGGGCGTATATATAAAGCATTGTAACAGCAGGTTTGTGCCAGATCAAGGTAAATTCAACGCGCCCAGAGGGATTCGAACCCCCGACCGTTGGTTCCGAAGACCAATGCTCTATCCACTGAGCTATGGGCGCATTCCCTTTATTTATTCTAATATTCTAACTGAGAACGCCTAATCGTCAATTGTGCGACGTTACCATTCCGCATCAGGAAACGTGTTGACCTTCGGCGGATCTCCCAACCGGCGATACATTTGGAAACCCGTGAATGGATGGCCTAGAATCCCATCATGGATCGCCCATGAGCGCCCTCGCACAGAGCGCCAGTATTCCGGTTTGCGGAACGGATTTGAGGGCGTTAGCCGCTGGTACAAGTCCCCACCCGGCTGAAATTCTCGGTGGATGCGCTGCATTTCTTGCAGCCCTCGCACATAGCTGAATCCGTAGCGCTCAAATACGATTGCGTTGTGATAGGCCAGTGGTTCAATGAAAAAGAGGTCATGCCCCATACGAGCGACGAAGTCTTCAAAGATCGGCACCAGTTGTTTAAAGCCGCGCAGCCCTGCTCGTACTTGTCCCGGTGCGAGGCCAGCCTCCATCGCCGCTTCTTCAGCCGCCAGATTGCGCGAGGCTGTTCCGAGCTGCGTAGAATTGCCTTCCTCATCACGATCGATGTTAAAGCGCGGCGCGTCAGGGTCGTTAACCACCACCAACAATACTAACAGTTGATGATTGAACGTGTCGGCCATATTCAAATACAGCATCGGGTCAATGTCACCTGCCCGGCGCTTGACCGAGATCTCGACGGCGCGCGTGCCAGCCGGGCAACGAAACCAGACAACCTGCCTTCCTGCGAAGGTAAGGGTATCACGATCAATGCCATAGCGTTCGAACAGCCATTCGGGCAGCAGTGTGCGGTAGATGGCCTGCTTTTCCGGCTCAGGCAAGTCGTTAATTTCGTGCAGCGAGTGCGGCCAGCTCATTCTTGATAACGCGCTTTAAGGGCGTGGCGCATTTCGCGCTCACTGTCGCGCTTAGCGAGCGCAGCACGCTTGTCATAGAGTTTTTTGCCGCGCGCCAGCGCAATCTCAACTTTGGCTTTACCCCGCTCTAAGAAGACCATAGTTGGCACAACGGTATATCCCCGCTCGCGCATGCGGCTTACAATTTGACGAATTTCACGCTTATGCAGCAGCAGCTTACGCGGTCGCAGCGGGTCGGAATAGCCATAGGTGCCGGCCTGCTCATAGGGCGAAATATGCACGCCAACAAGCCACAATTCTCCCCCCCGCTCCTCTACATACCCGTCTTGAAGGTTGATGCGATTGGCACGGATCGACTTGATCTCGGGGCCAGTCAGCACGAGGCCAGCGCGATATGTATCCTCGAGATGATAGTCGTGCGCCGCTTTGCGATTGCGGCTGATCACTTTGATACTTTCGTTCATGGCAACATACTCGCGTCAGCAAGTTTAGACTGGAGCTGGCGAATGGCTTCATCCAGCTCCACATCGCGGCCTTCCGCATCGGGGATCATAACGATATCGGGCGTTAGACCGACCTGATCAAGCGGCTGGCGCGCTGGCGTGAACCATTCGGATGATGTAACGTGAAGCGACGAGCCGTCCGAGAGAGGGAAGATCTGCTGGACAGTGCCTTTTCCATACGTCGTTTGACCAATCAACAAAGCGCGATTGCGGTCTTGTAACGCGCCGGCCACTAACTCTGCCCCACTGGCGGTTCGATGGTTCACCAATACGACCAGAGGCAGGTCGAGCGCTGCGCCTCCAGCGGAGCCTTGTAGGGCCCGCTCTCCGGAGCTGCTGCGCTCGTAGACGATCACACCGTCATCAAGAAAAGCATCGGCCACGCGGATCGACTCTTGCAGCAACCCACCGGTGTTCCCGCGCAGGTCGAGCACCAATGCCTCAATACCCTGCTGGCGAAGATCCGCAATCGCTTCTTCGACTTCAGCCGGCGTGCGGCTGGTGAAGCGCATGATTTGCAAGTAACCGATCTGCGGCGCTTCAGAGAGCACTCGCCAGACGATCGAAGGGATATTGATCACCGCAAATGGGATAAACGTGGTGAACTCGTCCCCGCTTTGAAATTTCTGGACCGTAAGGGTAACGCCATTTCCTGCACGCACTTCACCGCGCAGCATTTGATCAAGCGCATCAGGTGACTGCGTGATATCGACCTGACGACCATCGACCGCCAGCAAACGGTCTCCTGCCTCGATGCCCGCCTCAAGAGCGGGACTGTCTTCAAAAGGATAAAGCAGCAGTTCTCCATCGGCGGTACGCTGGATCTGAACGCCAATACCGCCGTATGTCCCGGCAAGCGCATCAGATTCGCTGGCAGCAACAGGCGGCTCAATAAAAAAGGTAAAGGGATCGTTAAGTGTTCCTAGCAGGCCACGCACCGCTCCATATTGGCGCATCGTGTAATCCGGCTGCTCACGAACGAAATAGCGATCGATTAAGACCTGTACTTCGTCAAGCAGTGGGTAAGTCGTCGTTCCACTGAGTGCCACCACTGGGGAACGCAGCCCAATCATATCGCGCAGGAAGAACCCGCCGGCAAATACCAAAGCAAGCCCTAACCCTAGCGCCAGCCCTAGCGCTACGGAACGAATAGTCTGCTGCTTACGATTAGAAGGATTGTGCATCGGCAGGTCGCTTCACATGTATGATGGATTAGAGAGGATTTTATCATCGAGCGCACAAAAACCCTAGATTGAGCCGGCAGGAGTTGCTATGACCACTCAAGATCGGTCACCACTTGTTTTGGTGGCAGATGATGAAATCAACACGACCATCATGCTCCAACACATTTTCGAGCGTGAAGGCTACCGGGTCATGCGTGTCACCAATGGCCTCGAGGCGCTGAGAGCAGCACAGGAGTCTCAACCTGATTTGATTCTGCTTGACATTCTTATGCCCGGTATGAACGGTTTTGAGGTCCTGCAACAGCTTCGAAAGAATATCGCGACTGCGAGTATTCCAACTATCATGATCACCGCCAATGCCCGCGAGCCTGCTGATGTGGCGCGGGGACTTAATCTCGGGGCTGATGATTATCTTTACAAGCCATTTGCACCTCAGGAGCTTTTAGCGCGCGCTCAAAGCAAGATCAGAGCACGCCAGCTTGAAGATGCGCTTCAACGTCGTTCTAATGAGTTGGAAGCGCTGTTGAACGCCAGTGAGAAGCTGAACCAACATTTAGAGCCGAACGAACTGCTCCATTTGATCGTGGAGCTGGCGGGCGGGTTGCTACGTGGCGACCTCATCGCAAGCTGTCGTTTTGAGAGCAACGGGCAGATCGTTGATTGGTTTTACCTGCCGGAGCAAGCTTCGGAATGGATAGATGAAACCTACTTGCGCGATGCGCTCACGTGGCTGGCGCAAGGGGCGCGCACCATCCAATGGCACACGTCTGAGCAGTTTATTCCAGGCTATTGTAGTGGGTTGGCAGCACCGCTTCACCATGGCCAGCATCTAGTGGGCGCGCTGATCGTCGCTCGGCGAGAGACTTCATTTGATGAGAACGATCGTCGTTTGTTTGAAGGGCTTGCTCGCCATGCGGCGCTAGCCCTGCGCAACGCCCAACTCTATGAGCTGCAAACGCAGTATGCCAACCACCTAGAAGATATGGTTGCCGAGCGCACGCGAGAGCTGGAGTCTGCTCAGAAGCTGCTCATCCGTTCTGAGAAACTCGCTTCAATTGGGCATTTAGCGGCCAGCATCGCGCATGAGATCAACAATCCACTCATGCCGATCCGTAACCTGATCGAAGAAATCATCGAGGATCTTGAGCAGCGTGGAGTGAGTTACGATACGCGTGCGGTGGAGATCATCCAAGAGAGTCTCGAGCGCATCCGCGGCATTGTCAGCCGCTTGCTCGAATTCGCGCGCGACAGCGGCCCCGATATGCAGCTTGTCGATATCAGCGAGCTGCTTGAAGGAATCATCACACTAAACCGCAAATTTTTTCAACACGAAAGAATTGAGGTGCTGGCAGATTTACCGCCTTTACCACCGGTTTATGGCAGCAAAGAGCAGCTCAATCAAGTCTTCATGAATCTGGCCCTTAATGCGCAAGCTGCGATGGCGGGCGGCGGGACGCTTCGCATTAGCGCGCGCCAAGAAGGCAACATGATCGTCGTTGAGTTTGAGGATAACGGATGCGGCATTCCTCCTGAGCAGATTGATCGCATTTTTGACCCTTTCTTCTCAACAAAACCAAATGGTACCGGCCTCGGCTTGTTTGTGAGCCATGGCATCATTCAGGGGCACCACGGTCTGATCGAAGTGGAGAGTACTCCGGGAACGGCAACGCGTTTTCGCGTGTTCTTGCCTATCCACACGGAGACGTGATTGAAATATTGTTGCGTGTCTTTTTACTGCGCGCGCCAAGCGCCAGCAAAGGCATCGCGCGAGACTGCCCCAGCAGAGTAGGCAGCCGCAGTTTCGCGGGAGACTGCGATGATGCGCAGCGTGCGTTCGACGGCGCAATTGATGAACTGCACACCAACCCCTGTTACCGATGCTTCGAGCTGGTCAACGCCAGCAGCGAGCGTATCCATGATTGGCTCTAGGTTGGATCGCAGTTCTGGCCCTTCTGTGCTGCATACGCGGACGAGCAGCGTAGCGCCTAACGACGTTTCAACCAACACGAAAGGATCCTCGGTTAGCGCAAACGCGCTGAATGTTCCTAGCAGCGCTTCTTGATCGGTGGACGGAACCAAAACGCCGATCTCTTCGGCAACCAGCGGCTCTTCACTGATCTCAAGATCGTCAGACGGGCTCTCAGGCTCACGTGTCGCAGCTTGTTCCAAGGCGAGGGTTTCCTGAGCCGCGATCTCAGGCGCTTCGTCCTGTATAGGGGCAGTCGTCGGGATAATCTCTTCCGTGACGGCGATTTCAGGCAGCGTCTCGGCTTCACTGTCAATAGGCATGTCCGGCGCTGTTTGAGCCCCCGCCCCCGACTCTTCGATCGCTAGCAGTGGGGTTTCGGTCGGCTCGACGGTCGCTGTATCAGTCGCTGTATCAGATGTTGCGTCGATGCCTAATTGGGGCTGCACCTGCCCCTCCGGCCCTTCAATCGACTCAGCTAAGGGCGGACGCGTCCCTTGATCTGGTGAAATAGGCGACGTATCAGGCAATGGCGTGACCAGCGCGCTCGTGACGATTATCGTCGGTTCTGGGGTGGTTTCGGACGGAGCAACGGCAACTGTTTCGAGAAGACCATCCGCCGCTGGCGTCACTGCGCTGGGTGTTTCTTCTACAGATTCCGCTTCTAGCTCATCCTGTTCTTGTATGCTGGCAAGTTCCTCACTTTCCAGCGCTATCGCATCGCTTTCGGCTTCAGCGAGCGCATTAGTCTCGGCCTCTCCGTCGAGTGTTGGCACGATAACAACCGCTTCTGGCGTCGCGGTGGCAGCTACTCCTTGATCAATAGTGCCGCTGGCGAGCAGCACGGCCACAACGATCACAATTGCAAGTAAGCCCAACAAAATAGCAGCGACAGGGAGTCTACGTGCAGAGTTACTACCTTCCACAGGCCGAGCGCCGTGCAGTGGCGCAGCTGTCGTCTCCAATTCCTGTGATGGTTCAAAATCATCATAGGTCGGTTCTGCATCGACGATGGGTTCGTAGTGCTCAGGAGGAGGTGGGAGGAACTCTGGCTCGCCGATTTGCGCCCCTTCTAGCGGGACGATATCAGCGGTATCTTCAACCAACTCAGATGGCGTCTCAACGATTGGATACTGCTCGTTGAGCAAAGCCAGCAGCTCGGCGGCTTCGGGATAACCCGGATCTAAGCTGAGGACATTGCCGAGCGCCCTGCGCGCCTCTTCAGGATCGGAGACCGCATGGGCGTAAATCCACCATGCATCTGCATTGTCTGGTTCGGCATCCAAAACCGGGCGCAAAAGGGTCAGAGCTTCTTCCGGGTTGCCTGCTTCGATAAGTTCGTGTGCACGAACTAAAGTCTCTCCGTGGAAATCGCTCATGAGCCTGCTCCCGAGGTAAGCACCCCTGACTTGCTTTGCAGTTTACAACGAAGCAGGTTGTGTCGCAACAAAAGAATTTAGATAAAATAAAAAACTCGCTATTTCTAGCGAGTTTTCCTAAGAGTGTCCCGGAGAGGACTCGAACCTCCACGCCTTGCGGCACACACCCCTCAAGCGTGCGCGTCTGCCAATTCCGCCACCGGGACAAGCATTTGTATTATACCCCTGGCCGAAGGTGTGTCAATCCTTTTGCAACTCGTTAACTTCAAGTACGATTAAGTGCTTGCGCAATGTATTCGATGACGTGTAAAGGAGCTGTGATGCGAATCGCGCTCGATGCGATGGGCAGCGATGCCTGTCCGGCACCAGATGTTGCGGGCGCCGTGCTTGCCGCTCGTGAATTTGGCGACACTATCTACCTAGTCGGTGTAAAAGACCAGATTGAGACTGAGCTTAGCAAACATGATGTAAAGGGGCTTGAGCTGGTCATCATACCTGCGGCGGAAGTGATCACGATGCATGATAAACCCAGCGCAGTTGGCAAAGCTAAGCCGAACTCATCGATGCATGTGGGCATGGGTCTTGTTCGTGATGGACAAGCAGAAGCCTTCGTGACCATGGGCAACACAGGTGCCGCGCTCAGTATTGCTACATTGCACACGCTGCGCCGCATACCAGGCATCAAGAGGCCAGCGCTCAGCGCGATGATCCGGCTTGGTGACAGCAAAGTGGTGGTGCTGGATGTCGGCGCAAACGCTGACTCGCGGCCAGAATGGCTTCTGCAGTTTGCCATGATGGGGGCTATTTATGCGCGTAATGCCTTGCAAGTTGCGCGCCCGCGCGTCGCTCTTCTCTCTAACGGTGAGGAAGAAGGCAAAGGCAACCAGCTCATTCATGATACCACGGTTCTCTTACGACAAAGCAGCCTGCATTTCATTGGCAATATTGAACCCAAAGATTTGCTGAAAGGCGGCGTTGACGTTGTTGTCGCTGACGGATTTGTTGGCAATATTTTGTTAAAATCTCTTGAAGCAGCGACGAGCACGCTGGTAGGCGTCATCCGTGAGGAGCTGATGCGATCGCCTTTGACGAAGCTTGGCGCAGCGCTTGCACGACCTGCATTCAAACGAGTTCAAAAACAAATTGATCCGTTTGAAATTGGCGGCGCGCCTCTTTTGGGACTTAATGGTGTTGTGATCATAGGTCATGGCCGATCGAATGCTACTGCCATCAAAAATGCCATTGGCCAAGCGAGAAAAGCGGTAGATGGCGGCTTGATCGATGCGATACGTGGTGGGATCACGGCCCTATCTATTGAAGATGCCGTGACATAGCGTGTTCATGGATTTCGGCGGGCTTCCTGCAAACAAGCACCGCTAAGGAGAAACATCATGGAACTGTTACGTAATGGTCGTCCCAGAGTGGTGATCACGGGTATGGGCGCACTCACAGCGCTCGGCTCGGTGAAGGAAATGTGGGAGAGCTTGAAAGCTGGTCGTTCCGGGATTCGGCGGCTAGAAACTATTGAGATCGAGCACGTACCTATCAAGATTGGCGGCGAAGTTCGCGGCTTTGACCCGTCAGCCTATATCGAACACAAGGAGGCGCGGCGGATGGGACGCGCTTCACAGTTCGCGCTGGCTGCTGCTCAAATGGCGATGGCCGATGCAGGACTGACGGTCGCTCAGATCGAACAGGAAGGCGAACGCGTAGGCGTAGTGCTAGGCACCTCGCTGGGGGCACACGAGATGGCTGAAAACAGTACGTTCAAGTACAAAACGAGCGGCTATCGTAAGCCTAATCCGCTCGGTCTTATCAATTCTTTGCCGAATATGCCGTCGCATTATATCAGCAAGTTCATGCGCGCGCTCGGCCCACTGAGTACACCCTCGACGGCTTGCGCCGCAGGTACGCAGGCTGTTGGAGAAGCGGCCGATGTCATTCGCGCTGGACGTGCTGATGTGATCTTCACAGGAGGCGTCGAAGCGGTTTTGCAAGACTACGCGATCGCAGGCTTTGATGCGATGGATGCGTTAGCGCGCGATTATAACGATAATCCAGCAGCCGCCAGCCGCCCATTCGATAAGAATCGCTCTGGCTTCGTCTTCAGTGAGGGCTGCGCTGTATTAGTGATCGAGAGCCTCGCTCATGCGCTGAAACGCGGTGCGCGCATTTATGCCGAAGTGCTTGGACACGCATCATCCTCAGACGCCTACCACGCTGCTGCGCTCGATCCTGAAGCGGGCGGCGCGATGCGCTCCATGCGTTGGGCGCTAGAGGATGCACAGCTCAACCCCGAACAGATCCAGTACATCAATGCACACGGCACCTCAACGCAATCAAATGACGCGATGGAGACACTAGCGATCAAACGCATCTTCGGCGAGCACGCCTACAACATCCCCGTCAGTTCAACCAAAAGCATGCTTGGCCATGCCCTTGGCGCATCAGGAGCTATCGAAATCGTTGCCTGCGTCATGTCGCTTGTAGAGCAGGTGCTGCACCCGACGATCAACTACGAAACCCCTGACGAACAGTGCGATCTCGATTATGTGCCGAACGAGGCGCGTGAGGTGCGCAATCTGCGTTATATCCTATCCAACAGTTTCGGTCTCGGCGGGCAAAATGCTTCTATCGTTCTTGGAGCCATTTGAGCAAAGCGAAATTTGAAGCCGGCTGGAAAGTGCGCGAGGATTAAGCCGCGCACTTTCTCTTTAGTTGCCGCTATAATAGCTTCAGTCGAGGTTTGGAGATGACTGTCGGTGGTCAACATCCAGCAGCAGCTTGGTGAGATTGACGATCTGCTCAGGCGGCGTGAGATCAAAAAAGCTGAGGTCCTCATTGCCAAGTGTCTGCGCCAACACCTTACCCCTTATGAACGGGCCCGAACGCTTCTCGCACGTGGCCGCGTTCGTCTGATTGGCGGACGCATCGATGATGCGCTTGATGATGTTGAGAAGGCGCGCAGTTTATCTGTAAGCGAGTTCAACCATCCAGCCGCATTGGAGCTGCTGGCAGATATTCATTTCGCCCGGTTTGAGCTGGCCAGCGTTGGCTTTGCTGATCGCGGCGATACTGCCCTCGCGTTGCAGCTCTATGAGCGTATTCTTGCTGACTACCCAGAGTACGATAATCTGGGCTGGGTGTTATATCAAAAGGGGCGAGTCTTGCTCACAGAGGGTCACATCGATGAGGCCGTTGGCTGTTTTGAGCAGGCGTTATCGGGCAGCAGTCGAATCGAGGCACTCAATGCCTACTGTTATGAACGTTTAGGTTTTGTCGCTTACTATGAACATAGAAAACTAGAGACAGCGCTCGATTATGTAGACCGTGCGGTTCACGCTTACCCCGTCGATCAGCCACGTTCGTGGCTGGTTCAAGTGCATACACTGCGTGCGCGCATCTTACACAAACTAGGTCAACATCAAGGGGCGCTCGATGCCATACAGACCGGTCTAAACGTTGCAGCAAGTGCAGGCAGCGAGGGCCGACTCGGCTTGGCCGATGCTGCGTTTGCAGCAGCGGAGATCGCCAGCGAAATGCCGGGTTACGAAAACGACCTGATCGAATACATTCGACTTTTCTTTCAAAACAGCTCCAAACCTCTTGGTCTGGATGTCACATGGTCGCGTGCATACGAGATGTTGGGGACAGCCCAAATGTCGATCGGACAGCCAGCCGCCGCCCTCGCCTCCTTCCGTTCCGCATTGGGCTACAACCAATATCACCCATGGGAATTGATGATTTACTTTCGAATGGCTTGCTGCCACTATCAATGCGGAAGCTACGAAGATGCTATCGCTACGATAGGCAAAATCTTGACTTTGTCAGAGCAAGAAGGTCAGCCGATTAGCGATTACCGCGTCTATAATATTCTCGGTAACGCGCATTTTGCGCTAGAACAATACGAACGCGCATGCGCTGCATACGAACAAGCCTTAGCACTGCTTCCCCGCAATGATGATGCTGCTGAGGGCATTCGCCGCTACCATACTTTCGCACAGGCCTTGAGTCAGTCTGTTTAGGTTCAGCGGCTTGGTTTACAATACATTCTTATCTTAATACAGAACAAGGGTCAACGTGAGTAATGGCGAGAAATAAAACGGCGATCGTGGTTGGGGGTGGGCTAGCTGGATCTGAAGCTGCGTGGCAGCTTGCTGAGCGTGGCATCAAGGTGCAGCTCTACGAAATGCGCCCTGAGCGCACAACAGGTGCCCACGCGACCGATCGGCTCGCTGAGTTGGTTTGCAGCAACTCATTTGGCTCAAAACTGCCCGACCGCGCCTCTGGCATGCTGAAGCAAGAGCTAAACCTGCTGCGCTCACTGCTTCTGCGCTGCGCGGAAGCAGCAGCGCTGCCTGCAGGCGGCGCGCTCGCCGTGGATCGTGAACGGTTCGCTGAAGCTGTAACAGCAGCCGTTCACCAACACCCGAATATCGAAGTCATCCGCGCAGAAATCACCGAAATTCCGCAGGAACCCGCGATCATCGCCACTGGGCCACTGACATCAGCGTCGCTCGCAGCCGCAATCAGCGCGGTCGCTGGGCAAAATTATCTCTATTTTTATGATGCGCTAGCGCCCATCGTTACCGCTGAAAGTATTGACATGAATAAAGCTTTCCGAGCCAGCCGTTACGCACGCGGCGATGATGAGGATGGCGATTACATCAACTGCCCGCTGACCCGCGAGGAGTATGATCGCTTCGTCGATGCAGTACTCGCTGCCGAGACTATCGAACTACGCGACTTTGAGCGCGACGATCCACGTTTCTTCGAGGGGTGTTTGCCAATTGAACAGATCGCGCGACGCGGCCGTGCGGCACTGGCATTTGGCCCGATGCGCCCCGTTGGGCTGCGCGACCCGCGCACAGGCCGCCGTCCATACGCTGTTGTTCAGCTAAGACAAGATAACTTGGCTGGAACTCTCTACAATCTCGTTGGTTTTCAGACCAATATTCGCTGGGGCCAGCAAGAGGCGATCTTGCGTCTGATCCCCGGTTTAGAAAGAGCCGAATTCGTTCGAATGGGACAGATGCATCGCAACACCTTCATCAACTCCCCCATACTGCTTCATCCAACCATGGCGTTTAAAGGGCGTCATGATTTGTTCTTCGCCGGTCAAATCACCGGTGTTGAGGGATACATGGGTAATGTCGCGACAGGATTGTTGGCCGGGCTGAACATGGCGCGCTGGCTGAATGGCCAGCCGCTTTGGGTTCCCCCGCACACCTCGATGCTTGGCGCATTGGCCCACTATGTCACCCACGCTGAACCACGCTACTTCCAGCCAATGAAATCAAATTTCGGCCTGCTGCCCGAAATCACGCCGCCGATACGAGACAAGCGCGCCCGATACATGGCTTACGTCGAACGTGGTCTAGAGGCCATGCGCAGCTCTGTGGCGGAACTGCACGATCCTTATTTGGAAAACGCCTTAGTTCCATCGCTGTAATAATGAGCTTGTCTGACGATATTTAAATGGCACTTACAGCATTAAGGAGATCGAATGCCTCCCACCGCTGCTCGCTTACGCGAGCTGCCTCCCTATCCCTTTGTCGCGATCAACCAACGCATTCGGGAATTGACTGCCAAAGGGATCGATGTTATTAAACTTGATGTCGGCAGCCCAGATATGCCACCTCCCCCCGTAGTGATTGAGACTCTCAGTGCGTCTGCTCGCCGTGACGACCGTCACGGCTATGCGGGCTATAAAGGCACGACGGCTTTTCGAGAAGCTGTTGCTCAGTATTACCAGCGCCGCTTTGGCGTTTTTCTTGATCCAGAAACACAGGTGCTGCCGTTGATCGGCAGCAAGGAGGGCATCGTCAATTTATGCCTTGCCTATCTCGATCACACATCCGTCGCGTTGGTGCCAGAGATCGCCTACCCGCCTTATTTTATGGGGGCTTATCTGGCTGGAAGCGCTGTCCACTGGCTACCAGCGCCGCCACCTCATTTTCTCCCTCAGTTAAACGCCGTTCCTGAAACTATTCTAAAACGCGCGCGCTTGCTGTGGGTCAACTATCCGAATAACCCAACTGGCGCGACGGTCAGTCAGGAGACTTACCAACAATTGGTCGCGTTCTGCTTAGAAAATGATATTCTATTGGCCTCTGATAGTCCTTATGTCGATGTCACATTTGATGGCTATCGCGCTCCCAGCGCGCTTCAAGCGACTGGCGCTCTAGATTGTACTGTCGAGTTCATCTCGTTCTCTAAAACCTATAACATGGCAGGCTGGAGGCTGGGTGCCGCTGTAGGCGCGTCAAGCGCCATCGCCGCCTTACTTCAGGTGAAAAGCAACGTCGATAGCGGGCATTTCCATGCGATTTATGAGGCCGGCATTGCTGCAATTACATCGACGAGCGATGAATGGCTGGCTAAGCGCAATGCGATCTATGCAAACCGGCGCGAACGTATCTTAGAGGCGCTCCCCTCAATTGGGTTACACGCTGAAAAGCCTAGCGGCTCGATGTACGTATGGGCTCGCGTGGAACGACAAGATTGGAATGGCGCGGTTTATAATGACCGCGCTTTGTCAGAAGCGCACGTCTCGCTGGCACCTGGCGCAATGTACGGCCCGGGTGGAGATCGTTATTTGCGCTTTAGCCTCGGCGTTCCCGACGCACGGCTTGATACTGCGCTTGAACGACTCAAGCTGTGGTACGCTAATCATCATGAAAGATAAGATAGTGAGGGCTTCCCCTGACGTTATATGGCGGAACACGTCCTGAAAGCACAACCAGAGCGCGCTTTTCTCGTTGGACTCAGCCTGCGCGGCTCTAAACCAATCTTAAATATGGAAGACTCGCTCGAAGAGCTCGCGCTGCTGGCCGATACAGCAGGCATGGAGATCGTTGGCTACGCGTCGCAAAATGTCAGTCAAATCGACCCGGCAACTTTCATCGGCAGTGGCAAAGTGGAAGAAATTCGGGAAGCGCTCATCGCAAGCGGAGCACAAGTCGTCGTTTTTGACGATGAGCTGTCGCCGCGACACCAGCGCGAGTTAGAGAAACGTCTTGGCGAAGAGATCAAAGTGCTCGATCGTTCGGCCTTGATCCTTGATATCTTCGCTCAACATGCGCGCACGCATGAGGGCGCGCTGCAGGTTGAGCTGGCGCAATATGAGTATCGGCTTCCTCGATTAACGCGCCAGTGGACACACTTAGCACGGCAGGCTGGTGGCGGTGCTGGTCGAGGCGGGACGGGCGGAGTCGGTTTGCGTGGGCCGGGCGAAACACAGCTCGAAGTTGACCGTCGAGATATTCGGCGACGCATTGGTCGATTGAAACAAGAGCTGGAGCAGGTTCGGCTGCACCGCAGCCGTCATCGCGCGCGGCGCGAGCGCGGCGGCATTCCATTGGTAGCACTGGTGGGCTACACCAACGCGGGTAAATCGACGCTGCTACGCGCACTGACGGGTGATGATATCTATGTGGCCGATCAGTTGTTCGCGACGCTCGATCCGACAACGCGGCGCGTTAATCTTGCATCCGGCCGCCAAATCTTGATGACAGATACGGTGGGCTTCATCCAGAAGCTGCCGACGACACTCGTGGCCGCGTTTCGCGCCACACTAGAAGAGATCAACGAGGCCGATCTACTCCTTGAGATCGTCGATGTCAGCCATCCAAATGTACTCGAGCACATCGAAACCGTCGAAGATACGCTGGCGGAAATTGACGTACCGCCAGTGCCACGTGTCTTGGTTTGGAACAAAATAGATGCTTGGGGCGAACGACCGCTCCCTCCCCTGCCAGATCCCAAAGCCTATGCTGCTGAAGTCGCGATTTCGGCCAGCACTGGCTTTAACCTTGATCTTCTCTTGACGACTATCGAGAAAACTCTGGCAGCCGCATCGTACAGCATCACGCTTCAAATTCCCTACGAGCGAGGTGACCTCGTGTCTCAGCTCCATGAAATGGCGACCGTTCGCGACCAACAGCATACTGCGCAGGGTGTTGTATTACGGGTACAGCTGCCCGCTTTTCTCTATGAACGTTTCAAAGCCTATCGCATCGCGGGGTGAGCCATGTTCAGACGCGTCGATCAATCGACTATACTAGCCCGTTTCTTAGAGGCTGTCTCAGCGCGCCTTGCGCGCCAGCGCGGTTTGCCGGTGGTGATCGGCGTAGTCTTGATCGCCATCAGCTTCGCGATCCAACTTTTGAATTTAGCCGCCCCAACGCCTTTTCTCGATCTGCTGTGGGCGCTCACTCATCATATCGGCTTGTTGGTTGCCCTGATCGGACTTTTGCTCATTGAACCACTTGGTCGCTGAAACACCATCCATTACTATCAGAACGTTGTCGACGCCCGGTGATTTCGAGCGTGTTGTCGATCTGGAGCTGGCAATTTGGGGCGACAACCCGCGTGGTACGCTGCCCGCCAGCATCATGCGCGTGCTAACATTGGGAGGGGGGATCATTCACGGCGCTTTTGATAAGGATGAGCTGGTTGGCGCCTCCATCGCTTTTCCTATCCAGCGCGAAGGTGGCTGGGTCTTGTGGTCATATTTGACGGGAGTTCTAGCCGGGTATCGCAACTATGGCATTGGTCGCCAATTGAAATTGGCGCAGCGAGGCCACGCCCTAGAACGGGGTTTCTCGGAAATTCGCTGGACTTTTGATCCCCTTAGACGAGGTAATGCACACTTCAATTTGTGTCACTTAAAGGCTTTTACGTACATCTATCATGTCGATTTTTATGGAGCGCTTCATGATCAGATTAACGTTAACGCTCCGTCCGATCGTGTGGAGGTGATCTGGCCGGTTGAAGATAATTCGGCTGACCCCAACTTCGCTCAAAGCGGCAACTGGGCGCTAAGTGCCGACCAATTCGGCGGACCAGTCGTCCAAAATCTCAGCTCGGGCGACGCATATTGGGTCGAGATCCCGGCAGATTTAAGCATCCTCACACTGGATATGGTTATGCGCTGGCGGCTGGCACTGCGAACGACGATGCAAGAAGCGTTCTTGCAAGGATACCAAGCGACCTATTTTGGTCTTCAGCAAGGTCGCTGGGCATATTTTCTCCAGCGCCGCTCATAGTTATGGCGTGATGATCGTTACTCTATGGCCTCCGGTGCAGCGTCTGTTGCTGACAGTAATTGCGCCCAATAGATATCTGGGCTAAACATGGTGTGCAGAAAAATGCGACCGTCTGGCGTTAGCGTGAGGCCGGCTAATGGGGTCGCTAATTCTGTATAAACGACGATTTCGACTTCGTTATTGCCACATCCTCCACGTTCACGGCAAGCAACTGGGTCAACTCGTCCGACCAATCCACGCGTACCTAAGGCGTAGGCAAAGTACAGCAGTCCGTCTTCACCCAGTTGAAGGCCAGTCGTGTTTTGCAGGCCACTGACCAAGACGTGGTTTTCTTCAACGTGATCGAGCGTGGTCAGGTCATACCACTCGATTGCGCGGCGAGTGCTGCCGTTATTGGCGATGTAGACGATATCTCCGTCAAGCGCTATTCCAGTGGGTGATGCGAGGCCGTTGATCAATGGGAAAATTTCCCCTCCGCGCGAAATCATTTGTAGGCTGTTGTCTCTGAAAAGTGTGATCAGGAAGTGCTGATCATCTAAGGCTGCAATCCCCCATGGGCCATTGAGGTCGGTTGCGATTGTCTCTTGTTGGCCGATACGAGGGACGCGAATTAATGCGTTCCGCTGAAAGTCGGGTACCCAAAGTTCGACGTTGCCCTCGCTGTTAGTCTCAGCGTGTAATGTGTGAGCATTAGCGATCCCGCCGACGTAAGTGCGCGTTTGTCCAGTACGAGAGTCGATCTCGTATAGGGTGCTGTCCCCAGTGCAGGCTGTATAGAGGAGATCGTTGTACCAGACAATGCCATTAGGCCGTTGAACGTTGCCAGTTAAGATGGATAAATCGGTTTGTGTGAGGGGTGTAAATGTTGTTGTCTCTGTTGGTGGTGGTGTTGCATCTATCGGTGCTGTCGCTCTGAGTTCTACCGCGGGTGTTGGCGTTTTGGTTTCACTTAGCGTTGGTGTTGGTGTTGCTGGTTGAGCTACAGCTGTGCTTGTAAATGTGATTGTTGTGAATGCTGCTGCTTTTATGATCAGATTTGCTGCTTTTGTGATGCAGGAATTTGGGGTCATTTTCTTTTTATGACTATGCGAAATCATTTGATGGGAAGTTCAACGAAGAACTGCGTTCCTTCACCTTCTTGACTGTTCAGCCAAATGCGGCCGCAATGATTCTCCACCACCGTTTTGACTAAACTAAGCCCTAGGCCAGAACCTGTTACATGCTCGACGCCACGCTGCTTAGCGCGAAAGAAACGCTCGAAGATGCGTTCTTGCAGCTCAGGGGCAATGCCAACGCCCGTATCATGGACTTCAAAAACAAGTCCATTAGCAGACCGCCGCGCGGCCAGCCGCACGCAGCCCCCAGACGGCGTAAATTTGAGTGCATTCTCAACCAGATTGATGATCGCACGTTCGAACTGCTCAACGTCGCAACTAAAGGACGGTAAATCAGCAGGGACATCGGTCTCGAGCCGCACGCCGAGTGTATCGGCCAACAGCCCCAGTTCATAGACCACATCAGCGACAATGCGGGTTGGGGAACAAGGCTCAAGGACTAACGAGCCGCTGCGGATGCGCTCCATATCAAGGATGCCGCGTATGATGCGGTACATACGTTGAAGCTGAATATCGATATTCTCTAGAGACTGCTGCACCTCCTCTGAAGCGAAAGCTGCTACATCGTCGCGCAGCAGTTCAAGATTGGCCATGGCCGCCTGCAGTGGGTTCTTTAAATCGTGGCTGGTCATTCGCACCATTTCGCTTTTCATGCGATCTAGTTCTTTAAGCTGTGTGATGTCGTTCAGCACAGCAACCCATCCCTCAATGCGGCGCAAACCTCCTAGTGCTGCGAGATGACACGAATACACCCGCTGATTTAGCGCAATCTCGTAATTAAAAACGCGGTCACGGCGAATAGTTCGGAGCACAGAGCGCACAGATTTTGGAAAAACACTATCAGGAAATAGTGCGCTTATGGGGGCATTGCCCTCCACGTCACAAGCAGAGAATAACGCTTTCGCAGCCGGGTTAGCAAATATCAAACGCAAATTGCGACTGACTGCGATCACCGGGCTTTCAGTGCTGCTCAAGACGGTTTCAAGCTGCGCTCGCGCTGTCTCGACCTCGCGAGTTAGCATCTTTTGTTCTGCAAACAGACGGCTGTGCGCGATTGCTACTGATGCCTGCGCGCCCAGCAATCCCAGCAAGTAAGCATCTTCCTTCTCAAACAAGCGACCTTGCCGGCCAGCAATCACTAACAAAGCCCCGATAGCTGCATTTCCATAGATGAGAGGTGCAGCAAGTACAGAACCGAAAGTCTCACGAGCTAGCGGCAGATCGGCTTCTCCGCGCCAATCTCGTCGATATTCATCGATCTGCAATAATTCCATCTTGGCAACGGCTGTTCCAGTGACCCCCTGCCCTACCTGCACATGTGTTCCCAAAAACTTTCGGGGAAGTTGATAAGCTGTCTCCAGCCGCAGCACCTCTCCAGACAGCAAAAAAATAGCCACACCATCAGCCCTAAGCAGGTGAGCGGTATTCTTTGCCACTTCGTGCAGCACTTCATCAACAGCATTTTGACTTACGATCGAGGCGCTTACTTTGCCAATAGCATCGACCTGCGAGTTGCGTTCGCGCAGCGGCCGGATGATCTCCTGATAGACAATTGCAAAACCAATGATCAACGCGAAAAACGTGCTAATGCTGACAGAAAGGATGTAAGCTTGCAGCTCTGGATTAAGCAGACCCAAAGACTGCCCTACGATAAAACCCACGATGCCTATGCGTAGTGCGCGCACGCGCAGCTTATGCCGGTATCGCCACACTAAAAACAGGGCAATCCCGTCAAAGAGCAAGTAGAACGCGATCGTCAGAGGCTGCCCGCGAAAAGTAAACTGCCCCGCTTCCACCAGCGTCATGGCAGCAGGTGCACTTGCGACAATGAGCAAAAGTCGGTAAACGAGGATCACGAACAGCGCAGCAAGCGCTAAGCGCCGAAAGCGCCGGCTGTGCATTTTCACCAGCACCGCTGTGAAGGCGTAAATGGCCGCACTGGAGCCAGTGAAGCCCAGTTCCATAATTCCAACCAAAAACGGCAGCAGCGGAGATTGGTCATCGATGATCAACAGTGACTGCGCCAGCATATAGCCAGCATTCCAAACCATGACCATCAGCAAAAAGATAGCGAAGAACTGGTTCTGCTCTTTGCGCGCGTCGTGCCAGAGGATGATAGTCAAAAAGCTCAACGACAGCGCTAATGTGACGCCGTTGAGAAGCAGGGTGAGCGTACTAATTGAGGACAACAATGAACAGCGCGTTCCTCACTTATTCAACAGTGAGCGACGATGTAGGCTGGCGCTCGAAACGGTAGCCAATGCGGTGCTCCGTGAGAATGTAAACGGGATTGGCAGCATCGCGCTCTAACTTGCGGCGAAGCTGGCTGATGTAAACACGCGGATAATAGACATCGTCTACGTATTCACGGCCCCACACTTGCTCCAGCAGATCGCGCTGCTGCACCACACGGCCAGCGTTTTCCATCAATACAGCAAGCAGCTTGAATTCGGTCGGCGTCAGATGCACTTTTCGTCCATTAACGTAAACATGCCGTCGATGCAGATCGACACTCAAATAACCATCATCGTAGCGGTGGTTGGAGTCTGACATCGCGATTTGCGCTCGGCGTAGCAAGGCCCGCACCCGAGCGACGAATTCATTCAAACGCACTGGCTTGATCAAGTATTCATCTGCGCCAGCTTGCAGCCCATCGATCACATCTTCTTCAGTGACCGCCTGCGCCGACAGCATCATCACCGGTGTATCGGCCACTTCGCGAATACGCCGGCAGATCGTCAACCCATCCATTCCCTCTGGCATTACGATGTCGAGAATCACCAAATCGGGGCGTTCGGTGTGAAAGGCGCGCAATCCCTCCAAACCATCGCGGCACAGGATTGTTTCAAATCCTTCACGGCGCAGTTTGCGACCGAGTGCTTCTCGGATTGCCTGTTCGTCGTCTACGATCATCACTTTCATAATTTCGACTATACAACCGCCTGCGTTTTGCAACAATAGGGTAAACGAAGGGAAAGTTAGGCTGCGCGTCCGCTATAATAAGCAGCCGGTGAGTTTGAGGAACAAAGGCCAGTCAATGGCGAAGCAACGCACCTTCTTACGGCAATTATTTATATTTCTCTTGCTTGTAACCAGTCTTGCTGCAGCGGGCTGTAACCTGACAGTTGCAGAAATGACCCGCGAACCGCTCGCAGTTACCGGCAGCCCCAGTGCAACTCCTTCCCCAACTGCGATCGACGATGACCGCAGCGCCATCGTTGTGCCAACGCCGCTGCCTTTTCCAACGCCTCTCAGCGGGATCGTGACCGTGCCGACGGCAGCCGTCATAGTGCCTATGCCGGGTCAAGCGCAAAATACTGCTGCGCCGGTTAACATTGCCATCCTTTCCCCAGCCCCCAATATGGTCGTCTCGGGAGCGGTACAAGTGATCGGATCGGCATCGCATCCACAGTTCTTACAATACCAGCTTGAGTTTGGCCCTGATCCTAATCCGGGGAATCTATGGTATCAAGCCACCAACACAGTACAGACACCCGTCAACAATGGGTTGCTGGGGGTTTGGAACACTCTACCCATCCAAGACGGGACATACCAACTGAGATTGAGAGTTTACCTGCGCGATGGCACGCTGCTCTCGACTATCGTCAACAACCTGCGCTTGCAAAACCGGCAACCGACGCCAGTGCCTTCCGCCACAGCATCAGTTGCCCGGCCGATCGCGGCCTTCTCAAGCGATGTGGTTTCTGGCCAAGTTCCACTCACAGTTCGGTTCAGCAACCAATCAGCCGGAGAAATTGACCAGTATCGCTGGGAATTTGGCGACGGGGCTAGCAGTGCTGAGGCGAGTCCAGTCCACACCTACACAACGCCCGGCTTATATACGGCGGTTCTCACTGTTTCCGGACCGGGCGGCAGTTCGAACGTCTCTCGCCAAATCAGCGCGCAAAGTCCAACCGCCCCCACGGCCAATTTTTCGCTCAGCACCACCAGCGGCGATGCCCCATTGACCGTGCAGTTCACTGACCAATCAGCGGGGGCAGTCACGGCACGCTTCTGGAATTTCAGCGATGGCACATCCAGCGCAGAGCCTAATCCTGTGCACACATTTACACGTCCCGGGATTTACAACGTCTTTCTGACTGTCACGGGGCCAGGCGGTAGTTCAACCACCAGCCGTCAGATCACCGTCGCAGCAAGCATAACTGAAACGCCGTCTCCAACTCCGATGCCACCGGCTACGGAAACCATGCAACAATCGACTGGTGTCATGCTGACCGATACTCCACCCCCACTGCCGACGATTGCGCTAACTGCGATCGAACCGACTGCAGAGATCCCTACTGACGTTCCCCAGCCGGCACCTACCTTGAGCGCGCCGCCAGTCGCTCAATTCTTTGCCGATCCTCCCTCAGGCGCAGCGCCGTTGACGGTGACTTTTCGCAATCAATCGACCGGAACGATCGACCGTTATGAATGGGACTTTACCAATGACGGCACAATCGACAGCAGAGAATTTGAGCCGACGCATACGTTCTTAGAGGGCGGACTATATACCGTTTCACTGACCGTATATGACGCAGCGGGTCTCACGGCGAGCCAGATGCTAACAATTGAAGTCCTTCAACCTCCGGCGCCTGCTCCAAATGCGGCGAGCGCCCCGATTTTGTCCGACCTCGGCGATCGCGCACTGATTGATGAACTGCGCAACCGCTACGCCCGCGGAGCCAATGAACAAGGCCGCCAACCAACCCGTTTCAGCATCGCCGGCGATGAAGTTCTCGCTGCTCACGGTGTTCTACGCCCATTTGCGCCGGGTGGGAGCTACGCCCTCGATAGTCATGGTGATCTGCAAAACATCATCGACTGGTATAACAGCGACGCAGAAACTGCCCCCAGTTTCGACCGCGATGGCGTCGCCTCTGGAAGCGGCTGGCCACTCAGTCGCCTGCTCGACCCGGCGGCTACCAACCCCAGCCTTTGCGATCCGGGCGAGACGCCGCTGTCCTGCGAGATCCGCCTTCATTCTCCTTCGCTCATTCTGGTCAGCGGCGGTTATCATGATGCCGCAGGAGGAACAAACGCGGCAGATTTTCGCGCCACTTTAGAGCAGGTTGTGATGAGCATCAGCGCTGAGGGCGTGATCCCAGTTTTGATGACAGCCCCGCCGCGCTCAGGGATTGATCCTGCCCTGCTCAACGCTTTAAACGATGAGGTGCTCAATGTCGGTCGAGATTTCCGCGTGCCAGTCCTTAATCTCTGGCGTGTTGTCTCTGAACTACCGGGCAGCCAGTTTGATCCCGGCAGCGTTGCGCCGTCGAGCGCCGGCGATCTGAGCAGCAGTGCCACTACAAACTATACAGTGAACGCGGTCAATTTGGCGCTGCTGCGCGCGCTCAACGATATTCGGAACACGGTTTTCCCTTGATCGTGATTTCGACGCTTTGGCATACAATTGTTAAAGCAAGCTAGAGCCTGCGACAATAACAAGGATGGCATGCAGAACTTTATGAAAGGCATCGTTCCCATCGCGGTTGGCCTATTTTTCCTTGCTGGGGCGCTCGCACTAGCAGCTTGCGCTCCTGTGCAAGGGGCGCAGCGCATTCTTGTCACGCTGGTCGTCGACGGGCGTGAGCGGGCGATGACTTTTGATCTCGCTGTGACAGTTGGCGAAGTTCTGCGGCAGGCACAAGTGGAACTTGGCCCGCTGGACGAGGTAAATCCACCGCAGTACAGCCAGATCGCCGACGGCATGCGTATCACCGTCGCCCGGGTGCGCGAGGAAACCGAATGTGAAGAGAACATCGTCCCTTACGTAGAAAGGACGATCCCCAACGAAGCGCTGCAGCCCGGAGAGACACGTCTCGCCCAATCCGGACGCAATGGCATCGAACAGATCTGTTATCGCGTCGTTTTCCGCGATGGCCAACCCGGCCAACCTATACAGACCAGCCGCGTCATCTTAACAGAGCCGCAAGCTCAAGTCATCTACGTTGGGCCAACCACCCAGCTTGACCCAGTCAGTGTGCTCGGCACACTAACGTACATTAGCAACCATAATGTATGGTTGATGCGCGACAGCAATACCACGCGCCGGCCTGTGACAAATACGAACGACGTTGACAGCCGTGTGCTGGCAGTTAGCCCCGACGGCACACAGATCCTCTTCACGCGGCGAGTTCAAGGGAGCGACCAAGCGCGGGTCTTCAATCAACTGTACCTGATTCCGGATACAACTCGCGATAGTGAACCGATCGCGCTTGTGCCTGAGAACGTTCTGCAAGCAGCTTGGGTGCCCGGTGAACCGAACACGATCAGCTACTCGACCGGTGAAGTTACGAACGTCGCTCCCGGCTGGCGCGCATATAACGATCTTTTTCTCATGCGGATCAACCCTCAAACCGGCGATGCCATCAGCGTGACGCCGCTGGTAGAAGCATCGTCCTTTGGCCTATATAGCTGGTGGGGAACCCGTTTCTATTGGTCCCCCGAGGGCGATGCGCTCGCTTGGGTGCGCGCCGACTCAATGGGGTTGGTTAACCTGAGCACCGGAGAATTTCGTACGTTACTGACCTACCCGGTCTTCGAGACTCGCCAGCCGTGGTCGTGGCGCGCTACTGTCTCTTTCGCCCCTAATGACGACTTGATTTTGACGACAGTTCATGGCCAACCGATTGGCAATGAACCGCCGCAGACCAGCCCAGCTTTTCACGTCACTGCGACTGATCGAGGCGGCACGTTCAGCGCCGATGTGGTTGAGAATGCAGGCATTTGGTCAATGCCGCGCTATTCTCCGATCATTACTGACCCTTCAACAGGACGTGCTCGCGGATTTATAGCATACCTCAAAGCACGCGATCTGTCGAACAGTATCAATGAAAATGCCCAATATGATCTGGTCGTGGCCGATCGCGACGGCAGCAACGCCCGTATCTTGTTCCCACCAGTTGGACAGCCCGGCTTAAATCCCAACGCGGCGATTACGTGGAACCCGACCGGCGCACAGCTCGCATTCGTGTATCAGGGCAATCTATGGATGGTTGACGTGCTCTCGAACGTCGCCAATCAGCTCACCCTTGATGGCGGCGCATCGCAGCCTGTTTGGACTCGATGAGCCGGCCGCTAGCGATCTTCATTGCGGCGTTGATAGTATTCGCGGGTGGGTTGGTCGCCGCCGGCGCGACCAGCGCTGAGCGCTATATTCAGCTTCGCGGTTATGTGAATGCAACACAAACGAGTGAGCTGCCTTTCTGGATTCCCCGACTCGGTGTGAATGCTGAATTGACGCAGTATGAACCTCAGGCGCTTGCGCAGCAGCTCGATCTCATGCGAGCAGCGGGCATCACTTGGGTGCGTCAGTTCTTTCGCTGGCCAGAAGTACAATCTACTCCCTACAGTTTTGACTGGTCTCGGTATGACGTGATCGTAGAGGCTTTTGCCAGCGATCCACAGCTTAAGCTAGTCGCCGTACTGGTCGATTCCCCGGCATGGGCACGAACACGCCGCCCAACCTCAGGGGTCAGCGCGCCGCCGGATGATCCGAGCGCGTTCGCTGCGTTTGCTGGCTTTTTTGCAGCTCGCTATGGCGATATTATCGATTATTACCAAATATGGGATGAACCAAACCTACGAGCCGCTTGGGGCGACGTTGAGCCAAGACCCGCGGCCTATGCAGCACTGTTAGCAGATGCCTACGCCGCCATCCACAGCAATGATGCGCAAGCCATTGTCATTGCGGCAGCTTTAGCGCCAACCCTCGAGCGTGGACCAGACAATATTAGCGATCTGCTCTATCTTGATGCACTCTACCGGCTCGGACTGCGCGATTTCAGTGACGCAGTAGCGGCAAAGCCCTATGGCTTCGATGGGTCTCCCGAAGATCGCACTGTCAGCCCGGAGCATCTCAACTTTTCGCGTTTTGTCGCGCTGCGCGAGATCATGCTTCAGCACGGTGACGCGCACAGCGCTTTGTGGGCTAGCCACTGGGGTTGGAACAGCCTACCAGAGATTTGGGACGGCCCGCCATCAATTTGGGGCGCTGTGACCCCCGAACAACAGATCGCCTATACACTGGCTGCGCTCAGCCGAGCGGAACGCGAATGGCCTTGGATGGGTGGCATGATCTTGCAGCACTGGCAGCCCGCCGTCGATCTTAACGACCCTCAATGGGGATTTGCGCTGCGGAACCCCGACGGAGAGCCGACAGGGTTATATGATGCTTTATCCGTGCGCTCTCGCATAACAGCCGCGCCAGATGGGCTGCACTTTCCGATGACGCCCTTCGCGCAGTACAGCGGCGTTTGGACGTTCGCGCCATTAGGGGCAGATATCGGCTGGGTCCAAGACAGTCGAGCTGTTTTCGAGTTCAATGGCAGCGAGATTGCGCTCCTGCTGCGCAGGGATGACTACAGCGCGTTTCTCTACATCGAGATCGACGGCGCCCCGGCCAATGCACTTCCTCGAGATGGCGCTGGGAACACTTTCATCAACCTCTCTAGCTCAGATCTGCAGCCAGCGATCGAACTCATTCCTGTAGCACGAGGCCTACCACTTAGTGAACACCGGCTGTCAATAACAGCCGATCGAGGGTGGGATCGCTGGGCGCTGGCGGGCTATGCTGTGAGCAGCGGCGATCTGCGCGCGCCTTATGATCAGCAGTTGACACTCGCGGGGATCAGCATCTTTCTTTCCGGGATCGCGGCCATTGTTGCAGGACTGGGCGTAGATTGGTCACCTATGCGAAGGTGGACACGCAGATTATGGCTCTCTCTAAATGATAGCGCGCAAATTTTGGTTAGCATGGTAACATCGCTCGCTCTGCTCATTGGCATGCTGCTGACGTGGGGAGAACCAGTACCAACGCTGTTCCGCCGCGAGCCGGTGCAGCTCGGGCTTGCCCTTTTGACGGGAGGCCTGCTGTATATTGCCCCGAGCTTCCTTGTTGTGATTGCTGCCTGCGCACTTCTATTCGTCATTTTTTATCAGCGTGTCGAACTTGGCCTTGTGCTCACTTTATTCTTTGCTCCTTTCTTCTTATTCCCCGTCGAACTTTTCACATTTGCATTCCCTATTGCGGAGCTGATCCTGCTGCTCACTATTGCAGCAGCAGGACTGCGAGCGCTTCGTCAGTGGGGGCTTGCGAGGCAGGCCGCAAACAGCGTATTTTCATTTGATGCTTGGAAACTGCTTCGAGAGCGTTTCAATATGCTGGACTGGGTTGTCGTCACCTATCTTATCTTGGGAGGTGCGGCTATCTTTTGGTCAGAGCATACGCGTATCGCGATCACCGAGCTGCGTGTTATTTTCCTTCAACCAGCGCTTTTTTACGCGCTTGTTCGAATGACTATGCGAAGCCCTTTGTCGCTCTTGAGGCTCCTCGACGCTTTTCTAGCCGCGGCTGTGCTCGTCTGCCTCATCGGCTTAATCCAATTCGCTCGAGGTGAGGCAATTATCACCGCTGAAGAGGGCGTTCGTCGCTTGGCCAGCGTTTATGGCTCACCAAATAACGTCGGCTTGCTGCTAGGCCGCGCAATTCCATTCCTATTTGCCTTTACTTTGCTTCCGGTCGACCGTATGCGCCGTGGAGCTGCATCAAGCGCCTTGGTTCTAGCGCTGTTAACTGCAGTCCTCACACAAAGCGCTGGCGCCCTGTTTTTCGGTATACCGGCTGGAATGGCCATCGTGCTGCTGTTGATTTTTCGCCGGCGCGCATGGATACCGCTGACACTGCTCGGCGGCGCTGGCGTACTTGGAGCGGCACTAGCGCGCACATCAGCCCGTTTTGCCAATCTGTTTGACCTTTCGACCGGCACAGGCTTCTTTCGCTTGCGCCTATGGGAAAGCGCCCTCATGATGATCCGCGACCGCCCACTTACAGGGGTTGGGCTCGATCAATTCCTGTATGCTTACCGCGGTCGTTATATGCTGCCCGATGCATGGCAGGAACCAAACCTATCTCATCCCCACAATATCCTCCTCGACGTGTGGACGCGGCTCGGTTTGCTGGGCGTGATCTGGTTGATCGGCATGCAAGCGATCTTCTGGCGAGCGGGACTGACAGCCTACCATCGTCTGCGAGTCGGCTCGCCCCTATCTCTTGCGATGGTCGTTGGTGTGCTCGGCAGCATGACCGGGCTGCTGGCGCACGGCTTTATCGATAACAGCATCTTTGTTCAAGATTTAAGCCTAATTTTTATGATGCTAATTGCCATCATTGCTTATTTCTCTGAAGCGCCGGCTATTGACTTAAAGAATAAATCAATGGTGTAATTCAAAAATGGCGCTGCGTGGAGCATTAGCTCATGAAGGCAAAAATCAACAAAGTAACCGTGCGCATTGTGCATGAAACCCCGCTGGCATTACCGAGCGCTGCTCTCGTCCGCGATGCAGGTGCCGAGCTAGCGCTTTCCGCCGATGAAGTCGCGCTCTACGGCCTTGATGTGCAGCGCGCGCTGATCGAAATTGGGACTTGCGCCGTTGGGTCAGCCGTCATCACGGGTGGAGGTCGCCTCGCTCCGCGGCATATTATTCACGCTGTCGGGCCTCGTTGGGGAGAAGGGAGCGAACGCGGCAAACTCGCCAGCGTCACTTTCGAGTGTTTGCGGTTGGCCGAAAGCCATCGTCTCAAATCGATCGCATTTCCAGCGCTTTCAACTGGCGCGATGGGCTATCCCCTTGAAAACTGTGCCACAACCATGCTCAGCCAAATCATCGATTTCACCTTTGAAGAATTAAAGGCGTTACGCACAGTTTACATCGCGCCCAGCACCGCGGTTGGATATGAGATCTTTAAGCGGGAATTTGCTGCGCAGATCGAAGCTCTTAAACAAGCAGGTGAGGGCAAAGTTCAGGTATAGCCAGCCGACTCGCCCATATGGTACACTTCCGCGCAGCGTCGAACTGTTCAAAGAAGGTGCGCGTTGAGAGTATTGATCACTGGAGCGGCGGGTTTTCTCGGCTCTCATCTCTGCGATCGCTTCCTCGCCGAAGGCCATGAGGTCATCGGCATTGACAACCTGATCACGGGAAACACTCGAAACATCGCCCATCTCGCGGGCAATCGACATTTCCATTTCATTCACCATGATGTAACGCACTTCATTTACATCAAAGGCCCCCTTGACGCTGTGCTGCATTTCGCTTCGCCAGCCAGCCCGATCGACTACTTAAAACTACCTATTCAAACGCTGAAAGTAGGGTCGCTCGGCACACACAATACGCTGGGTTTGGCATTGGCGAAGGGAGCACGTTATCTGCTCGCTTCCACCTCTGAAGTCTATGGCGATCCGCTCCAGCACCCGCAGCGGGAGGACTATGCGGGCAACGTTAATGTCATCGGCCCGCGCGGCGTTTATGACGAAGCAAAACGATTCGCTGAAGCGATGACCATGGCCTACCATCGCTTCCATGGGCTAGACACACGGATTGTCCGCATTTTTAACACTTACGGTCCACGCATGCGCCTTGATGACGGTCGGGTTGTGCCCAATTTCATCGGTCAAGCGCTGCGCGGTGAACCGCTGACGGTTTATGGCGACGGCTCGCAAACGCGCAGTTTTCAGTATTACAGCGATCTCGTCGAAGGAGTCTACCGACTGCTGCACGCTTCATTCAACGAACCTGTCAATATCGGTACGATGGATGAAATGACGATCGCTGAGTTCGCCCAATTGGTCAACGAACTGACGGGAAATAAAGCCGGCATCGCTTACCATTCCGAAGAACGCATTCAAGGCGATCCACAGACTCGCAGGCCCGATACAACTCGCGCGAGAACGATCTTGGGCTGGGAACCTAAAGTTGATCTGCGAACCGGCCTGATGGAAACGATCGCTTATTTTCGCGAGGCACTGTGATCGCGGGGCGCCTGCCACAGATCGCAGCTTCGCGGTCAGGATCAGGCTTAGGTTGGGCTGTCAGCGCAGCGCTGTTAGGTTTACTGGCTGCACTGCTCCCTATCGAGATTTCGCCGGTTATCTTCGCTGCAGCAGGCTACCTACTGCTAGCAGGGGTCACGCCAATCGCACCGCTGGCTGTGATGTTGATCGTTGCGCCTCTGCGCACGCTGTTCGCGACCGAAGTGCCTTTCCAACTGCCGCTCGATATTGGGCAGCTTGCGTTAGCGAGCACAGTATTTTTTGCGCTCCTTTACTTAGGCACTCGGCGCTTACCCCTTCCGCCTATTCTGCGTTCGCCAGTTTTTGCTGCCGTTTTGATTTTTGTCTTGGCAGCTGCCTTGAGCGGCTTTTCCGCTATTTCTCTATCGAGCTGGTTTAATGAATGGCTAAAATGGCTGCAGATCCTTGTTTTAATCGCGGTTTGTTTAGCCTTTGCAGGGCAAGCATGGGAATGGCTGCTCATTGGTCTGATCGCAGCAGGGGCGGCCAATGCGGTCATCGGTATCTACCAATTCTTTGGGGGTAGCGGGGCGTTGCACCTGCTCATCAACGAACGATTTTTTCGCGCGTTTGGCACTTTCGGCCAACCCAATCCATTCGGAGCTTTCATGGGACTTCTAACGCCGATCGCGCTAGGAGCGGCGTTGGGCTATGGAATACGCTTTTTGCGCTCGCGGCGCGAAACTGGAACTTCGTATTGGTTCTATTTGATCCCCATTAGCTTTCACAGCGTTGCGGCCGGCTTAATGGCGGTAGCACTCGTAATGTCTTGGAGCCGTGGAGCTTGGCTTGGGTTCGCTGCTGCCATCGGCATTGTCATTTTCGCGCTGCCGCAACGCCCCGCTCGCAGCTTGCTGCTGCTGGCAAGTCTTGTGATTATCACCATAACGACTTGGACCAGCGGCTGGCTACCAGCCTCGATCACGGAACGCGTGGGCAGTGCCGTGGGCGAACTTGTCTCGGCGAGCGACGTGCGCGGCGTTGATATCACCGCTGAGAATTATGCGCTAGTCGAACGAGTAGCCCATTGGCAAGCCGCCGTTAACATGGCGACAGCGCACCCATGGCTTGGGGTTGGGTTCGGCAACTATGAAACCGCTTATGCGGATTACCGGCTCATGAATTGGGCTTTGGCTTTAGGCCACGCTCATAATTACTACTTGAACGTTTTTGCAGAGACTGGCATTATTGGATTGATGGCTTATCTCCTCATGTGGCTGCTGATCATAGCGTTCACATGGCAGGCACGCCGCCATCCAGACCCTCTAGCTCGGTCGGTAGCAGTGGGTTTATTGGGCACCTGGGTTTATCTCAGTGTGCACAGCATTACCGATAACCTGTACGTCAACAATATGTTTCTCCACATCGGCGTCGCGTTGGGCATACTGGCCGTGTTGCATCAGCAATGCAGCAGCCATGGCCACACCATGAGGGATGCATGAGTCAGTCGGAGACCGTCAAAATTCGCAGAATAGTCGTTCGCAATCCGCTAGACGCTCCGATCAACGCGATTGCTGAACGTTTCGGCGGGGCTAGGTCGAAAGAAGTCGAGCGTTTTCTCAAGTTCGCAATTGTCGGCGCGTTTGGCGCTGTGCTCGACTCTTTAACACTATTCTTTTTGCAAGCATGGGTTATCCCGCCGATCGAACCGCACAAAGATTTAAAGGTGGCGGTCGCCAGCTCGATTGCTTTCTTCGTCGCCGTGACCAGCAACTTCATTTGGAATCGATTGTGGACTTTTCCGGACTCGCGATCGCGATCCATGCGCCGGCAAATGGTGCAGTTCACGTTTATCAGCTTCGTCGGCTGGATCGCGCGAACCGTCTGGATCAGCACCTCTTACCGCTGGTTAGGAGCAATGCTCATGCCGGTGCTGCTGCCAGAGATACAACTCTTACGCCCGGGCTACGTGCCATCGGTCTCCGCAGAGGCCAAGTTAGGCACGATGGCTGCATGGGCGATCGGCGTCGCTGTCGTCATGATGTGGAACTTCCTTGCCAACCGCCTCTGGACTTACAACGACGTCAAGTAGCCGCGCACGCATTGGTATCGATTACACGCCCGCTCAAGAACAAGGCGGCGGCATCGGCCGTTACGTCCGCCAGCTCGTCACGGCATTGGCGCGCCTCGATCAAACAAATGAATACCGCTTGTTCGTCGCCGGCACTTCAGAATCCACCCTACCCCCTGCCCCAGGCAGCAATTTTGAGTGGGCCGCCGTCCCGGTATCGGCGCGCAATTTTGCCCGTTTGTGGCATCGCCTGCATCTGCCACTGCCAGTTGAGTTATTCACCGGCCATGTTGACCTTTACCACGCCACAGATTTCGTCCTTCCACCGCTTCTCGCTTCGACGCGCAGCCTGCTGACAGTACACGATCTGTCTTTTGTGCGCGTTCCAGAGGCGACCAGCCCTCGCCTGAAGGCCTACCTCGATCGAGTTGTGCCGCGCTCTGTGCACCGCGCAGACCACGTATTGGCTGATTCTCAGGCAACAAAAGACGATCTTGTTGCCCTCTATGCAGTGCCACCACACAAGATTACCGTCTTGCTCAGCGGCGTAGACCCTCGGTTCAAACCTGTTAACGATCCTGAGACGCTAGCTGATGTCCGTCAGAAGTATTTCCTGCCTGAACGCCCCTACATCTTGTCGGTCGGCACAGTGCAGCCGCGCAAGAATTACGGACGTTTGATCGAAGCGCTCGCCCGGCTGCGGGCAGCCGGACGCTCGATCGATCTGGTCATCGTTGGGGGGCGTGGTTGGCTGGAAGACCCTATCTATGCTGCGATCCAGCGGGCGGCCGTGCATGACTATGTACACTTCACCGGTTTCGCCGATGATGCCGATCTTCCAGCACTGTATAGTGCCGCGGCCTGTGTCGCCGTCCCTTCGCTTTATGAAGGCTTCGGCTTACCCGTGCTCGAAGCGATGGCGTGCGGCACACCGGTCGTCACCTCAAACGTATCCTCGCTTCCTGAAGTAGCGGGTGATGCGGCTCTAACCGTGCCGCCAACCGATCTAGACGCGCTTACGAGCGCTCTTGAACGACTATTGGACGATGAATCCTTACGCAGCGCTCTGATAGGGCGCGGTCTTGAGCGGATCAAATTCTTTACATGGGAACGCGCAGCCCAGCAGCTGCTTGAGATTTATATCACGCTGGTCTACGAGAAGTCTTAAGACAAGCGCGAGTACATCCGCCTATAATCCAAAATGGAATGATGCGCATCATCAATGAACCTGTACACTAAGGATGCTGACAATGTCGTCTCGACGCTTCACCATCGATCCGAAAAAGCCATTCTTCATTTTTGATACCGCGGGTGATTGGTTGGCCACTAAATTGGGAGATTACATTTTTGACACGCGCGGTGATTACATCGGATTTGTGCGCGGCGAGAGCTATGATGTCTATACCGCGTCTGGCGAGTGGATCGGCAATCTATATCATGATGGCCGCATTGTTCGCAAGCGCAGCGCGCCGCGCCCTCCCCTACTGCGCGAATTACCGCCTAAGCCGGCCAAACCAGAACGCCTTCCCTCACGCGCGCCACTGCCACCACAGACAGCAGAGTTAGGATTTGATAAAATTGATGTGCTTGAATGGGATCCTGAAATCTTCAAGCGTCTTTCTGACTTAACGCCTGATGCGGAGTAAACACGAGTATGGAAAACGCCCGCCCTCGCAAAAAAATCGCCGATTCGCGCTATGTGCTTAGCGCGCTTATGGGCCCTCAAGACACAAATGGCCTCGGCAATGTGCATGGCGGCGTGATCATGAAAATGGTTGACGAAGCGGGCGCATTGGTCGCGATGCGCCACGCAGGCCGTTTGGTCGTGACAGTCGCCATCGACTCGATGACTTTTATGGAACCCATCCTGCTCGGCAACTTGGTTCACTGCCGTGCCGAGCTTACTTATGTAGGGCGCACTTCGATGGAAGTTCGTGTCGAGGTTGTGGCCGAAAATCCGCTTGAAGGCAGCCAGAAGACGACCAATACCGCTTATCTGGTGTACGTCGCTTTAGGCAACGATGGGAGACCTACCGAAGTTCCTGAGATCGAGTTTGTGACCGAAGAGGAACGAGAACGCGCCGAACAGGCCAAAGCGCGGCAAGAGTATCGTAAACAGCAGCGGCTTCTTGAAAAGCAGCGATCCTGATGACTGATCACGAGGTGGAATTGGGCGAAGGGGTGTCTGAAAGCTCGGCGCTGCTGCGCATCCTCAGCCAGGCCGGCGCCAAACGCATTCTTGAGACCCAAGCCCCCGATTTAGGGCTAGCAGAACACCGGCCCTTTCCGTTTATGGCGTTGGTCGGCCAATATGAGATGCGCATCGCCTTGCTGTTAGCAGTGATCAATCCTGCTATCGGCGGCGTGCTTCTAATCGGCCCGCGCGGCACGGGAAAGACGACGGCCGTGCGTAGTTTGGTCGACATTTTGCCGGATGTCGAAGTGAGCGACTGCGAGGACGGCGCGCTTCCGGCGGATATGCAGCACGAGAAGGCTGCGATCCTTTATCCCGATTGTTACGAAAAATGGCAGGCGGGTGTGTCGATCTCGCACTTTGAGCCGGTCAAATTGGTCGAACTGCCCTTGAACGCGCGCTTAGAAGACGTGGTCGGTGGCATTAATGAGCGAATCGCCGTACAACAGAACCGCGTTCGCCTTGAACGCGGCATTCTGGCGCGCGCCGATAACAATATCTTATACATCGACGAAATTAATTTGCTGAGCGATGAGATCATCGACGCGATCCTTGACGCAGCCGCTCAAGGCACTTATACCGTTCGCAGGGGCGCGATGTCTGGAACTTACCGCTCGCGCTTTGTGCTGATCGGATCGATGAACCCCGAAGAAGGGCGACTGAGACCACAGATCTTGGATCGATTGGGCTTAAGGGTGAACGTCCGCGGTTTAATGGAACGAGAGGCGCGATTGGAGGTTTATCGCCGCGTGCGGATGCACCGGCAAGCCCCAGCCCGCTTCATCCGTGAATGGGAGCGCGTCACGGCGGCAACGCGCGAGGAAATTATTCTTGCGCGCGAAGTTTTGCGCGAAACGACGCTCAGCGAAGCAGCTATTGATGTTGGGCTTGCGCTGGTGCAAAGCCTCGACATTGACTCGCATCGCGCAGAGTATACGATGTTCGAAGCTGCTCGTGCTCACGCCGCCGCCGATGGACGTTTTAAAGCGACCATTCGCGACGTGCGCGCTGTCGCGCCGATGGCGCTGCGACAGCGGCGCAGCGAATTTATGATCAACTATTTCGAGAGTCAACGCAGCGAGGATGACCAAATTCGCAGTCGTATTGACCAACTCGCAGGCGATATGGATGAATAACCACCCAAGCGAGCTGGGTCGTCTGCATCAAGCTTTGCCTTATATTTTCTTTCTATGTTTCGGCGCTGCTTACCTTATGCCGTGGATAGATGGAGATGGAGGCACTGCCGCTTTCACGCTGCATGGTTACGATCTTGCGGAATGGACAAGTCTCAACCCAATCGTTCAGCAAGAAACACCTGCGCTGTTAACGACGTGGCTGCTGCGTAGCGCGCCGGTGTATGCAACATTTTTATTCATGCTTGGCACGGGATTAAAACCCTTAGCATGGCTTACCGTGCTTTTGCTGGCCGTGGGCATGCTACCGCCATTCGAATTCGTCAACGATTTAACCAACGCGAATTATCGCCAACAGCTCTTCATCGCGGGATTGGTCGTTGTGGCCGCCGCAGGAGGCGTGCTGCTGCATAATCGTCCAGCCAGCTCATTGGTTGGGTTTATAGCTGCGCTGCTTGGGAGTTTCGCGAGCTTCTATGGCGTCATCAACGCGACAACTTTGTATGCCCACTGGGGACTATCAGGACAAGTCGGGATAGGTGTTCCCCTTGCAGCGACAGCACTGCTCGGCGCCGCATGGATTTCACGTCCTAATAGGATTAGGGCAGCAGAGTTCTCCTCGCTGCCCTCAACGACATGCACTTAGAGACAGAGATCGTTAACTGTTCGCCATATGCTCTTCGATATATGCGACCGCTTCACCGACCGTCGTGATCTTCTGCGCATCTTCGTCGCTGATCTCGCCGCCGAACTCTTCTTCAAACGCCATGATCAGCTCAACAAGATCGAGCGAGTCGGCCTCAAGATCTTCACGAAAACGCGCGCTGTGCACGACGCGATCGGCGTCTACGCCGAGCAAATCAACGACGATATTGCGGACGCGCTCTTCTGTTGAAGCCATCAGTTTCCCTCCCAGTGTTCATGGGTTAGTATGATTCACGAGTACAAGGCACGAATTATACCGATAAACGCTTGACTCGCCAGTGCTGGCAGTTGACACTGGCGCGGCCAATCGAGTACGATTATCGCCTACCACATGAAGGAACACCAACGTATGAACAAAGCTACGGTCGGCTCGTCGACTGAACCGTCGATCGAAGATCGCAAAGTCGATCATATTCGCATTAATCTGGACAAAGATGTTCAGTTCCCCCGCTTAACCACAGGGTTAGAACGGTATCGTTTTCTCCACCAAGCGCTGCCAGAATTAGATCTCAATGAAGTTGATCCTTCGATCACACTGTTCAACAAACGGTTGAGCGCGCCGATCTTGATCTCGTCGATGACGGGCGGCACCGAACTTGCGCAGCGGCTTAACCTTCATCTCGCAGAGGCAGCGCAGGCCAACAACATCGCCCTCGGGGTAGGCTCTCAGCGAGCAGCCATCAAGAATCCTGAATTGGCTTACAGTTATCGCGTTCGCCATGTCGCTCCAGATATTCTATTGATGGCTAACCTCGGTGCAGTACAGTTGAATTATGGCTATGGCATAGATGAATGCCGGCGCGCCATCGATATGATCGAGGCAGATGCCTTGATCCTGCACTTCAACGTGCTTCAGGAAGCCGTGCAGCCAGAAGGCGACACGAACTTTGCCGGTCTATTAGGCCATGTTGAGCGCGTATGCGCACAACTGGATGTCCCAGTGATCGCCAAAGAAGTGGGATGGGGGTTTTCAGAGCAAAATGCGCGCGACCTCGCTAATGCCGGGATCGCCGCTATCGATGTCGCCGGCTCGGGCGGCACATCATGGAGTGAGGTAGAATATCATCGCGCTCCGACTGCCTTTCACGCGCGGGTCGCCGCAGCGTTCGCTGACTGGGGCATTCCAACTGCAGACGCCGTGCAGTATGCCGTGGCAGGAGCGCCAGACCTACCAATCATCGCCAGCGGCGGTTTGAGAGATGGGATCGACATCGCCAAGTGCATCGCCCTCGGCGCGGTGGCTGGCGGCATGGCAGGCCCCTTCTTAAAAGCAGCGGATGTCTCGGCAGAAGCAGTCGATCAGCTCATCCGAGAAACTGCAGCGCAAATCCGCATCGCCATGCTGTGCAGCGCTGCCCGTACGATCAGCGATTTGCGAGCCGCGACTCTGCTCAAAGTTGAAGGATAAACTTGTGATCCGCACGCTGGCACAACGTTATCTGTCTGAGCTTGATGCGCATATGCGCCGCGTCGTCGACAGCATGCCGGCTGCGCCAGAATTTGGTGTGATGCTGCGTTACCCGCTTGGCTGGGTGAATGCCGATGGCAGCGCAAATCACCAGCCCACTGGCAAACGCATTCGCCCGATCCTGCTGCTGCTAAGCACGGAAGCCACAGGCGGCAATCGGACAGCAGCGCTGCCAGCCGCAGCCGCCGTGGAACTGCTGCACAATTTCTCACTGATTCATGACGATATTCAGGATGATAGCTCAACGCGTCATGGACGCCCGACGGTCTGGATGATTTGGGGACGAGCTAACGCCATCAATGTAGGCGACGCTATGTTCGCTCTGTCCTATCGCGCACTTGAAGGACTTGATGCGTACATGCCCCCCGACATTGTGATGAAAGTCTACCGAATTTTTACCCAAACGAACCTCGAATTGACGCGCGGCCAGCATCTTGACATGCGCTTTGAACGGCAGCGACGCGTCTCAGCCGACGAATATCTCTCCATGATTTCAGGCAAATCAGCCGCATTGGTGGCCGCTTGCGCGCAGATGGGCGCGCTGATCGGCTCGCGCGATCAAGACATTGCGCGGCATTTTGCCGATTTTGGCCTTAACTTAGGCATCGCCTTTCAAATCCGCGATGACATTCTTGGCATCTGGGGAGACCCGCAAGTCACTGGCAAATCGGCAGCAACAGATATCCTTGCTCGCAAAAAATCGCTGCCAGTGATTTATGGGCTGGAGCAGGATGCAGAGTTGACGGCACTTTACGAACAAGAGCCGTTCGACAGCGCGCAAGTTGAGCGGGCAGTTCAGCTGCTGAACAAAGCTGGCGCGCTAGAATATGCGCAGGCCACCGAAACAACGTATTACCAGAATGCCCTTGCAGCGCTCGATCGCGCCAATCCGATCGGCGAGGCTGGAGAGGGCCTGCGCCAGCTCGCTGAGACATTATTCCAGCGCGCTTACTGAGCGTTTTCGGCGGTTACACCAAGTCGCGAAACACCAAATTGCTGAGCAGCCGTCCTCTGCAGCTGATGCGCACCCGCTCCGCATCGACGAGCAACAGTCCCATCGCCTCATGCCGACGGATAACGTCGCCATGCAGTTCGAGCAGATCGACGCCGAAACGTTGGCGAAACGCAGCCCGATCGATGCCTTGCTCGGTGAGCCGAAGACTCATAATCAAGGTCTCCGCAATCTCGGTCGAGCGATCAACTGAGACGGCAGTCTCGACGGCAGGCGTCACTGGAAATGCCCACTCGCGTTCGTTCGCTTCGAGAAGCCGCGCAATGTATCGCTGTGGCGAACGCAGGACGACATAACGCATGCCGGCCGCGAACCCATGCGCGCCCGGCCCTAAGCCTAGATACTCGTTGTTGAGCCAATACTGCACATTGTGGCGGCACTGATGACCTATCCGCGCCCAGTTGCTGATCTCATACTGCTCAAGGCCAGCAGCAGCGAGCATATCGCTGGCGAGTTCGTACATGTCTGCCGCGAGATCGTCATCAGGAAGGGGCAGCCGGCCACGCTGTACCCACGCATGCATCGCTGTGCCTTCTTCTAAGCCAAGGGCATACAACGAAATATGATCGGGCTGGAGCAGAAGCGCTTGCTCGAGCGTAAGCCGCCAACTTTCAAGGGTTTGATGGGGGAACCCGTAGATGAGATCAAGATTGATACTGGCAAACCCAGCGGAACGCGCCGCAAAAAAGGCGCGTGATACCGCATCATTATCGTGCCGGCGATCAAAAAGCGCCAGCTCGTTGGCATTTGCCGACTGCATGCCAATGCTGAGTCGATTAAGCCCCAACGAGCGCAGCGTTGCCAGATAATCCCGATCAAGATCGGAAGGATTCGCTTCAAGCGACCATTCAGCATCATCGGCGATGCAAAATGACGCGCGAAGCGCCCCAATGATGCGCTCAAACTGGCTGGGCGTTAGCAGGCTGGGTGTTCCTCCACCAAAAAACACGGTCTCAACGCGATACCCATCCGCCCTTGCTCCAACAATTTTGATCTCAGCGATGATCGCTTCAACAAATGGCTCAATCAAGTGATCAAGGTGAACATAAGTATTGAATGCACAGTAGGTGCACTTTGTGCTGCAAAAAGGAATATGCAGGTAAATTGACAAGGAACGCGTTGTCGATGCCATGATACAATGTGTTGGTAAGGGTATAAGACTGATTGCGGTATTCTGTCAGGTTCCCTATAATTATGCAAATGATCATTTCATTTTTCATTTTCATCATCAATCCTGATAGAAGGCAACAGCATGCCGGAGACGACGCAATTCACCGGGATGGAGAATAACAATTCAGATGACGCTTCGCTGAAGGCCGACTCCATTCTGCATGGCCGTTACAAAATCGTGGGTGTCCTTGGCAGCGGCGGCATGGGCACAGTTTATCAAGCACGTGACCTAAACTTCAGCGACGTGCGCAAATTGGTTGCGATCAAAGAGATGCAGACAATTGCCACTGATGCTGCGCTGCGCGCCTCGATGCTGAAAACTTTTCGACGCGAGGCTAACATCCTCGCCATGCTTAGTCACCCGGCGATCCCCAAAATTTTCGACTTTTTTGACATCAACGATCGTGCTTACTTGGTCATGGAATTCATCAACGGTAGCGACCTCGAGATCCTGCTGACCAAACTCAAAGAAGTGCCGATCGATAAGGTCGTTGATTGGGCGATTGAATTGTGCGACGCACTCGATTATCTGCACAGCCAATCGCCAAACCCAATCGTCTTTCGTGACTTAAAACCCTCCAACGTCATGATCGACAGCCTCGGCAAGGTTAGATTAATCGATTTTGGTATTGCCAAAACATTCGTGACCGGCGTCAAACATACGATGATCGGCACGGAAGGTTATTCGGCCCCGGAGCAGTACCGCGGCGATGTAACCCCACAAAGCGACATCTACAGCTTAGGGGCCACCCTGCACCATGTGCTGACCCGTAAAGACCCACGCTTGGAGCCACCTTTCAACTTTCACGAACGTCCCATCCCCAACTTCAACAGCAAAGCGCCACCTGAACTGGTTCGCATCGTTGAGAAAGCCCTAGCTTACAATGCTTCGGAGCGTTTCCGATCGTGCGCTGAGATGAAAGAGGCGCTTGAACAGGTCCGTTTAAAGATGATGAACGTCGTCATCGGGCCTGTTAAGACGCCAGCCGATGAGAATGGCGCGACCGACTTTTTCGCCGATGAGCAAAACAGCAGCACGATTCAGCCGCGCTGGAAGTTCAAGACGGAAGATGAAATTCGGTCATCGCCTGTCTCGGTGCGCGATATCGCGTTGGTTGGCTCTTACGACACCAACATGTGGGCGGTCAAGTTAGATAATGGCGAACTGGTGTGGAAATTTCCTACCCACGGCGGCATCGCTTCATCGCCTGTGATTGATGATAGTAACAAGCTCGTTTTGTTCGGCTCTGAAGACAACTCTTTGTATGCCGTCGATTATCGCAGTGGCCGCATTAGCTGGACATACGCCACCAAGGATCGTATTCGCAGCACGCCGCGCATCGCCCACGAACATGTCTTTTTTGGCAGCGACGACGGTAAAATCTATGCCCTTGGCGTAGTGACAGGCCGGTTTCTATGGGCTTTTGATATGGTGGCGCCGGTTCGCAGCCGGCCATTTGTCACAAATGAGCTGGTGATCGTAGGCTGCGAGTCCGGCGAGCTAATCGCTTTGGGGTTATCGGGTACGCGCAAATGGAGCTATCGCGCTAAGCGCGGCATCATTGCTGGCCCATTGGTAGATCTCAACGAAGGCATTTGCTATGTAGGGTCTACCGATGGTTATATGTACGCGTTAGACGCGGCCAATGGTTTTAATTCATGGCGCTTTCGCACAAATGGCCCGATCATCGGTTCGGCCGTGGCAAGCCGCGGTCTGCTCTATTTCGGCTCCGCGGATGGCAACCTATACTGCATCAACGCGCAAACCGCCCGCGAAAAATGGAAATTCCACACCGGCAAACCGATTGTCTCCACACCGGCTATCCACCGAAACAATATTTATTTCGGATGTATCGATCAGCACTTCTACTGCCTTGAAGCCGACACAGGCAAAGAACGTTGGCGCTTTAAGACCAACGGAGCTATCACCTCTGCTCCACATATCACTGAAGATTTGATACTTATCGGATCGCTGGACGGTATCCTGTATGCTTTCCCGTTGGTCGGTTAGTCGTTGACTTCACGATCGCAGCGCCGTATATGGAGCCCTGTTATGAATTTCTTTCGTCGTCTCTTCACCCAACCTGCTGCCGAAACCGCATCGCCGAACGCGCTCTCTTCTGCTCCAAGCCTCACGGAACTATCAAGCACAGACTCTCTTTTGGCTGATGCAAGCGGTTCGCCCTTAACCGATAGCAATGCGCGGCAAGAAGCTTCGGTGCAGCGATCATCGACTGACGAGAAATCGACGGGTGAAGCGGCTCATCTAGACGAAGATATTATCATCGCTGCGCCCCTTAATACCAACGATAACGCCTCAGAAGCCCGAAATATCGATGGGGTAACACGCCCTCTGCCGCCCGAAGTAAATACAAAGGTTTCCGGTGTCGAACACACCATCTTCGCACAGGCAACCGACGTTGGGCTTATGCGCACTAACAATCAAGATGCCATGTTTTCCTTTATGTCAACCGCTCGGGGTTCCGATGTATGGCCCGATTTTGGTCTGTTCATTGTAGCCGATGGCATGGGTGGGCATCATGACGGTGAAAAAGCCTCGACTATGACGATGCGTTCTGTGGCGCATCACATTCTTAATTCGATGTACCTGCCCATGATCCGCGGCGCTGAGGATGCTAACCAGACGCCTATCACCGAGCTCATGGTCGATGCAATCCAAAAAGCGAATTACGACTGTATTACGAAAGTCCCTGATGGAGGAACCACATTGACTGCGGCCGTCATCATTGGCGACCGCATTTACATCGCACACGTTGGCGACAGCCGCGTTTATTGGATTCACAACAATACGATCGAGCAGGTCACGCGCGATCATTCGCTTGTGCAGAGGCTAATCGAGCTTAATCAGCTAACTCCGGAAGAAGCGAACGATCATCCGCAGAAACATGTGCTTTATAAAGCGCTTGGGCAAAATGAGGTCATTGAGGTCGATACGCTAACGCGTAGACTACCAGCCGGTTCACGTCTGCTTATCTGCAGCGATGGCTTGTGGAATCAAGTACCAGAGGCGGATATTCTCAACATCATCTCCAAGCATTCGAACCCGCAAGAGTCGTGCAGCCAATTAATCGCGCAAGCTAACCAGCATGGCGGCATTGATAACGTCACACTCATTCTGCTTCATTTACCGGGGTAGTCAATACGGTCCTGAATGCAGACGCTCATGAACACCGAATTTGATCCGTATGCCATCCTCGGCATCTCTCCAGAAGCCGACACCGAGGACATCAAAAACGCTTATCGACGCGCTGCGCGCCGTCTGCACCCAGATGCCAACCCCAGAAACCCTGGCGCGGCTGTCCAATTTCAGGACATCACAGCTGCCCATGAGCTGCTCATCGACGCAGAACGCCGAAGTGCCTTCGATAGAAAGTTTAAACAGCGCCAGCTTGATTCTTCGTTTACACTTCGAGTGACGCCCAGCAAACGGGTGCTGATGCCGCTGGCCGAACCACAGGTGACTTACCTTCTCGCAGAAATTCTACCGGATCCACGGGCACAAAGTCTCGAGATCCAGCGCGAGTCTCGATTAAATCTCACACTCGTGCTCGACCACAGCAACTCCATGAACGGCACGCGGCTCGACAAGGTCAAAATTGCCACGCATCAAGTGATCGATCAACTCTCTGATGATGATATCTTTTCGGTAGTCGCTTTCAACGATCATGCGGAGGTCATCATCCCCGCGACGACAGTGCACGATCGCGCTGCGCTGAAAGCGCGTATTAGCATGATGATCGCGGCCGGCGGCACTGAAATTTTCAAAGGTCTTGCGGCCGGCGTCGAACAAAACAGGCAGTTTCTTGCGCCGCGTTTGGTTAACCATATCGTTCTGCTAACTGATGGCAACACGTATGGCGACCAAGCTCGCTGCCTTGAACTGGCTCAGGAGGTCGCCAAACAGGGCATTAGTATCAGCGCGATGGGCTTAGGACAAGAATGGAATGATCAGTTCCTTGATGAACTAGCCTCAACGACCGGTGGCACATCGTCTTACATTACCTCGGCAAATTCAGTTGTCAAATTCCTCAACGAACACGTTCGCAGCCTGTCAAATGTGTTTGCCGAACGGGTTCAACTTTCGATTGCCCCTGATCCTGACGTGAGGATCGAGTCGATTTTCAAATTGGCGCCAAGCCCACAGCCCCTGCCATTAGATCAAGGAAATATTCTACTGGGCGGCTTGCAGTTCAACCGTGTCATCTCAGTGCTCATCCAGTTGGAGCTGCCGGCCAATCTGGCGGTGGGCTTTCGATCGATTGCGCGCCTCGTGGCTTCAGGCGATATTTTTGCGAATGGATTGCAAAAATACCAAGCGCTTAGCGACATCTCGATTGAGATCAATAACAATCCCCCGCCCGAAGACCCGCCATCCGCCATCCTTGATGCGCTCGGCAAACTGACACTCTATCGCATGCAAGAACGCGCTCAGGAAGCGCTTGAGGCGGGAGACATTCGCGAAGCGACGAGGCGGCTTGAGATACTCGCAACGCGCCTGCTGGAACTAGGCGAGAAAGAACTGGCACAACAGGCACTTGCTGAGGCGCAGCAGGTTGCCTATACAGCCGGTCTTTCAGATAAAGGCCGTAAAACGCTTAAATACCAAACGCGCCATCTGTTACTTGGCGCACAGGGTGGAGAATAAGTAACATGAGGGTTTGCCCATACTGTGCCCATTACAATCGCGAAGGATTTCTATTCTGCGAAAATTGTGGTCAACGCCTCAACACAAATACACCCAGTCCCACCTTGCCCACACGCCAATTAGAGCTTAAGACCGAGGATACAACTGCTCGATCAAGTTGGGGCACTGCTCGCTTTGATCAAGCCGCTCGCATCATCATGCATATTCGCGATGCGCCAGAACCCATCAACATTCTCCCCACAGACCGGTTAATCATAGGCCGCTCGGACAGCGCGAGCGCGCAAAGACCCGATCTCGATTTGACCCCCTATGGCGCGCTTGAAAAAGGGGTCTCGCGCGTGCATGCTATCATACAGCGTAAAGATGACACGCTAACCATCGTCGATATGGGTAGCGCCAACGGCACTCTACTTAATGGCCAAAGATTGATTCCTGAGCAGCCGCGCGTGCTGCGCGATGGTGATGAAATTCGTCTTGGCAAGCTGGTTGCTCACATTTACTTTAAGCCGCATTAGGCATGGATTAAGTAGTAGGACAACCGATGATCACAGTGCTCATTCATATTAACAACGCCGACCCAGTTAAGGCCGATATTGATGAGATGCCTAGCCCGTCCGATAACGCCATCATCGCCAAAAATCCGCGTGACAGGGCGGAGAAAGAGGTAAGCTGGTTGGAAGACGGCGTGACGACGGTTATCTTTCCATGGTGGCGTATCACTTTCATCGAGGTTCTGCCACAAGAAAGCGAGGAGGCAGAATTCCCGCTACCATTCCGCAATGATTAAGCCAACCAGCCAACAAACAGGCAGCTACGACCATGACCACTAAACTACCACGCACGGGGCAGCGCGATGGCAAACGCATTCTTGTCGTTGATGACGAGCCACGCATGATCAGCTTTATTCGCATGAATTTGGAGCTGGATGGACACCAAGTCATCGAAGCGCACAACGGGCTTGAAGCGCTCGAAGCCGTTCGCACACGCCTGCCCGATATCGTGCTCCTTGATGTGATGATGCCCGAACTCGACGGGTTTGAGACGCTGCGCATGCTGCGCGAATTCTCGAATATTCCCGTCATCATCCTTACGGCGAAAGGCGAGGAGAATGACCGAGTATATGGCCTAGAACTCGGCGCTGATGATTACATCACCAAACCATTTGGCCCGCGAGAGCTTTCCGCTCGCATCAAAGCCGTGCTGCGCCGGGCAACTATGCCGACCGCCTCACCCGCCGAAGCGACATTGAAAATCGACGACCGGCTCAGTATCGATTTCAACCGCCGAGAAGTCATTGTGAATGGCGAGCACATTAAACTACGGCCCACGGAGTACCGGCTCCTTTACCATCTTATTGAGAATGCCGGTTGGACGGTGCCGCACGATCAGCTTTTGGCCAAGGTGTGGGGTTACGAGTACCGAGACGAAGCGCACTACGTCCGCCTGTATGTCAACTACCTGCGCGAAAAGATCGAAGAGGATCCCTCTAATCCAAAGTACATCCTCACCGAACGCGGCGTTGGCTACCGGTTTGTCGACTTTAAGCAGCCTCAAGCAGCCCAGCCCGATCAAAATTGACCGATCGAGCTAAGCGCACCCAATGCTTAAGCGGTCTGCTCAGAGGATAGATGCTCGGAACGCAGCGCAGCATAATCGGCTGTGAAGCGTTCTAGCAGCTCGGCTTTAACATCTGGCGGCGCAAATGAGGCTCGCACTCCGTTCAGTGCCAACTCCTCCAACTCATCGATAGATAAGCCCGCTCGCTCGACAGCGAGGTGATACTCCTCGACGATCGAAGTTCCATACAACTGCGGCATATCTGTAGAGATGCAGAGACGAATCCCTTCATCATACATCTGACGCAGGGGGAATTCCGCAGGATTACTAATCCACCCCGCAGTGACAGCACGCTTCATGGAGACCACGACGCCGAGGTCTTGATCGACGACCTTTGACAGCGCCTCGGGCGAATCTAGAAGACCGCGAGCATCCTGCAAGCGATTAGGAGCAAGAACTTCGAGAGCAGCGAGAATACCTTCAGCCATGAGACCGTCGCCGGCGCGTACTGAGCGTGGCACGCCCTTTTTCTCGGCCATACGAAAAGCTCGTTCAAACTGCCCAGCAGGCTGAACCTCCTCGCGACCGCTCAAACCCAAGCCAACGATACCACTGCGTTCATAGGCGTTTGTGGCGGCATAGCGAGCATAGTCATCGGCGCGCCGCGGCTCATCACGAGGGATAGTCAGAATCCACGCGAGCTGTATTCCCCAAGCGCGCTTGGCGCGATCACGACCATCGTTGATCGCAGCCATAAAGTCGTCAAGCGAAAGGCCGATGCTGTCATATAAGCTGGGGATAACGCGCACCTCTGCATAGCGAACCTGCTGCTGCGAAAGCATATAGCCCACATCATACGCAATTCGGGCGAGGTCTTCCGGCTGTGTTAACCAAGTGCTGACCATCCGCACAAGATCTTGAAAGCGCTTAAAGTCTGGCTTTGTTAGTAAACGCACCCAGTCATCAAAATGCTTCACGCCATCACGGATTTCGTTGCGATCTGCGATCATCAACAGCGTTTTTGCCTGCACCGCTCCTTCAAGGTGCACATCCAATTCAACTTTTGGCATTGCTTGAATGAAGCTGGTTAGCGACATAACAACCGTCCTTATTCTTTATTCAGTGTTGATATCGTATCTGGCTTAGCGATAACATTCCCATGTCCATCTTCTTCTTGAGTGCATTGAAGGCTGTATTTCACCAAAGCACTGAACAAGGGATGCGGCGCATTGGGCCGGCTCAAGAATTCAGGGTGAAACTGACTGCCGACCATGAAAGGATGATCCTCAATCTCAGCAATCTCGACGAGATTACCATCTGGGCTTAAGCCGCTGAAACGCATCCCATGTTCGTTAAAAACCTGACGGTACTCATTGTTAAACTCAAAACGATGACGGTGGCGTTCTTGCACTTCGGCGGCTCCGCCATATGCCTCGTAAGCGCGCGTTTGCGGCTGAAGCCGACACGGATAAAGACCAAGACGCATCGTACCGCCTAGATCAGTAATGCCGCGCTGCTCAAGCATCATATCGATGACGAAGTTGTCGCTGGTCATCTCAAACTCTGAACTGATCGCATCCTCGAGGCCCAGCACGTTCCGTGCAAATTCGATGCACATCGTTTGCATCCCTAGGCATAAGCCCAAATATGGAATACGATGCTCACGCGCATAACGTGCTGCTAAAATTTTGCCCTCGATGCCGCGATAGCCGAACCCCCCTGGCACGACGATCCCTTGCGCTTGCTGTAAAACTTCCCAGCCACGGCCTTTTTCAAGATCGACCGAATTGACCCACAGGATCTCAAGCCGACGATCGAAAGCGCTCGCCGCATGGAACAAAGCTTCCTTGACGCTCATATAAGCATCATGCAGCTCGATGTATTTTCCTACAACGGCGATCTTCACAGCTTCTTGGGCGAGGCGCATTCGCTGCACCATCAGCCGCCACTCTCCAAGCTCGGGGGTTCGTTGCGGCAAACGAAGCTGCTCGACCAGATAATCGCCGAGGCCAGCATCCTCCAACATCAGCGGCACATTGTAGAGCAGATCAGTTGTTTCCAGCGCGATGACGGCCCGCTCCTCCACATCGCAAAACAAGGCGATTTTGTCTGAAACATCTTTGCTGACCGGATAATCCGTGCGCGCGATGATGACCTGCGGTTGAATGCCAATCCCACGCAGTTCACGCACGCTGTGTTGTGTTGGCTTTGTCTTCAATTCGCCCGTGGCCCCGATGTAAGGCAGGAATGTAACATGAATGTAGAGCGCATCATTTCGGCCGAGGCTCATACGCATCTGCCGAATTGCCTCCAAAAACGGCAGGCCTTCAATATCGCCAACCGTCCCACCAACTTCCACGATGACGATATCGGCATTGTTCTCTTTGCCAACGAGCGCAATGCGCCGCTTGATCTCATTCGTGATGTGCGGCACTACTTGAATAGTGCCCCCAAGATAATCTCCCCGTCGCTCTTTATCAATCACATGGCTGTAAACCTGTCCCGCCGTGACGTTGCATGCTCGGTTCAAGTTCTCATCGATGAAACGTTCATAATGCCCTAAATCGAGATCGGTCTCCGCGCCATCAGCCGTGACAAAAACTTCGCCATGTTGATATGGACTCATCGTTCCGGGATCGACGTTGAGATAGGGATCAAGTTTCTGAATAGCGACCTTAAAGCCGCGCGCCTTCAAAATACGCCCGATGGCCGCTGCCGTCACGCCTTTTCCAACGGAACTAACAACACCCCCAGTGCAGAAAATATACTTGGGATTAGCCATTTCACACCTCTACCCCAAAAAGTGACGGGGAGTTTCCTCCCTATTACGGGTCTCACTCCCCGCCGATTGGTCGTCCAGATTGCCAGCGCAGGCGGTCTATCATACTAAGCGTTCAAGATCATCGGCAGTTCTGCGCATATCGAGAAAGATCAATCCGAGTTTGGCCCCCTCGCGCACCAAGGTCGTCAGCACAGCTTCCTCGCCGACCGACATGAGGATCACGTAGCCTTCATCCCCCTTGATATGAACCTGCTCGAGCGCACCACGGCCAAGCTCATTCGCGATCCGTTCGCCCAGCGACAGCATAGCGGCAGACATGGCCGAAACTCGATCTTCCTCGACATTAGCAGGCAGCGAGGACGCCATCGTCAACCCATCAACACTTACAACAGCAGCAGCTTCGATCTCTGGTGTAGCGGCCTGCAGATCGCGCAGTCGATCAACCATCAACTCTGTCCGCGATTTCGCCATTCCACTGCTCCTCTCAAAGCGCGCAAGTCAACCGGTGCGGGCAGCCGCCATGTCGGGTTATGATTTGGATAAAGCATGTTATTCGAAATTCAACGAGTTAGCCCGCTGTGTGGCACCTCTTTATTATACGTATCGATGACTAATCGGCAAGACAGCGACGCTTTCCCGGCGGCGTAACACAGACATTCCAGACTGTTATTGAGTCGAACATCCTGTATACTGATGACTGCGAATGAAACCGGAGACATAGCACATTCGACATGCAAAATTATCC
>JBDNDP010000027.1:0-47866 GCA_046719065.1 Aggregatilineales bacterium | reverse complement strand
GAAGGAAAAATTTCCCTTGAAAGCCCGCTCGGCAAAGCGATGATGGGCGCCAAAAAAGGCGATAAAGTGCTAGTGCACGCGCCCGGCGGGGATATTACCTTCATCATTAAAGCGATAAAGTAGGGCAGGTTGCCCAACGTTTTTGAAGCCCCGACGGCGATCGGGGCTTTGTTTTGCCGCCGCCCAGCCTAGCATGCGTCGGCGCTGCCCTACACTACGAGGAGGACAGAGTTTATGTGGCAGCCGAATCGTCTCGAACAGGAACGGCTCGACAAGTTGCGCGAACTAGAAGCGCGCGGGATATGTGCCTATCCCGCGCGCGCTGAACGAACCCATACGACAGCTGCCGCGATCAGCGCTTACGAAGCGGCTGAAGCAAATGCGCCCTCGCCAGAGGCGGTCATCCCAGTGTACGCCACTGTGTGCGGTCGCATTCGGCGCGTCAACATCAAGGGAAAGGTTTCGTTCCTCCATATTGAAGATGAGAGCGGTCGCTTACAGCTCTTCCTGCGCATCAACGATATGGACGAAGCAGTCTACGCTCTCATCAAAGACAAATTAATTGAGATGGACGACTTCGTGCAGGCCAGCGGCACCTTGATGCGCACGCAGGCAGGTGAGGTTAGCCTGCGCGTGAGTGAGCTGCGCCTGCTCGCTAAATCGCTCAGCCCGCTCCCGGTCGTCAAGATCGCAAAACAAGAGGATGGAACCACGGTTGAATATGGCGAGTTCAGCGATATTGAACAACGCTACCGGCAGCGCTACGCCGATCTCGCCGTCAACCAAGCGGTGCGCGATGTATTCAAAAAACGCGCCATGATCATCCGTGCGCTGCGCGAGTTCCTCGACGCCGAAGGCTTTCTAGAGGTCGAAACCCCGATCCTTCAGCCGATCTATGGTGGGGCGGCAGCCCGGCCGTTCACTACGCATCATAACCAGCTTCATCAAGACCTCTATCTGCGCATCAGTTTCGAGCTGTATCTAAAACGTTTGCTCGTGGGCGGCTATGACGGTGTTTATGAACTTGGCCGCGTCTTCCGTAATGAGGGCGTCAGCTTTAAACACAACACCGAATTCACGATGTTGGAACTCTACAAAGCCTACATCGATTACAACGGTGTCATGGCGCTCATCGAACGCATGCTGGCTTTCGTTTGCCAGCGCGTACACGGCGGATTGACGACGACATTTCAAGGACAGACAATCGATTTTAGCCCAGGATGGCCCCGCCTGACGGTGCGCGAGGCCCTTCAACGCGCGACAGGCATCGATTATCTATCGTATCCTGATCGTGATCAACTGGCGCGCGCGGCACGCGAGCTGGGCGACGAGATCGCGACCGGCCAAACCTGGGGGAAAATCATCGAGCATCTACTGGGCAAATACGTCGAGCCAACCCTGATCCAGCCTACGTTTATTGTCGATTATCCGCGCGATATCTCCCCATTCGCCAAGCGCGTTGCGTATGATGATGTCCACGTCGAACGATTTGAGCTGTACATCGGCGGCATGGAGATGGGCAACGCGTTTACGGAGCTGAATGACCCACGCGATCAAGCTGAGCGATTCGTCGAAATGGCCAAGCTGTATCGGCCAGATGAAGATGACGCTACCCCCACCGATGAAGACTACCTGCGTGCCATGCGCTATGGTATGCCTCCTAACGGCGGCTTTGGCATGGGTGTCGATCGATTCACCATGCTGCTGACGGACCAGCGCAGCATCCGCGACGTTTTGCTCTATCCGCATTTGCGCGAAGTGAAATGATGTCTAGCTGTTCATAAAACATTACAGACCACACGGACAAAACTGCAATAGAATACAGTCAGTCAAATAAACAGCACGAGCAGCTTCAGGAGACTTAAGCGGGCAGTTTGCCGCAGAAACAGCACAATCGTCGGAGCGCATCATGACCATTCACCGTGCACCGCCCAGTCCAGCGATCATCGAAGGGTTTGGCCAAGCTGTGCTGATCTTCGATGCTTCCGGCAAGCTGGTATTGGACAATCAAGCCGCCCGCACCATCCTGGGGCCAGACCTCAAACTTATACGTTCCGAAGGCTGGCGGGCAGCGGCAGCGCTGTTCAATACCCGTTTAAGCGATCCCGAGCAGTCGCTCGACGCAGTGCGCGCGCGCGCGCTCACTTCGGAACGGCCAGTACGTTTCACGATCTTTCATCTGGGCGAACGCATGCCTTGCTGGGCAGCAGCTGTTAATGGAGAAAGCGGCGAAGTTTACACAGTGCTCACTTTGGAGCAGCCCGATTGGACAGCGCTCACCGAGTTGTTGGACAGATACACGGCCGAAGTGCGCAATGTCGTTGACACGACGCGCGGCCATGCGGAACTAATCTTAGCCAACGTGAAAAAGGAGAAGCTCAACGAATCCCTCGAGCAACTCAGCCGGAGAATAGGCGGCTTTGCGCGCATTATTACTGTGCATATGCACCGGCTAGGCGCGCTGACCTCCATGATGGAGCGCTTGGAAAAAGTGCGCACAAACGCGCTGCGCGCAGAGGTGAAGCGCAGCCAACAACGCGTGGAACTGCGCGGTTTTCTCGAAGATTTTCTTGAAGAGCTGACCGTTGATGACCTCGCAGACCCAGAAAGCGAACTGACCGAATTCCGCCACCGAATCCATCTTGAACTGGAGGGCGAGCTAGAGCTGCGCGCCTCGGCCAGCCACCTCGCCGCTGTCTTGCGGGACCTGCTGCGCAATGCTATCATGTACAGCATGAAGGCCACGCCTGTGACGATCGCTGCCCGGCCAAGACCCAACGACCAGACCATTCAAATTGATGTGATCGATGAAGGATACGGCATACGGTTGAGCGAGCGTGAGCGTGTATTTACGCCTTTTATGCGAGGCCGCCAGCCGCAAGTGATGAGCGAATTCGGCTATGGTCTCAGCCTATATTTGTGCAAGCACGAAGTCGAAGCGATGAACGGCCAGATCTGGTTCGAAAGCGAAGAAGGCGTCGGCAGCACGTTCAGCTTAAGGCTGCCCCAGTGGCGTGCCGAAAGCGTTTCGCTGGCTTCAGAGCAAGCATAGCGCCATCCCTGCCCGTTCGTTTGCGAAGGTAGTCGAATGATGCCTCTCCAAGCCGGTCAGGAGAGGCGTTTTTCTTTACGAGGAGTTTAAAACTGTGGAATGGCTGACGCCCGATTTCTTTGACACGTTGATCATCGTAGTGATCATTGTGGGAAGCGCGTTTGCTATCGTGCGTTTATATCGCGATTTCACGCGGCCGCTGCCCCCCAATGAGGCGCAGCAGCAGACGCAGCCCAAAAGTGACACAGTGCGAAAGGACGAACCATGATCGACATCACCCTGCTGCGCGAGCAGCCAGATTGGGTAAAAGCCCAAATCATCAAACTGAACGACCCGGCCGCGGCAGAACGAGTGGATGCGATCGCCGCGCTTGACAAGCAGCGGCGAACCTTGCTGGCTGAAGCGGAAACGCTGCAAGCAGTGCGCAATCAACTCAACAAAGCTTTTGGGCTGCTGCGAGGCAGCCGCCAAATCGATGATGATATGCGCGCTAACATTGCGGCGGCCGCCTGCGCTGCTATCGAGGCTGGCAGTTACGAGCAGGCTGCCGCGCTGCTGGCAGGTGAGCTTGCGCCAGAGGCCGACCTGACAGCGGGCAGCGATGCATCCGCTCTTGATGTGCTGCTGGCTAAACTCAAAACGCTCGGCGAACGAGTTGAAGCGATCAATCAACAGGTCAAGCGTATTGAGGGCGAGCTGAACGAACAGCTTTTGTGGCTCCCTAACCTGCCTCACGAGAGTGTGCCGGTGTTTCCCAGCGAGGAAGATAACATCCCATGGCCGCAGCAGGGCGAGCCGCGCAGTTTCGATTTCGAACCTAAGCCGCACTGGGAGCTTGGCCCCGCGCTGGATGTGATCGATTTCGAACGTGGGGTGAAGCTGGCCGGTTCTCGCGGGTATGTGCTCAAGGGGATGGGAGCGCGTTTGCAGCGCGCTTTGGTCAACTTTTTCCTCGATCAAGCAAACGCCAAAGGCTTCACAGAACTCTATCTCCCTTACATGGTGCATGAGGCCATGATGTTTGGGGCCGGGCAGTTTCCCAAATTTCGCGATGTCGTCTACTTTGATCCTGACGCCGATCTCTACCTGCTGCCGACAGCGGAGGTCGCTATCACTAACCTGCATCGCGACGAAATCCTCGATGAAGCACAGCTCCCGCTATATTACGCTGCGCACACACCCTGTTTTCGTCGGGAACGGATGAGCGCAGGCCGCGACGTGCGCGGGATCAAGCGCGTTCACCAGTTTGAGAAAGTTGAACTCTATAAATTTACGACGCCAGAAACCAGCTACGACGAGCTGGAATCGCTGGCAGAGGCCGCGAGCGACCTGTGCCGTGCGCTAGGCTTGGTCTACCGACGGCTGGAGATTGTCACAGGCGATCTCGGTTTCAGCGCCAGTAAAAAATATGATATTGAGGTTTGGGCGCCGGGCTGCGGCGAGTGGTTGGAAGTGAGTTCGTGCAGCAATACGGAAGCGTTTCAGGCACGCCGCGCGAACATTAAATACCGGCCAGAGGGGTCAAAGAAAGCGCGCTTCGTTCACACTCTGAACGGCAGTGGGCTAGCAGCGCCGCGCGTCATCATCGCTATCCTTGAGAATTACCAGCAGGCCGATGGCTCGGTGATCATCCCTGAGGTTTTGCGACCGTACCTGAAAGGCGAAAGCATCATACGGCCACAAAGTCGAGGTTGAGCAGCGCACTGTGTGCCCACGACCGCACATCCTCGTGCGGGCTACTCAAAGCGTGCTGCAAGACTTGCTGTGCCGCTGCCTGATCAATGTCGATCAAAGCCATTGCGATGACGTAAGGGATCTGCTCATCGACCGACGGATGTTCCACAAACGTGACCAGCGCCGCGAACCCGCGCTGGTCGGCCAGCCGGCCTAGCGCCCAAGCGGCGCTGTGCCGCACTTCCCAAGCCTCATCGTTCAGCGCAGCGATAAGCGCTTCTAGACTGCGGCTGTCACCGATGCTGCCGAGGTTAACCGCGGCGCGCCAGCGCATTTCGAGCGGCCGCGACAGGTCATTCAGGCAGGCCAGCAGCGGCTCGACAGCGGCTGCTCCGGCGTTCATCAGCGCGACATCAGCTGTAATCCGCTCTATCAACGAAGGGCTACCCAGCGCATCAATCCACTGCTTAAGCAAATTCATAAACGGCACTCGTTCCACCATCCATCATCCGCTGGGATTATACCACTGGGAAGCCGTTGGCTTCAGGCGTAGAGCACATGGTTCTGGATGAATTTGAGGGTAGCAGTCAGGTAAGCCTCGATCGTCTCTGGCTTACGCCACCCGTGCCCTTCGCCTTCAAAAACATGATACTCGTGCGGCACGCCACGCGCGCGCAGGGCTGCTACAATGCTGTCGCTTTGGGCTTTTGGCACGATGTGGTCCTGATCGCCTTGAAACACGATAAGCGGATCGCGGATCCGATCGGCGAAAAACACCGGAGACCGCTCCCGATAGATGGCCGCCGCTTCAGGCAGAGGACCGAGCAGCGTCTCGGAATAATGTGCCTCAAACTTAAAATGAGACTCGCTCACCAAAGTAAATTGGTTCGCGACGCCGTATAAACACACACCAGCCGAATAAAACCCAGGTTTAGTCACGAGCGATTGCAGTACAGTGAACCCGCCGGCGCTGCCGCCCAGAATGATACGCTGATCGGGATGCACCAACCCGTGATCAGCGAGATATTGAGCGCCGCTGGCACAGTCTTCGACATCATAGATGCCCCATGCGCCGCGCAGCTTATCTTTATAGGCCTTGCCATATCCTGTGCTGCCGCGATGATTGACCGCCAAAACCGCAAACCCCCGCGTCGCATAAAACTGAAGTTCAGGTTCATAGCGCATTGGCACTTGGCTGGTAGGCCCGCCGTGGACGTAAACGATCAGCGGAGGTTTGCCACTGCTTTCAAAGGAAATGCTCGCCGGCGGATAAAATAAGCCATAAACCGGCTCGCCATCGTGCCCGGCCCATGTGACCGACTGCGGCTTAGACAGCGCTTCGGGAACAACCGACTCAGTCGTTGTGCGGCGGCGCACCCGAAGAGCAGCTCCATCGAACGTCAGCACCCGTTCACTCATACTGCTGGAAGACCCCAGCAGCGCGAGCTGTCCGCTTAAGGGTGCAGCGGCGATTTGGCGCAGATGTGTGTAGCCACTTAAAGCATCCAAGCACGTCTCGCCAGTGCCATCTGCCTCAACGCGCCACGCGCTCACAACGCCCTGCTCCGAACGCAGGCAGTACAGAGCACGACCATCTGCCGCCCACGCGAATGTGCGCATCCCCTGCACCCAATTTGGCAGTGCGTGTTCGGCTGGCGCAGTCGTGAGCTGGCGATGCGCGCCGGTCTCTAGCTCGTAGATATAGAGCTGCCACCAGCCAGTTTCATCGCTTATGTATGCCAACTGGCGACCGTCAGGAGAAAATTCTGGTTGGAACGCAGCGATATCGACCCCGCCAGCGATTGTCTTTGCGGTAGTAACGACCGGAAAGTCCTGACTATCTTGGGACAACGCAGCTAGCCGCAACTCGGCGCCATCCCACGGCATTTGCGGGCGGTTCCACGCGATGTAGGCGATGTGCGTCCCAGCGGGATGCCAGACCGGCTGGGTGACGAAGTCATCGCCAAAGGCCAGCTTGCGCGGCCAATGCGCGCCTTCAATATCCACCAGCGCAATGCCATCGTGCACGCCATCATGATGCACGAACAGAACCCAGCGGCCATCAGGCGAGATTTTGGGCGAAGCGCAAGCGCCAAACGCAGGCGTGATCGGCTGCGGCGCTCCGCCTAAAAGCGATTGGACGTACAAACGACCTTCGTTGCCGGCAAAAACCACCTTTGTGCCGCGGGCAGTGAACTCTCCCCCGGCGTAGCCGATACGGCCGCGCACGCCCATATCGCTCTCTGTCACATCTCGCGGCGCATCGCTGCCGACCTGAGCGACAAGGACACCAGTGCCAGCGCGACTTTCAACCCATAAGAGTGTCTCCTCAGCAAGTGGCGTGTCATTAGGCGCTGGCGCGCTCCACTGCACATCGAGTAGTCGCAAACCTGAAGCGACCGTGCGCGGCGCAATTGGGCTGTCCCAAGAACCATAGGCGCGTTTCTGTTTCGGCATACGCTGCTCCACAATTTAGCTCGGGTGTCTACTTAAATTGAAACGCCCCACCTTAAGGAGATGGGGCGCTTGGGCGCTTGTGCGGGGCGAAAAAATGTTTTTTTAAAAAAGGTCTTTACTGCCCCACACATGTATGTTCATTACCTAAAGATGAGTATAAGATAAGCGTAAAGAGAAGTCAAACTCTCTTAAACTTCGCAGAGATTGTGCTGATTCTCACTAACCATAGTGCCGAACGTCACAAATCCAACGATCTTAATGGAAGTGAATTCAGCACAGTTTTTGAGCGTTAAAGTGCCAGTATTTAGCCAAAATAATGATGGAATAATTAAGGCAGGCCGAGAATGAGCAGCGAGCTACAATTCTTTGGCCGCATTAGCTGTGGTGAAAATTAGGTCACTTTGCACAAAACTTTTGCCGATTGAACGGTTATAAATACTAAGTGGCAGCAGAAGACTGCCTGCTTTGCTGCGCCTGCTGCAAGGCCATGCGCCCGAGGTCGCTGCGCGGCGGATACTCCCGCGAGATAATCTCGACCATCGTCCCCACTTCCGCCCAACGGAATAACTGCTCGGCATTATCGTTTTGAGACATGATGCAGCCATAGGTGTATGGACGACCAACATTGCCTCCCCCCAGATAGGTGCCGCCGGGGAGCAGCACCGCGCCATGGAAGCCGTTGATCAAGCCCGGGATCACTTCATAGATGCCCATAAACCAATACATCTGCCACGAGCCGCACGACGTATCTCCGCACAGTTCGACACTGCTGCCGGTCGCCAGTTCGTCATGGTTGATGATCTGGTAAATGCCGGGCGAAGTTGGCGCGCGATCCATGCCGCTGGAGATCAACCAGTTAAACATGAGCTGGCCGTTCTCATAGGCATAAAGGGTTTGCGTATCGAGGTTGACGATGATGCGCTTGTTCGGCACCGGATCCAATGGGACAACCAGATCGGGCGATGGCAAGTTGATCTGCTCACCGGGCGACAGAAGCGCATTCCAGTTGCGATTGGGGTTGGCCTGCTGAAGCAAGTAGAACGGCACCCCAGCGCGCCGCGCAATGCGGTACCCTGAATCGCCGCGCTGTACTGTATACGTTGAGGTTCGGTAGCGCACGCGCAGATCGACATAGCTACGGCCGTTCTCGACCGCCTGCCGCACTTTATCGATAGAGGCGCTCGGTTCTAAGTACCGCAGGGGATTTTCAACCGCCAGCATTTCCGAGCGCTCATTGATGTAGTCGGCCAGCAAATCGGGCCGTACAGAAAGACTGTTAGCGCCAGCCTGAAGCCAGCTTGTGAAAGTATCGCGATCCGGAGTCCACGCGATCTGTTCATTGGTGAACGGATCGTAGCCGCGCAGGATGAACGTCGTTGAGGCCAGCGCGCGCGCGCGGTCGAGATAGGGTGCCGGGTCGATTACATCGGGCGCGGCCGGCGACATGATCAGGTGGAGCTGGCGCTGATCAACGACATCAGCCAACCCCTCTTCCAGCCGCTGCATCGTCAGCGCAACATCCAGAAAACGCCCATCGCGACCGGGAACGCCAATGAGCGTATCGCCTTCCCAACGATAGCCCGCGTTATAGGGCACGATGTTAGTGATCCCAGTGTAATCGAGCAGCGTATCTTGAGCGCGCAGCACATCGATCGAGACTATCGGCTGCACGTTGTACCCGAAGGGCAGCCCACCCAGGCCCACTGCGCGCGCTGCTTCGGCAGTCGCTCTTGCGTTAAGCTGGATGCCGAGTTGAGCCGGGCGCAGTTCCCACTGTCGATCTTGATCGATCAGGCGAATGCGCATCTCGCGATCGAACTCGGCTTGCAGCGCTGCTGCCGCTTCATCGACCGTCATGCCGCCGAGTGGAACGCCCAGCGCCCATAGATTAGGAAAAATCCGGTTCTGGCCGATGTATGAGAAGAGAAAAGCGAATACCAGCAAAACTACAAAAGCAACGGCGCCCAACCACACCCGCCGGTCGCTGCGTGCGCGCCACCATAGATCGCGAGCTGCGCTGCCCGCGCGCAGCCTGAAGCCGGTCTCGGACAATGTATCGGAAAGCTGCTGCACGCCAAAAAGCGGCGGTGTGGCACTGCGCCGCTGCATCCGCATACTGCGCCCATCGATCGGGGTGCCGGCTTCGGGCGCATTTCGGGTAGCGGATGGCGTGGCCATTTGCTTGCGCTGGCGCGCAGCTATCCGGTCACGAGTGCGTCCTCGTCGTCGTCGATCCGGCTGGTAAACATCCATAGTTTTGCTCGCCCTATCTTTGCTGAGCGCCAATTAAAACACAATCGCATTACACTATAGAATAGACAAAATAGTTCCCAATGCCCTTTCGAAAATGCTGCTGTTTCTTATTGTAACGGAATTTTTCGCCGGACGATCGCTTTAGCGGGCCTCAGTCCGATAATCCTCACGCGGTGGGGAGAAAGCATCGATCACCAACGTGTCGACCAAGGCGCGAGCACTGTGCGTGAGGCCGCCCGGAATGGCATAGCTCGCTCCGCGCCCGATGATGCGCGTCTCATCGCCAACTGTCAGCTCGATGCGACCGTAAATGACATAGCCAACTTGATCGTTCAAGTGCTGATGCGCAGGGACTTCGCTGCCGCGCAAGAGCAAAATCTCACACAGCATCACTTCATCCGTCACACCCATCGTTCGGCGATGCACGCCCGGCAGCATCTCGACCTGTGTCGCATCGTCTGGGCTTATGAAGTAGCCATCGGCCATCGTCGTTACCTCGACATCGAAGCGATTATTTTCGCAATTATGCACGGCAAAATCGTGTTTGTCGACGAACCATCGTGCCATGTGGTGGACAGAACGTGAAAAATGGATGAAAGCCTCTCGCAATTTGTGCAATTTACATTTACTATAAGGAAAGCCTTTCAGCGCATATAACAATTACATCGAGGAAGCTAACATGCAGCCAATGTCTACCAAGATGTTCCTGTATGAGATTAACACTTGGGTATGGCTTAACGAACTAAGTGAGGAATTTGGCCAGCCGGTCACGCTTGACAACGTGCCTGACGAAGCGCTTGACCGGATCGCGCTTCCGGGCATTGATATGGTGTGGCTGATGGGCGTTTGGAAACGGAGCCCGTATGGCCGTGAAAATGCACTCAAATATCGGCATGAATACGAACCGGCTCTTCCCGACCTGACGGATGAAGACATCATCGGTTCAGCCTACGCGATCGGAGATTATCAAGTCGATGAACGCATCGGCGGGCGCGCTGGCCTTGCTGCGCTGCGCGAACGCCTCGCTGCTCGCAATATTCGCCTGATGCTCGATTATGTGCCTAACCATGTCGCAGTTGACCATCCGTGGGTGCTGGAACATCCTGATTTCATTGTGCACGGCCGCCCGGAGGATCTCAAGAACCGTCCGAGCGATTTCTTCGCTGCCAAAGACCGCGATGGGAATGACGTCGTGCTCGCCCATGGCAGAGACCCGCTGTTCCCCGGTTGGTCAGATACCGCGCAGCTTGACGCGTTCAACCCGCGTCTGCGCCAAGCAGTCGTCGAGACGCTGCTGGATATCGCGGAACAATGCGATGGCGTGCGCTGCGATATGGCAATGCTCATGTTCAACGAGGTGTTCGCTAACACATGGAACGGCTACGTGGGCGAGAGGCCGGAACAGGATTACTGGCCAGAGATCATCCCTCAGATCAAAGAGAAGCATCCCAATTTTCTGTTCGTCGCCGAGGTGTACTGGGATAAGGAGTTTGAAGTACTTCAGCAAGGCTTCGACTATGCTTACGACAAGATCCTGTACGATAGGCTGATGGAAAATGATGTACAGAAGCTGCGCCAGCACCTCATCGCTTCGATCGATTATCAGGCGCGCATGATGCGTTTTATCGAAAACCACGATGAGCCGCGCGCTTTCGATCGACTGGGGCCGCGGCGCAGCTTCCCGGCTGCAACGCTGATCTGCACCCTTCCCGGCGGCTGTTTGCTCCATCATGGTCAAACGCGGGGCCAAATCGTCAAACTGCCGGTGCAGATCGCGCGCGGGCCGAAAGAGCCGATCAACGAACGACTGGAGCAGTACTATCTACGCCTATTGCAAGAATCGAGCGATCCGATCTATCGCAAAGGCGACTTTTATCTGTTCGAGGTACAGCCGATCGACGGCGAAAACAAGACCCATTTCAATATGCTCGCCTATGGGTGGCGCGAACCGCGCAAAGACTATCGCTTGATCGTGGTTAACCTGACCGAGTACGCCTCGCAGGGGCGCGTGAGCCTGCACCCGTGGGACTGGTTGCGCGATAAAACGTGGCGGCTGTACGACGTCACAGATGGCTACGAGTACACTCGGCACGGCGGCGAAATGGCGAATGAAGGGTTATATATCGATCTTGACCCTTACGAGTCGCACATATTCCGCTTCGAGATGGTGCAGACCGGCGAACCTAAAGCCGAACTGCTCGACTGAACTGAATGCCCGAAGGGTCGCTGCGGCCTGTCGGTCGATCCGGCGGGCCGCAGCCCTCCAACGAGTTGAATCTGCTGTTTATCCCTACTCTATCAAGGCGCGTGATACGTTTGGTCGGCCTAGCCTATGGCGGTGTCATTTTCTTGTGGCTGCGTATTGAAGACGACGCTATCTGGCCGGCAGCGGCGTTTGGCGCTGCCGGCGCCGTGATCGCGGCGCTGGCATGGGCCAGCCGAACTTTTGGCAGCCAGTCCCTTCCCGGCCATTACGTGGCTGCGGGATTAACGCTGCTAGGCGTGCTGTGCGGCTTGGCAACCGCGGCGATCGCAGCGCTGCTCATGCTGCTGAAAAACGGGCTGCATGCGCACTTATTTCCAGATTTTCCATTTGGCGTTATCGTCGCCGTTTTGCGGCTGTCTCCGGTTTGGGCGCTGGCTGGCGGGCTGGCTGGCTTCGGCTTCGCTTTAGCGTGGCTGGCGCTGCGGCGATGATCAGCTTTGCCCTTCCTCATCGGGCAGCAGCGGCATCTGACCCGAAAGCCGGCCGCGTAAATCCTGTTTGCTGGCCTGCGCAACATGCTTGGCAAATTCACGCAACCAGCGAGCTGCGTCGGCCTTGCGGCGGTCGTTCGCCTGTTCAAACCGGTCGTTCGCACGCACCATAAAGTCAACCGCCTTAGCCAGATCGCCGCGCCGGTAGTGAGACAACGCCAGATAGTAGAGCGTCTCGGCTCGTTCCGCATCGATGTAATAAGCCCGCGTGAAGTGGCCAATGGCTTCGTCGAACTTACCGGCTTTATAAGCGAGCACACCCAGCCCATAATGCGCGAGCATCTCATAGCGAAAGTAGTGAAGCGCTGTCTCAAAATCAACGCGCGCACGGTCTAGCTCGCCATCCTCAAGCAAGATCAAGCCCCGCGCTGCATAATATTCTGATCTGGTTGGCAGCGCCTCGATAGCATCGTTCATCGCATCAACTGCGTCATCAAAGGCGCGTTTACGGTAGGCCTCCAGCGCGCGCCGGTAATACTCATCGGCCTCATAACGCGAGATACCCCAGCGCTGGTTGATGAAGCTTGCCATGACCCTTTCTTATCCCCTTATCCGCGCTAACGCTCGGCGCTCATCGGATACCGTCATTCTACGGCCGCCACCGGCGCTGCGTCAATCATCAAGCGGGCTGCGATCGGCGTTCGCATTGCCGAATTCTCCACATCATTGGTATAGTCATTGGCAACATTAATCAAATTGACATTCTTAGCAAAAGAGAGTTGATGATGGATTTTGAGCTAACGCCCGAGCAACGATTATGGCAGCGAACGCTGCGCGACTTTTGCGAGGCCGAGATCAAACCTTATGCGGCCGAGGTCGATCGTACTGGCCAGCTTCGCTGGGAGGCGATCCGCAAAATGGCCCCGCTCGGCTTGCTCAGCCTCGATGTCGCCGAGCAGGATGGCGGCGCCGGCATGGACGCGATTGGCATCGCCATCGCCATGGAGGAACTAGGGCGCGCCTGTGGCTCAACTGCGCTCTCGATCGCAGCGCATAATGGGTTGGGCTGCGCGCCAATCGCGCGCTGGGGCACTCCGGCACAGAAAGCGCGCTATCTGCCGCGCTTGCTAAGCGGCGAAACACTTGGCGCGCTGGCGCTGACCGAACCGAGCGCCGGTTCCGACCTCGCTGGCGGGGTACAAACTACTGCGCGGCGCGCTGGCGATGAATGGGTGATCGATGGTTCAAAGGCATGGATCACCAATGCGGGGCTGGCGCCAGTGATCACAGTACTGCTGCGGACAGACCCTTCAGCTGGCACGCGCGGCTTCAGTTTGATGCTCGTCGATACCGACGCGCCGGGGCTGACGATTCACCCACCGGAGAAAAAAATGGGGCTGCAAGGCTCGCCGACGCACATGCTCACGTTCGACAGCGTTCGCGTTTCGGCTGATGCTGTGCTCGGCATTGAAGGTCAGGGTTTTCAGCAGACCATGCAAATCCTCGACAGCGGCCGCATCGGCATCGGCGCGCTCAGCGTTGGGCTTGCACAAGCAGCTTTCGAAGCGAGTGTGCGTTACGCGCGCGAGCGGCATGCATTCGGCAAGCCGATCAGCGAACACCAAGCGATTCAGTGGATGATCGCCGATGCTGCGTTGGAAATCGACGCTGCGCGCCTGCTTGTCTATCGAGCAGCATGGCTGAAAGAGCAAGGCAGGCCTTTCTCAAAAGCAGCAGCGATGGCCAAACTCATGGCGACCGAAGTTGCTGAGCGCGCGGCGCGTAATGCGATCCAAATTCATGGCAGCTATGGCTACAGCCGTGAATTTCCGGTCGAGCGCATTTATCGCGACCAGCGCTTGATGACGATCGGCGAGGGCACCAGTGAAGTGCAGCGCATGGTGATCGCACGGCGCGTGCTGCAAGAATTTGAGCAGGGGGTTCCGCTGCCAGCATAACCCTGTGCCAAGCGCGTTATGGTTAGAGTAAATGAACCGGGTCGCCAAGCTGGATCGAGCCGCCCTCAATAACACGAGCCATCACGCCCATACGGCCATCAGCAGGCGGTTTGCCCTGCACGGCCGCGAAGCGCTGGCAGCCTGTTCGCGGTTTGGTTATCTCAATGACCGCCTGCTGGCCAAGCTGCAAGCGCGCGCCGGCCGGCAGCGCATCGACATTGATGCCTGAGACGATTAACTGCTCCCCCATCGCGCCCGGTTCCACCGTATAGCCTTCGGAGCGCAGAGCAGCGAGCGTCTCTTCCGACATCAGATTGAGATGGCGCGTATCGCCGCGACCAGCTTTGGCGTCACCTTCAATGCCATGACCAGCAACGAGATTGGCCCGCTGCGCGGCAACGCGCAGATAAGCCACACGATCGGCAGCCGAAGTCTCGGCAGGATCGGAAAGCGGACGGAAGGTGATGCTGATAATGTGACCGGTGCGCATCTCGTTCATGTCTTGATCAGGCTGTGAAACAGTTGTGGCAATTTTTCGGGCTCAAAAGGCTTAAAGAGAAAGCATGAAGCGCCGGCTTCAAGCGCCTCACGCTCTACGTCGAGACCCGAAACCATCACGATCGGTGTACTCGCGAAACTGGGTTCGGCACGCAACGCCGCGATCACCTCGACGCCATCCATATCCGCTAGATGATAATCGAGCAGAAACAGATCGGGCGGCGCCTTCCGAGCAAGCGGCAGCACGTCCATGCCGCGTGGCGCGATCGTGGTCTCAAATCCGTCCAGTTCCAAAAGGGTTTGCAGCAGTTTGACAGTTGTTCGATCGTCATCAACGATCATCACTCTAGGCACGGCACCCCCCTGCGCAGAACTACACCCTTTTGTTAGTGTACCGGCTTCTCGACCACCTGTCTATCCAGGATCGGCATCTCCAACGCCGCTTCAAGCGCTTCGTCAATCCGATCGACCAAGACAAAGTGAAGCTGGCTGCGCACCTCCTCAGGCAGGTCGTCGAGGTCATTCTCATTCTTGCGGGGAATGATCACGGTATCGACGCCGAGACGATGCGCCGCAAGCACCTTATCTTTAATACCACCGACCGGCAGTACCTGACCACGCAGTGTAATCTCGCCCGTCATTGCCACGTTGGCCCGAACTGGCCGGCCAGTCAGCAGCGAAGCAAGCGCAACTGCCATCGTCACACCGGCCGATGGGCCGTCTTTCGGCACAGCGCCAGACGGCACGTGAAGGTGTATGTCATGCTTGTCAAAAATATCAGCTGGCAGATCAAGCTCTTCAGCGCGACTACGCACATAGCTGAGTGCCAAGCGCGCACTCTCTTGCATGACCTCGCCGAGATGGCCAGTGTACTGGAAGCCTTTGCCGCCCGGGTACAGCGTCGCTTCGACGAACAGCACATCACCGCCGAAGGGCGTCCACGCCAGCCCAGTCGCTACGCCGGGGCGATCGGTGCGTTCTTCGAGTTCCGTTCGATAACCATACTTCGGCTTGCCGAGCAGCTCGCGCAGCATTTTTGTGTCGATCACGACCTTGTCGGTTTGCCCCTCAGCGATGCGCGTGACGATTTTACGCATCGCCCGGCCAATCTCACGTTCCAGCGTGCGGACGCCAGCCTCGCGCGTATAATCGCGAATCACTTCTCGCAGGGCTTCAGGCAGAAATTCGACTTCTTCAGCCCGCAGCCCATTCTCGCGCAGCTGACGCGGCACAAGGTACTGAGAGGCGATCGCGATCTTCTCCTGCTCGGTATAACCACTGAGCTGGATGATCTCCATGCGATCGCGCAGTGGCCCCGGGATCGGATCTAACTCGTTGGCCGTCGTGATGAAGATCACTTCGCTCAAATCGAACGGCACATCGAGGTAGTGATCGCGGAACTCAGCATTCTGTTCAGGATCGAGCACCTCGAGCAGCGCGCTGGCCGGGTCGCCACGGAAATCGCGACCGAGCTTGTCGATCTCATCAAGCATCATGATCGGATTGCGCGTCTCGGCACGACGGATGGTTTGGATGATGCGGCCGGGCATCGCGCCAACATAGGTACGGCGGAACCCACGGATCTCGGCTTCATCGCGCATGCCGCCTAAACTCATACGGATGAACTTCCGATTCATCGCCCGCGCGATCGAGGCGCCGAGCGAGGTCTTGCCGACACCGGGCGGCCCAACGAAGCACAGAATAGCGCCCACTCGATCGCGCCGCACATAATCGGTCTTCTCGGCATGTTCGAATTCCTCAGCGCGCTCTCGTCGCAGCTTGCGCACAGCTAAGTATTCGAGGATGCGTTCTTTAATATCTTGCAAACCGTAATGATCTTGGTCCAGCACCGCACGCGCATGGGCGATATCGAGATTGTCCTCAGTGCGCTTATTCCATGGCAGCGTCGTCATCCAGTCAAGATACGTCCGGATGACGCCATATTCCGCAGCAGCCACAGGCAGTTTAGACAGCCGATCTAGTTCGCGCAGCGCTTCTTTCTCGGCCTCTTCTGGCATGCCCGCTTCAGCGATCTTCTTACGGAATTCTTCAATCTCAACCGCCTGCTCATCGCCTTCACCCAGCTCACGCTGAATTGCTTTGAGCTGCTCGCGCAAGTAATACTCGCGCTGCATCTTCTCCATTTCAGTTTGCGCTTCAGTTTGGATCTTGCGCCCCAGTTCAAGGACCTCCAGCTCCTTGCTGAGAATAGTCATCAGGCGGTGAAGCTTGGCTTCGGTGCTGTCCAACTCGAGCAGCGCCTGCGCCTCCTCGAGATCAATGCGAATATAGGTCGCGATGCCGTAAACCAACTGAAGCGGGTCATCGACATTGAGCGCCGAAGTGATCAGCTCCCCCGGGATGCTCGGCACCAATTCCGCCAAGCGCGTGAACTGCTGCACGACGTTGCGCGTGAGCGCCTCAACTTCTAATGTCTCCTCGACCTGCTCTGGAAGTTCGTGTACTCTTGCGCGCAAGTAAGGTTCGATCGCGGTAAAGTCGTCAACGCCAATGCGCGCAATACCCTGAACTAGCATCCGGATTGTGCCATCTGGCGCGCGGAACAGACGATGGATAGACGCCATCGTGCCGACTCGATAAATATCGTCGGGGCCAGGCATTTCTAGATCAGGATTTTTGGCGGTCACTAAGCCAACCAAGCGATTGCCGTTGACAACCTCATCGACCAGCTTGATGCTGCGCGGCTGGCCAACCGTTAGCGGAATGACCGTTTGCGGATAGACGACAACCCCTCGCAGCGGCAGGATCGGGAGTTCCGCTGGAATTTCAGGCCGAGACGCCTTACCGGCCTCGCTGTCAACGCTCACGGGCACTTCAGTATCTTGGTCTTGTGTCTCTTGCGGCGTTTCTAATTCAGGTTTATCGCTCATTACGTTTTAGTCCTCGTCATCGAGCGGTTCATGCACTTCAATAATGACTTCTCGTTTTTCGATCTCGCGCGGCAGGTCAACGGTGAGAAAGCCGTCGCGGTAGCTGGCCGAGACGCCTTCACCACGCACAACCCACGGCAGGTTAATTGCGATGCGGAATTCGCCATAGCCGATCTCGACCTGATGGTAAGCCTGGCCGGGAAGCGCAGGGCGCTCGCGCGTGCCGCTGATCACAAGCTGCCGGCTGTGCAGCGATACAGAAAAATCGCTTGCACGCATGCCAGCGATCTCAACCACCACTCGAATGCGATCGGCCAACTCGATGACATCGGTCGGCGGCGCAAAATGCGGGTTCGACCGCCAAACAACATACCCCTGCACCAACCAGCCCTGCTCACGGTCGCGCAAGACTGCTCGGCTGCGTTTGCTTTCCTGCGTCATGGTTCCCCCGGCCTATGTACCGCACATGCAACTTACTCATCAGCACGCGTTTGCTAAACATCAACAGAAAGTATACGAGATGCGCATAAATTCCGCATAAGATTGCAGGGCGATTCCAGATTAGAATACAAGTAACAAAGAATTTATCACACTGACTGCCTGAGGTCTTTCATGAGCGGCCTAACACGATTATTGCGAGCCATCCCCCTGTTTGCTGGCCTCACTGATGACCAGCTTGCGCAGATTGCGACCATTGCGCAGCCAGAGACCTATTCAGCGGGAGAGACGATCCTTAGCCAGCGCGCGCGAGGAGACTGCATGTACCTCATCGCTGAAGGGCAGGTGCAGGTCAGCATTAACCAAAACAAAACCCAATCAACGGCCGCGCTCTATCTCGGCCCGGGACAGGTTTTCGGCGAGGTCGCGCTCCTTGACCGCGGCACGCGCAGCGCTGACGTCGTTGCAGACGAGGATGGCACAGTTGTTTACCGTTTAGAGCGCGAGCCGATCGAGCAGCTTTGCCATGCCGATACGCAGCTCGGCTATGTGTTGATGCGAAACCTAGCGATCGATTTAGCGTTCAAACTTCGACACAGCAACGCAGCGGGGGGCATCTGAGAGGCCAGTGATGATCTTCAAAGTCAGCTATGTCGTCCTTGGTGGTGAGCACCCAGGCGCGATCCGCAACCAACGAGAAGCGCCTCGTCCCGGCCAGCACGTGCGGTTGGGCCAACGATCATTCGAGGTTGTCGAAGTCTTAGAGATTATCCCACCGCGTGACGACTTCCAGTTCTTGCACGCGACGCTGCGACCGCTAGCAGACCAAACGCCAACCGCTGAGCGTTAAACGCCGCTTTCATCCCCCCAAGAACAGGCGCACAACAGCGGGCGTCGCATGAACTTCGATAATGGCTGCCAGCAGCAGACCGGGCAACACTAAGCCCAACCACAGCTTGATCAGATCGCCCAAAGCGACCATCCAAGCATGGCCGACCGTTACCCCGCGCGGTGGCCGTGTGATCACGGCGCCAAGCCGAAGCGCTCCAGCAGTTGCCACCACAATAACAGGAATTTCGATGATGCCATGCGTGAGGACGGCAGGGATGATGAAGGCCGGGTTGTAACCCGCTTGCACGATCTGGCTGAACAGATATCCGAGGATGAAGTAGGCGGCGGGCGTCACGATCAACGCCATTGCGCCAAACGAAAACATTCCCAGTAAGGCGGCCAGCAGCAGCACGTGCAGGTTTTGGTTGAAGATGGAAAAGATCGCGTTGTTGCCAAATGCGAAACCAACACCGACTTCAAACCGAGCTGCCACCTCGCTTAAATCAGCGCCTTGAGGCAGTCCAAGCTGCCAAGCGGGCAGCAAGCCGAACAAGATTCCTGCAACGAGCACAAACAGGAATACACCGATCGTCACCGGCACAGCTAAGCCCAGCCGCTTCAGGCTGAGCAGAAGACCATAGCGATACCATGTGAGGAGATTAGGAGCAGGCGTTCCTGCTTCATCGATCGCGCGGACGTAATCGCCAATTTTGCGCAGTGTGCCGCGCAAATTGAGCCTATCTAGCGTGCGGCCAAGTAGTTCCTCGCGGTTGAAGATGCTGTTGCCTACCCGCAAAAGCAGTACGACGACGATGCACATCCCGGCGAGAATGGCCCACAATGCGCCGATGCCTCTAGGCGAGTCGGCATCTGGCGCCAGGAACATGATTGCGCTTTCCCCTTGAATGATGAGCGCCATAGGGATGATGATGAAGCTGGCCAGCAGGTTGGCGGCGCGCGTGCTGGTCGTTTGGCTCGAGACGACCACCGCGCCGGTGATCATGACGAGCGCCTGCACCGTAGTAAGCAGGATGATCTGCACAATCAACATTGGCTGCGGCCGCCATGCCAGTTCGCCGAACAGCAGGCTGGTCAAGTAGACGGCCATGCCACTGTAGCTCGAAACCAGCGGGGGCAGCATCGCAGCGAGCATCTTGCCGATGTACAGCTCGGTGTTCGTCAGCGGCGTGCTCAGCAGCGGCTCTAAGCTGCGGCGCTCTTTTTCGCCAACGAAAGTCTCTAACGCGATCACCAGCGAGATAGAGATCGGAAAGAAACCGACGATCATCAGCAAGAACGGGATCATGCGATCGCCAATCAACTGCGCGCCGAAGCCTTCGACAAAGCCGACAAAACGCGCGGCGACGAATTGCGCCAAAAAGGGAAATAGAAACGTGAGGATCACGATCGGGGCGATGATACGCCAATCGCGCAGGCTGTCGCGTACTTCCCGCTGCGTGACGATCAGCGCATTTTCGAGGGTGCGCCACGCTTTCGGCTGATCATTGATGGACGTCCCGACCGCTGGCGAACTAACCGAAATATCTACCGGTGCCGTTTCCGTCGTGTTCATCCTCTTTCACCACTTGTAGATAAACCTGTTCGAGCGTTTGCGAGAGCGGCGCGAGGGACACAACATCGACGCCCAACGCCAAAATCCGGCGAATCACTTGCGGGTTGACCGTCTCCGGATCGGCGACGCGAAAACGCATCCAGTCGCGCCCGCTTTCTTCTACCGATACTAGATCACCAACTGCCTCGGCCAAGCCGTTCAGTTCACCGCGCACGCGCAGCTCCATCAACGGATCGCCGACGAAACGACGCGCCAGCGCCTCAAAGCGATCATTAGCTATAATGCGACCTTGACGAATAATCGCGATGCGGTCGGCAAGCTGCTGCGCCTCAGCCAAGTTGTGGGTTGTGATCAGAAAGGTGTGGTGATCGCGCTGAAGCTCTATGATCGCATCACGCACTAGCTTGGCGCTTTGTGGGTCCATCGCCGAAGTTGGCTCGTCTAAAAGCAGCACGGGTGGATTGTGCAGCATCGCGCGCACGAGCGCCAGCTTTTGCTTCATGCCTTTGGAATACTCACCAAGCTGCTTATCAAGGGCAAACGTGAGTCCGAAGCGCTCCATCAGGTCATAAGCGCGCCGCTTGCGCTCAGCAGCCGGCAGGCGATAAACGCGCCCGAAAAAGTCAAGGTATTCTATCGCTTTCATGCGTTCGTAGAGGCCGTGCTGCTCGGTGAGAACACCGACGTTAGCGCGCACCTGTTCAGGTTGGGTGACGACGTCGAAACCTGCTACGCGCGCCCAACCCGACGAAGGCGCAAGGATCGAGGTCAGCATTCGCACGGTGGTCGTCTTACCAGCGCCATTCGGGCCGAGCAACGCCAGCACCGTTCCGGCGGGAATGTGCAGGTCGATCGCATCCACCGCCTTGAAGTTGTCGTAATACTTCGTGAGCTGGTGCGCTTCAATCATGGGTTATCGGCTATTCAAACAGCATCCCTATTATCGCACGAGATACCGACGCTGTTACTGAATTTTGTGTGAACAATTACGCACAAGCAGCGGCTCTGTAACCAGACAGAACCGCTGCTTCGGGAGCGCGTCGTACTGGGTCGGTGTCAGCGAGCCTGCGCAGTTTGGCTGCTCGTAGTGGCTACTTGGCGGCGGCGATAAAGGAATATAGCCAGTGCCACAACAAACGTGATACCTGTTACAACCTGCGAGACATTCACCCCACCGATCAAGGTGACCTCAACGCGGATGAACTCTAGCAAAAAGCGGATGAAAGAATACTGAATGAGGTAGAGCAGGAAAAAATCTCCCGGTCGGAAATTGGCGCGGCGACGCAGGAATAAGTTAGCGAACACGATGAAAGCGACCAAACTCCACAGTGATTCGTACAGGAACAGCGGGTGAAAGCGCGTAGTTGCTACTGGATAATCGATCAGGCTGCGATATTCGCCCAGCCGGTGATTCGAGTCGATCGTGATGCCCCATGGCAGCGTCGTGACTGTGCCGTACAGCTCCTGATTGACGAAGTTAGCCCAGCGGCCGATCGCTTGGCCGAGCGGCAGCGTGATGCCGGCAATATCGAGCCACGGCAGAATGGGCTGTTTATTCTTGCGCAGGTACAGATATGCGCCGAGCAAACCGCCGATGACTGCGCCGAAAATGCTCAGCCCGCCGCTCCAAATGGCGATAGCGCCATTTTGCAGATTAAAAAAGTTCGCAAAAAACCATGCCGTGTCCATGCCCTGCTCAACCAGAGAAACAGGTGGAAAGAGGATAAACCACAGGCGAGCCATCACAATCGCCGGGATGATCGCCCATGTCAAACCACCCCATACGTGATCCGGATCGCGGCCATCGCGCTTCGCCAGTCGTGCCGCCACTGCAGCAGCGATCAACATCGCCACGACGATGATGATGCCATAGTAGCGAAGCTGCAGCCGGTCAAACAGCAGAATATGTTCCGCTTCGAACCTCATGTTCCAACCTCTCTATCCAGATGCTGGTAAACATACCACAACCGCTGAAGGCCGGTGATGTTAGTGCCGATCGCTAGCACCCACATTCCGGGCACCATCAGTACCGGGACAAACAAGATAATTAGCAAAACGATCACGCGCTCAAGCCGCGAGAACAAGCCGATCTTGACAGAAAGATCGGCCTCGCCGGCGCGCGCGCGCACGTAGCTTACCACAAAAGTGCCGATCTGGGCTGCAATCGCAACCAGCATATTTTCAAGCTGGCCCAGCGACGCAAAATGATAAGCGAATGCCCCGAAGATCAACCCGTCGGCATAGCGGTCAAGGGTCGAATCCAACACTCCCCCCCGCCGATCGATGCGTTCCATAGCACGGGCGACTGCGCCATCCAGCGCATCGAGCGGCAGGCTGATAAGGAGCAGCAGGCCGGCCCAAAAGAACTCGCCACGTGCGATCAACACGGCACCAGCAGCCACAACGAGCAGCCCCACCCATGTAATTGTATCAGGATGGATGCCGAGGCGGTGTACGAACCTTCCGGCACGAGCCACCCAAACCCCAGTGAGAGCGCGCATGCGGTCAGAAAAAGTGACCGGCGTGTTCATGGTTTCCCCTTGTCATGCCCCCGATGATCCAGTACACTGATTGGATGACGGGGTGTGGCGCAGCTTGGTAGCGCGCAGCGATCGGGACGCTGAGGTCCCCGGTTCGAGTCCGGGCACCCCGACTTACTGAGGGGCTGAATAAGCCTCGTTTTTGATTGAGCGCTGGCGCATTACTTCAAAAGCCAGCACCGCTGCCGCGGCGGTCGCCCCTAACGAAGCGGAAAACTTTCGCCCATACGGAATGCGCAAGCGCATATCTGCTTTATTGGCAAACGAGCGCGTGACACCGCGTTTCTCGCCACCGATGATTATAAACAGGGGAACCGCCAGATCGCTCTGATAAATCGATACAGCCCGGCGGCGATCGGTCACGGCGATGTGAAGGCCGCGCGCCCGCAGCGCATCAGCAGCTACCTGCGCGGTCTCGGCGATCGCCACGGGCATTAACTCGGACGCGCCGGCCGAAGCGCGCGCGACGATGCTGGAAGCGCTCATCCAGTTCCGCGGCCGAACGATGACCCCATGCGCGCCCGCAGCCCAAAAAGCCCGCAGCGCTTGCCCGAAGTTAAAGGGGTCTTCAATGCCGTCCAGCATGACGAGAAACGGCATTGTCTCGTGAGCGGCAAGCTCATCGAGCGTCGTGAAACGTCGTTCGCCCACAAGGGCGACGACGCCGCCGTGCGTTTTGCCATTTGCCAGTTGATGAATTCGCTCTGCAGCAACGCGCTCGACGCGCGCGCCGGCATCTGCTGCCAGCCCAGCCAGCCGCAGCACGCGATCATCGTGCAGATCTCGGCGGATGAACAATGTATGGACGACGCGGCTGCGTCCACGCAGGGCCGCTTCGATCGAGAGCGCGCCCTCGAGTACGGCTTGCATCGGTTCAGTTACAGCCCCTGCGCTTTCGCTTGTTCCCACAGTGCGTCCATCTCGTCGAGAGACCAATCGGAGAGCGATCGTCCCTGCGCAGCCGCAGCTCGTTCGATGAATTGAAAGCGTCGGGAGAATTTAGCGTTGGCGGCGCGCAGCGCGCTCTCCGGCTCTACGTTCAGCCAGCGCGCCCAATTCACAATGACAAACAGCAGGTCGCCGATCTCCTCGGCGCGCGCGTCGGCGTCTGGCGCGCGAAGGACTTCTTCAAGTTCTTCACGAACTTTGGCGACGACCTGTTCAACGTTCGGCCAATCGAAGCCGGGCTTGGCTGCGCGCGCCGTGTATTCATAAGCTTGCAGCAGCGCCGGCAGCCCCTTCGGGATGCCATCGAGCAGCGAAGCATGCTGCTGCTCGCCGCTGGCAGTGCGTTCTTCCCGCTTGATGGCTTCCCAATTAGCGACCACCTGCTCGGCGCCATCGACATCAACCGCGCCCCACACGTGCGGATGACGCCGAATCAGTTTGTGATTGATCGCGCTGAGCACGTCAGCCATCTGAAATTCGCCGTCATCAACCGCAATTTGAACATGCAGCCCAATTTGCAGCAGCAGATCGCCCAGTTCCTCGCGCAAAGCCGCGGGATCTTCCACGTCGATCGCTTCCAGCACTTCATGCGCTTCCTCAAGCAAATACTTGCGCAGCGAGCGATGGGTTTGCTGGCGATCCCATGGGCAGCCCTCCGGCGCTCGCAGGTGCGCGATCGTCTCTTGAAACCGCTCAAAGCTGGACATTCCCCCAAGCGGGGGCACATAGAGCGCCGTCAGATGTTGTATCCGCACGCTGTGATCCATCTCATAAAGCGGAAGCCGCTCGACGCCCTCGCCCGTCGCACCGGCGCGGTGCACCAGCATCACCTCGAATTCATCGGGGTACTGGTTCATCAACGTCAGTTTCAAGTCGGAAGCGACGGCGCGATTGTACACTTGGCCGAGCAGCGCTGGATAATCGGGGTTGATGGGGGGATGGTGCAGCGCAGCGACGTCAAGCGCATCTAAGATCTGAAGCCCATCGAGGGCGTCGATCCCAAGTAAGCGCAGAGCCGGCTCAATGAAGCTGATGCCACTGATCACTTCGATATGCAGCCCCTGCGCTGCGGCCAGCAGGCGCGTGACGGTCGACTCGGCCACGCGCGGGTCACCGGGGACGGCATAGACGACCGATGCTTGGCGCGCAGCCTCCAGCACTTGGCCGACGATCACGGTATAGATATGCTCAAAATCGCCGGAGGACTCGTAAACCTCGTCGAAGCTGCGGTAATCTGGCCCGGCGGGCAAATAAGGCACACACGGATGCTGCGATGTGCGCAGATAGACCACGGACGCATGTTCGAGCGCCCGCCACGCCCGCCGTGTCAGGTCGTCCACACTGCCCGGGCCCAGCCCAACGATGGTCAGAGTCATCAGCATCTCCTCGCCACGTTGTTTCACTTTTCGCGGAAATGACAAAGGCAAGACCAACAGCCTTGCCTCACATCATCTCACCACGCGCAGACGCCTTAACGTTTGGTATAAGTCGGCGCCTTGCGTGCGCGCTTGAGTCCTGGCTTTTTGCGCTCTTTAACACGCGCATCGCGCGTGAGTAGCTCGTTGTCGCGCAGGGCTTGGCGCGTATCTGGGTCGATCTTCAGCAGCGCGCGGGCAATGCCCAGCCGAATGGCATCGCGCTGCCCGGTGACGCCACCCCCGCTCACATGCACCGAGATATCATAGCTGCGCTGCTGCCCAAGCACCTTTAGCGGCTGCAGCACAATCTCGAGATCGCCCTCACGCGAGATGTATTCGCTGGCTTCCTTATCGTTGATGATAAACCGGCCCGTGCCGCCGGGAAACAGGCGGACGCGGGCGCTAGCTTCTTTACGACGACCGATGCCTTCATAGTATTGCGCGGACATCAACTTCTCCTCACTACAGTTCCAGCGGCTGAGGCCTCTGCGCCTCGTGCGGGTGATTAGGGCCAGCGTAGACCTTCAGTTTCTTCAACATCTGCCGGCCGAGCGCGTTCTTCGGCAGCATGCCCTTCACAGCGGCTTGGATGGGCCGCTCAGGATACTTCTCGAGCTGACGGCGCAGCGTGATCTGCTTGAGACCGCCTTGATACTTAGAATGACGGTAGTAAACCTTTTCGTCTAGCCGATTGCCCGTCACGCGAATTTTCTCGGCATTGATAACGATCACATAATCGCCGGTGTCCAAGTTAGGCGTATAGATTGGTTTGTGTTTGCCACGCAGGATCAGCGCGATCTTTGAAGCAAGACGCCCAAGCGTTTGACCCTCAGCATCCACAACCCACCAGTTTTGTTGGATCTCATTCTGTTTGGGTGTATAGGTTTTCACGATCATCATAACCTCCAACGGGCGTCTTTCCCGTCCACTCACTGACCTGCTTGCCCGTCGCCAGCCTTTCGGCAAAAGGCGAAGGGTAGGTCACACACTCTAACACCAACCCCTGCGGTGGCGCGACGGTCGACTTGGACATCAGTTTCGCCTGTGCGAAATTCGCCGCCAATGCCTCGACCGTGTTACGCCCTGTGCCTACATCAACCAGCGCGCCAACGATGCGTCTCACCATGTGCTTGAGGAAGGCATCGGCTTCGATACGATACACCAGCAGACGAGTAGCGCCATCCCAATCGACAGCCTCCTCCCACTCCGATCGCATGACCGTTCGCACCGTATTTTCGCCGCTAGGGGCTTGGCCAAAAGCGGCAAAATCGTGACGCCCTACCAGCCGCGCTGCCGCTGTTCGCATTGCCGCAACATCAAGTGGAGCGCGAAGCTGCCATGTGCGGCTGCGGTGCAGCGGAAAACGCTGTCGCACCGGAAGAATATAATAACTGTAAAGGCGCGTTAGCGCATCGAAACGAGGATGAAACCCCTCATGCTGCGCGATGTCTTGCAGGGCGATATCGGACGGCAGATGGGCATTGATGGCATTCATGAGATCGGCAGCCTCGTGAGGCCACTCGAGATCAAAGGCGATCACCTGCCCGGTCGCATGGACACCTGTATCGGTGCGCCCTGCCCCAATCACCGTCACAGTCTGCCCAGTGACGCGGGCGACAGCCGTTTCAACCGCTCCCTGTATCGTCGGTGCGCCCCCCGCCTGCCGCTGAAACCCTTGATAGGCTGTGCCGTCATAAGCCAGCGTTGCGCGGAAGCGGCGCCGCTCACCTACCATTGCTAGCGACTGGTATCGCGATCCACAAATTCCAGCAGCACCATCTCAGCCGCATCGCCCTTGCGCGGCCCCAACTTGTAGACCCGCGTGTACCCGCCCGGCCGCGACTCGTAACGCGGGGCCAGTGTATCGAACAGCTTGCTGACCAGTTCTCGATCATTGCCGAGCCGACTGGCCGCAATACGCCGGGCGTGAACGCCCCGCGCCGGATCATCGGCCGCTAAGCCCCGCTTGGCGGTAGTGACCAACTTCTCCACATAATTGCGCACAAACTCGGCTTTAGCCGCAGTCGTTTCGATGCGCTCGTGCTCGATCAGGGCCTTCGCTAGCGCAAGACGCAGGGCGCGGCGCTGACCGGTATCACGCTTCAGGTGTTTGCCCTTTACGCGATGTCGCATAGTTGCGTCCCTTTACTCACTCAGCTCACTGGGAATCTCAACATCGCTGTCCAGATACCCTTTTTCTTTTAGCTTCTCGACCAGTTCGTCGAGCGATTTTTCGCCAAAGTTGCGAATGGCCAGCATCGCATCAGGGCCGCGGTCGAGCATGTCGAGCACGTCGCCGATGGTTGTGATGCCTGTGCGCTTCAGCGAATTAAACACGCGCACACTCAAATCCAGCTCTTCAATCGGTTTCTCGTAGAGCTGCGAACCACGAGTCTCTTCTTCAAGGCCATCGCCCGGCTCTGGCAGTTCGGCGAAGCGATCTGGATCGACCCCCGCAATAGGCGTAAGATGCTTCATTAAAATTTGCGCGGCTTGGCTGAGGGCATCTTCCGGCCGCACGGTGCCATCGGTCCAAATCTCAATGATCAACTTGTCGTAATTCGTGCGCTGGGCCACGCGCGCGCGTTCGACATCAAAATTGACACGGCGGATGGGGCTGAAGATCGCATCAACTGGCAGCTCGCCAATCGGCAGCCGCCCGCGGTCTTCAGCCGGGCTGTAACCACGCCCAGCGCGCACTTCGAATTCCATCTCGATGTGCGCTTCGGGCGAGTCAGCCGTGAACAAGTAAAGATCGGTGTTGATGATCTCAACCTCGGGCGGGCAGATAATGTCGGCCGCCGTCACCAAACCTTCTCCGCGATGCTCCAGCCGCAGCCGAGCGGACTCGGTATCGAATAGACGCAGGCGCAGTTGTTTGATCTGCAAGATGAGCTGCGTCATGTCTTCCCGCACATTGGGAATGGCGGAGAATTCATGATGCACATCGGAAACACGAATACTCGTTACAGCAGCGCCCGGAAGCGACGACAACAAGGTGCGTCGCAGCGCGGTTCCCAGCGTCAACCCATAGCCGCTTTCCAGCGGCGTGATGATGAAACGACCATAATTGCGCGTCGTCGCATCGCTTTCAACTTTGTGCGGCAGCACCATATTATTTGTGATCAATCCCGCGCTCTCCTGTCGTCTAGTCGGCTCGCTCCATCAAAAAACGCTATACGCGGCGCTTCTTCGGAGGACGAACGCCGTTGTGCGGGATCGGCGTCTCATCCGTGATCGAACGGACCTTAAGACCGCTGGACTGAATTGCACGGATGGCCGCTTCGCGACCCGGGCCAGGGCCTTTGACAAAGACATCGACCTCCTGCATGCCGTGCTGCTGTGCGGTTTCAGCGGCCGTTTGCGCGGCGACGCGTGCCGCATAGGGCGTGCTCTTGCGGCTGCCTTTAAAACCCGAAGTCCCGGCGCTCGCCCACGACACAACATTGCCCGATTGGTCGGACATCGAGATGATCGTGTTATTGAAGGTCGCGAAGATGTGCGCCTGACCGTAAGGAATGTTCTTGAGCGACTTTTTGCTCGATGTGCGCCGACCGGCGCCTTTCTTTGGTGTGCGTGGCATTTGCCTTCTCTCCAGTAACTTGCGGGAAAGATGCGCCCTGCCTATCAGCGAGGGCGCATAGCTTAGTTCCCAACAATGAGTTGATCATGCTGGCGCAGGGCCAGCCTCAAACCTATGCCGCGGCAGCGCTATTTCTTGGTCGCACCACGCCGGCGGCCGCGCCCGGGAACCGTCTTTTTCGGCCCTTTGCGCGTGCGCGCATTCGTCCGCGTGCGCTGGCCGCGCACCGGCAAACTGCGGCGATGGCGCAGACCGCGATAGCTGCCAATTTCTGAAAGCCGCTTGATGCTAAGCTGCACCGTGCGGCGCAGGTCGCCTTCAAGGGTCATTCCAGACATCGCTTCGCGCAGCGACTGTAGTTCGGCTTCGCTTAAATCGCGCACCCGCGTATCAGGATTAATGCCCGTGCTGGCAAGCAGCTTTTTGCTTGTGGGGCGACCAATGCCATAAATGTACGTTAACGCTACTTCGACTCGCTTGTCGCGGGGTAAATCCACCCCTTCAATACGGGCCATCTATCGTTTTTCCTCCAAGCGACCGAACTAACCCTGACGCTGCTTGTGCTTCGGGTTACTGCAAATGATCATAACGTGCCCGTGGCGCTTGATAACGCGGCACTTGGGACAACGCCGTTTTACGGATGCACTCACGCGCATAATGTCAGTCTTTCCTTCACCAAGCGCTCAATTAGATTAAGCATTATACGTAAGTCATCGCGGCGAGTCTACGGTCAGTTTTATGAAATCATGAAAAACAAGTCTTGGCGATGACGCAAAACCTTACGGAAGCGTCAAGATGATCGGCTTGTCTTCGGTGATGGCAATCGTGTGCTCAAAATGCGCGCATAACGAGCCATCGCGCGTGACAACCGTCCACTTATCGCTTAGCTCGCGCGTTTCCGGCCGGCCGGCATTCACCATCGGCTCGATGGCGTAGGTCATGCCGGGCTGGAGCGGATAGCTCTTCCACCCGCGCTGGCGAGCATTACGCGGCCACCAATTAGGAACCTGCGGCTCTTCGTGCATCTGCCGGCCAACGCCATGGCCGGTGTACTCGCGCACGACGCTATAGCCATGTCGCTCAACGAAATCTTGTATCGCGATTGAGACATCGCGCGTTTCGTTGGGCAACACTGAAGCTTCGATGCCGACGTAGAGCGCCCGCTCGGTGACTTCAAGCAGCCGCCTGACCGCAGGCGCGATCTCCCCGACCGGCCATGTATAAGCTGAATCGCCGACAAAGCCGCGATAGGTGCAGCCGCAGTCTAGGCTGATGATATCGCCCTCTTTGAGAATGCGGTTTTTATCGGGGATGCCGTGAACTAATTCGTTGTTGATCGAAGCGGTGATGGTCGCCGGAAAGTTGGGCGAGTCTTTTTTGGGATAGCCTTTGAAGACAGGCGTCGCCCCGTGATCGCGAATGACCGCCTCGGCAATCGCATCTAGATCGGCGGTGCTAATGCCGGGCCGCACCGCCTCGCGCATGGCCTGATGGGCCAACGCGACAATACGCCCCGCTTCACGCATAATGGCGATTTCATCGGCGGATTTGAGATAGACGCCGGACTGCTGTGCTTTGGTGACCATCACTGCCTGTGCCTCGCTCTATTGACTTACCCGCGCGCACGCACGGTCTCTAAGCATGCGTGGATCGCGCGGCTGACTGTCTCGATCGTTTGATCGGCATCGATGCGCTGCAGCAGCCCTTTTTGCCCGTAATAGTCGAGCAGCGGCTGCGTCGTCGCAAGATAAGTATCGATCCGTTTGATGATCGCATGCGCGTTCGCATCGTCGGGCCGGCGAACGAGCGGCTCCCCATCCTCAAGATACGCTTCGAGACGCGGGGGAAAAGTATTGGATGGATCGTCGACGAACCGCCAGCGAATACCCGCCTCATTGTAATAGATATTGTAGCTTTTTCCAGTTTTACTCGAAGAAATGCGCCCAAAAGCGCGCTTGAACGCCGTGTACAAATCCAATTCCAGCATAATGACCGTGCCAATCTGCTCACCACGACTGGCCAGATGAGCGTCAAGCCATTGTGCTTGAGCCGGCGTACGCGGATAGCCATCGAAGATCACGCCTCTCGCCGCATCGGGCTCAGCCAGCCGGTCTTTGACCACCTCGTTGGTCGTATCGTCATCAACCAGCCGCCCCTCCGCCATGATCTGCTGAACGCGGCGCGCTAATGCATCTTCGCGCTGGCGCATCGCACGGAACAAGTCGCCGGTGGAAACATGCGGAATTCCGTAATGTTCGTGGATATATTTCGCCTGTTCCCCTTTGCCTGCTCCTTGCACGCCCATCAAAATCACAAAAAGACCCATTTTAGACTTCCTTCTTGCTTAATCAACATAGACGAACAAAGAGGCGAGACTCACGCCCCGCCTCTTGATATTCGCCACTAACAGCAAAGCCACCGCCCCTAGCGAATGAAACGATCGTAGTTGCGCATCACTAACTGCGCCTCTAACTGACGCATGGTATCAATGACGACGCCCACCACAATGATCAAGCCTGACCCTGAAAGCACCAGCGCCGGATTACCAGCTACGCCGGTGACCACCTCATTGGGGAACAACAAGCGGTTGATGAAATCGACGACGCCCGGCACGATAGCAATGATGCCGAGGAAAATTGCGCCGACGAACGTGATGCGCCGCGTCACCCGCGAGATGTATTCTTGCGTGCGCTTACCGGGTCGGATCCCCGGGATGAAGCCTCCGTTACGCTGCAAGTTCTCGGCCAGATTCTGATTGCCGACCAAAATATCGGAGTAGACGAACGTAAAGCCAACCACAAGCAAGAAGAACATGAACCAGTACGCGAAGCCCTGCTGCTGCCCGAACGTATTGGTGATCGAGTCGCGCACCGGGCCTTCAGGGAACAGGTTCACCACCAATGCCGGAAATGTGATGATCGATTGGGCGAAAATCAGCGGAATCATACCGACTGGATTCACGCGGAGCGGAATATGCGTGCTAGCGCCGCCATATTGTTTGCGCCCACGCACCCGCTTGCCGTATTGAACGGGTATGCGCCGCACGCCCTCTTGAATGATCACGATTGCGATCACGCTCAGAACCGTGATGACGACGAACATGATCACGTGAAAGACAGGCTGCGTCGAACCGGTCAAGAGCTGCACTAGATTGCCGGGCGCGCTTGCGACGATGCCCGCGAAGATGATGATCGACAGACCATTACCGATGCCTTGCTCTGTGATCAGACTGCCGAGCCAGACTGCAAACAGCGTCCCTGCCGTCATCGTGACAATAACGGTAATCGTGAGCAGAAAATCGACGCCGAAGCCCGGAATAATCGGGCGGCCGCCGATCGCATTGAAGATCTGAATTTGGCTCACCGTCTGCAAAATCGCCATCGGAATAGCCAGATAATAGGTGATGTTCTCGATCTTCTCGCGGCCACCCGGCTCTTTGCTGATCTGCTCAAGGCGAGGGATGACGGGAGTGAGCACGGTCAGAATAATCGATGCCGTGATGTACGGATAAACGCCATTCGCGATCACGCTGAAATTTTGCAGCGCGCCACCCGAAAGCAGGTTAAGAACACCAATGAGACCACCCGCCTGACCTTCGATCAGGTTTTGCAGCGCCACACGGTCAACCCCAACCACCGGCACATGCGCCGCAAACTGGTAAACCACCAGAATGAAACCGGTGATCAACAGCTTATTGCGGATATCTGGCAGGCGGAAGGCGGTGCTAAGCGCTTCAATCATCGTAAGCCCTTTTGCTACTTACCCTCATACAGAAATGCGACGCGCGAGGCGCTGGCCGGCGACTTACCAGCTTACCGACCATCAAAGCTCAAGCCGTGGCTTCGCCTCGCGCGAATTGACCTAGCCACCTTGCTCACCATACAGCTCGGCAAGCTTTTCTTTGCGCAGCAACTTTACTGTCGCATGAGCGCCAGTCACTTTCAACTCAAGCTTTTCGACCGTGCCCCCTGCGCCCTCGATTTTGTTTTGCGCGCCCTTTGTAATTCGATGCGCCTGAACCGTCAGCTTCTTCTTCAAATCGCCATTGCCAAGAATGACCACCGGCTTCATTGCATTGCGAATGAGGCCGCGTTCCGCCAAAAGCGCAGGAGTCACCGTAGTGCCCGCATCGAACGCCTCAAGCTGCTCCAGCTTCACTTCTTGATATTCAATGCGAAATACGTTGCTGAAGCCGCGCTTAAACGGCAGGCGGCGCACCAGCGGAAGCTGACCACCCTCAAAATAAGCGCCCTTTTTAGCGCCGCGCCCACGCGCACCAGCGCCTTTCGTACCGCGGCCAGCCGTTTTGCCTTTGCCAGCGGCAATACCACGGCCGACCCGGGTCTTCTTCTTGTTCGACCCGGGATCCGGCTTTAAGTCATGGAGTTTCATGACACCTCCACCTCTTCCACTTTGACCAGATGGCTGACTTTGCTAATCATACCACGAACAGACGGGATGTCCTTCAGCTCAACGGTCGCGTTCATCTTGCGCAGGCCCAAGGCCCGAACCGTTTCACCCTGACTTTTCTCATACCCAATGGGGCTTTTGATCAGAGTGACTCGCAGCATTTTTTCGCTACTCATGCGACGTTTCCTCGACCTTTGTACGCTCCCAGAACGGGCGCACGTGGTTGACCGGCTTGCCGCGCATCGATGCCAGCTCTTCAGCGCTGCGCAGCTGCTCAAGCGCTGTCAGCGTCGCCATCGCCACGTTGAGCAAGTTCGCGCTGCCCTGACTTTTGGTCAAGATATCGCGGATGCCCGCTGCCTCCAACACCGCGCGCACACCGCCGCCAGCGATCACACCTGTGCCGGGCGAAGCCGGTTTCAACAGCACACGAGCGCCGCCGTAATCGGCAATGACTGGGTGCGGGATCGTGCTGCCCGACATATTAATGCGCTTCATCCGCCGGCGCGCACGCTCGGTGCCCTTGCGAATGCTATCAGGAACACCGCGCGCCTTGCCAATACCAATGCCGACGCGGCCGTTGCCATCGCCGACGACCACCACTGTGCGGAATGCGAAGCGGCGGCCGCCTTTGATCACTTTGGCGACGCGTTTGATATCGATCACGCGCTCGTCAAATTCCTCGCGGTCGTCGCGCGGCTCTCGAGGCTCGCGCTGCTGTCTATTCTTCATTCGTCCACCTTCGCCTTAAAATTCCAGACCACCTTCGCGGGCGCCTTCAGCCAGCGCAGCGACGCGACCATGATAGCGATAACCGCCTCGATCGAACACTACACGGCTGATGCCCACCTCTTTCGCGCGTGCAGCCACCGTCAGCCCAACAACTTTCGCTGCCTCTGCTTTGGTCTTGCCGGCGATCTGTTCGGCGATCTCTTTATCCAACGTCGAGGCAGCCGCCAGCGTGTGACCTGCTTCATCATCAATCACCTGAGCGTAGATGTTGGTCAGGCTACGAAAGACGTTGAGACGAGGACGCTCAGCCGTGCCAGAGATGCGACTGCGAATGCTGCGGTGACGACGCGCACGCTGCGCGCGTTTCTTTTCTACTGCCTTGCTCATCCTCTACCTCACTTGCCCGTCTTGCCCGCTTTGCGGCGGATCACTTCATCCGAGTAGCGGACGCCCTTGCCGAGATAAGGCTCCGGCGGGCGCAGCTTGCGGATGTTCGCAGCAACCTGCCCAACGAGCTGCTTATCGATACCACGCACATGAATTTTGCGGCCGCGATCTTCGATCTCAAAGCTGATGCCAGCGGGCGGTTTGACAACGATCTCGTGCGAATAGCCAAGCTTCATCACCAAATCGCTGCCGCGCAGCTCGCTCGAATAGCCAACGCCCTCGATCAACAGGGTTTTCTGAAAGCCCTCTGAAACGCCGCTGACCATATTCGCGAGCAGCGCTCGCGTTAACCCGTGCAGGGCGCGATGCTGGCGCGCATCGCTGGGGCGCTGTACAACCAGCATGCCATTTTCCTGCGCCACGGCCATTTCAGGATGCACGGAAAAACTCAGTTCGCCCTTCGGCCCCTTGACCGTGACATCCTGCCCATCGATCTTGATATCGACCTTGTTGGGAATGGGGATTGGCTTCTTTCCAATTCGTGACATAACCTAGTCCCCCGCTACCAAACGTAGCAAAGCACTTCGCCGCCAACGCGCTCGCGACGAGCCTGCTGTGCGGTCATCACACCTTTCGGCGTGGTGACGATTGCGATGCCGATGCCGCTCATCACGCGAGGCAGTTCGGTACGGCCGCGATAGACGCGCCGGCCCGGCTTGCTCACCCGCTGAATATTGGTGATGACGGGGCGGCGGTCTCGGCGCGACCCGTGGTACTTCAACTGGATTGTGATCAGTGGGAAGGGCTTCTCATCGCCTACGGAGTAGGACTCGATGTAGCCCTCCTCTTGCAAAATTCGAGCAATTTCCACCTTAATTTTGGACGATGGAATCTCGACCGTCGTTTTTCCAGCCATCAGCGCATTGCGAATGCGCGTCAGCATATCTGCGATAGGATCGCTCATCATGATGGTTCGTGCCTCTTTCTCACCAGCTCGATTTGACCACGCCGGGGATTTTGCCTTGCAGCGCAAGCTCGCGGAAATGGATGCGGCACAGCCCAAAGCGACGGATATAACCGCGTGGGCGGCCGCAGATCTTGCCAGAGTTCGGGTCAACGAACTTGCAGCGGTTGCGAACACGCACTTGATATTTCCGGCGCCCCTCACGAGCGGGCATTGATCGTTTGGCCATATCCGTTTCTTTACCTCTCTCTGAAAGGCATTCCAAGCAGCTTGAGCAGACGACGGCCTTCTTCGTCAGTCTTTGCTGTGGTGACGATGGTGATCTCCATGCCACGCACTTTGTCGATCTTGTCGTATTGAATCTCCGGGAACACGAGCTGCTCTCGCAGGCCGATCGTGTAATTCCCACGACCATCGAACGTATCGGGCGAAACTCCGCGGAAGTCGCGAATGCGCGGCAGCGCCAAATTGATCAATCGGTCAAGCAAGGCCCACATGCGTTCTCCACGCAGATCAACCTTAGCGCCGATCGAGCGCCCCTCGCGCAGTTTGAACGCGGCGATACTCTTGCGCGCTTTGGTCACGACGGGCTGCTGGCCAGTGATAATGCGCAGGTCGTTGACCGCGCCATCGAGCGATTTGGGATTATCGAGCGCCTCGCCTACTCCGATGTTAACGACAATCTTCTGGATGCGCGGAACCTGCATGACGTTATCGTAACCGAATTCTTCCATCAAGGCAGGGACGACCTGTTCTTGATAACGCTGTTGAATGGCATACTTCGGCATCGCGCTAGCCCTTGTCGATATCAGCGTTGCATTTTTTGCACACGCGCGTCTTAAAGCCATCTTCACGCACACGAAAACCAACACGGGTACGCTTATCGCACGACGGGCAGACAACCATGACATTCGACAGGTGAATCGGCCCCTCAAACTCAACAATCTGCGCAGGCACCTGCTGCCGGCCGGCCTGCCGCGCCTTGCGATGGCGCTTAAGGATATTGACCCCACGCACCACGACGCGATCTTCTTTTGGGCGCACTTCGATGACTTCGCCGCGTTCGCCCAAATCTTTTCCTGCGATCACCTCAACGGTATCGCCGCTTTTTACTCGCTGCATCTTTACTCACTCCACTCGCTACAGGGTTTCCGGGGCGAGCGATACGATCTTCAGAAAGCCGCGGTCGCGCAGTTCACGCGCCACTGGCCCGAAAACACGTGTGCCGCGTGGGTTCTGTAAATCGTCGTTAAGGATCACCGCAGCATTATCGTCGAAACGGATATACGATCCATCGCTGCGCCGATATTCTTTCGCAACACGCACGATCACTGCTTTGACGACATCACTCTTTTTGACGCTGCCCTGCGGCGTTGCCGATTTCACGGTGGCCACGACGATATCGCCGACGCCCCCATAACGACGGAACGACCCGCCCAGCACGCGAATGACAAGCAGTTCCTGAGCGCCGGTATTATCCGCTACCTTGAGACGCGACTCGTTCTGAATCATGACTTTGTCTCCTCAGCCACTGCTTCGGCGTCTGGTTCGTCCAGCACGTCCTCATCGGCCAGCTTTTGGAGCACTTCATCGCCAGTCGCCTCGAGCACAGCTTCAACCACCCAGCGCTTATGGCGGCTGAGCGGTTTGCTCTCAACCACACGCACGAGCGCGCCGATTTGAATCTCGTTGCTCTCGTCGTGGGCCATGATCTTCTTGGTCGTCTTGACCACCTTTTTATAGATGGGGTGCAGTTTTCGGCGCTCAATCGCTACAACGACGGTCTTATCCATCTTGTTGCTGACCACACGACCCACGAGACGACGCCGTTTGTTAGCCATCGTTACCACCCTTCTGCGCGGCGAGTTCACGCTCGCGGATGACCAGCTTCACCCGGGCGATATCGCGGCGCGCACGCCGGATCGCGTTCGGGTCTTCAAGCTGTCCGAATTCTTTCTGGAAGCGCAGATTGAAGAGCGCTTCTTTAAAATCTTCGAGCTGGTCGAGCAGCTTCTCATCGCTCAGCTTACGAATATCTTGAATGTTCATGAGCCAAGCTCCTGACCCGAGATCGGATCGATACGCTTGACGAACTTGGTCTTGATCGGCAGCTTATGCGCAGCCAAGCGCAGGGCTTCGCGCGCATCGGCTTCGGGAATACCGCCCATTTCAAACAGAATGCGGCCCGGTTTCACCACTGCCACCCAGTATTCAACGGGGCCTTTGCCTTTGCCCATGCGCGTCTCTGCGGCGCGCTTGGTATAAGGCTTATCGGGGAACACACGAATCCAAACTTTGCCGCGGCGCTTGATGTAACGCACCATCGTGCGCCGCGCCGATTCGATCTGGCGGCTCGTCAGCCAGACCGGTTCCAGCGCTTGCAAGCCATAATCGCCGAAAGTCACCGTCGAGCCACGGTAGGCCATACCCGTCATACGGCCGCGCTGCTGTTTGCGATATTTGACTCGCTTTGGCATTAACATAGTCGTTCTCCTTCCACGGCCGTCTACGGGCTAACGTAGACTTCCTTATTCGCTTCGCCGGCCGCTTTGAGGCGGTCGTTGCGCAGCACTTCGCCCTTGTAGATCCAGACCTTCACACCGATGCGGCCAAAGGTTGTGAGCGCCTCGGCACGGGCGAAGTCGATATCGGCGCGCAGCGTGCCGCGCGGCACACGACCTTCAGTAACCCATTCGCGACGCGCCATGTCGGCGCCGGCCAACCGACCGCTCACTTCGATCTTGATGCCCTGCGCGCCCTGTCGCATCGCTTGGCTTACAGCGCGTTTCATGGCGCGGCTGTGGCCGATACGGCGCTCAAGCTGGCCGGCAATATTTTCCGCCACAAGCAGCGCATCTGTATCGGGCTTGTCGATCTCATTGACTTCGACCTTGACCTTTTTGCCGGTCAACTCCTCGAGGCCCTGACGCATCTTCTTGACCGCATCACCCTTACGGCCGATCAAAATGCCAGGACGAGCAGTGTGAATTGTCACCTGAAGCTGGTTCGGGTAACGCTCGATCTCAATACGCGATATACCAGCCTTTTCGCCTTCCTTTTTGATATAACGGCGAATGGCGAAATCCTCTTGCAGCAGATCGGAATAGCGGCTGCCAGTAGCAAACCAGCGGGCATCCCAATCTCGGTTGATCTTCAAGCGGAACCCGATCGGGTTCACTTTACGTCCCATGGGCTATTTCTCTCTCTGCTCTTCCGCACCAGCGGATAGGATGACCGTCAAGTGCGAGGTGCGGCGCTTGCGCGGTTTGTAACGGCCGCGGGCGCCAGCCTTGTAGCGCTTGAGCATCGGGCCGCCATCGGCGAAAATCGTCTTGAGCACCAGTTTTTCACGATCCATATCGTGATTGTTGACCGCGTTGGCGATCGCCGAAGACAACGCTTTGTGCACGATCTTGGCGCCTTTCTGTGGCATGTACTGAAGAACGACCAAGGCCCGCTCCGCCGGCATACCGCGCACTTGATCGCACACTAAACGGAGCTTCTGCGGACCGATGAAGGCGTGTCTGGTCACTGCACGTACTTCCATGACCGGCTCCTATCTTTTCTTCTTCTCGACCAGATGGCCGCGATATGTGCGCGTTGGGGCGAACTCGCCCAACTTATGGCCGACCATATTCTCGGTGATATAGATTGGCACATGGCGGCGGCCATCGTGAACGGCGATCGTGTGGCCGACCATCTGCGGGAAGATCGTGCTAGCGCGGCTCCACGTGCGGATGACGACTTTCTTATTTTCCGCGTTTAGCTTCTCAACTTTTTTGAGCAGCTTCGGGCTAATGAAAGGCCCTTTTTTCAACGAACGTGACATTGTGCTTACCTCACCTTGCTATTTGCGACCCTTGCCACGCCGCCGAATGATAAACCGGCTCGTGCGCTTGTTGGTGCGCGTACGCTTGCCGAGTGTCGGTTTGCCCCACGGCGATTTCGGGCTGGGCATACCAATGCCAGAACGCCCCTCACCGCCGCCATGCGGATGCGACCCCGGATCCATGGCGATGCCGCGCACGGTGGGCCGCCAACCCCGCCAGCGATTACGGCCGGCTTTACCGATCTTGATGTTGCCGTGATCGGTATTACCAACCTGCCCGAGAGTCGCCATGCAGCGCTCATGCACGAGACGAACTTCGCCGCTGGGCAGGCGAACCTGCGCGTAGACGCCCTCTTTAGCCAGCAGCTGCGCCGAGACACCCGCCGAGCGCGCCAACTGGCCACCTCGGCCTGGCTCCAGCTCGACATTGTGGATCTGCGTGCCGACTGGAATATCGCGAATGTACAGCGCATTCCCCGGCCGCAGCTCGGCCATTTCGCCGTTGCCAACGCGGTCGCCAACTTTCAGGCCAAGCGGCGCGATGATGTAGCGCTTCTCGCCGTCTTCATACTCCAGCAGCGCGATGCGCGCCGAGCGGTTCGGGTCATACTCGATAGAAACGACACGAGCGGCGCAATCGAACTTATCGCGCTTAAAATCGATGATGCGATAACGGCGCTTGTGCCCGCCGCCCCGATGCCGCACCGTGATGCGGCCTTGATTGTTGCGACCGCCGCGCTTGCGCAGCGGCTCGGTCAGCGATCGTTCGGGCCGCGACCGCGTGATCTCCTCAAATGTGTGGCCCGTCATTCCCCGGCGGCCCGCCGAGGTGGGCTTATAGACTTTTACCGGCATCCGCTTTCACCCTGTTACACGTTGAACAGCTCGATCGTCTCGCCGGGTTCCAGCGTTACGATGGCTTTTTTCCACTGTTTTGAGCGTAGATACGCGCGGCGTCCGCGCATTCCGCGCTTCGCCGGCATGATCATCGTATTTACCTTGACGACTTTTTTATCGAAGATCGCCTCGACCGCTTCACGGATTTGCCGCTTGTTCGCCTCAGGCGCAACTTCGAAGACGTACTGGCTCAATTCATCGGACATGATGTTCGATTTTTCCGTCACCACCGGCCGAATGAGCACATCGTACAGATGCAGTTCAGGCATGGCTAATTCTCCTGTCCCCAGATCTGCGAGATGATCTCCAGCGCCGGCAGCGGCACGATCACGCGGTCATATTGCAGCAGATCGCGGATATTCAGATAACGCGCGTTCAGCGCCTTGGCATCCGCCAGATTGTTGATGCCCCGTTTAAGCGCTTCTTCGCTGCCGGTGATGAGCAACAGCTTGCTGTTGTCGCCGGCCCAGTTCACAAGGATGCGGTTGATCTCTTTGGTTTTGGCCGTATCGGCTGGCAGCTCTTTGACGAAAACGAGCTGTCCATCGCGCGCTAAGGCGCTAAGAGCGCTGCGAATAGCGCCACGGCGCATCTTCTTAGGCATATCCAGCGTGTAATCGCGCGGGCGAGGCCCCATAGGCCGGCCGCCGCCGACAAACTGGGTCGCGCTGCGCGACCCGTGGCGCGCGCGCCCTGTGCCCTTCTGACGATACATCTTCGCCGTTGTACGGCTCACTTCGCCGCGACGCTGCACTTTATGAGTACCCAAGCGCGCGTTCGCCATCTGCCGCACATAGGCCTGGTGCATCAGGCCCACGTTAATTTTCGCTTCGAAAATATCGGCCGGCAGAGTGATCGTCTCAACCTGCTTGCCGTTGATATCCATAACTGGAACTTGCATGGTCTTTCTCTCCTCGCCTATGCGCCTAGCCACGACGCACACGCGCGGGCTTGATGACCACAATGCCGCCGTTGGCCCCGGGGACGGAACCCCGCACTGCCAGCAGGTTGCGCTCAGCATCAACCACGACGACTTCGAGATTTTGCGCCGTCACCCGTTCATTGCCCATGCGGCCGGCCATACGCTGCCGCTTGAAGGTGCGGCCGGGGGTCGTCGTTGAGCCCACTGAACCGGGTGCGCGCTCGCGGTCAGATTGGCCGTGCGTTTTAGGCTGGCGATGGAAGCCATGCCGCTTGATCGTGCCAGCGAACCCACGACCCTTGCTGGTCCCAATCACGTCGACGCGCTCGCCTTTGTTGAACACGTCAGCTTTGATCTCGGCGCCTTCAACAACATCGACATCGCCCCGCACGCGAAACTCGCGCAGATAACGCAGCGCAGGCAGGTTGTTTCGGCGCAGATGGCCGAGCTGCCCTTTCGTCAAACGCTGGGCTTTCGTCTCGCCAAAGCCAAGCTGGATCGCACTGTAGCCATCTTTTTCAGCGCTGCGCACTTGAGTGACAAAGCACGGCCCAGCCTGAATCACCGTCACCGGGATGACATTCCCGTTATCGTCGAAGATCTGGGTCATGCCCACTTTCTTACCAATGATGCCTTTCATCCAATTGCCTCCGAGGGGTGGTCAAGTTCCCCTCAATCTCTCGCTGCAGAGGCGGGCGGCACGGCCCGCATGCATCAGATCTTGATCTCGATATCGACGCCCGCGGGCAGGTTCAGGCGCATGAGCGTGTCGATAGTTTTGCTATCGGGGTCCAGCACATCGATCAAACGCTTGTGCGTGCGAATTTCGAAGTGCTCCTGCGAGTCCTTATCGATAAACGACGAACGGATGACGGTGAAACGTTCCAACCGGGTCGGCAGGGGCACCGGCCCCACGACGCGCGCTCCGGTCCGTTCGGCGGTCTCCACGATGCGCTGCGCCGACTGGTCGAGCACGCGGTGGTCATAGGCCTTTAGGCGAATGCGGATCTTATTCTTGAACATGTGCATCCCTCAAACCCCGGCATTGCCCGGGTAAGAGATGCCGGGAACTCGCATGCGCGCCCGGCATCTCCAAGAAGCAAGTGTCGTTATCAGTGAGCCGAAGCTAACCGAGCACCTCGGTGATCACGCCGGCGCCGACCGTCAGACCACCTTCACGGATGGCGAATTTCGACCCCTTCTCAAGCGCGACGGGCGTGATCAATTCCACTTCCAGATTGACATTATCGCCGGGCATGACCATCTCGACGCCCTCCGGCAGGGTCACCGTGCCCGTAACGTCCATAGTACGAATATAGAACTGAGGACGATAGCCACTGAAGAACGCCTTGTGGCGGCCCCCCTCCTCGCGCTTGAGCACGTAAACTTCGCTCATAAAGCGCTTGTGCGGGGTGATGCTGCCCGGCTTCGCCAGCACCATACCGCGCTCCACCTCATCGCGAGTGGTGCCGCGCAGCAAAATGCCTGCATTGTCGCCCGCCTCGGCCTGATCCAGTTCTTTGTGGAACATCTCGATGCCAGTGACGGTCGTCTTGAGAATTTCATCGCGCAGACCAATAATGGCGACTTCCTCACCCTTGCGCAGCGTACCGCGCTCAACACGACCGGTAACTACAGTGCCACGGCCCTTGATCGAGAACACGTCCTCGACCGGCATCAAGAACGGCTTATCCTTCTCGCGCACTGGCGTTGGGATCCAGTTATCGACCGCATCCATCAGCTCGAGGATCGGCTTATACTCGGGCGCGTCCGGATCGGTGCTGGATGATTCGTTGGCGGCGAGCGCCGAACCACGCACGATCGGCGTGTCTTCGGAGAAGCCGTAGCTAGCGAGCAGCTCACGCAGCTCCAACTCGACCAGTTCCAGCAGTTCCGGGTCATCCAGTTGATCGACCTTATTGAGGAAGACCACCATTGCCGGCACTTCGACCTGACGCGCCAACAGCACGTGCTCACGCGTTTGAGGCATCGGGCCATCGGGGGCGCTGACGACCAAAATCGCACCGTCCATTTGCGCTGCGCCCGTAATCATGTTCTTGATGTAGTCACGGTGACCCGGGCAGTCGACGTGAGCGTAATGGCGCTTATCGGTCTCATACTCCACATGACGGATATTGATGGTGATGCCGCGCGCTTTCTCTTCCGGCGCATTGTCGATTTCGTCGTAGGCCATCGCCTGCGCACGACCACGCAGCGCCAAAACTTTGGTAATGGCCGCCGTCAAAGTGGTCTTGCCGTGGTCAACATGACCGATGGTGCCGATATTTACGTGCGGCTTGCTGCGCTCGAATTTTTCCTTGCCCATTCCCTTTTACCTCTTGTTGTGTTTGTTGAACGTATCCCAGCAGTTATGGTCGGCCACTGTGAGCATCCCCACGCGCAGCCGTTCGGGACCAATCGATAATTAAATTAAGCGCCACCTTTGATGACTTCTTCAGCGATGCTGGCCGGCGCAACGCTATAACGCTCAAACTCCATTGTGAAGGTGCCGCGGCCTTGCGTCATATTGCGAAGCTGCGTCGCATAGCCGAACATCTCCCCAAGAGGAACGTTCGCTCGAATCGACGTCGTTCCGCCGCCGCGCGGCTCCATACCGGCTATGATGCCACGGCGGGAAGACAGATCGCCCACAATCGTACCCGTATATTCATCTGGCACGACCACTTCAACCTTCATCGTCGGCTCTAGCAGCACTGGCTTAGCGCGCTGCACGCTATCTTTGAGCGCCATCGAACCGGCGATCTTGAAGGCCATTTCGCTCGAGTCGACCTCGTGGAACGAGCCATCGACCAAGCGCACCTTCAAGCCAACAACGGGGTAACCTGCCAGAACGCCACCCTGCATTGCTTCGCGAATGCCGTTCTCAGTTGGGCGGATGAACTCGCGCGGAATGGCCCCCCCTTTAATCTCATCGATGAAGAGCAGCCCCTCCTTCGCGTCGCCCGCCTCCTCTTCGGGCAGCGGCTCGACCTCAATCACAACACGAGCATACTGGCCCTTGCCGCCGCTCTGTCGTTTAAAAGTGGTATCCGACCTGACCTCGCGGGTGATCGTCTCGCGATAGGCTACACGCGGACGGCCCACGGTCGCTTGCACGTTAAACTCGCGCATCATCCGGTCGACCAGCACCTCAAGGTGCAGCTCGCCCATGCCGCGGATTTTCGTCTGGCCGAGCTTGTCATCAATCTCAACCTTGAACGTCGGATCTTCCTCGGCTAAACGGCGCAGCGCTTCACCCATCTTGTCTTGATCGCCCTTGGTGTTCGGCTCAATGGCGACTTCGATCACCGGCTCTGGGAACGAGATGCGCTCAAGCACAATCGGATGATCGGGATCGGAGAGCGTGTCGCCGGTGAAAGTATTCTTGAGGGCCAACACCGCGGCAATGTCGCCGGCGTGCACCTCATCGACATCTTCGCGCCGGTCGGCAAACATACGAACAATGCGGCCGATGCGCTCGCGCTCGCCCTTGGTGGTGTTCATCAGCATGGAACCAGCTTTGACCACGCCGGAGTAGACACGGAAAAAGGCCAGACGTCCGACGTAAGGATCGGTCAAAATCTTGAACACAAGCGCGGCAGTCGGTTCATCATCGGAAGCCTCGCGCACTAACTCTTCATCCGTCTTGGGATGATGTCCGCGCACCGGCGGGATATCGAGCGGCGAGGGAAGCAGCTCCACCACTTTGTCGAGCATGAGCTGTACGCCTTTGTTCTTGAGGGCAGACCCGCACAGCACAGGATGCAGCTTCCCGGCGATCGTGCCCGCGCGCAGCGCTTCGAGCAGCTCGTCGTCGCTAATGTCTTCGCCCATCAAAAACTTTTCGGTGAGATAGTCATCATTCTCGATGATCTTATCGATCGTTTCGGCGCGTAGTGTCTCGGCCTGTTCACGATGGCTTTCAGGAATGGGATGACGCTGAATATCAGTGCCCAAATCGTTGCCATACGTGACCAGTTCCATCTTGAGCAGGTCGATGATGCCGTTGAAATCTGGGCCTTCGCCGTAAGGATATTGCAGCAGGACGGGGTTACCGTTCAGCCGATCGACGATCATATCGACACAGCGCTGGAAGTTAGCGCCAATTCGATCCATCTTATTGACGAAACAAATGCGCGGCACACCGTATTGGTTGGCTTGACGCCATACGGTTTCGGACTGCGGTTCGACACCCGCTACGCCATCGAAAACGACGACGCCGCCATCGAGCACGCGCAGGCTGCGCTGTACTTCAGCCGTGAAATCCACGTGGCCGGGCGTATCGATGATATTGATTTGGTGTCCGTTCCATGAAGCCGTCACCGCGGCCGCTGTGATGGTAATTCCGCGCTCTCGTTCCTGCGGCATGTAATCGGTGGTGGCAGCGCCCTCATGCACTTCACCAATGCGATGCACCATACCCGTGTAGTAGAGCACGCGCTCAGTTGTGGTCGTCTTACCAGCATCAATATGCGCAATGATGCCAATGTTGCGCACTTTCGTCAGGTCAAGTTGAGTTTCAGTCTTCTTTGCCATCGTCCGTTTTCGTTGGCTCTCGCGACAGTTTTTGAGTTAGCGGAAGTGCGCGAACGCACGGTTAGCTTCCGCCATGCGGTGCGTATCGTCTTTCCGCTTTACCGATGCGCCTTGACCGTTAGCCGCATCGAGCAGTTCATTCGCCAGCTTCTCGGCCATGCTGCGGCCACCGCGGCTGCGCGCATTGTCAAGGATCCAGCGCATGGCGAGCGTTTGCCCGCGCTCGGCAGCCACCTCAACTGGCACTTGATAAGTCGCACCACCCACACGCATAGGTTTCACTTCAATAGCCGGCGTCACATTGCGCAAAGCTTGCTCAAGAACCTCAACTGGGTTGCGCTTTGCGCGTTCTTCAATGATGTCCAGCGCATCGTACATAATGCGCTGGGCCAAGCTCTTCTTGCCGCCCATCATCATGCGGTTGATGAACATGGCAATTTGCACGTTATTGTACTTAATGTCCGGCGGGGTCGCCCGCTTCGGGGGGCTTTTACGTCTCGGCATTTCGGAGAACCCTCACTTCTTCTTGGCGGGGGCAGCGCCCGCTTTTGGCCGCTTCGTGCCATACTTACTGCGGCCCTGCTCACGGTTCTTAACGCCATCCGTATCGAGCGTGCCGCGCACGATGTGATAGCGCACACCGGGCAGGTCTTTGACACGGCCGCCGCGCACCAGCACCACGCTATGCTCTTGCAGGCTGTGCCCCTCGCCAGGGATGTATGCTGTAACTTCGATCCCGTTTGACAAGCGAACACGTGCCACCTTGCGCAGCGCCGAGTTCGGTTTCTTCGGGGTCATCGTCTTGACGACAGTACAAACGCCGCGTTTCTGGGGCGATCCCTTGCGGCGGCGGGTGCGTCGTTGGCGATAGACGTTGAGCGTGTACTGCAAAGCCGGAGCTTTGCTTTTGCTCTTTTTCGCCTTGCGCCCTTTACGCACCAACTGGTTGATGGTTGGCATATTTGACTCCAGACTCTCTTCGCCAGCTACAGGCATGCAAAAAGGCGTACTTCACAGAACGCCCATATGCTACTTACCCTGTGACGAGCCAAACCGCCCCGCGGAATGCTATCGCCACCTCGCTCAGTTCAGCACGCCATTGCCTCTACGCGGAGGTTGTGTGCCGTACATGCGTCTGAGCATGTTAGCAGTTGATTATGCTAGAGTCAAGGGGAAATGCTGCGCGCAGCGCACGGCCGCGTTTTACTGATCAGCTTTCAGCCACCATCGCCGTGCTTAAGGCACGCACAAGTTCTTCGACCGCTACCGGCTTGCCAAGAAACAAGTCTGCCCCGGCTTGCAGCGCTTGATTCATTTGATACCCGCCAGTGGCGCCAGAAATAGCGATCATGGGCACGCGCCGCGCTGTGGACTGGCGCCGCACAAAACGCAGCAGATCGAGTCCGTTCATGTCCGGCAGCATCAGATCGATGATGATCGCGTCAGGCATCTGTTTGAAGATGGCGCTAAGCGCTTTCGCGACGTTATCGACCAGCGTCACGGTAAAACCGGCTTGTTGCAGAGCGGTCCGAAAAACTGTACCCGCCTCCGAGTCGTCTTCGATGATCAAAACATGTTGGCCTTTGCCGACCAAAGGAATATTGAGCGCGGACGGCGCGGCCTCGCCAATTGAACGGCGCGCGTCGCTCACTGGCACGACAGTGAATAAGAGTTGAAGCTTGAGCTGGCCAAACATAATCTCATCGCCGTGACGCAGCCTATACTCCTCATGCGCTTTGCACAACTGGCCATTGAGGCGTGTGCCATTGGTGCTGTCCAAATCTTTGAGGAACAACCGCTCATTGCGCACGATGATCATAGCATGCCGGCGCGAGACCCCGTAATTAAAAGCGTTGAAGCGTGTAAGGTCAATTTGCGGCACAGCCTTTAACTCACTGTCTGTGCGGCCAATTAACATGTTGTCCTGCACCTGCGTCTGTATGGTCGAGGCTGTGCCGACAACGCGCAGCTCGATCACCCACGGCAGACCAGCATCGAGCGGGCCGGTTGAACGGGGTACGGTCGGCATTTCCGCTAGCGGCATCTTCAAATAGCGCGTATTAAGCGACAACCGCGGTTTTTCTTCTGGCATACTCTTTAACGCCTCATTCGATCAAGATACTGCTGGCGGTTAGCACTACTCCTATATTATGTAACTGATTATGCCATAACCTTGTTAGCACCAACCTAGAGATTATTGAACAACAGGTTATAGTTCCCCGGTAGAGTACCTTATCCCCATAAGAACACCAGGGTGTATTCGGAAATGGGGGTAGAAAGGATAAACTCGCAGACAAGGGAAAAAGGGGAGATCCATGTCCAGAGAACGGGAACGGTTGAAGTCGGAAATCATGGCTCAGGTTGAGGGGTTAGTGGAG
>JBDNDP010000026.1:0-50487 GCA_046719065.1 Aggregatilineales bacterium | reverse complement strand
AGTCCCTTGCACCAACTCCGCACCGTGAGCGATTAAGTTTTTCCAGTTTACTGTGAGACTTGAAATCGCGCTGGCGGAAGGCGCGATCAACACTCAGCACATGAGCGTCTTTTAACTAGACCAAGTGCCGAAATCATCGCTGCGGACCGGCTTATCATCGAGGGGGGGCTGCGAAGGGGCATCGTCTTTCGAAGCAGCAGCGCCATTTCCCTGCGGCGGGGAAGAAACGTGGGTAGCATGCTGTGCACTGTTGGTTGGGACTGCTGCCTTGACGGCGGCGGCTGTTTTAGCGATCTCGTCAATATCTTGCTGCACTGACTGCACGTCTTGCTTAAGGGTCTCCAAGGGATCGCGGACGGGCTTGGACATCTTCTCGACCGCTTTAGCGACTTCCTGATTGAGCGTTTGGCGAGTGGGGATATCTTTAGGAACGGTGACATCCAAGCCCGCTTCATCAAATTCTTTCTGAAGCATGGTTGCGGTTTCAGCCCACATGCGTCGCAGCATCGCGAGATAGCGGCCGAGTACATACGACCAGCGGATCATGCGTTTAGGTCCAGCCACCACCAGCATGATGATCAAGATGGTGACGAGTTCCCAGCCCCCAACGCCGAGGATTTCCATCAGTTCGTGCCCACTTGCTGACTATTCATGAAATTAGTGTACCAAATCTAACGGTGTAGGTCACCCCCAAGTCGTTACATGAGAGGCTGATCAGGAAGTGCGCGGCCCTCTAGAAAATGGCGCTATAGTGTCCACAAGTGCGTTGTCAGAGAGGTTGCTGATGGATGACGTTGAGCACTACAATGTGACCGTGCAAATCGACTCGCAAGAACGAGTGCTGCGCGTTGCTCGTGGAGCGAACCTGCGCCGCGCGCTGCTCGATGCTGGTTTATCGCCTTATGGCCCGCTGCCCAGCCGAGTGAACTGCGGCGGGCGCGGCCTGTGCGCCACTTGCGGCGTTTGGATCGAGGACGAGGCGCCGCCGCCTCATCACTGGCACGATCAGCTAGCGGCACGCTTCGGCTACCCGCGCTTATCATGCCAGATCGCCGTTGATCGTGATCTGTCGATTCGCTTGCTGACGGGCAAACTGCTCTGGGGGCCGCGCGATCCAAACCGACGCTACCGCCAGCCCTCCTCGCGCAGCCGCACGTAGACGAGTGTATCCGTTAGCGCGCCGTGAACATCGCGCCGGTGGCGGCGCAGCCGCGCTTCTAGCGCGAAACCCGCGCGTTGGGCGACAGCGGCGCTGCGCTCGTTTTGGATGTCGCAGCGAATTTCAAGGCGTTCTGCCGAGAGGGTCTCAAAGCAAAGCTTCACTAGCGCGCTGATAGCCTCGGTCGCGTAGCCATGCCCCTGGGCGCGGGCGCGCAGCCAATAGCCGATCTCGAAACGCGGCACGCTCCAATCGATGGTATGCAGGCTGCTGCCGCCGGCCAGCATGCCGTCGCTGCGCCGTATGATCAGCATGGTGATCTCATCGCGCGACCGGAACCGTGCCGCTGCCTCGCGGGCGTAAGTCTCGGACTGCAAGAGAGTCGGCATGCGGCGTGCCCAATCCATCCAGCGGTGAAGCTGTTCGAACGATTCTTGAATCGCCGCATTAATGCGCTCGCCATCGCCGATGCGCGGGATACGCAGAATCAGTCTTTCCGTCTCAATCTGTTCAGGGATCGGCGGAAGCTGGTTCTGAGATGGCATTGGTCGTCAAACGTTGGCCAGTTCGCCGTGCTGGCGAGCGCAGCGCTCAAGCGCGCGCTGGGCCTCGCGGACGTTGATCTTGGGAGCGACATCGGCATAAAACTGCGCCGCGATCGTCTCGATCCGGCGTTGCCCTTCTGCCGATAGGTCTTCGAGCGGAAGGCGGTAGTTGCTTTCGTCTAACCCTTCGATCGGCTCCAGCTTGATCTCGGTGACGTTCTCGCGGCGCACCCGTTCGAGGTTGGCGCGTCTTTTGGCGGCCTCGGCGGCGCGAGCGCCATCACCTGTGGTTTGATAGTACTGCTCTAGCTGCGCTTCAAGTTCGATTGCAAAAGTCATGATAGCGCCGAACGTATTTAAAGATGTCATGATTGCCTTCTTCTGCTGCCTCTGATAAACCCTCAAGCTCCTGATTGGCGCTCATACTGGCGGCGGGTCATGGCGTTATAAGGGTGCATCCCAAAACGTCGGTAAAAGTCGTTCAGGTCTGGATCGCAGATCAGATCGACGGCGTAAAACTGGCGCAGTTTCTCTAACATGCGTTCGACCAACGCAGTGCCAATGCCGCCCCCGCGATAAGCAGGCAGCACTTCGAGCAGTGGAATGAAAGCCGCGAGTGTACCATCGCTGATCGCATTGATGAAGCCGATGACCGGCGGCTGCGCTTCATCAACAGCCGCATCGAGCGCTAAAATCACCGCGTAGCTGCCCTTCAAAATGCGGAGATGCGTTGCTGGCGCAGGCGGGTTCGGCCAACCCTCAAAGAACCCGCCTGCGAGCTGCGCCGGCTCGATAGCGTCGATCGAGTCGCGATATAAGATCATGTTTCGGGCAAAACGCCGTTTTGAGCCAGTTCTGCCATCTAGAACCAGCGTTCAATGACAACTTTGCGATCAGTAAAAAATTCGATCGCATCGGGGCCTTGCCCGTGCAGGTCGCCAAAAAACGACTCTTTCTTTCCGCCAAATGGGAATGAGGCGGTTGGGGCGGCCACGCCGATGTTGATGCCGATGTTGCCCGCGTTAACGCGATACTTGAATTCACGCGCGTAACGGCCATTCTTGGTGAACAGGCTGGCTGCGTTGCCGAATCGGCTCTGGTTGATCATCTCGACGGCGCTGTCGAAATCAGGAGCGTGGACGAGCGCCAGCACCGGCCCGAAAATTTCTTCCTGCGCCACTTTCATCTCTGGTTTCACGCCATCGAGGATCGTCGGGCCGACAAAATTGCCCTGCTCGTAGCCATCAACGGTGGCGCCGCGTCCGTCAAGCAGCGGCTGCGCGCCCTCGGCAATGCCTTGACTGATCATGCTTTCGATCCGTTCTTTTGCCTGCGCCGAGATGACCGTGCCCATTTGGGTCGTTTCATCCAGTCCATAGCCAACGCGCAGAGCGCTGGCCCGCTTGACGAGTTCTGCCTTGAGCGGTTCGTAGGCATCGCCAACTGCGACGACCACCGAGCCTGCCAAGCAGCGCTGGCCTGCGCAGCCGAAAGCTGAACCCATGATATTGGCGACGCTGGCTGCCATATCGGCATCAGGCATCACCGCAATGTAGTTCTTGGCCCCACCCTGCGCCTGAACGCGCTTGCCATGCTTGCCACATGTTTCGTAGACGATCTTGGCGACCGGCGTTGAGCCGACGAATGAGACGCCGACCACACCCGGATGTTCCATGACCGCCATCGCAGCTTCTTTGCCGCCGTGGACTAAATTGACCACACCTTCTGGCAGATCCAGCTCCTCGAGCAGCTCAAACAACAGTTCTGAGCTAAGCGGGGTTTGCGGCGAAGGCTTGAGTAAATAGGTGTTGCCGCACACAATCGCAGTCGGCAGGAACCACAGCGGCACCATCATCGGGAAGTTGAACGGTGTGATCGCGGCAAACACGCCGAGCGGTTGGCGCTCGGCCGTCTCATCGATGCCAGAGCTGATATCTTCGACTTTGTAGCCGCGCATCAGTGTGGGTACGCTAGCAGCGAAATCGACGCTTTCGATGCCGCGCCGCACTTCGCCACGCGCTTCATCGATCGTTTTGCCATTTTCGAGTACAACGAGGCGGGCGAGATCTTCGAAACGCTCCTCAAGCAGCGTCTTGTAACGGTACATGTATTGGGCGCGGCTGAGCAAAGGCGTGCTGCGCCATTCGGCGAAGCCTTTCTCAGCAGCTTTAACGGCACTGTCGACATCGGCCGCTGTTGAGTCTGGACACTCTGCGAGCACTTCGCAGGTCGCTGGGTTGATAACAGGGGTGTATGTTTCTGTACTCGCAGCGACCCAGCGACCGCCAATGTAATTCTTAAGCTGCTTGGTCATCGTCACTTCTCCTCAACGACACGCCTCTTGATCGAATTTTGTCTAATAGTACCGTTGTGATGATTAAAAAGGCAAACGAGAAAAGAGCAAGCGCCTCCTGATAGTAGAGGGCGCTCTACAACTAAAGATAGCAGGTTCGTTAGGCATCGAACGGGCTGTTGAACCGCTGGATTTCGATCAAATAGCCATCCGGATCGCGCAGAAAGCAGTGATAAATATCATACTGCGCATTGTGCGCCGGCGGTTTTTCGAACTTGATCCCTTGAGCAAGCAAGCGCTCGTACCAGCCGTCAACGTCCTGCGTCACCAAAGTCAAAATCAGACCGTTCGTGCTGGCTGGCGCATGGCTACGCTCGCATATCCCGATATAGGCTGCCCCTGCCACATGATAGATTCGGCACGTCTTTTGATCGAGCGCCAGCCGCAGCCCGAGGACGCGTTCATAGAATGCTGCGCTCGACCGCAAATCGCGCGTGTAGATGAACGTGATCTGTTGATCGAGCGCAGGCCGCTCCTCATTCATCAGAACCGAACCGGCAGGTTGGCGAAGGGCGTGGTTGAAAGCACGTAGTTCGCATTCACCCAGCCCGTGAAGCCGTTGGGGGCTTGGATCAGCAGCCACGTGCCGAAGCTGTTCCGACCCAGCAGCAAGATGCTTTGGCCGGGCGCCACCTGCGTGATGACGCCAAAGTGAACCCCTGGGCCGGAGCGAACATTAAGCGGTGTCGTCACGATGCCGGTGAAGCTGGGCAGCTGCGGCTGTGACGGTGGAACAGGGACGCCGCCCCCGCCTTGGCCACTGACCGGCAGGCTGGCGAAGGGAATATTGGGCCGCAGATAGCGTGAGTTGACCCAGCCTTGAATGCCACCACGCGCGATGATTTCGATCCAGCCTGAATTGGCGGTGCGGCCGACCATCGTCACGACATCGCCGCCGCTCATCGTACCGAGGATGCTGAACCCGGCGCCGGGCCCGCTGCGGATGTTGAGGAACGAGGCCGTCACCACAGCGCTGGCAGTTGTGATCGGCTGGGTCACGGGCACATCAAACGAAGAAACTTGAACGTACCGGCTGTTAACCCAACCTTGCACATTGCCAGCCAGCAGAATTTGCAGCCATGAAGCGTCGGCGTTGCGGCCGATCACGGTGAAGACCGCCCCGCGATTGATACGCGCAATGACAGGGAAGGCGACCCCCGGCCCGGAGCGCACGTTCAAGACGGACGCGTTGACGACCACGCCCGAAGCAGTCTGTTCAGCCGGGGCGGCGATAGCAGCCTGCGCCAGTGGGGCGAAACCAAGCCCGACAACCAGCAGCGCCGCGCCCAGTAAAACCCCAAAGCGCCAACCATGCGTGTATCGAACTGACATGATGTCGATCCTTATGAATGATGCGTAATTACCAATCTTCATTGTATAGGTAGTCTTGTAACATTTACCTAACGCCGGCTACACGCACAGGTTAGAAAAATTAAACGAAACGACAGGGCGGCCGCGGCTCAAGGCGCAGCGTTTGCCGCCCTATCGATTTCCAGTTACCGGCGGTCGACCATTAGCTCATATGCCCCACCCGCGCCTGTGAAAAATGTGCGCGCAAGGATCGTCACTGTGCCATCACCGGGGAGCATGAACTCGAGCCGAGCATTTAAATTGCCGCCGGAGTCGTCATCCTCCGCGATCAGCTCGCCCTTGCTGTCGTACAGCCGGATGAGCGGATCGGTATCGCCAACCGCGATCATGTTAATGATGATGCGGTCGCCCGGCGAGCCGCGCAGCGTCCATGCGTCGCCCGCGCTACCCGCTGGCAAATTGCCCGTCACTTGCTGACCATATTCGATCGTGCCGCGGTTATTGGCATCGGCGGGCAAAGGCGAGCCGAGCGGCGCGCCGGCGAAACCGCTTCCAAGCGTTGCAAACGCCTCGATATTTGGATCGGCCGCCAGCGTGCCGAATACGCTCCCGATGTCAGGGTTAGCACCAAGGATTCCGGCCATGTTCGCAAATTCTGGATCGGCTGCCAGCGTGCCGAATACGCTTCCGATGTCAGGGTTGGCGCCAAGGGTTCCCGCCATGTTCCCAAATTCTGGATCGGCCGCCAGAGTTGCATTGAATGAGCTGACGATTTCGCCTCCCAAATTGATGACGCCTGCGGTGACAAGCGCAAGCGCCGCGCAGCTGATCACGGCGATGATGCCGACGATCGCAAGGCAGACGAGCAGTGGGCTGGTTCCCTTGCGAGCTGCTGGTGGCGGCGGGGGGCGCAGGCCAGCATCTGCAAATGGATCGTCCGCAAAAGGATCATCGGCGCGTCTCTTACCTCGAGAAGGCGGCGCTGGCGCGAATGGATCGTCATCAAACGGATCGGCCGCCGCTGCACGCGCCGGCGCTGGCTCGAACGGATCATCGGCGAACGGATCTGCCATCGACGAACCAGAGGCAGGCGCGCTGCTGAAAGGGTCGTCAGCAAAAGGATCGCTGTCAATTGGCTGCGCAGCCGCCGGCTTGGGTGGGGCAGGCGGGGGCGGCTCGCTTGTTGGGTCTAGCCGGCTGAGCATGCGCTGCGCCCGTTCATCATCTGGGCGCAGCCGCAGCACCTGCTGCAGCGCGCGCCGTTTCTGATCAGGGTTATCCACCGCATTTGCCAACAGCCACCACGCATCGGCATTGGTTGGCGTTGCGCGCACGATTGGCACCAAGATAGCGATCGCTTCTTCGCTTCTGCCATTACGGATTAGTTGATAGGCCTGCTGCATTTGATCGGTGGACATTGTGCTCCCTTTGCTGTCTTCGCCTTTGCTTCAGTATAGGCGATTCTAAGATTTAAAACAGCAAATTGCAGCGCGAACGGCTGGCTGCAGGCGGACATTGATTTTGCGCTGCGCGTGATAGACAATGCCGAAGGCTGGTCGCTTTACCGTTTGGAGATGTGAGATCGTGCGAAAAATCATCCCACTCGGGCTGATCCTAATCGTATATGCGCTTTTGGGCGCGCTATATGCGCTGCGGACGCCGTTGTGGCAAAACCCTGATGAGCCAGCGCACTTCAATTACATCGCGCAGGTTGCTGAGAGCGGCTGCTGCCCAGTGATCGCTCCCGGCGATTGGGATCAAACTTATTTGCGCCAGCTGACGACGGAACGCTTTCCGCCCGATTTGCTCGACAACCTTACTGCGATCCAGTACGAAGATCACCAGCCGCCCCTTTATTACCTGACCGCGCTTCCTGCGTATCAGATCGGCGGAGGCGCGCTGATGGCCGTGCGCGCGTATACCCTTCTGATCGGAATGGGTGTTATCGCCTCAGCCTATCTTTTTATACGAATCCTGCTGCCCGTGCAGCCGCATCTTGCGTTCATCACTGCTGGTTTCATCGCGCTGCTGCCTCAGCATTTGGCCATCCTCGCAGCGGCCAATAACGACGCCCTCGCCGGGTTGATCGTGGGCTTCGCCTTGATCGCGGCCGCTGTTTTGCTGCGGGGCGCTGATCTGTGGCCGCTGGTTTTTGTGCTGGCGGGCATAGCCGCGCTTATCATTTTGCAGATCAATGCTCGTATGCTGATGGTGAACTCGCTGGAAGGCATGATCGGCACGGCGCTGCTGGCTGCGTTTGCGATCGCTCTCGTCTTGCTGCGGCGCGCCCCATGGCGGCTTGGGCTGCCGTGGCTGCTCGGCCTGATCGCAGGCATCGGCCTGCTGACCAAACTAAGTACTGCATTTCTAGCCGGGCTGCTGCCGGTCGTCCTCATCTTGCGCTGGCTTGATGACCGGCGTCAAAGCCATACGACGGCGGGCGATCTGGCTGCTGCACTGGCGCTGTTTCTGATGCCGGCGCTGGCGCTCGGCGCGATTTGGTGGGTGCGTAATCTGCAAGTCTATGGTCCCCCCGATTTTCTTGGCTTGGCCGCGCACGATGCGGTCGTGGCCGACCAACCGCGCACGAGCGACATGATCACAGCTTGGGGGCTTGGCGGTTACTTGCGCGCGTCGCTTGAGACGACTTTCAACAGCTTCTGGGGGCAGTTCGGGTGGATGGCACTGCCGCTGCCGAGGTGGGCCTACGATCTGATCAGTGGGTTGCTGCTGCTTGTCGCTGGCGGTTGGGCCGCGCGGGCAATAGCGCTGCACAGCGGTCGGCTTGCCCATCCGAGGCCGTGGCAGCTTCAAGTCGGGCTGGTGTTGGTGCTCGTTGCGCTGCTGGCTGTCGCTCAATACATTTATTACAATCTTGAGTTCTTCCAAATGCAGGGACGCTATCTGTTCCCAGCTCTGATCCCGTTCGCGCTGGCAGTCGCGCTGGGCCTTGATGGCTGGCGCGCTACCTTCTGGCCAAAACTACAGGGCTGGTGGAGCGCCGCGCCGCTGCTCGTGCTGGCTGCTGTGAATCTGTATGTGCTCTGGCGAATGCTGCCTTTGCTGGCGCCTTGAGCCGAGGCAAGAAAGCGGTTGACGATGGAGCTTCTGATCGGCACGACCAACCCGGGTAAACTACGCGAATATGCCGCCATGCTGGCCGAGCTGCCGCTGCGGTTAGTTGGCCTGCGCGATATCGGCTTGGAGGCGATCGAAATTGACGAGCCGTTCCCAAGTTATGAGGACAATGCATTGCACAAGGCGCGGCAGTACGCGCGTTTGAGCGGCTTGCTCTCGCTGGCTGATGACAGCGGTCTAGAGGTCGCCGCGCTTGGCGGTCGGCCGGGCGTTCATTCGGCTCGCTACGGTGGACCGACCGATCGCGACCGCTACTTGAAGCTGCTCGCCGAGCTGGATGCGCTTGGCGCGAGCGATCGTTCTGCCGTTTTTGTTTGTGTGACGGCGGTGGCCCATCCTGATGGGCGCTTCGAAACCGCGCGCGGGATCTGTCGTGGCGCTATAGCTGCCGCCCCCGGTGAAGGGACGACCGGCTTCGGCTACGATGCTGTTTTTATCGCTGAAGGTTATGACCACACGCTGAGCGACCTTTCGCAGGAAGAGAAAGATCAGATCAGCCATCGCGGGCGCGCCGCGCGAGCGATCATCCCCGCGCTGAAGCGCCTTGCGTCGCTTTGAGCGCTGTTTCGACCGCAGCCCTTTGACCTGATGCGGTCTCGATGCGAGAGGCTGGCTCGTTACGAAACAATGGGAAATTTAACTACGGCTTTTGAGCAAACGTTCGCGAATATCATTGACGACCGCTGCAAGCAGCGGGTCGCGTGCGATGTCTTCGGCGACGCGTGAGTAACTGTGCAAAACGGTGCTGTGTTTGCGACCGCCGAAGGCCTCGCCGATTTGAGGCAGCGAAGCGGGCGTAAGTTCCCGTGCCAAATACATGGCGATCTGCCGGGCCTGATTGATGACGCCGGTGCGCCGTGGGCCAATCAAATCGCTGACACTTACACTGTGCTGGCGCGCTGTCATCTCCATGACCTGCGCCAGCGTGATATGGAAGCGCGGGCGATGGTAGCCCTCGAGGATATCCTCGGCGATATCAGGCGTGATGTGTCCAGCAGTGTGCCGCTGGGCGGCCACCATCTGGTTGAAGATTCCCTCCAATTCTCGCACGTTAGATTGCGCTTTCTCGGCGATCAGCGCCAGCGTCGTCGCCGGTATGTCCAGCCCGCGCTCTTGCGTCCACATCGTCAAGATCGCTAGCCGAGTCTCTAGCTTAGGCGGCAGCACGTCCATCACCAGCCCGCCTTCGAAGCGCGAGCGCAGACGCGCTTCCAGCGTTTCTAGATCGCGCGGGTGGCGATCGGAGGCGAGCACGATCTGTTTGTTGAACGTGTAGAGGGCGTTAAACGTGTGGAAGAACTCTTCCTGCGTGCTGTCTTTGCCGGCGATGAATTGAATGTCATCGACCAGCAGCACATCGGCCGATCGATATTTTTCTCGGAACATGGCCGTTGTGCGCTGGCGAATCGCATCGACCAAGTCGTTGGTGAACACTTCGGCTGGAATATAGGTCACGCGCAAGCCGCGGGTTTTGCATTCCAGTGCGATCGCTTGCAAAAGATGTGTTTTGCCCACACCAACGCCGCCGTAAACAAAAAAAGGATTGTAGGCAGCAGCCGGGTAGTCGGCGACGGCACGCGCCGCTGAAACCACCGTGGCGTTTTCGTCCCCGGCGATAAAGCGGTCAAATGTCAGCCGCGCGTTCAGTTCCGTCTCCGGCAGGTCTGGCCGCTGCGGCCGGGCGATCTGCTTGTGCAGTGGGGCAGGCCGTTCGTCGACGGCGGGCTGCTGCGCCATCAGGCGGAACAGCGGCATATCGGCCGCGGCTTCAAGGTTAGCGGGCTGCGTCTTATTGACTTCAAAGCGCAGTTCAACTGGGTGTCCGAAAATATCGCTGATGATGCGGCGCACGTTGCGATACAGTCGGTGTTGAAGCATGTCGCGCGCGTAGGCATTGCGCACGCCGATCACGAACACGCCGTCCTCAAAACCGAGCAGGACTGCGCCGCGCACCCATGTGTCGAACGTTGCACGATCGAGCTGTAATTCGAGTTGATGAAAGGCGGCGCTCCAAGCGTCGTGTGCGTTCACGATCATTCTTTCCGGTGTGCCGATGTGTTCTCTTCTCTGGCAGCATGCAATGCAAAATCTTCGCCGGCGCAAGCCTGCGTTAGCAGGGAAGAGAACTGGCTTTACTAAGAGAATTCGCCCCGTGGACGACGGAGAAGTGGCGTCATCCAAGACAAGTGGCGGGGCAGATGATGAGACGTTATGTATAGAAGTATAGCGCAATGCTGAAAACGGCTCAACCGATTCGGGTCGTCGAATCTTAAAAAATGCGATCTTTTAACATTGGGAAAAAAGCAGCGACATAACGATTTTCAGACAAGCCTAATACAAACATTTGGCGGAGCAGTATTTCGCAAAATCGGGCTTTTATCCCATCATTTGGGATAAAATAACCCGTGATTTGCGATTCCTAATCGGCGGTCACTCGCGCTTGTTAGAATCGTGTTTGCCCCATTTCTTTAATATTGGGATAACAACTGATCAAAGCGATCAGATTTTCTTGTACGGGTGGTGAAACGTATTTGGGTTATGACTTGTGAAATTCGTAAGTTATAACGAATGTGATTAACGTCTGTGGACAGGCAAAAACTTTCTTTGTACAATGCTCTTCAGGTTAAGTTTACGATTTCTTCAAGATACTTCGAGGTAGCAATGGCGGAACGGCCCGATGGACACTTGAATTTGCACAGAAATGAACCGGAAGATTTCATGGACGATTTTCATCTTGAGAGTTCTGAGAAGGCAGATGTCATAAAAGTCTCAGCAAAGTCTCGCTCAACAGCTGTTGCTGGGGCGATTGCTGCGGTTATTCGCGAACATCGATATGCCGAAGTGCAGGCAATCGGCGCTGGCGCGGTCAATCAAGCCGTTAAGGCGTTGGCGATCGCACGCGGTTACTTGACCGGGGATGAGATCGATATCGTCTGCACGCCGTACTTTACTGAGGTGGATATTGAGGGGCAGGAACGCACCGCTGTGCGCTTCATCGTTGAGCCGCGTCCTTCGTAGATGGCGCAGCATGAGTGTTGACCTGCATACGCACACAGCAGCGTCCGATGGCCAGTACCGTCCGGCGGAGCTGGTCGAACTAGCGCGCCGCGCTAAGCTGACCACGCTTGCAATAACCGACCACGACACGGTTGGCGGGATCGACGAAGCGCTGGGGGCGGCCTCAACAGGGAGGCCGCTTTTCGTTGTGCCCGGTATTGAGCTGAGCGCCGAGGACGACCGCGGTGACGTTCACATGCTCGGTTATTTTATTGATCATCGCCATGGCGAGCTGCAAGCGCATCTGGCTGCGTTCAACCTTCAGCGCATTGAACGGGCGTGGCGCATCCTCGACCGACTCGCTGCGTTGGGCGCGCCGGTCGCCCGTGAGCGGGTGCAGGCGCTGGCCGCCGGCGGTGTGATCGGCCGGCCCCATATCGCCCGCGCTCTTATGGAGACAGGCGCTGTCGACTCGGTTGCCGAAGCTTTCAGCCGCTATTTGCATACGGGTGGTCCGGCCTATGTCGCCCGTGAGCGGCTGTCGCCGCAGGAGGCCATCGCCGTGATCCATGCGGCGGGCGGGGCAGCTGTGCTTGCGCATCCCGGGATCGTGCCGGACTATGCGGGGCTAACCGCTGAACTTGCAGCGTGCGGTTTGGATGGGCTTGAAGTGGTGCATCCTCAAAATGACGCGATTGCGCGCGCGAATCTGGCCGGGTTAGCGCGCAGGTATGGCCTTATCATGACGGGGGGGTCCGATTTTCACGGGCCTGCTGTTAAACCCGGCATTGCGCTAGGGACGGTCACGCCGCCGCCGGGCTGCGTCAAAGCGCTGCGTGAACGCGCAGCCCGTTACGCAGAACGCAGCCCCGGGTAGTCAAGCAGCATTACTTCGACGGCCAAGCGAGCGTTGGCGTTTGTGTTCAGCGCCGCCAAGGCTGCCTGCGTGGCGCGCAGCGCCGTCAATATTTCGGCTGCCGTGGTGCGTTCGACCAGCGTCGCCAATTCCTCGCGCCGGTCGATGTTGGCGATTGGCATGCCTGCGCCAGCGGCCATCAACAGTGCGTCTCGCCAAAACATCTGCCATAAATCGAGCAGTGCTGTGAGTTCAGCTTTTTCGCGGGCCAATTTCTCGGCTTCTTCGAAGCGAGCGGTGCGGTTTTGAAACAGCAGCCGCGCCAGTAGATCAAGGGCTTCGCGTCGAGCTAATAATCGATCTGGGTCAGTGAGTGCCTCGATGGCCCAGCCCAGCCGCCCTCCGCTGATCCGGCCGAGCAGCAATGCCGTTTCTCGATCGGCCCCAAAACGCGCCTCAAGGATTGTCGCGACCAGATCCGGCGGCAAGGGTCGCAGGCGAAGTACTTGGCTGCGACTGATGATGGTTGGCAAGATCGGTTCGGAGGAAGGCGCGGTTAGGATCAGGATGGCGTGCGGCGGCGGCTCTTCGAGCGTTTTGAGCAAGGCATCTTGCGCGCGCGGTTGAGCGCGCTCGAACGACGGCAGAATCGCGATGCGAAAGCGCGCTTCGAAGGGTTTGAGCGCGATGCGCGCAGTTATCGACCGCACTTCCTCGATCTTAAGCGTGCCGGTAGCAGGGTCAGGCTGAGCATAGATCACATCGGGATGATTGCCGCTGGCGATGCGCTGGCATGCAGAACAGGCGCCACACGGGCGATGCTGAAGATCATCGTGGGCGCAGTTGAGCGCAGCAGCGAAGGCGCGCGCGAGCGTGAGCTTGCCGATCGATTCAGGGCCGAGGAACAGATAGGCATGGCGAACGCGACGGTTGGCCATCCCCCTTCGAAGATGATCAACCGCCCAGTCGTGCCCAACTACGGGCCATGGTGTCTCTGTTGAGGTCAACATGCCACCGATTGTAACGCAGGGTGCGCCGCTGCTAAAAGTCCAGCTTTCGCTGCGCCTTGTGTTTAAGCGCTGATGAAAGCGCTTTACTTGCTTTCGCATCTTGATTAAGATGAAACCACAGAAGCTCAACGTCATCGGGATGAAGCATGGCAGTTCATGAGACTCTCTCACCCATAGAGCTGAACAGCAGCAACTATATCAACCGAGAGCTAAGCTGGATTGCCTTTAACGAACGCGTGCTGGCCCTAGCGCGCGATGAAAGCCTGCCTCTGCTCGAACGAGTCAAATTCCTCGCGATCGTCAGCAGCAATACCGATGAATTCTTCATGGTTCGGGTCGGCTCCGTCCACACCAAACTCAAATTGAACCTCCCTTCTACGCGGCCAGATGGGATTGATCCCGGCCCGCTGTTGTTTGAGATCCGCCGGCGCATCGAAGGACAGATGAATCGCCAGCGCGAAACGATGCGTCAGGTGCTGGCGCAGCTTGCGGAAGAGGGGGTCAACATCGTTCCCCTACGTGAGCTGCGGTCATCGTGGCAGCAGGCACTGCGGGCCTATTTCTATGAAGAGATTTTTCCAGTGCTCACGCCGTTGGCCGTTGATCATGCGCGGCCGTTCCCCTTCATTTCGAACCTCAGCCTCAATCTGGCGGTCGTCCTCCGCCGCACTGACCCGCACGTGCGTTCGACCGATTTCGTCCGCATCAAGATTCCTGACCGGCTGCCCCGCCTGATCGACGTGGATGGTGTGCTGCGCAAGTATGAGGGCAGCGATCGTGTGCGCGACACTTTTGTTTGGATCGAAGATGTGATCGCGGCGAACCTCGACCTGTTGTTTCCGGGGATGGAAGTGCTGGAACACTCGCCGTTCCGTGTGACTCGCAATGCCGATATTGACTTCGAGCACGAACTGGAAGACCCAACCGTTAATATCAGCGACATCATTGAGGAAGGGCTGCGTGTGCGTCGCTTCGGTTCAATCGTTCGGCTGAGCGTTCCCGTCGGCACCAGCCCGCGCATCCTCAATCCACTGATTGCGCAGCTCGAGATCGATCCCGATCGCGACCTATACCTCGTCAACGGTGCGTTGGGCTGCTCTAGCTTGATGGAACTGATGGCGGTCGACCGGCCAGATTTAAAGGTACCCGTCTATCTGCCGCGCCCTGTGCTGCCGCCCGATGAAAATATCTTTGACGCTATACGCAAGCGCGATATTTTAGTGCACCTTCCTTATGACTCATTCGCGCCCGTTGAGGCATTTTTTCAGACAGCGGCGCGCGACCCCGATGTCTTGGCGATCAAAGCTACGCTTTATCGTGTTGGACGCAACTCGCCGATCGTCCAGTCGCTTATGGAAGCGCGCGACAATGACAAACAGGTTGCGGTGCTCGTTGAACTCAAGGCGCGTTTCGACGAGGAGAACAATCTCGAATGGGCGCGCGCACTGGAAGAAAAGGGTGTGCACGTCACTTATGGCGTCGAAGAACTGCCCGTCAAAACGCACGCCAAGATCGCCCTTGTCGTTCGTCGCGAGGAAGATGGTGTGCGCCGTTATGTGCACCTCGGCACTGGCAATTACAACTCTACGACCGCGCGCCTGTATACTGATCTCGGCTTGTTCACCTGTAATAAGGAGATCGGCGACGATGCGCTGCGGCTCTTCAACCGGCTAACCGGTTACGCCCCGGCGACGACATACCGCCGGCTGCTGGTTGCCCCTGAGTATCTGCGCAATGCGCTGCTGGCACTGATCGATGGTGAAATCGAAGCGGCGCGCGCAGGCCGCCCAGCGCGCATCATTATGAAGATGAACCAGCTTGAGGAGGATGTCACCATTGCCCGATTGTATGAAGCATCGCGCGCGGGTGTGCGCATCGATCTGCTCGTGCGTGGGCTGTGCTGTTTACGCCCCGGCCTGCCTGGTTACAGCGAGAACATCCGCGTGACGAGCATCGTCGGTCGTTATCTTGAACACAGCCGCATCTTCTATTTCCAAAACGCCCCGCCAGACCAGCGCATCTATCTTGGCAGTGCCGATATCATGCGCCGTAATCTCTATAATCGCGTTGAGGTGGTTTTCCCAGTGCTCGATCCGGTCATCCAGCGGCAAGTGCTGCGTATTTTGCATACACAACTGCTGGATAACTACAATGCATGGGAACAGCAGCCCGACGATACGTATCGCCGCCTTCAGCCGGCGCCAGATGCGCCGAAGATCGACAGTCAGCAGCTGTTCATGCAAGACAGCTACGGCTTGGCATTTGACGATCTTGAACTTTAAGTCTTGTGCATGATGCTCGATAGCATCGCTCGACAAACGCGGTAGCTCGTGCAACAATCAAAGAAAAGTAGAGTCTACCTGCAGCGCGCTGTGGATAGCATCTTTTCGAACTACACCCTTCTGTTGTGAATTTGACTAAACGATGCACCGTCACAGCGCTCGCGCTTGCGATGACACGCCAGCAGACGGTGAGAAGGGATTTGACGTTGGAACTCTGTGTGATTTATGGTGACGGCATTGGCCGCGAAGTTGTGCCCGCCGCTGTTCGCGTGCTGCTGACGCTGCTGCCTGAGACGATCGTCCACGAAGCAGATGCAGGGTGGGAGTTCTTTCAAGCTAACGGAACGCCGCTGCCTGAGGAAACGATTGCCCTTGCAAAGTCGTGCGGCGCAGTGTTGTTCGGCGCGGCGGCTTCGCCTCCATATCCCGTTGATGGGTATTTTGTGCCAGGCGTGCGTTTGCGCCGCGAACTACAGACCTATGCCAACCTTCGGCCAACGCGCTACCTGCCAGTGCCGACCGCACGCGAAGGCGTTAACCTCGTCGTCGTGCGCGAAAATACGGAAGACCTTTACGCCGGGCAGGAGCATACCGAAGATGAAGGACGCACCGGCATAGCTGAGAAGGTGATCACGCGCGCGGCGACCGAGCGCGTCGCACGGAAGACTTACGAGCTTGCTATGCTGACCAACCGGCGGCGTGTGACGATCGTGCATAAAGCGAGTGTGCTTCAGCAAAGCGATGGCCTGTTTCGACGTGTAGCCCTCGAGATTGCCGAGCAGTATCCCGATATTATCACTGACGAGCTGTTGGTCGATACGGCCGCCTATTGGATGGTCAAAGACCCCACGCGCTTCGATGTTATTTTGACGCCAAACCTGTATGGAGACATTCTCTCCGATATGGCAGCGGCTTGGGGTGGCGGGCTGGGCTTGGCCCCTTCGCTTAACATCGGCGATGAAGTTGCAATCGCTGAGCCAGTGCACGGCTGTGCCCCCGATATTGCCGGCAAAGGGATTGCTAACCCCACTGCTGCGATCCTGTCCGTCGCGCTGCTGCTGCGTCATCACTGGCGTCGTCGCGATTTAGCCCGTAAGATTGAAGCTGCTGTACGCGAAGCGCTGCAAGAGGGCAGCTACACCGCCGATATTCACGCGTACGGTGCGCTTTCAACTGAAGCATTCACAGAACGGGTGTGTGCTAATCTCGAGCGCTTAAAACACGTCGAAATCTGAAAAATATATAAAAAATAGACGTCCAGCTCGATCTTTATTCCACATTTGTTAACCCAGTGCTAAGATGATCGTGCAGACAATAGGATCGTTTATCTTGTCGAGCGCCTACGCACTCAATTCAATTGGAGACATTGCGCGTGTTTAAAGTGCTGGTGGTTGATGATGAGGATGGCTTCCGTCAAATCATGCAGGTGGTTTTGCAGCGCGCTGGCTACCACGTGCTGCAAGCCGCTCATGCGCGCGAAGCCCTCGCGATCCTGAGCCACGAGTTGCCCGAATGCATTATCCTCGATGATATGATGCCTGGCATGAGCGGAGGCGCGCTGTGCCAACTGATAAAGTCAGATGTGCGCTTAGCGCTAATACCGGTTTTAATGCATACTGCCAATCTCAAATGGGCCGACGCCAACTATATCAAAGAGATCGGCGCAGATGGCATATTGATCAAGCCTTGTTCGCCGCGGGAGATCGTCGACGCCGTGTCTCGCTTCGTCGGCGCAAGCGCTTAAATCGCTGAAGGCGAGGTTTAGCGACTGGCTCTGCGCCTGCTAGCGTCTTGTTCTTCTTCGTTAAATTGGCTGGCCAATAGGTCGTCAAGGCTCATACGCTGCAGGCGGCTTTCCGCCATCATCGCGCGCATTTCGCTGCTGATCTCGCCGTCCTCGCGCAGATGGCGGCGAATGGCAGCCGTCTTGCTTTCCTGCCACGTAAATGTGTGTGCAGCAAGCAGCACGCCGTCAGCGCTTACCCGCAGCTCCCAATCCCCTCTCATGTTATGCGCGTCGTGAATTGGCAGGCGCGCCGTCGGCGTGATTAGATTGCGCCCTCGCTCAAATTCATGATAATCTTCATGGATGAATAAGACTTGCCTGTCACTGTCGAGGATTTCAAAGCGTACCCTGCCGATGGCGCGCGTGGGCAAACGTAGTTGGACGAAAGGTTGTATATAGTCGACATCATCAGGAATCGAGCGAGTACGGTAAATGACCGGATCTTGCTCACCACTGAATGACATCACGCCAATATCGACCGGAAGGACATGCGTCGTAAACGGGTCTAGTCCAGCATTGGCAACCGCGTCGAGCGCATGCTGGTACACTTGGTCAGCACGTGGAGCCGGGGTTTCGCGTGCTGCTTCGCGTTCGACGCTGCGCAGAATGCTTTCCATCTCGCGCCCTAAATCTGCGCCGCGCGCCGTGCCAATGGCGTTGCGACTATGCTCCATCTGCCGCATGATCAGGAAAAAGCCGAGCACGCCAATCCCGATCGCGAGTAGCGAGTCGCCAAACATGCCGGACAGCGCAAACAGAACAAGTAAAATGCCGAGGGCAATTTCGCCAAAACGGCGGTTGGTCGTTTGCGAACTCATAAAGGTGACATGCTCCGCTACCGATCGCTCTGCTCGTGGCGCTGCGCTTCAGAGGCGCGCAGCAGATCTTCAAGCGTCATTGGCGCATTGTCGTCCGCATGCACCAGCCGGCGGCTGACGCTGGCATCCGGCTGCCGCGGCCGCACGCGCCCCTCAACCGAAGGCGCCATCGTGAAGCTGTATGCTGCGACCAAAGCGCCGTCGATCATCACGCGCAGATCCCAATCGCCGGCGCCCGAGATCTGCTCATTGTCGTATAGAGGCAGGTGGTGATCGGCGAGAATGTTCATCTCGCCATCACGCAAAAATGTCCGCATTTCGTGCACGTACTGCGTATCGCCGTTCTGGTCAATGATCTCATAGCGAATCAAAGCATGGCGGTCGGCGCTCTCAGGCTGCACATGCAGCGTGATGAACGGGCGCACACCATCATCGTCGAGCGAAACTGACCGCGTGCGGCGCATAACCATCCCCTCGCGGCCGGAATGGGTGGTAATGAGGCCGATATCCAGCAGGGTGAGATCGGGGTTGGTGAGGCTGCCGCGCCGCCGAGCGCGTTCGACCGCCTCGCGCGCATCGCTGCTCATACGCATCGATGTGAGCGACGAGCGCGAGCGGTCAATTAAGCGAGAGGGCTGTATCTCCACGATCGAAGCCAGCAAGGCGACGGCATATAGCGCGATCAGAGTCGCGGCCACTTCAACGGTCGCCGCGCCAGATAGCAGTACAATGCCCAGCAACGCCGCGAGGATGAGCAGCCAAGCTGTATTTCGTTTGCGTAAGCGCATTATTTCTCCTCGGGCCAACTCGCTCACATCATTTTTAGTATACGCGATTTCGAGGTGTGCGGTTGCATTGACTTGCTCGCTTAAGCATGCTGCGCGTAAGCCTGTGCTAACCGCGCCCATTCCTCGAGCGACAGCGTTTCTGGACGCCGCCGCGGGTCGATGCCAGCTGTTTCGATCAACAGGGTGGCAGTCGCGATATCCAGTCCCAAGCCGCCTGCCAGCGAATTTTTGAGCTGTTTGCGTTTTTGACCGAAACCCGCCCTCGCCACGCGGAAGAAAGTCGCCGCATCAGGCGCTGCAACAGGCGCGCGCTCGTACAGGTCAATGCGCACGACGGCGCTGTCGACATCGGGGCGTGGCCAGAAGACCGCCGGCTTTAGACGCATAACGATGCGTGGGCGGCCATAATACTGCGCACTGACGCTCAGCAAGCTCATCTCGCCCGGCGCAGCGACGAGCCGTTCTGCGACCTCGACTTGAACTGTCATAACCAGCCGGCGGGGCCGTGGTTCTGTTTCAAGCAGGCGTCGCAAGATTGCGCTGGTGATGTAATAGGGCACATTGGCGACGACCACATAGTCGTCGCCCGTTAAAATTGGATAGTGGGCACTTAAGATATCCTCAAACACAAGTTCGACATGAGGATAGGCCGCAAACCGTTCCTCGAGCAGCGGCCGCAGGCGCGTGTCAACTTCGACTGCGATCACGCGGCCCGCTTGCCGTGCCAGCACCTCAGTAAGTGCGCCGGTGCCGGGGCCGATCTCAAGCACAGTGTCTTCGCGGGTGAGTTCAGCCAACGACGCGATCTTTTCGAGCGTGTTCGGGTCGTGCAGGAAATTTTGTCCGAGGCTTTTCTTCGGCGCAATTGCATACTGTTCAAGGAGCTGCTTAGGATTCATAATTCAATTGTATGAGCTTGCCGCTGAACGCTAACCGGCACGACCGATACTGGGCGTTGAATTCGTTCACACGTCGTCGTTAGCTGCGTGGCAGCGCCACGAACACGCCCCCGCGCGCAGTTTGAACGATGGGTTCGTGTATGGGGTTGCGGTCATCATCAAAGCTGAATAGGCCCAGCGGCGTATTGACGTTTTCGAGCGCGGCCAATGCATCGCGTACAGCGGCACGGTCGGCGGAGTTTGCGCAGCGAATGGCCATCGCGATGAGCCATGCGCCAGTGTAGGCTTGCACAGCGAACTGGTCTGGCTGCTGACCGAATGCCATTTGATAGGCGCCGATGAACGACTGGCTGAGCTGGTTAGCGCCATCACTGCTCCATGCTGCCCCCACGATCAAACCGTCTGCATCGGCGCCCGTCCGCTCGAGCACGGCGAGCGAATTGAAGCCGTTGCCGCCGATGATCGGGCCGCGGTAGCCAAGCGCGCGCGCCTGCGTGATGATCTGAATGCCTTCGGCGGCTAATGCTGAGATGGCCAGTGCATCGGGCGCAGCCGCGATCAGGCGACTTAGCGGCGCGCTAAAATCGACCGTGCCGGTGGCAAATGCCTCCTCGCCGATGATTTGCGCGCCGTGCTGGCGCAGCGCTTGCGTGAACGCCGTGTAACCGCTGACGGTAAATGCATCATCATCGGCGAACAGCACTCCGACACGCTGGATGCTGAAACGTTGGGCGGCGGCAGCCACAGCAGCAGGGATCATGATCGACTCAGGCAGGCTGCTGCGAAAGACATACTCGCCGAGATCCGTGATATCCTCCGCCGTGAGACTCACTCCCAAAGCGATCGTGTTGTTGGCTTGCGCAATCGGATTAGCGGCAAGCGCCTCGCGCGATAGGGTTGGCCCAAGCACGGCCAGCACGCGATCTTGCAGCACTAGTTTGGTCATTGCGTTCATAGCGCGGGTGTTGTCGCTGGCGGAGTCTTCAAAGATGATGTCGAGCGTTGTACCAGCGCCGAGAAATTCAGAGGTGTTAATTTCATCGATAGCAAGGAGGACGGCGTTCTGCTGCGCTTCGCCGTAGACAGAAGCCGCCCCGCTCAGCGCGAACAGCGCACCGATTGGCAGTGACGGCGGCAGCGATGGTGTGGGGCAAATTGACAGGATATCTTCGCCCATCATCGCGCTCTGCGAGCTGCCCAGCGCAGAGGGGGAGAGCAGCGTTATGAACAACATGAATGATGCAATTCGTCTGACCATTGGATGCGCTCCTTACCAGATAAGCGCTGAAAGTTACCAGCAGTGTACGTGATCGCGCCGCTTAAGGCAACGGCATCAAGAGTTCGATACGAATCTCAGCACGGCCAAAGCTTTCATTGAAGCCGTTGACGCGCAAAGTATAGGTACCGCTCTCCTCAAGCACAACCTCAAACTGGGGGTCAAGGCTGCTGCCGCTGTCATCTGCTTCGACGATCACCTCGCCGGCTGGCCCGAGCAAAGCGGCAACCGGATCGAGGGTCGGCTCCAGCGCTGTGACGCTCACACGGATGCGAGTGCCGGCATCGCCCTGAAATGGGAATGTTAGATACGTGCGCGGCGGGACTATGGCAGCCGCTGTCAGCACAGGCAGCGCTGGCCCGCGCGGCGTGCTCGTCGGGGCAGCGCGCATGTAATCCCACGACAGCTGATAAAGGCCGAAGCTGCTCGCTTCTCTCCCGCTAACGCGCAGGTGATATACGCCGCTCATCGGCGCGCTCACCGAGTCGATTTGAAGGACTGACCCGTTCTCCGCGCGCGCGATGATACGCCCATCGGGCGCGGCCAGCTCGATCAGAGGCAAAAACCCCCTGACCAGAGCCTGCAAATTAATCGCGATGACATCGCCCTGATGAAGCACAAGCGACCAAGTATCGCGCAGGCCACGCTGGTCTAACGCGCCTTCAACCGTTTCGCCGCCCCGCAGCTCACCGCGCAGCATTTCCGCATACGAGGTCCCATAGCCAAAAGCGATCGAGAAATCGCCTGTCGTCCTGTTATCGCCCGTCACGAAGATCGAATAGATGCCAGCTTCTAAAACGCCCAGCGCTGGGGCAAGCGCTGCCCCGGCATTTTCGCGTCGCGAGCCGACCTCAAAGAGAGACTCGCCTGCTGGTGTGATTACTTGCAAGCGTGGCAGCAGCGCCGATCCATCGGCAGGATAGGCGGCGATCGTTAGGACTGCTTCGGCGGGCACGTTGATGAAGTAACGGCGGAAAGCGCCGGGGCGGTCAATGGTGCCGCGCATGGGTTGGTGATCAGAAAGTTGATCGCGTTCGGGGGGCAGAGGGGTCGCCATACCTGTGACGAACGTTGCTGTAGGCTCAGGCGTCCACAGGACGCGCGTAGGTTCGGCGGAATCTAGGTCAAGGCGCAGGCTGTAACCGCCGATCGCGCCATTGGTCACTGCTTGGACGATGTAAAGTCCGTCTTGATCAAGGCGAATGGCACGCAGCAGCGCAGCGCGCCCACCGCCGCTGTTATCGTCATAGGCCAGCGCGCGGCCTGCGGGATCGAACAGCGTCATTGCGGGGTCAGTTGCATCGCGCGGAAGCATAGACAAAGTGGCGTACTGCCCGGCGCTCGCCTCGAACGTATAGATATGGCGTTCAAAGGACGAGATAAAAACTGCGTCTAACGCCTCGCCGACTGATAGCTCCCCCCTAAGCGTCCCCAGATCGATATAAACTGGGGTTGGGGTGACAGACGGGGTGAAGCTGGGCGACGGCGTCAATGTCGCGCTTGGTGTGAAGGTTGGTGAAGATGTCCGTGAAGGGGTATGAGTCGGTGTTGAAGTTAAGCTCGACGTCGGCGTTGGCGTCCATGTCCGCGTGGGACTTGGGGTTAAGGTAAACGTAAGTGTAGGAGTAAATGTCGGTGTAGGAATGGTTGGGGTTGGCCGATCAGTGTAGGACAGGGTGACGGTATAATTAGCCTCAGCCGCGCCTACAAGCGATATGCGCAGCACGTAGATGCCGGTTTCATCGAGTGTATGCATCTGATCCGGCCCCTCGCCAAGCACAGATCCCGCTGCGGTTGCTAGCGCTGTTTCAACCGAGCCATCGCTTTGAACAGTGAGACGAATGCGGTCACCGCTTTCGGCAAAAAAGCGCCATTCGTGCACTGGTTCTGCTGTGGATAGGCGATCCTCTGAGGTTTGCCAGAAATTGAGCAAGCGCGCCGGGACAGCGGCAAGCGCGGCGGGTTGAGCCGTCTCGGACAGCGAACAAGCCGCCAGCCCCAGCGCGCAAACAGCGATCAGCATCACCAGCAGGTGAAAACGGTAGAGCATACGATCGATCCTCATCCCGATATGCTGCCCAGTGTACCGCAGCAGGGCCGATCATGCTGAGCTAGATCGGTCGTCTTTGGTCTCAGGCCGGGTGTGCGCTCCGCTCAGATAACCGCCCATCCATTTGAGTGTATCGACCGCGCTGTGCGGTTCCTGCTCGCCAGTGAGCAGTTGATGGGTGATGTCTTCGCCGCGTCGCAGCACTGAGGACTTGCTGCGGCTGTCGCCCATCGTGGCGATAATATCGGCCAGATCTTTGAGGTTATTGGCGAGGATCTTAAGCTGGTGTGGTGAAAGTTCTTCCAGCCGCGCATCTAACTCCTCGCGGATGATGTTTGGGTCGAAGCGCAGCGCGCGCCGCGGAGCTGGATCGAATGACTCGGATAAGGCCTGCAGCACGGCAAAGGCGGCGTTGATATCTTCCGCGAACTGCGCCAGCGAGCGCTTGCCCAGCGTTCGCCGGAAGGCGATCAGGCTTTGCACAATGCCGCGCAGTTCTTCGAGGAACTTTTTGCCTTCAAAAGCTTTATCGAACCGCTGCAGCCGTGCGATCGGCTGGGTGCGCACATAGCGCCGCCACCAGCTTAACAAGACGCCGCGCGCAGCGCTGCTCCAGTTGACCAGTGGCAGCAGTTCTTGCAGCGTTTCTATGACAACATCGTCGCTTTGCTCTTCTTCCAGCAACGAGAGGAGGCGGCGCACAGCCGCGCGCGCCAGCAGTTCATCTTTAAGCGCTGCGCCGACCGATAGCAGCGACCACAGCGCGGGCTGAGGGATGTAAAGCGCCGCTTGCGCGGCAGCGCGCGCAAGCTGGGCCATCATCGGCTGGAGAGCTGCATCCCAATTGGCTGTATCCAGCAGGTAGATATATGCATCAACTGCATCTTGCGGGGTGAAGTCGCCAGCCGCCGTCAAGCCGGCGATGAGTGCGAGCAGATCGCTCACAGTGCGCCCTGCGCTGGCGAGCGCTGTGAGCAAGAGCTGGTGATAATTGGGGTGTTCGTGCAGCTGGCGAACGAGCTGCATGAACAGGTCATCGCGGTGATCGGCAACGGTCAATCGTAAAAGGGCGGCGAGGGCTTCGTCGTTAAGCCATGCCGCGCCCTCCGCCGCCCAACGCTGCACAATCTGCTCGGCGCTGTAGGGATTGTTAGCGCTGTTTTGGCTGCCGCTGATGAACAGCTTCCAAAGCTGTTCGATGATCGACGGGCTAAACAGCGCCGGCTTGCGCGCAGCGGCAGCATTGGCGAGCGCAATTAGCAGCAACTCAGGACCGCAGGTCTCCAGCAAGGCCGGCGCATCGCCTTCGTGATCGAGCAGCATCGTTTTTAGGGCGGGGTTCAGGGCATTCACCAATGCTTCATTGGCGAGCAACGGGTCAACGGCGCGCGGCGAGCGCCGTGCCGCCAAGATCAGCAGCCCGCGCGCCAGCGTCTCATCGAGAGTAGGGCGCTGCTGCGCTGCCAGAATGCCGTTGAACACGATATCTTGCAAGCCATAGGCAGCCGGCTCTCGTGCGATCAGGCGCAGCCAGTCGAGCACAGTTTTAGTATCCGCATCGTGAATCGCGACCTGCAGTGATGCGAGCGCAGCGGCCTGAAGCCGCTGCAGCCACTGTTCGTCTAAGTCGGCATTGAGGCGCGCGCGGATGAAAGCATAAACCGCATCCGGCTCGCTGCGCAGCGCCGCATCGAGCTTAGCTTGAAGACGTTCAGACGGAGCGCCGCCTGCATCGATGACCGCAGCCGCCAGCAGCGCAGCGTCTGCATCGCGGCTGGCGAGCGCATAGTCCAGCAGTCGCTCCGCATAAGCCGTGTAGAGCCTATCCGCTGGGGTGAGGTGGCGAAAGGTGGTTTTTAAGGCTTCTGGAGCGACGGGCTGCCCGCTTTCGATCGCTTCGTTAAGGGCATGGCGCTCGGCCAATGCCAGCAGCCGGCTCGTCAGGGTCTTCTCCTCATCGAGCTGCACGCTGAGCGCGTCCATAGAGTCGACAAGGGACAGTAGAGCTACCGGGTCGCCATCTTTTAAATTGTGCAGCCGTTTGGCATAACCCATTTCTTCAATCGCGGGCAGCGGGAAAGCGCCGCTGTCCCAATTGCAAACCCAGCGTCCCGTCGTAACCGCTGTATCAGCGAATACAATGCGGGCATGAGTTGTCATCTTGTCGCGCCGGTTCGTGGAGAAGGTGAAATCGGCGCGAATGCTGGCCGGCAGCAGGGCCATTAGCCCTTGTACCAGCCGGATGCGTTGGCTGCCATTGCCCGGAAAACCGACGATCATCAGGCCACGCTCGTGAAGCGCGGCTGCCAGCAATGCGAGCGCAAGCGAGAGCGGATTCTCGTCGCCATAGTGAGCGATCGATGCCAGCAGCTCGTCGAGCAAAGCCTGTCTTTCTTCGGGCGACCAAGAGGGAGTTTGGGCGAGCAGGGCGGGGCTGACGTGTTTATCTTGCAGGACCTCAGGAGGCAGCGGCGCATTGATGATCTCGACGAGCGGGGTTAAATTGCCCTCCAATGCGCGCAGTACGGTATGAGGAACAAGCAAGTAGTCGTGCAGCGGCAGCGAGGGATCGCCGCCGCGAAGGCGCGCGCCCGCGAAGACGAAGCCCCCCCCGGGGCCGGCGAACAGTCCATAGGCTTGCGAGCCATGTTCATCGGCGGCACTTAACGGCTGCAGCGAAACTAAGCCGCGCCACAAGCTGCTGTCCTGCGTCGTCAGGCCGGGACTCAGAGCAACGATTGCAAAATCTTCCGCATTTGCGGCGGCGTTTCCATCTTGAGCGTAAACAATCCGTTTGAGCTGAACCGTCACAATTTGCGCCTCCGAACAGAGTCGTCATTTTACCATACCGTTGATCAACCTCTGCCGCGCTAAACGCTTAGCGGCTTTGGCGTACTCGACGGATGAATTCGACACTTTGCAAACGGCGTTCGAGGATAGAAGTGATGTAGCTAATGAGGACTCGCTCGACTTCATCGTGGATCGCTGGGCTGATTGAGAGCGACTCGATCGCCTCGTAAGAACTGCGCTGCATGTGGCGCAGCAGTTTGAGCGCTAGCATTGAGATCGGTATGCAATTCGCGCTGCGAATGACGTGTTCGGGGCAGACGGCGCCACCTTGTTCGGGGCTGAAGAACTGGTCGCGCGGTTCAATTGGCTCATGACCGACGATGCATTCATGCATTTCTGGTCGGAAGCCCACTAGATCGAGCAGGCGCATTTCAAAATAGCGCACGGCTAGCTGGGGATCTGTTGCCAGCGCCAGCCGTTGAAGCGTCTCTTTAAATAACACGAACAACGAATTGGAGTCCTCATCGCCGAGGTTGGTGAAGCGATCCAGCAGTTCGGCGGCATAAGCGGCGTAGGCGCCACGCGCAAGATCCTCGCGGAGAGGCAGATAAGGTTCGACCATCTCGACCTGCGCGACAATGCCGAAATCGCGCCCCGTATTAATGAGCATCTCCGTTTGCGTGAGCAGTTCGACGTGACCGGTTTTATGGCTAGTCGTCTTGCGCGCACCTTTGGCCAATACATCGATCTTGCCGTGATGCGGTGTGATGACCGTCAGCATGCGGTCAGCTTCCCCAAAATCGCGCCGCCTGACGATGATCGCCGAGGTACGAAATGAACGTTCGGTTCGAGGCATTAGGTCGTCAGATGAGAAGGGCCGAATCCTAACGGCAGCAGCTCGGAAAGCGAGCCATCGAAGATGATCGCGCCGTCTTCGCGAGCGATGATGACGCGCAGGCCGGGCGCGAACTCAAACAGCGCCTGCCGGCAGTGGCCGCATGGTGATCCCCCGTCGCGTGTAACGACGGCTATGGCGATGAACTGGGTCACCCCCTCGCTCACTGCCTTGACCAGCGCAACCCGCTCGGCGCAAATCGAGGCAGGGTAGGCGGCATTCTCAATGTTACAGCCGCTGTAGATCGTGCCGTTCTCGGCCAGCAGCGCCGCCCCAACCCGATAGTTCGAGTAAGGGATGTACGCGTGAACGGCAGCGGCGTGCGCTGCTTGAAGCAGGGCTTGTGGTTCGACCGAGATCATGGCACTGCCTTTCGTTTGCCGATAGCCTAAGTATAGCGCAGCTGAGGCGTCGTCAATCTGTTTCCTCTTCAATCACCCGGCACGGGTTAGTGAGCTCGCCCAAGCCTTCAATTGCAATCGAGACGACATCGCCATCGGCGAGAAAACGCTGGGGCGTGCGCGCAAATCCGACCCCGGCGGGCGTGCCAGTCAGCAGCAAATCGCCGGGTTCCAGCGTGAAGCTGCGCGAACAGTATGCAATCAAGGCGGAGATCGAGAAGATCATGTCGGCCGTCGTCCCATCTTGCACAAGTTCGTCGTTTAAAGTCGTCTTGATCGTGAGCGCCTGCGGGTCGGCGATTTCGTCGCGCGTGACCAAGATTGGGCCGAGCGGACAAAAAGTGTCAAGACTCTTGCCGCGCGTCCATTGAGCATCTTTGCCCTTCTGAAGATCGCGCGCGCTCACGTCATTGGCGATCGTGTAGCCAAACACGTAGCGCAGCGCGTCCTCTTCGCTAACGTCGCGGGCGCGCCGCCCTATGATCACGCCTAATTCGCCCTCATAGTCCACTTGCGACGTGATCGATTTGCGCCATTCGATGGCCACGTTAGGACCGATCACGGCGCTCGGGAACTTGGCGAAAATAATGGGTTCTTTGGGCGGTTCTTTGCCTGTTTCTTTGGCGTGGTCGGCATAATTCAGGCCGATACCGATGATCTTGCCGGGTTGAAGCGGCGGCTCGATCGTCACACGGTCAAGGGGGAAACGCTCGTAAGCGCGGCCGGCGGTCATGCCACGGCGGATCATCTGGCGCATTGTGTCTTGCCATGCGAGGGTGTAAACCGTGTCTTCGACAATTTCGCCGATGCGGCTGCGTCCGTTGACGGAAAAAGTGACCAATTTCATCGTTGTACCTTTGCGATTGGCTGTAACGCTGTTCGAGGGTTGTGAACGACTCTAGCGATTGTAATGATGGACGGTTGGTTTCGCCACCATGATTTTATTTTCGCGCGCGGCATCAAACACCCTCTTGGTTTCCTCTCACATTCTGCTTATGCGTTTGGGATACGATATTAGTGGTGTAATGAACGAGAAGCGTCGTCAGGCATGCGTTACGAGGAGTGAAGCGCTCACATGTGGCGTTGGTTGATTTTAGGAATACTCGGCTTAGCCATCGTTATCTTTGGCTTTAGTTTGCTTGATGGCGCGGCCAGTGGCGATGTGAGCGCGAGCGCTGTTATCATTGTGACGGGCGATACGACGGGTTTCGCTCGTGCGATTGACCCATGGCCATGGGAGTTCCCGCGTGACTTTGGCCCGCAGCCCCAGTTCCAAACCGAGTGGTGGTACTATACCGGGAATGTGATCAGCGCGGATGGACGCCGCTTTGGTTATCAATTTACCATTTTCCGCCGCGCGATCGCGCCCGAAGTGGCCGGCAGCGCATCTGAATGGCGTTCGAATCAGCTCTACATGGCGCATTTTGCTGTCACTGATGTCGCCAACCAGCGTTTCTATCACGATGAGCGCTTCAGCCGTGGAGCTGCACAGCTCGCTGGCGCGACCGTCGATCCGGTTTATCGCGTTTGGCTAGAGGACTGGGAGGTTTTCGCGCTTGATGACGATGCGGTATTCACGCGCATCACTGCGGCGATGGATGGAGTCGCCATCGATCTGACTTTAGAACAGGTTAAGCCGCCAGCGCTTCAGGGGTTCGATGGCTTAAGTCCAAAGAGCGCTGAAATCGGCAATGCCAGCTACTACTACTCACTCACCCGCTTGCTGACGGAAGGAACCATCACGATCGGTGAGGAGGTTATTCCCGTCACAGGGGCATCGTGGAAGGATCATGAATTCAGCACCAGCGCGCTGGGCGCCGATGCCTTGGGATGGGATTGGTTCGCGCTTCAGTTTGATGATGGGCGCGAGATGATGGTGGGCCAGATCCGGCTGATCGATGGCGGCAAAGATCCTTACTTCGGCGGGCTGCTGGTTTATGAAGATGGCAGCACGCGCTATCTCCCAGCAGACGCTATTGATATCGTCCCGACCGCGACATGGACGAGCCCCCACACAGGCGCGGTCTATCCCGCAGGCTGGAGGATCACCGTCGATATAGGCGAGCCGAATCCAATAGTTTTGATCGTGACGCCGCAGGTGGCCGATCAAGAGCTGTACGGCGGTGATATCGCTTATTGGGAAGGCACAATTCGCATCGAAGGTGATGCAACGGGCTTTGGCTATGCCGAACTGACGGGCTACGTCGACGCAATGACGGGTAGGTTCTAGTGAAGGGAGGTTGAGCTGGGCTGGAAAGATGCGCTAGGAAGCAGTGAGTGTGGCGCGTTTGATGATCGTTTGCAGCAGCACGTTTGCGCCGTTAACGACGTCATCCCATTCGGTAAATTCCTCTGGCTGGTGGCCTATGCCGCCTACCGATGGCACAAAAATCATGCCGCTTGGCGTGAAGCGGCTCATCACCTGAGCGGCGTGCCCGGCATAGCTGATCAAGCGCATGTGGCTAAGGTTGAGTTCGCTGGCGCTGCTTTCAATCGTCTCAATCATTTCGGGCGCCATCGAAGCGGCGGGAATGCGCGCGATCGGTTCTATGGTTACGGTCAGATCATACGACGCTGCGCACTCGCGGGCGATACCGATAATGGCTGTTTCCATCTCATTCATCAAGGTCTCGCTGACATGACGGCATTCGATGTTGAGGCAAGCCTCGCTGGGGATGATGTTGAAAGCGCCGGGTTTGACTTCGACATCGCCGCAGTTAAAAATGCCGTCTCCGTAGCGGGCGCGCACGGCATCGTGGGCACGCACGATGAACAGCGCCGCGCCGCGCAAAGCATCGCGCCGCTTGTACATATCTGTCGTGCCAGAATGCGCCGCCTGCCCGTGAAAGCAGATGCGGTAATTCATGCGCCCAACTACGCCGGTGACGACGCCAATGCTGATGCCAGCGCGCTCCAGACGGGTGCCTTGCTCAATGTGCAGCTCAAGATATCCGGCGATCGAGTTCGGATCGCGCCGGGCGCGAAAAACAGCTCGCGGGTCAATGCCGGCGCGAGCCAAAGCAGCTCGAAACGGCCCGTTATCGACGCGCACATCGGAGATATCTTCCGGCTCGATCAAGCCGGTCAGCGCGCGGCTGCCGAACATCGATTTCCAGCAGCCTTCGTCATCAGTGAAATTGATGACTTCGAGGTGAAGCGCGGGTTGAAAGCCGCTTTCGCGCAGGGTGCGCAGGCACTCCAGCCCTGCCAGCACACCGATCGTCCCATCAAAGCGGCCTCCGTTAGGCACGCTGTCGAGGTGCGAGCCGATGAGCAGCGTGCGCGCCTGCGGGTCAGGGCTGAGAAAGACGCCGCTCAGGTTAGCGGCGTCGTCGTCGCGCACGATCAGTCCGGCTTCTTCGATCCGATCGGCCAGCCATTGACGCGCGCGCAGGTCTTCCGGCGACAAGGCGAGGCGGTTAATGCCGCCGGAAGGACTCAAGCCGATCAGCGAGAGTTCTTCGAAATCGGCGCGCATTCGCTCGCCGTTGATCGTAAGCTGGCGAGTTGCATTGCGAGGTGATCGCAAATTCATAGAGACTCAATTAATTGCTTGTATGCGAATTTGCTGATTGATCGCAGATTATAGTGCAAAAATTACGTAAAGAAACAGCCGTCTTAAAGATTCAGTCATGTTATCCCCGAATTGATGGGGGACCGCTCAGGTTAATTAAGGTTTATGATATCCCTATAGGGGCGTTGTAGAGGAGTATGCAGCAATGCCAATCGCTATTGACCCAAACGTAATCTATGTACTGCTCTTGCTGAGCTTGTGGGCCAGTGTGACGGCGGCTTTTATGCCGGGCACCGGCATTGTTGAAGTGCTGGCAGGATTGGGCATGGTCGCTTCGATCATGATTCTCGCGATGATGCCGACCAATTGGCTTTCCGTCATCGCGCTGATCGTAGGCGGCTTGGGCTTCTTCGTCATTCCGTTCATCAATCCGAACATTGCTCGGTTCTCGAGCATTGGCGGCATCACGCTACAGTTGATAGGCGGTTTGACTTTGTTCAGACAAGATGGCGTTTCGGTCGCTCTCATTTTGGTGGTGACCGCGATCTCGCTGCTTTACTACCGCTTCGGCCTCTTGAATATGCTAGAGACGCAGCGGGCAAAGGCAGCGCTAATCGATGATGAAAGTTTTATCGGTGCGCTTGGCACGGTGCAGCGCACGCTTGACCCGGTCGGTGTCGTCCGTGTGCGCGGCGAGTCGTGGACGGCGCGCAGCGATCGACGCTTGGAGCCGGGCGAGACCGTCATCGTCCGTGATGTCGAAGGCTTGACGCTGATTGTTGAGGGCGAGAAGCACAAACGTGAAGCGCTAGAGTCGATTGAGGAGGCGAACTAAATGGGAATTGAATCGGTATTGATCATTTTCATCGTCCTGATCGTTGTATTTACGACTTTCAGTGCGATACGTGTGCTGCCGGAGTATGAGCGACTGGTGGTGCTTCAGCTTGGAAAGTACGTTGGCACGCGTGGCCCGGGTTTGGTCTATGTTATCCCATTTATCGAGACAGCCCGTAAAGTGGATATGCGCGAGCGGCTGCTCGATATCCCGCGCCAGAATGCGATCTCGAAAGATAACACCAGCATTGAGATCGACTTTATCTTTTACTATCGTGTGATCGATCCGAAGCTGTCTGTGCTGGAAGTGGAGGATGTGGTCAAGGCGTCGCAGCTCATCGCCGCAACGACGCTGCGCGCAGTCATCGGCGATATTGAATTGGACGATGTGCTGTCCAAACGCGAACAGATCAATGATGTGCTGCGCATCAAGCTTGATGAAGTGACCGAGCGCTGGGGAATGAAGATCACGCGCGTCGAGATAAGAGAGATTGAACCGCCGATTTCGATCCGCGAGGCGATGAACCGGCAGATGAGCGCCGAGCGTGAGCGCCGTGCGACCGTCACCCGCGCCGAAGGCGAACGCGCCGCGGCGATTATGGTCGCGGAGGGTGAAAAGCAGAGTGCGATCCTGCGCGCCGAAGGCGAAAAGCAGAGTGCGATCCTGCGTGCTGAAGGCGAGCGGCAGGCGCAGCTCTTGCGAGCACAAGGGCGCGCGGCCGCCCTTGCGGCGCTGTCGGCTGAGGTTAAGACCCTTGATGAGAAGACGATGATGCTCCAGTATCTCGATACGCTGAGCGCGGTCGGCACTAGCCCAGCGACCAAATTCGTCCTGCCGATGGAAGTGACCGAGCTGGTCAATCAATTTCGCGGAATGATGGTCAACGCAGGGGCGAACGGTCAAACCAACGGGGTGGTCGCCAAGCACACCGAGGGCGCGAGCAGCTAGCCGAATTCAGTTGTCTGCTTGCAGGGTGCGCGTGTACAGGCGCGCACCCCTGTTTTGTGCAGCGAGGCATTTATGTTCGTTTTGCTCGCTAGCGGGGCAGGCCTTGGCCTAAGTGCGGGCCTGCTGCCCGGCCCACTGCAAACTTATCTGATTCAAGCGACGCTGGCTTATGGCTGGCGTCGTTCGATCGTAGCGGTGCTGTCCCCGCTGATCGCGGATGTCCCGGTTATCTTGCTGATGGTTGTGCTGCTGGCCCAGTTTCCGCCCATCGCAATGCGGGTGCTCCAGCTTGTGGGCGGGGTCTTTGTATGGTACTTGGCCTACGGAACGCTGCGCCAACTCCGTTCGGGCCGTTTGTTCCAGCCCGAGGCGGGGGAAGCTTTACGACCGCGCGAGCTGTTGGGGCGTACGGTTCTCGTGAATTGGTTAAGCCCCGGCCCATGGATCTTCTGGAGCACTGTCAATGGGCCGCTGCTCGTGGGGGCGCTGCAAGACTCGGTTTTGCACGGCATTGGCTTCTTGGCAGCTTTTTACGGCGTGTTCCTCGGCATGCTGACGCTGCTCATCCTGATCTTCGACCGCGTTCGCCGCATTGACCCGCGCCTGACGCGCGCCCTGCTGTGGGTGACGATGGTCGCTTTGGTCATCTTAGGCGCTGGGTTAATGCTCGCCGCGCTGCGACCATGATATGCTGAAAGGGCAGTGCGCCTTGCGCTGCTTTTCTTGATGTTGGCGCGTTTGGGATTAGCTCTTATGATGCAGCGCCCATCCACTTCATGCTCTGCCATGTCGCACACTTTCAATGCAGACTATACTGCGCCAATCGCGCTTTTTATTCTGCATCTGACGCTAGCGCTGTATTACCGTTTCGGCCTCAACGTCAATATCACTGCCGACCCGCTGCGCAGCGCGTGGGATTGGTGGTGGCAAACGCTCAGCATCGATCTGCTGCGCAGTAACCCGATCGAAGCGCTGTGGCATCTGCATGCTCAACCGCCGCTTCACAACGCGTTTGGGGCGTTGTTCATCCATCTCTTCGGCGATTCCCATCTTGAAGCGATCCACATTGCGCACATGTTTTTGGGCGGGCTGATCGCCGCGCTCAGCTTCAGCGCAACGCGCCTGATCAGCGGCAGCCGCCCGCTGGCATTGCTTGTCGGTTTGGCTGTAGCGCTAAACCCGGCGCTGTTCCTATTTGAAGCCAATCTACTTTACGATGTTCCGACCATCGCTTTGTTGATGCTCGCTGTATGGTTTGTGGCGCGCTTTAAAGACAGGCGGTGCTTGGCTGATCTTTACGGTATGGTAGGGGCACTCACCGCGCTGACGCTGCTGCGCAGCCTCTATCATCCATTTTTATTGATCCCCTCGGTTCTGTTTAGCGCGGTGTTGGCCGGCGAGCGCTGGCGTCGCGCTGTTTTCATCACAGCACTGATCGCTGCGCTTCCCTTCGCATGGGCCACCAAGAACGCTATCCAGTTCGATTTCTGGGGGATGAGCAGTTGGAGCGGCATGAACCTGTGGAAGATCGTCGTGACCGGGTACACACCAGAAGAACTGGTTGGCCTGGCGGACGCGGGGGTGATCGCGCGAATGCCGGCTGAAGTTGAGCGGTTTAGCTTGCCTGAGGCCTATGCCCCGTATGGTTTTGACCGCCGGTCTGACATCGCAGCGTTAGCGCAAAACGATTTCAACAACGCGAACATCCCGGCAGTTTCGCTCGTTTACCAAGAGGCAGCGCTCACGCTCATCCGCCGCGATCCCGCGCGCTATTTTCAGCAGGTCTTTATTGCCTACAGCATTTTCACGTGTCCGGCGACCAATTTTGAGTTCGTGCGCCAAAATGCTGAACGCATTGCCGCGCATAATGCCCTCTATGCCAATGCGTTCTATCTTGCCCCGCTCACCCAAAGGCTGTCTCCCCTGTTTTGTTCGGCGCAGTTCTTCCTCATCCCCGTGCTGCTGTTTGCATTTTGGCTGCATGCCGTAATCCGCTACCGAGCTTCGCTGAGCTGTTGGCGCGATGCTGTGCGGGCTGACGCGGGTATGTTTGTGAGCGCTGGGCTGATAACCTACACGGTGCTGGTCGGCTCGCTGTTAGAGATTCCTGAAAATGCTCGCTTCAAACTGATGATCGAGCCGCTTTTGTGGATGTTTAGCGCTGTTTCGGTCGGGCGGCTGGTTGAGCGTGCGCAGGCGCGCCGTCGCCAGCGTCGCAGCGCTGTGGTATGCTGAACAAGACAAAATTGCTCAGGTCTTTTCAGGGGTAAACGCAGCATGCAGGCCCGGCTGGAACGAACCTTGATCGCGATCGCTCGTCGTTATGCACCGCCGCTGGTGCCAGAAAATTGGCGCAGCGCCGGCGATTATCGCGGCTCGCTGCCCACATTGGCGCGCGCGCTCGCTTCCTACAACGTGTTGGTGCTGCTAGGCGATCTCCCCGATGCGCTGGCGCACCAAGCCCCGGTTCAGTTTAAGGCTTGGGCCGATGCCTATATCGCCCTGTACACACGCCTTTCTGAAACGTTATTTCCTTCTTATACACAAGCGAGCGCCTATTATGCCGATCAAGACTGGCCGCCGATCGTCATCGTTTATGGCGCTGCCACGCCCGTGATCGTTGTGCTGGCTGGCTACGTCGCGCCCTATGCTGCCGCCCGTCATGGTACCAAACCGGCTGACGTAGAGCTGCTGGGAATGGCCGATGAAATTCTGGATGCGCTAGAGGCGGACGATCTGCCGCGCGCCGAGTACCGGCGGCTACGCGCCGATCTCGTCGAGGCGCTGCGCGGCCTGCTTGCGCTCAAAGTGCGACCAATCGCGCTGACCCGGCCTGAACGGCCACTGTTCGACCTGCCAGAGGAGGTCGCGCCTGCTGCGCCGCCACCCCAGTCCCTTCCGGAGGCGCCTGCCCCGCCAGTCTCACTGCCAGAAGACGCGCCGATGATGGCCCCTCAACCTGTGCATCGTCCCGGCACAGTGCCCATTTTCTTTGACAGCCGCCGCCCGCATCGCCGGCCGCCGGTGCCCGACTTGCCTGAGTTCCCACCAAACAAACCGCCCTCTAACGCGCAGCCTTAAGCGCACGCTTGGCGTCAGCGCTTTTATAATACGAACAGAGCTTGCAGATGAAGGAGCGCTTCTGGTGAATAAGCTGTTCGTTGGCTTAATTGTAGTCCTTGTGCTGGCGAGTGTGAGTTTGGCGGCTGCGCAGGGAGAGCTGCCGAACGCGCCCGCTGCGCCCATGACCTCGCCGATCTCGCTCGAAGCGGCCGAGGCGCTGCCCATTTTGATCCGTGCTCGCAGTGACCTTGAGCTGCTGGCTGACAGCGCGCTGCCGACGCCCGGCCGCCCCGCTGGGTGGAGCGGCAGCCTCGATGTAAGCGACCCTAATCTGCCGCTCTTGATCCGCCTCGATCTGGAGATCCTCGCTGGTATGCTGCTCACACCTGAAGAGCGGCCCGCCGGCTGGTTTGGCGTCGTGCCAAGCAGCCCGCTGGCGGTTGCGCGCGATGTGCGCCACGATCTCGAACTGCTGGCCGATGTCGTTATTGGGGCGCGCGGCCTGCGCCCGGGGGGCTGGTCGGGCGACGATCCGCTCATGCGTTGTAACCGGGCGACGCAAGCATTGGTTCCGCTGTTAGAACGTATCGGGTTCGTCTTAGATATTGATTTCACGCAGCCTAACTACTGTACTGATGTGGAGATTCAAGCGTCGCGCTACGTCGAGACACAGATCATTCAGCCGGTTATATCCGTCGCTGGTGGGGTTGACAGCGGCGGGAGCCTGAGTGGAGTTGCCGAACCCTACCGCGTTTCGAACAATTTCGTCGTCGCTTTCCTCGATCGCAACGCGCGCGAGCGCGTCGGCGTGATCCCAAACGGGACAGGTTTCCGGCCGATCGCGCGTAGCTATGCCGATTTTTCAAATATGATGCTGGTGCGCGGCGAGGGTTTCATCGTCTATGTGGACTACACAACGACCGATGTGCCGCGCGCCGAATTCGTGGCCCTGCCCAACGCAGAGACCAGCGGCGCATCTCCCATCTGTAGTGCGGCGTGGTGCAACCGGTAATTCAAAGCGGCATGGGCGGGAGAGGACGCGTTTGGCGGCTGCGCCTGCTGCTGGCGTCTCTGCTGTTGAGCGGTGTGGAGCTGCTGCTGTGGCTGGATCCGCCCTCAAGGCCGATCTTTGTTTGGCCGCTACTGGCTTTGGGTTATCTTTTGCTCAGTGCGCTACTGCTCGATCTGGCGACGCGCTTTCGTATCCGCTCGATTTTTGGACTGCTGGCGCTGGCAGGCGGTGGCGCGCTGTTAAACGCGCTCTTGATCAACCCGACCTATGCGCTGGCCGAGGTGCCGCGCACACTGCTCACGCGCGTCTTGGGGGCGACGACCTTTGTCACCATGCTGATGCTGGCGCTTTATCTTGTGTTAACCGGGCGTCTGCGCTTACGCTGGAGCCTGCTGTTAGCGATGCCTCTGCTCGGACTGGGATGGGGTACATGGGCGCACTGGTCGCCGACGCTGCTCGATGCGCAAGGCGAACCGGCCGCGCTGCCATTCTTGCTGCTGTGGCTGGGCGGGGCGGCAGCGCTGATCGGGCTGCTCGCCCTGTGGACAAACCGCGCCTCAGATTCAGATGGTGAAGCGCTCGATTTGCGCATGACGCGCTCCGAATGGGCCATCGGCGCTGTTGTCGCCGCTGTCGTTTTGATCATGCGCAGCGCTGGCGATTTTGTCTCCAGCAGTGAAGGGAGTTTGGGGCTGGCAGCCGGCGCGCTGCTAACCACCTCACTCTTGGGCGCGTACTGCGCGCTCATCTTGTGGTTCCAGCGTCGCAAAAAAGGCAGCGGGTTATTCGATCCAGATGGTCAACTTCGGCCGACATGGTTGTGGCTTGCGGCCGGTTTCGCTGGCTTCGTCATCGCAGCGGTGGTCGGTTACGGCTTGCCTCGCGGTGAGGGAGCAGCCGATCCAGTGTTCGTCATCACCAACATCTGGACTGGCTTTGGCATTACGTGGTTGCCGGCCGTTTCATTAACGCTTGGCGCGCAGTCGTTCGCCCGTTTGGCCCGTATGAACCGGCTGTGATGCGAGCCAGCGGTTCACACGGGCCTGTCGGGCCGATCGCAATTTCAGATCGTCTCACGCAAGCTGCATGACCTCATCCATCAGCGCATGAAACTCTGGGATGGTGAGCTGCTGTTTGGAGTCGCTCATCGCAACTGGCGGGTTAGGATGCACTTCGACCATCAGACCATCGGCCCCGCTGGCGCGCGCCACCCGCGCGAGCGGTCGCGCGATATCGCGCCGGCCGGCGGAGTGAGAGACATCAACAATCACTGGCAGATGTGACTCCAGCTTAAGCACTGCCACGCCGCCGATATCGAGCGTATTGCGCGTCCACTTTTCAAAAGTGCGGATGCCGCGTTCCATCAGGATCACATGGGGGTTGCCGCTGCTGACCACATACTCAGCCGCGTAGAGAAATTCTTCCAATGTCGCTGCCAGCCCGCGTTTGAGGATGACGGGCTTCGGCTGCTTGCCCAACGCGCGCAGCAGGAAGCTGTTCTGCATATTGCGCGCGCCCACCCAGAAGATATCGACGTAATCCAGCATCATATCGATCTGGCTTTTGTCCATGATTTCGCTGGTGACAAACATGCCGTATTTATCGGCCACCTGCCGCGCGATTTGGAGGCCCGGTTCACCCAATCCCTGAAAATCGTAAGGCGAAGTGCGCGGTTTGTATGCCATGCCGCGCATGATCTTGACGCCGCGCGCGGCCAGCGCCGCGCCCACTTCGTCCATCTGTTCGTAATTCTCGACCGCGCACGATCCAGCAATGACTTGAAAGACCCCGTTGCCGATCTCCGTCCCGTCAGGCAGGCGCACTACCGTCTGCTCGTCGCTCGATTTGCGCTGCACGCGGATTTTGGCGCGCGCTTGCTGTTCTTCTAGCGCCAGCGACGCGCGGAAAATTTCGCGGAAGAGCGCTTTGATCGTCTCGTTACTGAAGGGTCCATTATTCGCAAGTTCCAACTGCTGAAGCTGTGCAGCTTCGCGTTCCGGATCATAATGCCGGGTGCCGAGTTGCGTGTGCACCTTGCCGATCTCAGTGACGATAGCAGCGCGGCGGTTGAGCAGTTCGAGAAGCTGAAGGTTGATTTCATCGACCTGTGCCCGCAGCTCTTGCAGGCGGTTCTCTTCGGACATGTGCTTCCCTCACGTGTGCTGGGTTGGGTGATAACATCACGATTATAGCGCCGCCTGTCGCGCTGGCCTAGCGGGGAGTTGCAGTTTGATCGGTCGCGCTCATTCCGGCCGAACGGCGACGATTTGCGAAATATGATCCAGCTCTTGGCTGTGCAGCACGCGCCAATCCGCAAATGCGCGCAGCAGTTCGCCCGGTTGCAGCAGATAGTCCGCATTAAAGATGGGTTTGTGCTTCAAATAATTCAAGTTGAACGTTTGATAAATGACGCGCCCGCCCGGCCGCACAGCCAGCTTGATGCGAGGGAACAGGGCGCGGATGAGAAAACGAAAGACACAAACGACGTCATAGGCCTCGTTTTGCAGCGCGGCTTCTTCCAGATCAACCTGCAGAAAGTTTAGATTCTTTAGCTTCCGCGCAGCAGCCTGCTCTTGCGCTCGGCGCAGCGCTTCCCGGCTGATATCGAGTAAATCGGTGCTGTACCCTTGCTCAGACAGCCATAAACCATTCTGTCCCAGCCCGCACGCCAGATCAAGCGCCCGCCGTTCGCGCCCGTCTTGTGGAACAAAGGGGGTGAATTCGAATAAGAGTGGATCGGGGTCGGGATAGTGATCATCTGGGTACTGTCGATAACGCTCATCCCAGTGCAGGCGGTCGCGCGCCGACATCAGGCTTCCTTTCCAGCATAAACAGGCAAATACTCAAGGGCATTCTCGACGGCGGCCATCGTTTCTGCATCGCCGGGATACAGGGGCGCGTTGGGACGTCGTTGGCGCCGCAGATGCAGTTGATAGGCATCGCGCAGGCTGATGAAATCGGGCTGTGCCCAGCCAGTTGGGATCGTCAGGTGTTCAAGTGCGCGCCGCAGCCAGCGACCGCTTGCGCTAGACCAGTTTACTGCCCCGCCCGTGACGAGCGCTCGCGCTGCTGCTTCTTGGCCCTGCGCACCGCTCCGCGCGAGGGCGCCTCGGCTCATGCGCTCGAACAGCTGGGCGGCCTGCCGGCGATCAACGCCGCGCGCTTCGCTTAACGCTTCAATGTTTGGCGGAAGTGTCGACAGCGCGGCTGCTGTCACATCTTTATCGATCGTTGCCGGCGCAGGCTGTTCTTGCAGCGCCTGTCGCAGATCATCTGAGGTTAGGCCCATGCGCAGGTAGTTGGCGAAAGCGGTATCAACTTCAACGGATTGGACATTTTTGTAGGCAAAGAGAAAAGCCCGTTCATCTTGCAGCCCTGTATACAACACAGGCGCTATGTCTGAGAGAGCCGTCAGAACGTCCTTGCGCGGTGGGTCGTCAAGCTGGCCGAGCACACGCGTCCAGCCATCGGCGTTGGGCGCGACAAACAGTCGTACAGCCAGAGGATATGTCCGCCCGGGCATCATGCTAAACGGATCGAAAAGCGCGTATCCCAGCGCTGTTAGCGCGCTGCGCAAAGCAGAAGCGATTGCACTGTGATCCTCATACGGCAGGAAGGTGCAGTGCCAGCCTCCCATAGTGAAACCGTCCTGACGCCCTTTGGCGTTCGATCGCATCAAGGCACCTAGCAGTGTAACAAAAGCGTCCGTCTGCATCAAAATCAGGCGTGAGCTGTTCAAAGTATAGAGCTGTGGTTATCATTCGAGCGGTGGGCGTTATTAAAACGACTGGGGTGACGATGAAGATCTACACTCGCACAGGCGATGATGGAACAACCAGCCTATTTTCGGGTGGGCGTGTGCCGAAACACCATTATCGCGTCGAGAGTTATGGCACGCTCGATGAGCTGAATTCGATGCTCGGCGCAGCGCGCGCAAACCAGCCTTCGACGGAAACTGATGCTTACTTGGCGCAGATTCAAGAGCAGTTGTTTCACCTCGGCGCTGACCTCGCGACGCCGCTCGATGCGCCTAGCAGTTATGTGGTGCGCATGACAGAGGGGCCGGTTGCATGGTTGGAAGAGTCGATCGACCAGCTCACAGCCGACCTGCCGCCGCTGAAAACGTTTATCCTGCCCGGTGGATCGCCGGCCGCCGCTCAGATTCACCTCGCACGCACGATTTGTCGTCGAGCCGAGCGGGTTGTGGTCGCGCTGGCTGAAGTTGAACCGATTGGAGACTATGTGCTGCCCTACTTAAACCGTTTATCCGATTTCCTGTTCACGCTGGCGCGTTGGGAAAATCAGCGGGCCGGTGTGCCGGAAGAAAAATGGTCATTGCGCGGCTAAGGGTTGGCCTCCTCATTCCCACTCAATCGTGCCGGGCGGCTTGCTGGTGACATCATAAACAACGCGATTGACGCCTTGCACTTCGTTGACGATTCGGTTGCTCACGCGTGCCAGCAAGTCATAAGGTAGCCGTGCCCAGTCGGCGGTCATGAAATCTTCGGTTGTGACGGCGCGCAGCGCGATCACTTCTTCGTAGGTGCGGTTGTCGCCCATGACGCCGACGCTCTTGACTGGCAGCAGCACAGCAAAGCACTGGGCGGTTTCCGCGCGCAGCAGCCCGGCGCGCGCCAGCTCTTCGATGAAGATGGCATCGGCAGCGCGCAGAGTCTCAAGGCGCTCCCAAGTGAGGTCGCCCAAGCAGCGCACCGCCAGCCCGGGGCCGGGGAAGGGCTGACGCCATACGATCGAGTCGGGCAGGCCGAGCGCTGTGCCGACCGCGCGCACTTCATCTTTAAATAGGTCGCGCAGCGGCTCGATCAGCTCAAAGTGCAGGTCATCGGGCAGGCCACCGACGTTATGGTGGCTCTTGATCACTTTTGCCTGCCGGCTGCTCGCCGCGCTCTCGATCACGTCGGGATAGATGGTGCCTTGCGCTAAAAATCGCACACCTTCTCGCTCGAGGCGGCGCGCCTGTTCCGCGAAAGTTTCGATGAACAGGCGGCCGATGATCTTGCGTTTGGCCTCTGGTTCGGTGATGCCGCGCAGTCCCTCGAGAAATGTCTCGGTTGCATCGACGGCGATCAGATTCATCCCTTGCTGATCGCGAAAGACTTGGACGACCTGTTCTGGTTCGCCTTTGCGCAGCATGCCCGTGTTGACGAAAATAGAGGTGAGCTGGGCGCCGATCGCGCGGTGCAGCAGTGCCCCGGCCACCGCCGAGTCCACGCCTCCGCTCAGCGCCAATAGCACGCGGTCACTTCCGATGCGGTCACGCAATGCTGCAACCGCATCATCAATAAAAGATGCCGGCGACCAGTTGGCGGTGCAGCCGCACACGTGGAAGACGAAGTTGTGCAAAATCGCCTTGCCCTGCGGCGTGTGAACGACTTCAGGATGGAACTGCACGCCGTACAAACCGCGATCCAGATCGCCAATGGCGGCATAAGGCGAGTTTTCCGATCGCGCCAATATCCTGAAGCTGCGCGGCGGCCGCTCGATACGATCGCCATGAGACATCCAGACGTTCAGTTCGTCGCCCAGTTCGTGAAAAAGAGGGCTGTCTTCGAGGATAACGATGCGGGCGGGCCCATACTCGCGCGCTTGCGAAGCGCCGACAGTGCCGCCGTGCGCCTGCGTAAGCGCCTGCATTCCGTAGCAGATGCCAAGCTGCGGGCGGCCGGCGCGCTGAAGGAAGTCTGGGATCTGCGGGGCATCTGTCTCGTAAATGCTGCGAGGCCCGCCAGAAAAAATGTAACCGCGCGGGGCATGCGTGTCGATGTGTTCTGGGGCGGCATCATGCGGAAAAACTTCGGCGTAGACGCCCAGCTCGCGCACACGGCGAGCGATGAGCTGCGTATACTGCGAACCAAAATCGATGATGGCGATGCCGCCGAGGCGCGGGTCGGTCATTGTTCACTCGGCGAAGATGATCTGGCCGTCGTCCATGTTGACGATCGTCACCAGCGATTTGATCGGCACGTGATACCCATGCTTGTCCATCAGTTCGCGCCCCCCCTCAAATGTCTTCTCGACGACGACACCCACCCCGCTGACGCGCGAATTAGCACTTTCGACCATGCGCGCCAGCGCGCGGAGAGTTTTTCCGGTCGCTAAGAAATCATCGATGATCAGCACGTCTTCATTAGGATGCAAGAATTCCGCCGAAACGAGCAGGTTAACTTCCATCCCTTTGGTGTGGCTGGGCGCCGTTTCCAGAAAGACCGGGCCGAACATCGTGATGGGCTTGGTCTTTCGTGCGTAAACGACCGGCACATTGAGCGCGAGTCCGGTCATTAACGCCGGGGCGATCCCGGATATTTCGACCGTGAGGATGCGGTCGATCTTGATGCCCTCAAATTTGGACGCCAACTCTTGGCCAATCTCCAACATCAACTGCGGGTGCAGTTGGTGATTGAGGATACTGTCGATCTTCAGGATGCCATTGCCCAGATTGCGTCCCTCGGCCAAGATGCGTTCTTTCAATTTCTGCAATGTTTCCTCCTATCGCGGGGTTGAGCCGCCCATCTCCTCGAAGACTTCCGCAAACATCAGTTCGAACGAGTCTGGCGGCAGTGTGGCAAGTTGACCGCCTGCTTCTTGCCCAGCGGTCGATTTTAAGGCGCTGTCAAGCACGGCATAGCTTTCAAAATAAATCTCAAGGATCCGGTAGTAGGGCGCTGGCCCGCGCGGGCTGCCTAAAATGTTGACGACTTGTCTTCGTTCTATGGCGGGCATTCGCTCGACCAATGCGAGGAAGTCGTTGTAACTATCCTCGAAGGCATCAAGATTCGCCGGCGGCCGGAACAAAATCATAAACTTGACCATACAGGGATCTTCATCATTCATGTGGGCAAAAGCGAGCGATAGTATGCCAGCTAACGTTTCGCGTTCTGGCCTAATACAATGCCGAGAAACACGCCGATTGTTAGCCCGACGACCAGCAATAAAAAGCTTTTGCTAGTGATCTCGACAACTGCCGGTTCTGCTTCTGCGCGCGGCGCCACATGCTCTGCTGCCTGCCGCAAGGCGTGGGCAGCGCGCTCCAAAGAGGCGGCTGCTTCGTCGATGCCGCGCAGGGCGTCACCTTCAATGCCAAGGGTGCGAGCTTCGTGCCGCAGCGCGTCAGCAGTCTGGTTCAGGCCAGCGATCGCTTCATTGCGTGCTGCCACAGCCCGCTGGCGCGCAGCCCGCGCAAATTCCATCGATCCTCCATTGGCTGGCGAGCTGGCCGCCGTCGATCCGTGTGCGCTGCCCGGAGAAGCAGACATGGCCTCTTCCTTTCACATTTGACTTAACGAAGATGGCTGTATTGTAGCCCAATCTAGCGGGCCCGGAAATGCCTTCGCCTCCTTGAGCCGCGCGCTGGACTATTTCTCGGCTTCAGTGTGTCGTGGTCAGCAGGGCGGCATAGGACGAACAGCCTGCCTGCCCGGATATTTGGGCCGTCCGTCAAAGTGAATCGAAGTCGCGGTTGAGCCAAACTGGATGTTTATATTTCGCGCTCAAACATTAAGTATAATTAGCAATTAAGAAAGGAAAACTGTATTTACTTACAATGATCGAATGTCAAGTTGATATAGGGAGCAGCCCTCATGTTAACTGGTCTAAGACGTATATGCTTAAGTCAGTTGTTTTTGGGGTGAAGAAATTGCGATGCTCAACTTTACAGGCCACTTGTTCGTTGATATTGGCATAGCCGCTTTGTGCGCGTTTAGCGGCGTCTCAGATCCCAAACTGCTGCGTGATGAGCACTTGCAGGCGGCGGCGGATTGGCTTGCTGAGCGCTATACGACGCCTGGCCCACTGCAAAAGCACACGCGAAGCCTATTTTTCTTCAACGCAGGGTATTACCAAAAGAATCCGCAGATCCAACACGACTTTGTTGCTCGTGTTCTTTACAGTTGGCGCAACCCGGCGCAGGACCAGCTGGACGAGCCATGCGTTTTCTGTGGGCGCGCTGCGGCCTACCGTGCCACGCGTGAGGAAGTGCCTCTGCTCAACGGGCGCGAGGTCTACAACTTCTCTCCAAAAGGACGCGCCGGCATCCCGATCTGTGGGTTCTGCTCTCTGGCTATGCAAGCGCTGCCGCTTGGTTGCTTCAAGTCAGGCAAGTTTTTGATCGCCGTCCACAGCGATGAGCGCAATATTATCCTCGATCTGGCGCGCGAAGCCTGCCGCGCCATGCAGAAGGCATTGACCCTTTCCACAGCGGATGATGAAGCTGCTGTGCCCAACTATCCTCACGAAGAAACGCGGCTGGCAGAGCTGCTGGTAAGCTGGGTTGCGCGCATCGATCGGAAAGGCTGGCGGCCGGCCTCGGTCACGGGCTGTGTGTTCACCAACTATGGCAGCGATCCCTCTATACGTCTTTTCCCGCTCGACGCCGCTGTCTTCGCATGGCTTGATGAGGTGCTGCATCATGAAGACTCATCGCTCCCCAAAGCATGGGAGCGCGCAGTCGAGCGGGGCTGGAAGCGCGGCCCTAAAGAAGATCCGAACAATCGAGCGCTTCAAGCTAACGAGTTTTACGAAGCGCTGCTGAAGCTTCCAGAGGACGCTGAGCCATTCCTAAAGAAGCGGTTGCTTCCTGTTCGTCACTGGGGACTTGTTGAGACCTATTTGAGGAGGATTATGGGGATGAGGCCAGAGAAAATTGCGCTGCTGCGCGAGGTCGGTGCGCGCTGCGCACAATACTCGCTGCACCGGCGCAGATTCCTGTACGAGTTCTCTCGCGAGAACAATTACGCAGCATGGCGTCGTGCGATCCTACGCGCTGCCGATGAAAGCGCGTCATTGTACGGCCGGCCGTTAGTGACCTTTGATGAATTTCTGGAACTCTTCACGGCTGGTGAAGGGGAGTACAACGACTGGCGTCTCGCTCGCGACCTGATCACGCTGATCATGATCGAGCAGCGCGTGATCGCGGGCGAGATAGCAGAAGAAGAACCAGAGGCATCTTTCATTGATGAGGAGGAAACTCAATGAGCTTCATTACCGGAATTTACGCCATCGATGCCCCAGCTTCTGCGTTGAACAACGCTCGTGGACAAGACAACGTTGGGCAGGTCAAAGCGATCCGCGTGCAGCGTCACGAGTACCCTTACGTCTCCGCGCAAGCATGGCGCTACTGGATCCGCGAGACTGTTCAGCAGGTTGAGCCAGAGTGGCGCAGCGCGCCGATCTATCGTGGCAAGGGAGCGCGCCAACAAGCTTTTACAGAAGGTGATCCGATCACGTATTGGGATGACGACCTCTTCGGCTATATGCGTGCCGAGAGAACAGAGGAGGGCAAGAAAGGCGCGGCACTGACTCGTATTGCCCCGTTCCGCGTCAGCACGTTGGTCAGTGCCGCGCCCGTGGAGATTGTGCGCGATTTCGGGGTGATGGGTCGCGATGAAGGTGACTATGTGCTGCATGAGCACGAGTTCTATCGTGCTGTACTCGTCGGCGGGTTCTCGCTTAATCTGTCGTTAGTTGGTACTTTTTTCTCGCAAGATCGCACTGGCTACCGCAACCTCGACAAAGCTGGCATCGAAGCGGCTGAGCGCGCTGGGCTGGAATATTTGGCCGATCGCGGAGCATACCGCCTGCCCATCGAAGAACGCACGCGCCGCGTCTCGGCGCTGCTGCGGGCGATGGCGCGGCTGCAAGGCGGGGCCAAGCAAACTCTGCATCTGACCGATGTGTCAGCATCGTTATGCTGCATGGCGGTGCTCAGCCATGGCAATAACCCGTTCCTCAACCTGATCGCGCCAACGGCGCAGCCTGCCATCCACTTCGGCGCGCTCGATGAAGCGCTGGCTGTTTATGCCGAGGACTTTCAATCGCCAGTCTACTTCGGTCTGCGCCAAGGTTTCATCGACGATGCGCGTCAAGCGCTGCAAGCGCGCGAACTGACGGTGCTGCATCCCCGCCAAGTCTTCGAAACGCTGGCCACTGATTTGTGGTCGCATCCGGAGTGGTTTGCGTAATGGCCGAACAAACCCGGACGGTGGTGCGACTACGGCTTGAGGGGGCGGTCACGTCATTTCGGTATCCGCACTTTATGCACGGCGTGCAGCCTACCTTTGAGATGCCGCCTCCAGCGACCCTCTATGGACATGTTTGCAGTGCGCTCGGCGAACTCGTCTCACCGAGTGCATTCCGGATCGCCGTACACTTCACTGCTAGCGAACGCTTTTTTGACTATGAGCACACGCATCTATTTGGGCGCGAGCCGAAGTTGTCTCCTTTCGAGCGCGAGCTAATTTTTCAACCGAGGCTTACGCTCTACGTCGATAGGCCGGACTGGCTCGACCAGCTGCGTAAACCGCGCTACGTTGTCGTACTCGGTCGTTCACAAGATTTAATGCGCTGCGCTGAAGTGCGCCTCGTCGATTTGGTTTGGTTGGAGCGCGCTTATGTTGAACATGCGCTGCTCGAATTCGAAGATGCGCTTGGCCTCGAACGGCGCGTCTCTGTGATGATGCCGCGCATGATCGATCTCGATCGCCGTGCATTCTGGGGGCAATACGCCATCGCGCGCGCGCCACAGGAATGGAATGCGCCATCTTGGTGCGATCCCCTTGCGCCGCATTGGCGTGATCGTCTGCGGGCAGTGCGCTGGCTGTCTTTTATTGATCAGCCTCGAGTGTTTGATGCTGAGCGAGATTCTGGCGCGTCCTCGTGAGAGGTTGACGGACCACACGCGCGCGGTTGTGGAGGCGGTACGCGCACTGGCGCAGCTGCGGCCGCTGCCAGCGCACCCTCGCCTCTATGACCGGCTAGTCGCTGCTGCATGGCTGCACGACAGTGGCAAGCTGTCTGCTGCTTTTCAACGGGGGCTGCGCCGCCAAGGGAAGAACTGGGGCCTGCGCCACGAGGTTCTCTCGCTTGCTTTTTTACCGTGGCTAGAGCTGCCTGATGGCGATCGCCCATGGGTGATTGCGGCGATCGCCACCCATCACCGCGATGCCACCTTCATTCTCAATCATTATCGCGCTTCGACTGAGCGGCCTCAACAATTGATCAGCTCGCTGCGTGGGCAGCCCATCGAGGCGTGGTACGACTGGCTGGGCGAACAGGGCGTGACCCTGCGCCCGTACGAACCACCTGCCGTTGAGGCGATCAACACAGCGCTGCGCGACCTGGATAGCTTCATCGATCAACTTGCTGAGGCTGGCATCAATCATTTCAATTTCACTGAGACGGTGCTGCTGCGCGGGCTAATGCTGCAAGCCGACCATCGGGCGGCTGCGAATGTGGCGTTGCACGGCGCAGTTAACCTTGACCGCGCGGCGATCGAGCGGCGCGTTGGGCAAGCGCCCTATACGCACCAGCGCGCCTGTCAGAGCTATGCCGGGAAGTCGGCTCTGCTGATCGCGCCGACCGGAGCGGGCAAAACCGAAGCCGCTCTGCTGTGGGCAGCGGCTTCGTCTGTGCCGCGTCTATTTTATATGCTGCCCTATCGCGTCAGCATGAACGCTATGCATGCCCGACTGCGCAGTTTCACGCCGCACGTCGGCTTACAGCATGGCCGCGCCCTCACAGCGCTGTACCGTCGCTTGCTTGATGACGGTCTCGACAGCGACGATGCCCTCGCGCAGGCCAAAGCGCAGGCGACCCTAGCGCGCCTGCACGCCTTGCCCGTGCGCGTCTTCAGCCCCTATCATCTGCTGCGCGCGTCATACCGCTTGAAAGGTTTCGAGGCGCTGCTGGCCGACTGTTATGGCGCGCACTTCATCATCGATGAGATCCACGCCTACCGGCCAGAGCGGCTGGCGCTTTTCCTCGGCACGCTTAAGCTGCTAAGCGAGCGTTTTGACGCGCGCCTCTTGATCATGACTGCGACGCTGCCTCCGCGCGCCCATGCTGCCATCCGCGCAGCGCTGGGCGACCTCCCCATCATCCGTGCCGAGGAAGCGCTTTACCGCGCCTTCCAGCGCCATCGTCTGCAGCTGCATCAGGGCGATTTGTTCGATCATCTCGATGCTATTCAGCAGGCGGCGGATCATGCCGCCACTTTGATCGTCGTCAATACAGTTCGCCGCGCCCGGCAGGTTGCCGATGCCCTTACCGCTGCTGGCGCTGAAGTGCTGCTTCTGCACGGCCGTTTCAACATGCGCGACCGCTGGCAGCGAGAACAGCAGTTGCTGGCGCGTTTTGCCCCCGGCTCCCGGCGCGCTGGCCCCCATCCAATCGTCGTCTCGACGCAGGTCATCGAGGTGAGTCTCGACCTCGACTTTGATGTGCTGCACAGCGACCCCGCCCCTCTTGATGCCTTGCTGCAGCGCTTCGGCCGCGTCAATCGATCGCGCAGGCAGCGCGATTTGGCTCCGGTGCATGTGTACAGCCAGCCGACCGGAGCCGAAGATCGCTTCCCCGTCTATCAGCCGGAGCTGGTCGCCGATACGCTGCGCGTCCTCGCCGATCGCGATGGCACTCCGATCGACGAAGCGCGCGTCGAGGAATGGCTGGCTGCCGCCTATGCCCGAGCAGATTGGTGGGATCAAGCCTACCGCGAGCGCCTTAACGACTTCGAACGCTGGGTGCTGTGCGATTACCAGCCGTTAGAATCGGCCGAGCATGGGTTGGCCCGCCAGTTTAGCGAGCTGTTCGATGACTATCTGGTGCTGCCGCTTGAGCTCGAGGATGAATACAAGGCCCTGCTGCCCGAAAACCCGATCGAAGCGGATGATTTGTTGGTTCCGCTGGCGCGCGCCCATTACAAGATGCTAGAACGCGAGGGCCGCGCATGGCGCGGCGATGATGCTGATGAAGGGCTGTTCTTCGCCGATGCGCCCTATGATCCAGCTTTTGGCTTGCAGATTTACCAGTATGAAGAAGAGGAGTAGTGATGCCCGTCGTCCATCATTTGGTCGCCGATACATTTGGTAGCCACGTTGGTAGGTATTCCGAGCGCATTAAGATAACGCATAAAGGCAAAGCCTTGCAGCAGGCGCCACTGATCCATCTGCAGAGCGTTACGCTGGTTGGAAGCGGCATCAGCATCTCCGTCGATGCGATCGCCGCCTGCACCGAGCGCGGCATCCCGCTCCTGATGCTCGATGGATCAGGACGGGTATTCGCCTCGATCTACGCTTCTGGCCTGATCGGCACAGTGCTGACGCGCCGCGAGCAGCTTCTGGCGTACAGCGACCAGCGCGGCCTGCGGCTGGCGGTTACCTTCGCATGGGCTAAAGTGAGCAACCAAGCGCGCACGCTCGCCTACTGGGCGCGCAACCGCCGGGCCGACCATCCCGACGATGCTGCTGTCCTCGCCGATGCTGCGGCTACACTGCAAGCGCTGGCCAATGAGATCGCTTCCGTTCCCCTTGACCAGCCGGCTGATCGTGTCCGTTCGGCCTTGATGGGCTATGAAGGCGCCGCCGCTGCTGCCTATTGGCACGCTGCCAACCGGCTGGTTCCCGAGCGTTATGGCTGGCCCGGACGTGAAGGCCGCGGCGCGGTCGATCCCGTCAACAGCCTGCTTAACTATGGCTATGGCATGTTGTATGGCGAGGTAGAGCGCGCCATCATCATGGCCGGGCTTGACCCTTACGCCGGCTTCTTGCACGCAGACCGGCCCGGCAAGCCCAGCCTCGTCCTCGATCTGATTGAGGAGTTTCGCCAGATCGTCGTCGATCGCCCAGTCTTTGGCCTGATCGCCCGTGGCTACCATGTCAAGCTAGACGACACCGGTCTGTTGACGCAGGCGACGCGGAGCGACTTCGCCAAGCGCATCCTGCATCAACTGGAGGGGCGCACGCGCTATGA
>JBDNDP010000025.1:0-55175 GCA_046719065.1 Aggregatilineales bacterium | reverse complement strand
CGTTCAGCGACCAGTAGCCGGTGCTGAGCAAGATCATCGCCCCCAGCAGCGTGAAGCTGAACGCCCACCACGTTCGAAAGAAGGTGCGGGCGAAGCGCGTCTCCCTCGCTGTGGGCGGCCGACGGCGCCAGCGTCCGCTCAGCGCTGCGGCGGTGGCAAGGGGAAGCAGCCAGAGGATCTGCAGCGGGTTGATCAGGATAAACTCGAACCAGCGCCGAAGACCATCAATGAAGATCTGGGCGATGCTGCTGTGATTATTCGGCTTTAAGATCTGCTGATAAACGATGCCGCGCTCGATGATCTCGAGCCAGCCAGTCCCATCGAGGCCGGCAAGAAATGGCAGGCTTAGCCCTAGCGCAAGGCCGAAAAGACCCGCCAGCAGTATCGGCAGGGACAGCAGGCCGCGCCAAGCGCCGCGCCGGACGATCAGGATCCCTAAGGGCAGCAGCGGGAGCAGCGCGGCCGAGGTCGGTTTCGTCCACCAGATGAAGGCCGCCGCAGCGCCGATCAGCAGGCTGCCCGCCGCGCTCAGCCGCCGGTCGTCTCTCTGCATCCAAAGCAGGGCGCCAGCCCAAAAACCTTGCAGGCCAACCAGCGCCATCCAGTTGTACCCGGGGGTGAGCAGCCAGCTTTCGTAAAACAGCGCCCCCGCCGCGATCGGCGGCAGCAGCGCGCTCAGCCAATCGGTGATGGAGGTTGGCGCGGCTAGTCGGCGCAGGGTCACCCAAGCGGCGCAGGCGCTCGCCAGCAGCAGGCCGGCGATGCCCAGCCCGCGCAGCAGGGCGATATCCCCGCCGACAAGGCGATAGGCCGGCGCGCCAAGAAAGCCAAACATTGAGAAGGTCGCCTCAACATCCTCTGGGCTGCGATAGCTGAGCAGGTAGAACGCCTCGTCGGTCAGGTCGAAGCCGCGCGGCGTCCCGGCCAGCAGCAGCGCCCACGGCAGCGCCGCCAGCAGCAGAAGAAGAACGGCCAGCCGCAGCGTCCCACGCGCCCGCATCAGACCGCCGTCTCCGGCGCTGGAGATGGATCCGCCGCTTGGGCCGCCGCGCCAGCCAGCGCGCGATAGACCGCGACGGTCGCCTCGGCGACGCGGTCATGGGTGAACTGCGTGAGGACGCGCGCCCGCCCGCGCGCGCCGAGGTCAGCGCGCAGTGCGGGGTCGCTGCGCAGCCGATCGAGCGCGCCCGCCAGCGCCGCTGCATCACCCTCAGGGACGATCAGGCCGGCGGAACCGATCACGTCGGGGATTGCGCCGCTGGCCGAGCCGACGACGGACACGCCGCTGGCCATCGCCTCGACCAGCACGCGGCCGAACTGCTCTTTCCAGTTAGGGCGCGTCAGCGAGGGCAACACCAACGCATCAAGGTCATGGTACTGCGCTGGCATCGCGGTCGATGCGACCTGCCCGCGAAAGGTCACCCGCTCCCTAATGCCCAGCTGCGCCGCCTCCGCCTCCAACGCCGGGCGCAGCGGCCCCCCGCCAAGCAGGATCAGCCGCCAATCGCCGCCGAGCTGAGCGGCCGCACGCAGCAGCACGCGCAGCCCCTTCTCCTCGACCAGCCGCCCGAAGTAGCCGATTGTGAACGGGCGTTCGGGGCGCTGCGCAGGCGGGCGGAACAGCTCGGCATCTGTGCCGAACTGGGCGATCACCGGCAGCCAACCGCGATAGCCCTTAGCCCGCCAGACGGCGGCCGCTCCCTCCGTCCCTGCGATCAGGACATCAGCATGCGCCAGCGCCCAACGCTCGCCCCAACAGAACGGCGGCGGGTAGCGCCGGTCGATATTCTGCCAGCTAAACAGCACCGTCTTGGCGCCAGCGCGGCGGGCATGCCACAATCCCTGCCACGCGGCGAGGTTATACGGCTCTTCGTCGACGTGCACGATGGCAGGGCGGAACTGTTCGATCCACCAGCCCACCTTGCGATAGAAGTGCAAATGATAGTTGCCGTTAAGGACGAGCGGCACAGTCTCGAGGCGGTAGCCCTCCGTGTAAACGCGTTCGAGCCGCAGCGCGCCGCGCTCATCGCGCCATGAAGGCGGTACGAGCGCCAGCAGCTCAACCCCATGCTGCGCGATCGTCTCTAGCTTGCGCTGGTAAATGCCGACGACGACAGCCTTGGAGATCATGAGGACGCGCACGGGCAGCCCCTTTGAGAAAAATGCACCTCTGTATTTTAATCGGCCCTCGCCCCGAAAGCATCCCTTCACGATACAATTAGCGCATGCGCGGCCAACCGAAGAAGGGACAGATGCCATGAGCCGAACGTATGATGTGCTGTGCATGGGGCGCAGTTCGATCGATCTTTATTCCAACGATATTGGCGCGCCATTCGCCGAGATCACCAGTTTCGCCGCGCTGGTCGGCGGCTGCCCAACCAATATCAGCGTCGGCACGCGGCGGCTGGGGCTGCGCTCCGTTCTGCTGACCGCGTTCGGCGCAGACCCTGTCGCCGACCTGCTGCTGCGCTTTCTCAACCGAGAAGGCGTCGAGACCTGCTTCTCCCCGACCAAGCCGGGCAAGCGCACCAGCGCGGTGCTGCTCGGCATCGAGCCGCCCGATAAGTTTCCGCTCGTCTACTACCGCGATAACTGCGCTGACATCGAGCTGACGTTCGAAGATGTGCTGGCTGCGCCTGTCGCCGAGAGCCGCCTGCTGCTCATCAGTGGGACGGGTTTATCGAAGGAGCCGAGCCGCAGCGCAACCCAGTTCGCCGCCGAGCTAGCGCGCAGCGTCGGCACGGAGGTCGTGCTCGACCTTGACTACCGGCCGACCGAATGGCCTGACGTGCGCGCGTTCGGCATCACCACACGGGTGACGCTGCCGCTGGCCGATATCGCCATCGGCACAGAGGACGAGATCAAAGCGGCCACCGGCGCCCCCACCGGCGAAGCAGGCGTCGCTCGCCTGCTCGAGGGCGTGCGCGAGGCGGTCGTCTACAAGCTGGGGAGCCAAGGCGCTGCCGTGTATACAAAGGACGGGCAGGTGTTCCACGCCGGGCCGTTCAAGGTTGAGGTGCTTAACACGCTCGGCGCGGGCGATGCTTTCGCCAGCGGCTTCCTCTACGGCCACCTGAATGGTTGGGGCTGGTACCGCGCGGCGCGCATGGGCAACGCCAACGGCGCGATCGTCGTCACGCGGCAGGGCTGCGCCAATGACATGCCGACGCTCGACGAGACATTAGCGCTGATCGAGGCGCAGGGCGGGTTTTAGCGGAAGGAGAGGCGCATGAGCGGAGAAGCCCAGTCGCGCTCGTCGATCACACACCAAGAGGATACGCTCATCGCGGCGGATGGGCTGCGGCTGTTCATCGCGCACTGGCTGCCCGCCGAGCGACGCGCGCTGGTCGTGCTGATCCATGGCTATGGGGAGCACAGCGGCCGCTACGCCCACGTGATCGACGCGCTGACGGCAGCCGGCTACGGCGTCTACACCATCGACCACCGCGGCCACGGTCGCAGCGAGGGGCTGCGCGCCTACCTCAAGACGCTCGACCAGCCGATCGCCGACCTCAAACAGTACATCACGAGCATTCGCGCTGCTCACCCGGGCGAGCGACTTTTCCTCTACGGCCACAGCATGGGCGCGCTGATCGCGCTCGGCTATGCGCTGGCGCATCAGGGCGACGTTGACGGCCTGATCACCTCTGGCGCGCCTGTGCTGGCCGATGCCAACGTGCCCGGCTGGGTGGTCACCGTCGCGCGGGTCGTCGCCGCGGTCGCGCCCACGCTGCCGCTGGCGAACCTCGTGCCGGTCGAGCGGCTGTCGCACGACCCGGCGGTGATCGCCGCCTTCCGGGCCGACCCGCTCACTTACAAAGGTAAACTGCGCGCCGGCACGGGCATGGCCATCAACAACAAAGCGGCGTGGGTGCGCCAGCGCCTGCCCGACCTGCGCATCCCCTATCTGATCTTGCATGGCGCGGCCGATGTCAACGTTAGCCCTGCCGGCAGCACCTACGCCTACGATCAGGCTAGCTCGGCCGATAAGACGCTTAAGCTGTATGAAGGCCTATACCACGAGATCCACAACGAGCCGGAGCGCGACGCTGTGCTGGCCGATATCTGCCACTGGCTGAACGAGCGGACGGCGCCCCCAGCATGACCGGACGACCCCATGCGCTGATCCAGCGTTTTGGGTCAACCAGTGCGCTGCTGAACACGATGGCATCGAAACATTGATCGTTACCAGTGCGTCTTAGCTTCCCCCACGGACGCGGCGCAGGACGACACCCGGCACGGCGCGCGCTTCCGGCAGGCCAAGCGCCAGCGCCAGCGCGAAGAACGCTAATCCCCCAGCGGCCGTTGTGATCAGCGCAGCGGCGATCAGGTTCCAGCCTGCTGACAGCCCCAGCATCAACCAGATGACCACGCCCATGCCCAGCGCGGCGGCCAGCGCTCTCCCGGCCCCGCCCAGCACATACCCATCATTGATCGGGCCGATGCGGCGGCGCAGCAGCCACCACAGCGCCAGCCCCTCCAGCAGCGTCGTCAGTGAATTGGCGAGCGCTAGCCCCGCGAACGGCCCGCGCGCCAAGCTGGCCGGGTCGCCCATTAAGCGGATGAAGAGCAGGCTTAGCGCGATGTTGGCGACCATCGCAATCAGGCCGACCAGCACCGGCGTGCGCGTATCGGCCAGCGCGTAGAACGCGCGCGCTAGCACCTCCAGCAGGCCGTGGCCCGCCACGCCAACGGCGAAGAATGTGAGCGCCCATGCCGTCGCCGTGGTGTGTTCGGCCGTCCATGAGCCGTATTCGAAAGCGATGGCGATGCCCGTCTCGCCCAGCAGCATGAGGACGACAGTGGCCGGGAAAGCGAGGAACAGCACGCCGCGCAGCGCATTGGCGAGCCGGTCTTTGTAAGCGAGCATGTCGTCTGCGGCAGCCAGCGCCGAAAGCGAAGGGAAGATCGCTGTGCCCACGCTCTGGCCGATCAAGCCGAGCGCGAAAAACATCAGCGTCCACGCAGTGACGAGCGCGGTGCGGCTGCCCGGCAGCATACCGGAGGTCAAATTGACGTTGACGAGGAAGTTAATCTGGACGACGGCCAGTCCCAGCACGCGCGGCCCCATCAGCCGCAGCACCTCAAACAGGCCGGGCGTGCGCGGCTGGGGCAAGAAGCGCAGGCGCGCGCCGACCTGTCGCAGGCCGGGGAGCTGTACCAACAAATGCAGCAGCGCGCCCAGCACGGCGCCATAAGCCAGCCCATAAACGCGCGCGTCGCCCTCGAACGGCAGCAGCGGCACCAGCAGCAGCGCGCCGACGATCTGGCCGATGTTGTTCATGCTCAGCGCGAGCGCGGGCAGCGCGAACAGCTGCCGCGCATTGAGGATGCCCATCAGCAGCCCGCTGATGCTGAACAGGATCACCGTCACCAGCATCACCTGTGTGAGGCCGGTGGTCAGCGCGGCGATCTCCGGCGTCGCGCCCGGGATCAACAGGGTCGGCACATACAGTGGGGCCAGCAAAGCCAGCAGGCCGGCTAGCCCGGCCGCCGCCAGCCCCGCGCAGGTCATCACTGCGCTGGCGAGCCGCCAAGCGCCTTCAGAGTCGTCATTGGCCAGAAAGCGCGCGAAAATCGGGATGAACGAGGATCCCAACGCACCGCCAGCCACCAGCACGTAGAGCGTCTCTGGAATGCGCTGGGCGGCATAGTAGGCATCGAGCGCGTCACCCGCCCCAAAGGTGACGGAAAAAATGGCTGTGCGCAGCAGCCCAAGCGCGCCGCTGGCGAGAAAGCCGAGCACGACCACCAGCGCCGCGCGGGCGATCTGCCGGTTAGAGAGCGCGAAACGGGAACTCATGGGCGATAAGCGCCATTCTGCCGCAGCCAGTCAACGCGCGGCATTATACCACTGGCCCCCGCCCGCGCGATCGATTCAGGCTAGCCGCCGAAACGCGTTTGCCCAGCGCCAAAGATGCGCCCGCTGAGGCGGAAGCCGTTCTCCTCCAGCCGGTCGATGAACTTGGGCCGGAAGCCGGTCGATTCGAGCTTGCCCCCGCTGACGGTGGCCGGCGTCGCCCCACTTTGGCCGGGCAGCCGGTAGATAAACAGGTCTTGCAGGGTGACGTTTTCGCCCTCCATGCCTTGAATTTCCGTGATCTGCGTGATCTTGCGCGAACCATCCTTGATGCGCGAAATCTGCACGATCAAATCAACGGCGCTGACGATCTGGCGGCGGATGACGTGCACGGGCAAATCCATGCCCGCCATCAGGCACAGCGTCTCCAAGCGGGCGATCGCGTCGCGCGGGCTGTTGCTATGCACAGTCGTCAGCGAGCCATCGTGGCCGGTGTTCATGGCTTGCAGCATGTCGATCGCCTCGCCGCCGCGGCACTCGCCGATGACGATGCGGTCGGGCCGCATGCGCAGCGCGCCGCGCACCAGATCGCGCACCAGCAGAGCGCCAGTTTTGCCATCGCCGCCCGGGATCGGCGGGGCGGTCTCCAGCCGCACGACATGGCGCTGCCAAAGCTGAAGCTCCGCGGCGTCCTCGATGGTGACGATGCGCTCGCCATCTGGGATATACGAGCTGAGGATGTTAAGCAGCGTCGTCTTGCCGGAGCCGGTGCCGCCCGAGACGACGATGTTCAGGCGCGAGTTGACGCACGCCTCGAGGAATTCGGCCACTTCGCGCGTGAGCGAGCCGAAGCTGATCAAGTCGTTCATCGTCAGCCGTTTGGACGGGAATTTGCGGATCGTGATGGTCGTTCCACACAGCGCCGAGGGCGCCGTGACGATGTGCACGCGCGATCCATCGGGCAAGCGCGCATCGACCATCGGGTTCTCGCGGTTGAGCGGCCGGCCCATCGGCCGGACGATGCGGTGCGCCGTCCACATCACATGGTCGTCATCGTCAAAGGTCAGCTCAGTCTCGGTGATTTTGCCTTTTGATTCTTTGAAGATCACGTCTGGCCCGTTGACCATGATCTCCGCGCAGGTCGAATCGCGCACCAATGGCTCGATCGCGCCGAAGCCGAGCACATCATCAAGCACCGCTTCGCGCAGCTGGTCGAACTCGGCCTGCGATAAGCGAAACTCTGGCTTTTCCTGCCCCAACTTCTCCAACATGGCGCGCAGCCGCTCGGTGATGAGCGCCTCTTTCTCAACGTCGCCGCGCTGCCAGCCATCGGCTTCATCGGGTGTGCGCAGCACGCGCGCGCGCAGCGCCTTGCGGATGTAAGCTATCCGCGGCGGCGTGCGCTTCTTGGCCGGGATGCCATCCTGCGCGGGCGCGGGTGTCGCCGCCGCAGCCGGAGCGGCATCGGCGGCGGGCTGGCCATAGCTTTCGATCGGGTCGGTACGGTTGGCGCGCGCTTGTTCGTTCAGTTTGCGCTGAATGAGTGAAGACATAACTCGGCGAACTTTCTACTGTCTGCGGTCGCTTTTATGTTCAGTGTATGAGCAGTTTGGGCGCTGAACAACTACCAAGGCGTTAATCCTTGTCAAACTGCGGCTGCCCATGGCGAAGAACAGATCGATTTATTATAATTACAAATGAAATAACTTATCGTTTTGGGATGGCCAACACAGGGACAGCACGATGGGGAACTGGCTGCGTAAAGCCTTCACGATCATCCGCGAAACATTTCAGGAATACGGGCAAGATAAGGCGCCGCGGCTGGCTGCCGCCATGGCCTATCATACGGCCTTCTCGCTGGCGCCGCTGCTGATCGTCGCCATCGCCATCGCTGGGGTAGTGCTGGGGCAAGAAGCGGTGCAGGCGCGCCTCACCGCCGAGATCCAATCGATGCTTGGGCCTGAAGCGGCCGTCGCCGTCGAAGAGATCCTCGCCAACGCCAGCCGGCCCGGCGCCGGGTTGATCGCGACGGTCATCGGCATCGTCACGCTGCTGTTTGGCGCGTTAGGGTTCTTCGCGCAGCTTCAAGACGCGCTGAACACCGTTTGGGGGCTGGAACCCAAGCCCGGCCAGAGCATCATCGCTGTGATCCGCAGTCGCATTATCTCGTTCGCGATGGTGCTCGGCGTCGGTTTTCTGCTGCTGGTCTCGCTGGTGCTGAGCGCATTCGTCGGCGCGGCGAGCGGCTGGCTGGGCGAGCGCATCGCTCTGCCAGATGGCACTCTGCAAACCCTCAACTTCGTCATCGGCTTCGTCGTGACGACGCTGCTGTTCGCCATGATTTACAAAGTTCTGCCCGATGCTCGCATTCACTGGCGCGATGTGGTGGTCGGCGCCCTGATCACCTCGCTGCTGTTCACCATCGGTCGCTTGCTCATCGGCCTCTATTTGGGCAACAGTGCAGTTTCCTCGGCCTACGGCGCAGCCGGGTCGTTCGTCGTGCTGCTGCTATGGATCTTCTACTCGTCGCAGATCGTGCTGCTGGGCGCAGAGTTCACACAGGTCTATGCGCGCCACCTCGGCAAACGCATCGTTCCTAATGCCAATGCGCGCTTTATGTCGCCGGGCAAGCGCGCCGAGCAGGGGCTGGCCCCAGAGACCGAAAAAGCGGGGAGCGCCACGCCCAAGCGAGAAACCCATACACGGACAGCCGCTGATGCGATGATGACGGCAGTGCTGGCTGAACAGCAGACGGCAGTCCCTGAGGATGGCGCGCGCGCACGCCGCCGCGTCGATACCGTCGTCTTGACCGCGATCGCCGCGCTGGCGGCTGTGTTGGTTGGCCTGCTGCTGCGCGCCGGCGATCCGGCTGAACGCGCCGAGTGACGGATCGTCAAGTCAGATGTTCTCGGCGGTCTCGGCCAGCGCAGGCTCGTTCGTGCCGAGCAGACGGCGATAGGTCGCTTGCAGGGTGAGGGCATCGGCCGTGTGAAAAGGTTCTGGCGCTTCAACAGCGCAGACACCCTCGGCGCTAAAATCGATAAACGCCTGCAACAGCTCGCGATAGCGCAGATCAGCCTCGTTAAGCGGCAGGTGCTCCTTTTCGCCTTTCGTGGTGTAAGCGATGCCGCTAAGGTGAAAATGGAGCGTCTTCAGCCCAGTTTCGCCAAGCGCCTCCCGCACGCGCGTCAGCGCTTCAGCGAATTCGTCATAGGTATTGAACGTGCCGTCGCCGCGGCGGGCGTGCAAGTGCGCCCAATCGATGCATGGCAGCACGCCGGGCACATCGCGGCTGAGCTGAAGCACTTCATCGAGCGTGCCGAACATCGCGCCTTTGCCCATCGTTTCGGGCCGCAGGGTGACTTCGGTGCCCTCCTCGCGCAAAATCGAAGTGATCTCGATCAGTTTTTGTTTGATGCGCTCGTAGACCTGTCCTTCAGGCTGGCCGTGGTAGCTGCCCGGGTGGAAGATAATATCGCGCGCGCCGGCGAGAAAACCGCGACGCGCGGCAGCGAACAGGCGCTCGTCGCTTTTGCTCATCAACTCGGTCGTTTGGCTGTTCAAGTTGATGAAATAGGGGGCATGCACGCTCAACGACACATTGTAGGCCGCGCTGGCCGCTTTGATCTGCACGCACATGTCGTCGCCGACGCGCACGCTTTGCACCCATGCGATCTCAAGGTGATCTAGCCCCAGCTCGCGAATGTGTTTGATCGCCAGCGGCGTGCCGCTGCCCGGTGTGGTCTGCGGCGCGCCGACCGTGCCAAAACGAAGTCCATCTTTTTGTGCTGCCACGCAACACTATCCTTCGATCTCTCGTATACAATGGCAAGTAGCATTGTAACATGTTTAAGGTTGGCCACATGAATGCACAACGATCCGCCCTGCGCCGCCACCCGTTCACCATCGCACTCGCGGCGTTTGTGGTGGCGTTTATCGCGTGGCAGGTGCCGCAGTTCGATTTTCTCATGTACCCGCTGCGGCTGTTCGTCACCTTCATCCACGAGTCCGGTCATGGGTTGGCGGCGCTCATTAGCGGCGGGCAGTTCAACCAGATGGTCGTCTTCCCAAACGGATCTGGCCTTGCAATGACGACGGGCGGCGCGCGCTGGCTAATCCTGCCAGCCGGCTATTTGGGCGCGGCAGCCTTTGGCGCGCTGCTGTTCTTCTTCAACAACCGGTTCCATCACAGCCGCGCTCTCAGCGCGGTCATCGCGGTCATGATAGCGTTAATGGCCGTGCTGTACACCAATTTTCTCTCGACGGCGTTCTTAGTCGGCCTTGGGTTCGCTGGCGTTCTCGGCCTGCTGGCATGGAAAGCGAGCAGCGATCTGAACCGGCTGGTGCTCAATGTGCTGGCCATCCTCACCGCGCTCAACGCAGTAACCGACCTATTCTCGCTGGTGCGCAGCACGGGCATTAGCATGAACGGCATCCGCAACGATGCAGCCGCTTTCTCGGCCGAAGTGATGCCGCTGATCCCGCCGGTCGTGTGGGCGCTGCTGTGGGCTGGCCTAGCGCTGCTGATGCTGGGCGCAGCCGTCTACTATAGTTTGATCCACCCGCTGCGGCGTCAGCGGGCTGCACGAGAAGAGATAAGCGCAGGCCGCGGTTTCTGAGGCTCGCTGGCTTAAGCGCCACGTTCTGCGTAAACTTTTGGCATGGGTCGAACGTGAACACGCTGAAGAGCAAACGGAATGCTGACCTTGATCGATGAGATTATTCAAGAGGCGATGCGCAAAGGCGAATTCGCTAACCTGCCCGGCGCAGGGAAACCGCTGTCGCTTGAGCCAGACCCGCATACGCCCGATCATCTGAAGCTGGCGCATAAACTGCTCAAGGATAACGATCTGGCTCCGGACTGGATTGAGCAGGGGAAGGCTGTGGATGCGCGGCGCGCTGCGTTTGAGGAACGTCTGCGCCGGGCCACATGGCGCTATCATGGGGCGCTCAACGACGGCGCGCGCGCCGTCGACCCCGAACGGGCGCGCCGCGATATCGAGGCGGCATGGCGGCGCGAGTGCGAGGGCTTGCGCGCCGAGGCCGAAGCGATCGACAGGCTGGCGCTCAGCTTCAACCTCAAAGCGCCGCCGGGTGTAGCCCACAAACCGTTCATCGCCTTTGAGCGCAAGCTGCTGATGCTGTCGTCGTGACGCGCTGAACTTTTACTCGCGCAGCGTCGGCAGCGTGAACATAAAACAACCGCCTTGCGCCAGTGGACGCGGCAGCGCCCAAATGCGGCCGCGGTGCACTTCGATGATGCTGCGCGTGACCGCCAGCCCTAAACCCACGCCTTCGATCTTGTTTTGCTTGGCTTCCGTCGTGCGGAAGAAAGGCAAAAAGACCTTCTGCGCCTCTTCGCGTGTGAGGCCGGCTCCCTCATCAGTAATCGTCACCAGCGCGGCCGGCAGCACGACATCGCGCGGGGCTTCTTCCGGGAGCTGCGCGAGATCGGTGACATACTGCGTGCTGATGCGGATGGTTCCGCCGGGCGGGGAATACTTGATCGCATTGGCGAACAAATTGATCAAAACCTGCGCGATTTTGGTTTTATCGACCGAGATGGGCGGCAGATCGTCATCCAGCTCCAGCACCAGCCGCTGGCCGCGCTCTTTATACTGCAGCTCCATGCGCGCGCCGATCTCGATGATCAGATCGGGCAGATGCGCGGTCGTCTTATCGAGCTGCATCTTGCCGGCATCGGCACGCGTGATCTCGATCATCTCGTTGAAGATCTGGTTGAGGTGTTTGGCGCTGTTGAGGATAATCTCGGTGTATTCGCGCGCTAAATCGGGCAGTTCGTCGCCGGTCGCTTCAAGGATGAACTCAGCAAAACCCTGAATTGAGGTAAGCGGGGTGCGCAACTCGTGCGAGACGCGCGAGAGGAACTCGGCGCGCAGACGGGCGGCGGTGCGTTCGGCGGTGCAGTCGTGAAACAAGTAAATGCGGCCAAGCACCCGCTTATCGAGATAGACCGGCGCGCTATACCACTCGATATCGACCGGCTGGCCTTCGCTGGTTACCATGCGGAATTCCCCACGGCGAATATCAGGCGCGTTGACCGGGGTTTGCAGCCACTGCTGGCGCAGCTCTTGGCGCGTGTCTTCGGGGATCTGCATATAGCCCAGCAGTGTCGCCAGTGAATGCCCCTGCACTTGATCGGCCGAGACCTCAAACTGACGCGTGAAGCGTTGGTTCACCGTTAGCACATGGCCGCCGCTGCCGCGCGGCAGCACCATGATCACGCCATCGGTCACTGCATCGAGCAGCGCTGCGCGGCCCTGCTGCACGCGGTCGTGCTGCTGGCGAAAGATCTGCGCCATCGCGTTGATGGTCAAGAATTCGGCCACGGTTTGGTAGCTATGCAGTTCGCGAGTGCTGAAGTGATGCGGCCGGTCGGTGCCGATCACAATCACGCCAAGCTGGCGCCGAGCTGACTGCAGGGCGACCAGCGTTAGCGAACGGATTCGCTCAGCGCGCAAAAAGCCGCGGATCAACGGGTCGAACTGGGCGCGCAGGGGTTCGATGTTCGGAAACGAGACGATTTTGTCCTGTTCCAGCTTCGCCAGCACTTCCGGGTAATCGCGCAGATAGAGGCGCACGCCCATGCCGATGCCGCTGCCCAACCGCTTCGACCACGTGCCGGCAAACTCCAAATATTCAAACGGGCCATGCGGGTTTTCGTCGGTCACCGGGCCGTAGAGCAGCATGGCGCAGCTCGAAATGTGCGGGCCGAACAGCGTATCTTTGAGGATGTTAACGACGGCTTGCGGCGAGCTGTTATCCGAGATCGCCTGCGCCGCCGCGAGGATCGAGCGGGCGGTCGCCAAATTCTCGGCCAGCAGGGTATTCAGGTAGTCGTTTTCCAATAAGAGCCGCAGCGAAAACAGCGCCGGCGCCAGCGCCTCGCACAAGGCTTTGATATCAGCCGGGCCTTCGTCGTTCCACCCCATAAAGAGCGCGCCCAATTTCAAGTCGCCCTTGTTCAGGTTAATGCTGTAGGCGACGCGCGACGGCAGTTTCGCCAGCGCTTTTGCCGCGATCGGTTGGGCTTTCGGCTCGGCGTCATGGACCAGTTCAAGCCGATCGCGCAGCAGGCGATACAAGCGCGTTATCAGGTCAGGGTGCGCGGCGATGCCATCCACAGCACTGAGAATCACCGCATTGTGCGGATCGGCCTCGCGCTGTGGGACATAGACGGCGGCGATATCGGCGCCGGCGCGCCGGCGCAGATCATCGAGCAGGCCGCATAGGGGTTCTAAATCGGGCTCTGCTGCCGGGTAGAGAGGTATGGCATAGTGTTCCATCAATGGGCTGACCTAAGCCAATGTGCTCATGGATGCTTGCGGCGTTATGTCGAACACTAACATTATAGCAACTGAAATTAAGGCACGCCACTGAAAGATCGCCATCAGCTGAACAACCCTCGCGCCCACCGGTGACCGCAAGCGCGAGGGAAGCAGAGCACCGCAGCGGTGCGGTCTAATTTTCGACCAGCTTGTCCTGTTGTTCATCCGCCTCGAGCGCAACGCCTTCGGGCGGCCGCACAGTGAACATATAGCCGATGCCGCGTTCCGTGCGAATGTAGTGTGGGTGGTGCGAGTCCGCCTCAAGCTTACGGCGGAGGCGGTGCATATGCACGCGCAGTGTATCTTCATACACTTCTTCAGACGGCCACACACGCGCGATCAGCATTCGGTTTTCGACCACGCGGCCGGCGTTGCGCAGCAGCACGTGCAGCAGGATTGACTCGGTGGGTGTTAAGCCGTAGGCCTTGCCATTGACGACGATGCGATTGTGCGCGAAGTCGATGCTGAGGTTATCGTCGATCCGGATGATCGGCTCGCTGGCATAGTCAAGGCTGGGCATGCGCGCTAGCACGACCTGAATGCGCGCTTCCAGCTCGCGCAGCTCGAACGGCTTGACGATGAAATCTTCGGCGTATTTTTTCAGCCCCTGCACCACCGTGTCGGTATCGCTGGTGGCAGTGATGAAGATGATCGGCACGTCCGCCATCGATTTGAGACGGTTGCTCACCTCAAATCCATGCATCGATGGCAGCGTCAAGTCGATCAGGGCGATATGGGGCAGGCCGCGCATTTGCACGTATTCCAGCGCTTCTGGCCCATCGGTGAAGGCGATCACATCAAACCCGTGAGAAGTCATATAGTTATGGATCAACTTGTTGATATTCGGGTCATCTTCGACCAACATGATCTTCGTTTTGCCCACGGCGCGTCACTCCAACCTAAGAGAGCAATCGTAACATTTGTAATGAATATACACCGATTGTAACAGTAAATCCAGATTCGTTTAACAGATTACTAATTAAGGTTTCTGCAATATGTGTGGCCAGCAGATTTTGCTGTAGTAACGATGCAGAGGCCGCCAGAGGACGGATATCCGGCCAAGCTTTTGAGGGGATGATTTGGCATCTGGCTCGTGCAGTACGAGCCAGAGGTGATCATGTTAGGACAGTTGCTGACCGCGCCCTCCGAAGTGGCTCAATGGCAAGCGACCGCCGAGGCAGTGCTAGCCACGGTGACCTTCAGCGGTGACAAGCGGTGGTGAAGGGCGGCTGAATGCCTAACGACAAATTCAAAAGCACGGAGCCAAAGAGCTGCGCTACAATAAGGCCATTGTAGGAACTGGCCTATAATGTCGGCTTAGGGAAAGTTTTTGGCTACGACTGCTCAAGTTGTGCTGCGCCGACGGCGGCGCAAGGAACGGCTGGCGCAGCAGCGCCGCCGGCGCAGCATTTGGATAATCTTCTTCACGCTGCTGTTTTTAGTCGGTGTGGTGCTGCCGGCCGGGGCGACCTTCAGCGGGACGGTCCTGATGTATGTGAGCGCAGCCGCCGCCATCCCAGACCCGCGCACCAGTCCATTCGCCGTGCCAACCGACACCGTCACGCGTCTGTTCGATGCCAGCGGCGACTATCTACTCTACAGCCTGCAAGACCCGCTCGGCGCCGACCGCGTTTGGATTGACATCGATACACTGCCGCCGTTCGTCATCACAGCGACGCTGGTAGCCGAAGACCCCGACTTCTTGTCCACAGCTCGCTTTGATCCGCTCGGCATGGCCCTGCGCCTGTGGCACAACGCCCTGCTGGTAACTGCGCCACCCGATGCAAGCATCACCGGTCGCCTCGTTCGCAATGTGATCGCCCCACCCCCACCGCGCGGCAGCGCCGCAGAAAACGATGCCCGCGCGAGAGAGATCCTGCTGGTCGAGGAGATCAACCGGCGCCATACCCCTCGCGAAGTGTTGGAATGGCACCTTAACACCAATTACTACGGCAGCGAAGCCTATGGCATCGAAGCAGCAGCGCAGATCTATCTTGGCAAGCGTTCGGTCGACCTGACGTTGGCCGAGGCGGCGCTGCTGGCCGCGATCCCTACTGCGCCGCACCATAACCCATTCGACGATCGCACAGCCGCCCTCGGCCGCCAGCAAGACCTGCTGCGCGCCATCTATAACGCTGGCCTGATCAGCGAAGATCAGTTCGTCGATGCTGCGGCGCAGCCAGTCGAGCTGCGCCGACCCGGAGCGTTTATCCAGCAGCTCGCGCCAGATTTTACGCTGTTTGCCCGCCGGCAGGCCGAGGCGATCTTGAACGCGCAGGGGTTGGAGGGACGACAGCTTGTTGAGCGAGGCGGCTTAACTATCACCACGACCCTCGATCTCGACCTGTATTTGCAATCGGAATGCGCGCTGCGCGCTCATCTCGCCCGTTTGGCCGGTTCCACAGTTCCGCTGTCGGCGCTCGATGGCAGCCCGTGCAGGGCGAGCGCTGCCCTGCCAACTGCGCCGGGTTCGCTCGCCGCGCCACCCGATCGCGGGCTGTTGATCGTGCTGGATGCGCGCACGGGCGAGATCAAAAGCATGGTCGGCCCGGTGGGCGCTGCTGAACATCAACCCGGGCCAGTGCTGCAACCGTTCGTCTATCTCGATGCGTTCGTCCGCGGAGTCCGTCCATATAGCCCAGCGACGATGCTGCTCGATATCCCGCAGACGTTCCCCGGTGCTGAAGAAGGGCTGGTTTACACCGTCTCCAACCCCGACGGCATCTACCGCGGGCCGATCTCGCTGCGTAATGCGTTGGGCGCTGGTCTCGTGCCGGCCGCCGCCGAAGTCGCCTATCGGCAGGGCATGAGCGGCATACTGCGCACGGCGCACCAGATCGGTTTGAACACGCTCGACGAGACGATCTACGACCTGCTGCTGCTCGAACGAGGCGGGGCTGTCTCGCTGCTCGATATCGCTTATGCGTATTCCGTCTTTGCCACGCTGGGCGATATGCGCGGCGTCGGCGTCGAGCCGGTCGGTCACGGCTTTCGCGCGCGCGACCCCGTCGCTGTCCGGCGCATCGAGGCGGCTGGCGGCCAGCTTCTATGGGAATACGATTTCGCGCGCGCCGCCAACTGCGAGACGCTCGATGTTTGTACGCCGCTGCTAGAAGAGGGCATCGCTTATCTGATCAATGACATTCTGGCCGATCAAGAGACGCGCTGGCCGCTGCTCGGCCAAGATAACCCGCTTAATTTGGCGCGCCCGGCCGCCGTGGTGAATGGGACGGCTGGCCCGGCGATCGATAATTGGACGGTAGGCTATACCCCTCATTATGTGACGGGAGTGCTGCTGACGCGTGACGACCGCGCGGCCATGACGTTCTCGCCGTTCGCGGTCGAAGGAGCAGCGCCGGTTTGGCGCGCTGTCATGGATTATGTGCATCTTCGTGACGGCTTGCCCCCGACCATCTGGACGCGCCCGTCCACCGTTGTTGAGGTGATGGTCTGCGAAATCTCTGGCATGCAGCCGAACGGGATCTGCCCGACCGTGCGCGAGGTCTTCCGCGATGGCATGCAGCCGCGCCAGCCGGATACGTATTGGCAGCGCGTCGAGGTCAACTCGCGCACCGGCCAGCTTGCGACCGTCAACACGCCGCCGGAACTGCGCTCGCAGGTTCGCTTCTTCGTGCCACCGGAAGAAGCGATGGACTGGTGGATCGCCAACAACCAGCCGCTGCCGCCCACTGAAATCGATACTGTCAGCCTGCCGCAGATCTTGACTACCGTGCGCATCACCCAGCCGCAGGCGTTCAGCTATGTTGGCGGTGTGGTGCAGGTGCGCGGGACGATCGATACGAGCAACATGGAATCGTTCCAACTGGCTTACGGGCCAGGCCTCAACCCGAGCGGTTGGTTCAACATCGGCGGACGGCAGACCACCCTTGCGCCGGGCGGGCTGATCGCCGAGTGGGATACGACCGGCCTCGACGGCTTATACAGCTTGAGCCTTGAAGTGGCCCGGCGCGATAACACGTTGGAGACCCATGTCATTCAGGTGACGGTCGATAACATCCCGCCGACCGTGACGTTGGTCTTAATTGAACCCGAAAAGGTCTACCGTTGGCCGGGCGATGAATTTGTGCAGCTTGAGGCGCAGGCGCAAGATAACATCGCCATCGACCGGGTGGAGTTTTTCCACAACGGCCGTCTGCTCGGCGCTGACGAAAACTGGCCGTACCAGCTCAACTGGCGCATCACTGGGCCGGGCGAGCAGACGTTCGAAGCGATTGTCTACGATCAAGTGGGCAACAGCGCCCGCGACACGCTGACGGTCGAGATCTTGCGCGCCGGCGGGTAAAGGGCGCAGAGCAAAAAACAGCCCCTGCTTGAGGGGCTGCGGCGGTCAACTGCTCGATTCGCTGGCGGAGCGGCGGATCAGCACCGCCCGGCCGCCTTCAGCTAGCGCGGCGGCGATCAACGCTTTGATTAAGTCAGGGATCAGAAACGGCGCCGCGCCGAACGCCCACGCCGCGCTCAGATCAAGGCCACGGGACAGCATCAGCACCGGCAGCCCGAAGGCATAGATCACGGCGATGCCGGCGACACCCGCCAGCCAGCGCTGCCACAAGCGGTGAGCGGCGCGTTCGACCAGCAGCCCGGCAACTGCCGCCCCCGCGATGAAACCGATCAAATAGCCGCCGGTGGGGCCAAACAACGCGGCCTGCCCACGCATGTTCGCATCGACCGGCAGGCCGATCGCGATCAACGTGACATAGGCGAGCTGGCTGGCCGCGCCATCGCGCGCGCCAAGCACCAGCCCGGCGAGCAGAACGGCCAGCGGCTGCAGCGTGAACGGCACAGGATCCATCGGGATGGTGATGCGCGCCCCAATGATCGTCGCCAGCGTGAAGACAACAATCCCGGCCAGCCGGACGGCCGGCGCAGCAGCGCGCGTTTGTGGCAAAGTTCTCAGCATAGTCGCTCCTTTCTGTAGTCGTTCCTTTCTGAGGGTGCTCAAACACAGCTAAGTACGGTTTTCCGGCGTCGGTTCCACGATCACTTCGACGAAATCGTATTTGGCTTTGTAAGGGTTTTTATATGAGGCATTCGGCGGCGGCGGCTGCAGCACCTCGACCAGCGTTACCTGCGTGCCCATCCCCTCAAGGCGATAGCGCGTATACAATTTGCCGGACATCTGCGCATTACGATAATATGCTACGCTGCCCTTCTTATCCATACGTCGCAGCTTACCACGCGCCTTGTTGATCTTCATATCTTTTAGTTCGTTGAGAAGCGCCTCGCGCTCCTGTCGATTCAGGTACGCCATCGAAACTATCCCTCGTACTCCAAGTGCAATCGAACGATAAAATTGTATAATTTGTTCAGTAGACCTGTAAAGTCCATCGGCGCGCTGGCCCGGCAAAGCCCCGCGCCAGCATAGAACAAATCGTAAATGGAACGCCGATGATCGATGTTGTGACCGTGGCCGAGCTAACCGCCCATATTCGCCAGCTGTTTGAGGATGAACCGGGGCTGCGCGATGTGTGGGTGGAGGGCGAAGTTTCCAATTTCCGGCGGGCTGCCTCTGGCCACTGTTACTTCACGCTGAAAGACAGCGCCGCGCAGATCGCCTGTGTTCTCTGGCGCAGCCATGCCGAACGCCAGGTGATGCTGCCGGAAAATGGCGATGCGGTGCTGGTGCACGGCGCGGTCAGCGTTTACGAAGCGAGCGGCGTGTATCAACTGTATGCTGATCGCGTGCGCCCGCTCGGCCCTGGCGATCTCCACCTGCGCTTCGAGCAGCTCAAAGCCAAACTGCTGGCGGAAGGCTTGTTCGATGCGGCGCGCAAACGCCCGCTGCCAGCCTTCCCGCGCCGCATCGGTGTGGTCACCTCGGCCGATGCAGCTGCCTTTCAAGATGTGCTGAATGTGCTGCGCCGCCGCTATCCCCTTGGTGAGGTGATCTTGTCTCCATGCGGCGTGCAAGGTGATGCCGCCCCAGCGCAGATCGCCGCCGCCATCGAGCGGCTGAACGCTCATGATGCCTGCGATGTGATCCTCGTTTGCCGCGGCGGCGGCAGTTTGGAAGACCTGTGGGCTTTCAACGATGAACGCGTCGCCCGGGCGATCGCGGCCAGCCGCATCCCAATCGTTTCTGGGGTTGGCCACGAGACCGATGTCACCATCACCGATTTCGCTGCTGATGTGCGCGCGCCCACGCCTTCGGCCGGCGCAGAACTGCTAGCGCCGGATATTGCCGACCTGCGGCTGGGGCTGGCCGGGCTGCGCGCGCGGCTGTCGGCAGCGCTGGCGGCTGGGCTAGCTGCCCGCGCCAACCGATTAGAACGCGAGCGGCGAGCGCTGCGCGGCGCCTCGCCGCTGCGTCTGATCGAGCGCTACCGCCAGCGCATCGATGATTGGAATGCAGCGCTGGCCACCCGCCAGCAGCAACGCCTTGCGCTGCTGCGCGAGCGCGTCAACGGGCGGCAGGCGGCCCTGGCCGCGGCCAGCCCGGCGGCCATTCTAGCGCGCGGCTATGCGCTGATCGCCCATGCCGACACTGGGCAGCGCATCACGTCAGCGCATAGCCCGGCGGCACAGCCCGGCGCGCCGCTTGTGATCAGCCTGCACGACGGACAGCGTCGCGCGCGGCTGGAGGATTAAGGAGCGACGATGGAGGACGTGCAAACATTGAGCTTTGAGGCGGCTTATGCCGAGCTGGCCGCGATCGTGGAGCGCTTGGACGCCGCTGAGCTAACCCTCGAGGAATCGGTCGCCTTGTTCGAGCGTGGACGGGCGCTGGCGGCGCGCTGCCAGTCGCTGCTTGATGAAGCTGCGCTGCGCGTCGGCCGGCTTGAGGACAATGGAACGGTAACACCTTTAGGATGACGTGCGTCTGATAATCAATGAATCGTTGTTGGCACAACGATTAGAAGGCGCAAAGAATCGCACTTTTTCCAATTTATCCCAAGTTTGGGATAAACTTGGGATATCAGGCTGCTGAAAATAACGACAGGCGTTTACACTTTAACAGGTGCGAACGCCGTATACTCAGATCAGATGTGGGGCGCGCTGCTGGCGTCGCCTCATACATGGACAGCACAGTTGAGCTGTAGCAACAAGTAATTTGTGGGCGCAGCGTGCATTCGCAGCTGCGGGTGAACGAGGGGCACATGATGAGCAAAGGTCGCATTCTGGTCGTTGAGGACGATGTCGACATCTCGAATATGCTGCGCATCTATTTCAGCGGGCAAGGCTACGAGGTTCAGGTAGCGCCGCGCGGCGGCGACGCGCTGACGATGACGCGGCGGCAGCTCCCCAACTTGATCGTGCTCGATATTATGCTGCCCGATATGAACGGCTATGATGTGTGCCGCGAGCTGCGCACGACCACGCGCACCAGCCACATCCCGATCATTTTTTTGACGCAGAAAGATGAGCGCAGCGACAAGATCCAAGGTTTGGAACTGGGCGCCGATGATTACGTTACCAAACCCTTCGATATTGAAGAGCTGAAGCTGCGTGTACAAAATGCGATCACCGCAGCAACGCGCCAAACGCAGATCGACCCGAAATCGAACTTGCCAACAGGTCGTTTGATTGAGGACCATCTGCGAACGCTGATGCCCAGCCAACGATTGTGGTCGTACCTCGATTTGAAGATCGAAAATTTCGAAGCGTTCACCGATGTTTATGGGTTCGTCGCGGCCGACGAAGTGATCCGTTTCATGGCGCTGTTGATCGGCGAAGTGATCGACGAACAGGGCACGCCCGATGATTATGCCGGCCACCCGGGCCGCGATAACTTCATCGTCATCACCCACACGACTGATGTCGAAAACTTCAAAGCCCGGCTGGCCGAACGCTTCAACGACGAGGTGCGCCAGCATTATTCGTTCATTGACCGCGAACGCGGCTACATCTTGGTTCCAGATCGTTTTTACGGTGAGCGGCAGGTCGGCCTGATGATGCTGGCAGTCGGCTCGGTTTCGAACCGCACACACCGGTTCTCCGATATTCGCGAGGTGACCGAGCTGGCCGCTGAAGATCGGCGGCGCGGCCTGAGCGGGCTGGACAGCGGAGCAAATATCCTCACATCGTCGTGGTAAGGTGCCGAGAAAACGGCTATGGAACTGGCTATCAGCCTCTTCGTCATCGGTTTAGTCATCCTGCTGTGGCTGCTATTATGGTCGCGCCAACGCAGCACACCAGTTGAGCCGATCGATGTCGAGGCGCTGCTGCGCCAAATACCGCTGCTATCCGCGCGTGATGGCGTCATAATCGCCAACAGCCGAGGCCGGTTGATCTATAGCAACGATACTGTGCGTCGCTGGCTTAACCTCAGCGACAGCACGCTCGATCTGGAACTGATCGCGCGCTACGCCCAGCCTGCCGATGGGTTTTTAGCCCTGTTCGCCGGCGAGACGCAGAGCGCATTTCAACTGGCCGATCGCTGGATTGAGGCGTCCTCGCACCGGCTGCCGGCCACAGGTTTTTTGCCAGCTGGCGAGGAAGCTGTGACCATCGCGCTGCTGCGCGATCTGTCCGCTGTCAGTTCAACTTCGGCCGATCTGGCGCGCGCGCTGCGTGTGGTCAACGAGATCGGCGAAACCCTTAACCCCAGCATGAGCGAAGCGCAAGTGCAGCAAGCGCTGCTAACGATCGTGCGCAAGGTGCTAGATTTCGATGCGGGGGAGATCGCGGCGTGGGACGCCGAAGCGCGCGTCCTATACCCTGCGGCGTTTGAAGGCGATGCCGCCTATATACTGGCTCTCACCGAAGCTGGCGGCCTTTATTTCGAGGGCGAGGGCATCACCGGCTGGATCGCCAAACAACGCAAACCGCTGTTGGTTGCCGATCGCGATGACCCAGCAGCTGTGCGGCCAAAGCTGCCAAACTTGGTCTACCGCAGTTTCATCGGCATTCCACTGCAGATCGGCAGGCAGTTCCTCGGCACGTTCGAGCTGGCGCGCCGCGACGCCAACGCTTTCACTCTGGCAGATTTGGCGCTGCTCACCGCCCTGCAAAAACCGCTGGCGGTCGCCGTTTACAATGCGCGCCTGTACGCGGCACAGGAACGCCGCATTGAAGATATGGCCAGCTTGCAAGCGCTGCGCGTGGCCGAGGACGATCCGGACGCCGTCTATTTTGGGCTGACCGAACGGATCGCGAACCTGCTGGGCGCCGATATGTGCGGCGTCCTGCTCTATGACGATCGCCGCCGCGCTCTAGCCGCACAAACGCCGTTTTACGGGCTGCCCAGTCAAATCGCCCGCAGCTACGCAATCTCGGTCGTTGAGGGAAGCGCCGGCGCTCGCCTGTGGGCCGAAGCCGATCATTGGCTGAGCAACGATTTAAGCGACGAACCGTTGGCCGAAGCGCTGGGCCTATCGCTGCTCATCAACGCAGCGGGCATGTTCAACATCGCCTTGCTGCCCTTGGTGGTGGGGGCGCGGCGCATCGGCCTGCTGCATGTGAGCAATAAACGGGCGCGCGGCGGCTTCACTGCGCAAGACGTGCAGATGCTGCGCCTGCTGGCCGGGCAAGCTGCGGTCATCGTCGAGTCGCTTCGCCTCGCCTCGCTGGAGGAACGGCGCGATCTCGAAATGAGCGGCCTGCAAGAGATCGCGCAGGCTTTCGGCGCGCTGCGCCGCGCCTCCGATTTCTACGCCAGCACAAACGAGCGCATCGCCCGGTTGATGGGCGTCCAGTACTGCGGCGTCTTGCTTTACGATGCGGCAAATCGCCGGTTGGTCGCGCAGAAGCCGTTTTATGGCCTGCCTGATGACGCGATCGCCAGCTACCAGATCGTGCTGGAACCGGGCAGCGCGCTGGAACAAATTTGGCTTGAGGAAGATTACTGGTACACCAACAATGCCTCGACCGATCGGGTCGTCGTTGGGGCGGGCTTGGACAAACTGGCATCCGCGCTTGGCGTTGACCGCACGCTGCTGGCGACGCTGTCGGCAGGCGGCAAACGGCTGGGCGTCGTGCAAGTCTCGAACAAGCTGGATGGCCAACCGTTCAATGAGAAGGATGCTCGCCTGCTGCTGATCTTCGCTGCGCAGGTGGCTGGCTTGATCGAAAATGCCCAACTGTTCCGCGAAGCGCAGCGACGCGCCGAAGAAGCTGAAAGCCTGCGCCAGATCGCGGAACTGGCGGGCAGGGTGCTCACACCTGAAGACGACCTGCGGCCGCTGCTGCGGGTAGCGGCTCAACTGCTGCGCTGTCAGGGAGTCTTCGTTAGCCAGCTCGATGTGGAAACTGGCGTTCTGGCCACTGTCCCGCATCACGTCTACGGGATTCAGCTCAGCGAACCGCTGGTGCAGACGACATACAGCCGTGGTTTTGAACACAGCGTCGCCATTTCGCGGCGGCCCTTTTTGAGTAACAACGTTCAGAGCGATGCCCGCGTCCTGCCGGGCTATGCCCTGATCGCTGAACAGATCGGCATCGAGCAGACCGTCATAGTGCCGCTGGTCGTGGGCGATGTAACGCTCGGCGAGATGGGCGCCATCAACCGCGCTGCTGTCGAACCCGGCGGCGCGTTTGACGACGACGACTGCGCTTTGCTGGCAGCGATCGCCGCGCAGGTCGCTGGCGCGCTCGACCGAGTTCGCATTTATGCGGCCACTGGCCAGAACTTGAGCCGCCGCTTGCAAGAATTGGACGCGATCAACCGCATCTCTAATGCGCTGGCCTCGACGCTCGACATCGAAGGGATCCTCGAGGTGATTCGCTTGGAAGCGGTGCGAGCAACCGATGCAGAAGGCAGCACGGTTGCGCTGCTCGTTCTCTCTGACGAACAGCCCAGCCAACAGGCGGAGGATCTCATCGTTGAGCGCCGGTTGGGCGATCGCAGGCCCGCTGGAACGCTGGCTCCTATCGAGCTAGCAGCCGCCAAACGGGTGGCGGTGGAGCCGCAGCGGGCCAGCATTTTGGTCGAGAATTATCTCGATGCCGAGTGGCCTGCCGTGCCCGAATCGGCGCGCTCCGCCATTGCGGTGGCCTTCACGCACGAGGAACAGGTCGTCGGCGTTCTGCATGTGTATCATTCGCAGGCGCAACATTTCGACGAAACGGATGCTATCTTCCTTGAAACGCTGGCGGCCAAAGCTTCGCTCGGCTACGGCAACCATCGCCGCTTCATTGAAAATCAAGACTATGCCAACACCCTGCGTCGACGTGTTGAGCAGTTGAACCAGATCTTCGAACTGGGCCAGATGCTACAATCTAACGTCGATGCCTACATGATGATGGAGGCGATCGCCTATAGCATCCAGCAAAGCTGTGGCTATGATATCGTGCTGATGCTGCTGGCCGACGACAAGACCAGCCTGCTGCATCGCGCAGCGCAAGCGGGCATACCGACCGATGTCTTTGAAGCATCCCGCGACCGCACCTTCAGCCGGCAGGCGCTCGATGCCCTCTTTGCGCAGCCGACCTATCGCATCAGCGAGTCGCTGTTTTTCCCGTTTGAACGGCTGTCTGACTGGTATCAAGACGGCATTGAGGCCTTCGTAGCCGGTTTCGACAGCGCCCGCACGCTGCATCCGCGTTCAAGGACCGACTGGCACGATGGGGATATCTTGATCGTGCCAGTGCTGGGCGCGGGCGGCCAACTGCTTGGCGCAATCAGCCTCGACCGGCCGTTCGATGGCAAACGCCCCACGTGCAGCACGATCGAGATCCTCGAGCTCTTCGCCCATCAAGCGGCAGCCACGCTGGAGAATACGCGGCTGTATGTGAACAGCCTGCGCAACGCTGAGCAGGAAGCTCGCCTCAATGAGGTGATGGAGGCGATCGCCAGCACATTAGACCCCGTGCAAATCGTCGAAGGCGTGGCGCGCGGCGTGCTGCAACTGCTGCCGTTCATGCGCATGACGGCCGCAGTGCTCGACAGCGAACGCGGCGATTTCATCCTCGTGCGCGCGCTGGTGGGCGTGGATAACAGCGTGCGCGTCGAGCGTACGCGCCGTGAGAATCTCGATGGGACGGCGCTGGGACACGCTTTCTCGACGGCGACCGACCGGCTCTATCAACTTGAGGACGGCGTAGAAGAGGGTTTCGAAGATTTAATCGAGCTGCGCCGCGAGGGCGAGGCGACCAGCTTGTTCATCCCCTTGATCACGGGCGGCATGTGTTTAGGCGCCCTGCACTTGGGCAGCGATCTGGTCAATGCTTACGGTTTCGAAGAATACCGCCCCTTGCTGCGGCGCATCGCCTCGCTGGCTGCTATCGCCTTGATCAACGCGACGCTTTACGAAGAAGCGCAGGGACGCATGCAGCGCTTGAGCTTGATCAACCGCGTGTCGATCGCGCTGGCGCAATCGCTTGATACGGAAAATGTGCTCGAAGTGGCGCTGCGCGAGATCGCTGAAGCGCTGGGCATCGAACAGGCGCGGGCCTACATTTTCGAGCGAGAGAGCGGCATCGCCCGCGTCGTCGTGGAATACCCGCGTGGTGATTTCCCGCCCGAGGATCTGGTCGAAGCCGAGCGCAGCCCGGCGCTGCGTCACGTTTGGCGGCAGGCCGATCCAGTCATCATCCCCGCGGTTGGCGCGATGGACACCGAATTTGACCTGCGCGATGCCCTGCTGGCGCGCGGCGTCAGCGCCTACCTGCTGCTGCCGATGGCCGTCGGCGGTCAAACCAGCGGAGCGTTTGAGCTGGAGATACGCGACCCCACGCGTCGTTTCGAACAGGAAAAACTCGATCTGGCCTTGATTATCGCCAATCAGGCGGCGATCGCCGTGCTTAATGCCAACCTGCTCGAACAGACACTGGTGCGCACCCGCGAGCTAGAAACCTTGTTAGAAGCCGCACAGGCGACTTCCATCACGCTTGATCTCAACGATGTCTTCTCCAGTGTGGTGCGGCTCACCATGCAGGCGCTCGATATGGACGACTGCGCCCTGATGATGTACGACAACGTGGAAGAAGTGCTCACCGTCGAACTTGATCTGAACCGGCTGGGCGACGACTCGCGGGTGATGGCGCGCGGCACCCAGTTTGATTTGTTCCGGTATCCTGCTAAAACGCGCGCGCTGCGCAGCGGCCAGATCGTGATCGTGCGGGCCGACGACCCCAACGCCGACCCCAGCGAGCGCCGCGAGATGGCGGCGGGTGGCGAGCTGGCGCGCATGCTGGTGCCGCTGGTGGTGCGCGATCAGGCGATCGGCCTGCTCCAGATCGAGCAAACTGTGCCGGCGCGCGCCTTTACGCATCGCGAGGTGCGTATGGCGCAGGCGCTTGGCGCGCAGGCGGCCTCGGCCATTGAGAACGCCCGCCTCTCAACCGAGACGGCGGCGCAGGTCGAGCAGTCGCTGATCATCAACGAGTTGAGCCGCGCGATCTCCTCGACCATGGACATCAGCGACATGATCCGCATCGTGCGCGATCAAGTGCCCACGCTGACCGATGCTGAGGAGATGTATCTGGCGCTGTACGATGCCTCCAGCGGCAATATCGTCTTCCCGATGGCGGTGCGCCGTGGGCAAGATTTCACAATCATGCCGCGCCAGCTTGGCAGCGATGAAGTGTCGTTCGTCATCCGCCAGCGCCGGCCGCTTATTCTGGGCGGCGATAACCCCGGCGCCGACGAAGTGCGGCGCAACCTGAAGCTGACCAATGGCGAGGGCGATGCGCGGCGCTACCTCGGCGTGCCGCTCATCGCCGGCGATCAAGTGGTTGGGGTGCTGGCGGTGCGCGACCGCGAGCAAAAGCGTCCATTCGGCCTTAACGACCAACGCATCCTCACGACGATCGGAACGCAGTTAGGCGCGGCGATTCAGAACGCTCATCTGTTTGAACGCATTCGTAATTTCGCCGACGAATTGAACCGGCGCGTTGAGGAACGAACGGCCGAGCTTCAGCAGGAGCGCGACCGGCTCGATGCGCTGTACCGCATCACTGCCGAATTAGGGCGCACGCTTGACCTTGATCGCGTGGTCAGCCGCTCGCTCGAAATGGTCGCCGAGGCCATCCATGCGACAGAGGCAGTCGCCTTGCTCATTAATCCGGCAACGGGTGAACTCTACCCGCGCGCTGTCTACTCGACGACGGGCGAGCGCATCCGCGTGCTGGGGCCGCAGGTTAAGGCGAACGGCGGCGCGGCCCAGCCGTTCTACCATCCAGCAGCGATGCTTGGCGACTGGCTGCTCACGCGTCAACACAGCGTGCTCACCGAAGACCTGCTTCAATCGGAATACTGGGACAACGAAAGCCCCGGCGCTGCCGAGTGGCGTTCCGCCCTCGGCGTGGTGCTGGAGGCCAATGAGGAAATTCAGGGCGTAATGGTCTTCCTGAGCGAGCGCCCAAGCGCGTTTTCCGAAGCGCAGCTTCGCCTCGTCACAACAGCGACCGGACAGGTTTCAGCGGCCATCAACAATGCCGATCTGTATAATCTGATCCGAGATCAGGCCGAGAACGTCTCGGCGCTGCTGCGCGCTGAGCAGGAACAGGCCGAAAAGCAAAGCGCGATCTTGGAGGGCATCGGCGACGGCGTCGCGCTGGCCGATGGCAGCGGCAAGGTCGTGCTGTTCAATCAGGCGGCGCAGCAAATTCTGGGGGTGCGGCGCGATATCGCGCTGGGCCAGCCGCTGGCGCGCATCCTCAACCAGTTTGCAGGCATCGCCTCGTGGCAGCGCATCATCAACAGTTGGGCAGCCGGCGAGCGGCCAGCACAGGCTAGCGATCGCTTGCTCAGCGATCGGTTCAACGTTGGCGCAAAGGTCATCAACGTGCGCGTATCACCGGTTTACATCGGCAGCCAATTCTTGGGCGCTGTGTGGCTGTTCCGCGATATCACGCGCGAGGTCGAGGTCGATCGCATGAAGAGCGAATTCATCGCCAACGTCTCGCACGAGCTGCGCACCCCGATGACGAGCATCAAAGGCTATGCCGACCTGCTTTTGATGGGAGCAGCCGGCGATGTGACCGAGCGGCAGACGATGTTCATCAACACCATCAAAGCCAATGCTGACCGGCTGAGCGATTTGATCGACGACTTGCTCAACATTTCGCGCATCGACGCGGGCAGCGAGCCGCTTCGCCTTGAGCTGGTGCACATCGGCGATGTGATCGCCGCTTCGGTCGCCAAGCTGCGGGCGCGCGCAGACTTTGCGCGCAAGCGCCCGACCCTTGCCGTTATGGTAGACCCGGCGCTGCCCCTTATCCGCGCTGACCGGCAGAAGCTGGAACAGGTGATCGATAATCTGATCGAGAATGCATTTCACTATACCTACCCCGATGGTAGTATTGAGATCGCCGCGCACTTGCAGCCGGCCAGCGAGCTGAGCGTCGAGCGGCTGGTGATCGCGATCAAGGATGATGGCATCGGCATTCCCGAGTCGTTCCGCGAGCGGGTATGGAACCGTTTTGAACGCTATGATCAGCACGCGCTGGTAATGGAAGTGGCCGGCACTGGTCTCGGGTTGCCGATCGTCAAACATCTGGTCGATCTGCATCAGGGCGAGGTGTGGTTCGAATCGCAAGAGAACCGCGGTTCAACCTTTTATGTGGCGCTGCCGGTCGCTGGGCCAACGACCGCGCAAAACATCGATGATGGGCTGTCTGCTCCCTGAGCAAGGAACCAAGAACGGTTAAAGGATGACGAAACGATGGCGATGATCTTGGTGGCCGAAGACGAGCGCGATATCCGCGAGCTGATCAGCTTTACGTTGATGTTCGCTGGGCACACGGTCGCGCTGGCGAGCAATGGCGCCGAGGCTGTCGAAAAAGCGCGCGAGACGCGCCCTCAGCTCGTCATGCTCGATGTGCGAATGCCGAAGCTAACCGGCTACGAGGCCTGCCGCAAGATCAAGCAGATCGATGGGCTGCACGACGTGCCGATCGTCTTTCTATCGGCTAAAGGGCAGGATGAAGAAGTGCAAGCGGGCCTCGATGCTGGCGCAGCCGCTTACATCTTAAAGCCCTTCTCGCCACAAGAGCTGACCGCACGCGTGGCGGAAATTCTGAGTCGATCCGGCGTATCATGAGCGCGCTGACCGTTGATGGGGATTTGATCCATTACGAGGTTCTCGGCCGTGGGCGGCCGGTGATCCTGATCCACGATGTGATTGGCTCTTGGCGCTACTGGGTGCCGGCCATGCAGCACCTGCACGTCAAGTTTCGTGTTTATGCGCTCGACTTATACGGCTACGGCGACTCTGCCAAGACCGCTGTCCGCTACACGCTTGACCAGCAGATCGCGCTGCTCGATGCGTTTATGCTTCAGCTCGGTCTGCCGAAGGCGGCACTCATTGGCCATGGCTTAGGGGCGCTGGTCGCCGCCGAATTTACGCGCCTTTACCCAGAGCGTGTGCCGCGGTTGATGGTCGTCAGCGCGCCGCTGTTCAACCCGGGCGGCCTCGCGCAGCGCCAGCCCGATCGCGCCCGCGCGATGGCCAGCCCCCGGCGGCTGCACGCCGCGCCAACGTTGCCCGCCCGGCCCACGCCCATCCAGCCGCCACTGGCAGCGCCAACGCTCTCAAACCGGCCGAACGATGCCGCCAACGCGCCCACGATCCCGAACGCGAGCCTCGCCATGCGCAAGGCATTGGAGGAGGCCGCGCGCGCACGCCGGATGGCGGCCGGCATGGCCGCTCCGCCGCCACCATCCACGCCAGCCGCGCTTGAGCCGATGCCCGCGCCCCTTGAAGCTAACCGCGCCAGCGCTCTGCCAGGCGCTGGCGATTCAGCAAACCCACTGCTAGAGACACTGACGCAGGAATCACTGGAGGCCCTGCTTGGCCGCTGTTTTCGCCGTTCGGAGCCGGAGTTCGAAAAGCTGCTAGTTGATATTGCGCGCGCCGATCCGCACGCTGCCATCGGCCTCGCCAGCGCTTTCGACCCCGGCCTGATGCTAGATACTTTTCAATTGCTGCCGGTGCCCGTCTGCCTGATGCATGGCAGCGACGACCCCATTTTGGCTGCTCCAGATGAAGCCGTGCTCGATTACATCACCCGCACCGCTGACCAACTGCGCCTGCCGATCTTGCTGCCCGGCGTGCGCCACTATCCAATGCTGGAAGATGACCGCTTTGCCCGCGTCGCCACAGATTTTCTCGAAGCGCCCGATATCAGCCGCATCGAGCTGAAAGAGCGCTGGCGCCGCCGAACGCGTTGATGCCATGCAGCGGGCGGTGATCTTCGCGAACGGCGACCCGAATGATGGGCCGATGGTGCGGCGCGCGCTGAACGGCTGGCGCGAGGCGTTGGTCGTCGCAGCCGATGGAGGCGCGCGCGTCGCCGCTTATTTCGACGTAGCGGTTCAGACCGTCATCGGCGATATGGACTCGCTCTCCCCTGCCGAGTTAAAAGCGCTGGCCGCGCGCGGCGTTCACATCGAACGGCATCCAGAAGAGAAAGATGAAACCGACCTCGAGCTGGCTTTAGCATGGGTCGTCGCGCGGGGCGCCCGTCACATTCGCGTGATCGGCGGCGTCGGCGATCGGCTCGATCAAACGCTAAGCAATGTTTACCTGCTCGTGCTGCCGCTGCTCAACGGCTGCGATGCGCGGCTCGTCGCCGGCCGCCAAGAGGCTTGGCTGCTCGGCCCCGGTGAGCACATCGTGCACGGCGCGCCCGGCGATACGATCTCGCTACTGCCTCTCAACGGAACGGTGCGCGGCGTATACACGGATGGGCTGTATTATCCCTTGCGCGACGAGGATCTCGACTTTGGCCCCGCGCGCGGCGTCAGCAACGTGCTAACCGCGCCGCGCGGGTTGATCCGCGTGCGCGAGGGTGTGCTGCTGGTCGTGCAGACGGAGGGGCGAGCATGAACGCGATTACAGTCGTTAAGAATGACCATGAGGGGCGCTTCGTCTGGCAGTATCAAGGCGAGCTGGTCGCCCGCGGCGAGACATGGGTGTGCCTGAGCGCGCGCTTCAACCGCGACTACGCCGATATCGGGCCAGCCGCCTTCCGGCGTGGGGATCGTTTCGTCGAGTGGTTCTACAGCGATCGCTGGTACAACGTCTTTCAGGTCTTCTCGGTCGACGATGGCCATCTGCGCGGCTGGTACTGTAATATAACGCGGCCGGCCGTGATCCAAGCATCCGTCGTTGCGTCCGACGATCTGGCGCTCGATGTGTTCGTCGCGCCCGATGGAACCGTGCATCTGCTCGATGAGGATGAGTTCGCGGCGCTTGAGCTTGCGGCTGAGGAACGCGCGCAGGCGCTGGACGCCGTCGAAACGATCCGCGCTGCAGTCGCAGTCGGCAGCCCTCCGTTTGAACGCGCCAGGATGCGCTAGAGCGCCGCATCCATATCGCTCACGGCTGGCAGTTTATGAGTCTTCTCGTAGCATTCCTTGACGCGGCCGCGCGCTGCGTTACTATGGCATCATCGTCAGCAGGTTAGGGTGGATTGAGTCACGATCGATGGGTTCTATTCGTTATGAGACGGCCTATGCCAGCGCGCTGCTGGTTGAGGAGCTGCGCGTCGCGGGCATGCTCGGCCGCATGCTGCACAACGGCGTCGATATCGTCCTTTTCGAGACGCCGCGCGGCGAGCGTGTCAGCGCGCATTTGATCGACAGCGGCCTGCCGCTTTATGAAATCCGCAAAACGCTCTCCGCGAACGCCGAGGCAGAGATCTATACGCTTTACCTGCTGTGGGCCGATATGATGCTGCCGGCTCACGGACAGCGCTATCAGGTCGATGACTGGATGGAGGCGTTATACACGCTCTACGGCGGCAGCATCTACGCCTATGAGATCATTGAAGGCGAGCCATTCCTGTTTCCAGTCCACTTTCGCGGCGCGGGGCTGGTGCGCGAGGCCGAGTTCGGCACAGCGGCGCAGTTCCGCAACCTAACCTGCCGGCGCGTGCAGACCTATCTCGCTGGCCTGCACGGAGAGTGGTGGGTCGCTGATTTGGGTGGAGCGGGCGGTTTTGAACACGATGCCACCCTTCTGACGGCGGTTCATGCTGAACTGGCCGAGCACTATGCGGCGCTGGGCCTGCCCCCCGATGCTGACCGCAGCGCCATCAAGAAGGCATACCGGCTGCTGGCACGGCGCTATCACCCCGACCTCAATCGAGATGATGCGGCCCACGACCAGATGCAGCGCATCAATGCCGCCTACGCCCGCCTGATCGAGGCGCTCGGCGACGATTGACCTAGCGCGCGGCGGCGCCCTCCAGCGGCCAGATGAGGATCGTGCCATCGAACGCGCCGGTCGCTAGCAGCGTCCCATCTGCGTTGAAGGCGACCGCCGTTACGCCGGCGCTGTGACCGGTAAGCACGTTCAGCGCGGGATGGTCGGCCGGCGCGTCAGCCCGCCACAGGCGGATCGTCCGGTCGAGGCTGCCCGAGGCGAGCAGCGCGCCATCCGGGCTGAAGGCGACAGCCGTCACCCCGCGGATATGGCCGAACAGCTGGGCAACCTCTTGTTCAGTCTCCACATCCAGCAGCCGGACGACCCCGTCTCCGCCGCCTATCGCGCGCCGCGTCCCGTCAGGGCTGGTCGCCGCCAGCGCTGACGGCGGTGCGCTGCCGCGGCGGCTCTCGGCGAGCAGGCGGCCATCCGCCGCATCCCAGATGCGCCTCAGGCCGTCCGCATACCATGCCAGCACACCCTGCGCCGTGAAGCTGACGGCTTCGACGGCTGTCGTGAAATGGCCAACCCTGCGCCTGCCGCCATCTGCGTCATGCACGATGAGCGCGCCGTCTGCTTCGACGGTCGCGCTCCAGCCGGCGCCCACCGCGGCTCGTCGATCGGCGACGATCTGCGCCGGCGGTGGCAAAGCGATCATGATTGGCTCGCCCCCCGCCAGCAGCCAGCGCAGTAGGCCGGCGCGCGTCGCCGCAATCAGCGCGTCACCCTCGAACGCCAGCGCCACCACGCTTGAAGCGCCGGGCAACACAGCCCGTTCGGCGCGCGCGGGGACATCCCACAGCCGGATGATGCCGCTGCGGTCGCCGCTGGCTAGCAGGTTTCCTTCGAGGGTGAAAGCCAGCGCATCCGCGGCGTACAGATGGCCGCTCAACGAGGCCAGCGGCGCGCCGGTCGCGCGTTCCCATAGGTGGATGACCCCATCGGCATCGCTGGCAGCCACGATCGTCGGGCTGGCAGCAACGCTGACCGCGCCCTCTGCCAACGGCAGCAGGCGCGGTGCCCCGTCAGCAGTGGCCGGGTCGATCAACCAAACGCCAGTCGCCGCTGCAACGAGCAGGCGGTCATTTTCGGGCGCTGCCGCCAGCGCGTGGATCACACCTTCGCCGAGGCGCAGCGGCCTCATAGAGTCGCTGCTCTGCGCCGGCCCGCTCGCGCTGAAAGCCAGCAGCAGCGCCGCCAGTCCCAGCCAGCGTCGATAAATTTCCCAAATTACGGAACGTATGAAGACTCGCATCAAAGGACAACACACGGGAAGGAGTCGCAGCCTCACTTAGACTCTTGGGATTGGGTTGCGATATCGCAGCCCAATTTCTCGCTGCGTAAGTGGGATAAACCACTTTTAACCCAAATATATCCCAATTATTTCAGATTTGAATTATTAAAATTCATTTAAATCCCTGATCGCCGGCTGCGTCGCGCTCAGGCGCCGCGCCGAGGCGCCGCGCTTCATCTTCTTCGGCCAATATCGCTAAAAAGCGCGGGTTGGCTATTTCGAGCGCGCCAGCCGTGCGCGCGAGCAGGTGCGCCAGCAGCGCGGCACGGCGATCGGCTTCGTCGAACGCGCCTGCGCGGATGGCATCGCACAGCCACGCTTCGCGCTCGGCCAGCGCTGTGCCGGCTGCGGCTGGATCGGACGGCAGCGGCAGCTCAACGCCAGTGAGCGCGTTCAAGCGCGCCCATTCGGCGCGCGTCTGCTCATAACCATATTTGAGTTCGCGCCCGGCGATCTTTAGCACATTGATCGCAACCAGCGTTTGGAAATACAGTTTTGGCTCAGCTTTAATGGCCGGGATGACCTGCGTTTCAAGGTGGATCTGCACCGCTTCGATTAACTCAGATAAGGTGGGGCGGTCGGTCATTGCGTCACACTCCCAGCGCGGCGATCAAGCGCAGCATTTCCATTTGCATCTCGGCGGAGCGGCGTCCTAAGCTGGCAAGTTCCACGCTGGGATCGCGCCCGGAAAGATGGCGGTTGGCCTGCGCAAGGCAGATCGCTCCCCAGCGCACGTTGCCGAGGAATTCCCAGAAATCGACCGCCCGTCGGTCAACTTTGCGCCCGCTGTAATGTTCGTAAGCTTGCAGGAACGGCTCGCGATCGGCGATGCCGCCCAGCCGCAGATGTCCAACGCCGAAGCGCCAGTCGCGCATGCACGGGTAGCCCAATTCCTCAAGCGGGTCGCCAAGGTGCGCGAATTCCCAATCGGCGACGGCGGCGATGCCCGTCTCGTTGACGATCAAATTACCGAGGCGGAAATCGCCGTGGATGAAGGTCAGGGTTTCGGCTGGCGGCGCGTGTCGTTCGGCCCAACGCAGCGCGAACTCGAAAGCAGGGCTGCGAATCTCGAGCGTATCGAGCAGATCATAGACGTGGGCGATCGCATCCTGCGCCGGGCTAAGACCGGCAGCGGGCCGCGGCAGAAAATCGGGCGCTTCCAGCCGGTGAATGCGCGCGAGCTGCTGCGCCATTTGATCGGGAAGGGCAGCGCGGGCGGCAGCCAGTTCAGGCATCTGCACGATCTTGCGGCCGATGGCGATGCCATCGACGAACTCCATCAAAAAGAATGCGCCGCCCAGCAGGTCTGGGTCAGGGCAGCACCAACGCGGACGCGCCACGCGAACGCCGCCAGCTTGGGCCAGCTGCATCACGTGGAATTCCTGACAGCGCGTCAGCGCGCGCTCCGTCATCGTGCTGGGCAGGTCTCGCCGCAGCACGTAGCGCTCTTCGACGCCATCAATGCGCAGTTTGACCTGCCACATATCGCGCGACGCACCGCCCGCCAGCGGCGCCGCGCCGCATACTTCCACCGGTAGGCCGGTTTCTGCGCTCAGAAAGTGGCTCAGGCGTTCGCTCAACAGTTCTGGCGTTAGCGTCACAGTCATCTCTTATCCTAGTAGATCGTTTAGCCGGCGTTGGGTCTGCCCTCGCCCATGCCCTCGATCACGGGTAGCCCAGCCTCAAGCCACGCATTAAGACCGCCCGCGACATTCATGACCTCTTGAAAGCCATGCATCTGCAGCAGGCTTGCAGCGATCTGCGAGCGAGCGCCGCTTGCGCACAAAACGATGATCGGCATGTCTTTCGGCAGCTCGTCGAGATAGCGCGGCAAGACGCCATACATGATGTTGCGCGCTCCGTCGATGCGCTGGCTGAGGTATTCGCTGTGCGCGCGCACGTCAAGCAGGATGGCATCGCTATTGGCCAGCCGCTCAGCTGCCTCGCACGCCGAGATGACCGGCAGCGTCTCGGTCAGCCCCTCAACTTGACTGGGTGGGAAATAGCCGGGGATATAATCGACCCCAATGGCGCGGAGCTGCTTGACCAGTACCGGCACGGCGGCTTCCGGCGCGATCAAGTAGGTCGGCTCGTCGTAGCGCACAAACCAGCCGGCATAAGTGTTGAAACTGCTGCTCGGTGGAATGTTGAGTGTGCCCGGGATGTGCGCATAGGCGAATTCGTCGGCGCTGCGCGCGTCGATGACAAGCAGGCGCTGGCACAGTAGATCAGGCAGGATGAAACCCTCTAGCGTCTCAATCGGCGGCAGGTCATCGAGCAGCGTTGGCCCCTCACGGTTGACTTTCTTCATCTGCGCGAAATAGCGCGGCGTCTCCGGCTGGCCGTCGAGCAGCCAGCGAACGAAAGCTTTTTCATCATCGAATTGAAAAGCCGCGTTGAACAGCTTTTCATAGCCAAGCGTGCTCGAAGGCACAGCGCCGAGCGCTTTGCCGCAGGCGCTGCCGGCCCCGTGGCCGGGCCACACCTGCAGATAATCGGGCATGGCGCGCAGCCGCTCCACATTGGCGAACTGCCCGCGCGCGCCAACCTCGGCGCTGCCAAACATGCCGACGGCCGTTTCAAGCAGATCAGGGCGGCCAACATCGCCCACGAACAAGCAGTCGCCAGTGAACAGGCCCATCGGCCGGTCGGCGGCGGCTGTATCGGTCAGTTGGTAGATAATATGCTCTGGCGTGTGACCGGGCGTATGCAGCGCTTCAAAACGCAAATTGCCGATCATAAAGGTGGAGCCTTCTCGCAGCAGCACATCGTTTGGCCCGGCAAAAGCGTATGCCCATTCGCTGCCGCCCATGTCGCTCAGATACAGGCGCGCTCCCGCGCGGGCAGCCAGCTCGCGGCTGCCGCTGACAAAATCGGCGTGGATGTGCGTCTCGGCGGCCGCGACGATGCGCACCCCCTCCTGCGCTGCGGCCTCGAGGTAAGGTTCAATGTCGCGGGCAGGGTCAATCACAATTGCCTCGCCGGTCGCTTGGCAACCGACTAAATAGGAGGCCTGCGCTAGCGTTCGATCATAAAAGTATTTCAGAAGCATACGTTTCGCATCCCGGGCAGTTTCTGACGATTTTCGGTGTATACTGAGAGTGTAGCACGTTTTGAAATGATCACAGCACCTCCTTGTCGCAGGCCTGATCTGTAAAATGAAAATTTACACTTGTCCAACACAAACCTAACTGTTATCTCAGACACTACTCATTGCAAAAACTTACTCTATAAGTACAGTCGCTGGGTAAGCAGCGTTGTTTTGCTTGCCAGCAAGGTGTAATTAGGTAGAAGGTAATAACTCATGAAAGCTCCACAAACAGGACTGGCCGTCATTATCGCGCTGCTGCTGGTGGCGCTGTTCTCCTTCGCGATCGGCACCCATACGGTGGCCACTAATGCAGGCCCGACCAGCGCTTCCATCGCCGCTTTCGAAGCGCTGGCCAGCGCGCCGCGGGCAGCGCAGCCAATGACGGAACCGATCATCACAACCGAAAACGAACGGATCTATTCGACCATCTACAACGAGGTCGCGCCGTCGGTGGTCTCGATCAACGTCGTCGCTCGGCGCAGCGGCAGCATGCAGCAGCGTGATGGGCTGGCGCAGGGCAGCGGCACCGGTTTTGTGGTTGACCGCGAAGGTCACATCATGACCAACTTCCACGTGGTAGAGGGCGCGGTGCAAATTGAGGTCAACTTCTTCGATGGCCGCATCGTGCGCGGGGAGATCGTCGGCACCGATCCCGACTCCGACTTGGCCCTGCTGCGCGTGACGGATGTTCCGGCTGAAGCGCTCTTCCCGGTCGTTTTGGGCGACTCTGACGCGCTCTTCATCGGGCAAGAGGTGGTCGCGATCGGCAGCCCTTTCAACCAGCGCTGGACGATGACGACGGGCATCATTAGCGCGCTCGACCGCACCATTCAGGGTCTGACGCGCTTCTCGATCGGCGCGGTGATCCAGACCGACGCCGCCATTAACCCGGGCAACAGCGGCGGGCCGCTGGTCAATTTGCGCGGCGAGGTGATCGGCGTCAACTCGCAGATCATCAGCCGAACGGCCAGCAATTCGGGGATCGGCTTCGCTATCCCAAGCAATCTCGTCAAGCGTGTGCTGCGCGAGCTGCTCGATAACGGGCAGGTGAACTACAGTTACCTCGGCATCAGCGGCGATGAGATGTCACTCGCCTACATCGACGCACTCAACCTGCCGAACACGGCGCGCGGCGTGGTCGTTGCCGCCGTAGAACCGGGCAGCCCAGCGGCGCGAGCGGGGCTGCGTAACCCGGCTAACCCGATCACGATTGACGGCCGGCGCGTGCCGCAGTCGGTCGATATTATCACAGCGATCGACGGCGTACCGATCGCGGGTATGCCGACTTTGATCGCGTATCTGGCCAGCAATACCCAGCCCGGCCAGACCGTCACCCTGACAGTGCTGCGCAACGGCACCGAGCTGCTTGAACTGCCGGTGACCCTGTCGGCCCGGCCCGGCGCGCGCAGCAGCTAATCCGCTTCGGTTCCTAAAGTTGACGACGACGCTCACCTATGGGTGAGCGTCGTCTATAGCTGGCCGATTGCTTCATAAATAACCATGTTATAATCAACAGCTTGAGAGTAAAATCGGCGCGCAAGCTGTGATGAGGACGTGCCCGCGTGCTGCGCTATAACCTGCGCTACCAACTCTTCTTAATCGCGAGCGACATCGTGTTGGTCACGATCGCGCTGATGACCTCATCAGCCCTGCGCATCGCCATCGATCTCGGCGCCGAAGGGGTTGATGCGGCCTTTGCCACGCCGCTGGCGCTTTATCCGATCGCGGCTGTGCTCTGGATCATTGCCTTTGGGCAGACCGGCGTCTATGCTGCACACGGCGGCACGCCGTTCAACCAAACGCTGCGCCGGCTGCTGGCCGGCCACGCGCTCGCCTGTTTACTGTTTTTGGGCGCTCTCTACATCACTTTTCGCGATTACTCGCGCCTGCAGGCGTTCTATTTTCTACTTTTGCTGCTGGTCTTGTTCGTGCTGCATCGCGGACTGCTGGCGCTGCTTCAGCGTCGGCTGGCGCATTATATCAACAGCGAGCGCAACATTGTCGTTGTCGGCATGAGCGACTCGGCCCGCCGCGTCGGCATGAGCATCGTCGCCAGCGAGCTGGCCGGGCTGCATCTGGTCGGCTATGTGCGCGCGTCCCCCGATGATACTTTTCCCGATCAGCCCGTCCTCGGCGCGGTGGACGATCTGCCGGCTATCGTGCGCAAGCATCGCGTTGATGAGGTGATCATCGCGCTCAAATGGTTCGACCAACCGGCGAGCGATCTGGTCACGCGCATCATGCACCTGCTGGAGCGCTACCCGGTCAATATCCGCATCGCGCCCGATTATTCCGAGCTGGCCTATTTCCGCGCCACGCCGGAAGACTTCAACGGCGTGACGCTCGTCGGCCTGCGCGAGGCGGTGCTGTCTCCGGCTGAACGCATCCTCAAACGGCTGTTCGACATCGCTTTCTCAGTGCTGGTGCTGGCGCTTACATGGCCGCTGTTTTTGATCATCAGCCTCGCCATCCGCCTCGACAGCCCGGGGCCGGCCATCTTCCGCCAGCAGCGCATTGGCCAGCACGGCCGGCGCTTCACGATGTACAAATTCCGCTCAATGTACGTCAATGCCGATTGCATCATCAGTCCAGAGGAAGTGAGCAGTTACGTGAAAAGGCGCGACGACCCGCGCGTGACGCGGGTAGGCGCATTCTTACGTCGCACCAGCCTTGATGAGCTACCGCAGTTCATCAATGTGCTCAAAGGCGATATGAGCGTCGTTGGCCCGCGCCCCGAGGTGACTTGGCTGGCCGAGCATTATGAATGGTGGCAGCGCAAGCGTTTTGAAGTGCCGCAGGGCATCACCGGCTGGTGGCAGGTCAACGGCCGCGCCGATAAACCCATGCGCTTCAACATCGAAGATGATCTGTTTTACGTGCGCAATTATTCGTTCTGGCTCGATGTGCAGATCGTGTTCCGCACCCTCTACACGCTGGTCACCGGCAAGGGCGCCTACTGACGCCGCTAACCCGCCCCATGAACACCCGACCACTCGCCCATCGCCCCGCTTTCTGGCTGGGCTTTATCCTGCTGGTTCAGCTTGCGCTCGGCGGCGCTTTGCTCGCGGCTACGCCGCTGTGGCACAGCCATGAACATGACTATTACGCGATCGTCCGCTTTTTGACTAAAAACGGCCGCCTGCCGACTGAGGCTGACGCCCCACCGGGCGAGGCAGATGCGCGCCAGATCACGCAGCCGCCGGCTTATTTCTGGGCTGCCGCGCCGATCGTCGCGCTGCTGGATGACGGCCAGCCCGTGCCGCCGCCGCGCTACCCCGGGCTGTTGTGCGTGGGCGGTGAATTCGCCAGCAGCCCACTGCTGCCCTATGCCCCGCCAGCGGCCGATTATGACCCGCCGCGCGGCGCAGCACTGGCTGGCTATGGGCTGCGCCTGCTCAACCTCGCACTGGCTGGGCTCGCCGTGAGCTGGACATGGGCAGCGGGACGTCTGCTCTTCCCACATCGGCCGGCGCTGACGCTCACCGCCGCCGCCCTGCTCGCTTTTGAGCCGACCAGTCTGCGCATCGCCACGACCATCAGCAACGATGCGCTGCTGCTGGCACTTGCGGCAGCGGCGCTGTATGCCTGCGCGCGCATAGCAGTGGCCAAGCAACTGCAAGGACGCTGGATCCTGCTGGCGCTGGCGCTGGGAGCGGCGGCTGTGCTGACGCGGCTGGCCGGCTGGGCGGTGCTGGCCTTCGTCGCGCTGACTTTGATCGCCGCCCTTGCCCGTGAGCTGCGCCGCACGACCGGCCCGGCGCGGGCGCGCGCGCTGCGGCTGGCCTTGATCGGCGCTGGATTATTTGCGCTGGCTCTCGGCGGGCTGGTCGCGTTTAATCTCGCGGAGTCCGGCTCGGTTTTTGGGCGCTACGCCTTTCTCGATCGCTTAGTGCTGGAGACCGCCGCCCGCTTGAACCTGAGCGCCGCGCTGGTCATCGGCGTATTCGACCTCACGCGGCTGTCGTTTCTTGAGCCGTTCGAACTGCTGCGGCCGCGCGCAGCCCTGCGCACGGTCTACGTGCTGCTGCCGGTCATCGGGTTGGCCAGCGCGGGCGCGGCGCTGATCGTCGCGGCTGCGCGGCGGCGAGGGGACTGGCTGCCCGGGCTGCTGCTGCCGTCGGCGCTGGCCGGCCTGACGATCGGGCTAGTGCTTTTCCGCAACAGTTTGAATGTGAACGCGAGCGGCGGCGTCACGCTGTATAACACGGCCGCGCTGTTTGCGCCGCTGCGCTATTACGCGCCTGCGCTGCCGGCATTCGCCCTTCTGATAGCGGCTGGCTGGTGGGCGCTGTCAAAGATGGCCGCGGCGCTCGCTCGCCCGGTGTGGCCCTCCGCGGCCCGCTTGACGGCGCTGCCGGGGATCGCGCTCGCGCTGCTGTGGGCGCTGGTCGCCGCGATGGGAGCGCTGGCGCTTCCGACGCGGCTGCCGCCCAACCCTGCGTTGACCGCGGAAGCGTTCGCCGCCCTGCCGCACGTCACCCGTTTTGAGCCGCCGCTGGCCGCCGGCCCAACGCAGCTTCATGGCTATCGCGCTGCCTCGCGCGGCGAGGATGGCATGGTCGATCTGGTCGTCTATGCGAGCGCGAGCGCCGCGGCCGGCAGTTTGATCGCCGAGGGAAGCATTGACGATGGCGTCACCGCGCTGCGCTGCCAAACCGCGCCCGCGCGCGGCTTCTTCCCAACTTCGCGCTGGCAGCCCGGCGCGATCATGCCCGTGGCGATGACCATTGCCAACTGCGCCGCGCCGCTTGAGGCCGGGGCGCAGCTCTCTTTCCGTTGGCTCGGCATGGGCGATGGGACGCTCGGCCAACCGCTGTCCGAGGTTAGCCTCGGCACGCTTGCAGTGCCGCTCAGTCTCTCAGTGACATGCCCGCCGATGTTAGGCACTATTGCCGAGGGCTACCGCGTCACGGCTTTCCACTCGCCGCCGATCGTGCGCGCGGGCGAAGCCTATTTACCGTCGGCCAACTGGCTGGTGATAGAGCGGTCGGCGCAGGTCGCCGCGCGCGCGTTCGCCTTCATCCATATTGAGACCGGCGCCGCTTATCTGTGCGCCGGCGCTGATCGCCCCGCTTCAGCATGGAGCGTGGGGGAATACGTCTACTTCGATCGCTGCCCGATGACATTCCCCGACGACGCGCCGGCCGGGCGCTACGCCGTCAGCGCGCTGCTGCTCGATCAAGAGGGCCGGCCGCTGCCCGCCGTCGACGACAGGGGCGAATCGCTTCCGGGCGAGCGCGTGCCGCTCGGCGAGATCGTCCTCGAGCGCTGACGACCGTCACCGGTCGCTGCCCGCGCTCGCCTCGCTCGCCAGCCGTTCGGCAATGAGCTGCAGATCGCCGGCCGAACTCGCGAGGCCGATCATGCCGAGGCCGGCCGCCAACAGCCCGAGCGTCGCCTGCACGACCGTAGCCGACAAGATAGCGCCGAGCAAGCCGAGCGCGCCGATCAGCAGGAAGACGAAAGCGGGCAGCCCGGCGACGAATATGTACTGGCGCGTCGTTAAGTCAGGCGGGAGATCGATATGGCGTCCGGTCACGCGCGCGGGCCGCCGCCCGATCAAACGCAGTGCCAGCCAATGCAGCGCCTCGTGCGGCGGCCCAAAGATGCGCAGCAGCAGGGCCATTGCATGCCGCTCATTTCGAGCGCGGGAAGTTCAGCGCATCGATGGCGGCGGCAGCAGCAAAGTCCTTATCGGTCAGCGCGCTGCCAGCGTCATGGGTTGTGAAGCTGACGGTCACTTTTTTGTAGCCAATATGCAGGTCTGGATGGTGGTTTAGCCCTTCGGCGATCACGCCGATGGCGGCGGCCAGCGCCAGCCCAGCCGTGTAGCTATCGAGCGCGAACGTCTTGGTGATCATGCCGCCCTCGCGCTGCCAACCGTTGAGCTGGCGCAGCCGTTCGGCGATCTCAGTGTCCGTCAAAGGGGTCGAAGGCATGGTCGTTCCATCCTCATCATCTCAGCGAGCATTCAATCGGCATTATAACCCCTGAGGCGGCCAGCAGAAAACAAGATGGGATCGCAGATAAGCTAAGAATTTGCATCAAAAACAGAAAAATAGTTTAATAAATTAAGATTTTTTGCATTTCTTGTTCACACTTTTCAAAGCATAATAAAGGAGAAGCACTATAGAAAGGCACTGGTCGCTGCGTTCGTCATGTTTGTCTCGTTAACAGTCCTATGGAGCATCGTGCAGGCCAGCACTTATAATGGCACAGTCCAGTTCACCTGTACTAATGCTAATGCTACCGGCACTGGGTCGCATGTGCTGGATCGTAATAACACTGGTGCAGGCGAAGAACGGCTCCGCATCGATATCACCGACGGGGCAGGCACGCTGATTTATACGTTGACGTATCAAAATTTCCTTGGCACCTACTCGGGTGGGATAGGCAATTTCACCTACACCACGCCGCCGCAGTATAATCCAATCACCTTTACGGTAACGAGCTTGGCAGGCAACGGGCTGCCAGAACAGGTTGATTTTGTCGCAGAAGGCGAATGCGCAGGTTTACCGACTTTTGAACTGCCTTCACCACCCTGCGTCGATATCCCAACCGGTTCGGTCGTCGGCCGGCTGACGCGCACGGCGCAGATCTTTTACGCGCCGGCGCACCTATCGCCCGGGCTGTTCCTCGACGGCGGGCTGGCATTCTGGGTCGTCGGCTTTGATCAGACGGGCGAGTATGCCAAGATCGTGCTGGCCTGCCAGTATGTGTGGGTTGAGGCGGACGCGATCGGCCCGAATTTTGATGCGCCGTGGTTCGGCGCACCGCTGCCCGATCGCGTCGTCGAATAGCGGGGGCAGGCGTTCGTCAAAACGAACGGGGCGTTCAATGAGCGCCCCGTTTTTGTTCCTCAGGGAAAAACGCGTTTTAGCACAGTGCGACGTAGCCGAGCGCGCGCAACACATCATAGATGATCGGCAGCCGCTCCCACAAGCATAATTGATCGACCGCCACCAGCCCAACAACCGTGCCACAGCAGCAGAACAGCGACAAGCCAACGCACCCCAGCAGGATATAGCGCGTGGTGTTGCTGGGTTCTTCCTCGCGCACCGCATATGGGTCGTAGTCGCCATAGGTGCCGGGTGCTTGGGTTCCCGGCATTTGCGCGCCGGCATAAGCGGGCGGCGGGCTGTATGGGCCATAGGACGGTTGGCTAACAGGCTGCTGCGGCGCTGGCGCGGGTTGGTAGCCAGCCGCAGCGGGCGGCTGGTAGCTCGAACCGCTGCTGGGATAGCCCGGCGCTTCGGGGCGCACTGAAGGTCGGTAAGGCTCAGCTTGGCCGGGCGGCGCGTAGCCTTGGCCTGCCGCCGGCGCTCCGCTAGGGGGCGGGGCGAAGCTCGGCGCAGCGCCGGGCATCGTCCCTGCCGGGGCGCCCGGAAACTCGCTTGGCGCGATGGCCGCCGTTTCGTAGGCGAGCGTGACTGTTTCGCCCAGACCGATCATGTCGCCGGGCCGCAGTGGGCGCGCTCCAGTGAGCCGCTGCCCGTTGATGAAGGTACCATTGGTTGAACCGAGGTCTTCGATCGTGAACCCCCCCACGGCGCGCGTCATCCGCATATGATGCCGACTCACCTCTGGGTCGTTGATCACAATATCGTTGGTGATGTCTCGGCCCAGCGTGATGATATCTTTATTCAGATCGTAAGTCTGGTTGGGCTGCGGGCCGCGGCGGACGACCAGCCGGAAGCTGTCGTTGCCCTGATTCATACGTCCTCCTCAGTGCGGATGGCTTCTCCCGCGCGACGTGTCACTCGACAGGAAGTATACGGGGATCGAGAAAGCCTGTCAAATGAGGCGATCTAGCTCTCAATCGTCGAACCGCCTGCGCTCGGCCAGTCTATCTGCGGGGTACTGCCGGCCCCGCCAACAAGATCATGACCGCTGCCGGTTTGCTTGCGCTGCCGGCGGCGGTCATGCGAAGGATGAGAAGAACGGCGCACGCCTCACCTTTCAATGAAGCGACTGTGTGCGCGTGTTTTTACAGGCGCGACTCGCGCCGTGGAACGAGTGGGATACTCCCGTTGTAGAAGGAGAGGAAATTATTGTTGCTCGTCCACAATAAGAAGTGATACAGCTGATAAAGCGCCCCGATGCGGCGGATCAGCTCGTTGGCGATTGAATTGGGGGCCAGCGCCGGGTCATCCAGTTTATACCACACCCCAACGCGCAGCCAGTCATGCCCATCAGCGAAGGTGCTGATCCACTCATCGAGGAATGATCCGCGCAGGAGCTGGCGGTTGGTCAGGTGTAGGTCGCTTAGATAGATGCCCTCCCAGAACCCGAAATAATAGTCGCCATCCATGCGCAGGATCAGGCTGCGCAGTATCTCACGATGGCGGGCTACGGACAGCTTGCCGATCAAATTGCGCTGATCCCACCACGCAGACGGTGACAAGATGAAGTCGACGGCGAAATGGTCCGGCGTCAGCCGCAGCTCGATGACGGGGTGGCGGCTGATCTCAAGGTTAGCGGGGTGAGTGGCGCCATCACGCCCCATCAGCCGCTCGACGAGCCGCGCCTGCTCATACGAGCGCAGGTAGGGGAAGGTGACGCCCTCAATCGGGCTGCTGCTAGCAGCCGAACGACCACAAATGACGGAATGCTTACCCCAATTGGGATGAAGATCCCAGCTCAGGTCGCGCATACGACGGTGCAGCAGCTTGTGTAGCTCGGTGAATTTATCGTAAGCAACCTGTGTTTGCTGGGCCGCCGTAGAAGCTAACACATCGATGTCTTCACGTGTGAAATAGCTGGCAGCCATACTCAACCTCACGATGATGACAGAAGCCATGAAATTAAGAACTATTACAGAGCATATAGTATATTTGCTCATAGCGCTAGCAATTTAAGTCAAAATTTATGCAAAATTCAAGAATAAAATTCTTCGGTCGCTGCGAGTGCAGCGTAGCGCAAGCCCTAGCTGGAGTTTACAATATTCCTAGATCAGCGCTCAACAAAATCCTTTCGTACAGGAATAAAACGCATGTCGATCACTAAACAAGATGTTTTTGAGTACCATCGTCAGGGCCGGCCGGGCAAAATCGAGGTGGTGCCAAGCAAGCCGCTGCGCACCCAGCGCGATTTATCGCTGGCTTATTCGCCGGGCGTCGCTGAAGCAGTGCTCGAGATCGACCGTGACCCGCTGAGCGTTTATGAGCTGACCGCCAAGCGCAATCTCGTCGCTGTAGTTTCCAATGGCTCCGCCATCCTTGGGCTGGGCAACTTGGGGCCGAGCGCTTCAAAACCCGTCATGGAGGGGAAAGGCGTACTCTTCAAGCGCTTTGCTGATATTGACGTCTTCGATATCGAGATCGACGCGACAACTGTTGAGGAGATCATCGGCGTGGTGCGCGCCATCGCGCCCACTTTTGGCGGCATCAATCTGGAAGACATCAAATCGCCAGAATGCTTTGAGATCGAGATGCGCCTGCGCGAAGCCTTGGATATCCCCGTCTTTCATGACGACCAACACGGCACGGCCATCATTTCCGGCGCGGCGCTGATGAACGCGGCCAAGCTGGTCGGCAAATCGCTCGAATCGCTCAAGATCGTCGTCTCCGGCGCAGGGGCCGGCGCGATCGCGACGGCTGAGTTTTATGTCTCGCTGGGCGTGCAGCGCGAGAATATCACGCTGACCGACCTGTACGGCGTCGTCTACCCGGGCCGCCAAGAGGATATGAACCCCTACAAAGCGCGCTTTGCCGAGGGCAAAAGCCCGGGGAAATTGATCGACGTGATCGAAGGCGCTGATATGTTCCTCGGCCTCTCGGCAGGCAATATACTGACGGCTGACATGGTGCGGCGCATGGCCGAAAACCCGATCATCTTCGCGCTGGCCAACCCGACGCCGGAGATCATGCCGGAGATCGTCCATCAAACGCGCTCCGACGCGATCGTGGCGACCGGCCGCAGCGACTATCCGAATCAGGTCAACAATGTGCTGTGCTTTCCGTTCATCTTCCGTGGCGCGCTTGATGTGTATGCGCGCCAGATCAACGAGGCGATGAAACTGGCCGCTTCGCATGCGCTGGCGGCCATGGCCCATGAAGATGTGCCAGACAGCGTCCTTTCCGCCTATGGCTTGCAGTCGCTGCGCTTTGGCCGCGACTATTTGATCCCTAAACCGCTTGACCCGCGGGTGCTGCGCTATCTTGCGCCGGCCGTGGCGCGGGCGGCCATGGAGAGCGGGGTCGCTCGGCGCCACATCGATCTGGAGGATTATCGCGAGGAATTGATCCGCCGCCAGGGCACGGGCCAGCAGATCCGCAGCCGCCTGATCAACAAGGCGAAATCAGGTCCGCGCAAGCGCGTCGTCTTTGCCGAGGGTGAAGAGTCAAAAGTGGTGCGGGCGGCCGCGCAGGTGCAGGAAGAAGGGTTGGCCACGCCGATCTTGCTGGGACGGCGCGACGTCATTACGGGCATCATCGCCGATCTCGGTCTGCGCTTCCAGCCGGAGATCATCGATCCGCTTGACGATGCAGCGCGGACGCGTTACCAGCCGGTGTTTTATCAAATGCGCCAGCGGCGCGGGGTGAGCATGACGCGGGCGCGCACGCTGCTGCGCGACCGCAACTACTTCGGCCCCATGATGCTGCACATGGGCGATGCCGACGCCTTCCTCAGCGGCATCAATTACGAATATCCCGATGTAGTGCGGCCGGCGCTGCAAATCTTCCACACGCGGCCCGGCGCGACGCGCGCCAGCGGCGTTTATTTGGTGATCGTGCGGGGGCGCGTTTACATCTTCACCGATGCCACTGTCAACATTGACCCAGACGCCGCAACGCTGTGCGAGATCGCGATCCTCGCCGCCGATTTCGCGCGCACGCTCGATCTTGAGCCGAAAGTGGCGATGTTGTCCTTCTCAAACTTCGGCAGCACGCCGCACCCGCTGTCGCATAAAGTGCGCGACGCGGTCGAGCGCGTGCGCGTTAAGCGGCCCGATATCATCATCGACGGTGAAATGCAGGCCGATGCCGCCGTCGTGCCGGAGCTGATCGAGCAGCGCTACCCGTTCAGCCGCGTGCGCGACGCCAATGTATTGGTCTTCCCCGATTTGGGGTCGGCCAATGTCTCGTACAAGCTGCTCAAACGGTTGGGTGGGGCGGAGACGATCGGGCCGATCCTGCTCGGCATGGGCGCCCCCGTTCATGTGCTGCAAGCGGGCGATGATGTTGAGGACATCGTCGCGATGACTGCCGTCGCCGTCATGGACGCCCAGTCGCGCCACGGCTGGCGCTAGGCCGATCGCTTCAAACAAAAGGAAGGAGCGCGCATGACGAACCCAGTGCCGCGCTGGTGGCAAACCGGCATCATCTACCAGATCTACCCGCGCAGCTTTATGGACGCCAACGGCGACGGTGTTGGCGACCTGCGCGGCATCCTTGAGCGGCTCGATTATCTTGAATGGCTCGGGATTGATGCGATTTGGCTGTCGCCGATCTACCCCTCGCCGATGGCCGATTTCGGCTATGATGTGGCCGATTACACCGGCATCCACCCATTGTTCGGCACGTTGGACGATTTCGATGCGCTGCTGGCCGCTGCCCATGCGCGCGGCCTGCGCGTGCTGCTCGACCTTGTGCCCAATCACACGTCGAGCGAACACCCGTGGTTTCAAGCCTCGCGCGCCTCGCGCGATAACCCAAAGCGCGACTGGTACATCTGGCGCGACCCAGCCCCAGACGGCGGCCCGCCGAACAATTGGCTCGCCTATTTCGGCGGTTCGATGTGGACGTTCGATGAAGCGACTGGTCAATACTATTTGCACAGTTTCCTCCCTGAACAGCCGGATTTGAACTGGCACAACCCCGAGGTGAAGGCTGCTATTTTCGGCGCCATGCGCTTCTGGCTCGACCGCGGCGTTGACGGCTTCCGCATTGATGTGATCGACCGGATGTACAAGGACGATGCGCTACGCGATAACCCGCCCAACCCCGACTATGTCGAAGGGCGCGATAACCCCGGCTGGTCGCAGATCCGCCTGTACAGCGAGAATCAGCCCGGCATTGGCGCGCTAATCGCCGAGTTTCGCGCTGTGTTCGATGCGTACGAAGACCGCGTCAGCATCGGCGAGATCGCCTATTCGACCGACCCGCGCGCGATCACGGGCTTCTACAGCGCCAGCACCGCTGAGGGAGAGCGGCCAGCGCTGCATCTGCCGTTTAATTTCGCGCTGATCTTGCTGCCGTGGCGGGCGCGCGCGATTCAGGCCTTCATCGATGCCTACGAGGCCGCGCTGCCCCCCGGCGGATGGCCTAACTATGTGCTCGGCAACCACGATATGACGCGCGTCGCCACTCGTTTAGGCGATGCGGGCGCGCGGCTGGCGGCGCTGCTGCTGCTTACGCTGCGCGGGACACCGTTCATCTATCAAGGGGAGGAACTGGGCCTGCGCGATGGCCCCGTTCCGCCAGAGCGCTACCAAGATCCGCAGGGCATCAATACCGGCGTCAGCCGAGACCCAGAACGCACGCCTTTTCATTGGGATGGCGGCCCCAACGCCGGCTTCACGACCGGCGAGCCGTGGCTGCCCATCGCGCCAGACTATCGCGAGCGAAACGTTGAGGCCGAGCGTGCCGACCCGCGTTCCATGCTAGCGCTCTATCGCGCGCTGATCGACCAGCGGCGAGCGCATCCCGCGCTGACGATCGGGGGTTATCGCTCGCTGCCTGCGACGGAGGACTGCTTCCTCTACCTGCGCGAGCATGGCGACGAGCGCTTCCTCATCGCGCTCAATTTCAGCCGAGAGATGCGCACTGTTTCACTGCCGGAACTCGCGGCGGGCGAGATGATCGTCTCGACACAGCTTGACCGGCACGGCCCAGTCTTGCTTGATGCGCTGGCGCTGCGTTCTGAAGAAGGGGTGCTGGTTCGCCTATGAGCGCGCCCGGCCCTGCCCCGCGCGCTCGCCGCTGCCTGCTCTTCATGCCGGCGGACAGCCGCGTCAAGATCGAAAAGGGTATCGCGCTCGGCGTCGACGCCATCATCATGGACCTTGAAGACGGCGTGGCTTTCGATCGCAAGGCGGCAGCCCGTGCTGACGCCGCCGCCGCCCTGCGCGAGCTGGATTTCGGCCGTAGCGAGCGCATCATCCGCATTAACCCGATCAGCAGCGATCTGGGGCAAGACGATCTGGCTGCTGTCGTCCCCGCCCGCCCCGACGCGATCCTGATCCCCAAGGTGGAGCGCGCCGAAGATGTGGGCGCGGTCTCGGCCGCGCTAGCGCGCATCGAAGCAAGCTACGGCCTGCCCGCTGGCGGCATCGCGCTGATCGCGCTGGTGGAGACGGCGCTCGGCATCGTCAATCTGCGCGAAATCGCAGCGAGCGACGCGCGGCTGGTCGCGCTGGCGTTCGGCGCCGAGGATTTGGCCGGCGATCTCGGCGCGCTGCGCACTCCATCAGGACACGAGATCGCCTATGCGCAGAGCGCGGTGGTCATCCACGCGCGCGCCTTCGGCCTCAGCGCGATCGACACGCCGCATGTGCAGCTCGATGATGACGCCGGGCTGGCCGCCGGGGCGCGCCGCGCGCGCGAGCTGGGCTACAGCGGCAAGCTGGCTATCCACCCGCGCCAGATCGAGGTGATCAACGCCGCCTTCACGCCCACGCCGGGCGAGATCGAGGCGGCGCGCCGGCTGATCGCCGCGTTCGAGGCGCAGCAGGCCGAGGGGCGCGGCGTCTTCCGCTATGAGGGCCGCATGATCGACCTGCCGATGATCCGCGCGGCGCGGGCCGTATTGGCGCAGGCCACCGCGGCTGGCCTATTGTGAGGTCTGGCACGCTGGCACGCTGCGTCCCTTAACTAAACTGCGTTTTGACATTTAACATGCCCGCCGGTAGGGTTATCTCGATCTGGCAGCAGAGATACGGAGAAACAAAGCATGACCCCACCAGTGATCTTCTCGACGGGATCGCTGTATGTGCTTGATACGGCGCAGTGCTTCGCGCTGGCAGCCGAGGCCGGGTTCGACGGTATCGAGATCATGTGCGACGAGCGCTACGGCACGCGCGACCCGCAGTATCTGCGCGATTTGAGCCAGCAGCACGGCCTGCCGGTGCGCGTCGCGCACACGCCTTTTCGCCCTAATCTGCCGGGCTGGCACGCCCGCGATATGGTCGGCCTGATCGGCGAAACGCTGGCGCTGGCCGAGGCGCTCGGTTGCGAAACGATCGTCGTCCACCTGCCGATCAAAGTCAACTATTTCGCGTTTGGGGGAAACGGCCGCCGCTATTATCTGCCGCTGCCCACCTTGAGCAACCCGCTCAAACGTTGGCTGGAGCGCGAACTGCCCAGCGTGCAGCGCTCGACGCCGGTCAAGATCGCGCTGGAGAACCTGCCAGTCAAGAAGCTCGCTGGACGGGTGGTCGATCTGGCGCACTGGAACACCGTAGAGGCATGGAGCCAAGCGCACGACTGTTTGACGATGGACACCACGCACTGGGCGACGCACGGCGTCGACCCGCTCGAAGCGTATCGGGCTGGGCGCGGGCGCATCTGCCATGTGCACCTGAGCAACTTTGATGGCCGCGAGCACCGGCTGCCGCACCGCGGTCATCTCGATCTGGGCGGCCTGCTGCGGACGATGGCCGCGGATGGTTTTAACGACACGATCTGCCTTGAGCTGCACCCCGATGCGCTCGAGTATCAAGATCGCGCTGCGCTGCGCCGCAACCTGCGCGAGAGCCTGCTGTTCTGCCGCCAACACCTTGGCCAGCCAGTAGAAGCCTGAGCGCGCCTGTGGTAGCATCTAACCGGCGAGAAAGAACGGGAGGAAATCCAAATGCGGCTGGCGGTATTCTCCGACATGCACGGCAACCTGACGGCGTTTGAGGCAGCGCTGGCCGATCTGGACGCGCTTGGCGGGGCGGATCGCATCTGGGTGCTCGGCGATCTGGCCGCTTTTGGCCCGCAGCCGGCCGAGTGCATCCGCCGAGTGCGGGCGCTTAAAGAAGCCGCCGAGGCCGATGAAGCCAAGAAGGGGACGGTCTGCTTAGTGCGCGGCAATACCGACCGCTACCTGCGCACCGGCGCATTCGTCGGGGGCAAAGCAGCGGAGGACGCGGCAGAGCTGGCCGCCTTGATCGCCAACATGCGCGCGACTTACGACCGCCTCATGTGGTCGCTCGAACAGCTGGCGTTCGAGGACTACGAGTTCTTGATGTCGCTCGGCGAGGAGTGCGATCTCTACGTCGACGGGTTCGGCGGGGTGATCGGCTACCACGGCACGCCCGGCAACGATGAGGGCCAGCTCAACCCCGCAACCAGCGATGAGGAGGCCGCCGATGCGCTGCTCGACCGTGAAGGGCGTCTCGGCATCGGCGGGCACATTCATGTGCAGATGGATCGCGTCCTTGAGCGGACAGGATGGCGCGTGGTCAATGTGGGCAGTGTCGGTCTATCGTTCGATAATCCGGGCAAAGCCCAGTGGGGGCTGTTCACCTTTGCAAATGGCACGGTGACGGTCGATCTGCGCGCGACCCCCTACAACGTTGAGGCTGCGCTGGAAGCCGCTCGCGCGGCTGGCCATCCATCGATTGACTGGCTGGCCAATCTGCTGCGCCGCTGAGGGCTGCCTCTTGAAACAGCTGGCGGATCTGTTCACGTTTGCAGATGATACGGTGATGGTCGATTTGCGCGTTGCCCTTTATGATGTTGAGGACGCCATCGCCCAGTTACGCGTAGCGGGCTTTGTGCCAGCCCCGCTAGCAGTAACACGCGATAAGCTGCGCCGGGCCGGCTCAAACGCCTATCATGCCGAAGCGTGATCAACTGCTGGCCGAACTGGCGGCCGATCATTACGGCGTGCTGCTGCTGGCGCAGATGGGCGGCGTCCCAAACGAGATCCAGCTCATGATCGAAACAGCGGCTTACGACACCAACGCCGAGGGGCTGCGCCCGCTGCACACCTATATCATCCGGGCGCTGGGCGTGCGCGAGCAGCGCCTTAGCCTCGGCCTATTCGCTTCGCTGCGGTTCGCCAGCGATCACCCGCTGTTGTACCATCACAACGCGCCACGCACGGCTGTGCATTTCGATGGCAAAGCGGCCGATCTCAACGCGCTGGTGCTCGATCTATCGCAGGCTTACGTCAGCACGTTCGGGCCGTGGCGGCATCTGGTCGAGATGGAGACGGATTTCAACCGGTCACGCCCCTTGATCGATCTGCTGGCAGGGGGCTTCGGCCTGCTCGGCGAAATGCCCGCGCCGCTGGCCGAGCGCGTCGCTAAGGTGCTGGCACACCACGGCGTGCGCGCCAGCTTATCCGTCGATGCCACCTTTACGCCTGTTGACGAGCACGGTCGTTCACGGCTGGCGCAGGCGCTCGTGATCGACCAGTCCTACGTCATCGCCCTCGATTTTTCGGTTGAGCAGATGACCGGCCGCCAGCCGCGCTGACGCTGTCTCCATACGGTAAGCGGTGTACAATGAGATAAAATTAAAACTGGCGCTTGCCCTTTGGAAAGGATATTTTGTATGGAACTGCGAGGATCTACCGCCTTGATCACCGGCGCAGCCAGCGGTTTGGGCGCGGCTTGCGCGCGCCGTTTTGCCGCGGCCGGGGCCAATGTGATCATCCTCGATCGCGATGAGGAGCGCGCCGCCCGGCTGGCTGATGAACTGGGCGCTCCAGCGCGCGCCGTCGGCGCCGATGTGACCAGCGAGGAAGAGGTGGCGGCGGCGGTGCGTCTGGCCGTCGAAACGTTCGGCGCGCTGCAGATCAATATCAACTGCGCTGGCATTGGCATGGCGCTGCGCACGACCAGCAAAAACGGCCCGCACCCGCTCGACGTGTTCGAGACGGTCGTTCGCATCAACCTGACCGGAACGTTCAACGTGATCCGATTAGCGGCGCAGGCGATGGCAGCTCATGCGCCCAATCCCTCCGGCGAGCGTGGCGTGATCGTCAATACAGCGTCAGTGGCGGCCTTCGACGGGCAGATCGGGCAGGTGGCCTATGCGGCGTCCAAAGGCGGCATCGTGGGCATGACGCTGCCGCTGGCGCGCGATCTGGCGCGCGACGGCATTCGCGTCTGCACGATCGCGCCGGGCATCTTCGATACGCCGCTGCTGGCGGCGCTGCCGGAAGAGGCGCGCGAGTCGCTTGGCAAGCAGGTGCCATTCCCACCGCGATTGGGCTTGCCAGAAGAATTCGCCCATTTGGCGCAGGCGATTGTCGAAAACCCGATGCTCAACGGCGAGGTCATCCGTCTGGATGGCGGCCTGCGCATGGGGCCGCGCTAGAGCGCAGTTCAAGCCTGATAAAGCAGCCTTCTCATCTTTGCGGGGTATGTCCACGCGAGCTAGAGAGGAGACGCCTGCGCGGCTAAGCGCGCCTAGTCATTTTCAGCATAGGCTTGCCGTTCAACCGACGGCGTGCCCTTTATGGCGATGATGAATAGACGAGGCGCAGGGCGGCATCGCGGATATCTTTGGGCGGCACGGGCTTAAGCAGAAACGAATCGCCGCTGCGCAGCAGCAGGTCGCGGTAGCTGTCGTGCGCAGTGACGACGATCACGTGCGAATCGGAAAGCCGTGGGTCATTGTAAATATAGTCGAGCACCACGGTCCCTTGAATGCGCGGCAGCAGCATATCGAGCACGATTAGCTTGGGCGTATGCGTGCGCAGCAGTTCCAGTGCCCGCACACCGTCGTCCGCCTCGATCAATTCGAAGCCGCTGTTGGCCAGTACTTGGCTGTAGATGAAACGGCTGGAGGGGTCGTCATCAACGATCAAGGCCTGAAAGGGCATAGGCATTCCATTGAGCTGGGCGCCGGCAGGCCGGGCCGCGAATATTGGGTTGTGGTCAAATGGCGACGAATAGATTTTCCTACTACACAGTTGTAATCGAAAACCGGCCTTAATTCAAGATGAAATACTGCATCAAGACGAGGCAGTATCTCCCTGTTCTCTCCCCCGGCAGCGCACGTCCCCTCAGCGGTAGGGCCTCGCTTCACTGAGCGGCAGCCCAAATATCTTCCACATCCTCATAATGAATGGTGAGCGTCTCCTCGACCAGTTCGCTGGAAGCGGTGTTGAATTCCGAGTAGCTCACCTGGCTGATCCACGCGCCCTTAATGCGCCAGCGGCGCGTCTCGACGCCATTATCGATAGCGATGATATCGAGGGTGCGCAGCGGCCGCACGATATCATCGCGCGCGCTCAGGCTCTCGCGCAGCCAACGGTTGAAGGGAAGCTGCGGGTCGCGCTGCACCATCTTGGTGATCGTGAAGGGTTCACGCGCCGTTTTTGTCATCGGCGCTTTGACATCGAGCTTGAAGGTAGTCAAGCCAGCGACGCGAAAGATGCCGCTCGCAGGCTCGCCATCTAGCTCCACCGTGAACTCGTTAGCGCTTAAGCTGTCGATTTGCTGGCCAGAGGGTGAAGCGGTCGAAATCGGCTGATCGATCATGCGCGCTCTCCAAAAACATGCCATGTGGGTTCTTCAAACATGAGTATAACGCAGACCTGCGCGCGGCGCTCGCGCTCTATTGCGCGTGATGGAACTCAATTGCTATACTCTCGTTCGATGGATTAGGCCACTACAGGCACAGCGACATGCCGCTCTGATTCATAG
>JBDNDP010000024.1:0-60408 GCA_046719065.1 Aggregatilineales bacterium | reverse complement strand
AAGCGGCATCCGCTCATGGGCTGTCGAGACTTCGGAGCTGCTTTATGATTACCGGGAACTATTGACTGAACGCACGCTGCTGATCGCCGTTTCTCAGTCGGGTCGTTCCGTCGAGCTGGTGCGCCTACTGGAGGAGCTGTCCGGCCGCGTCCCTGTGATCGGTGTGACCAACAGCGCCGACAGCGATCTCGCCCGTGCCAGCGATTTCGTGCTGCCGATTTATGCCGGCAGCGAAACCTCGGTCTCAACCAAGACGTATACCTGCTCGATCGCTGCGCTGGCGCTGCTGACCGCCGCACTAACCGGCCAATCGGTCGAAGGAACAGCAGGGGCGCTGCATCGCGGCGCAGACTATATCGCGGCTATGCTGCCAGCTTGGGAAGAGCGGATGGCAAACGCAGCCGCGGCTATCGGCTCGCCGTCTTTCCTGATCTTTCTGGGCCGGGGCGAGGCGCGCGCGTCGGCGCTGGCGGGCGCGCTCATCGTCAAAGAGACGGCTAAACTGCCAACCGAAGGCATGGTTTCCGGCCAGTTCCGCCATGGGCCGGTCGAAGTGCTGGCGCCGGGCGTGGTCGTCGTTTTGTTTGCCGGGGCGGGGATCGCGCGCGAGCATCACCGGCGGCTGGCGGCTGATCTGTCTGAGAAAGGGACGCCGGTTCTCTGGCTGGGCGCGCCGGCTGAGACGGGCATAGCTGTTCCGATCGAGCCGCCATCCGTTGATCTCGCCCCATTGATCGAGATCGTGCCGGTGCAGCTGTTGGCCATCGAGCTGGCGACGCGGCGTGGGTTGAAGCCCGGAGAATTTCATCATACCCAGAAAATCACAACAGTGGAGTAAGCCATGTGCGCGCAAGAAATGGCAGTGGGCATCGATATCGGCGGGACGACGGTAGTCGGCGCTGTCGTTCGAGGCGCCGATGCCGGAATCGTGGCGCGGCGCACCATGCCGACCGACTCGCGGCGTGGGATCGAGGATGGCTTGCGACGCATCCGCGCCTTGATCGACGGGCTGCTCAAAGATGCTGGCATCGAACTAACGCAGATCATCGGGATTGGCATCGGCTCTACCGGGCCGATCGACGCAGTGACTGGCCGCATCAACAATCCCTTCACGCTGCCGGGTTGGGAGCACATCCCGATCGTCAATCATCTGCGCGGCATCTACGATCTGCCTGTTTGCTTATTGGGCGATTGCCAAGTCGCAGCGCTGGGAGAACACTGGAACGGCGCTGGCCGCGGGACGCGCACAATGCTCTATGTGACGTTCGGCACGGGCATCGGCGGCGGTTTTATCGTCAACGACCAATTGTACCGCGGTGTTGGCGATGCGACTGAGATCGGCCATCATACTATCGATTATGATGGGCCGCCGTGTTACTGTGGCGCGTTCGGCTGCTGGGAGATGCTGGCCTCTGGGCCGGCGATCGCCCAGATGGCGGCAGAGACAGCCCCAGATGACAGTCTCATACTGGCGCTGGCCGAACATGACCGCGGCCGGATCACCGCGGAGATGGTCTCGATCGCGGCGCGACAGAGCGACCCCTTCGCTTTGGAGCTTGTCAAGAAAATTGGTTTCTATATTGGCACGGGTGTGAGCAACATGATCAATATCCTCGCGCCAGAAGCGATCGTGCTCGGCGGTGGTGTGATGCAGGGGTGGGATGTGCTAGGGCCATCTGTGCTGCAAACGGTGGCTGCGCGCGACAAGATGGTGCCGCTCAATCAGATCAAAATTGCGCCCGCGGCGCTCGGTTTAAATGCTGGCGTGACGGGGGCCGCGCGCGCCGCCTTTCTCTTCGTGCAGGGCGCGCTTTAGACCACCCCCATGAGAAGCCCAGACCCCGAAAGCACCCTTAACCAGCAGGTTGAAATTTTGCGCCTGCTGCGAGCGCATGGCGCGCTCACGCGGCGGCAACTTTCTGAGCGAACGGGCTATAGTGTCTCGCTGGTGCGCCAGCTCACTGAAGCGTTGGTCGATCAGGGCTTGATCGAACCGCGGGGCAGCCATGCCGCCGAGCCGCGCGGCCGCCCCTCGCAGCTGTGGTCGCTTGCGCCCGATGCCTGCATCGCGCTTGGCCTCGATGTCAGCAGTCATTTGACGCAGGTGGTCGCGCTGAATGCGCACGGCGATCTGATGCTGCGTCGCGCCACTTCCACGCCTCATTCAGAGACGCCAGAGGCGTTTTTAGGCGATCTTGCGGCATTCATCACCGCCGCTGCGCAGGAACTAGGGTCGCAAATAAAAGCGGTGAGCGGTTTAGGTGTCGCCTACGGCGGTTTTGTCGATTTTAAACGCGGCTTGTCGCTCGATGCCATTCACATTGCGCATTCGTTCGAACTGCCGCTGCAACGTCGTCTCTCTGCGCTGACGGGCGGTCTCCCCGTCATTGTCGATGATCGCGCTCGCGCGATGGCGCTGGCCGAAGCTCGTTACGGCGCAGCGCGCGATCACAGCGACTGCATCTGCGTGAACGTGAGCGTCGGCATCGGCACCGGCATCATCCTCGATGGTCAGCTTTTCCGCGGGCCGCTGGGGTTGGCGGGCGAATTAGGGCACATTCCTATTTTGCATGGCGGTCGGCCTTGTCGCTGTGGAGGGCGCGGCTGTCTCGAGACGTTGGCTTCGAGCGCGGTTCTCGAGGCGCACGGTCGCGATCTGATCGCGCAGGGAGTGCCCACACTGCTGCGCGATCTTTGCGAGGGCGTTCCCTCACGGCTGACTGTTGAGCTGATCAAGCGCGCGGCTGAAGCGGGCGATGCGCCCGCCCTCGCGCTGTTTGAATATGCCAGCCAGTGGTTGGGAGCAGCGGTGGCGACGCTGGTCAATTTATTCTCGGTCGAGCTGATCGTGCTCACGGGCAGCGTGATGCGCGGCAATCCAATTCTGCTCGAAATGGTGCGCGAACAGGCGCGCCCGCAGTTCGTCCCTTACATCCGCGACCGTGTTCAGATCGTGCTAACCGAGCTGGCCGACTTTGCACCAGCGCTGGGGGCGGCGACGTTCGTCATCGATGCCGAGTTCGAGCAGGGGTTTGCCGAACGCCTTAAACAGCAAGTCTAAATGTAATTGCGCTTAAGGACGCCATTCTCGCGCATTCTCACGCTTAGGCTGTCGCGCCTCATCCTTTTAAGCCTGAAAGCACCATCCCCTGCACAAAATAGCGCTGGAAGAACAGGACGATGATCGCGACCGGCAGTGTCGCCAGCGTCGAGACCGCCATCGCCGCCGCCCACAGTGGGCGCGCCTGATACGGCAAAGCAAACGCCTGCATCCCGACTGGCAGCGTATACAACTCTGGGCTTTGGACGATGATGAGCGGCCACAGGAAATTGTTCCAACTGAACAGAAAAATGATGATCGCCAAACTGGCAGCGGCCGGCGCAAGCAGTGGGAACGCGATCCGCAGGAAGATGACCAGCTCATTGGCGCCGTCGATGCGTCCAGAATCGAGCAGCTCATCCGGGATAGAAAAGGCGAACTGGCGCATCATGAACACGCCAAACGCATTCATGATACCGGGGACGATTAAGCCGAGATAGCTATCGGCCCAGCCTAACATGCGCATCTGCACATAAAGCGGGATGACGATGATCTGGCCGGGAACCATGATTGTGCTGAGGACGAATAGAAAGAAAAACTGTTTGAAGCGAAAGTTAAACTTGGCGAAACCATAGCCGGCCAGCGCCGAGAAAAACACCGTGACAACAACATTGATGACGGCGACCATCATGCTGTTGAAGAAAAAGCGCCCTACCGGCTGATATTCAAAAGCGCGTTCGTACTGGCGCAAGCCTTGAAAGTTGTGCGGCAGCCAGTGTATCGGCGTCGCAAGCACCTCTTCTTCGGCCTTGAAACTGCTGGTCACCATGAAATAAAGCGGAAAGCCGAACGAGAACGCCAGCAGGAGCGCAGTCACAAACAGGCTCGCCTTGAACAGAAACTTGCGCAAGCGCGCCTCTCGTTGACTGGCCGGCGAGAGGACGACGCTTTCGGTTGGCAGGGGAAGTGAGGATGTGCTGTTCGCCATATTCCAACCTCGTCAAGTAAGCGAGTGATCTCTGCTGCGCCCCCATGCGAGCTGCAGCACGGTGACCACCATGATCATGCAGAAAAGGACGACCGACGTCGCCGCAGCATCGCCCATGCGGAACCATTGAAAACCCTGCTTCCAGATCAAGAGGCCGAGCGTGGTGTTCACGTCAACCGGGCCGCCTTGATTGGGGCTGAGGATGTACTGCAAGGTAAACCCCTGAAACGCATTGATCATCGAAATGGCTGCGACGAACACGGCTGTGGGGCGCAGCAGCGGCAGCTCGATGCGCAGGAAGAACTGAAGCGGGTTAGCGCCATCGACGCGCGCGGCATCGCGATATTCCTGCGGGATGCCCGTTAGACCGGCCAGCCAGATCAGCATGTAGAACGGCGCGGTTGTCCAAGAGTTGGCAATGATCATCGTGATCGGGGAAAGCTGGACGTCGGTCAGCCAGCGAATCTCGCCAACTCCGAAGAATGGCCCGATGAACGACGTCATCGGGCCGATCGGGTGGAACAGCACGCGCCAGACGAGCGAAACGACGACCAGCGACGGCATGAGCGGCGAGAGAAAAATCAGCTTAAGGACTTCGCGCCCCGGAAAGCGCTGGAAGAATAATTTAGCCGCTAGCAGCGAGAAGATCCACACGGGAACTGTGCTGCCGAACACGAACCCAAGCGTGACCATCACCGAGCGCTGAAACAAGCGATCGTTGAACAGTCGCTCGAAATTCTCAAGGCCGACGAAACGCGGCGGGCGCAGCAAGTTGAAATCTGTTAGGCTCAGATAAAAACCGCTCAAAATCGGGAATATATAAAAGATCGCGAAAAACAAGACCGTCGGTAAGACGAACGCCATTCCCCAGTAAGCGCGATTCCGCAGGTAGGTGGGTGTTCGGCGCTTGGTTGGTACGGAGATGGAAGCTGACACGGGAGATTCCTCAACTGACCGTGCGAAAAAGGTGGGTGGAGCGGGCTGCGAAAAGCCCGCCCCATTTGTGATCGTTATCCTATAGCCGGTTTCGCCGCTGCGCCGGCGTCAACGGCCTGCTGCCCGGGCAATGATGTCCATCATTTCCTGTTCAGTTTCGGCAAGGACGGTCGCCATATCTTCGTTGTTCAGGACGATGCGGTCGCGCGCGCGCGCCAGCGCTGCTGCCGACTCGGTCCAGCCAGGGACGAGCGGCGTGTAGAAGCTCTTGCTCATCTCCTCAAGGAACAGCGGCATAACGGGGTCATTCGCGAACACTTCGCTTTCCACCAGATCGATACGCGGCTGGAAGAGACCGGCTTGCGTGAGGGCTTCTTCGGGCGTATCGGTCAAGTAGCGGATGAGCCGCCAACCGGCCTCTTGCTTCTCTGGCGAGGAGAACGCGTTCACCATCAGGAAGTAGGCGTACAGCGCAAACCCGTTATCATTGACAGCATTCTCCCAACGCGGGACTGGGTGCAGACTCCAGTCGATGCCAGCTTCCTCGATCAATGGGACGCCCCAGTTGCCCTGAATGCAGTCGATGGCAAGTTCACCGTTCCAGAACGCCGTGCGCGAATCGGTATACTGCGGGCCGCCGAGGTTCCATGTGTTGACCCAGTCGTACCAGTACTGCATCACCTGCATCACGGGTTCGTTGTTCAGGTTGACGGTCAGTTCGAGATCATCAATGATGCGCAGGCCCAGTTGAGCAACCATCGGCTCGAAGACCAGATACATGAAAACCGGCGATGTCCACGGGAAGTCATAACCGCGCCGCACCGGCACGCCATTGGCATCGCGCACCGTAAGCTGCTCAGCGACGACTTGCATTTCCTCCCATGTCCGCGGGAAATCCGTTTCCGGATCGAGGCCGGCCTCGCGGAACAGGTCGTTGTTCGCATAGCAGCCATAGATGCTCAGCTCGGTCGGGATGCCGTAGAGGACGCCGTCGAACGTAGCGCCGGCGAGGAAGGTCTCGCCAGCTTCGCCATACAGCGCATAAATGTCCTCGATGCTCTCAACGCCAAAAGCGACCGGGTCAACTGGGGCCAGAAGTCCAGACTGGTAGAACTGGCCTATATAGGCTGTCCACTGGTTGAAGACATCGGGCCCCTGCCCAGAGGCGAGGCCAGTGTTCAAGCGCGTATCGAACTCCGCGTTTTCGATGATGACGAGCTGAACCCTGACATCTGGGTTTTCCGCTTCGAAGCGCGCGATGTTGGCTTCATCGAGGGGGACGCGCGGCTGGTGATTGTGCATCCAGACGGTGATCGTCACCGGCTCTTGCGCAAAGACGCTTAAGCTGGTGACCAAAACCAGCGCCACCAGTGCGATTATCAGTAGGAATCGAGAGACCCATTTCTTCGTTTTCATGCTCATCCTCCACGGAATAGGGTTACGTTATGTTGCTGAGACGTTCACGAAAAAACTTTAGTCAAATACAACAAGCTTCCCCTTTTATTTCATGTCCATTCATCCTCCTTAATCTTTTACCCAGCGAGATCGTTAGAGCTGTACGAGCATCGACTGCGCTAGCTGCAAGGCGCCTTCGAGCAGATGCTCGCCAGCCGTCGGCGCGACGATCGCCATAGCCGTTTCGTAGCTGCTGCTCGCTTCTGACGTCGGAACATAGCCGATATAGTCGTTGGCATACCCCGCGATCAAAACATGCGTATGCGGCAGGCACTCACGCAGGGCCAGCCCATACTCAGCGAACATCTCTCCGGGGAAACACACGATCAAACTCTTGCCGATGCGCAGCACTTGAAGTTCGGTCGTTATAGTCTCGCTCGTCGTGCTTTTCGGCCGCAGCGCAAGTTCAAGGCCAAGTTTTTCCGCGAGCAGCGCGGCGCGGCGCTCCGGCGCACCGCTGGCATCGAGCAGGCGCTCCACCTCGTCCAAGCGCGCGCGCACTTCATCCAAATTGCACGACTTCAGCGCGAGCGTCATCGTCATCGAAGCATAGTCACAAGCTGCCTCGTGGTCGGGTTGGGCTGTCTCGAAGCTGAACGTGTCGATAATCTGCGCCGCCAGGCGTTCTGCTTCGCTAAATGACGACTCCCGCCGCGTGAAACGCGTGCTGACATTGCCGGCTGCCCCGGTCAAGCACAGGGCACACCCGACGTCGTAAACTTCTTCTAACCTGCGGCAGAGCGCGCCGGCCAAGTCAGCTGAATAGAGTCGGTTTTCACTGTCAAGCACAGTGGGATGGCAGGGAAAGCTAAAAATACAGGCCTGAATTGCGCCCGCACGATCGACGAAGGCGATCCATGGCACGTCGGGATCGACGATCCCACTTCGTTCGAGACGATTTCCAGCGACGCCGCGCGCAGAACCCCTACCGGTCACGGCCCGAGCAGGGATAGTGGCCACAGCTGCGGCGGTCGCCGCTTCCACGCAGCAGGCGCGAAACTGCCGCGCAAGGTCAGCGTCGTAGGCGCCGAGATACCGCTCGGCTCCCGGCAGCGGAGAGCCGCGCGCTAGCCCTGCCGGGCCGCTGTGCGTGTGCGTGGCAGCGATCATAACTGCTGCCGGGTCAACCATCAGGTGCGCCGCAATCGCAGCGCGGATTTCCGCCACCAAAGCGGCATCGACATGCAGCACATCGGCGGAGAGCAGGCAGAGGCTGCGCCGATCGTCGCTCACGATGACCGCGCGCACGTACAGGTCGTCATGAGTTCCCGCTGCGCCGCCCGTGCGCGCCGCATAGCCTGCCATCGGCAGGCCGACCGGTGGATCGAATAACATTCGGGCTGCCCCAACTCGATAGGGGAGATCGCTGTGTCCGTCCATTGTGTTTCCCCTAAGCGCTGGCGGAAACCAGACTGTGCCCCCCACCATGGCTGTGCAGCAGCGGCTCGATTGCTTTAGCGATCCGGTTTTGCGTATAGCGGCTGATGCCCAGTCCTAGCGGCCAGCTCACTTCGTAACCGCCTTCTAAAAAAGCGTCTGCGGGCGGCAAGTAAGCATAGCTGCCATTGGCAAAAGAGATCAGCAGCGGGTACGGGTAGCCCATGCGCTGCGCTTGGGCGCGAAAGTCGACCGCGGTTTGGCTGAAGACCTCGCCCGGCTGTCCCAACAATACGGCCGAGCCTATCCCGACTAAACGGATATCAAGCAGGATGCTCGCGCCGATCTCCTCGGCCAGAATGCTAGAGAGGCCGAGTGGAACCCCCTGAGCGGGCGGTTCGTCAGGACCGATGGCTGCCTCGACCTCGACGCGCTCCGTCCACAAGCTAAGCGCCGGCGAGGTCTCAATGCGCCGCCAGACGCGCATCACCTCGGCGTTGTAGGCACGCGCCAGCGTCTCGCATTCAATGAACGTGCCGCCGCCCCGGTCACCGATGTTCCACGCATCCGGTTGGTCAGGCTGGTAGCCGTAGTAGAACGACACATCGCCGATGGCAGCAACTGGATGCCCTGCTGCCAGCCGCTGGCGAACGGTTTCGGTGAGCGGGTTGATATCGCCCGCGCCGCCTTGGCTAAACAAGGCCAGCGCGCCCAATTCCGCCTCAAGCAGTCGGCTCGAATATCCCGGCCAGTCGCCGCTGATCAAGTAGTTGTCGTAGCCCAGCACAACCGCATGGCAGGCATAGTTGCCGAGCAGTGCCAGCGGGGTTCCGTCCGCGTGGTCAACGCGCATTACCCCGACGGACGGATCGGCCGGTCGGTTGAGCCAGCGCCGGTTGATGTTGTAGCCAAACAGTTGGCCGAAGCCAAACCCAATGCGCGCCGGCGCTCGTGTTTCGTAGGCCTCGACGATCGCCTCGGCGATCCGGTCGATAAGCGAAAAATCCCATTGGTCGGGCGAGTGGCCAGCCGGACCGCTGTGGGTGTGCGTACAGAACAAGAAGATGCTCACATCGGGCAGAGCGCAGCGCGCGCAAACGGCCGCGCGGATGGCCGCGACCTCTTCTTTGCGCAACCACAGCAGCTCGATGCTGCACAGCGCGATCTGCGTCGCGCCATCATCGATGACGACGGCGCGCGCCAGCAGGTCATCATGCACCCCCTGCGAGACACTGGCGCGGTTGCCATAGCCGACTAGCGGCACACCAACGCGCGGCGTGATAATCCTTTTCCCGATGCCTGCTTGCAAGGTCATGCGTGCAGCTCCCGGGTGTTAGCCTGTATTTTCCGAATCGCCACGCCGATCTCTTCCATGTCCGCTTCATCGCTCAATAGGACAGCCTGCGGCAGGCAGATGACCTCACGCATCACCATAGCGCTGTTGGAGAACGGCGCATGACGCAGCGCATCGTCGGGCATGCCGGGCGGAATGCGCGTCTTGTATGCCCCGCTGCTGAAGACCTCAAGCGCATGCAGCGGCGGGTAGGTCGCCTGTGTCGGGATGCCCTCCGCGTTCAGCGCCTCGATGAAGCGGGCCGGCGGCACATCGTCGAAAGCGCGGGCGTCGTAATGAAACATGTAGAGATAGTGACCGTTGCGCGTGCAGCGTTCGTCGTGTTTCTGGGGCGTGATGCCGTCGATCTCGCGCAGGATGCCATCCAATATGCAGGCATTGTGATGCCGGCGCGCGGTTTGTTCATCCATGCGCTCGAGCTGTACGTTGAGAACTGCGCCCTGCCATTCGCTCAACCGGTAGTTGGAAGCATAAATGAAATGTTCGTAAAACTGGTGCCCGGGCATACGGCCGCAGTCACTGATCGATCGGGCGAGGCGCTCGACCTCGGCGTCGTTGGTGATGACGATGCCGCCTTCACCAGCAGTCATCGTTTTGCTGGCCTGAAAGCTGAATGTCCCCGCGATGCCGAGCGCGCCGATACGCTGACCCTTCCATTCGCTGCCATGCGCGTGCGAGCTGTCTTCGATGATCGGCAGGTTGTGGCGGCGGCCAATTTCGAGCAGCGCGTCCATATCGACCGGCAGGCCGCCCATATGCACGACGATGATCGCCTTGGTGCGTGGCGTGATCGCGGCTTCGACCTGCGCCGGATCGATGTTGTACATGTGCGCGTCAATATCGACCAGCACCGGCAGCGCGCCTACCGATAGCACAGCGCTGGCTGTAGCGATGAACGTGAAATCTGGCACGATCACCTCATCACCATAACCGATGCCGAGCGCGCCCAGCGCAACCTCAATCGCGTGGGTGCCGTTGGTCACAGCCACGCCGTATTTCGCCCCATGCGCGGCCGCGAAAGCTTGCTCAAAACGCAGGGTTTGATCGCCCGGTGTGCGCCACCATCGGCGGCTCTCCAAAACAGCACGCAGCGCTTCGAGTTCCCGTTCATCATAGTGCGGCCACGGTGGAAACGGCTTTGATTTGGCTTTTTCGCCTCCTAATAACGCCAGCGCTGGCATCATCCCCCCCTTTAAGATGTCCTCCTCAGCGACGGTGAGCTTTCACCGTTACTCGATATTCAAAACGGTCGCTGCTGTACCACGAGCGTCCCGCCTCTAACGGCGTTCCCGCCTCATCAAAGGTCACAAATTCGACCAGCAGCAGCGGACTTTTCGGTTCCACTTGCAGAAGTTGGCTGGTGACGCGCCCGGCGCGCACCGCCCGAATGGTATGTTCAGAGTAGTGAGGATAGACGCTGTAGTTTTTGATGAAGACTTCGTAGAGCGAGGTATCAGGCAGCCAGGGATGCTCAAACAGATCGGGGAAGCGTTCATAGGCGCTGAACGAAGTCTCAACTGCGATCGGATAATCATCGGCCAACCGCAAGCGTTTCAAAACGTTGACGCGTTTGCCGGCATCGATGAGTAGCTTGGACGCAATTTTCTCTGTGGCTGTGTCAACTTCTTTGCGCAAGATGACGGAGGTAGGGCGCTGCCCACGTTCGCGGACGATATCCGTGAAACTGATCAGCTCACCTGATGGCTGGGTGATCCGGTCTTTGCGCACGAACGTGCCAGAGCCATGCACGATCTCAATTTGTCCACGGGCCTGCAGCACCCGCAAAGCTTCGCGCAGTGTGCTGCGGCCGATGCCCATTTCTTCGGCTAGATTCTCAACCGATGGCAAGCGATCGCCTGGGCGGTAGCGATCGTTCAAGATCGCTTTTTCCAAGTCTTCGGCAATTTGGTCAGCCAGATTTTTGCGTTGTCGCGCCATAAGCATCATAATCTATAAAGATCAGCTCATCAGATGATTTTGTTATAAAATAGAGTAACCATATTTTTTTACTTGTCAATCTTTTGTCCATATTTCTTCAGTTCTTTAGATGGAGTGTTGTGGGCTCACAAACGGACTTGGCAGATCAGACGGCCGTCCTCGCGATCGACGGAGGTCAAAGCAGCACGCTCGCCTTGATCGCCAGCTTAAGCGGTGAGGTGTTGGGATACGGCCGGGCTGGTCCATCCAATCATATTGATGAACCAGGCGGCCACGAACGCTTGCAGGCCGCCATTTTATCGAGCGTGCGTAGCGCACTGGAGAACGCTGGCGTAACGACCGAACGGCTGCGCTCGGCCTGTTTGGGCATGACTGGTGCTCACGTTGAAGCAGGCGCGATTCTTAAGCAGCTGCTGCCCAGCACGGCTATCGAGGCGCACCATGATGTCGTTACTGCGCTGGCTGGGGCCAGCCTTGCGCAGCCGGGCATCGTTGTGATCGCTGGGACGGGCGCGATCGCTTACGGCCAGCTCGCCGATGGACGGCAGGCGCGCGCGGGCGGCTGGGGGTACCTGATGGGCGATGAAGGCAGCGCCTATGACTTGGGTGTTGGAGCACTGCGAGCGGCCTGCCGCGCCAGTGACGGCCGCGCAGCGCCGACATCGCTGTTGGCGAGTGTACCGGCGGCGCTGGGCATGGCGGACTTGACGGAGGTGCACCGCGCTGTTTACGCGCAAAAGGTAACGCGGGCCGACATCGCCCGCCTCGCGCAAGTGATAGCTCGCGATGCTGCCGCCGGAGATGCTGCTGCCCGCGCCTTGCTAGAACGCGCTGCCGCCGATCTCGCCGATGCAGCGATCGCTGTGCTCGATCAGCTCGGCCAGCGTGAAGCAGGGATGCCCATTTACCCAACGGGCGGCGTCTTCCGAGCTGGCTCGCTCATTCTTGACCCGTTCCGCGCGCGGGTCGGCGCAGCCTCGCCGACCAGCACAGTGCGCGAGCCAGCTTTAGGACCGGCAGCAGGCGCGCTGCTGCTGGCGCTGCGCGCCGCTGGCGTCACGATCACCGATATGCTCGTAGAGCGCATCCAGCGCACGCTGCCTCGTGAAGCTGCACAGAAAGGCGACTGAATGCTCCCTTACTTCCAGCATATTCAAACGCTGCTGCAAGAGGCTGAACGCAAGAACGCCCCCGTAATTGTGGAGCTGGCCGACCAGATCGCCAACAGCGTGATCGATGGCGGAGTGCTGCACGTCTTTGGGACGGGGCACAGCCATATGCTAGCCGAGGAAGTTTTCTACCGCGCTGGCGGGCTGATTCCGATCAACGCGATGCTTGATGCGCGCCTGATGCTGCACGAAGGTGCGCTCAGTTCGACGCTGGCTGAGCGCCTGACCGGCTATGCTGAGGCTATCCTCGTTCGCTATGACCTGCGCGCCGGCGAGACCATCATCATCGCCTCGAACTCTGGTCGCAACGCCGTGCCGGTCGAAATGGCGCTGCTAGCGCGCAGCCGCGGGCTGACGGTGGTCGCACTAACTTCGGTGGCGCACTCGATGGCGCACGAATCGCGCCATCCATCAGGAAGGCGGTTGTATGAAATTGCCGATCATGTGCTCGATAACTGCGGCGCTATCGGCGATGCCGCCCTGCCGTTGAAGGGCACCGCTTATAAAGTCGGCGCCACGTCAACGGTGATCGGCGCGGCGCTGCTGCAGGCGCTCATGCATGCGACCGCGCAGCGTCTCGTCGAACGCGGCGTTGATCCAGTTCCAATTCTGGTCAGCTCCAATCTCGGCGCTGCTGGGCCGGAGCTGCACAATCAGGCGCTGCTGGAGAAATATCGCGCGCGTTTGCCACACCTGTAAGGAGGAAAAATGGCTCTGCTTGCCGGCGTTGGTCGTTCCACTATCACCCCGCGCATCGGGGCGGTGCTGGTCGATTACATGGAGGTTTCCACAGCCGTTCATGATGATCTGATTGCGCGGGCGCTGGTCATCGATGATGGTCAGACAGCGCTCGCCCTGTGCAGCGTTGAGCTATTATGGCTGCGCCTGCCTGATATCGCCCGCATCCGCGCAGCGATCGCTGCGCGCTGCCCACTCAAGCCGGAGCAGCTTCTGATTTTCTGCACCCACACCCACAGCGGGCCATCGACGCGTATGCTAGAAAGCTGGGAGTTCTCACTACACGACCGGATCGCCGATGCGATCGTCGAGGCTTACGAGGCGCGGCAGCCGGCGCGCCTCGGCGCAGGTTTCGGCCAATTGTTCGGCTATAACATCAATCGACGCTGGCTCAACCGCCCGGCCGATCCGTCGGTCGGTGTGCTGCGCGTCGATCGCGCCGATGGGAAGCCAGTCGCCGTGCTGACGCACTACGGCTGCCACGCAGTTGTCATGGGCGGGGGCAATCAGGCTATCTCCGGCGATTTTCCCGGCTATGCCAGCCGCCAGCTCGAGGAGGCGCTCGGCGTGACGGCACTGTACGCGCAAGGCGGCGCGGGCGATGTTAACCCGCTGACGGAAACCGTGCGCCAGCGCTTGGCGGCGGGGCACCCGGTTGGCACGATCGGACATTTAACGTCTTACTACGGCCCTAACGACCCCGCCCAACCCGATTACTGGAACATCGAGGATCGCTTTGACGGCTCGTTTTTCGAGGCGGAAACGATCGCCCGTGCGCTGAACGATGAGGTGCTGCGCGTGTGGCGGCGCATTGGCCTGACGGATGAAGCGCGGGTATTTTGTGAGCAGCTCATCGTCGACGGCTCATTGGCCGCAGATGAGCCGCCTCCTGAGGCGACACTCCCCCATTACGCGGCGATTCTGCCGGAGATCGCCGAGGGCATCCACAGCATGGAGATCGCGGTTGCTGGGGTGGGGCCAGCCGTCTTCGAGGGGCAGCCGGGCGAAGCGTTCAGCGAGACAGCCATCGCCTTTCGCGCCGCGGCGCAGTGCATGGGCTATCCCTGCCCAATGTTGATCAGCTATGCCAACGGAACCTACGGCTATCTGCCGCCGGCTGGCGCTTTCGACGAGGGAGGCTATGAGGTGAGCTGGCCGCGGCAGTACGGGATCAGCCGGCACTTGCAAGACCGGATCTGGCGGGCGGCTGCGCCCGTGCTGGAGCGGCACCGCCCGGAACGCGGCTAACGGAATCATCAACAGCGAAGGGAGCGCGATGCGATGTATGAGACGATCTTCACGATGGATACCTCCAGCATCAAATACGGCAGCGGGGCGACACGCGAGGTCGGGATCGACGCGGCGCAGTTCGGCCTGCGCCGCGTCATGGTGCTGACCGACCCTAACCTGCGCGCTTCGGAACCTGTCGATACCGCAATAAGGTCGCTTAAGGCGCAAGGGATCGACGCGGTGCTGTACGATCAGGTGCGCGTGGAGCCGACGGACACCTCTTTCAAAGAGGCGATCCGTTTCGCTGCCGAAGGACGCTTCGATGGTTTCGTCGCCGTTGGCGGCGGCTCGACGATGGATACGGCTAAAGCCGCCAACCTCTATTCGACCTACCCGGCCGATTTTCTCGACTATGTTAACCCGCCGATCGGGCGCGGCCGGCCCATCCCCGGCCGCCTGAAGCCGCTCATCTGCATTCCAACGACGGCTGGCACCGGCAGCGAGACGACCGGCGTGGCCATCTTCGACCTCACAGAGATGCACGCTAAGACCGGCATCGCTCACCGAGCGCTGCGCCCAGTGTTAGGCATCCTTGACCCGGATAACACGCGCACCATGCCCAAGATGATCGCGGCCAGCTCTGGACTCGATGTCCTTAGCCACGCGCTCGAATCGCTAACAGCGCTGCCCTACACAGGCCGGCCGAAACCCGAGACGCCGGTCATGCGGCCAGCATATCAGGGGTCGAACCCGATCAGCGACATTTGGGCTGCGCGTGCAGTCGAAATGGTCGCCAAGAATATTGTGCGCGCCGCCCACGATCCAGAAGACGACGCAGCCCGCGAAGCAATGCTGCTGGCGGCGGCCTTCGCCGGCATCGGCTTTGGCAATGCTGGCGTGCACCTGCCGCATGGCATGTCATATCCCGTCTCGGCTATGGTGCGCGGCTACCAGCCAGAAGGCGTGAACATCGATCACCCGCTCATCCCCCACGGGATGTCGGTCATCCTCAATGCGCCGGCCGTCTTTCGCTTCACCGCCCCTGCTAATCCAGAGCGTCATCTGTGGGCAGCCCAGCTCTTAGGTGTCGATACGCGCGGCGCAGCACCCGAAGAGGCCGGCCTGCTGATTGCCAACCGTCTGATCGAGCTGATGCAGCAGCTTGGCGTCCCCAACGGGCTGGGCGCGATTGGCTTCAGCGAGGCCGATCTTGATGCTCTTGTTGCCGGCACGCTGCCGCAGCATCGCGTAACCAAGCTGTCCCCGCGCCCGGCTGGCGCGGACGATCTGCGCCAGTTGTTCGCAGATTCGCTCACACTGTGGTAAGCATCGCTCAGCGGGTCATAAGGTAGGCGCCAACGAGCAGCAAAATGACAGCGACGATTCGCTGGCCGTCGGCTGCGCGCACAGCCACATCGAACAGCCCAAATTGGTCGATGATCATGCCCATGCCGAGCTGGCCGACGATGATGAGCGTGATCGCGCTCGTTGCCCCCAGCCGGGGAACGGTATAGTTGATCGTCAAAAAGAGGACGACTCCAAAAATCCCGACGCCGAACATCCACCACGGCACGCTGCGGATGTTCTGGATACTCTCCCCGCCCCGCGCGATCAACAGCAGGGCGGAGATCACTGCTCCGCTGACATGGACGACGAGGCTGCCGCCAGCGCTGCCGATGCGCTGGCCGATGGCATTGGCGATAGGCGTTTGCATCCCCACCATAGCGCCTCCAAAGATTCCGATGAGCAGTGTGATCATCTGTTGAAGCATGGACCATCCTTTTCGCAGTCAATAGCGCCCCTACAGTAGATCAAACCGATATGACTTTTCAACAGAACGCTTGAGGCCATGCTATAATCGCGCGTTGTGCAGAAACCCGTTCGCGTGAGCGGAACGATCAAAGGTGAAACCAGTGGCAACCGTGATCTCGATCCGTGACATTGCAGCCTATGAGGGACAGGAAGTGACCGTGCGCGGTTGGGTCTATAACCGCACCGATAAAGGCAAGCTGCAGTTCATCCAACTGCGCGACGGTTCGGGCATCGCCCAGTGTGTCGCCTTCAAGCGCGAGATGGCGGAAACCGACTTCGAGATCGCTGCCCGCCTCACGCAGGAGTCTTCCGTCATCATCACGGGGACGGTGCGGGCTGATAGCCGCGCGCCGGGCATCCCGGGCGGCTTCGAGATCGGCATCACCCGGCTGGAACTGGTACAGATGGCCGAGGAATACCCGATCACGCCGAAAGAGCATGGCGTCGAGTTTCTCATGGATCACCGGCATTTGTGGGTGCGCTCCAGCCGCCAGTGGGCGATCCTGCGCATCCGCGCCACCATCATCCGCGCGCTGCGCGGTTATCTCGATGAACGGGGTTTTCTGCTGGTCGATACGCCCATCCTCACGCCGGCTGCCGGCGAGAACACGACGACGTTGTTCGCGATCGACTACTTCGGCGAACCGGCCTATCTCGCGCAGACCGGCCAGCTCTACAATGAGGCCAACATGGCCGCTTTCGGCAAGGTCTACTGCTTCGGGCCGACCTTCCGCGCTGAAAAGTCGAAGACGCGCCGGCACCTGATGGAATTCTGGATGTTAGAGCCGGAGATCGCGTTTTGTTCGCTCGAAGAACTCATGGAGTTGGAGGAAGGCTTGGTCATGCATGTGATCGAGCAGGTGCTTACCAACCACCAGCAGGAGCTGGCGATCATCGAGCGTGATGTGGACAAGCTGCGGGCGATCCAGCGGCCGTTTGCGCGCATTAGCTACGATGAAGCGGTGGAGCGGCTGCAACGGCTCGCCGCTGAGACGACCGACGAGGAGCAGAAAGAACTGGTCCATATTGAATGGGGCGAAGATTTTGGCAGCCCGCACGAGACAGCGATCGCGGAAATGTTCGACCAGCCGGTGTTCGTTTACCACTACCCCACTGCGGTCAAGGCGTTTTATATGCAGCCAGTCGCTGGCCGGCCCGAAGTTTGCCGCAGTGTTGACTTGCTAGCGCCTGAAGGCTACGGCGAGATCACCGGCGGCAGCGAACGCATTCATGACGCGAATCTGCTCGAAGAAAAGATCGCCACCATCGGCCTGCCACGCGAGGCCTACGCGTGGTATCTCGATCTGCGTCGCTATGGCAGTGTGCCGCATGCAGGTTTCGGTTTGGGGCTAGAGCGCACGGTCGCATGGGTGTGCGGACTGCCGCACGTTCGCGAGACGATCCCTTATGCGCGCATGCTGAGCCGTAACTATCCGTAGGCAGCCGCGAGATCGGAACGCCCCGCTTGCCCCGTGAGCTGGCCGCCCGTGAAGCAGCAGCGTTGACGGGCTGGTTCGCTCCGTGTTACCATCGTAATGAATATCATAACGTTTGCGCAGGCGCATTGTGATACTGTTAAGAGGAGCCGCTTTGCAGCCAGCCTTTTGATTCGAGAATTGCCGTTATTGATCAACGGGCCGGAAGCCTTACTGTGAGCGACATGTTAGGAGACTTTATCGCCCATGTCAGCCGAATTTATCTCCCGCATCATCGGCATGATCGTTTTTGCGATCCTCGGTGCGCGCATCGGCGTCAGCTTCGCGCCCGCCATCGACTTACCGGAACTGGTCGTTTCGCTCATCTTTTCGATGGTTGGCGTTTTGTTTGGCTTGATCATGACGCCTTGGCTGACGGTGCGGCCCGTACGCTCGGTCAGCCGCGCCATCAACGAAATGCCGATTGAGGTGCTGTTCACGACTGTACTCGGCCTGCTGCTCGGCTTGACGATCGCCCTGCTGTTGTCTTATCCGTTTTCGCTGCTCGGCGAACCGTGGGGCCGCCTGCTGCCGGCAGCGCTGTCGATCACTTTTGCTTATCTGGCGACGACACTGTTCACCAGCCGCTCCCGCGAGATCTGGACGTTCATGAACGAATGGCTCGGCATTGGGTCAAAACGGCTTGCTTTGCCAGCGGGGAGCGGCCAGCAGCTCCTGCTCGATACCAGCGTGCTGATCGACGGGCGCATCGTCGACATCGCCCGCACGGGTTTCCTGAGCGGCACGCTGATCGTCCCGCGCTTCGTTATCTCGGAGCTGCATCGCGTCGCCGATTCCTCCGACGCGCAGCGGCGCAACCGCGGCCGACGAGGACTTTCCAAGCTGAACGAACTCCAGCGCGATCCAACGATCGCGTTTAAGATTGTCGAGGACGACGTCGAAGAACTGAACGACGTGGACGACAAGCTGATCGCACTGGCGCAGCGCCTGAACGCGCCCATTGTGACGATCGATTTCCCCATGAATCAAGTTGCGCGGGCGCAAGGAGTTGATGTGCTTAACATCAACATGCTAGCGAATGCGGTCCGTTCTGCCTACATCCCGGGAGAGACGTTCGCGCTGCGCATCTTGCAAGAGGGCAAGGAAATGGGCCAAGGCGTCGGTTATCTGGAAGATGGCACCATGGTGATCGTCGAGCGCGGTCGCGAGTTCATGGATCGCACCATCTATGTTGAGGTCACCAAGCTGATCAACAAAGAAGCGGGGCGCATCATCTTCGCCAAGCCGGCTGAGAACAAAGCCGGCTAGCGGCCTAGCGCTGGGTTGCGTTCGAAGATCGCGTAGTAGCTCGTTTCATAGACGAGCATCCATTCCTCTACCCAGCTCGGTTGGCGACCGATCTCGCGCGCCAGCAGCCGCTCTGGGTCTCCGTAGATCAGGTAGCGCGGCGGGTCGGCGCACAGGGTCGGCGCTGCGATGAGACAGGGCGAGCCATAGAGCGCGGCACGTTCTTCGGCCGTAAGATCGTCCGTGAACAGCGCAACCATCTCGCGGTTTTTGCGCACGGCTTCCAGCGTTTCCGGCCCGTGGCCGACGTACGGCCGCAGGTCAGCATAAGCGGGCAGCGCATTGCCCGTCGTCATGCTGGTGAGGACAGCAGCCCCTGCTTCGCCATGCTGATTGAGCCACAGGAAGGCCTCCACTTCGCCGGGTGGCCGGAAGACCGGCGAAAAACGAACTGAGGCGGCTAGCAGCGCCACCAGCCACAGCAGCCCTGCGCTGACACAAGCTGCGCCCACGAGGGCAAAGGCGAGACGCCGGCGGCTTGAACTGGTGCGGCGGCTCATCCACCGCTCTAGGCCGGCAGCGGCGAGGATCGCCAGCGGCACAATCACGGCCTCGGCCATGCGCCGCTGGACATTGATCGGCAGATAGACCAGCAGCGGCACGATCGCCGGCCAGCCGATCAACAGACAGAAGCGCGTGTGCAGCCGGCCGCGCTGCCACGCCCACCCGGCCCCGCCGGCCGCCAGCGCTGCCAGCAAACCATAGGCGACCGCATAATCGAGCAGCGGCGGCGAAGGCAGTTGGTTTTGTGCCGACCACAGCGCGAAAGCCGGGTTGTTCGTGAACGTAAGCGCGAAGTACAAGAACAACGGCAGCGTCGCTGCGCTGGCGGCCGCCGCTGCGATGAACAAACGCCGTGGAAATGCGCGCTCGCGCAGCCAAACCGTCAGCCCCCATACACCTAGAATGCAGTAGAGGATGGCTAGGTAGAACGGCACTGCCAGCCCAACGACAACCCAGCACAGCGCCGCTAGCGCGCTGTAGAGGGCAGCGGCCCGGCCTTTTTGCTGGCCGTCGGCGATAGCGATGACCGCCAGCAGGCCGCCGAGCAGCGCCGCGCGCGCCAGCGCTACATGCGGCAAACTAAACAGGATGAGAAAACCAAAACCTTCCGGAATGTAGAATTCAGGCGGCACGCGGTCGATGAGCGGCAGCAGCCAACCGAAGCCACCGCCCAGCGTGGCCAAGATCAGCGCGACCAGCCGGCCGCGCTCTGACCGGATGAAGACGGCGATGAAGCGATAGAGCACGACCAGCAGCAGCGCTGCGCAACCGATGCGCAGCCCATGGAAGGCGGCGATCGCCGCAGTTGGATAGGCTGGATCATCGACCGGGATGAGGCCGCCGATCACGAAGCCAGCGGCGATGTAAGGAAGATAGAGCAGAGACGCCGCTTCGTGCGGTTCGGTTGTGTAGAACAGCGAAAAGTCCCATTGGCCGCGCGCGCCCAGCCGCATCTTGCCTAAATACGAATGCCCATCCTCCACACCGATCAGGAAGCCGCTGAAGCGCCATCCGTCGCCGGCGTGCGCCGCCGCGACCCAATACGGCACGGTGCTGATCACCAGCAGGACGATCGCAAAAATCCAAATTCGGCGCGAGGTCATTGAGCTTTTCTCAAGCTGCCGAGTGCGCGAACGTCCGGTCTCGTCATCGATCGTCCTAGAGATTTAGGGATGCGCGTGTCTGCCCACATTATACGGCGGGTGCGGCTCACGTAGGCATAACGTAGGCTTCACGGGCTAGCAATGTCCGCTATAATGCGAGCGCTGTGCAAACAGTTTTTTGGATTGGCAGGTAGTTGTATGCGCGTCCCAAGCTGGTTGTTTTTCGGCGCGATCATCATGTTGGTGATGGCGACCGTTGTCTGTGGAGTCGGCTCGTTTGCGCTCGCCCGGCAGGTTGCCGTGGATCTCGGCGAGAGCGGGGTGCGGGTGGCATCATTTCAAGAATTCCTTCAAGTGCAGCCGACGCCGACGCTCATACCAACGCTGCCGCCGGCCGAGCCAACAGCGGCGTCTGATGTTGAAGCCGTCGCTGACAACCCTCTCCCAGAACCGCAAAGCGAGCCAACCGCTACGCTTGACCCGCTGGCCGGCTATTCATGGGATGACCCACGCCGTTTTAATGTGCTGCTGCTCGGCATCGATCAGCGCGGCGACGAGGACGGCCCGTTTCGCACCGATACGATGATCGTCGTCAGCATCGATCCGGTTCGCAAAACGGTCGGCATGCTGTCGATCCCGCGCGACTTGTGGGTGCCGATCCCAGGTTTCCAGCCCGGCCGCATCAATACCGCTAATGCGCTGGGCGATGCCAACGCCTATCCTGGCGGCGGCCCGGCGCTGGCTGCGCGCACGATTACGGATAATCTTGGCATTCCGATCGATCGCTATGTGCGCATCAACTTTGATGTTTTCACGACCGTGGTCAGTTTGATCGCGCCGAATGGCATCGAGGTTTGCCCGCGCGAACTGATCGACGATCCAAACTATCCCGATGCCGGCTACGGCACCATCTACGTTCGCTTTGAGCCGGGCTGTCAGCGCCTTGATGCAGAGCGGCTGCTGCAATACGCGCGCACTCGCGCCACAGAGGGTTCCGATTTTGACCGCGCCGCGCGCCAGCAGGAAGTCATCAAAGCGGTGCGAGATGAAGTCCTCAGCGCGGGCGGTATCACCAATTTTATCGGCCAGCTTCCCGCGCTGTGGGATCAGCTTTCGGGCGCTTATGTCACGAATCTCACCCTCGAAGATATCATTGCGCTGGGTGTGCTGCTGCAAGAAATTCCGCGAGAGAACATCACTTCCGGCGTCATTAATAACCTGTACGTCGATTTAGCGACAACGTCCTCCGGCGATCAAGTGCTGGTGCCGCGTTACAACGCAATTCGCTTTTTGATGGATCAAGTTTTTAATGCGCAGACCAACCTTTCCCTTTCAGACCTGCGCACGCGCGCTCAGACCGAAAATGCCACGATCGTCGTGTACAATAACACCGACATTCCCGGCCTAGCCGGGCAAACGCGTGATTGGCTGCTTAGCCAGCAGGTGACCGTTCAAAGCATCGGCAACATCCCCACGCCTAACAACCGGCCGACCTATATCCGCGATTACACAGGCAAGCTGTGGACGGCGCGTTATCTGGCTGCGCTGCTCGGCCTGCCAGCCGATGCGATCGAACCCGGTGCCGATGGGCTAACGACTGCCGATGTCATGATCGTGGTCGGACCGGATATTCAGGCGCTGCTTGGCGAGTAAAGGCGTGGTCATCACACGACTGGCTTAGGGCGCCGGAACAGCAAGCCCGGCGCCGTGATGCCGATGCCGATGGCTGCCAGAATGAGTCCGGTAGCGATCGCACTAACGCCAGCTTCGACGAGCGCCGCGGAGGCCTCGCTAGCCGGCGCCGAGGTGACCTGAATGAAGCCGAGCATTGCTCGATAGGCATAAACGCCCGGCACCATCGGGATCGAACCGCTGAGGGTGAAAACGATCGCGGGCACTTTGTAGGCATGCGCCAGCCAAATACCCACAAAGCCGACGACGGTCGCGCCAAATAACGTGCCTGCTTCGATCGACCAGCCCAGCGCGAGCAGCAGCGCGCGCAAGCTATGGCCAACTGCACCGCAGGCGGCGCAACCCAACAGCGTGCGCCGCGGCACGTTGAACAGCACTGCAAAGGCTGCGGCTGCCAGCGCCGACCAGAGCGCATCGCGCAGCACCAGTTGCAGCAACGCTTCGATGGTCATAAGGCATTGATCCCTAACAAGCGCAGCGCCAGCAGCAGCCCCAGCGCGATGCACAGCGAAATCACCACGCCTAGAAAACCGCGCGCGATCCCCGTGATCAGATGGCCGGCGATCACATCTTCCGCTGCGTTGAGCAGATGGATGCCCGGAACCAGCAGCAGCACCGATGCGATTAGCGCCTCTTCACGCAGCGCTGCGCCTGCCGCCAGTGGCAGGGCTGCGGCCAACGCGCTGGCCGCAAAGGCCGTGACGATCACCACCAGCAGCGGATTGAAGCGTTCGCGCAGCAGCGTTTGACGCAGCCACATGGCCGCGCTGGCAGCCAGAAACGTGATCCCGAAAGCGGCAGCATCGCCGCCGAACAGCAGGCTGAAAGCTGCACAGCCGAGGCCAGCGGCCAGAACAGCCACTGCGAGCGGATAATGGGACTGCCCGCGGCTGATGCGTTCTAGCTCGGCGCGCACTGCCCTGCGATCGAGCTGGCCCGCGACCACGCGCCGGCTGAGATCGTTGACCTCGGCCACGATCGTCATATTGACGCCGAGCTGAATGACGCGCCGCACTTTAGTGCGAAATTCTTCACCGCTGATCGTAGTGGCGATGATGACATTGGGCGAAACAAGGATGTCCATCCAGTTCGCGCCGAGGCCAGTGCCGATCTTGTGCACCGTCTCTTCGACGCGCGCGCTTTCAGCGCCGTGCTGCAGCAGGAGCTGCCCTGACCATAGGGCAAGGTCGATCACGTCGCGCAGCGCTTCTCGGTCGAGCGTTCGTTCTAATTCGGTCGTGGTCGTCATGATTTGCCGGATGGAAGCCGAGTTGTCATCGGGCAGTGAGCATAACCCAGCCTCTTTATCTCGCCAAGAGCAGTTTCCCATACGATGCGTTACACTAATGCTCCGGCTTAACTCGCGTGGACAAAGCCGCGCAACAACCGTCGCCGCCATGAATGATAAGCTCAACAGTGCGTTGATCGCACGAACCCGTGAAAGGACGCCGACGACATGACGATGCTGGTTATCGATGTCGGCAGCTCGTCGGTGCGGGCGCTGCTGTTTGACGATGAAGCGCGCCTCCTTCCAGAAGCGACCGCGCGCCGCGACCACCACTTCGATTCGACCGCGCAGGGCCAATCGACCGCTGACCCAGCGTCGCTGCGCCGCGCGGTTGAAGACTGTATCGATCGAATCTTACGTCATCCTCAGGCCAAGGAGATCGAGGCCGCCGGCATGGCGACGTTCGTCGGCAACTTGCTGGGTCTCGACGAGCACGGAGAGCCGGTCACGCCGCTGTATACCTACGCCGATACTCGTGCTAGCGCTGCCGCGGCAGCGTTAAGCGCCGAGCACGATGCCCATGCAGCGCGTCAGCGCACTGGCTGCCGCATTCACTCTGCCTATCACCCGGCCAAGCTGCGCTGGCTCGCGCAGGCGGAACCGGCCGCCACTGCTCAAGTTCGTCATTGGGTCGATTTTGCGACTTACTGCTATCGCGTGTGGTTTGGGCGGCTGGTTCCCTGTAGTTTCTCCGTTGCAGCGTGGTCGGGCCTGCTCAATCGCGAGGCGCTCACTTGGGATGAAACGTGGCTGCGCGCGCTCAAACTCGCGGCCGACCAACTGCCGCCGCTGGCTGATTATGACGATGCGCAGGCAGGATTATGCGATCGTTATGCGCGGCGCTGGCCGGCGCTGCGCGATGTGCCCTTCTATCTCGCGCTGGGCGATGGCGCGGCGGCCAACATTGGGTCTGGAGGCGCTTCGCCTGACCGGCCAGTGTTGACGCTGGGGACAACCGCTGCCTTGCGCGTCGTGCAGACCCACTTTCAACCTGTGCCGCCGGGGCTGTGGGCATACCGGGTCGATCGCGCGCGCCACTTGATCGGCGGGGCGACCAGCGAAGGGGGCAGCATTTACCAATGGGCGCTGGCAGCGCTGCGCCTCGATGCAGAAGCCGCTGAGGCGGAACTGCGAACGCGCCCGGCGGGCGCGCACGGGTTGGTTGTGCTGCCGCTGCTCGCTGGCGAACGCAGCCCCGGCTACTGCGACTTCGCTACTGGCACGCTGCATGGCCTACGCCTTAGCACCACGCCGATCGACATTTTACAGGCGCTGCTGGAAGGGGTCGCGCTGCGTCTGCGGCTGATCGACGACCTGCTTGGGAAGCCGGGCGAGTTCGTGCTGGCAGGCGGCGGCGCGCTCGAGAAAGGTGAGGCATGGGCGCAGATGCTGGCCGATGCGCTGGGGAGACCGCTGCGCCTGATCGCCGAACGCGAACCCACAGCCAAAGGTATCGCCTTGCTCATCCGGCGCGGCCGCGGCGCTCCAGTCGCGGAGTACGAACCGGCCATCGCCCGCATGGTCGAGCCGCGCCCAGATCATCAGGCGTGGGTCGACCGACAGCTTGAAGCGCAGCAGCGCCTGTATCGGCAGTTTTATGGACAAGGGCCTGCTGGCCGAATTTCGGATTGACAACCCCCAACTGCCTCTATAGAATTCAAGTGAAGTTGAGGCAGCGCGCCTAAACTTTCGCTTGAGCGCGGCTGCGGCGCATGGTATACTAATCAGCAATGCTTCCGTAGCTCAATCGGCAGAGCAGCCGCCTTGTAAGCGGCAGGTTATGGGTTCAAGTCCCATCGGAAGCTCTGCCAACGCGCGTGAGGGTCGATGTCCCGAGCGGCAAAGGGGGCGGACTGTAAATCCGCTGGCGGAAGCCTTCGCAGGTTCGAGTCCTGCTCGGCCCACTTAACAACCCTGTCGATAGGTGCAGTGTGCCTTTGTAGCTCAGGGGTAGAGCACGTTCTTGGTAAGAACGGGGTCATGGGTTCAAATCCCATCAAAGGCTTTTTTCAAAACTTTTCCGCAAGACTTAGAAGCGAGATGAAAGACCATGGCGAAGAAGGGGAATCGCGTCCTCGTGAAGATGCGAAGTACCGAAAGCGGCCACATGTATTACACGCAGAAGAACCGCCGCAACGATACGCAGCGTCTTGAATTGAAGAAGTATGACCCGCTGGTGCGCCGCCACGTGATCTACCGCGAGACGAAATGATTGCGCCTGCGCGCCGGGCGAGCGACGTATGCACTGTTGACGGCCGACCGGTGATCGTGTAGACTTCAGAACAAATCGTCGTTTCACAGGGGCATGGTGAAATGGCATCATAACTCTCTCCAAAAGAGTTGTTCTGGGTTCGAATCCTAGTGCCCCTGCCTTAAAGGTTCCGAAACACCGTCGCTTGCGGCGGTGTTTTACATCATGCAACACCTATGCGATGCGATTTGCGACAAGCTGGGCATCGTACAGCGCAGTTGGGTTTATGGCTAAGGAGAGACCCATGCCAGCCGAAAACACCGTTGGAGAGCAGGAAGCCGGCCGCCGGCGGCGGCGCCGTGCCCAAGCTGCTGCGCCTGCTGCTGAAATCGTTGAAACGGGAGACGAGCACGAGGAGCGCGGGCTGACAGCCAGCAAGGGCCGCGCGACCCCCAGCCGCCGCCAGCTCGAAGAAAAGCAGGAAGAGAAAGGCAACATCTTCGTTCGCGCCTTCAACGGCCTGCGCGAGTATTTTGAGGGCGTTCGCTCTGAAGTGCAGAAGGTCATCTGGCCGACGCGCGAAGAAGCACGCCGGCTGACCATCATCGTCCTTGTCGCCTTGATCATCTCGTCGATTGTGCTCGGCGCAATCAGCTTCGGTTTCACCGAGCTGTTCCGCATCGGCTTGGGCACACCGATCGTCTTGCTCATCTTCATGGGGATCGCGATCGTCGTCGGGTATATCTTGTACCGCCGCTCTCAACCGAGCTAACGTGTAGAAAACGCAATCTGATGAACGAGTTTGAACGCTTCGAGAAGGAAGATTACGACCCCGAACCCGTCTATTTGGACGATGCGCCGGAAGGCGAGGATGAAGGGACATCGATCCTGATCGAGGAAGGGCGCGTCAAGCCCTCTAACGAAAAAATGTGGTATGTCGTCCATTGTTATTCTGGACAGGAAAATAAGGTCGAGCGGTCGATCAAGCAGCGCATCGAGACGATGGGCATGCGCGACAAAATTTTTGACGTGATCGTGCCGACCGAAGAAGAAATTGAAGTGAAGGATGGCAAACGACGCACGGTCGAGCGCCGCGTCTTCCCCGGCTATATCTTGGTCGAGATGAAGATGGATGAAGACTCGTGGTACGTCGTCCGCAACACGCCGGGCGTCACCGGCTTTGTCGGCATGGGCAACGAACCTACGCCGCTGCGGCCTGAGGAAGTTAAACAGATCCTCGACCGCATGTCCGACGATGCGCCCAAGGTCAAGGTCACGTTCAAAGTTGGCCAGCGGGTGCGCATTATCGATGGCCCCTTCAACGATTTCATCGGCACAGTGGCAGCGATCGATCCGGATAAATCGAAAGTCCGCGTGATGGTCAATTTCTTCGGGCGCGATACGCCGGTTGAGCTTGACTTTTTGGAAGTGGAAAAGGTTTAACGAGCGCCAGCGCGCCGCTGCGGCCGTTTGTATTAACGCTCTGAAACGAGGAATCAAGCATGGCGAAGAAGATCAAAGCAGTCGTTACTCTGCAAATTCAGGCGGGGAAAGCCAACCCGGCCCCGCCCATTGGCCCGGCGCTTGCGCAGCATGGCATCAATCTGATGGGCTTCTGCAAAGAGTACAACGCGCGCACCGCTAACCGCGTCGGCGAGATCGTGCCAGCGGAGATCACGATTTTCAGCGACGGTTCGTTCAAATTCGAGCTGAAAAGCCCGCCCACGCCCTTTTTAATTATGAAGGCGGCAGGCATTCAAAAAGGCTCGCCCAATCCGTTAGTGCAGAAGGTCGGCAAAATCTCGCGCCAACAGGTGCGCGAGATCGCCGAGGTGAAGCTCAAAGACATGAATACCACCAACATCGACTCGATCATGCGTCAAATCGAAGGCACCGCTCGCCAGATGGGCGTCGAGGTGGTTGACTAAGCCAGCGCGCTGGCATCTATCAACAAGGAAGATCGTGGGAGGGCGCGCGGCGCCCGCAAGCTACCACAGGAGAACAAGACCATGCCCAAACACGGCAAACGCTATCTTGAACTGCAAAAGTTGGTCGACAGCGAAAAAAATTACCCGCTTAAGGAAGCGATCGCGCTCGTCAAACAGCTTGCCAATGCCAAGTTCGATGAGACGATCGAACTCCATTTTCGCCTCGGGATCGACCCGCGTCACAGCGACCAACAGGTGCGCAGCACGGTGATGCTGCCGCACGGTTTAGGCAAGACGGTGCGCGTGCTCGTCTTTGCTGAAGGCGAAGATGCCCGCGCTGCGGAAGCCGCCGGCGCAGACTACATCGCCGATGATGAGATCATCAACCGCATCATGAAGGAGAACTGGCTCGATTTTGAGGCCACGCTGGCGGTTCCAAGCATGATGCCGAAGGTCGGCCGCCTTGGCCGCATTTTGGGCACGCGTGGCTTGATGCCGAATCCGAAAGCTGGCACAGTTGTGCAGCCGGAAGATATCGGCCGCGCAGTGCAGGAGCTGAAAGCTGGCCGCGTGGAATTCCGCAACGATAAAACCGGCAACCTGCATATCCCAATCGGCAAGGCCAGCTTTGATGAGGAAAAGCTGTTCGAGAATGCGCAGGCTGTCATCGAGGCTGTCATGCGCGTCAAGCCATCAGCGGTCAAAGGCGTGTATATGAAACGCGCCGCTATCACCTCGACCATGTCGCCGTCGATCCGGCTGGATGTCAGCCCAGCGGCACTCAGCGCCATCGCCTAGATCATCGCCAAATTTGCTCTGACAAAGGCGGGCACAGCTTTCGCTACGCCCGCCTTTGTCGTTCATTAAATTCATGCAGATTTGCTGCAACTTCGTGTTATGCTGCAAGGAAAGCTTCGCTGCATTTTGTGAAGGATCGATTGTGGTTAACCAGCTGCCTACTGCTGTTGTACAGCCGAATGTGGTGACGGTCGCTGCTGCTAATATCGATTTTACGCGGCTGGTGTACATGCTGCATATGAGCATGGATATGCAAATTAGCATCGCCGATACTAAAGCCCAGTTGATCATGGGTGCCAATGCGATCCTTATCGCATCAATCGCGCTGAACCCGGGTGCCCTTTCTAGTGCGTTGATCACCGCTGACACGCAACCGGTGGAGCGCTTCGCTGTCGCTATTAGTTTGCTAATGGTGGTGGCACTGCTCATTTCGATCTACTTTGCGCTGTCAAGCGCGCGTCCCAAGCTAAGAGGCGGCACAAAGCAGAATAATTTATTCTTCTTTGGAACAGCGGCCGCTCTTGAGGAAGCAGCATATGTTGAGCAGTTTATGGCCTTGACAATGGATGACATCAAAACGAGCGTGATCGCCCAAGTTCATGCCAAGGCGGTCATCGTTGAGAAAAAATATCGGGGGATTCGTTCTAGTCTATTGTTTTTATTCATCGCGCTGCTGTTGTGGCTGCTGGCGCGCCTTGTCTTTGCACTATAAGCCTATGCCGTGACGCTGTATGCTCTGCTTGGGCGAGTGCTACCCCAGCGCCAGCCCCCTGCGGACCCACACCGTATTCTCCTGATCCTGCCCTGTTGCATCGGCGATGTTGTGCTGGCGACAGCCGCTTTATGCGCCTTAAGGCGCGCTTATCCTCATGCTAAGATCGAGTGGGCGGTTGGAAGCTGGTCGAAGGGCGTCGTTGAGCGGCACGATCTGCTCGACGGGATCGTCGATACAGGGCCAGCGGCGCTGCCAGTGCGTACGCCAGCGGCGCTGCTGCGCTTTGTTCGGCTGCTGCGCGGCCGGCGCTTCGATCTGGCCATCTCGCTAGTACGCTCGCCGTTGATGAGCGCTGCACTGCTGCTGACCGGCATCCCGCATCGGGCCGGCATCGATAGCGCTGGCCGTGGTTTTGGCTATACCATCCGCGCGCCCATTGATCCGGATGTTGCGCGTCACGAGGCCGAAGTTTACTTGGATGTGCTGCGAGCGTTCGGCATCGAGACGACCGGCTGTTATGCCAACGTGCCCGTTCTAGACGCAGATCGCGCTGAGGCCGAGGCGCGCTTAGGCGGCTGGCCGGGCGCTGCGCGCAGCTACATTGTCATCAACCCGGCGGGCGGGCGCAACCCAGGCATGATCTTTGATGACAAACGCTGGCCGCCTCAATCATTCGCTGCGCTCGCCGATCGGCTGGCAGTGCGCCTTGAGGCTGGCATCGTCCTGCTCGGCGGCCCAGCTGACGGCGCGATCCTCGCCGCGGTGGATGCGCAGATGCGCGCGCCGCGCTTGATCATCGCCGGCGGCCTGTCGTTCGGCGCTATTGGCGCATTGGCGGCGGCAGCGCGACTCTACATTGGCAACGACACAGGGCTAACGCATTTGGCAGCAGCGGCTGGCGCGCACACGGTGATGATCTTCGGCCCGTCTAACCCGGCGCGCTATGCACCCTACGTGCCGCCAGAGCGAGCGCTTACCCTGTGGAAGCCAGTGCGCCTGCCCACGCGCGGTGTGGCATCTGGCGCGCCGGCCACATTCGATTGGGCCCGCGATGGCATTGGTGTGGACGAGGCAGAGGCGCAGATTGCCGCTTTTTTGAACCTTTGATCGCATGCCGAGAAAAGCGCATCTTCGCTTCAGACGTGCTATTATCGGCGCGGTAGGCGCTGCACAGCATGGTGAGGACATGGCGGAGCGCAGCAACGATCAATGGTTGGCAGACTTACGCGCCGGCGGCGAAGCCCAAGCCCATGCGCTGCTGGATCTAAAAGCGCGTTTGCAGCGCGGCATCTTCTATTACCTCAGCCGCGAACGTAGCGATCTGGCGCATCTGTCACATCAAGAATTGACGCGAATGGCCGAAGATCTCGCCCAAGATGCCACGCTACGCGTCATCGAAAATCTCGACAGCTTTCGCGGCGACAGCCTGTTCACCACTTGGGCGACGCGCATTGCCGTGCGCGTCGCCATTAGCGATTTGCGCCGCGCGCGTTACCGCGATTTCAGCCTCGAAGATCTCACTGCCGAGGGCGACCTGCTGCCCCTCAACGCCAACCCGCTCGGTGGCGGCCCTTCGCCTGGGCCAGAGCGCGCCGCCGAGCAGGCTGAAGTCGCCGCCAAGATCCGTGCGGCGCTATACGAGGTGCTGACCGAACGCCAGTTCCGCGCACTGGTGGCCGTTACCATGCGCGGCGTCCCACTCGAAGTGGTGGCCGAGCAAATGGGCACCAATCGCAATGCCTTGTACAAACTGCTGCACGACGCCCGGCGCAAACTCAAAGCGCATCTTGAGGCGGAGGGCATCACCACGGATTACGTCGTCAACCTTTTTCAAGATTGAGCGCGGTAAGATCGCCGCTGTGTGCAGCGTCCACTATTCAGCACGGCAGCAAACAGGTGCTGAACAAGTGGACGAGCAGTTAAAACGTCTCATCCTATCGATCTTCGAAGACCATCGCGATGGCGGCATCGACTGCGAAACATGCAGCCAGAAACTGGCGTCGCTCGCTGAGCTGGTCGCCAAAGGCGCCAGTCTTCATGAGCTGCTGCCAGCAGTGGAAGAACATTTGCAGTGCTGCGCCGAATGCAACGAGGAGTACCAAGCGCTGCTGAGCATCATCATCGCTGAGAACAGCGGCCTTATCCAGTCGTCACTACACGAGGAATGAATAGAAACCCATGGAAAAAGTACGTGTCGTCATCATCGGGTCTGGCCCGGCAGGGCTGACCGCTGCGCTTTACACCGCGCGTGCCCAGTTGAGCACCGTCGTCATCACCGGCCCACGGTTTGGCGGGCAGATCGCCACCACCCACGATGTCGATAATTTCCCCGGATTTCCGGAAGGCGTACAGGGGCCTGATTTGGCTGAGCGAATGCGCGCGCAAGCCGAACGCTTTGGCGCTCGCTATGATTACGACGTGGTGACTGAGGTCGATTTTAGCCGCGGGACGCCGTTCATCGTCAAGACGCATAACACGACCTACTTGGCCGATGCGGTGATCGTCACCATTGGCGCCAGCCCGCGCCAGCTCGGCATACCCGGCGAGAATGAGTTCATTGGCCGCGGCGTGAGCTACTGCGCTACCTGCGACGGATTCTTCTTCCGCGGCAAGGAGATCATCGTCGTTGGTGGCGGCGACTCTGCCCTTCAAGAAGCTATCTTCTTGACCAAGTTCGCCACCAGCGTGACGATTGTGCACCGGCGCGACGAGCTGCGCGCCAGCGTCGCATTGCAAACGCGCGCGTTTGCCAACCCGAAGATCCGCTTCATCTGGAACACCGTCGTCGACGAGATCAAAGGCGCTGATGGCGTGGTGCGCGCAGTGACGCTGCGCGATGTGCAAACCGGCGAGACGCGCGAGCATCCCACCGATGGCGTCTTCGTTTTCATTGGCTACACGCCGAACAGCGCCGTCTTTGGTGGGCAGATCGAGACCGACGCGGCCGGCTACGTCATCGTTGACGAGCGGATGCGAACCAACGTTGAGGGCGTGTTCGCTGGCGGCGAGATCCACGATGACGTGTTCCGGCAGGCCATCACGGCGGCCGGGCAAGGCTGCGCCGCTGCGCTAATGGCCATCAACTGGCTCGGCGAGCGCGAAGAAACTTTGCAGCCGCTCGATGAAGCCGCTGAAGCGCAGACCCAAGCCTGACCTATTCGCACCTTATCGACTGTAAAAGTGACGCGGCGCGTTCCCAACGGAACGCGCCGTTTTGCATTATGGTTCGGTCAGCGAGTCAAGCACCTGCTGGTAAAGCGGGACGATCGCATTGCCGAGGCTGTCGCTGGCGTACAGCTCAAGCACGATCAGGATATCTTCGCGTGGAATAAAAAAGACATCCGTTTGCCCGGGCGGCAGCGGGGGATCGACTGCGCCCTCGAGCCGGTAGCTGCGCCGCACGGTGCCGTTAGGCGCCGCTGCCGCATCGATGAACGCATATCCCGTGCCCGGGCGATCGTAGTGCGCTGCGCTGTAGGCATTGATCAACGAGACGACATCGCCCGCCGGGCTGTACGTCTCGAGCAGAGGAATGAGCCCACGCCCTCCGCTGCTGGTTTCGACGACGGTCACTCCGATGTAGGCGTTTTCATCCTGCCGCCAAAGCTGCGTCGGCAGCTCATCGGCCGATCGATCGATGTACTCCCAGCCGGCCGGCACACTGATGGCGTAATGCGCCTGTACGATGCGTTGGCCGTTGTCAAATGCGGTCGGCGTCGGCGCGAAAGGCGGATCGACGCTGCCGACGTTGGCGATGGTCAAAATGGCCGCCGCGCCGATCGCGATGATGCTGAACAAACCGGTCGCCAGCAGCATGGCAGCACGGCGACGACGGGCAGGCTGATCGGCCATCTTATCTGTAACGATCTGCCCGCTGCCCATGATCGTGCCGCTGGGCGGCGTCATCCGCGGCGGCGTGCCAGCCTCTGGAACGATTGTCGGCGCATCGTCTTCGATGGCTGTGGCGAGGCCGGGGCGCGTCGCCGGCTCGATCGCGCTGGCGAAAGCTGCGGCCAACGCGCTGGCAGTCGCGTAACGCTGATGGGGCATTTTGGCAGTCGCTTTGAAGATGACCGCCTCCACCTCGCGCGGCAGATCTGGGCGCAGAGTCAGCGGCGACGGCATCGGCTCGTTGATGTGCTTGAGCAGCAGCGCGACAGGCGTCTCCGCCTCGAACGGCTCGCGCCCGGTCAGCAGTTCGAACAAGACTACCCCAAGCGAGTAAATATCCGAACGCCCATCAAGGGGCAGCCCGTGTGCCTGCTCAGGACTCATGTAGGCGGGCGTGCCGATCAGCGCGCTGCCGGTCAAGCTGCTGTTGATCACGCGGGCGATGCCGAAATCGGTCAGGTAAGCATTGCCGTGTTCATCTAGCAGAATGTTGCCCGGCTTTAAATCTCGGTGAATGATCGATTGTCGATGCGCATGGTCGAGCGCCTGCGCGATCTGCATGATCGGCCGCGCGAGCGCATCGAGCGGCGGCGGCCCGCGCCGAAGCCAGTGGGAAAAGCTGCCCCCGGCCAGATAGCGCATGGCGATGAAGGGCACCCCGTCGGCCTCGCCATAATCGAAGATCGGGAGGATATGCGGATGTTCGAGGTGGGCAATGATGTCCACTTCGCGCGTGAAGCGTTCGTAGAACATCGGGTCGTGCAGCAGGGCGCGCGGCAGCACCTTGATTGCGACGATGCGATTAATCGAAAGCTGGCGGGCGCGGTAAACCGTCGCCATGCCTCCGCGGCCGATCTCATCAAGGATCTCAAATTGGCCGAGCGTCTTGCCGATGAATTCGTCACGTGCGTTTGCTGCCATTATGGCATTTCTCTGCTAATGGACTGCGCCTCATTTATACGTCAGGTGGGGCGGGCTGGCAATAGATCGGCCTCCTTTCGTTCAGCCTGAGGCCTATCAAACGCGTTCCGTCCCGCTTGCGCTGGCCGTTGCCGAGTCGTCCGCGTGTTTAGCGCGGTCTTCTCCCTCGCCGGGCAGCGACGCTATGGGCGAGGTGGCAGATAGATCGCCCTCCTCATTGGCCATATCGAGCATGAGCGGCGGCTGCGGCGGCTCGTGCAGGGGCGTTGAAGGCAGTTCCATGCGCGGTACGCGCCCGGTGCGCGTGTTCGGTTTTGGCTTGTCTGGATCTGTCATCGCATCTGCTCCAAGATCTTTTTCAGTGTAGCATTGAAATCGATATGACGCATATTGGCTGCTACTGGCTCCACTCGACCGCCAGCGCGCCGGCCACCGCCAACGTGATCTCTTCGACGCGGCCGTCTTCGCTCGCCACGAAATAACGGATTGGCGCGCCCTCGACGATGCCCGGCGTGACCACCAGCGCTGCCGATCGATCGGGCGACCAGTCGATGCGACTGGGAGGGGCCATGCCGATTGGGCCGCCAATCGGGGTGACCTGAGTGGCGCTGGCGCGGTAAAGCGCCTGCGCGCTGTCTGGGCCAAGGGGTGAGCCGATCAGGAGCAGGCTGCCATCGGCACGCTCGACCGCGCCCGCCACAGATGCTAGCCCGACGGCGGCCGCGTCGATCAATAGCGCTGCGAGCGGAGGGTCTGGCACTGGGAACGGCAGCCGGCGCACCCCAACACGCCGATCCTCACCATTGCCATGCAGCAGCAGGCTGCGGCCATCGGGCGACCATGTCGCGCCGTCGTAGCGGAAGACATCGCGCAGGCTGCTTCCCGCGGCTTGCGCGGACGTCACTGCCAGCGGGACAACCGCCCGCGGGTAGATCGGGTCTTCAAACAGATCCAGTTCGACGAGCAGCCCGCTGCTCTGCGCGTTCCATCGGAAGGCGCGGGCGCGATATTGGTATGGGCCGGCCGTTCGGTCGACCAGATCGCAGACTGGAGCGCCCTCATAAGGACAAGCTCGGAAAAGATGGACGGCCGGGCCCGCTTGCCGCTCGCCATCAAAATACATCAGCCACAGCCCATCGTTTAAAGCGGGCGGGCGGCGTCCATCGCGCTCGGCGGCCAGCGAATCGACCAGAAATGCGAGCATCGTACCGTCGGGCGACCAAGCCACCTGCGTGACGTAAGCGCTGTTCTCTTCCGGCGTGCCGGGCGTGAAAGCGCTGAACGGCGACGCTTCAAAGCGTTCGCGGCCGCCGACCCGGGTATCGCGCACCTGATAGAGCAACCCAATCGGATCGATCACAGCGAAGCGAAACGGGTTGAGCGGGTGCTGGGCAAAGCGGACAGCGATCCCCCCCGGCGCTTCGATGAGCGCGCCGCTGAGACCTCCAGCAGTCGTCAGGGTAAAGGCGCGCGTTTCCGGCGGCAGGGCGAAGATTTCCGGCGGCGCGGTCGGCGCAATCATCCGTGGGATGATCGCTGTCGGCTGCAGCAGTGGCTCCGGAGATGGAATGGGAGTCGGCGCTGCTGGGCCGAAATCGGCCGGCGTTTGGAAGGCCTCGGGTGGCAGCGTAACTTCGACGGCAGGCAGCGTGCCGGGCGCAGCAGTGATAAACGTCGGCGTCGCGTCGATCGTCGGCAATTCGATCGGCACCAGCGTCGGCAGCTCGGCGATCTGCGTCTGCGCGAGGGCGGTCGCCTCGGCCTGCGCAGTCGCTGCGCCAGCGATCGCGGTCAGCGTGGCCGCAAAAGCGATCGCGCGCTCATCCGGCGTAGGTGGTAGACCCAGCGGCTGCACCGGCGTGAGGGGTTCCACCGTCACCGTTGGTGACGGCGTGAGAGTCGGCGCTGGCGTGACTGTCGGGCCGATCGTCGGAAGCGGCGTTAGCGTCGGCGATGGCGTCCCCGTCGGCGTCTCACTGGGCGTGCTGGTCAGCGTCGGCGATGGCGTCCCCGTCGGCGTCTCACTGGGCGTGCTGGTCAGCGTCGGCGATGGCGTCCCCGTCGGCGTCTCACTGGGCGTGCTGGTCAGCGTCGGCGATGGCGTCCCCGTCGGCGTCTCGCTGGCCGTGCTGGTCAGCGTCGGCGACGGCGTCCCCGTCGGCGTCTCGGTCGGTGTTCCTGATGGCGTTTCTGTCGGTGGCAGGGTTGGCGTCGGCGAGGGCGTTAGCGTGGGTGAAGCGGTGAACGTCGGCGTGAAAGTTGGCCAAGCCGTCGCTGTCGCTGTGAAGAACGGGGTTTGGCTGGGCGTGCGCGTTGGCGCGACGGTCGGCGTCGCTTGGGGAACGGACAGGTTGCAAGCGGCCAGCAGTAAAAACAGCAGCCCGGCCGCGGCGCGCAAAACGCGCTGGTCGCGGGGCATGTTCGAGTCTCCTCACAGCGTTACACCGATTATAACGGAACGCGCAAGAGGACAGTCTACGGTCGCCTGATGATTACGCTACGGCTGTGCATTGGGAAGCCGCGCTCCCGCTGGTGGATAGCAGCGGGAGCGCGGGCAGGGCGTTAATTACGGCTGCCCGGGATCGGCGCCGTCGGGATCGGGGTGACGAACTGCGCCGGCGAACCAATGCACAGGTTCTGCTGGCATGGGATGCCGTTGCCTTCTGGATCGAGAGACAGGTTGCCCGCCGCTAAACAGGCGAAGGCCTCGGCGCACGAGAGAAGCTGGGCGCAGGTAAACGACAGCGACGGACAGACGACGCCCGTCTGCGGGCCGCTGACCGGCGGCACCGCTGTGACGATCGGCTGGCCTGGCTGAGGCGCAATGATCTGGCCCGGCTGCGGGTTGACGATGATGTTGCCGCCCGCATCGACGGTGATGCCGGGCGCGAGCTGCCCGCTGATGCCGGTTACATCGGTCAGCAACAGGGCGAACTCACCGCCGAGCTGCTGTGGTCGAGGCGTATCGCTTAAGTCGCTAACGATCACGATGTACTGGCCGGTTTCTGGGATCAAGATCGGCGAGATAGAAACATAGAACTCGCCCTGACCAATGCGGCCAACGCCAATGAAGTTTGTCGGGTTCGCGAACGCGCTGACCGAGATCAGCGGCAGGATATTGCCGCTCACGCGGACGCCCTCAATGCGATAGCTGGCGCCGATCTCGGCATCGAAGCAGAACCCGAGCACACGCACCCGCGGGCTAAGGACGCCAGTGCGCACTTGGCCGGGCAGCAGGCGCGGCACGATCTCGCTCTCATTGCGGAAGGTGAACACGCACTCGTCGGGGCCGGGTACGCGATCGGGCGGGATCAATTCTTCAAGGCGAATGCGCAGGCTGAGGAAGAGCGCATCAGCCGCGTTGACGGCCTCCAGCGCCAGCGAGACAGCGCCCTCCCCGACCAGCCCTTCCGGTGGCTGGGCGAAACCGCACGCTCCCAGCAGCAGGTCGATCGCTTGACGGATAAAGGTCATCGCTGCATTGAAGTCGGTGATCAGCGGGTTGAGCGTGTCGAAATGCGGGGCGAGCACGGTATTGGCGATGTTGTAATTGCTAGGCCGCGCCGGGATCGTCCCACACTCGGCGCGCCCGCCGAGCGCGATGTTCGTCCAGATGGCACGGATCGCATCGAGCGACGGCTGCGCGAGATCGAGCCGGTCGCGCAGCAGGCGCAGCGTATCGTTCAAGCTGTCGACGCCGGGGTCGCTGATCGGCAGCGCATCGGCAACGATGCCGTCGACGGGCAGTGCGCTCAACGCTTCGATGCTGGACAGCTCGACGAACTGCGCGGCCACCCAGCCGAGCGTGCCCTCAAAGTTAACCTGAAGCCATGTGTTATCGGCGGTGCGCCCCAACAGCGGAAAAACCGTGTAGCGTGGGGCATTGGCCAGCACTGGATAGGCGCGGCTGGGGCCGGCGCGCAGACGCAGCCCGCTATCGGCCAAGCGGCCGGTGAAGGGGCTGGTGGCATTGGTGAGACCTGCGCGCGGGTTTTCAAAACCGCCGTATGGGATGGTACGCGGGTCGGCTACTGGAAGCGCTTCGATGTCGCCGGCCAGCACAGTGATGACCGGCGTGCCAATCCATGCCTGCTGGCCAAGGAAGTTGATGCGCAGCCACTGGTTATCGGGACTGCGCGCCTCAACATTTTCGAAGACAGTACCGGCATTGACGAAGCCGAGCACCTCGGCCCCGATAGCCGGGATTAGGCGGATGTTGACGCCGTCGCGGTTGACGACGATGTTGATGCCGCTCGGCGGGATCGGGATGGCCAGACCCGCATTGGCCGGGCGCGGCAGCGGCGTGCGTGTCGGCGGCGGCGGAATGAACGTGGCCGTGAACGTCGGCGTGATAGTCGGGATCGGTGTGATGCTGGGCAGCGGCGTCAGCGTCGGCGTTGGGGGAGGCGTGATGGTCGGCGTGCCGGTAGGCGGCGGCGCGATCGAGAAGGGCACTGGGTCATTGCCCGTGTTATTGCTGGGGTCTTGGTCGCCGCCCCCGCTCACGCTGGCAAAGTTGAAGAACGGCCCGGCGAGCGGCTGTGACGGCGCAGAGACGTTGAACGACACAGTTTCAAATTCGTTCGGGTTGAGCACGGCGGTGATGGGCGTCGTGCAGGTGATCAAAATAGGGGGGCCGCTGCACGTGAACAAGTTCTGCGGCCCGCTGATGAACGGGCCGTTGGGCACCAACTGGCCTTGCAGTGAGATCGTCAGGGTAATCGGGCCTGATGAAGGAAGCTGGCCGATGTTTTGCACCGTCACGCTGACGACGCCGGTCGTGCTGCCAACTTCGAAGTTTGGCGATCCCGGCGGCACGCCGTCATGGGTTATGAAGACGGTCAAGTCGATGATCGGGGGGACAATGCTGAAGGGGTTCAGATCGGGCGAGAACGGCGTGCTGGTTAAGTCGGCCGCGTCGTCGACAGTTCCGGTGAGCGTGTAATTCGACCCCGCCGTTGCAGCGATGGCGGTGAAAGTGACGACATCTAAGTCGTTAGCGGGGAAAAAAGCGTTGTTCGTGCATGGGAAGCCTAAGGTACAGTCAAAATAAGTGCTGCCGATGAATGTATTGAACGTCAGCCCTGCCCCAGCCAAATTAGGATTGATAGTGAGTTCGCCGACCGCGGCGTCAGTGCCGTCATTTTGAATCCCAATGGCGATTGTAATGATGCTGCCCTGCGTATAGACCGACGATAATGGTGTGCGCGTCACCGTTACCGGGCCTACCGCGAAACTTGGCGCTAGGCCGCTGGCCGGTGCGAGCTGGATCAGCCCAGCGGCGAGCGCCGCGCAGCCTAGGACGATCACGATCAAAATCCGGCTGTTTAAGCGCAGCGCGCTGCGCATCATCGTCATCGAAATGTCCTCTCCTGACGGCGAGACCGACGGCGAGAAAAATAAATGCTTCATTAACTATAAATCACATTTTCGATCCGGCAAATAAAGATGACGCCCTCGCCGGCCCACGGGGCCGCGTGCCGACGGAGGCTAAAGCGCGCAGATCTGCTCGTATTCGACGCGGCCGGTCGCCAGCGCCCTTTCGACCGCCTCCTGCTGACTCAGCGGGAAACGCAGACAGATGCCGCAGTCCGAGCTGAGGTGGCGCGGCACCGGGATCAATTTGCAGGCAATACCGGCGCCTTTAACGGCTTTTTCCGCCTTCAAAGCATGGCTGGTCGAGTAAACCAACACGACGGCTGTTCGCTCTGCGGTCACGATCGCTGCTTCCTGGCCAAGCAGCGGACGGCCGCCAGCGCCCGCTCGATCTCGTCACCCGTTGTGAAAACGCCGGCGCTGAAGCGGATCGTCCCGCGCGGAAAAGTGCCGAACGTGCGGTGCGCAGCCGGCGCACAGTGCAGCCCGACACGGCACAGTACCCCGTGTTCTTCATCCAACAGCAATCCTGCATCAGAGGGCGATAGACCGTTGATCGCGAAGGCGATGGTGGCCGTCTGTCGATCGGGGTCGCGCGGGCCAAAAAGGGTCACACCGTCGATGGCCTCCAGCCCATCAAGCAAGGCAGCGGTCTGGCGGCGCTCGTGGTCGCGGAGCGCGTCGAGACCGCGCGCGCGAATCCAGCCGATGCCAGCCGCCAGCCCCGCCAGCCCGACCGCGTTCGGCGTGCCGCTCTCCAGCCGGTCAGGCAAGAAATCCGGCTGTTCTTCCTCCTCAGACCGGCTGCCCGTCCCGCCGCGCTTGAGCGGCCGCAGGCGGGCGATGTCGACACGTGGCCCAATCGCCAGCCCACCCGTGCCCATCGGTCCGAGCAGCGCCTTATGACCGGTAAACGCCAGCAGGTCGATCGCGTCCGCCTCCAGATCGATCGGATGCGCGCCAGCCGTCTGGGCAGCATCGACTAGCAGCAGCGCTCCATGCTGGCGAGCGATCTGGCCGATCGCCGCGACCGGCAGCAGCGTGCCGGTGACGTTGGAAGCGTGGGTGACGACGATCAAGGCCGTCTCGGGCCGCAGTGCCGCAGTGACCCGCTCCGGGTCGAGCGTGCCATCCGCTGCGCAGGCGACCACCGTCACGACGACGCCATGCTGTTCGAGATCGCGCAGCGGGCGCATGACCGCGTTGTGCTCGATCGTGCTTGTGACGACGTGATCGCCCGGCCGCAGCAGCCCGTAAAGCGCCAGATTGAGGGCCTCGGTCGCATTGTGGCCGAAGATCACGCGCAGCGGGTCGTCCAAGTTGATCAGTTCGGCCACCGCCTCGCGTGCGCTGTAGACGATACGCGCTGCCTCGATCGACATCCGGTGGCCGGAGCGCCCTGGGTTCGCACCACTCTCGCTCAGAAAGCGGGTCATCGCCGCGGTGACCTCTGGCGGTTTTGGCCACGAGGTCGCCGCGTTATCGAGATAAATCAGGGAGTTCACGGTTTGGCGATCGTCAGCCTAAACCCATCATCGGTCGGATCAATGGTGACGTTGTAACCTTTCGACCGCGCCATGCGGCTTACATTCTCGCGCGAGGTCGCCGTCTCGACCATGACCACAAGCGGCTCGTCTAGCGAGAGGGTTTCGAGCGCTTTGCGCGTCCGCAGGACGGGTTCCGGGCACGACAGGCCGCGGACATCGATCTCTATCATCAGGATTCCTCCTCCAATCAACTCTTCTGGGCGCGTTCGCGCATGGTAAAGCCGAGGATGACGCAGACAGCGATGCCGATCAGCACCGCTGCCTGCCCAAACGGGCCCGGGCCGCCTACCACTAGCGCGCCGGCGTCGTTCAACCGGTCAACCGCGCCGGTCAGGGCGAAGTTGTGGGCGAAGCCAGCGCCGACGATCATGCCGAGCACAAACACCGCGGCATCACCGTCGCCTTCGCCAGAGAGGAAAACTTGCCGCCCTGGGCAGCCGCCAGCCAGTGCATAAGCCAGCCCTGATAAAACCATGCCGAGGAAATTCCAGAGGTGGTTGCTGTGCGCGATCGGCTGCAGCTCAACGCCCGGATTGAACTGCCCAAAGGCGAGGTTCGCGATGAACGCCGCGACCAGCAGGGCGATGATGCCGCTGATCAAATGGGTATCACGGATCAGGATCACATCGCGGATCGATCCCAACGTGCAAAAGCGGGTGCGCTGCGCGAGAAAGCCGATCACCAGACCGGCGATGATCGAGATCAGGATCGGCGCATGCATCGATCCCGGGCCTGTCGTGCTGAAGAAGATCGGCCCGCTAGGCGAGAAGCTGACGCTAGTCAACAAGAAGATGAGCAGCAGCAGCATGATCGCCGGCATGATCCAGCCGACCACCGCGGGCGCACGCTGCGAGCGGCCCAGCGTATAGCCTTGCTTGAGAAACCAGACGCCGCCGCCGATACCAACGGTGAGGCCAGCCAGCCCGACGATGGCGTTCAAATCGCCGCCGGCCAGCCGCAGCAGCGCCCGCCATGGACAGCCGAGAAAGACCAGTGCGCCGATCATTGCGAACGTGCCTAGCACAAAGCGCACAATCGGCGCGGAACCTGCGCGCGCCTTGAACTCATTAAACAGTAGCGCAGCGACCATCGAGCCGAAGACAAAAGCGATGATCTCTGGGCGAATGTACTGCACCGGCGCAGCCCGGTGCAGGCCCAGCGCCCCAGCGATATCGCGTTCGAAACAGGCCATGCACACACCCATATTGGGCGGGTTGCCCTGATTTTGCAGCACTGCCGCCAGCAGCCCGATCAAGCTGCCGGTGACGATAATGCCCGTTCGCGATGCAAGAAATCGGGTGACACGATCAGTGAAAGTGGGAACTGCCGGAAGTGTATGGGTTGCCATAAAATGCCCTCCTACCCATTCGTAATGAACAATAGCCAACAGCCGCCACGTTTAGTCTGGCGGGCTGCGAGGGCATGCGATCGAAGCGGGATCTAGGAAACAGCCTCAGGGCCGCTCGCCAATGAACGTAGCCCCTCTGGACGCCAACTGGCGCCAAGAAGACGGATTCAGAGCATGCGGCGCATGAGCGTGACCTCGCTGAGTCGGAATCGCTGTTCGACCATTGTTTCGATTATCAAAAATGCCAGCCCGCGCTAGCAGTGACATTGATCACCGAAGCTGGTGAAATTTTTCTTAATCCGCACTGCGCAAGGTGTAGGCGAAAATCGGCTGTGAAGCCATTTGATCGGGATCAGCGCCTTGCTGCAGATGGAGCGCTACCAGCCGTAGCCGGAGCCAAGCAGCGCAAGCGAACTGAAGACCTCGCAGATCGCCAGCGCGATGATGCCGAGGACAAACAGCCCAACGATGATCCAGACCCATTTCATGCCTGAACCTGAGGGCTTGCTCGCCGGGGCCGGTTGCGGATGCGGCGTGGAGGCCGAGAACGGGGCTGGGGGCGCCGAGGTGTTGGCTGGAAGCAGATCATCGAAGTCGAAATCGACGGTAGCCGAAGCTCCTCCCGGCTTCCCCGGCGTCGCCGTCGTGCCCACAGCAGCCTGCGGGATCGGCTTGAGGCGCTGGGTTGGGGCATTCTCCTCGAAATACTTTTTGATCTGGTCGATGAGTTGGGCCATATCGCGCCGGAAGTCCGGGTCATCGCGCACGACCGCCGCATTGCGATAGGCCAGCTCGGAGAGGCTTTCCGGCAGGTCGGCCGCACGCATCATCGCCGCGCCCCCCACCAGCACCGGCACGACCAGCGTCGTCACTCGGCTTAGCGCCTGTTCAACCTCGATTCGGACGTAGTCATTCGGATCATCAAGGCGACGCTGGCCAGCGTCATCGGCGATCGTCACCCATGAGGGGCCGATCACGACCAGCACGACATCTGCCATGCTAACTTCCCGAGTCAGCGCCGCGCGGAAATCCACCCCCGCTGGAATATTGTAGACATCTTTGAACACCTGCTCCTCACCGAAAACCACGGCTAAACTATCGTAGATGCGGCCGGTGATCGTTTGGCTGTCTGCGCGCCGGTAGCTGATGAAAATGCGAGGCATAGCCGTTATCCTCTCTTGTAATACTTTCAGTATATGAAGTTATAACCAGCGGGTCAAATGCGCCGCCGCGCGTCCGGGTGCGTGAAAAATCCTGCGGATTTCAGCAGGACGCAGTATACTTGCCGCGATAGACCGCAAACCTCACATCGTAGATGGTGCCATGTACGATCTGCCGATTGACATGATCTTCGACGCGCATGCCCGCATTCGCATGCATGTGCGCCACACGCCGCTGCTGCCGCTGCCCGCGCTGGCCAACGACTTCTCCCCAACTTTGCGGCTGAAGCTGGAGAACTTGCAAGTTGTGGGGTCTTTTAAGCCGCGCGGCGTGTTTAACACCTTGCTTCAGCTCGATCCGGAGGCGCGCTCGCGCGGGGTGACTGCTGCCTCCGGCGGTAACCACGGCGTGGCGCTGGCGTATGCGGCCCAGCGCCTTGGCATCTCGGCGACGGTGTACCTGCCGGCAACCGCCAGCCCTGATCGCATCGCGCGCGTCGAGGCATGGGGCGCACGGGTTATCTTGCATGGCCGCAACTGGGATGATGCTCATGCGCGGGCTGTCGATGACGCTAAAGCGACTGGCCAGACCTATGTTCATCCGTTCGATGCGGATGCCACGCTTGCCGGGCAAGGCACACTCGGGTTAGAAATTCTCGAGGATATGCCGGAGCTTGACTGCGTCTTGGTCGCGATCGGCGGCGGGGGGTTAATTGGCGGTGTGGCGGCAGCGATCAAAAGCCTACGCCCGTCGGCGATTATTATCGGCGTCGAGCCGGCCGGCGCCCCGACGATGCTGCGCAGCCTTGAGGCTGGCGTCGTGCGTGAACTGACCGAAGTGCGCACGATCGCTGATACGCTGGCGCCGCGCGCCGTCAGCCAGCGCACGCTGGACTTGACGCGGCGCTACGTAGACCGGATCGCGCTGGTTGATGACCACGCGATGTTAGATGCGATGCGCTGGCTGTGGCTGAACGCCAATCAACTGGTTGAGCCGGCGGGCGCGGCTGTGATTGCCGCGCTCAAAACTGGCGTGGTTGATGTCAGCGCTTTTCGCCATCCTGTGGCCATCATCTGCGGGGGCAACGCGTCAGCCGAGCCGATCTGGCAGGCTTATGCGCAGGCCGCTGCCGTTAAACAGGCATGATGCGATTCTTATTGGGGCTGATATGCGTCTTTGCGTTCGCTGCGCTGTTGGGCTGTCCGCTCACCGCTCAGACGGAGGCCGCCGAACAAAGTTTTGGGACGACGCTCATCTACGGGGCGCGCGTGATCGGCGAGCTGAACGACGCCACGCCAAGCCGAGTTTATCAATTCGAGGGGCTGCGCGGCGACGTGATCACGATTGACTTGACCGCCAGCAGCGGCAGCCTTGACCCCATATTGACGCTGGTTGATGCTGATGGTCAGGTGATCGCGCTGCGCGACGACTCTGGCGATGCCCGTTCGATTCGGATCGACTCGCTGCGCCTGCCAGCCACCAACCTGTATTATTTGATCGCGGCGCGTTTCGGCTACGGTTTGGGCACGACCTCTGGACGTTATACCCTTCAGATCGAACGAGTGGGCGCAAGTGCTGAATCGGGCAGCGTCCTGCGCTATGGCGATTCGGTGATCAACCGCATCACCGACTCAACGCCTCAGCTTTATTACAGTTTCCGCGCCAATGCTGGCGATGTCATCGCTATCCAGATGCAGCGCGTCAGCGGCGATCTCGACCCATATTTGATGTTGGTCAACAGCCGCGCGTTCGTCATCGCTGAAAATGACGATGTGCCCGGCTCTGGCTCGCTGGATGCGGCGATTCAGGGGTATTTGATCGAGGAAGATGGCGTCTATGTGATCATCGCGACGCGCTTCGGGCAGGCGGCTGGGCGCAGCAGCGGCTCATTCGTGCTGACGCTGCAGCGCGCCAGCGATGGCGGGCTGGGACGCAGCGCGTTGGCCGCCCGTCCGATCGCGATCGGCGCCACAGTGACCGGTGAGATCAACGACGAGCAGGTCAATCAGTTCTACCGGTTCGAAGGCCGGCGCGGCGAGACGATCACCATCACGATGGTGCGCAACCCCGGCGGCGACCTTGACAGCTACTTGATCTTGGCTAACGCCAGCGTTCAAGAACTCGCCAGCAACGACGACAGCTTTGGCACGCAAAACTCAACCATTGAGGCCTTCACGCTGCCTTATGACGGCATCTATTATGTGATCGCGACGCGCTATCAACGCGAGGCCGGACGCACGCGCGGGCCATACACTTTGCGGATCGAGCGCGTCGCCCCGGCGCCAGCGGCCGATGCAGCGTTGTCGGCAAATATCCCAGCGATCTCGGCACAGTTAAATTATGGAGACGCGATCGCGGGACACCTCGATGACACTACGCCGCAGCTTCTCTATGTCTTCCGCGGGGCTGCCGGTGATGCGATCACGGTGACGATGAACCGCACGGATGGCGATCTCGACCCGCGCGTGGCGATCCTCGATGAGGAACTGCGCGAGCTCGCGAGCGACGATGACAGCGGCGGCGCGCAGAACGCGCGGATCGATCGCTTCATCCTGCCGGAAGACGGCCTCTATTTCCTCCAAGCTGGCCGGTACATCGATCCTCTCGGCGGCCTGCCAACCAGCGGCGGTTTCGTCCTCGTGCTCACGCAGCGTTTCGACTGAGCCGCCTCGCAGTGTCGGAGACATGAGCTATCATCGGTTCTAAAACATTTCAAAAACGAAATGTTTATTTCTTTATGAAACCCCGCGACATCTCAATACTATTTTCGGTTTATAGGTGTCTGCTGTAGATAGATAATGGAGGAGTGTTCAAAATGCAGCGCAGCTTTCGTCTATGGGCCGCCTTAGCAGCCCTGATAGGGGTGTTCATGCTGGCGACCGTCCCGCTAGTCGCGCAAACTGCGACGCCGGTCGCGCAGCCAGAAGGATCGGAGCTGGTGCTCATCACTGGCCCGGTCGATGTGAGCACTGGCAGCCTGATGGTCGGCGAATTTGTGCTGGTGCCGAGCGGGGCGGTCTTGCCGCCGCTGCTGCGGCAAGGCGATGTTGTGATCGTTACGGGCTATCTGCTTGCTGATGGGGTTACCGTGCTGGCACTGACGGTCGAGCTGTTCCTTGAGGACATCCCTGAAGTGACCCTAGAAGTGACACTAGAGCCAAGCCCAGAAGTCACGCCAGAAATCACACCTGAGGCAACCCCCGAGGCAACGCCCGAACTGACGCCAGAACCAACGCCTGACGTCAGCGGCTGCGAACAGCCCAATCACCCAGTTGCGCTGGCCTATGCGCGCGAGTTCGGGGTTTCATACGAAGAGATCATCAGCTGGCGCTGCCTCGGTTTTGGGTATGGCGAGATCGCGCGCGCATATCTGCTTGCCTATGAAACCGGTGCCGACCCAAGCGATTATTTTGAACAGCGCGCCGCTGGTATGGGATGGGGGCAGATCGTTCAGCAAGAAGGTGTGCATCCAGCGCAGCTTGCTCCCGGGCGAGTGATCGCGGGTCGCGCTGGTGGTCCCCCATGGCTGCGCGCGGCCCTCGAGCCGACGACGGAACCCGCAGATGAGGCCGCTGAAGTCCAACCGCAGATGCAGGCTGATGAAACCGGCCGAGGCGGGCCGCCGCCCTTCGCTGGACCGCCAGCTGGCCGCGGATCGGGAGAGAACCCGGGAGGCGGGCCGCCACCCTTCGCGGGACCGCCTGAGGGACGCGGCCCGGGGCAAAACCCGGGCGGCGGCAACCCCGGAGGCGGGCCGCCACCCGGTCGCGGCGGCCGGCCATAATCGCTCGTTAAGAAAAACACAGACCCCCTCGCCTGAGGCAGGGGGTCTGTATTGTGATGCATTTTTCTCTCAGTTTTGGCCGGCCGTCAAATGGCGAATGACGCATGAACGGGCCGGCAGGGGGAGGTTGTGAAAGCTGCCGCTGATCAGCACTATCGACATTGTCCGGTCGCGGGCAAGAAGATCAAACTGTCCGGACAGCCTTCTATCGCGTTCCTCCAGCGCCATTGCGCCATCATCAACCAACGTGAGCTGAAAGGCAGCTCGGTTGACCAGCGCGCCGAGAATATACCCCGGGCGGTTCGTATTTGCGCTGACGGTATCGTTCAGATCCTCAAACGGGATCAAACTCAATTCAAGACGAAGGCCTTCGCCGTCGAGCGTGTCTTGCAGGGTAATGTTGTAAGTCAGCGGGGCATTGGTGATCCAATTGTCATTCACTTCGACGATCCACGCCCCCGTTTCAAACGGAACGGCGGCGCTGGGAACGGTCTCAGAACCGAGCACGGTAAACGTAAATGCGCTTTCACCAGCCTCATGGCTGCCGTTTGGGCCAGAGGTGCGGCACTCCTTGATCGGGACGAGCGGCAGGTTCGTCACCGTTCCGCTGAGAGTAACATCTTCTCGCGTCAAAGTGAACGTTCCGCTGAAAGTCTCCGTGTCGAAATCGATGGTTTCGACCGTGAAGGTTCCACTTGGGCTGACCAGAGTCGCCCCGAACTGCGTGGTGACGTATAGATCGGCGGGGCCGCGCGTCGGCGCGACGCTGTAAGTACGCGTCTCTAAATCGATAGGGATATCGCGCAGCGTGAAGGAATTATCTCGTCGTTCTATCACGCTGAAGATGTGCAGGTCGAAGAAAAAATCGGCGGCGCTGCGAGCATCGGTAGGCGCGATAAGCCACGGCGCGTCATTCACCTGCGCAATGACCGTCCCGCCAGTTTGCAGGGTGAAATCGATACGTCCGGGCTGGGCGTCATCCTGAGCGCGCGCCGTTCCGAGGATCGGCAGCAGCGCTGCCGCGCATAAGCCGAGCAGGCTGAAGAACCGGTGCAACCTCATTCACTACTCCTTCTATTCATGTCGTCGAATGAGAGGCGTCAATGGAGACGATGATGCACCTGTACTCTACGACTAGATTGTTGCTGCTCTATTAAATCGGGGACAGTTTTAATTGTATTTTTACAGCTTCGCTTCTGCGCTTGAGGCTCCGCCTGCCTGCGGCACGGCCGGGGCAACCGGCTGACGATCGCGCAGCCGCAGCGCCGGGATGACCCCGATCGCGCAGATCGCCGCGCCGAGCAGGGCGATCTCGGTCAGCACCTGCACGGTCAGCCGCATGTATGTTTCGATCGCGGCGAACGGATCAAGCGCTGCTTGGCCCAGCTCCGCAGCGGCGAGCTGAGTCAGCCGGCTAGACGCGAGCGCCGTCAGCAAGGCGACGCCGACCGTCATGCCGAGCATACGCATGATGATGACCAGCGCCGAGGCCGCGCCCAGTTTATCGCTGTCGGCGGCGTTGAGCATGGCCGCGCTGACTGGCGAGAAGGTCAGCCCGAAGCCGAGGCCGACGAGCGCCATCTGCACGGCGATCAGGCCGTTGGCAACTTCGACCGTCCACGTCGTAGCGATCGATAAAAAGCCAATGGCCGCCAGCGCCATCCCCAGCCCGGCCGCGCGTGCGGGGCCGATACGGTCGCTCAGCCAGCCGCCGCCAGCCGCCGCCAGCGCCATCGGCACGGTGAGGGCCGATAGCAAGATGCCAACCTGCAGCGCGGCATCGGCCAGCTCGGTCGCATCGGCAATGCGGATGTTGATCAAGATCGGCACGCTGACGAGGCCGATCATCAGGCTGAAGCCGACCGCGATGTTCGTCAGCGATCCCATGGCAATGCCGCGTCGTCGAAACGCGCGTAGGTCGTAAAGCGGGTCGCGCAGTCGCGTTTCGACGATCAGGAAAGCGGCGAACAAAATCCCCGCCAGCGCCAGCAGCGGCCCAGCGTAGGGAGGCAGGCCGCCGGTTTGGCTAAACGTGCTGAGCGTTGCGGAGATTTCGATATTGGCTCCTAGCCCGACGACAAGGCTGACCAGCGCGCCCACCACCAACAGCCCGCCGAGCAGATCGAAACGGCCGCGCGCGCGCGTTTGCTGCGCCCCGCGCAAGGCCCACAGCGTCAGCACAAGCCCGAGTGCGCTCACTGGCACGTTGATCCAGAACAGCGTGCGCCAATCGGGGGCGGGCCAGTTGAGGCCCAGCCCATCGATCAGGCTGACGAAAGCTGCGCTGTTGGTGCTGAACAGCGCGACCATCATCCCCCCATAAAGGTGGCCCAACATCCAGCCGCTGGTATCGATCGCCCCGACAACGCCGAGCGGGCGCGCGCGCCGCTCTCGCGGAAAAAGATCGCCGACCAGCGCCAAACTGACCGGAACCACCGCCCCTGCGCCGAGCGCCTGCACCACCCGCCCGATGATGATCGCCAGCAGCGCGATGCTGCCTGGATCGGGGCGCGCGCCGGTCAGCCGGAAGGCCGTCGAGTACAGCCAGCCGGAGAAGCCGCGCCGCGCCTCCGGATCGACATCCGCGATCATCAACGAGCCGAGCATGAACAGCGCGATGCAAATCAGGTAAGCCCTACGCCGGCCGATCAAGTCGCTGGCGCGTCCCATGAACAGCATGCTGGCCGTGTAAGCCACCAAGTAGCCGGTGACGACCCATGCCGCATCATTGACGATCGTCTCGACGGGGAGCTGAAGCCGAATGATGATCTCCGGTAGAAACGCCGAGACGATCGTCAAATCCAGTGAACCGACGAAAACTGGAATCGAAATTAAAGCCAGCACCAGCCATGGGCTAATGCGGCGCGGCGCAGCCTGCACAGAGGTCATCATTGCTTCAGGCTTCCGGGCCATCAAGCGCAGGCGCGGCGTTGATATCGGAGATCTCGAGCGTCCATAGACGCTCGGCTGGGGCGCTTGGCGTAAGGCGGCTGTTTAAATTGGGCAGCCCGCCGTCGGCCACCACAGGCACAGTCTCGAGCAGGGTGAAGCGCACTGGGTAAAGCGTGGTGGTATCAATGTAAACATCAACGCGCACATCGCCGGCTGTCTCGATCAAGCCGACGAGCAGAGCGCTGACGGCTGCGCCGTCGGCCAGCCCGCTGATGTGGTGGACGGTCGCGCCGCTCTCAAGGGTTTCGATGCCGAGGTAATCGAGATCGAGCAGCGCGTTGAGCGCAGCGCGAAAACCGGTGTCCTCGGCGATGAGCTGTTCGGGATTGAAGCCGGGAGAGAAGTCCTCGCGCAGCCATTGATTGCCCGTCCAGATCGCGCGGTACCACTGTTCCTCACCGCGCGAAAAGACATCGACATTGACGTTCAGCCCGGCGGCGCTCACCCGAATCTCGGCCTGCATTTGACCGGGCGCGACGTACTGGCCAACAGCCCGGCGAAATAACACGCCGCCGTAAAGCGTCTCGATGACATATTCCGGTCCGCTCTGTTCGACGTAGAGGCGAAACGTTTCAGCCGAACGAATGTTATCTGCTGCCTGCTGCACCAACGCCAGCGCGTCTGGCGCTGGTGTGGGCGTGTTGGGTTCGCCGGGGGCGCAAGCCGCCAGCAGCAGGATAATCAAGCTGATCATCCATTGCGGTCGTCTCACAACGCTGTCCTCTCTAACGCTTCACAAAATGTGCCGCGCGTCTTTTTCGCTCCCTCGGCGCGCGGCAAGCTGATTATACAGGGCTGTACGCAAAATGCTGTAGGCTGGTTGCGCTGTTGACACCCGTTTTGTGGAAAAACTCACAAACTGACCAGAACGATGCCGAGCAGGATGCAGCCGATGCCCAGCCACTGCGAGCGGCGCAGCCGTTCGTTCAGGAACACCCGCGCCAGCAGCACGGTGACCGCGGTGAACAGCGAAGCCAATACCGTCACGATGGACACCTGCTCGGTCAGCAAGCCAACGTTGTTTGCGACATAGGCGGCCGTATCGAGGACGCCCACCGCGATGATCGGCCGCCAGACAGCGCGTTTCGGCAGGGTGAGCGGGCGGCGCGCGATCGACGCCATCAGCAGCAGCATGAGGATCGTCATCAAGCGCGTGATCCACACGGGCACGATGCTGCCGAACGTCGGCGTAATATAAAAGCCGATTAACCAGAAGGCCACGCCATAACCGATCGCCGCGCCGATGGCCAGCCCTACGCCCGGCGGCGGCCCGATGCGCCGCCTCCCATCCGCTTCGGGCGGCGGATCTCCCACGGAGGCGAGCACGACGCCGCCTAGCGCTGCGGCTATGCCGGCGATGTTGGAGGGGCTGAGCACTTCACCGCTTAACACGGAGAGGATCACGGTAATAGCAGCATAGGCGGCCGCGATCGGCGAGACAACAGTGATCATGCCGATCTCAAAGCCGCGATACAGCGCCAGCGAAGCGAACATGATCAGGATCGCTACCAGCAGCGCCAGCAGCCATGCCCCTAGCTCAACCTCCGGTAGCAGGCGCAGAAGCTCGCCAGTTAGGATCAGGTACGCGCCCAGCGCGCCCAGCCCGATAAACTGCATGTAATAAAGGGTGCGGGTCGTGCCGATCTGGCGCGTGACCCCACGCGCGATGAAATCGGCCGCGCCCCAAAAAAGCGCAGCGGCTAGTCCAAGAACGATACCCATGAAGCGCTGGCCTACAGCTTGGCGCGCTCGGGCTGCCAATCATATTCGATATAGCTGGCGGTCTCGTGGGCGGCGTCTTTGCCGAGCAGCCGCGCGACGATATGCAGCGCCATATCCATACCAGCTTGCACGCCCGCCGAGGTGATGATGGCACCGTTATCGACGTAGCGCACACCGCGGCGCACTTCAACAGTGGGCGCTGTTTCGGCGAGCAGGTCATAGGAACTGAAGTGGGTGGTTGCTGCCAAACCATCGAGCAGCCCGGCGTTGGCTAAAACCAGCGCCCCAGTACAAACTGAGGTCATCAGCTCAACGCGGGCGGCCTGTTCCCGTACCCAGCCGATCAAGGCGGGATTGTGCATTTGAGTGCGTGTACCGTAGCCGCCGGGCACGACGACGATATCGGGCGGCGGGCAGTTTGCCATCGTGTAGCTTGGCATGATGACGAGGTTGTTGCGCGCCGTGATCGGGCCGTCTGCCTCGGCAACAGTGTAAACGTTGAACGGCCGTTCACTCGCAGTGTGCCGTCCGGTGACCGAAAAAATCTCAAACGGCCCGGCAAAGTCAAGCACTTCCACTTCATCGAACAACACAATGGCGACATTTCTTGCCATAGTCATTCCTCAATTCAAGCAATATGGGCTACAAGCTGCGGAGTGCGCTCGATTGACCGAGCGCGGAAGACATGCCGCGCCATGCGATTTTACCGATTACACAAGAAAGCGGCAGGACTGGAACGCATCTTTCCAGCGTTTTGTATGTTTTGTACAGTAGAGTGTATCAATCACCAATGGGCAAGATAGGATTATGTCCGTCCTTGATCAGCGTGTGAGCGCCGCTCCGAAGTTGAACAGTAGGTTAAGCGTTTAGAACAAGGATTGTCATTAATCAGTTCTGTGAGTACAATAAGCAATGATGAGACGAACACCTGAGCGTATCTCTCTCTCGAACTCTACGCTGTCGCTGCTCCTCTTTCCCCTGCGACTATCCTCTCCTCGTCATATGTTCGGAGTCACAAGCTGATGGCGGGCTATGAGGTTCACGCCGTCAATTTGGTCGATCTACCGCTCGTCCGTCGGCTTGGCGATCGAGGCGTAGTGCTTGACAGCGAACTGCGTTATACGCGCGCCAATGGCGGCCCCAACGGCGCTTTCCTTTCCAGCATCTTGCTGCCGCAGCGCAGCCTGTATTCGCTGGTGGGACGCGCCTACCGCCAAAGCGTGTTCGCTCAATTTCGCTTGAAGGCCGATGATCATTTGGCCCAGATCGTCTACATCGCGCCTGATTTGCAGCCTGACCTTGACGACAGCGCGTGGCTAGCGATCGTTGATGCGATTGCCTATGAGGCTGGGCGCCGTGGCGCCTATATCTTGACCGCAGAGGTGGATGAACTCAACCCGCTTTTCATCACCATGCGGACGGCAGGCTTCGCCGTTTACGCCCGTCAGGAGATTTGGCGCTGCGCGCCCAGGGCGGCGTGCGATATGCGCCAGCGGGCAGCGCTCGGTCGGTTGGCCGGCGAGCTGCGCGAGGAAACCGACGACGACACGATGGATATTCAGCTGCTTTACAGCAACATCGTGCCGCGCCTTGTACAGTCGATCAGCGTGCCCTCTCGTGATAGCAGCGGCATTGTGTATCGTAAAGAGGGACGCGCGCAGGGTTATATCGCCGTTTCTGAAGGTAAACACGGCGTCTATCTTATGCCTTACCTGCATCCTGATGTTTTAGGACGTGAAGCGAGCGCCATCATCGCGGCCGTGATCGCGCAGATCGATCGTGCGGAGCGGGTGCCGGTGTTCGTATGCGTGCGCCGCTATCAAGACTGGTTAGCGGAGTCGTTAAGCGAAATGGGCTTTGAAGCGTGGACGCAGCAAGCGGTCATGGTGCGCCACATCGCGGCCGGCATTCGGCAGGCCGCGTTTGCCCCGCTTTCGTATACGCTGGAGGCGATGCCGAACGTCATTCGGCCGCCCACCAGCCCCATCGTTAAAACGGAATTGACTAAACAGGAGAGACCGTCTACTTAATGGAACGTCGAATCACAGACGACATACAGGAGCTTAAGCGCGTCCTGCCTGCGCACATCAATTTGCGGCTTGACGAGCTGGGCCACACCGACGATCTGCTCGAGATCGTCCTTGACCTCGGACGCATCCCCACCGCACGTTTCATCAATGGCGAAGTGCCGCTAGCAGACAGTGAAGTGACCCGTGCCGATTTGGACGCGGTAGTACACAACATCGGCGTGTTCGATGCTGATAACCGCGCCGGCATGGAGCGGACGCTGCACCGCATATCGGCAATTCGCAACCGGCGCGGCGAGGTCGTCGGCCTAACCTGCCGCGTGGGGCGCGCTGTTTACGGCACGATCGAGATCATCAAAGATTTGATCGAGTCCGGCCAAAGCATTTTGATGATGGGGCCGCCCGGCGTCGGCAAGACGACAATGCTGCGCGAAGCCGCGCGCGTGCTGGCCGAGACAAAACGCGTCGTAATCGTCGATACTTCGAACGAAATCGGCGGTGATGGCGATGTGCCGCACCCTGCGATCGGCAAGGCGCGGCGGATGCAGGTTTCGCACCCTGAGCGCCAGCACGAGGTGATGATCGAAGCAGTCGAAAATCATAACCCCGAAGTGATCGTGATCGATGAGATTGGCCGTGAGTTAGAAGCGACCGCTGCGCGCACGATCGCCGAACGCGGCGTTCAGTTGATCGGGACCGCCCACGGCAACGCGCTTGATAACCTGATGCTCAATCCCACGCTCTCCGACCTCGTTGGCGGCATTCAGTCGGTCACGCTGTCCGACGAAGAAGCGCGCCGCCGCGGCACACAGAAGACGGTGCTGGAGCGCCGCGCGCCGCCCACGTTCGATGTCCTGATCGAAATTCAAACGCGCGACCGGATGATCGTGCATGAGGACGTCGCCGCGGCCGTTGATGCTATTCTGCGCGACAAGCCGCTGCCGGTCGAGCTGCGCTATCGCGATGCCAGCGGTGAGATCATCGTTGAGACTGCGCAGCCCGAGGTGCGTTCGCTCAACGAGCGTAATGAACGCGCACGCGGAGAAACCAGCCGCGATTATGGGAGCCGCGAGCGTTCTGGCCGCGGCTATGGCGGCAATGGGAACGGGGGGCACAGCTCTGGCCACGAATATGGCCGGCGCAGCCGCGAGCGCGTCGAGGGCGCAGGTTATGAATCCTCCACGAACGGAGGGCGCTTGCAGCCGCTGCGCGTTTATGCTTACGGTGTCGCGCGCAACCGGCTGCAGCAGGCTGCGCGTCGTCTGCATGTGCCCGTGATGATCGTCGAAGATGGGGGCGAGGCCGATATGATCGTCACGCTCAAGAATTATTATCGCCGCCGGCCAAAGTTGATCGTTGACGCTGAACGCGCTGGCAAAGGGATCTACGTCTTGCGGGCGAACACGGTTTCCCAGATGGAGAATTTCTTGATGGACGTCTTCCAGAAGGAGGGGGACGAGTATCCTGGAGATGACCCTTTTGGAGGGGCGATGCGTGAGGTGCGCCAAGCCATCACGCAGATTCGCGGCGGCAGTGAATACGTTGACCTGCGACCGCAAAGCTCGCCGATCCGCCGCCGCCAGCATGAATTGGCGCGCCGCGCACAGCTCGAATCGCACAGCTATGGCACTGAACCGGAGCGTTTTGTCCGCGTTTTCCGCCGCGATTGATCGTGTTTGGGAGTTGAGTTGCGTGAGGGGCTTTTAGCCCCTCACGCAATTTTAGGGAGACGCGGCTGTGCGAGCCGATAAAAAGCGGGCGACACCGCCGCCCGCTTCATTTTCCTGCCCGTTCCTGCTCGCGCTGCTGGAAAAGAACGCTGAAGCTATTCCGCGCTCACTGCCTCGCCACTCGGGCTGACGAGGAACCAGACGTCGTTGACCCCTTGTCCATTGGTATCGGAAGGCGCTTCGTCGCGAATGAAGAAGTAGAGCGGCGCACCCTCATAGGTAACTTGCAGCGCCCCGTCACGGTCGAAGAAGCCAATCTCGCCCGTCAGGCCGGCCTCTAGCGTGATCGCCCCTTCGACCGGCGCGATGAGCGGCGGCCAGTTTTCCAAGCACATGCCCACGCAGTTGGCGTCATCCTGCGTGAAAAGATAAAGGGCGAAGCCGTTCGGGCCGACCAGATATTCGCCCAACTCTGGCGATGTACGTGTGCCGATCGTGTTGATGACGAACCAGACGTCGTTGACGCCCTGTCCGTTAGCGTCGCCAACCTGCTCATCGCGGATGAAGAAGTACAGCGGGATGCCGTTATACGTCACTTGCAGCATTCCGTCTTCGCGCTCAAACACACCGGTTTCGCCGGTCAGGCGGCGACTAATGGTGATGTCATCAGCATCTTCAACGGTGAGCGGCGGCCAGTTTTCCAGGCACATGCCCACGCAGTTAGCGTCATCCAACGCGAACAGATAGAGTGTCATGCCGTTCGGGCCGACCAAGAAGTTGCCCAGCTCGGCGTGGCCGCGACCCACATAGATCATCACCGGCTCGACCACGAACCAGACGTTATTGACGCCCTCGCCCGATGCATCGCCAACCTGCTGATCGCGGATGAAGTAATAGAGCGGCATGCCGTTATAAGTCACCTGCATCATGCCGCCCTCGCGTTCATAGATGCCAAGCGTTCCCGGAATGCCTTCAGCAAGCGTCAGTTCATCTTCGCTTTCGACGGTAAGTGGCGGCCAGTTTTCAAGGCACGTGCCCACGCAGTTGGCGTCATCTGCAGCGAACATATACAGGGTCATGCCGTTTGGGCCGACCAGAAATGTGCCCAGCTCATCATTGCCACCGATGTTGACCAGTGCATCCATCATCATATCGTCCTGCGCGAAGACCGGCAGCACAAAAACTGCGAACAGCATTGTCAAACAGACGAAACGCAGCTTTCCCATTACTATTCTCCTGTTTTTGATTGCCGATTATTTCCATTACACGACCAGAAAATGAGCAAATGATGAGAACGGCTTCAGCAAGCTGTGAGCGGTTTCGAACGAGCCGGCGCGGGGTCGGTTTTGTGAGCGCGAGGCAGTACAATTTAACCTGTGTCGCGCACAGATCGCTTGTGTGCCGCTTGAAAAGATGGAGGATATTTGCATGCTCCCCCCTTTCCACAATGAACCGCTGACCGATTTTACGCAGCCAGATCAGCAGGCTGCCTTTCGTGCGGCGCTTGAGCGCGTTCGTGCCGCGCTCGGTCGCAGCTATCCTTTGGTGATCGACGGAGAGTCGATCGCCGTAGACGAACGCTTTCCATCGGTCAATCCCTCGTGTCCGAACGAAGTGATCGGCTATTTCGCCAATGGGACGGCCGCGCATGCCGATCAAGCGATTGAAGCCGCTGCGCGTGCTTTTCAGAGCTGGCAGTATGTTTCGGCGGCCGAGCGCGCGCGCTATCTGTTAAATGCGGCGGCGGCCATGCGTCGGCGCAAGCACGAATTCAGTGCAGTGATGGTTCTGGAAGCCGGCAAGCCGTGGGCGGAAGCCGATGCCGACACCGCCGAGGCGATCGATTTTTTGGAGTATTACGCCCGTCAGGCAGTGCGCATCGCCGATAGCAGCGCGGCGCTGCACCACAGCCCGGGCGAAGAGCTGGGGCTGTACTACATCCCGCTCGGCGTTGGCGCGGTCATCTCGCCGTGGAACTTCCCTTGTGCTATCGCGACGGGAATGGTCGGCGCGGCGCTGGCGGCTGGCAACACGGTCGTCTTCAAACCGGCCGAGCAAACGCCGTGGATCGCTTACCTGATGTGCGAGCTGTTTTGGCAAAACGGCCTGCCGCGCGGTGTCCTCAATTTCTTGACCGGCCCGGGAGAGATCGTCGGGGCGCGCATGGTTGAACATCCGCAAACGCGCTTCATCTCATTCACCGGCTCGCGCGAGGTGGGCATTCAGATCAGCGCGGTGGCTGGGCAGGTTCAGCCCGGTCAAAAATGGTTGAAGCGCGCCATCCTTGAAATGGGCGGCAAAGACGCGATCATCGTGGACGAGACGGCCGATCTGGATGCTGCGGCCAGCGGCATCGTGACCAGCGCGTTCGGCTTTCAGGGGCAAAAATGCTCAGCCTGTTCGCGCGCGATCTTAGTCGAGTCCGTCTATGATCAGGTCGCCGAGCGCGTCGCTGCGCTCACTAGCCAGCTCGTTATCGACGCGCCAGAACGTGGGCCAGAGGTCAATTTCGGTCCAGTGATCGATCCGGATGCGGTCGCCAAGATCTTGCGCTATATCGAGATCGGCGGCGGCGAAGGCCGCTTGCTGGCTGGCGGCAGCACGGTCGAGACGATAAGCGGCGGCTATTTCATCCAACCGACGATCTTCGGCGATGTCGACGCAAAAGCGCGCATCGCGCAGGAAGAGATTTTTGGGCCAGTGCTGGCGTTGATCCGCGCCCGCGATTATGACCATGCGCTGGCGATCGCCAATGACACCGACTATGGCTTGACTGGCGCCGTCTACAGCCGCGACCGCGCGCGTTTAGAGCGGGCGCGGCGCGAGTTTCATGTAGGCAACTTGTACTTTAACCGCAAATGCACCGGGGCTTTAGTTGGCGTCAACCCCTTTGGCGGTTTTAACATGAGCGGCACCGACAGCAAAGCCGGCGGGCCAGACTATCTGCTGCTTTTCACACAGGCCAAGAGCGTGGCCGACCGATTGTGATCTAAGCTAGTCGGCTGTAAGATAGAATAAAATAGACTGGAGGCAAGGCACGGAATTCCGTGCCCTTTCTCCACAAAGCGCAGCCGCCGGGCACTTGGCTGTGCGGGATTAAGAAATGAGGTGACGATGGGGGAGTTTTCCGAAAGCCCGGTGCGGCATGAAATTTTGACGTGGGCCGATGTCGACAAGCTGATCGATATTTTACTGCCTCAGCTTCAAGCCGCCGGCTCTTTTGCTGGCATGGTCATGATCACGCGCGGCGGCGTCATTCCGGGCGGCATGCTGGCCGAGGCGCTCGGCATCGAACACTTGCTGACGGCCGCCGTCGACTTTCCTGCAACCGCCAAGAGCGCTGGGTTAATGGCATGGCCATCATTCCTTCAGTTTCCAGACCAGCAGCTGGTCATTAACCGGCGCATGTTGATTGTGGATGATGTTTGGGGCAGCGGGCGCACCAGCATCGCCGTGCGCGAGCGCTTGGCCTCCAGCGGGGCCATGCCATCGACCTGCGTGCTGCATTTCAACCCCTACCGTTCGCTGTTCAAGAAAGAAGCGCCAAACTTTTATGCGGCGGTTACGGATGCCTACATCGTTTACCCGTGGGAGGTTGATCGCGGGCTGCGCCGCATGGGAATGAGCATGCCAGACATGAATTAGAAATCGCAGAGTGTTTATAAGCCTACACCCTTTCACTGTTATAATTAGAATGATGGTAGAGCAGCATTTAATCGTTAGTTCTAACGAATTAACAGCTGATGTACTGTTATCTCGAGCTGGACGAGTCGCGCGTGGAATTTCGTAAGGTGGTTAGATTGTATGGATATGTCGAAGCAAAATCAGGAGCAAAACGGCTACGGAGATGAATTTCGTGAGCTGCTAGACTCCTCTTTTTCTTATAACCCCCCTCAGCGTGGCGAAATTCGCAATGCTGTCATTTTGCAAATTGATACGCGCGAAGTCATCGTCGATATGGGCGTTAAACGCGATGGCATCGTGCCGATTCAAGATTTAGAGCGACTCGATCCATCAGTGCGCTCCGCGCTTAAAGTGGGTGCCGAAGTCCCGGTTTACGTGCTTAACCCGCGCGACCAAGACGATAACTTGATCGTGTCCATCAATATGGGCCTTCAGCAGTACGATTGGGAAAAAGCGCGCGAGCTGTTGAAAAGCGAAGAAGTGGTCGAGGTGACAGTCAAAGGTCATAACCGCGGCGGCATCCTTGTGCAGTGGAACCGGTTGGAAGGGTTTATCCCTAGTTCGCACCTCGTGACGACGGGTTCGAGCGGGGGGCGTGAGTCGTGGGATGACCTGCTGGGCAAAGTGCTGGCGGTGAAAGTAATTGAGGTCGATCAAGCGCGCCGCCGTTTGATCTTCAGCGAGCGCGAAGCCCAGCGCGAATGGCGAGTGCAGCAGAAGGCGCGCTTGCTGGCCGAACTCAAAGAAGGCGATGTCGTGCGCGGCACGGTCACCGGTTTGCGCGATTTCGGCGCGTTCGTCAACCTCGGCGGCGCCGATGGTCTGATCCACGTTAGCGAGCTGGCGTGGCACCGCGTCGATCACCCGCGCGATGTGCTGCGCGTAGGCGAAGAGGTCGATGTCTATGTGCTCAGCCTCGATCGTGAAGCAAACCGCATCGCCCTGAGCCGCAAGCGTCTGCTGACCGACCCGTGGGAGCTGGCCGCCGAGCGTTATCATGAGGGGCAGCTCGTCGAAGGGACTGTCACTAACGTGGTCGATTTCGGCGCCTTCGTCGCGCTTGATGATGGGTTGGAAGGGCTGCTGCATCTGAGCGAAATGGGCGATGGCTCTCTGAAAGAGCCGCATTCCTATGTCAAAAAGGGCGACCGGCTCAGCCTGCGCATTAGCCATCTCGAGCCAGAAAAGCGGCGTGTGGGCTTCACGCAGCGTTGGGGCACCGATGCCGCTGAGGTAAGCGCGGAGCGAGACGCCGTCGATGAGGCGGTTAATGATGCCCTCGATGA
>JBDNDP010000023.1:0-62579 GCA_046719065.1 Aggregatilineales bacterium | reverse complement strand
GTGTCGCCCGTCCGCGTCACGCCGGGCGGCAGGTTTTCGTTGGCGTAGCTCAGCGTCGGAGCGGGATCGCCGGTCGCCGTGAAAGTGTGGCTGAACGGCGTCCCGACCGTGCCGCTGCCCGTCGCTGCGCTGGTGATAGTTGGCGCGGTACCTGTGGTGATCTCGAGCGCCCAACCACCGCTTATGGAGCCAATATCGGCGGGGGTGGAACCCTGAAAGGTATCATCGTAGATGAATAGCTGCCACGTCCCGTTAGGGTCAGTGCCGTCAAAGACATTCAGCGTTGTTCCCCACGGGCTTGAGGGGGCCGGCAGTGGGAAAATATCAAGCGGCTGCTCGCTGGCGACGTAGTTTGTGGGCCTGTAGGTTCCGCTGGTGATCGTGCTGACATCCGGCAGTGTTGGGCCGCTCTGGTCGAACGTGATGTTAACGCCGCTGATCGGGTTGCTTCCGCCGGTATCGGACATCAAGATGACGTTTTCACCTCCCGGCCCCACCAGCAGCATGTCGATATCGTCCGGCCAGCCGTGGCTGAGGCCATAGATCATCACCCGAACTTTGAGGATGATCCCGCTCATGCCGCTGACTGTAATCTCCGATGGATAGGGGGTGGCGACGCCAGCATTGCCAGTCGCGGGAATCGCGATCGAAGCGGCATTTGAGAACGTTGCGGTGGCAGCATCGACGCTCGACCACGAGAAGAGAACTGCGCTTAGCAATAAGACCAGCAACAAGACCGGCAACGCCCGAAGGACGATCAAGAAATGATAAGCCCTGTGCATGATGAACCTCACCTCAAAAATTGTTTCGCCTAACTAGGGCAGCAGAACAGATTTGGGCAGTTAAGCTCTTCACTAACTATATGTTTAAGTCACCTTGCAACGGCCTTTCGATGCGCCACGCTGCAAAAAATTTACGTTTGTTGTAAGGGGTAAATGACCGGCGCTTAAGCCAGCCCACTGCGAGAAGCAGTCACCGGGGGGGGACTTTGATCGAGGCCAGCGCTGCGCTCAGGGGTGGCGGCTGATAGGCAGTTGGCCATCAGCGCGGATGCTTTCGCGCAGCAATTCCTGCAGCAGTTCAGCCTTCACACCGCGATGGGCCGCATCATCCCACATGTTGTACAGCTCCAATGGATCGTCTTCGAGGTTATAAAGCAGCCCATGAGAACTGTTGGCATAGAACGTGATCGCCCACTGTTCAGTGCGAAGCTGGCGCAGGCGGTCTTGCAGGCAGGCCGCGTCGCACTCGATATAGACCTGTTCGCGGGCGCGTTCCATCGTCAATACCACCCAGTAAGACTCCCCCTGCATGTTCGCGGGCGCCTTGATCCCGGCACAGTCCAAGATCGTCGGCGCCCCACGTCATAGAGATAATGCCCAAAGGTCAAAGGTCGCCGGGCCGTGGCACCAGTCAAATAAACGTCTCAAACCCAGCGTGAGGCGTCGGCAAATGTGCATGCTCGGCCCAGAACTCAGGCGTCTCCACGATCTCGTGCAGGGCCATCTCGCGGCCGGCATCGGCGGTATAGGGCGCAAGGTGCAGCTTTCCGAACAACGCTGTGTGATACCCCGCGCGTCTCAGCAAATCAGGCAAGAGGGGCAGCGTCGGGTCCAGGGGAATGCCATCCTCGCACACGCTATGAACTTTAGGATACAAACCGGTGAATAATGAGGCCCGATTCGGCATGCTCTTCGGGTTAGCGACAAAGGCGTGCCGGAATGCCACACCCTCGCGCGCCAGCCGATCGATATTCGGAGTTTGCACATCGGGGTTGCCATAACACCCGAGATGATCGGCGCGCTGCTGGCTGGTCACGAAACACAGAATATTGGGATGTTTCATCACGGGTCCTCGACGAAGGGCGGCGGTGCGGTGGACTCGCGAATCACGAGCCGGGCGGGCATGGTGACTGGTTCGGGCGTATGGCCTGCCATCAATGCCATCAACATATCGACGGCCGCCAGCCCCCACTGATCGACCGACTGGTTGACGCTGGTCAACCGTGGCCAGCGATCGCGCGAATGCGGCAGGTCATCATACCCGATGACCGACAGATCGCTTGGGACGCGCAGTCCATGCTTGAGCGCTTGCTCGATCACGCCATACGCGCCGAGGTCATTCATACACAAGATCACTGTTGGCCGCCTGTCCGACTCAAGCAGGCGGCGCGCCCCTTCTCCAGCGCTTTCACTGGAAAAACTGGCAAACGCGCGCTGAATGGCGGTCGGCGGCAGGCCGGCCTCCGCCGCCGCCGCTAGCATCCCCGCCACGCAGCGATCGACAGTATAGTGCTCACCATCATGCATCGCGATGATGCCAATGCGGCGGTGCCCTAACTCAAGCGCGTGCGCCATCGCCTGATAGCCGCCGCTGTAATCGTCGCTGCGAACGTAATATGGATGAGGTCTGTGCCCCAAGACAACAGCCGGTATGCCAGCGGCGACCACCGGCTGAAGTACCGAATAGAAGGTAAATTCATCGCGCAGGATCATGCCATCGAGATAACCACTCTGGACGAGGTGCAGATAGTTGTCGGTGGTATGGCCCGAGATCATATCGGGCGATGTGATCAGCAGGTGATATTTGTGCCGGTGGCAGGCCGCTTCGATCCCGCCCAGCACCTGCAAGTACGACATCGCGCTGAACGGGTTATCGTACACGCGGGGAAATACCGTGGCGATGATATTCGACCGTCCAGAGACCAGCGCCCGCGCCGCTAAATTCGGCGTATAGCCCAGCTCGCGGCTGGCTTGCAGCACGCGTTCGCGCGTTTCTTGGCGAAACCGCTGATCCCAGCGGCCACGCTCTGACAAAATCCGCGATGCGGTCGATACTGAAACTCGAGCACGTTTTGCGACATCTTCGAGCGTTGCCATCTTCCGCCTAAAAGATTATACAAAGCGCTTTATGACAACTATACAAATAAAAGGCCAGCGCTGTAAAAAATTGGTTCTATGTCTTCCTTGGTCTGCAAAGCCAGAAAGAAATGCTGTTACAATGCGCGTATCCATGTTTAGCGATCTAGGTATTCGATGACGCCAGTGACCTCTCCGCCGTGGGATTCGCGCACGAAACGATTGGTGGCGGTGATTCTGCTGCTGCTTAGCGGTTTGCTGCTGGCGCAGGCAAGCGCCGTGCTGCCGCTGATCTTTTTTGGCATTGTGCTGGCCTTTCTGCTGCATCCGTTGGTCGACTGGCTCGATGCGCGCGTACCGGCTCTGCTGGGTAGCGTGAAGCGCCCGTTAGCAATCGCCGCGGCATTTTTGATCGCGCTGCTGATCCTCATCGTAGTTCTGGTGGTGATCATCCCGCCAGTGCTCAACCAGCTCGACGAGTTCCGGCAGATGCTGCCTGAGCTGATCGACGAGGCCATCACGCGCATCGAAGGCGCGTTAAATGCCCCAATCGCACTGCCCGGCGGCAGCGAAATCATCCCGATGGAACTGATTAGCAACAATGAAGGGGAGATGGTTTTAGACACGCTTTCGGTCGATCGTTTGCTCGAAGGTATTTTCAGCTCGATCGGCGATCTGACTGGGCAGGCCTTTAGCATGGTCGGCGAAGCGTTCAGCGTCTTCCTCAACTTGGTGCTGCTGCTTGTGATGACTTTCTACCTGCTATTAGACGGACGGCGCTTCGTTGAGCGCGGAATCGAGCTGGTTCCCCAAACTTACCAATCCGATGCGCGCAGCCTTACTAAACGGCTGTCGCAAATCTGGCGCGCCTATTTGCGCGGGCAGTTTTTGCTCTCGCTGGCCGTCGGCGTGTTGACGTTCGTCGCGGCGCTGGCGCTTGGCCTGCCTAATGCCCTCATTCTAGCGCTGCTGGCAGGCATCTTCGAATTCGTACCGAATATCGGCCCTCTGTTAGCCTTGATCCCGGCGGCGCTGCTGGCGCTGGTCTCGCCTTCATCAACGCTGCCATTCCTCGAAGGCGGCTTATTCGTGGTCGTCGTGATCATCGTCTATGGGGCGATCCAGAACATCGAGTCTTACATTCTGCATCCGCGCATCATGGGCGGCAGCCTTGAACTGCACCCTTATGCCGTGATCGTGGCGGTCATCATTGGGGCCAGCCTTGCGGGCGCGGTCGGCGTGATCTTTGCCGCGCCCGCGTTAGCTACGCTGCGGTTAATCTTGGGTTATATCTATGCCAAGCTGCTTGACCGCGATCCCTTTCCAGAACGCCGCTATGTCCCGCCTAATCTTGATGACGCGCTGACGATTCGCATCTTGAGCTGGCCGGTGCGCCGGCTGCAGAAGCGGCGCGTTCAACGGGTGAGCGCGGTCGACCGCTGAGCGCAGCGTTACAGATGGCCGTTTACTGGGGCAAAAGGCTGGGTTTGACGGGGAGCACAACTTCAAACAGGGAGCCTTGTCCCTTCATGCTCGCCACGTTGATGTGCCCTTGATGCTGGCTAACGATCAGGTGGGCGATGGGCAGCCCCAGACCAAAACCGGGTGTCGTATGCGCGATATCTTCGCGGAAGAAACGCTCGAAAATACGGGGCAGGGCATCTTGGCTGATGCCGTGCCCGGTATCGCGCACGCTGATTAAAACGTGATCATCGCGCATGGCGGTCATCAGTGTGATCGTTCCACCGTCCGGCGTGCAGCGCACTGCGTTATCGACGAGCTGGTCGAGTGCTCGGCGCATCCATTCGCGGTCCATGGTGATATTAGGCAAGTTCTCGGCAAGCCGAAGTTCGATCTTGAGGCCGGCCTTTTCGGCCTGAAGTCGCCAATGGGCAGCGAGTTCTTCAACGAACTTGTTAGCGTTGGCCGGCGCGAACGAATACGCGATGCCGGCTTCAAGGCGCAGCATGATCACCAGCATATCGACCAGTCGCGCAATCCCGTTGACCTGCGCCTCGGCACGCTCGATGTATCCGCGGCGCCGCTCGGGATCATCGACTCGGTCGATCAAGTGCAGGCTCGTATTGATAGCCGCCAGCGGCGTCTTGAACTCATGCGAGACGTCTTGAATGAAGGTGGTCAGAATTTGCACGCGCTCTTTTTCAAGCGCCAGCGCGAGCGAACGTTCTTCAGCTCGTTTGCGCTCAGAAACATCGCGGCTGGCAAAGATCGCGCCGCTTAGATGGCCCGCGCTGTCGAATAACCCCTTGCCGGTCGTCTCCAACCAAACATACCTCCCGTTGGCATGAAGATAACGGTAGGTGATGCCGCGCACGATGCGGTCGGCTGGCAGTCGGGCGACCGCATCCAGCGCCAGATACAAATCATCGGGATGCACATGTTCGAAGAAGGAGCGGCCGATCAGTTTTTCTGGCGGGTAGCCGAGAATCGCTTGGAGTGAAGGCGTGGCATATTCGATCTTTCCGCTGGCATCCACTTTCGTTACCATGTCGAGCATATTTTCGGTGATCTCTAACAGTCGGGCTTGGCTGTCGCGCAGGGCATTTTCGACCTGTTTACGCAGCGTGATATCACGATTGATGACCGCGACACCATCGCCGACCTTGACGATTTCCTGAAAATACCAGCCGCGAGCGAAGGCGTAATCGGTGGAAATCTCGGCCTCGCGAGCCACCCGCTCACCGGTTTCAACCACATGCTTGAATGCTTCTAGATAGTCGTCGATTTGGTGGACTGGAAACAATTCGAGGATGCGACGGCCAATCAGCCGCTCCACCGGCTGGTTGATCTGGCGCGCACCATGCGAGTCGACATCAATGATCTCAAAATCAACGATCGCCCCGCTGCGATCGCGAACAGCAGAGAGCAGGAAGAAACCATCTGGATTGCCTTCAATCACAGCGCGGAAGCGCGCTTCACTATCGGCCAACTGGGCCGTGCGCTGCTTCAGTTTATTGGTCACGCGCTGGTGCAGCAGCGACGACGAGAAAACCAGCAGCGACAGCATCGCTGTGTAGACGAAAAGAAACTGATAAGTATCTGTATACTCAGTGTGAAAGAGAAATGGCAGCAGCGCTGCATGCATGATCACCGCTGCAACGCCGGTCATCAGCGGCCCCAGCAGCTGGCCAGCGATAAATACAGGCAGAACCGCGCTCAAGCCTGCCTCAAAACCGGGGTTGAGATACATTGAGATCAAGATGCTGATTAAAGTTGCGCCGCTGAAGACGAGGGCTGCCGCTTCATAGCGATTGGCGCGCAAAAGCATGAACGTCGCCAAGGCGTAGGCGACGCCGAATATGAACAGCGGTCGATAAGATGTTAGGTTCGTCTCTGCCAGTCCTAAATCGAACAAGACTAAAGCGCAAAAGACGACCAAGGCCACGAGAGACCAAACTTTAAGGAAATTGCTGCGATCCTGTTCCGGGCTGGTGCTGTTTGCGTGCTTCAAGACACCCTCAGACCAATTTCGATCTGGCTCTTAAAAGGTATGATTACTGTAACATGACATCTTGTTGCCCGGCCAAAACCCAACAGTGAATTCACTCAAAATTCACATACACGATCTATTAACGTCATTACACGCAGCGCTAAATAACGATCGCCATTACTTTACCATGTCACGATTTATTCCGCATCAATGAGATTCCGCTTGTCTTGAACAAGCGGTGCAACTTCATTCTTCACGATAAACATAGTTTACTTGTACAATCCAATCTTCTATGAGAGAGAGGAGAGAGAGGAGCGTTATCGGTTTGGATATCGGTCTATTCGTCCTCGTCTTTATCGTCGGCTTTGTCGCCCAAATCCTCGATGGCGCGCTGGGCATGGGCTACGGCGTAATCGCTTCGAGCTTTTTGTTGGTCACCGGCACGCCGCCCGTCCTCGTCAGCTCCAGCATCGTGATTTCGAAAATGTTCACCAATGGCGCTTCTGGCCTCTCCCACCTGCGCTTCGGCAATGTCGATACCCACCTGATCAAAAGCTTAATCCCAGCCGGCATCGCTGGCGGCATCGTCGGCGTGCTGCTGATCACCAGCCTGCCTGAGGGCGTTGCGCGGCCGTTTGTGGCCACTTACTTGATGCTCGCCGGCATCTGGATCATTTTTAAAGGTGTGCGCGGCGGCGCGTTGCGCCAGCGACCCGAACGCGCAGCGCATATGGCTGCTATCGGCGGGGCCGGCGGGTTCTTCGACGCGATCGGCGGCGGGGGCTGGGGGCCAGTCGTGACTACGTCGTTGGTCGCTCGCGGCAACGACCCGCGCCTTGCGATCGGCTCAGCCGCCGCCGCCGAGTTCTTCGTCGCCATCACGACGTCGATAACTTTCTTCACCCGGCTCACGTCTTTCATCCGGCCAGAGATCATGCTCGGTTTAATCGTCGGGGGCGTGCTGGCTGCGCCGATCGCGGCATGGGTGTGCGGGCGCGTGCCGCCGAACATCATGATGGTTGCCATTGGCATCTTAATCGTGTTGATCAGCCTGTCGATCCTGCTCTAAGGATGGCAAGCGATCGTCGGCAGCATGTGCGCTATAATGGCACACTGTGCACCGGCGATAGACTGGAAAGTCCGCATGACAACTCTGATCACGGGCGGTGCGGGTTTCATCGGCAGCCGCCTTGCGGCCCGGCTGCTCGATCTCGGCCATGCCGTCGTCATCATCGATAATTTCAACGATTATTATGACCCAGCCATCAAGCGAGCAAACATCGCCGCGCTAGGCGGCCAAATCGAGCTGATCGAGGGAGATATTCGCGACGAAGCCTGCATCGCGGCACTGTTTGAACGATATCCGATCCGGAGGGTGGCGCATATGGCAGCGATGGCGGGCGTGCGCTACTCGACCACGCAGGGACGGTTATACGCCGATGTGAACACCAGCGGCACCGTTTCGCTGCTTGATGCGGCGCGCCAACACGGGGTGAACATCTTCGTGCTCGGCTCGACGTCTTCGGTTTATGGACATACGACCCGTGTCCCATTTATCGAAGATGATGCGGCCGACCATCCCCTCGCCCCGTATCCCGCCAGCAAGCGGGCCGCCGAGTTATTCGCTTATAGCTATTACCAACTATTTGAGCTGAACGTCACTGCCCTGCGCTTCTTCAACGTCTATGGCCCTCACGGCCGGCCCGATATGATGCCGCTCAAGGTAATTGAGGCGATCCTCAACGGCACGCCGATCCGAACGTTTGCTAACGGCAGCCTCCAGCGAGACTGGACATATATCGACGACATTGTTGATGGTGTGGTCGCGGCACTGGAGAGACCGCTTGGCTACCAGATCATCAACCTCGGTTTCGGCGCGCCGATCACGCTCAATGCTTTCATCGAGATCTATGAACGGTTGATCGGGCGGCCAGCGATCCGGATCGACACACCTGTCCCCTCAACCGAGCCGCTCATCACGTACTGCGATAACAGCCGCGCGCGCGCGCTGCTCGGCTTTGCGCCTCGGGTTAACATCGAAGAAGGGCTGGCGCGCACATGGGCGTGGTATCAAGAGCGTGCGGCGGGGCGCGGCTAGCACAGGCGTAAGTCCTGCGTCTTCGGACAGCTCAACGAACAAACAAAAATGCCGCGGCCAACAGGCACGGTGATGTGCCCGCTGGCCGCAGTTCATGCTCAACGAAGCGCGAATTAGAGCGCGCGCGAAGCCGCTTCCAGTTCCTCGTTGGCGAACTCGTTCAGTTCATCGAGGATCTCCTGAATCGGGCGGGTATCCGTCCCAGTGACGATCGCGGTCAGCGTGCGTGAGATCTGATCGCGCACCGGATCATAGCCGGGCACCGATGGCTCAGCCTTGGTGAACTCGAGCAGCCCGAAAGCGGTGCTGTACGTCTCATCCTCAGCGAGGAAGGTAGCCAGTTCTTCCACTTCCAGCGCGCTCTGGCGCACCGGGAAGTACTGGCTGGCCAGCGCCCAACGAGCCTGAACCTCAGGCGAGGTGTAATACTTCACGAACAGCCACGCCGCCAGTTCTCCCTCGGGCGTCGTGCGCGGGATGCTGACGCTGGCGCCGTAAATATTCTGCACCGGCTGCTCAGTCACATGCGGGACAGCGGCGACGCTCCACTCAAAGCCTGCGCCAGCATCCACAGCGCTAGCATAGAACGGAATGCCGGAGCTGGAGCCCACAGTGAACAGCGTCACGCCGTTGCCAAAGTTGGTCTGATCGCCAAAGCGCTCGAAGATCTCGCCAGCGCAGCCCTCCTCAAACAGGCCCTTCAAGAAGGTGACAGCCTCGACGGCCGCTGGGCTGTTCAGGGTGTACTGGTTGGCATCATAATCGAAGATATCGCCGCCGAAAGCAAACGTCCAGCTCGCGAAGCGCGAAGCATCGGTGCTGAGCTGGTAGCCAATGTTGGCCACATCGCTGGTCGCGCCGCTGAAGCGATTCGCGGTGGCGGCGCAGGCGGCCTCGCGGAACTGCTCAGGCGTGGTTGGCGGGCCATCAAACGAGATCGCGCCAGCTTCGCGCAGCTCGCGCAGCCAGTCGATGTTGTAGTACATCACTTCCATCGAGCGATTGGGCGGGAAGCCAAGGCGCACATTGCCATACTGCGGGAAGACATCGGCGTTGAAGAACGAGGGGAAGAAGTCAGCCTGCTCTTCTTCGCTCAAACCCCACGTCGGGCTGTTGACCAGCAGATTGATATCGATCAAACCTTCGTTCAAGAAATAGGTGGCAGCCTGATTGCCGTAAGCCACGACCAGTTCGGGCAGATCGCCGCCGCCAGCCAGATCGGTCGTGACGCGCGCGTAAATGTCGCTGTAGCTGCCTTGATTGATGGCTTCAACCGTGATGCCCCATTCATTGGTCGCGTTGAAATCGGCAATGATTTGCTGAAGCTGCGCTTCGCGCTGGCCGCTGTGCTGGTGCCAGAAGACAACCGTCTGGCCCGTCGGGTCGACGTTGGCGTAGGGGTCATCTTGCGCAAGGACAGCCCCGCTCAGGGCCAACAGCGCGAGAATAACAACCAGTAAAACCGACATTTTCTTCAACATATGTGGCTCCTCCTCAGAAGCATACGTAAACGAACGCGTATCCAAAACAACAGCGGTCGGCACAAAGCCGACCGCGGGATACCTGTTTAGCCCTTCAGACCGGTGGTAGCGATACCTTCGGTGAAGGTCTTCTGGGTGATGAAATACAACAGCAGCACCGGCGCGATCGTGATCAGCGCGCCCGCCATCAGCAGGTGATAGCGCGTGCCAGCTTCATCAACGAAGCGGTACAAACCGACCGAAATCGGCCGCCACGTATTGTCATTGGTGACGATAAGCGGCCACAAGAAAGCGTTCCAAGCCCCGATAAAAGTTAGCAGCGTGACGGTGAGCAGCGGGGCGCGGCTCATTGGCAGCACGATTTGCAGCAAAAAGCGGAAATGACCAGCGCCATCAATGCGCGCTGCATCCCACAGCTCATCTGGAATTTGGGCGAAAAATTGACGCAGCAGGAAGATGACGAAGACCGACCCCATGAACGGCACCGTCAGCGCGGGCAGTTGGTTCAGCCAAGAATTGCCAAGCTGCCATGATAAGAACGGGAACTCTGTCTCCAAGCGCGGCAGCGGAAACACCGATCCGCTCACGGTCATATAATTGGGGACGATCGTCAGAGCGTCGGGTATCATCAGCGTGAGCAGCAGCAGCGTGAAGACGATATTGCGGCCGCGGAATCGGATGCGGGCGAACGCATAGGCCGACAAAACGCTGACGACCAACACGCCAGCGATCGTCACGCCGGTGATGATGCACGAGTTGATGAAGAAGATGTTGAACTGCGATTGACTCCAAGCGTCGACGTAATTCTGAAACTGCGGCGAGGCCGGCAGCCAGCGGCGGATTTGCGTCTCACCAAGAGTCATTAACGAGGTCGAGATCATCCAGAAGAACGGCAATGCGGCCGCGATCGCTGCGACGATGACGATAAGGTACATGATCACTTTGCCCAGCGGGATCGAGACGCGGTGGCGCGGGCGCACCGTCTCGGCAGCGATTGCGGGCCGCGCGAGCGCGCCAGCCTGTACCGGCTCCAGCCGTTCCGTCATCAGTCAAAAGCCTCCTGCCAACTGTCAATCAACCGTAAAAAACTCGCTTTTCGAAGACGCTGCGCTGCACTTGGGTCAAGGCCAGCACAATCAAAAGCAGCACGATCGACATCGCCGCCGCCTCGCCCCAACGATTGGCCGAGCGAAATGTATCAAAGATGACCAGCGCCGAGGTGTTCAACGTCCCCTGCGAGGCGGGCGTGCGCATCACAAAAAGCGTGTTAAAAGCCGTGAACGTGCCGATAAAACCAAGGATGGTCAGATAAAATGTGACTGGCGACAGCAGCGGCAGCGTGATAAAGCGGAAGATATGCCAGTCATTCGCCCCGTCAACGCGAGCCGCCTCATACAGATCGCGCGGGATGTTGCCCAGCCCGGCTAGAAAGATCACGGCGTTATAGCCGGTATACGTCCACCAGCCAAGGATGATGACGCAGACCAGCGCCATGCTTGGCCCAGCCAAAAAACCTTCCAGATTGAGACCAAAAACGACGTTCAAAAATGGGCGCGGCTCCGATAACCAGCGCTGGACATCCATACCAATGAACGTGGCGAACTGGTTGGCAAGCGAGGTATCGCGCCCGCTGAAGATCTGCCCGAAGACGACGGCTGCCGCCACCGTCGGCGTGACGTAGGGCAGAAAGAAGATCATGCGGAAGAATTGCTTGCCTTTGAGCTGCTGATGCAGCACGTACGCGAGGACGAGGCCAAGCGCGATTTGGACGGGGATGCTGCCAAAGGCATAGAAAAATGTGATCTGCAACCCTTCAAGGAAGCCACGATCGCGCGGGCGCAGCGCGTTAAACATTTGCGCATAACCCTGCGAGATGAGCGCGAATGCGAGTGCAATAATGGCTAACGTGGCGGCGGCGCGAATCCACAATTCAACGCTGCCGTCAAAACGGTTGAAGCGCCTCGTCCAAACGCGATACGCCACGAACAGCAGGACAAAGCCCAGCACAAAGAGCGCTGCGCCACCCCAATCGCCGATGAAGATCGTATATTGTCCGAAACAACTGGCGAGAAAAGCGATCGAGCTGGCGCCTTCTTCAAGGCCACGCCCGCAAAACGACGCGCCCTGCCGAATGCGCCAGTCGAATAAGCTCATGTAGCCAGCAAAGAAAATCGGGAAGAAGCCGAAGACGAACACCAGCACGACAGCCGGCAAAACGAACAACCAGCCTACCAGATCCTCGCGAAGTGTAGAGGCTCCAGCCGCCCGACCGGGACTTATCCTCTGCTTACGCTTCACATTTTCAGGATTTGCTATGTTGCTAAGCGCCATACGCCCTGCAACTGAACTTGCTGTGCAAGTTACAATTAGTCTAGATACAAAAGTTTATCAAAAATGCTCAAAAATATTAAACGAATGTTAAGTAACGAAATTTGAGCGACTGGCCAGCCGCTCGCGCAGCCAGCGGTAGCGTTCATCGCGCAGGCGGAAGGTCGTCTCATCGACTGGCGCCAGCACGCCAACGGTCTCTAGCGCAAACGATGCCGACACCGCGCCGTAACAACCCGCCTCGCGCAGGTCGCCGCCGCTGCGCAGCCAGCCGACCATAAAGCCGCCACAAAAGGTATTACCCGCCCCAGTCTGGTCGACGATCTGCGGCACAGGTACAGCGGGGATGTGGATTGGCTCTGCGCGCCCCTGCTCGCCCAGCAGCGCGCCGTCGGCGCCCATGCGCAGCGCAGCGACGCGCGCGCCATCCTCCAACATGCGCCGCATCAGCGCTGCCGGGTCTTCGAGATCGTAGAGCTGCTGCGCCTCAAGCAAATTGGGCGAGACGATCTCAGCGTAGGCAAGCGTCTCGACGAATTCCGAACGATTGTCGGGGATCATGTACTGCTGTTCCGGCTCCCATAGAACGACCGCCTGCTGGAAGAACGGCCGCCAGCGGCGCAGTTCACTGGCATCGCGCAGCACTGTGACCGCCTGTGCCCGTCCCAGCACCGGCGGCACGCCGCCCGGCTGCGGCTCGCGCAGGAACGGCCGAATGTCATCGACGCGCCACAGCTCGCGGCGGCGGCCGTCCCATTCGAAGATCTGCCATGCGCGCGCCTGCGGCAGGGGCGAGGCGACGACGCCGCGCAGGTCAAAGCTCGCCTCTAGCCGCGACACGGCGGAGTCCGGGATGCCGGCCCCGCGACAAGCGATCAGCGCTGGCCGCTCCCCCCACACCGTGATACCAGCAGCCGCGTGAACGCCACCTCCGCCCAAGACCTCCATCGTCACTGTGCCATCGGGCCGGACGATGTCGTCGATGATGATGCTGCCGACGCAAGCGAACGTCGGCGGCTGCGCCGTGGTCTCGCTCACTTCAGCGCCGAATCTCCGTGATCAAATGGCTGTCGCGGATGCGGCTGGCGCCGTCCGCCCAATCGACGGTGCGGCCGCCCTCGAAGCCGCGGAAATAGGCCGTGCCCAGCACAGATGCGCGCGCCGCGGCCACCAGCTCGCCGGGCACGCTGTAGACTAGCGGGGCGAAGCATTCGCGCACCTCGCCGGCAATCGGCAGCACGTCGCGCGCATATTGGCGAATCGCTTGGTCATGCGCCGGCACAACGGCGATAACTTGCCGGCCGATCGACTGGGCTGCGCGCGCCACCTCCTCCATGCGGTCGGCGTCAAAGCCACCGGCGCAGAGTAAAAAGGTCGGCGTCTCCGGCGGCTCGGCGAAGTACTGCAAATGCGCCCATTCCTCCGTCTCCTGCGCCAGCGCGCAGTCGCCGCTGCCCTCGAGCAGCTTGGCGGCACTGAACATGGCCGCGCCATAGAGCGGCCCGGCTCCAACAAAAACGACATCGATCGAGCGGGCCCAGCCTTTGACCAGCGCCTCGGCGACCGGCTCGCAGGCGGCGATTGTCGCCTCGATTATGCCAGCCAGATCGGCCAGCTCGCGGCGCAGGCCGTCGGCAGCGGCGGTCGTCAGATGACCGCGCACTTCACCGATGCGAATCGCCGCGCTGTAGAGCGCCATCTGCGATGCCAGATACGAGCGCACACCCGGCACGACCATGCCGCGCAGTTCATCGGGCAGCGGCGGCACCGTCGTCAGGAAGACGCGCGCGCCGGCCGCCAGCGCCAGCGGCGAATTGGCTGTGCCGGTCAGCGCGACGGCGGTCGCGCCAGCCTGCTGGGCCAGCTTAAACGCTTCAATCGTGCGCGAGACGACACCGGAGACGGAGACGGCGATCACCAGGTTAGTGTTCGGCCCAGTCTCCGGCAGGTAGCCAACGGTGTAGCGGCTGAAGGTGAGGGCGCTCAGCGCCTGCGCTGGCACGCCAGCGAGCTGGTGAAAGGCCAGCTCTGCGCCGTAGGCAGCATGGTAGCTATCGCCGCAGCCGGTCAAATAAACGCGCTTGACCGACGCGCACAGCTCAAAATCGAAGGCTGCGCGCGCTGCGGCATCGAACGGCATGGCCACTTGGCTCACAAGTTCAGGCAGTGTGTCAATTTGCTGATGGAACGGAGAACGCGTCATCATCGAGCGACCGCCTATTGCATCGTTTGGTAAAGGAGCTGCTTCCAACGCGCATTATCGATCTCCCAGCACACTGTGACGTTTGGCTCGCCCTTCTTGACGAGCTGCTGCCACATTGCGACGTTAGCCGTATCGTAGTTGGTGACGTTGCACTGATCAACGACGGTCATACCGCGCGTGAAGGTGCCGTCGCATTCCACCTCGACGTAATGCTTGCTGCTGCGCGTGCAGATCGTCGGGTCGATGGCGATCGCCATGGCGACCGGATCAGGCAGGCCGAGGCCGGGATCGCCCAGCCAATTGCGGTTCGCTTCCAGCGCCGAGGCGTTGCAGTCGATGGCGAAGTGCGCCAGCGGCGTGTTGATGACCTCTTTGCAGTAGCGCATGTCTTCATCGGTCAAGTTGGCTTCGCCACGGCACAGTTCCCAGCCCACCATCTCGATCGGCAGGCCGGAATGGAAACACATGCGCGCAGCTTCGGGGTCGCACCAGATGTTGTATTCCGCAGCCGGGGTGATGTTGCCGACAGTGCAGGCCGCGCCGCCCATCACGACGCAGCGACTGACATTTTTGACGATCTCGGGGGCCTGCGCCACGGCCAGCGCGACGTTAGTCATCGGCCCCAGCGTGACCAACATGATGCCGGGGTTGGCTTTGATCGTCTCGATCAATGCGTCAACAGCGTGGCCGGGCTTAGGCTGAAGCTTTGGCGCGGGATAATTCATACCGCCCATGCCATCTGGCCCGTGGAAAAAGTAGGCGCGATACGCTTCGCGCATCAGCGGCTGGTCCGCCCCTTCATAGACCGGCACGTCCTTGCCGCACAACTCGATCGTGTAACGGGCATTAATGCTCGCCTGCGCGACCGGCATGTTACCGGCCACGATCGTCACCAGTTCGACCTGAATATCCGGCGTTTGCAGCGCCATCATAATAGCGACCGCATCGTCGGAAGCGGTATCCGTATCGATGATCATCTTGCGCACCATGCGGTTCTCTCCTCGCTTCAGGCTACTTTTGGCCGCGCATGCGGCTCAACTCCAGTTCAACCAGTTTGCGTCCATCCACTGCAACCGGCACATTGACAAGTGGCAGCCCTTCCCACGGCGGCAGCATACGCTCGCCCAGCATCGGCCATGTTTTGCCGCGGCTGATGCCATGATTGGTTTCGACGCGGATCGGCCAGCGCTCAACTTTGAAGAGCGACGGATCGATCAGGTAGGCGATGGCCGACGAATCGTGCACATAAATGCCGTCCGTCCCATAGGTGCTCTCGAAATAGCGCCGATATTGCGGCAGGATGCGATAGACATGCTCAGCCATCGGCGTGCCGATCTGCCGGTAGACTTCAATGTCGGCGCCGGTCATGTTGACGGTGTGCGTCACGTCCAGCCCCACCATCGTCACCTGCCACGGCGCAGCGAAAATGATATCAGCCGCCTCCGGATCGTTGTGGATATTGGCCTCAGCGGCGGGCGTGGCATTGCCCGGGCCGATGGCGTTGCCGCCCATCAGCACGACCTCGCGCACGTTTTGAGCGATGCGCGGCTCCAGCCGCAGCGCCAAGCCGATATTGGTTAGCGGACCGATCGGCACCAACGTCACTTCGCCGGGCTGGCTCATCACCTGTTCGATGATAAACGCGGCCGCCGTTTGACCGATGGGCTGGCCAGCCGGAGGCGGCAGGTTGGTATTGCCCTGCCCATCATCGCCATGCACGAACGGCACTGGCCCCTCAAACGGCCCAGCTAGCGGATTATCGGCGCCCTTGGCGACCGGGATATCAGGCCGGCCAGCGATCTCGAGCAGGCGCAGCGCGTTGGTCGTCGCTAAGTCGGTGTGCACGTTGCCGAAGATCGTCGTCAGGCCGATGACGTCTAGCTCTGGCGATTGCAGCGCGAAAAAGATCGCCATCGCGTCGTCAACGCCGGGATCGGTATCGATGATGATTTTGCGCGCCATGCTGCCAGTTATCCTTTCATGATCTTCACCTGCACGCGCCGGGCGCGCGGGCCGTCAAACTCGTAGAACAAGATGCTCTGCGACCCGCCAAGCAGCAATTTCCCTTCGCTGATGATCAGCGTCAGGTCATGCCCGATCAGCGCAGCTTTGATGTGACCGGCCGCATCAGCCGGCGTATCGTATTGATGCGCAAAATCGACTCGCTTAGGGACAAGCCGGTTGAGGTCGGCGATGATATCTTGAGGCGTGGCTGGATCGAGCGCTGAATTGATCGTGATCGCCGCCGTTGTGTGGGGCACGAACAAGATGCATAGGCCTTCTTCGATATGGCTGCGGCTCACAGCTTCCGCAACGATCGCGCGCACCCGCTCGGTGATATCGACCAGCGCGTCTCCGCGCGGCGTGTGCAGCTCGATCGTCATCAGCATGGCAGGTTGATCTCCGAACCGTCGCCCAGCATTGCCTTCACTTCGCCACAGGTAGGCACGTTGAGGCCGCCGCCGCGCTTCTGCACCGAAGCTGCCCCGGCTGCGTTGGCCAGCACGGCGCAGCGCCGCAAATCGTACCCGTGCAGGTAGCCATAGATGAAAGCTGCATCGAAACAGTCGCCCGCGCCGACCGTATCGACCAGTTCGGCCGGGAAGCCGGGCACTTGCTGCTCGCGGTCGCGCTCGACGATCGTGCAGCCAGCTGGCCCCTGTTTGATGATCAGCGCTTCAACGCCGAGAGCGAACAGATGGCGATAAGCCGCCTCGCCGGTCTGGCCGCGCGCGGCCAGCGGCACTTCATCTTCAGTCATCATGACGTAATTGACGCGCTCCAGCACCGATTCGAGACGCTCGATCGTCGAGTGTTTGGCTGTTGGCCCCACATCAAAGAAGATCGGAATGCCGTCGCGGTCGCCACGGTCAAGGATCGGATCAATGATGGCTGGGAGCTGCTGCTCGATTAGATTGTAAGCCTGCATGAAGATCGCATCGCCGGAAGCGACTACGGCATCCATCGCCTCGGTGTACATCACCTGCGGGCCATGCGCATTGTACCCGATAAAGGCATGTTCATGCCGTTCCGCGTCGATCAGCGCGTAGACGAGCGTCGTGCGCGAGCCGGGCAGCGCGGCGACCGCCTCCATCTCGACGCCTTCGCTTTCCAACATGGCGCGCAGCTGCGCGCCAAAAAGATCGGCGCCAATGGCGCCGACGGCCGAGACGCGCAGCCCCAACCGCCGCGCCATCACCATAAAGTTGCCCGCACCGCCTGGCTGCGGCTCCAGCGAGCGGATCTCTTGATGTTCGAACGGTACGATCGGCAGTTTGACCAGCGTGATCAGGTCGAGGACGAGATCGCCAACCGAGACGACGTGGCGCATCATGCCCGCCCCTGCGCCAGCGCATACAGGCCGTCGGCCAAGCCACGAATGTTATAGCTGGCGGTCACGGGGTCGGCTTCAAGCCGATCTACGATCGCAGGCTCGAAAGCGTCGATCCCGCGGTAAGCGCCAGCGATCGCGCAAGCGATCGCCCCGACGGTATCCGCATCGCCGGAGAGATTGGCGGCGTAGATGGCCGTCTGTTTCGGGTCGCCGTTCGCCATAACCAGCACGCCGAAGGCAGCCGGAACCGTCTCTGAGATCGCCAGCGAGGCGCCGATCACATCGTACAGCTCACGTAGCCGCTCGCGCGGGTCGGTCGCTTTACGCGCGATAGCGACGGCCATTTCAATGCGCCGGGCGACCGACGCGCCAATCCACGGCACGCCTTTGCGCCGCCCTAATTCGGCGCCGAGCTGGCCGGCAGCGATGATCGCATCGAGGGTGGCATCAGCGCGCATCGCCACGGCGATCGCCGCAGCGACCGCGCCAGCGCCGCTCACAGCGACGTTGGTGTGATGAGTCGGGATGCAAGAGATATAGGCCGCTTCAACCGCGCCGACCGGATCGGCTGGATAGAGCAGGCCAACCGGCGAGACGCGCATAGCCGCGCCGTTAGTATCACCCATGCGGCCGGTCTCGCGCGGGTCAACCCCTTGCTTAAGCGCCAGCACCCCACGCCGCGTGCTCGGCCCGACGTATTTCGACTCATCGCCGCCAACGCGGTCATACCACGCGATGATCGCGCGCACCGTCGCATCGAGCGTGACGCCGCCATCCTTGATGTACTCTGCCGCAAGCGAAAAAGCCTGTTCGGAGTCGTCGGTGATGCGCCCGGCCGGCAAGCCCGCATGGACTTCATGATCATCGGGGGCGGGCAGAAACTCGGTGATCCAACCGAAGGTAGACCACGTTTGGTCGGGATCGAAATACGCCGGCATCCCCCACGCATCGCCAAGCGCCTGCCCATATAAACCGCCGAGAAATTTGTCTTTCGAGATGTTCACAAAAAACTCCAGTGTAAAGGTTAAATCAAGCCGATGACCGCAGCACCACCATACGAACTGCGGTGATCCGGCTAGCCGCCGTTAAGCGGGCGCGGCCACCGTCGGCGACTGGCGCGCCATACTCATGCCGCCCATTAACACCCACACCAACAAGCCCAGCACTAAGCCGCCCCCCAACGCAATCGGCGGGGGGAAGAGCAGCAGCAGAAACAGGCCCAAATACACGCCAAGCGAAACCGTTGAGCCGACGGCACTTAGCCACAAGCGCGACGGGATGCGTTCAACGCGCATGATGAACGGCAGGTTTAAGCCGATCAGCATGGCCGAGGAAGCTGCCAAAACCAAAGCAAGCGGATAGGCCACATCTGGCCCGCCAAACCCCTTTGGCGCCGAGAACAGCGCGACGCTGAAGATCACGCCGATGACAGCCACCATCGCCAGCACCACATGCAGCACGCTCAGACGGCCCAACGTGCGCCAGTAGGCGGCGTTGAACCCCTCCCCCTCCGCGCCGCGCAAAGCGCGCACACGCTGGCGCTGGCGCGTTTGCAGCGCATAAATGACCAGTGCCATCACTGTGGCGATGTAAGGGATCATCTGCGGGAGCTGCGACGGGATTTGCAGCGAACCAATGCGAATCGCCAGCGCGTCGAAGAAGCCGAACACGAGCGATGCGACCGCGGTCCCGAATGGGTTGTTGCCGCCCAGCAGCGGCGTCGCCAGCGCGATGAAGCCGCGGCCGGCCGTCATATCGCGTTGGAACAGGTTCAAATAACCCATGCTCATGTGCACGCCGCCCATGCCAGCGAACGCGCCACTCAGCATCAGCGCGATGTAGCGCGTCTTGATCACGCGGATGCCGACCGACTGCGCCGCCGACGGGTTCTCGCCCGAAGCGCGCAGATGCATGCCAAAGGCCGTTCGATAGAGCATGAACCACACAGCGAATACGGACAAGAACGCCAACCACGTCATCACACTTTGGTTGTTGAACACTTGAAAGAAGAACGGGCCGATGATCGGGATCTGGTTGATGAACTGCGGCAGTTGAATGAACGGCATTGTTAGGCTCGCGAGCGTGCTGGTGTTGCCGCGGTCGCCCGTCAGTTCGAACATGACGGCAACCGTGCCCGCCGAACCGAGGATGTTGAGCGCGATGCCGGCTAAGATCAAATCGGCCTTTAGACGCAGGTGCAAAAAGCCGAGCAGCAGCGCCATTATGACGCCCATGAACACGCCGCCGGCAAACCCCACCCACGGGCCGATCGCCATGCCAACTTCTGGCCCAAACCACTGCGGAGAATAGGCGCTGAGCACAACACCCGTGAAAGCGGCCACCAACATTGTGCCTTCGAGGCCGATGTTGATCACGCCCGCGCGATCGGAGACCAGCGCCCCCATTGATGGCAGGAGGATCGGTGTAGCGACCCGCAGGATCGATGCCAGAAATGCGGCGCTGAAAATCCCTTGGATGACATTTTCAAACACGGGCTTTCTCCTCTGCCGGGCTGCTGCCGATCACACCTGGGCTTTCGCCGGTGACGATACCTTCTCCTTCCGGCTCGGCGGCGCGCGCTGCCCGCCGCCGCTGTAAGAAAGCGAGCAGCGCTTCTGCAGTGATCAGCAGAATGATGACAGCTTGAATGATACGAACGACTTCGAAACTGACGTTGGCATCACGTTCCATAAACTGGGCGCCAGCTCGCAGATAAGCATAGAGCAGGCCAGTGAACGGGATGACCAGCGGGTTATTGCGCGCTAGCAAAGCGACGACCACCCCTTCAAAGGCAAGGCCGAGCGAGATGTTTAAGATCAGCATGCGGTGGATGCCCATGCTTAGATGGGCGCCGGCCAGACCGGCGACGATGCCGCTGACCGCCATCGCCAGCATGATCGTGCGGCGGGTATTCACGCCGCCGTAGTCGGCAAACTTGCGGTTGATGCCGACGGTACGAATTTCGTAGCCGAGCGGCGTCCGCTCGATCAACAGCCAAACGGCCAACACAGCGATGATGGCCAAAAACACCGCGATCGACACCTGCGTGCCACCGACGATCGGTGGAAGCTGGCCCGAAACGGGAAATGGCGCCGAGGCGACATAGCCCGCATCGGGCGGCTTCAGCTCAAACGTGAGCACCAGCTCGTAAAAGCGGATCGCCACGACATTCAGCATCAGCGTGGCGACCAGCTCATTGGCGCCCAGATAAGCCTTCAAGACGCCCGGTATCAACCCCCACAGGAAACCAGCCGTCATCGCTGCCACAAGCGCCACCGGGATGATCAACCACGGAGAGAAGGTCGCCGAGTTCAACGCGATGATGCCAGAGACCAACGCGCCGAAGTAGAGCTGGCCCTCCGCGCCCAAGCTGAACTGGCGAGCGCGAAACACGATCGCGATCGCCAAGCCGACGAAGATCAGCGTCGTCGCATCTTGGATCCATACCGCCCAACGGTTAATGCGCCCCAGCGCGCCGAGCAGAAAAGCGTCGTAGGCGCGCGTGGTGGCTTGAAGTGCCTCGCTGAGGATCGTCTCCAACCCAAGTGAACTTGGGCGCGTGTAGATGGTGTAGATGCCATCGGCAGGCAGCGTGAAATCCTCGATCACGGCGTCCCTAGCGCTGCGCAGTTGATCGCTAAAGCGCGCAAGCTGCTCGGCGGAGGCTTCGCTGGCGCTCGCCAGCACTGTTCCATCAGCGGCGCGCAGCTCTAGTTCCAGATCGACCTCAGATCGGCGCGTCGCGGCAAACGACAGGATGCTGATCACATCGCCGGCCCGGCCGCTGAACGTGAATTCAGCTTCCGTCAGCGGGACGCGCACGTTCGGCCGGTTGAACTCGCCGCCTTCTTCGGCGCCATAGATCAGATCGACGCCTTCTGCCTCGACCGGCTCTGCCTCGGTGATGATAGTCACCGAGAACTGGCCACGGGTGTAGCGGTTGGCCGTATCCAAATTGAAGGCCGTGGTGACAACGAAGCCGAACAGCAGCGCCACAACCACCGTGATCGCCACGCGCAGAGCATTCCAGCGCAGCTGCCAGACGAACAAACCTACGCTGACGCCGACCAATCCGTTGACGAACAACAAGCTCGGAAAATCTGCCGTGTTGACGATCGACTCCACGAGGTCATTGATCGAGCCGCCGCCGAACAACCGGTAGTTGATCAAAGCGGCGACCGCGATCGCCACGAACACAGCGAGCAGCGGCAGCAGCAGACGGCGCGCGCTTGCGCCTTCGGAGGGTGGGGGAGCAGTGCGTGCGGTCATTGCAGGGCTTCCATTTCTTCAGCGCTTTGTCGCCGGGCGCCAAGCATGTAGAGGCCTAGCTTCTCCTCGGTCAGATCGGGCGTATTAGGCAGCAGGGCGACGATCTCGCCGTTATACATCACCATGATGCGATCGGCCAGCTTCATGACTTCCTGCAAATCGGCCGAGACGAGCAAAATTGCCAGCCCTTCCGAGCGTTTGTTGACGAGCTGCTGGTGAATAAATTCGATCGCCCCAATATCGACGCCGCGCGTCGGCTGGGCAGCGATGAGCAGTCGCGGCGATGACGAAAACTCGCGCGCGACGATCACTTTCTGCATATTGCCGCCCGAGAGCGCGTTGACGGGCACATCGGCACTCGGCGCGACGATGCTAAACTGGCGGATCAAGTCTGCGCCGTTCTGCCGGATTCGGCTCGGGCGCATCAGCCCGCTCATAGTGAACGGCGGGCGATAATAACGGTCAATGATCAAGTTGTCGGCGATGCTGGCATCCCCGGCAACGCCGTTGGTCAGCCGGTCTTCAGGAATATGCGCCACGCGCGACTCGCGCACCCGGCGCGGCCCGTGCCCTACGATCGAGCGGCCATCGACAAGGGCATCGCCGGCGGTTGGGGCGCGCAAGCCAGTTAGCACTTCGACCAGCTCGGTTTGACCGTTGCCCTCAACCCCGGCGATCCCGAGGATCTCACCCTCATAAACATTAAATGAAACATGTTTGACCAGCGCGCGTCCTGCTTCGTTGGCATAGGTCAGCTCGCGCACTTCAAGCACGGGTTTGCCGCGTTTCACCGGCGGTTTGTCGACGACCATGAACACTTCGCGACCGACCATCATGCGCGCCAGTTCGGGAATGCTCGTCTCGCGGGTGGTCACTGTACCGACCGTATGCGAGTCGCGCATCACGGTCACCCGGTCGCTGATCTCCATCACCTCGCGCAGTTTATGGGTGATAAAGATGACCGTCTTGCCCTCCGCGATCAAGTTACGGATCGCGGTGAACAGGTCGGTCGTCTCGCGCGGGGTGAGCACGGCGGTCGGCTCATCAAGGATCAGGATCTGCGCGCCGCGATAGAGCGCCTTCAAGATCTCGACGCGCTGGCGCATCCCAACCGGCACACTTTCGACTTTGGCGGTTGGATCGACGTGCAGACCATAGGTAGACGAAAGCGCGATCGTATCCTCGATCGCCCTCTTGCGATCGATGACCAAGCCCCGCCGCGGCTCGCTGCCAAGCGCGATGTTTTCGGCGATCGTGAACGAGTCAACCAGCATGAAGTTCTGGTGCACCATGCCGATGCCGAGCGCGATCGCCTTCTGTGGGTTGTCGATCTGCACCGGCTCGCCGCGCAGATAAATCTGACCCGCGGTCGGCAGCTCTAAGCCATACAAAATTTTCATGAGTGTGGATTTGCCGGCACCATTCTCACCGACAATGGCGTGGATCTCCCCCTCCTCGACCGAGAGCGAGACATTGTGGTTCGCCCTCACACCATTTGGGTAAACCTTGACGATACCGCGCGCCTCTAATAGGGCCATCATGCCAATTCCTGAATTATTTTCGCCGCCGGGCACGTGGTGATGCGCCCAGCACAGTCGTGCAAGTGCAAGGTAACAAAATTGAGGCGGGCGAACCGCCCGCCTCAATCGTTACGCCGAATGAGCAGCTTCTACTCGGAAAGGAATGCCGATACATCGAAATCGGTCTCAGGCATTGCTGCGCAGCCCATGCCAACGGTCGCCGCTTCACCTTCAGGCGCGAACACCGTATTGACGCTGATCTCGCCGGCGATCACGGCTGCTTCCACCGCCGCGATCAGCTCTTGAATGTTCTCAGGCGTATTGGCGAAATAGATGTCATTGTAGGCCAAGCCCACGCCGCCTTCTTCGATGCCAAGCGCTTCAGCCGTGCCCAATGGCAGCTCGCCCTGTAGGTAAAGGTCGATGGCGCGGAAGATCGAATTGTCGACGTTCTTCATCATGCTGGTGAGGATGCGCTCGGCGCGTTCCGGCGAGGTCTCCTGAATGATCAACGCCTGATCGCTGTCAACGCCGATGGCGAACCGGCCGCGCTCGGCGGCTGCTTCAAATACACCTTCACCCGTGCCGCCCGCCACTTGGAAAACAATATCGGCGCCCTGCTCGTACATTGCCAGCGTGATCTCTTTGCCGCGGGCCGGGTCGTTCCAGCCGCCAGCATACTGCACCAGCACCTGCGTCTCTGGGTTAACGAGGCACGCCCCCTGTTCGTAGCCGACGATGAAGTCATTGATGACCGGAATATCTTGCCCACCGACGGCGCCGATGATGGCCGCATCGTTGAAGCCTTCCAGACCGCTGATCGTCATCGCCGCAGCATAGATGCCGGCCAAGAACGATCCTTCATTCTGCTTATAGATGACTGAGTACACATTCTGGCAGCCATCGATGCAGACAGAAGGATCATCATAGGCGGCGGCCGCATCGAACATGATGAACACTTTGTCTGGATACAGATGCGCGCGGCGCGAGAGGAATTCGTTCATCTGGAAAGTGCCGACGATCAAGATATCGTAGTCATCGACGTTCGCCATCGCATCATCGAGGCCGGTCTCCCAGTTAGCGGGGTCAATGCCCAGCTCGATGGTATTCACATCAACATCAAACTCGTCCATCGCGCGTTCGACACCGCGCTGGCCCGAATCGAAGAACGATTTATCGCCGAGCACACCATTGACGACGTAGGTGATGCGCAGCGGCTCATCTTGGGCGACAGTGACCGATGCAGCGAGGACGAATAACAAACTGAAAACGATCAAGATGGACAGTGTTTTCCGTGGCATCTTTCAATCCCTTCTCTAGAGTAATCGAGCTGCTAGCAATTGATATTTGCGCTTAAAAATACTTAATACCCGGTCTGTTGTCAATCAAATTCTCCGTCCTGTCGTTAGCAAATCTCACCAAAAGAGTGCGTAGCGGCGCGCCAGCTCCGGCGCCAGCGCGAGCGCCGCGCCTGTATAGTTGACTAACCACCAAATCGTGCTGGAGATATCGGCCAAAGCGGCGCTTTCGTAAGCGGTGTGCGCGTCGCGCATCGGCGGGCCGATCAGGGCTAAGATCTGCGTCCAGCGGCTCAACGCGAGATCGTCGCTGCGCGAGATATAGCCGTTGTTGATCTGCACAGTGCCGGGCCGCGCCCGGTTGATCGCTTCCGATAAATCGAGCGCCAGCGCCACAGCGTTGGGCGGCACGATCGAACCACGCCCCCACGAAGAGATCGTGCCATGCGCCGCGCCAGCCCCGGGTGCGATCGGGCCGTCTGGAAGCGCGGTCTGCGCATCAACGATGATCGCGCCGACGGTTGGCGGCTCAATGGCGTGCGCCAGCCGCGCCGCGCCGTGGCCGAAGAAAGCCGCAGGATTGCCCTCCTCTTGATCAGTGAAGACGATCAGGACGCGGCGATTACGCGCGATCAAATCATCCTCGGCGGCGCGCAGCAGCGCCGCCGCGCCCAACGCTGCCAGCACGCCAAGGGCATTATCCAGCCCCGTCCCACGAATTTCGCCATCGTTCAGAACTGGCTCGGCCTCGATAGTAATCGTGTCTTGCCAGCGCAGTTCGCCCTCTAAGGCGCGAAACCGCAGCGCCTCCGCCCCGCTCGCGCGCTCAGACACGATCACCCCGCGCGCGCCGACGATCATCCGCTCTCGCTCAAAACGCAGCGCCTTCGCCGAAGTCTCCAGCGGGTGATCGGGGAAGCGGTTGGCGCAGATCGGGTAAAGCGTGCCGGCGGCGATCTCGCTGACGCGAAATGACGGCCGGTCCATGTGCGCGGCGATCACGAGATCGACGTTCGGTTTGTCTGGCCCCAGCCAGATGCCAGCATTGCCTGTCGAGCCAATGCGCGGCAGATAACGGTCAGCTAAGCCGATGCTGGCGACGAGCGCATCAATATCGTCAGCGATGCCGCCCGGCAGCCCAGCGCCACCCGACGGGGCATGGGCACGCATCAACTGCGCCAGCGCGCGCCACTGCCAGCTCTCGGTCAACACAAGTGGCTCACTGGCGAGCGCCGCTTTGAGGGCAGGCGCAGCGCGCCACAGTTCGTCCAACATGCTTGATTTCCTTTCATCCTCGAGCCAGATCGGGCAGCGGGCGCTTGAGCGCCGTCAGCAGCAGAGTCACCGCGGCCGCTGCATCGCGCAGATCGATCGTCTCTAGTGGGCCATGTTTGCCGCGCAGCGGCAGCCCGATCAATGCGCTGGGTATGCCCGACCAGATTGTGACGCGCGCATCGCTCATCAGCCCGTGGACGGCATCTTGCTGAAAGGCGAGGCCTGCCGCTCGCGCGCTGTCCTTTAAATGATCGCGCAGCGCCGGATGCGCGTGCCAGCCGTTTAGGCCGCTCACATAAAGAAAAGCGGTTAGCACCGGGCCGCCTCCCAGAGCAACCGCGCCGCGCCCGGCCGTGTCCGGCGTGTCATAACTTACCGTCCCATCGACAAACAGTGCTGCGTCGGGCTGAGTCGCCGCCAGCGCCAGCTGTGCGCCAGCGCAAGTCGTCTCTTCCTGCACGGTACCGATCAGGATGACCTCTCCAGACACATCTAGCAGATGTTCGGCCAGTTCCAGCAGGACTGCGCAGCCGGCACGATTATCGAGGTAAGGCGCGCTGAAGCGCTCGCCTAAATCGAGCGCCTGCGGCGCATAGGTGACCGGGGTGGCGATCTCGACGGGGGCCGCGCCGGCGTCGATATAGAGATCGTCGACCGTGCTGTTCAAGTCGCCTGGGCGAGCCAGATGCTGCGAACGGACGCCGATCACCCCAGGGCGGTCGCCATCGGCTGTGTGCAAGCGCACCGCCGAGCCGGGCAACGCCTTCAGATTAATGCCGCCCACCGGCACAACACCAAGCGAACCATCGCGATGGACGCGCTGCACCAACAGCCCGATCGTATCGAGGTGCGCCAGCACGGCGATGCGCGGTGAGCCAGTGCCATACCGCGCAATGATATTCCCAAGCCTGTCGATCTCGACGTGGCGCGCCGTGGCCGCCAGCGCCGTCGCCATGCGGCGGGTGATCGGATCTTCATAGCCAGCGAGGCCGGGAACGGCGGTCAGGTCGCGCAGGCGCTGACGCAGTGAGTCGATCATAGCGTCTCTTCGCTCTCCTCCTGCGCAGAGTATAGCGCGATTGATGCCAGCGCGGGCACATTCGCCACAAACTGCGCAGCCGCTTCGGCTCAGTCCAGCTCGATATCCCATGCCGCCAGATCGGCAAGGAAACGGTGCGCGGTCATATCAAGATGGATGGGCGTAAGGCTGGCATAGCCTCGATGAACTGCCCACAGATCGGTGCCTTCTTCATCGAGGTTACCGGTCGGCTCTGGCCCAACCACGCGATAGGCGCCGTTGACCTTTTCCAGTTCGTCCTGATAGATGCGGATGCCCTGCCGCGTCAGACGCAGCCCCGCCACGCGCGCCTGCGCTGGCACGTTCAGGTTGAGGACGGTCAGCGGGGGCAGCGTCTTCTCCAGCGTGCGCCGCACCACCTGCACGGCGATGCGCGCCGCTTCAGCATAATCTTCAACCGCATCAGCGCTGCGATTATCGAGCGAGACCGCGACTGCCGGCACCCCATGGATGACGGCCTCCAGCGCAGCGGTCACGGTGCCGCTGTAGGTAATATCCTGCCCGAGATTAGCGCCGCGGTTGATGCCAGAGACGACGATCGCCGGTGGCCACGGCAGCAGCCCAAGCGCGGCCAGTCCGATGCAGTCGGCGGGCGACCCACCAACCGAGATAGCTGCTGAGCCATCAGCCAGCGTCACTTCGCTGGTTGGGATGTCTTGAAACAGCGTTTTTTTATGCCCACTCGAACTTTGATTGACGGACGGCGCGATCACGCGCACCTCGCCCAAAGCGCGCAGGGCGGTCGCAAGTGCCAGCACGCCCGGCGCTTGCACACCGTCATCATTCGTCACCACAATGTACGCCACGATTTACTCCATAGAGGTTCGAACCAGCAGCAGTTTATCTTCCCTGCTAGTGTACCAGACCCGCCCCGAACCTGTCGCTGGGTATAAGGCCAACTGTACCGCAACGATAACCAAGCGTTGGTGTACAATCATTGTGGAAGATGCGCAGTGCGTCACCCATGCTAGCGATTAAGATGGGTGTATATGTTCTGCGCCATCGGCAAAAGCGAACGGAGGTACGAACGCGATGCCGGATAGCTACAATGACTTGAACTTTCTCGAAGGGGTGAGCGCATTTCAAAGCGCCCGCTTTCGTGCATTTCTAGAGGAACTGGCCGGCCTGCTGCGCGGCAAACCGGCCGAACTGCTCAGTTTTGAGGAGATCCGCGCCCGCCTGCGCCTGCGCGAGGAGGACTACAAAGGCCTGCAAGATGTGCCGCTCGATAAGATCGTCGGTAGCGTCGGTCGTTATCGCGAATTCACTAGCAGCTTTCTGCCCAAACGCAATACCATGCAAGAACGCTGGAGCCGCATTTATGCACAGGCCAGTGGGATGACTGGCCTGCCACCGATCGAACTGTATAAGGTCGGCGATGCGTACTTCGTCCGTGATGGCAACCATCGCGTCTCGGTGGCGCGGCGGCTGGGCGCGAAGACCATTCAGGCGCATGTAACCGAGCTGCCGACGTCTATCTACATTCACCCCGGCATGAGCGACGAAGAATTGGATGCGGCTGCGGCTTACGCGCGCTTCCTGGAGGTGACGCGTCTTAACTTCACGCGCCCGCACCACCAGTCGATCACGCTGACCGAACCTTCGCGCTATGAAGATCTGCTCGGGCATATCTACCTGCACATGGCCGTCATGCGGGCGAGCGGTAAAGACGTCACCCTGCAAGAAGCGGCTGCCGATTGGTATGATAATGTCTACCGCCCAGCCGTGACACTCATCCGCAAGTACGATATCCTCAAACATGTGCCGCGCCGCACCGAGGGCGACTTGTACCTGTGGCTGGTCGACCATCTGCGCGAAGTGATGGCGCAGTATGGCGAAGAGGCATCGGTGCGCTCATTCAGTCAGGCGCTAGTCGATTATCTGGTCAGCAAGCGCATCCCGGTGCCGAAAGAGCTGCTCACCGAAAAAGATGCGACGGTGCAGCTCGCGCGCGCCGATATCGACGCGCGGCTGCGCGAATATCGAACGCAAGTGGAACAGGAAGCGCGCTCGAAACAAGCGGCTTCACCGATCGGAGACAGTGAAAGCTAATCATGCCTCGTAAACCCTTGATCGTCATCCCCATCGAAGCGCCTGTGCAGCGAGAGGCCTTCGATCTCTTCGCTACGCTTGATGACTGTCTTCGTGCCAGCGGCCAAACGCTGGCCGAGGGCGATGTGCTGGCCGTCTCGAGCAAATACGCTGCCATTGCCGAAGGGCGCATCATTAAGCTAGAGTCGATCACTGTGAGCGATGAAGCCGAGGCGCTCGCCCATCGTTATAATATGAATCCGCGTATGGCCCAGTTGGTGCTGCAAGAGGCCGATCACATTTTCGGCGGCATTCAGGGCTTCTTGCTCACCCATAAGGATGGCATTATCTCGCCCAATGCCGGGCTTGACCGCTCGAACGTGCCGGCCGGTCACGTTGTGCCATTTCCGGAAAAGCCGTTTGAGACGGCCGCTGCCCTGTGCCGTCATCTGCGTGAGGTTCATGGTGTGCGCGCCGGCGTGATCTTGACCGATAGCTGGCTGATGCCCGGCCGGTGGGGCACGACCGGCGTCGCGCTAGCGGCGGCTGGCTTTCAACCCCTGCAAGACGAGCGCGGCAAGGCAGATTTGTTCGGCAACCCGATGCAGGTCACCCAGCGCGGCATCGCCGATACCATTTGCGCCGCGGCCCAACTTGTGATGGGCGAACGCGACGAGGCGACGCCGTTCGCGATTGTGCGCAATGCTGAGATCATATTGAGCGATGCGCCTGTGACGGTCGACGACGTCGCTATCCCATGGGAGCTGTGCATTTACGTCGAGTCGCTGACGGACGGCCGTCTGGCGACTGCCGCGGTCAACGGCGCGCTAAGCGCGCCAGCGGGAGGCAGCGGCACGTAAACTGGTCGCTGCGCGGGTAGCGCGCCCCCTATGCCCCTCATTGCGATCGCTCTGGTGACCTTTTTTGCCGCGTTCACACAAACCGTGAGCGGGTTCGGGTTTGGGCTGATCGCGATGGCGCTGCTGCCGACTTTGATCGAACTGCGGGTGGCTGTGCCGCTCGTGGCGCTGGTAGCGATCGCGCTGCAAGCGTCCATCTTGCTGCGTTTGCGACGCGAACTGCGCCTGCATGCCGTGCTGCGGCTGATCGGCGGCGCGCTAGCCGGCATTCCGATCGGGCTGCTGCTGCTCGGCCACGTCGATTCGGCAGTTCTGCTGCGCGTCCTCGGGTTAGTGACATTGAGTTACGCGCTCTATGCGCTGTTCAACTTTCGTCTGCCTACGATCGCCGATCCCCGTTGGGCCTATCCGTTTGGCTTCGCTGGCGGCCTGCTCGGCGGCATGTTTAACACCGGCGGGCCACCGGTCATCATCTACGGCTCGTGCCGGCGCTGGGCGCCCAATGAGTTCCGCGCTAACCTACAGGCATTCTTCATCGTCAGCTCCTGCGTCACTGTCGCTGGCCATGCCCTAGCCGGCAACCTCGTGCCGGATGTGCTGCGCGGGCTGGTTGCCGCGCTGCCAGCGATCGGCCTCGGCGGGCTGGCCGGCAGCCTGATCGCGCGGCATGTCTCGCCAGACATTTTCCGCCGCGTCGTTTTGCTGCTCTTGGCGCTGTTGGGTGGGCGCTTGCTGTTATAGTTCGCGGCAGCGCAACCAGTCCAAGATAAGCTCGGCGGCGCGCGGCCAGTCCGGTTCGATCATCAAATTGTGAGCCGCGTTCGGCAGAAGTGTGAAATCGGCCCCATAGACGCGCGCCGTGGCAGCCAGCTCCGCAACCGAAAAGATGCGGTCGTCCCCGCCCGCGATCACGAGGATCGGTGTTTTACCCGCGCGCACGCGCGATGGGCGCGGCAGCTCCAGCAGCAGCGTGTCGAGGAAAATCTGAAACGCTTCGTCTTGCAGGCGCGCGTGCAGCGCTGCACGCTGCGTTTCAGGCAAGCTATCATGCAAAAACCAGTACGAGACGCGGTCGATGGTGCCGACGATCGGGTAAAGGCGCAGCGTCAGCAGGGCGCTGAAGAAGGACTTTGGGTCTTTGCGCAAGAGGCGCAGCGCAAAACGCAAAGACCCAGTATGCGGGATGGGCGCGAGGAGGACGACGCCCGGGAGGGCATGCGTCTCAAGGACTTTCTGCGCGACGAACCCGCCCATCGAGTGCGCAATGAGGATGGGCGCCGCCGGCAGTTCGGCCATGATCGCTGCGACATCGCGTTTATGCTGGCGAATGCCCGTCCAGCGCAGCCGTTCGCGACCCGGGCTGCCGCCGTGGCCGCGCAGGCTGAGCGCGTAACAATCATAGCCATGAGCGGCGAAGTGCGGCAGAAACGTCTCTTGCCAGCACCAAGCGCCATGCCACGCGCCGTGAATGAACAACAGCGGGGCTGGGCGCGCCTGCGCTCCAGCAGGCGGTTGGTGTAGCAGCTCGAGGTCGGTCACGGCTTATTCACCATCATCCCAGCCCGCATCGTCCCCCGTTAGATCATCGCCGCCATCATGCCAATCTTCAGCCATGTCGTCGATGCCGGCGTTGTCATCCCAGTCTTCGCCGGTGTAGTCGTCACCGTTGTCGAGGAACTCGTCATCGTCGTGCCAGTTCGCGTCCCAGTCGTCATCCCAACCGAACGAGTCCCAATCGAAATCATCGCCCAGCAGGTCGGCCAGTAGAAAATCCCCATCCTCGTCGAACAGCGCATCCCAGAACGCATCGGCCAGCTCCGGATCGAGCAGGTCGAGGTGGTCAAGCAGGAACAGGAATACATCGTCGGCCGCCAGCCCAGCGATCAGATCGGCGCTGTATCCCGCCTCAATGAGCGCATCGATCAGCGCGTCGAAGGCATAAGGATCGAGGGCCAGCAGCAGATCGAGATCGAAGGCATACAGCCAAGCTAGCTCCTCTTCATCGGGCGCATCGAAGGGATAGTCAAGGAACTCCCAACCCCAATCCTCAAAAGCGGAGAAGAACAGCAGGTCGTCCTCGTCAAATGGTTCGACGTCGCTCCACGACCCTTCGATGAACATACCGTCTTCATCGAGATCGCACGACATCTTGTAGCCGCGCGGCATGCTGCGCTCGCCCATGTGGCCGCGCCCACTGAGCATGCTGACGACCATGCGCTGGTCTTCAGTTGTATGGATGACAGCGGTCGACCCAATGCGGATCTCTGCGCCGTTGACCGTCAAGTCAACGGTGATGCCGCGCGGCGCCTGAATTGTGAGCGTGGAAGGCGGCACCTCGCGGCACTGCGGCGCACCGATACCGGTTGACAGCGTGAAGGCCTGCATAGGCGTTTGCGTCGCTGGGTCAGAGGCATCGGCGATTTGCGCATCGCCAAGCAGCACTAGCGTGACAGCCTGCCCAGGCAGCGTCTCCGGGATATTGGCCTGAATGCGCATGACGGCGACACCCCATTGATTGCTCGCCATGTCAAAGGCGGCCGTGCGCAGGCTAGCGATCGCGCCGAGGTCGGCACGCTCGCTCGGGCGCGAGAAGAAATCGGGCGCTACCGGTTGGTTGAACGAAGCGAGCACATTGAAAAACCCATAACACGCACTGTTGCGATCGAGATTATCGCAGGCGGCGCCGATCGAAGTGAGCGCACGACGCGCCATATCAGAACAGGCTGATGGCTGTATCTCAACAGGATCGGCCGCCATTTGCGTGGGAGCCGGAATGGACACAAACATGAAAAGAAAGATGAGACCTGCAAGCCAGCGTTTTGAATACATAAAGCTACCTTTGATGAGAGCTGAGAGTGAGAGCTGAGAGCATAGAATAGTCTTAAGTTTATTGTAGACTCATATCGCTGTTCTGTTCGTAAAACTTACGTGGAAAACACGTTGGTCAGGAACGACGAAAGCGCACGGGAAGACTCGCGCGGGCCGATAATTATAAAACAATGAGGCGCAACTCTGCGGGCAGCTCGCGCGTTCGGAGGAGATGATTTCACAGGAGCGAGCTGCGCGCCCTAAACTTCGAGCCTGCCGCGGAACCCTCGTGCAGCGTAGTAAGAATCCGCCCCGTTGTGATAAATGAACACGCGGCCATAGCGGTAATCTCCGAAGAGCGCGCCGCCGAGTTTTCGCACTTCGGAAGGCGTTTTTACCCAGCTCGATGTTTTCGTATCGAAAGGCCCAAGTTTCTGCAGTTCTCGATACTGCTCTTCGGTCAACAGCTCGATACCCATGGCGTCAGCGGCATCGACGGCACTGTCTTGGGGTTTGTTCGCTCTACGCGCTTCCAAGGCTGCGCCGTCGTAACAAAAACTTCTGCGCCCTTTGGGGCTTTCTGGCGAACAGTCACAAAAAATGATCGCGCCCGTCCTATCATCTCGGCTCACCACGTCCGGTTCACCGCCGGTCTTCTCCATCTCGTGCAGCGACCACACTTTTTCGGGGTTAGCTTCCAGCCGCGCCCGCACTTTAGCCCACTCAAGGCCTTGGTGGCGGTTCATATTCTGCTCAAAACGAGTTTGCAGCGTTGTAAGCAAGGCCTCGCGTCTTTGCGGCGACAAGTTCATACAGGCTCTTTCTGGTTATGAAGGCGCTGCTGCATTTTACGATCGCCAGCGCCTGCTCACAAGCTACGCCCTTCGACCCGGCGCTGCCGCGCCCAACGCATCTCGCGCCGCGAAACGGCAAGGACGGGCGACCGGCATGAGATCATAAAGCCTGCAGTGAGGCGCCTTCGGCAGCAGAGGTAACGTAAACCATCGCTTCAAGGCCAGTCGCCTCGTGATAAGCGACAGCGGTCGCTTGGCCGAAAGCTTCGGCTGCATCGGCCCGCACGAGCGCCACAGCGCAGCCACCGAAACCGCCTCCGGTCATGCGCGCACCATAGCAGCTGGGCTGCCGCCGCGCAATCTCGACGATCGCGTTGAGCGCGTCGTTCGTGATCTCGAAATCATCGCGCATGCTGATGTGACTCTCATCCATCAAACGGCCAAAGGCGGCGGCATCGCCCACTCGCAGCGCGGCCGCCGCCGCCAGCGTGCGTTCGTTCTCCGTGATCACGTGGCGAGCGCGCCGCACGATCACGGGATCGAGTAGATCGGTGACGGCGTTAAGCTGCGCTAAAGTCACATCGCGCAAGGCCGGCACGTTGAAAAAAGCTGCCGCCTGTTGGCACTGCTCAAAGCGTTCATTGTATTTCGAGCTGGTCAGTTCGCGGCGAGTGCTGGTATCGAGGATGACAACCAACGTCTCAGGTGGCAGCGGCACTGCCTCATGTGTGAGCCAGCGGCAGTCGATCAGCAAAGCGCGCCCGGCCACCCCGGCTCCAGAGATCATTTGATCCATAATGCCTGATTTGACGCCGACCCATTCATTCTCGGCGCGCTGGCAGATCTTGGCGATCTCAACAGGGTCCCAAGCGAAACCAGAAACTGCCGCGAACGCGCGGGCCGTCGCCAGCTCAATAGCTGCCGAAGATGAGAGACCCGCGCCGACGGGCACATCGCCCGCCACGACGCCTTCCCAACCTTTCAAGGGATAACCCGCCTCTTGCAGCGACCACGCTACGCCCTTAAGGTACTCAACCCAAGCGGGGTGGCGCTGGGAAATGCCGGCCATTTCAACCGGCGAGAATTCGGCGACGCTCGAAAAATCGAGCGAATGGACGACCACGTAACCATCGGCGCGCGGGCGCAGCGCGATCCAAACCGCCCGGTCGATCGCCATCGGCAGCACAAAGCCATCGTTATAATCGGTATGCTCGCCGATCAGGTTGACGCGGCCCGGCGCGCGCGCAATGTACGTGGGCGGTTCCGCAAAATGCCGTTCAAACTCGCTGATGATGCGCTGCTCAAGGGTCATGTCAGCTCCTGTCCGGCATTGATGAGACTGCCGTTTTGTAGTGCGCATCCGGCAGGTCGCGCAGACGCGCGGCTGCCTGCTCTGGCGTCAGATCGCGCTGCGCTTCGGCCAACAGCTCAAAGCCGACCATGAATTTACGGACGGTCGCCGAGCGCAGCAGCGGCGGCAGGAAATGCGCGTGCAGCAGCCAGCCGCGCACTTCGGCACCCGCTAATCCACGAGTTGGCGCGCCATGCCAGCCCATTGAGTAAGGGAATGACGTCTCAAACAAGTTGTCGTAGCGCGTCGTCAGCTGCTTGAGAATATCGGCCAGCGAGTCGCGCATGCTCGCCTCGAGATCAGGCAGCCGCTGGACGGCGCGGCGCGGCAGCAGCAGCGTCTCGAACGGCCAAACAGCCCAGTACGGCACGACGACCAGCCAATCGTCGTTGGCGACGACGATACGTTCGCCTCGTTCCCATTCCAGCGCCGCATAATCGAGCAGCAGCAGCCGGCCATGCTGCTCAAAGTAGGCGAGCTGCATCTGATGTTCGCGCGCGGGCAGGTTGGGCAGAAAATCGCTCGCCCAAATTTGGCCGTGCGGGTGAGGGTTCGATGCGCCCATCGCCTCGCCCTTGTTCTCGAACACCTGCACCCAGCGATAAGTCGCGCCCAGCTCGACGATCTGTTCCGCCCACACATCGATCACACGGTGGATCTCGGGCGGGCTCATCTCAGCCAACGTCAGATCATGGCGCGGCGAGAAGCAGATCACGCGGCAGGTGCCGCGCACAGGCTGCGCGGTCAACAGTGTGCCGTTCAATTCAGCGGTATCGCTCGGGGTATCGGGCAGAAGGGCGGCGAAATCGTTGGTAAAGACAAAGGTCGTTTCGTAATCTGGGTTGCGCTGGCCGCTGGCGCGCTCGTTGCCGGGGCAAAGATAGCAAGCCGGGTCGTAAGCTGGCCGAGCATCATCCGGCACCCGTTCGACCTGCCCCTGCCACGGTCGTTTCATCCGGTGCGGCGAAACGAGCACCCATTCTCCGGTAAGCGGGTTCAGACGGCGATGCGGGTGCTCGGTCGGGTCAAACATGGCGGTTTCTCCTGCGCTTGTCGCTAGTGAAATTCGGGCAGCCAGCCCTCATGCGCGGCGATCAACTCATCGACCAGCGACCAGATCTCATCCAGACTCAGCTCGGCAGCAGTGTGCGGGTCAAGCATGGCGGCATGGTAGATATGCTCGCGCCTGCCAGTCAGCGCTGCCTCTACGGTGAGCGCCTGCACATTAATGTTCGTCTGCATCAGCGCAGCAAGCTGCGGCGGCAGAGCGCCGATCCGCGTCGGCTGGACGCCGTTCTTATCGACCAGACATGGCACCTCGACGCAGCAGTCCTGCGGCAGGTTGTCGATCAAGCCGTTGTTCATTACGTTGCCGTAAATCACGCGCGGTTGGCCGGTTTCCATGCTGTGAATGATCAGCGAGCCGTACTCATGGCTGCGTTTGACCTCGATCGGCGCGCCGCCTTCTAGCTTGGCGCGCAGCTCCGCCCACTCGACGATCTGGTTCTCACAGCGCGTGATGTATTCATCCAGCGGGATATTGAAGCGCTCGATCAGATCGGGCCGGTCCCGTTTGATGAACCACGGCACATACTCGCTGAAGTGCTCGCTGCTTTCGGTGACGAAATACCCCGTGCGCTTGAACAACTCATAGCGCACGCGGTTCCAATCGGGCACGCGGCCTTCCTCGATCACGCGGCGAATGTGCGGATAAAGATCTTCCCCGTCCCGTTCGAAACGCAGATAAAAAGCCATGTGATTAATGCCAGCGCAAACGTAATTGATCGCCTCGACCGGCACTCCAATATCATGGGCGAGCTGTTCGGCCGTGCCTTGAACGCTGTGGCACAGGCCAACCGTTTTGATCGACGACGCGCGGTTGATCGCCCAGCAGTTGATCGCCATCGGGTTAACATACTGGAGGAAGGTCACCGCTGGGCACAGCGATTCCATATCGCGGCACATCTCAAGCAGCACCGGGATTGTGCGCAGGCCGCGCATGATGCCGCCAATGCCAAGCGTATCGGCGATCGTCTGGCGCAGGCCATAGCGTTTCGGCACCTCGAAATCGGTAACCGTGCCTGGCTGGTATCCGGCGACTTGGATCATGCAGATGGCATAGTCCGCGCCATCGAAGGCGCGCCGCCGGTCGGTCGTCGCCTCGATAACCGGGCGCGCGCCAAGCGCCTCAGCGACGCGATGAGCCACGATCTCCGAGGTGCGCAGGCGCTCAGCGTCGATATCGAATAAAATGATGTGCGCCTCGGACAACTCAGGAAAACTGAGGATATCTCCGAGCAAATTTTTGGCGAAAACGGTGCTGCCAGCGCCAATAAAGCTGATCTTCGGCATAATGGCCTCTTTAGACAGACGCTCCCCCAAATAACGTGCTGTGTGGCCCACCCTTACCTCAGTTTATAGCGTAATTGCGCGCAGATTGCACGCCGGTCTTTGAGCCAACATCTATTTGTGATGATGTGTCTTTAATCTTTTCGTAAAAAGCTACTCAGAATCTATTCAGTGATAACTTCATTTCTACTCACTTAAGGCCGTTAGCTTAAAAATGCACACGACATTAATGTGTGATTTAGTGGTTCACAGTTTAAGGAGAGTGTGACGTGCGTAAAGTATCGATGTTGTTGTTGCTCCTTGTGGTAGCGGTATTTGCTGTTACCCCCGCCTTCGCGAATGGTGAACCGGGCACGATCGCCGATATCGTGGTCGCGTCCGCCACGGGCGAAATGCCAGAGTTCACTATTCTGCTCACCGCTGTTCAGGCTGCCGACCCGGGCATCTTGGAAGCGCTGTCCAACCCAGATATTGAGCTGACCGTCTTCGCCCCGACAGATGCCGCTTTCGGCGCTTTGATCGAGGCACTTGGTGAAGAAGCTTTCAATGAGATCGTGGCCGATCAGGCGCTGCTGACCAGCATTCTACAGTACCATGTGGTGGCTGGCGCCGTCTTCTCGGAGGATGTGCTGGCGCTGCTCGAGGCCAATGATGGCATGTTCAAGGTGCCCACGCTGAATGGCCAGTTCATCGACATCTATGAGGATATGGGTGAAATCTTCGTCGATGATGCGCGCTTGGTGCTGGAGATGGTCGATATCGAAGCTAGCAACGGCGTCATCCACGTGATCGATGCGGTCATTCTGCCTGAGACTGCGACGATCGCTGAAATTGTCACCGAAGCTGCTGCTGCTGAGATGGGTGAATTTACCACGCTGCTGGCCGCCGTCATGGCTGCTGACCCGGCTGTGCTCGAGGCGCTGTCCGATCCTGATGCCTCGCTGACCGTCTTCGCTCCGACCGATGCCGCCTTCGCCGCTCTGGGCGAGGATACCATCAATGCCGTTGTGTCCGATCAGGAACTCGTAACGAATATTCTGCTCTATCACGTCATCGCTGGCCGCATTAGCTCGGTACAGTTGGTTGAGATGCTGACGGACGCGATGGGCGAGCTGGAAGTTGAGACGCTGCAGGGTTCGACTGTGGTGTTCACCACGACCGATGAAGGCATCTTCATCAATGATGCGCAGATCATCATGACGGACATCGATGCGGGCAACGGCGTGATCCACGTTATCGACGCGGTCATTTTGCCGGAATAACTCGCAATTCAGCGTTTCCATAGGTAAAGTTACAGCTTGGGGCACGGGCGACCGTGCCCCTCTCGTATCCCCTCAATACCGGGAGCCGTGGAAATGACGATCTGGGACTTTCAAACGCTCGTTAGCCAACGCTTGCTCGAGTGGGCGCGCCTGAGCACTGCTATCGGCGCGGTGATGCTGGCGGGGAACACCTTCTGGCAGCGCGCTGGCTTTCAGTTCCTTGGCTGGGCGGCGGTCAACGCCTTGCTGGCTGTCTTTGGCCAGCGCGCCGCGCAGAAACGCGCTGGCCAGATGCCAAAGCTGCTCGCACAACCGATCCGTCGCAAGACAGCGCGCGGTTTCCGCCGCCTGCTTTGGATCAATGCCGGCTTGGACATCCTCTACATAATCGGCGCGCTGTGGTGGATGCGCCGCCGTCCAGAGGATGCAGCCGCGCAGGGGACGGGCGCAGGCATCATCGCCCAGAGCGCATTTTTATTCGTGTTTGATGTCGCTCACGCGCTCAGGGTGCCCGATGTCGACGCTTAACAGGGTGGAAAGGCCCTCATTCAGCGCGTTCTTCGCCGGGCCAGAACATGCTCCGTTTCGATTCGAGCCGGACAGCGCGCCGGTCGGAACGGCAGTTTTGGTGCACGGATTCCCGGGCACGCCGGCCGAGCTGCGCCCTTTGGGTGAAGCGCTGCGCCGCCAGGGCTGGCTGGCGCATGGCATCCTGCTGCCGGGCTTTGGCCCTGAGATCGATACCCTCGCGGCGCGGCGCTGTGAAGACTGGATCGGAGCGGCCTGCGCGGCGCTCGCCGGAGCGATGACGATGGGACGGCCTGCGCTCATCATCGGTCATTCGCTTGGTGGGGCGCTAGCCCTGCGCGCCGCCGCCGAGCTGAACCCTGCCGGTGCGATCTTGCTGGCGCCATTTTGGCGCGTCAACCACGTTTTGTGGACATTTCTGCCCATCCTCAAGTATGTCTTCCCCAATTTCAAGCCGTTTAACTTGGTCAAGCTCGACTTTGATGATCCTGAGACGCGCAAAGGGATCACCAGCTTCATGCCGGAGGCCGATCCCGATGATCCGGCCGTCCGCCGGGCGATTCTGAATTTCAGCGTGCCGACTAATCTGTTCGACCAACTGCGCCGTGCCGGCGACGAAGCTTATCAAGCGGCGCCGCGACTGCGCAGCGCGACGCTGGTGCTGCAAGGCGATCAAGATACATTGGTGACGCCGAGCAATACGCGCCAGTTGATCGCGCGCATGCCCAAGCCGCCTGTGTACCATCCGCTGGCCGCCGAACATGACCTGATCAACCCCGCTAAACCGGCATGGGCGGAGGTTGAACGGTTGGTGCTCGGGTTCGCGGGCGATCTGGCGCGAGTATCAGCGCCAACTCCGCTTCAGCGCGATCGCTAGACGGGAGCATCTCCCCATGTCCGAACTCAAACTGCTGTTGATCGTGCACGCAGGCGTTACTCTGATGATGACCGGCGCCATCTGGATCATCCAGATCGTGCACTACCCGCTGTTCAGCCTCGTCGGCTCGGCGGGTTACACTGCTTATCAAAACGCGCATATGAGCGCTATCACGTTGGTCGTTGGCCCGCTTATGCTGGCCGAGGCGGCGACCGGCGCATGGCTGCTGTTCGATCGGCCAGCCGGAGTGACCCTCGAGCAGGCCGCTCTCGGACTTGTGCTGATCGGCGTCGTTTGGGCAATGACGCTGTTCGTCAATGGGCCGCAGCATGCTGCGCTCAGCAGCGCATTCGATCCTGAAACGCATGCCGCCCTCGTGAGCAGCAATTGGATCCGCACCCTCGCTTGGACGCTGCGCGGCGGATTGGTTTTGTGGATGCTAGCCGGGGCCCTGTCCTCGTAGCAGCGCCGTGGCTGTTGACCGAAAAACCGGAGACTTGTGGTAGAGTTTTATGCAGATGCTGAAGCAGCTTCGAGAGGGGTGGCTCGCAATGGTCGGACGGTTGGCCTTCGCTATGCTGCTGGTCGCTGGGCTTGGCGCGTGCCAGCGCGGCGGGCCGCTGCGGCAGGTTGTGCAAGGCGAAGAACTGGCCTTTTATAACTTCACGGCGCCTGGCTCTTTTGAGGAGGGCGCCTATAGCGCTGCTACGCTGCGCGTGACCGGCGGCGCTTACCGTATTGAGGTGCGGCAGGGCGATGCCACCCTGTGGTGGGGGCAGTGGGGCGAAACGTTCGACGATGTGATCATAGAGGTCGATGTTAACCTGATCAGCGAGCGACCGGAAGTGGCTTACGGTGTAATGTGCCGCGTGCGCGGGACACTGGGACAGCCGCGCTCCGTTGACCCTGAACTGGCTGCGCTCATCGCGGGCCTTGATGAGCAGGCTGCTGATGACGACACCGCGCTTGAAGCGAACGATCCAACCGCTGAAGCGGCTCAAGAAGGCATCGCTGCGGATGCCCCAGCCGCTGAAACGGCCGACGCTGCTGCGCTCGCAGTGGCTGAGCCAGAAACTGACCCAACGGCCGAGGCGGATGCCGATGCGGCAGTAACGCCCGAAGCGACTGCGGACGCCTCTCCCACGCCAACCGATGAGCCAAGTTTTTATGAAGGTGATGGCTACGTTTTTCTGGTTCAAGGCAGCGGCTCGTATGCCATTATGCGAGCGCGAGGGCGCGCGCTCACCCCGCTGGTCGACTGGACAGCTTCTGAACACATCCGTGCTGGCCCCGGCCGCAACACGCTGCGCGCGATCTGCGTCGGCGATTATCTGGCCTTCTATGCCAACGGCCAATTCTTGGCCGATGCGATCGATACGACTTACGCCCGCGGACAAGTGGGGCTGGCCGCCGGCGCTGCCAACCGCCTTGGCGTGCGCGTCGAGTTCGATAATCTCACCGTTTACGCCGCGCAAAGCGGCTAGCGCGCATGTCCACGCCGTCGATCGAGCCTGATCCCATCCTCGGCGCCGTCGTCTCACATCACCCCAGCGACCGCGGCCGCCCGCTGCTGATCGCCGCGCTTGCCGCCGGAAGCGCAGCAGTTGCGCTCAATTTTACGCTGGCAGAGCTTCCGTTCTGGTGGGCACCAGCCCTGACGATCATCGTCATGGCGCTGCTGGTGCTCGGTTTGGGCTGGTGGGTGCTGCACTTGTGGAACCGTGAAGTGATCCTCTACGAGCGCGGTTTTAGCTACCGTGAAGGCTCACGCGTGATCCCTTTTCTCTATGCGGAGGTGGCGGCGGTGCGCCTGCGCGCCGAGCGCCGCGCGTACTTCGGCGGCCGCCTGCCCCGCGATGAGTACCGCGTCACCATTCGTACCCTGCGCGACGAGCAGATTGTGATCACCAACGCCTATCGCCGCGTGGCCGAACTGGCCGCCCGTTTAAGCGAACGAGTCAGCGCGGCGCTGGCGCCAGGGCTGGCGCTGCGCCTCGAACGCGGCGAACGCATCGGGTTTGCTGAGACGCTGGCGCTCGACAGCAGCGGCCTTTACATGGGCGAACGAATGCTGCGCTGGGCCGAGTTCGGCGGCAGCCGCATTGGCGAACGCGCGCTGGCGCTGCTCGATGCGAACGGGGCAGTCTGGCATCGCCTGCCGCTGGCCGAGATCGACAACATTACTTTGTTGATCGACCTGTTACGCACAATGAAAGCGGAGGCCGCAGCTCATGATGTATGAGATCCATCTCTACGTGCCAAAGACGGGCCGGCTGACGCCAGCGATGATCCAATGGCTCTACGAACACGGCGAAGATGAAAATCAGCCAGAAGCATTTTGGCCGGTGCGCAAATTAAAGCCCTACGCGCTGGCGCGCGCCCTACTACGCTTTGACCCAAGCCTGATCGCCTCGCAAGGGCCGGGCCAAGATGTCGAGCTGCGCTACCCGATGGAGGAGCTTGGCCTGCGCCTTTACGTGCACAACCGCGGCGTGATCATGCTGTTCCCGTTCATGGGAGCGATGCTGGCGCAGATCGTGCTGCGCATTGGCTATACCTATATTCGTTATTTATACGATCACGCCGGCTTTTGGAGCTTTGACCCTCAGCTCAAAGTCATTTCGTATGCCGACGATTTCCAATCGATCGATGAGACGGTCGAGATGATGGAACGGCTGCTGCCCAAGCTGCTGCCCTAGGGCGACAAAAAAAGCCAGCCGAACGTATCAACTGGCTTGCAATGCCGCAGGCCGGACTTGAACCGGCGACCCACGCATTTTCAGTGCGTTGCTCTACCAACTGAGCTACCGCGGCGCGACTCGCTCAATTACCGGTAGTATAGCGAAGGCTTATCGTGTGTCAAGGCCAGAGCCGAGCTGGCGACACTGCGCAAATTGCCATCAACGGCAGGCTGCGGTACGATTCGGTAAAGCGACCCACACGGAAGGATGAACGCTATGACCAGCGAACGCGCTGAGGCGATGCGCGCCATCGCTGCCGAAGTGCGCGCTTGCACGCTGTGCGACCTGCATCGCAGCCGCACGCACGCGGTGCCCGGCGCCGGCAACATCTCCTCGCCGATCATGTTCATCGGCGAAGGGCCGGGGTTCAATGAAGATCAGCAGGGGCTGCCTTTTGTCGGCCGCTCTGGCGATTATTTGAACGAGCTGCTGCGCGGCATTGGGCTGGAGCGCAGCCTCGTTTTCATCACTAACGTCGTCAAATGCCGTCCGCCCGATAACCGCGACCCGCTGCCCGGCGAGATCGAAACTTGCCGTCCCTATCTTGACCGACAGATTGCGCTGATCGACCCGCTGGTGATCGTTACGTTGGGGCGCTTCAGCATGGCTCGATATTTTCCGGGCGAGAAGATCTCGCAAATTCACGGCCAGCCCAAATATGAAGACGGCCGCGCCTACTATCCGCTCTATCACCCGGCGGCAGTGCTGCGCAACCCGTCGCTGCGGCCGGCCATGGAGGCCGATTTCCAGCGCATCCTCTCTGTGCTCGATGAGATGCGCCGGCGCCGCGCTGCCGGCATTTTGCGCGTGCGGCCGGCATCGGACGACAGCCAGAACAATGCCCCTTCTGATGAGAAACCCACGCAGCTTTCGCTGTTCTGAACGCGTCAAATGCGCTGAATGGTGTGAATGATGCGCTGTAGATCGCGCCGCAGCGGCCGCGCGGTATAAATACGGCCGCGTACCGGCGGTGTGAGCATGCTTTGCAGCGTCAAGACAAATTCAGGCAGCTCGCTGGGGTGCACAATCATGAACAACTGGTGGCCGGTGCGCAGGCGGATGAGGACGCCGCGCCGCTCGTCGAGCTGCACCTCGCCCATGCCGAGGATATACGTGCGCGGCAAACTGGCCGGCGTATAGCGGCGGCGGGTTTGCGGCCACAAGATCAGGCGAAAATTCGAGACCACAGCGTGAAGCGGCGGGACAGTGACCGTCCATCCAGAATACGTGAAACGCACCAGCCGCACATGATAAGTTCCCAGCGGCCGCTCGCCATCGATCAACAGATCAGCTTTCATCTGCATCGCCATATCGCCTACGCGCATGCCTGTTGAGCATCGCACGACACGCCAATTTTAATTATATCCGAAGGTTTAACGTTGACGACACACAAGCTGGCCAGTATGCTTCTTGTGGGGGCGATTGCGTCCCGGTGGGCGCCCCGGTCTTCAAAATCGGCGGCGGGCTGTAGAAGCAGGCCGCGGTGGGTTCGACTCCCATTCGCCCCCGTTTCCTCTCATAACTCCACAGGTTCGAGCAGGATGGCCCCCGTGCGAATGCCATCGACGCGATACATAATAGGGAGATCAACATGACTGCGCGTTTTACGCGGCGTTTGCGCCTCGCAGATCACGTAATCGCTAAGCAGCACGTAAGCGGTTCGGCTAAGCATGATTTCCCCCCGATGGGCGTTCTCTTGCAGCAGTTTGCCGATCTCCATCGCCGCCCCCAACGCGACAAACTCGCGCCGGTCGCTGCTGCCGACATTGCCGAGCACAGCTAATCCGGTATGAATGCCGATGCCAAAGCGAAGCTGCTGGTCGGCCGGCATCGCAGCGTTCAGCGCTTCGACGGCGGCGCGTAAATGCACAGCCGCGCTCAAAGCGCGCAGCGCATGATCAGCCTGCGGGTTAAGTTGGGTATTGAACAATCCCGTCACTGCATCGCCAATATATTTATCGACCAAGCCCTGATACTTGCCGATCGCGTCGCTGGCGACGCTCAGATACCGGTTGATGATCTCCATCAAAGCTTCCGGCTCCAGTTTTTCTCCAAAACTGGTGAAGCCGCGCACATCGGCGCACAACACGCTGATCTCGCGTTCCTGCCCTCCCAACGCGGCGAGGTCTTCTGAGCGGATATGTTCAACCAGCGCCGGCGGCAGATAACGGCGCACCTGCGCGAGCTGCGCCTCTCGTTCGCGCTGCTCGGTCAGATCGTCCAGCAGCAGCACAACCCCTTGAGCGACCGGCGCATTCGCCGCTTCTTGCAGCGGAGTCAACACGATCGACCAGTGACGCCGGCTGGGATTCTCATCATGGCGCAGAAACTCGGCATCGATTTGTTCGAGCGCGCCACTGCCACGCACTCGAGCGATCGGCTCGGCCAGCAGAGCGCCGAGCGCCGGCAGGGCTAGATGCAGCGGCTTGCCGAGCACATCTGGAGCTGCCCGCCCAGTGAGCTGTTCCGCCGCCGGGTTAAAAGCGGTGATGGCATCGTGCGCATCGAGCGCGATCAGGCCGCTGGCGATCGACGTGAAGATGTTATCCATCAGGTCGCGCATTTCGCTGATCTCGGCCAGCCGCGCCCGCGCCGCTTCGAAGAGGCGCGCGTTCTGAATGGCGACCGCGGCTTGGTCAGCAAAGGCGCGCAGCAGGTTCATTTCATGTTCGCGGAACAAACCAACCATGGCGCGATTATCGCAGTACACGACGCCGATGATCGTCTCGGCCACCATCAGCGGCACAGCGAGGATGCTGCGCAGCTGAAAACCGACGATGCTGTCCTGCCCGCGGTAGCGCGGGTCGTTTCCGGCGTTGTCCGTCAGCACAGGCTGTCCGGTCGTCGCCACCTCATTGACGATCGTGTTGCTGATGATGAAATCCTCGCGGCTGAGCTGCTCGCGATCGATTCCCCGCGCGATGCGAAATTCCAACGCACCGGTCGATTGATCGCGCAGCATGATGTACCCGCGCTCGGCGCCGGTGAGCTGGATGACGGTATCCATTACTTGTTCGAGCACCCGGTCAACATCGAGCGTCGAGGTGATCAGCGCGGTAGTACGCGCCAGCGCCCGCAGTTGGCGCAGCTCGAGCTGTCGTTCGGCCAACCCGTCGAGCAGCGCTTCCAGACGAAATGTCACCCACTGCGCGGTCTCCAGCGCATTAGGCGGCAAAGTCATGCCGCGCGGGCGCAGGGCCTCTTTTTGCGTTTGAAGCGCCTTGACCAGCGTCTGCGCCGAAAGGGCTAGCTCGCGCAGGCGTTCCTGCGCAGAGCGTTCGAGCGCTGCATCCAAGCGCGGCAGTTGGGTCGTCCGTTCAGACACGCGCCACCTCATATAATCGGGTGACCTGCTGACGGCCGCGCGCTTGCAAAGGCTCGCGCTCTGCCCAGCGCAGCTGCGCCAGCGCATCCGTAGGGGCGGTCGCCTGTACGTGCAGCAGTGTGGCCTCGCTCACCAGCAGCTCTCCCGGCTGTGTATATTCTTGAATTCGTTTGGTGAGGTTGATCGTATCGCCGATGGCGGTGAAATTGCGCCGGCTAAGCCCGCCCACATTCCCAAGCGTCGCCATGCCAGTGTGAATTCCAATGCTGCACTGCTGGCTGGCGTGCTCCTCTCCAAGCCGCTGGCGCAGCAGAGCAAGCGCATCGCAAAGGTCAAGCGCCATCTGCACGGCGCGCAGCGCATGGTGCGGCATCGGGTTCAACTGTGTATTGAACAGCACCATGATCTCGTTGCCCATGTATTTGTCGATCACGCCGTGGGCTTCATGGATGACAGCGGTCGCCGTCTCTAAGTAGATATTCAGCAGCGTCATCATTTGCGCTGGTTGCAGCCCGGAGGGAAACGCATCGTAGCGGCAGGCATAAATAAAGGCGCAGGTGACCTCGCGCCTTTCGCCGCCCATCTCCAGATCAGCGATGGCGTGGATCTGGTCGACCATACCGGGCGGCAGGTAGCGCCGAACGAGATCGAGCGTCTCTTCACGCTCGCGCTGCGCGGTCAAATCATCGATCACCATTGCCACGCCTTGGGTCTCGCGCGAGGCGTTTCTAAGCGGGCTGAGCTTGAGGTTGAGCACGACTCGCCCACGCCCTTCGATCAGTGGCTGCGCCTCGAGGGCGATGCGCTGACCGCTTTCGCGCGCCTGCCGCGCATGCGCCTCGAGATCCGCCCGCAAGCGCGGCGCCAGCGCGGCCAGCGGCTGGCCGACCGCTTGGTCGGCGGGCAGGGCCAAAATACGCTGCGCCGCGCGGTTAAAAGTCGCTACCCTATCGTCCGCGCCGGTGGTTACGACGCCGCTTCCGATCGAAGCGAAGACATTGTCAAGCAGCTCTTTCACGCGGGTGATTTCGGCCAGCGTCGCACTGATCTGTTCGAAAAGCAGCGCATTATTGATTGCGATGCCGGTTTGGTTGGCGAAGGCTGTAAGCAGGTTCAGGTCGCGCTGGCTGAACACGCCAGCGCGCAAGCGGTTATCGATATAGATCGCGCCGTTGATCTGGCCGCGGAAGATCAGCGGCACGCACATGACTGAGCGCAGCACCAAGTGAGCGACCGTCTCGCTGGACTGCATGCGCGGGTCTTCGACCGCATTGTCGGTCAGTAGCGGTTGGCCTCGGCTCATCACGTCATTTAAGATCGTGCGGCTTAACCCGGCCGGGCTGGTGGAGTCGACCTCGGCGCCACGCGCGATGCGGATCTCGAGCTGGCCGCTGGCGCTGTTCTTCATCAAGAGCAAACCACGCTCAGCCCCGGTCAATTTGATGATCTCATCCATGGAACGGGCCAATAAGACATCGATATCGAGCGATGAATTGATCAACGCTGAGGTGCGCGCCAGCGCCCACAGCTGCTCGATCTCAAGCGCTTCATCTTCGAGCACGGCGGCCATCTGTTCAAGGCCCGTCTCTAGCTCAGCCAACCTGGCCAGAATGTCCTCCGGCAGCCCCAAGCCGCGCCGGCTCAGCAGCGCATGTTGGCTGTGGAGGCTGGCGGCGACTTCGACCATTTGTGCGCGCAGGCGGCGCAGCTCGTCGTTCATCTCATCCGGCATAGCAGGTCGTTCCTGATGGATTTCTGCTGGCGCTTTCACAGTATACCGCGGGCATCTGGGTTTTCGAACGTAAGCCTTGCAACCGAACGCTCGCGTTTTACGTTATATAATCAACGTTCACACACGAACCGCTGCTTAGCAGCGGCAGCCATGGGCAAGCATTGACCTGATGATCTTCAAGCAGCTCACCTTTTATCTGCGTTATGCCGCGCGCAATCTACGTCGCAGCGGCCGCTGGACGATTTTCGCCGTCTTTTGTATCGCGGCGGGCGTGGCGACCGTCGTCGCGTTGCGCAGCCTCGGCCTCGCGATCGCCGATTCGTTAGTCGATAACGTGCGCGCCAACAATCATGGCGACATTACAATCTCGCAATCCGGCTTTGCAGCCGGCGGCGTGATTGTGCCATTCAGTGCCCGCGAACTGGACACCTTCGCGCCTCAACAGCTGCAGCAGCTGCAGCAGTGGGCGCAGGAGCGCGGCGCGCGCATCAGCGCTTATCTTCGCGCCACGAATCTGCAAGTCACAGCGGTCGATTTTGTCAGCGTCGGCAGGCCCCAGTTCATCAGCGCCTTATTGATCGACCCGGCCACCTTCCCGCCAACCGAAGACATCTTCGCGCTTGACCCACCCGGCACCCCTTTGAGCGAGCTGTTCACTGGGGGTAACGATATTGTCATCAGCCGTAATCTGGCCGATGCGCAGGGGCTGGGCGTGGGCGATACAGCGCGGGTGAGCGGCACGACCGACCTGTACACCGTGCGCGGCATCGTGCCGACGGAGGCCGAGGCCAGCATCAGCGATTTATTCGCTTCGTTCTTCGGCTTCGTTTATCTCGATATCGCACAGGCCGAAAATTTACAGCTTCCATCCCTGCCCAACGTCGTCAGCATCGCCCTGCCGCCCGAGGTCGATATCAATGCCGCAGAGCAAGAACTGCGCTCCATCCCCATCAGCGGGTTCTACACGACCGTGCCCAACCTGCTCGAGCGCAACGAGTTCATCGGCGATGTGCTCGGCCGCTTCATTGTCATCATGGGGCTGGGCGCTTTGTTGATCGGCGGGGTGGGCATCATCAACACGATGCTGGTGATGGTCGGCCGTCGCACGACCGAGATCGCAGCTTTGAAGACGTTTGGGCTCAAAGGGCGCCAAGTGGCAGCGCTGTTTCTGGCAGAAGCTTTCTTGCTCGGCGTGATGGGCAGCATCGTCGGCACTGCGATCGGCCTGCTGCTTAGCGGGGTCGTCAACCAATATGGAGAGACTTTCTTGCAGCAGCGGCTCATCTGGCGCTTTTATCCCGAGGCGGCGTTGTTCGGCCTCGGCATCGGCGTGGTCGTCTCGCTCGTCTTCGGCGTGCTGCCGGTGCTGGTCGCCAACCGCGTGCGGCCAGCCACCATCTTACGGCCCAATGAGACCGAGATCCCGGCGGCTGGCTGCTTGCAGTCCTTGATCGCGCTGGCGCTGGTGATCCTCGTCATCGGCGGGATCGCCGGTCAGATTTTGGGCAGCATTCCGGCCGGCATGATCGGCGTCGCCATCACGCTGGCGATCCTCGGCCTGCTCGTCGGCCTGCTGTGGATTGTCGTCTGGCTGGTCGGCAAGCTGCCCGCCTTTGGGCTCGTTGATGTGCGTCTGGCGTTGCGCAACTTAACGACGCGGCGCATGCGCACTGCGACCACCCTGCTTGCGTTGAGCGCAGGCATGTTCGCGCTGAGCAGCATCACGTTCGTCGGGGCGGGCACGCGCGAGATCTTGCAGTTCCAGCTCACGCAGAACCTCGGCGGCAATGTGCTCGTCTTCCCGCTCGTCGGGCTGGTCTCGCAGGGCTTGGGTCAGGGCCTGCTTGATGCGCAGCTCCGCGGCATTGAGGGGATCACATACCGCACGCGCATCTCAACCTACAGCGGGCGGCTGCTCGCAATCGACGGGAAAACGCCGCCCCCGCCCGATCTCCCTGTAGACCTGTCGCCGCGGGCCCTACAGCAGTTCACCCGCGTGCAGGTACAAGAACGCCAAAGCGACAACCCGGCGCTAACCAGCGGCACCATCCTTGCTGGCCGCGATTTGACCTCTGAAGATGCTGGCCGCCCTTATATCGTGGTGGCAGAGAGCAGTTTCAGCAACAACTATAACCTGAGCATCGGTTCAATTCTGACGATGCAGTTTAGCGGCCGCGAGGTCGATCTAGAAGTGATCGGCATTGCCAATGCGCCCGGCGGGTTTAATACGGGCCAATATTTCGTCGCCCCAGGCGCGCTTCCAGTTCGACCCGATTTTCAATTCAACGTGCTGCAAGTGGAACCGGACTCCTTAAATATGGTGCTCTTGCGCCTTTCGGAAAATCCGCTCGTGTTTGCGCTCGATATCACGTTCATCGATGGGCTGCTGCGCCGATTGATCGACCAGTTCAGCGCCATTCCGACGGTCGTCGGCCTGCTCTCGCTGCTGGCGGCGGCGGTGGCGATGGCCAATACCGTCTCGCTGTCGACGCTCGAACGCCGCCGGCAGATTGGCATCATGAAGGCGATCGGCTTGAAAGGCCGGCGCGTGCTGCGCATCATGTTGTTGGAAAACACGCTTGTGGGCCTGCTAGGCGGCGCGCTCGGCATCGGGCTAAGCGCGCTGGGCGTCGCGCTGATGACCGAGCTGGGGCAAGGTATTGCGATCCCGATCCCGCGCGATGCGGTGCCGTTCGCGCTGGCGCTGATCGCTGCGGCCGTGCTCATCGCATGGGCGGCCACCTTCTTGAGCGCGCGCCCGGCCATCCGCGAGCGCGTGCTGAACGTGCTGCGCTACGAATAACTTCCGCTTTGTGAGGCGCCGATGAGCGCTTGTTGAACTGGCGCTGTCTTCTGCGTTACAATTTACGATCACATTAGTGAGCCGAGGCGACAGTTTTATGCGTTTTGACACGCACCGCGTCAGCGCATTTTTGGTCGAAGCAGTACAGCGCGCCCGGCCGTCGATGGAAGTTGTCGACGACGGCGGGGACATCATCCATATCGTGCTCGCCAGTGGTGAGGTCATCTATGTCTATTTGATCGAAAGCCCGATCACTGTTTATGAAATCCGCGGGATCGTTGAGACGAACAGCACGGCAGGCCACGCTAGCTTGTTCATTTTGTGGTGCGATCTGTTCCTACCAGTGGCTGGCAGCCGTTACCGCCCCGATGATTGGATGGCAGCGCTGCTGGCCTTAGGCGACGATTTGATCTACGGCTTCGACCCCTATGGCGGCGATACGCTCATCTTTCCTGTCTATTTCGACGGCAGCGGCTGCGAACGCCTGATCCGGCACGGCGGGCCGATTCACGTGAATCGGCTGAATTGCAAATGGACGACCAAGCCGGTCTTCACCTCACTGGCGGGCGAACGCTGGTACATGGCTGATTTTGAAGCGCACAGTGCTGCGGGCCGGCGGGCCGAACTGCCGCGCTATCTCGACCCGCTCCACGCCAGCTATGCCCTATTGGGCGTGCCGCGCCAAGCGCACCCAGAAATGATCAAACGCGCTTACCGGCGGCTGGCGCGCCGCTACCATCCCGATCTCAGCCCCGGGCCAGGCGCCACCGAGCTGATGCAGCAGATCAATGACGCCTATGCGCGGATCATGCGCCAATGGGGCGATCGTTTATGAGGAGGGAAAAAATGCCTTTTGGATTTCAATGGGAAAACCCAGAGCGCACTGTCATTCGTTACAGCGCACAGGGCCGATGGGATTGGAATGAGTTTCATAAAAACATTCGCCGCTCCACCCTTTGGTTTGATGAAGTGAGCCACCCCGTCGATGCGATCATCGACCTGCGCGGCGGCGCGCGCATACCGGCTGGCGCGGTCGCTCATCTGCGCAGTGTCGGCAAGCCGCACCATGCGAACAGCACTGGCCGTGTGCTCATCCTCGGCGTTGACACAGAACTTCAAAGACATCTCGGCGCGGTTGATGGCGTCTATCGTGATGGGGCGCGCGAAATTTATTTTTGCGATACAGATGAGCAAGCACAGGCGATCCTCGAACGCTGGCTGGCCGAGCGAACGACCAGCAAAAGCCCCTAAGCCAGCGCGCGCCGGCGCCAATGCGGCCTTAACAGCATTCCCCTTTTGGGGTATGATACCGCGGGTTTTTGCCCCGCAAATCTCCGGAGTCCATGTGTTATGGCAAATACAGGTGCGCGTAAAGCGAGTATCATCCTCGGCGTAATCATGGCAGGCGCCCTGCTGGCCGGCTCGATTCTGCCGCTGTTCGGCAACAATGCGCCGCAGCAGCAGCTGATCACGCCCACGCCGGCGCTGGCGCCAACCTTCCCGCCGCCGGTGACCAACTTTGACGCGATCGATTTTAGCCGCAGCTTCCTGCATCCCAGCGGCTTGTTCACTATCGCCCAGCCGACCGGTTTTCAGCCGACCGAGCCCAACATCGGGCTGACGTTGGCACAGGTGAACATGGTGAATGAAGGCACGCTCAGCGTGATCGATGCCTATATTGAAGATGCTGGCGGCCCGATCAGCGCTGATGACTTGGACGCCCGTTTCGACCGGGCGACGCTGGCAGCGACTTGGGCGCGCTTCACGAATTGGAACGAACTGAGCCGCCGCCGCGACGGTGATGCCTTGTTAATCGACTTTGTGGTGACCTTACAGCGCCAGACTTACGTCGCGCGCCAGCGCGTATGGACGGACGGACGTTGGATTTATGTCGTGCGCGTGCTGACGCCCGACAACGCCACGGAATATCTGGTGTTCGTGCTCAATAATGTGTCGGCCTCGATGCAGCCTTTCCGCGAGTTCGCCGGCACCCCGTTTAACTGGCGCGCGTACTATGACCCTGCGGCTAGCCACATCATCCGCTTCCCTGAAGACTGGACTGTCGCAGACAGCGCCCCGGGCCGCCCGACCAGCATTAGCGGGACGGACGGTGAAGCGCTGCGCTTGGAATACGAACCCGGCATTGCAGTGAGTGACGCCGCGGCAGCCGGCGCTTGGACGCAGGCGCAGCGCGCTGGCGTGCAGGTCACCAGCGTGCGGCCGATCGCGCAGGGCGCTCAAGAGGGTTTTTCGGTTGCTTACACATTCACCACGGCCGATGGCGAGCCGCAGAGCGGGTTCGCTGTGCTGCTCAACGCTGACGACGGTTTACACAGCGCCAACCTGCGCTTCCCCGACGAGGCCATTGATCTAAACACCATCGATGTCGAGGCGCTGCTCGGCATAATCGCGCTTGAAGCGCAGCCGCCGGCAGCGCCTGACGTGACTGCCGAGGCGACCCCTGAAACAGAAGCCGCCGACCAGGATGAGCAACCGGCCCCGTTCGATCCGAATTTAGCTTATTACAACCAACTCGCGCTCATGATGAGCACGTTCCGCGTGCTGCCGCCGCTTAACTTGGCGGGCACTGAGCTGCCACAGGCGACGCCGTTCACGCTGCCGACGGCTCAGCCGGGCGAAGTGACGACCGAAGCGGAAACCACCCTCGAAGCCCCGGCGGCGGGAGAAGAGGCGACCGCTGAGGCGACCGAGCCAGCGTCCTGAACCAATCCGGCGAACTGAGAACCGGAATGCACAAGGGTGAAAATAACCCTTGTGCAAACCGGTTCTCCTTATGCAAAATTCAACGTGTTGACAGAACGGCTGTGCTTTTTATAATGAGTTTTATTTAAGTAATTATGTAATTACATTTTCGGACTAACGCGCAACCGCACCCTTGCAGCGCTCGTCCGATTATTTCGGAACTCGCCATGAAATCATCCAATTCAGTGCACCCTAGCCTGCTTGGCGTGAATGCAGACAGCGTGATCGATAAAAACAGCCCGATCCCGCTGCATTACCAGCTTGAGCAGTTCTTGCGCAAGGGGATTGAGAGCGGCCGCTTTCAGCCCAATCAAACCCTGCCCACAGAGCACGAGCTCCAGCAGTACTTCGATTTGAGCCGCACGCCCATTCGGCAGGCCATCAGCAAACTCGTCGCTGATGGGCTAGTGCAGCGCCGGCGCTCGCAGGGCACGATCGTGATGCCACAGCGCTTCGACGAAGCGCTGCGGACGCTCACCAGTTTCACTGAGGAAGTTCAGAGCAAAGGACAGGTGCCGCGCACCCGTCTGCTGGAATTCAGCCTCCAGCCGGCCGAGCAGGACGATTACCACAACTTAGCCTTGAAGCCGGGCGACATGATCTTCGCCATTCGCAGGCTACGGTTTATCAACGACCAACCCGTCGGCCTGATTCAGTCGCGCCTGCCGGCTCCGCTCATGCCCGATCTGCGGCGCGAAGTCTTCCAAGAAGAAGGGCCGTTCCAATCGATGTATTACGTGCTTGAGAACGTCTGCGGGCTACGACCGGTGCGGGCGCGTGAAGTGCTGGCCGGCGTCAATCTGAGCGATGAAGAAGCCGCCCTGCTCGACCTGCCACATGGCACCGCCGTTTTGCAGCGCAGCCGCATCTCCTTCGATGCTGAAGACCGGCCGATCGCGTTAGAACGCGGCCTCTACCATGTTCGCTATCAAATTGAGCTGACCGGCCGCGAAGGTCTGCGCTTTGAGGGCCACCAATAGCCCCGCCGCGCTTGAACCGATTATGAGTCCCGCCGTGGAGCGGCCAGACCAAGCCGCCACGGATGCGTATAGACCCGCAGCGACCCGCCGCGCGCATACCCGATCACGCAAATAGCCCATGCTTCGGCCAGCCGCAAAGTGATGCTGGTCGGCGAGGTGCGGCTGGCGACGACCGGCGTGCCCATGCGCCGCGCTTTGGCCAGCATCTCTGAGCTGATGCGGCCGCTGGTGAGCAGCAGCCGGTCCGAGGTCGCTATGCCTTGCAAGAGCGCTTTGCCGGCCACCTTATCAACAGCGTTATGACGGCCGACATCTTCGGCGCTCACCAACAGCGCCGTCTCATCGGCCAGCGCAGCGATGTGCACGCCGCGCACCTGCTGGTAGAGGCTGGCCGCGCCGCGTAGATCGGCCATACGCGCAAACACAATCTCTGGCGTGGTGGTGAACGCGCTGTCCAGCGGCGGGTAGCTCTCGGTGAGCTGCGCCAGCGTCACCCCGCCGCCGCAGCCTGAGGTCAAGATCATGCGGCGCGGCGGCGTGAAATCGCGCGCGTGTAAGAAGACATCGACCACCGTGCGCGCGGCGTTCGCTTGCAGCAGTGCAATCTCGTCGCGCGTCGCGATCACGCCTTCGTTGAACAAGAAGCCGGCTGCCAGCGCTTCTTGTTCCAGCGGGCTGCACATGACCGTCGCCAAGTCTTGTCCGTTGACATAGAGACTGACGAGCAGCTCATCGATCACGCCGCTGTCCATCGGCTCGGCGCGGCGGCCGGCCCCATCGCTAACCGTCAAACAGGTATAGGGCAGCGCGCCGGCCGGCAGAGCGGCTGTAGGGGGTGTCTCAGGCGCTGCATCGCGCGCTTCGAACGCTTCAAATTCGGCCATGCTCAGCCTTCATCTTCCGCCCGGCGCTTACGCTTGGCGCGGGTGCTGCGGCGGATCTCCTCATGCGTCCAGCCCTGCTCCAGTCCAAACTCGACTTTGGGTTTAAGCGCGCCGGTCGGGCAAACGCCGATGCATTGGCCGCAGAACACGCACGGCGACTCGGCCATCGGGATCTCGAAGGCGGTTGTGACATGCGTGTGATAGCCGCGCTCTCCCAACGTGAGGGCGAACGTGTATTGAGCATCCTCAGCGCAAACTTGCACGCAGCGCCAGCAGAGCACACACTGGCTGTAATCGCGCACGTAGAACGGATTATCATCGATCAGCGGGTGATCGCGGCGCTCGGCTTCGGGAAAGCGTTCGAGGTCAGCACCATAATCGGCCAGCAGCGCCAAGATCTCTGGAGCCTGCGACAGATCGACGGCCGAGTGCAGCATCTCAAGGATCGTGCGCCGGCTGATCTCAACCCGTTCGCTGCGCGTCTCGACGACTGCGCCGTTGGTGCAGGCAGCGACGCAAGCCGGCTGCAGCAAACGGCCTTTGTTGACATCAACCACACAAATGCGGCATAAGCCGTTTGGGGTAGTCGCCTTGTGATAACAGATGACCGGCACATCGATGCCGAGCTGGCGCGCCGCTTCAAGCAGCGTCGTGCCGGCCGGCACTGTGACCGTTCGCCCATCGATCGTCAGCGTGATCTCGGCCGCGGATGCATCGCTCATGGTTTTGCCTGTTCAAACAAATGTGGAAACCGGTCGATAGCGCTGAGCACGGCCGAGGCCGCTGTTTGACCCAAGCCGCACAACGAGGCCTCGGTCATCGTCCGCCCCACATCGATCAGGCGCTGGCGGTCGCCGGGGAGCGGCTGGTCGAGGCGCTCCAAGATCTCGAGCTGGCGCTGCGTGCCGAGTTGACAGGGAAAACATTTGCCGCAGCTCTCGTGTTGGAAGAAATGGGCGAGCCGCGCGAGGATATCGCGCAGATCGACGCTGGTGTTGAAGACCATAATCGCGCCACTGCCGAGCGTGCTGCCGATCGCGCGCAGGTCTTCGAACGTCAGGCGGACGTCAATCTCATGCGGAGCGAGGAACGTGCCGGCTGCGCCGCCCATCAACACCGCCTGCAATTCGCCCTGCACACCGCCGCAGTGATGTTCGAGCAGTTGGCGCAGCGTCAGCCCGAAGGCGATCTCATAAATACCGGGGCGCCGCACATGCCCACTGACTGAGACGAGTTTGGTGCCGCGGCTGCCCTCCGTGCCGTATTGGCTGAACCATGCCGCGCCGCGTTCAACGATCAGTGGAATGGCGCACAGCGTCTCGACGTTGTTGACGGCGGTCGGTTTGTAGAACAGGCCGTGCGTCGTCGGGTAAGGCGGCTTCATGCGCGGGAAACCACGTTCGCCCTGAATGGCCGAGAACAGCGCCGTCTCCTCTCCGCAGATATAAGCGCCGGCGCCGCGCCGTAGCTCGATGTGGAAGCTGAAGCCGCTCCCCATGACGCGCTCGCCGAGCAAACCGGCCACCCGCGCCTCGTCGATGGCCGCCTGCAAATGGCGGGCCGCTTCGGGATACTCACCGCGGATGAACAGGTAGCCCTGCGTCGCGCCGACGGCGTAGCCCGCCAGTGCCATCCCTTCCAGCAGCAGATGCGGCTGGCTCTCCATGAGCGCGCGATCTTTGAAGGTGCCCGGCTCGCTCTCATCGGCATTGCAGACAACGTAATGCGGCTGGCCGGGCGCCTGCGCGGTCATGCGCCACTTGAGGCTGGTCGGGAAGGCCGCCCCGCCCCGCCCGATCAGGCCAGACGCCTCAACTTCAGCGATCAGCGCCTCGGGGGTCAGGTCGCGCAGCGCCCGCCGCAGCGCCGAGTAGTCGCCATAATCCGCTAGCGTCTGCGCCCGATGTTCGACCGCGCCCTTCAGCAGCGCTAGCTCGGCCGGCTCACCGCCTAGCAAAGACCGGCGACCGCCCGGCTGCGGCGGCAGCCCGACGCCATCGCCAACCGGCGCATCGAACAACCGCTCGACCTCCGTCACCGGGCCGTACAATCGCTGGCCGGCGCCGCGCTGGGCGATCAGCGCGGCTGGAGCATGGTCGCACAGGCCGAGGCACGGCGCGCGCAGGACGGTGGCTTCGACAGCGACGGCGGCGGCCCGCGCGGCTTCCAGCGCCGCATCGGCCCCTGCCAGCGCGCAGGCCGGGTCGCAGCACAAGTAGACGATGCGCTCGCCGGTCGGCTCTTTGTGGAAGAGGCTGTAGAAGCTGATCACGCCATAGATATCGGCGGCGGGGATGCGCAGGCCATGCGAGATCGCCTCGACCGCCTGCGGCCCAATATACCCGTGCGCGGTCTGCACATCCCACAGAACGGGCAGCAGCGCCTCGCGTCCACGACCAGCATATTGCGCTATAATAGAATCAACGTCCATAAAAAATCCGCTCTTTAATGATCTTTTCGAAAGCGCGCAGGCGGCGGCTCGACTTCATTACCGTTCACTTTGACCCGGCCTGCGCTTTTTGTGATATCATCGTTACAAAATATCGCCCTGTCAAACCGTTTGACAGTAAGGTTTTGAGAACAATTATGACTCATTTTTCCCCACGTTTACAGCCAGAGCGCGTTGTGCGGACGACCTGCCCATACTGCGGCGTCGGCTGCCAGATGAATTTACACCTCAAAGACGGGCTGATCTACCGCGTGACAGCGCCGTTCGATGCCGCGCCCAACCATGGCAACCTGTGTGTCAAAGGGCGCTTCGGCGTCGATTTCACCACCCACCCCGGCCGGCTGACGACGCCGCTCATCCGCACCGGCGCGCGGGGTGCCGGTCAGTTTCGCCCCGCGAGTTGGGAGGAAGCGCTGGCGCTGGTCGCCGAGCAGTTGGCCGCCATCGCGCGGGCGCATGGCGGCGACAGCGTGGCGACTTACGCCTGCGCCAAAGCGACCAACGAAGACAATTACGTGTTCCAGAAATGGATCCGCGCAGTTTTGAAGACGAATAACGTCGATCACTGCGCGCGGCTGTGCCATGCTGGCAGCGTCACCGGTTTGCAGCTTGCCATCGGCTCCAGCGCAATGAGCAACAGCATCGCTGAAATGGAGCATCTCGATACCTTCATCGTCACTGGCAGCAACACGACCGAGACCCATCCCGTCATCAGCCTGTTTCTCAAAAAAGCGGTGCGCCAGAACGGCGCCAAGCTGATCGTGATCGACCCGCGCCGCATCGAACTGGTCGATTTCGCGACGCTGTGGCTGCGCCAAAAGCCGGGCACCGATGTTGCCGTCTTTCAAGCAATGGCGCATGTTATCGTCACTGAGAAGCTGTACCGGCCAGAGTTCATCGCCGAGCGGACGGAGGGGTTCGAGGCGTATGTCGAGTCGCTGGAACCGTTCACGCCGGAGTGGGCCGAGTCGATCAGTGGAGTGCCAGCCGATGATATCCGAGCGGCTGCTCGATTATACGCGCAGGCCGAACGAGCCGCCTTCTACTGGGGCATGGGCATCAGCCAGAGCACACACGGCACCGATAACGCGCTGGCGCTAACCAACCTCGCCTTGATGACCGGCCATATCGGCAAGCCAGGCACTGGTCTCAACCCCCTGCGCGGCCAGAACAACGTTCAAGGCTGCTCCGACAGCGGCGGTCTGCCGAACGTTTACACAGCTTACCAGCGCGTTGATGATCCGGCGGTGCGCGCACGCTTCGAGCTGGCGTGGCGCACGTCGCTGCCGCCTGAACCCGGCCTAACGGTGACCGAAATGGTCGATGGCGCGCTGCGCGGCACGGTCAAAGCGATGATCGTAATGGGCGAAAACCCACTTATGAGCGAGCCAAACCTAAACCATGCCCGCCATGCGCTGGAACAGCTCGACCTGATCGTATGCATCGACATCTTCATGAACGAGACGGGCGAGATGGCCGATGTGATCCTACCATCGGTCAGTTTTGCCGAGAAAGATGGCACCTTCACCAACAGCGATCGGCGCGTGCAGCGCGTGCGCGCAGCGCTGCCGCCGGTAGGGCAGGCGCGGGCAGACTGGCAGATTGTCTGCGATCTGGCACGGCGCACCGCGGCGCTGCTCGGCGTGGAGACTCATGGGGGGTTCGATTACCCCAACCCAGAGGCAATCTGGGAAGAGATGCGCGCCGTCACGCCCGATTTCTACGGCATCACCTATGAACGGCTTGAGCGCGAAGGCGGCGTCCACTGGCCGTGCCCTTCACTTGACCACCCGGGCACACCGTATCTGTTCGAGCATGACTTCCCGCGCGGGCGCGGCAAGTTTTGGGCGCTGGAATATGGCACCGAGAGCGAATTGCCCGACGATGACTATCCCTATCATTTGACGACTGGGCGGGTGCTTTTCCACTGGCATGGCGGCACGATGACGCGCCGTTCTAAGCTGGATGACATCTTCCCGGAACCGATCTTAGAGATGCATCCGGATGACGCCCACGCCCTCGGCTTGATTTCCGGCGACTGGGTGGAGGTGGAATCGCGGCGCGGCGCGGTCGTCTGCCGCGTGATGGCGACAGGCCGCTCGCCAGTGGGCACGGTTTTCCTGCCATTCCATTTCGTCGAAGCGGCGGCCAATTTGCTCACTTACGAGAAGACCGACCCACGCGCCAAGATCCCAGATTTTAAGATGGCAGCTGTGCGCCTGCGCAAGGTTGACGCGCCGCCCGGTCGCGAAGGGGCCGATATCCCGCTAACGGAACGGGGCGCGATCAAAGATCCAACGCTGCACGTCCACTAGATGCACTATGCACTAGATGCAAAGGGGGCAGCGAAGGTTTATTTTGCTGTGCTGCCCTCAACAAGCATCAATCATCGTCATCGTCATCATCGTCGTCGTCACAGTCATCATCGTGGTCACGGTCATCATCGTGGTCACGGTCATCATCGTGGTCACGGTCATTATCGTGGTCACGGTCATCATCGTGGTCACGGTCATCATCGTGGTCACAGTCATCATCGTGGTCACGATCATCATCTCGGCTACCGTGACGGCCTCTTTCATCGTCTCTGCCTGATACTAGTGGCAGTGGGTTCATTGGGGCGATGTATGCTGTCGCGCTTGGCGGCAGTGGAGTAAAGCTAGGGGTTGGCGTCCAAGTCACCGTCGCGGTCGCCGTCGCGGTCGGCGATGGCGTCGCCGTCGCGGTCAGCGTTGCGGTTGCCGTCGCGGTCAGCGTTGCGGTTGGCGCTGGCGTCGTGGTCACGGTCGGCGTTGCGGTTGGCGACGGCATGGCCGTCTCCGTGATCACAATCAGCGGTTCTTCCGTCGGCTCCCCAAGCGGCCGCAGATCTATTTCACGATTGACCAGCAGCAGCGCGACGACGACGCCCGCCAGAAAGACCAGCACTAGCACAGCCACTCGCAGCAGCACACTGCTCCCTGTCATCGAACGGTTGGCATGCGCAGACTGCACAAAGGCTTCTTTGGCCGCTGCGGCGACGCGAAAGCGAACGCGATCTTGCGCATTGATCGCTTCAGACATCGGCACACTGGCACGTGCGACCAAACGCCCTGCCTCAAGCATCGCTCGCAGCGCTGCCGCAAACTGTGGATAGCGGCGCAGGCAGTCGTCGATCGTGTAGCCACTCGCCAGCAGGTCAATGCAGTCGTTAAATGCGTCTTCAAGACTGGACATGTTACGCATAGCCCGCCTCGCTTCCTGACGCAGCGCCAAGCAGACCGCGCAGCGTATTGACTGCGCGCGATTGGAGCGACTTGATCGCGCTTACGCTCTTTCCCATCACGTCGGCCGTCTCTTCAAGGCTAAGCGCCTGCCCGAAGCGCAAGATGAGGACTTCCTGCTGATCAGCACTTAACATACGCAGCGCTCGGCGCGCACGCTGGACGTCAACCGCCCGGATGTACTGCGCTTCAAGATCAGGGTCGGTTGATAAGACTGGCTCCCAATCCTCAAGCGCTGCCTCGGCATAGCGCAGGCGGCGCCCATAGTGACGTTTCAGCTCGTTACGCGCAACTTGAAATAACCAGCCACGCAAGCTGTGCATCGGGCCGCCTCGGCTGCGCAGGCCATGCACCAATTTTAAGAAGACTTCGGCGGCGACGTCTTCCGCCAGCGTTGGATCATCGGTGCGCAGCCGGGCGAATTGGTAGATCGGTTGAAAGTAGCGTTCGTAAATTTCCATAATAGCACGCTGATCGCCCTGCCGCGCGCGGGCAAGCAGAGTGTCTTCCGCAGCGATATCGGGAAGAGTCAGCACAATCATGCAGCATTCGCCTCAAAAACGGATGCAAATTTAAGAAGGGGCTGGCAAACCTTTTTCGCTTTTGCCAGCCCCTCGCGCTGCTCACGTGCTGCTAATCATCATCGTCGTCGTCCCAGTCGTCGTCATCATAATCGTCATTCCAGTCATGGCTGCGATCGCCGCCACGGCCGCGATGATCGCCGCCACGTCCACGGTCATCGTAGTTATAAATGTAGTTATAAATTTCGGCGCGATCAACCACCCATAGGTCAGTCCCGGTCATGGCGAACGTGCGAACCAACTTCAGCTCCACTACGCTTCCTACGACCGGTGTTCCCTCGACCGCTGCGCTGCCGATATCGAATGCGCGCCCGCCGATGGTCACTTGGGTCCCGTTGATCGCCTCGATGACACCAGTGATTTCAGAACGATTGCGCGATCGATCGTCATCCAGCTCAACTTCACGCGCCAGCCATACGCCCCCCGGCAGAGGGAGCGCGTAGATTTCGACCCGCTGGCCAACGGCGACGCCGCTGCGAATAACCGCTCGACTCACATCAATTGGCTGCCCCGAAACGACCATGACGCTGCCGGTGTAGCTGGTGAGGATCCCCTCTATTTTAACTTCATTTGCTTGACGATCTGCAGATGAGGCTGCGCTAAGGCTCGCAACCCCGACGCCAAGCACCCCCACCAACAGAATCAAGATAACCCACATGCCTTTCCAACGGACAAACATGGCGTCACTCCTCCTTGGGATAAGCTTACGACGCCAATACCGATCAGGCAGAGCTGAAAAAGTTTCGGTCAAGTTTCCGGTACTGTGGTACTAGCCGCGTCCAATTCACCCGGCGTGTTGATGTTGCGAAAGGACAGCCCCTCCGGGTCGAAGCGCTGCCATTCCTGCTCATCCAAGTAACGCACCCGCACTTCTTGATAAAAACCGATCACTTTCAGCCGGTCTGCCGCCAGCCGCGAGCGGATTGCGGGCAAACAAGACTGGCTGTAGACGGCGTGCAGCCCTTCCGGATATTGCTCGACGCGCGGCACCACAACGTCATAATCTGG
>JBDNDP010000022.1:0-62899 GCA_046719065.1 Aggregatilineales bacterium | reverse complement strand
GCAGACGGCGACAGCGACGGCGATTGAAGCGACGCAAGTTGCGGGGACGGCGACGGCGGCGCAGGTGACGCGCGAGGCGGTGATCGCTGGGCAGACGGCGACGGCGACGGCGGTCGAAGCGACGCAAGTTGCGGGGACGGCGACGGCGGCGCAGGTGACGCGCGAGGCGGTGATCGCTGGGCAGACGGCGACGGCGACAGCGGTTGAAGCGACGCAAGTTGCGGGGACGGCAACGGCGGCGCAGGTGACGCGCGAGGCGGTGATCGCTGGGCAGACGGCGACGGCGACGGCGCAAGCGGCTTTGACGGCGGCGGCGCAGACAGAAGCGGCGGCGTTGAGGCAGACAGCAGAGGCCGCGACGGCGACGGCGCAAGTAGCTTTGACAGCAGCGGCGCAGACAGAAGCGGCGGCGTTAAGGCAGACAGCAGAGGCCGCGACGGCGACGATCGCAGCAGAAATGGCTCTAACCGCGACGGCCGCTCAACAAGCAACCAACATCGCGCAGACCAATGCCACGGCAACCGAGCTAGCTGGCCTTCTGTTGACTGCCACTGCTAATGCGCAGGCTACAGCTACGCGGAGTGCGCTGGAGACGGCGGTATCAATTGCACAGGCGACTTTCGATGCCATCGCGACAGCAACGGCCGAAGCCGCAGCGCTTGCGACGGAGACGGCTGTGGCCGAGGCTCAGATACAGGCGCTTACCGTGGCGACAGAAACGCAGGCTGCCGAGGAGACTGCTGTTGCGGGTGTCACAGCGATCGCGCAGGCGAATATCCAAGAAACAGAAACAGCCGTCTCGATCGTGAGCGGCACCGAAACGGCGGAAGCGCAGGCTGAAGCGGCGCGCGCCGCACAGGTTGAACAGACCGCGACTGCGGCCGCACAAGCGACAGAAGCTGCGCGGGCCGCGCTCGCCACGCCAACGCCGACGCCTGCCGATGCTACAGCAGTCGCTCAGGCGGAGCAGACGGCCGTTCCGACCGTCACGCCGACGCTGACGCTGGTCGAGGCTGAAAGCCCGCCGGTTTTTGGCGCTCTTTCGCCAGCAGCGCTGATCTTAGGCGGCGTGCTGCTAGCAGTCGTGCTGATCATCATCGCGTTGCTGCTGTTGGCGCGCCGGCGCCGTCAAGAGTGAACGCTTTTCGACGCGCGGTTAGGGGAACGAGCTAAACCGTTCCCCGGCCGCTTGCGCGCTGCAAAATACGCTTTCTGGAGGGGGCATGCGCGATATTCTGCTCCGATTTTTGATCAACGTCGTAGCGATCGTCATTATCACTTCTGGTTTGCTGCCGGGCATTCGCATCGAGGGCGACCAAGTGCCGACCATTGCGCTGGTTGCCGTCATCATGGCTATCGTCAACGCGCTCGTCAAGCCGATCATCACACTGCTGACCTGCCCGCTAGTGCTGCTTACCTTCGGCCTGTTCCTGTTTGTCATCAACGGAGTGCTGCTGCTGCTCACAGCCGCGCTCTCAGAATGGACGTTAGCGATCACGAACGGTCGCCTCGTCATTGAGAATTTTGGCTGGGCGCTGGTTGGGGCTTTGATCGTGAGCCTCGTCGGCACGGTGCTCGACCGCGTGCTCGGAGTAGGGACACGCGTGCGCCGTATTGAGAAAGTCGAGGTGCGCTACGTCGTCGAGAAAAAGAGGCCGCAGCTCGATCGGGCATTTGACGAGTTCATCAACAATGAGCCGTTCGACGATTTCGATGAGCCGCGGCAGCCGCCGCGGCGCTGAACGATGCCACGCGGTTAACGATCGCCTGCCGATAGCACTGCTCGCAGCACATCCGCATCGACGTTGCCTCCGCTGATCACAATGACCGTCCGCTGGTCGGCGGGCAGCACCCCGTCGAGCAGCGCGGCAAGGCCGACGCTGCCGCCGCCCTCTGCCACCCAACCCTGCTGGTAGACCATGAAGCGCATAGCCCGTGCGATCGCGTCTTCGCTAACTAGCACGATCCGGTCAACGTAAGCGCGCGTCAAGTCAAAGGTGATCGATCCGGTTTCGATGGCGCCCTCGAGCGCGTCAGCCAGCGTTCGATGATCGGTCGGACGCCGTTCGCCGTAGTAATGATTAAACATGTCGGGCGATGTTAATGCATTGACTCCAACAACTTCGATCGCTGGGTTGAAATTTTTCACGGCCAGGCCGATGCCCGAAATTAACCCGCCGCCGCCCACTGGCACGATCACACGCTGCACATCGGACAGGGCGGCGACGATCTCCAGCCCGATCGTGCCTGCGCCCGCGATCACATGAGGGTGGTTGTAGGCAGAAAGATAAACGAGGCCCTCCTCGCGGGCCAGCCGCAGCGCTTCGGCCTCGGCCGCTTCATAATTTGAGCCAAATAAGAGCGTCTCACCGCCAAGGCGAGCGGCATTTTCGACTTTGCGACGGGCAGTATAGACCGGCATAACAATGCGCGCGCGTATATTAAGCAAGTTAGCGGCATAACTCAAAGCTTGCGCATGATTGCCGGATGAAGCCGTCACCACACCTCTTTCTCGCGCTTCCTGTGGGAGCAGCAGCATCGCATTGAGCGCGCCGCGCACTTTGAAAGAATGCGTATGGTTCGCGTTTTCCAGCTTTAACCAAATTTGTTCACCGGCGGCTGGCGCTGCTTCGAGCGGCGTTGCGGTGAGATAAGGCTGTAAGCGGGCGCGGGCCGCCTCAATCTCTCGCACAGTGATCTTTGTCAGTGTTGTCATCCCATCCCCAGTATGCTTAACGAATATTGATTTTAGCGCAGACGGGGGTGCTAGGCAGGCGCTCATGGAGGCCAAATTCTTGCCGTGTGTAAATTTACTCCGATTATGATGAACACTGGCGCGCTTGTGCAGTATAATGCGGGGAGTAGCCGCACAACACTGGACGATCATGTCCCCAATGCATGACTCGGACGCACTGCGCCGTCACTATGACGACCGCGCCTGTTTGCACTTAAGACAAGAGATTCATGACCGTTACAGCGTACCACGAATTGACTTTCCGGAGTGGGTACTGTCTCGTGTGCGCTGGCGCGGTGATGAGCGGCTGCTTGATGTCGGGTCTGGCTCTGGCGCTTATGATGCTCCCCTGCGCCGTCACTGGCCGAATGTACGGGCTGTCGCAATCGACCACTCGCTGCACATGCTCGAGGCCCACCCGAGACGCGCCGCAACTGCTTTAGCCGATGCGCTGCGCCTGCCGTTTCCTCGCGCGGTATTCGATGTGGTGATGGCCAACCACATGCTCTATCACGTATCCGATATTGAGAGCGCGCTGCGCGAGTTTCGCCGCGTGCTCAAGCCAGATGGCATCCTGATCACGGCGACCAACAGCCTGCAAACGATGCCGGAATTCAACGCGCTGCTGCGTCGGGCGATCATGCTTTTGAGCGGGCCGGGGAATCTCTATGCGCAGCCGCCAATGCCGGTCCATCATTTGTATGCGCTTGAAAATGGCGTGCGTTATCTCGCTCGCCATTTTTATGCCGTCGTTCGCCACGATCTGCCGCAAATGCTGGTCTTTCACGAAGCCGACCCTGTGCTCGCCTATTTCGAAAGCTGGCGTCCAATGGTCGAGCCGCAGCTTCCGGCTGGCATAGAATGGGGCGCTTTGATGCTCGTTATGCGCGAACAAATTGAGCGAGTATTGGCGCATTTCGGTGAACTGTCTGTGAACAAGATCAGCGGGGTGCTGGTCGCCAGCGATCGCGGCGGATTTATCCGTGACTTTCAGATGCTGTGTCATCCTGATCCGGTGCACTGAAGCCGTGCCGCCCGATCAACGGGACGAAGCGCACGGCCGCCAGCTCGCGTTTCGACCAACGGTCGCCGTTGCGCACATGCAGCTCGAGGCGCTGCCCGCGCTGCCGGCCAACCGGGATCACCAGCCGGCCGCCCTCTGGGCTAAGCTGCGCTAGCAGTGGTGCCGGCACTTCTGGCGCGCCTGCGGTGACCAAGATGGCGTCGAACGGAGCCATATCGGGCAAGCCTTGGCTGCCATCGCCTACGTACAGCTCGACGTTTCGACAGCCGATCTGCGCTAGATTGCGCGCCGCGCTTTGCGCGAGTTCCCGGTCCCGCTCGATGCTAAAGACCTCGCGAGCGATCGCGCATAGGATCGCGGTCTGGTATCCAGAGCCAGTGCCGATCTCGAGCACTCGGTCTGTTGGGCGCAGCCTAAGCTGCTGCGTCATCAGGGCGACGATATAAGGCTGCGAGATAGTTTGGCCATTTCCGATCGGCAGCGCGCAGTCTTCATAGGCGGCAGCACGTTCTGCTTCTGGCACAAAGAGATGCCGCGGCACGCGTTTCATCGCTTCTAACACCCGTTCATCGCGAATGCCACGGCCGCGAAGCTGCTGTTGAACCATGTGCAGCCGCTGTTGTGCGTACTGCGTCTCGTCCATCGTGTGCTTCACTCCGTTTCACTCAGTATAACATAACTTGCGGATTGCCAGCGAAAGCACACGACAGGACGAGGCTCGGACACCGTTGCCCGAGCCTCGTCTTCGGTGGTATTGAAGCGCGGTGGTGCGGATTAATTAATTAATTAGAAGTAGCTGCTGATGAGCTCCAGCACCGCCAAAATGCTTTGCGCATCGCCAGACTGCACGCGTGTGTTGCTCGCCCGGGCGATGGCATTCAGGGCGTTCACATCGGCATCGCGCCCATAAGCGACTGGGATAACGATCACGGGATTCAGCGAGTCGCGAGTCGACTCGATCGCGTTGATAGCATCGTTGAGCGTGTACCCGCGGCTACCGGTATCCGCGCCGTCGCTAAGCAAGACGATCGCGCGGATGCGGTCGGTCGCATCGGTCGCGTTGAGCCGGTTGACCGTATCGACGATAGCAGCATACAGTTCGGTGCCGCCTGTAGCGCGCAGGCTACGGATGTGCGAGCGCATTTGTTCATAAACGGTCTCGACATTGCCGAGCGGCACTCGCGTCTCGATGCCGTCGTTGAAGACAACCAGCCCGATGCGGTTGTTCGACTCCAACGCGTTCAGGAAGGCTTCAGCCGCCGCAATTGCCTGCCCAATTTTGTTGTCGGTCTGCATGGAGCCGGAAATGTCGATCAACAGCAAAATATCAGCTTGCTTCTTGACGAATGCCCAGCTCTGCTGTACCGCGGCGATCACTTCCGGCGCAGGCACATCGAGCACGGTGCGCGGCTGCGTCGGATCGACGCCGTTTTCGGGAACGAAGGGGAAACCGAGTTCAACATCGGGATTGGCGGGGCGGAAGCCCTCGCTCATGATCAGCTCTTGCACTGGCTCGGTGAGCACATAGTTGACGAATACCTGCGCCGCTGCTGCCTGCTCCGGCGTCACCCAGTCGGCATTGACGATGCCCATCGGGTGCTCGTGCCAGAATGTGCCCTCTTTCGGGTACAGCGCGACCAGACGTTCTGGCGGCTGGTATTGGGTTAGGCCACGGTTAATATAGATCAAGTCGTTCTCTTCCAGCGCGACAAAATCGAGATAATCTGGCCCCTGCGCGATGTATTCCTTGAACTCGGTCGTGCGTGTCGAGTAATGGCGGATGAGCTCCTCAATTTCGCGTACACCCTGCTGAACGTCGGGATCGCGCACCTGCTGGAGGGTGAGCCGGCGCTCGGTAAAACCATTGGCGCGGGCGGCGGCATAAAACTCGGCGATCAGCGTCGAGAGGGCGGTCGAGCTGACCAACGGATCAGTATGGCCGTAATAAACCGTCCGCCGCGCATCGGGCAAGCCGTAGTCTTGCCAACCGTTCGGGCTGTTGAGCACGCCCAGCAGTTCTTCCCAGCCGATCTCGTCATACCCGACCGTCTGCCGGATGGCATTGAGACGACTCTCCCAGATCGCTATCACGACCGGAGCCAGCGCTGTCGGCTGGGCTTCAGCCAAGTCGAACAGCCGGCGGCCAGATTGGTAGTTGGCCAGCGCCAGCCAATGGCTCACCGAGGGCTGAAAGATAGTCGGTCGTTCGACGTTCTGGTTGCTCGGCGCGATGATCGCATTGACGATCCCTTGCATCACCGTGCCAGATGATCCTGGCCTCCCGCTAACGCAGATCGGCCGTTCGCCGCTGGTGAGCGGCTGGCCGGTCACCGGGTTTTGGCCCTGTGCGAATGCGCGGTTAAAGTCTTCGATCGCGCGCGGTAGATACTGGTCAGACTCCGGTGCGTAGATGATGGTGACTTCGACGGCGTTGGGCGCGCAGGCCCCGGCAGCTGGCGTCGCCGGCGAGCCCGCGCCGGTGCAGGCGCTCAGCAAGGCGGTGAGTGCAGCTAGTGCGAACAAAAAGGCGAAACGGTGTTTCATCAGCTGTTTGTCTCCTAGGAAATGGCCTCTATCGGATGACTGTGCTCGTCCAAGCTAGCAAAGTGCGAATGGCGTTGCGCGAGGGCACCTCAACCGCTTGGTAGGCCGGTTCGAACTGGAGGCCGTGGGCTAAGGCGCGGTTGAACAGTTCGCTTTCCATTTCGGCTTGCCCATCGACCGATCGCAGGCCATAGCGCGCTGCAGCGGTTTGCTGTTCCGCGCTGAGCAGCCACCTGCCCAGCGCCTCAATGCCAGCGCGGCGGTCTGGATCCTCCTCTTGGGGATCGCTCCAACGCGCCAGCGGGAACTCAAAGACAAGGTTGTATGCCGGGTAGTTGAGCCGGAGCGGCCCGGCTGGCCGCACCAGCTGGCCGCGCAGGTTGCGCAGCCAGTCGCTTTCTGGAAGCAGGCCGATCTCGCCGATCGATGGGCCGCGGGCGGCCAGCGTCTCGGCGACCGATGTTCCCAACGTGTTGAAATTGGGGACAGCTTCGATCACTAGACGCAGCCAGTTACGGTAATCTGGTGAACTTAATTCGGCATCGCTCGGCTGCGTCGTCTCGTGAAAATCGCCGGCACTGGAAAGGAGTACGGCCAGTCCTGCTGCTGTGCGAGCAGGGTGGAAAAAAGCCAGCCGCGCGCGCGGCGCTGCACTCGCAACGGCCTGCCAATCGAGCGACACTTCGTCTCCAAGCACGGCTTCAACTTGGTCGGAGAAGCCGCCCCAAACCAAAAGCGTTCGCGCCAGCGTTGGTTCCAGCATCGTCAACGGCATGCGCGCCTCACGCGCAAAAGCGACCGAAAATGACGCCGCTGGGATCCACGCATCAGGGTGACTTCCCTGCGTCCAGCCCCGGCCGTCCTCAAGCCACACGTTGAGATCGTCGATCGTCTCAACAGTGAAGCGCACACGGCGCGTCGCATTGACGATCGGATCGGTCGCGTTGAACGCATTGACGGCAGCTCGTACCCACTCACTTGCCAGCGGCGAAACCGCTACGGTTAATTCAAGCGGCGGTTGAGCGCGCAAGAAAAAACTGGTGCCGACGATACCTCCGGCGACTAAGATGAAGATAATGACAAAAATTGAGCCTCGTCTCATTGCCTGATCCATGCTTGCAGGCTTAGTGTGCACTGCGGCGCCCATCTTTAGTGTAGCCGAAATTGATGCAGGTTATCCCCCAATTCTTTCAGGGGTGTGGCCAATATAAACAAGCTTAGCATAAGCCTTTATGCGCCGCTCGGCACTCCATGCTACACTGAGTTCAACAATAGGCATAATACAGGCAGAAGGAGGCGGAGGATGAGGCGGTTTAAGGCCCAGTTCCCTCGGTTGATGCCATTTTTGATCGTGGTCGTCGTTTTGTGCATCGCGCTGGCGACGGCCGTGCGCGCGCAAGACTCGATAGCCAGCACAGGTCAGCGTTATACCGTGCAGCCGGGCGACAATCTCGACCTGATCGGCCAGCGATTTAACGTTTCTGTGGTATCGATTCAGATCGCCAATCGTTTGCCTGCTGGGGCGATCCTGCGCGCTGGCGATGTGCTCATCATTCCCGCTGGCGCGCCGCCTTATGGCTTCTTCCCGCCGATCACAGGGGTTGGCGCGGGTGGGGCCGGGGGCGGGGCAGGGCGTATTTATGTCGTTCAAGAACGCGACATCCTTGACTTGATCGCCGCCTATTTTGATGTTGACCTCGTCTGCCTAGCGCGCGCTAACGAGCTGGGCAATCCCGCTTTGATCCAGCCCGGCCTCGCGCTGCTGATCCCGAATGACTGCCCGCCTTATCGCGGCTTGTCCTCAATCATTCCGCGCGCGCTGCGCGGCCTGCTGATCGGTGACGTTGCGATCGATAGCGTCCCTGCGACAGGGACGCCGCTACCACTGCCGGCGACCACGACGCCTCTAGTCTTACCGACTGGCACAATACCCCCTTCGCCGACTGCCGCACCGCCGACGCCACTGCCGGCCACTCCAACACAGGAAGTACTTGGGCCAGCCCCGACGAACACTCCCATTTTGCCGGCGATCACGCGCGGGCCAACTGTGACGCCGACGCCATCCGGCTGAATTGACTATTGTGCTGGCTTCAAAGCTTCGGCGTGAAACGGGCTAACGCCATGCAGGGTTGGCCCGTTCGCGCATTAGGATTACTGCCACCCTAGCGCTATGAGAAATCCATATATTTTTCACATGGCCACAACGTTTTGTGCAGGCATTTTTGTGATATGCTGTAAGTTATCGTAAGGTATGAACTGCGTTTGAAGTATATGAATGCTGTTACAGGGTAAATCGGTGTGAAAGGACTGGAGACTTTATGATGACGCACGAACGCTTCAGTGCTGATGCCGAATCTATCCTCCAATATCTGCTTGCGACGCGCACCCAAGTTAAACGGACAAAACAAGCCATTCGCGAGTCCTGCCAGCTTGCGCAAGGGAACCGCATCGATGAAGCCTTGCGGCAACTATTGGCGGCTGGCGTTGTGAGTGATCTGGGCGATAATGTTTACGAGCTGACCGCTTCCGGTCGCGAATATGCTCGCCAGCGCCGGGAAAGCGGCTCCAAAGTGACGACGTTTATCAACACGGTCGAGGCGGGTGGCAAGGTGAATGTCAGCGCCGTGCAAGACCTCACAGCGACGCCGCTCAGCTACGAATCGCTCGTGATCAAGCCAGAAGGGCGGCCCACCGGCTTGCTGAGAGAAGCGGAAGAATCGGAAACTGAGCGCACCCTCGGCGCGGATAACCAAGCCTTGCCCTCATATCAAATCCATCCACTGCGCTTCACCGCGGCGTTAATCGAGAAACCGAGCGATCCGCCCAAGAAAGCGATCGCGCGGACAACCCCAGTTTGCTTTCTGCTTGCGTTTGAGACCTCGCGCGATGCGCTGCCCGTGCCCGTCATCGATGGCGATGTGCTTGGCCGCGACCGCTCGACCAATATCTGGCTGCGCCATGACCGTTATCTCAGCAGCCGTCACTGCCAGTTTCACGTCAAATTCGACCGGGTTGCCAACGCATGGACGCTGTTCGTTGAAGACCTCAAAAGCAGAAACGGCACTTATGTGAACGATCGTAAACTTACCCCGAACAAGAAATTTCCGCTCAAGCATGGCGCGCATCTTCAGGTCGGCAGCAGCATTTTGATCGTGGTCGAGATCCCTCGCTAGTCTTAAGTCTTATCCTCCTGTTTCACGCCGCTGCCGCTTGAACCCACTGCCGAGCGGCAGCGATGGAACAAATTCCTCGTGGCCATCGTCATCATTGCAGGACCATAGATGCTAGGAGGTGGCCCGTGAAAGGGTTCAGACTGATTTTTACTTTTAGTTTGTTTTTCGTCTTCGCTTTAGGGGGACAGGCGCAGCGAATTGACCCTTGCCCGCCGCCGCCGATTTGTCCGCCGCGTCAACCATGCCCACCCTTGATAATGCCAGAATGTTTTGTGCCGGGGGTTTTCACGAACCCAGACTGGCTGAAGATCACCCACCACCATGTCGATGTCACGATCGAAAATCAAATTGCGCGTACCTCGGTCGATATGGCTTTTGTCAATGATGGCATGGGGCTGGCCGAGGGCACGTTCATCTTTCCGCTGCCGCGCGATGCGGCGGTCGATACGCTGATCATGTACATCAATGATGTCCCGATCGAGGCCCGTATCCTTGCGGCAGATGAAGCGCGCAGCATTTACGACGCGATCGTGCGCCAGTACCGCGACCCGGCCCTGTTGGAATATCTGGGCAGGGGCGCGGTGCAGGCAAATGTCTTCCCCATCCCGCCGGGAGAGACGCGCCGGATCGTGATCAGCTATTCGCAGGCGCTCGAGGTCGATAACGGCTTGCTGCACTATGTCTATCCAATGAATACCACCCAGCTCACTTCGCGCCGCCCAATCGAGCGGATGAGCATCGCCGTGCAGGTGAATAGTGCCGACCCGATCAGTATTGTCTACTCTCCCAGCCACCCAATCGCGATCAGCCGCGCTGATGATGAGCGCAGCTTCCGCGCTGGGTTTGAACAAAACCTGTTCCTGCCCGACCAAGACTTCAGCCTTTTCTACGGCATCGCTAATGAAACGATCTCCCTCAATCTGCTCACGTATCGAGAGAGCGCAACTGCTGATGGCTTCTTCATGCTGCTGGTGCAGCCTCCGCTTCAGCTTCCCGAGGCACAGATCGTGCCGCGCGACTTGATCATCGTGCTTGACCAGTCGGGCAGCATGAACGGGCCAAAGTGGTCGCAGGCGCAGGCTGCCACGCGCTACGTGCTTGAGAACTTGAACGAGCGCGATCGGTTTAATGTGATCCTGTTCAGCACAGGTTGGCGCTTATTCAGCGAGGGTTTGGAGCCGGTGAGCGCTGCGCGCGAGGCGATCGACTGGGTTGAAGGTCAATTTGCGGAAGGCGGCACTGATATCAACGGCGCGCTGATGACGGCACTCGCTGTGGCCGACGCGGAGCGGCCGACGGCCATCCTATTCATCACTGATGGATTGCCGACCGAGGGCGTGACGCGCACCGACGACATCCTAGCCAACTTGAGCGCTGCCGCTGGCTCCAACGTACGCATCTTCAATTTCGGCGTTGGGGATGACGTCGATACATTTTTGCTCGATGCGATCGCGCGCGACTTCCGCGGCTCATCGTCTTACGTTCGCCCGAGCGAACGCGTCGATGAGGCAGTTGCCAGCCTGTACAACCGTATCGGCGCGCCGGTCATGACTGACGTTCAGCTCACAATCAACGGCGTGCGAGTCGACTCGATCTACCCGGCTGCGCCGCTGCCAGATCTGTTCGCTGGCACACAGCTCACGATCGTTGGTCGCTACCGGGATGGTGTGGATAACGCGCGCATTGAGCTGAGCGGCATGGTCGATGGCGAGCGGCAGACCTACATCTATGATGGTCTGAGCTTCCGAGCGCGTGCAGGCGGTGAGAGTTTCATCCCGCGGCTATGGGCGACGCGGCGCATTGGCGACCTGCTCAATGCCATCCGGCTCAATGGCGAGAATCCTGAGTTGATCGACAGCGTCGTTAGTTTGAGCGTACGTTATGGCATTATCACGCCATATACGAGCTTCCTAATAGAGGAAGATGATATCCTCACGCAAACGGGTCGCGACCGCGCCGCGGCCGCCTTCCAAACGCAGGCACAAAGCCTGACCGCTGCTAGCAGCGGGGCAGCCGCGGTCGATGCGGCCGATACCTTCGGCGGCATGGCGGCGGCTGAAGCGCCTGTGCCAATGATGATGCCGACGATGGCCGCATCTGGCATAGGTGGTCAAACCACGCCGAGCGTAATGGCGCAGTCGGTCGAAGATCGCACATTCATCTTGCGCGATGGCGTATGGGTAGATACTGCGTTCGATCCCGAGACGATGACCACCGAGACTGTTGTCTTCCTCAGCGACGAATACTTCGCGCTGATCGAGACGCGCCCCGGCCTGATCCCCTTCTTCGCGCTGGGCGAGCGCGTGATCGTCGTGTACGACGGCGTCGTTTATGAAGTGACTGCCGAATGACTTAAATGTGAAAACGGCATAGCGGGGCGCTGGATGGCGCCCCACTATGTTGTTTCGCGCAGGCCTCTACTTCTACTCAAACCAGATCGGGTTTGTCCAGGCGCGGCCGCCGTGGGCGTCGCGCACGGTGATGCGGCAGTATGGGCTGCCATCCAGCCGGTCTAAATCAAGCTCCGCTTCGATCATGCCGTTTCCATGCTTAAAGACGGCGCGCGGGCCTTTGCCGGTGATGAAAATGCTGTTCACTGGCGAACAGCGAATGGCGATCTTGAGCCCATTGATGTGGATATCGTATATCTGCGGGCCGCTGCTGTTGTAGTAATGCCCGGCTTTCAGAGCAGTCAAGATCGCCTGTGGAGATAGCGTCTCACTTTTGACCCACACCCATCCGCGTAACAGATCGTTGTGGCGGTCGTGAAAGTGGGAGTCATCCGTCGCCAATCCCAAGTAGCGATGGCCGCGCGCCAGCAGCGTGTCCAGCATGTACCAACTGTCAAGGCGATCGTTATGATCGGCCGAAATGCCGTTGATCGTCTCGATCGCGTGGATAGCCCCGAGATCGAGCACATCCTCTTCGGTCAAATTATACCACGCCGGGTGTGCGGCCGCGACGAAAGCGCCTGTCGCTAGCGCCCGCGCGGCGATCGCTGGGCCATCTTCATCGGGCAGATTGGGCGCAAAATCGTGCGGTAGGCCGACCGCCAGCAAATGCCACAATTCGCCTGTGCGCGTTGTGCCTGCATGCAGCTCGGCGCCCAACAAGGTGACGAAACCGCTGCTGTTGAACGGTCGAGTATCGGTGAGCGGGTAACGGTACTGCTCCATGAAATGGTCGGTGATGGCGACAAAGTCGTAGTTCATCGACTGATAGAAGGCGCAGACCGCCTCAGGCGTAAGGCGGCCATCGGAGCGATTAGAATGCGTGTGCAAGTTGCCGCGCCAAAAGCGCCCGGGCTGTTGAAAAGGGTGTGAAGGCATCGAAGCTCCAGTTTGAGTTTGTAATCTATGACGTATCTTATGACGTACCTAAAGTTACCCAACGCCCGTCAGTCGGTCAACCTGAGTTAGAGCAAATCGATGCGGCCGGCCTAGACTGTACCACTGCCGGCGATTACAATTCGCGAATGCGTTGGAAGAAAGGTCATCAGGCGCATGAGATCCTCGTTTGTGTTGTGCGCCGTCGCAGGGTGCTTAACTTTGCTGCTGGGGGCGTGCGGCGGCGTCAGCCCGCCTGAAATGGGTGGAGGCAGCGCCCCGATTATCGCGGCCGCCCAAACCCCGCAAGATACAGTTCGAGCATTTTTGAACGCGTGGGGCGCGCGCGATTATGAAGCGATGTATGCCCAGCTTTCCAGCGAAAGCCAAGGCTTGTATGCGTTTCCGGTCTTCCGCGCTACCTACGAGGAGGCCGACGCGCGCATTGGCACCAACGGTGTGCAGTTTAACATCCTCACTACGCAGCAGCAGGGACGTACCGCCGCTGTCAGTTATGATGCAACGATCAATTCATCGATCTTCGGCTCGATCGAAGACCCGGGGCGCATGATGAGGCTGGTGCAGACGCCCAACGGCTGGCGCGTCGCTTGGACTTCGATGGATATTTTTGAAGGGCTGGCGGCCGGCGCGCGCATTGAGGCAGCCACCCGGCGACTGCCGCGCGGCAACATTTATGATCGCAACGGCGAAGTCTTGGTGGAACAGGGCGGCACCGTTGTTGAGCTGTATGCGATGCGCAATGAGATCAATGATGTTGAGGCTTGTATCACGCTGCTAGCCGGGATCGTCCATCGCCAACGCCACGACTTGGTGCGGCTATTTCAGACTTATGCGCCAGAGACAATCTTCCCAATTGGCGATGTCGATCCTGATGTGTTTGCGCGGCGTGAAAATGATCTGCGGTCAACCTGTTCGATTCGGACGAATACTCGCGAGACTCGGCGCTACGTCGGCCACGGAAGCGCTGTTCATGTGACGGGGTACATTGGCCAGATTCCACTGGAACAAGTTGAACTCTACGAGAGCCGGGGCTACCAATCTGGCGAACTCGTTGGCCGGACGGGCATCGAGTTTCAGCTCCAAGACGAGCTGGCCGGCGAATCTTCAAGCGTGCTGCGCATCACCGAACCGGGAGGTTTGCTGATCCGCGAGCTGGCCGGTCGCGAAGGCGCGGCCCCGCAGGATGTCACGCTCACCCTCGACCGTAATTTGCAGCTTGCGGCAGCGCAGGCTCTGGCCGATGCTTATATCTATGCCCGCGGCAACTGGGCCAGTACCGAACATTCGACAGGCGCCGGCGTTGTCGTTCTCGATGTCAATACTGGCGCTGTGCTGGCGTTGGCCAGCTATCCCATGTTTGATCCCGGCATCTTCAATCCCGATACGCCGCTTTTCCAAGTTGGCGAATACATTACCCGGCTGGGCAACGACCCCCGACAACCTTTTTTCAACCGCGTCGTGCAAAACAGCTACGCGCCGGGGTCAACGTTTAAAGTGGTGACGACCGCGGCGGCGGCAGGTGAACGCATTTGGCCTCGTGATGAGCTGTTCTACTGCTCACGCATTTGGCAGGGGCGCCAGTTCGGCGATAGTCGCGAAGAACGCTACGACTGGCGGCTGTTTGAACCGGAACCTTTCAATTTTGAGACCGGCGAAGTCACCATGGCCGAAGCGCTCACGGCGTCTTGTAATCCCTTCTTCTACCAAATGGGCGCGCAGCTCTTCAATCTGCGCGGCCCTGCCGTGTTGACGGAGTATGCGCGGCGGATGGGTCTTGGTGGGTTGACGGGATTCGATTTAACTTCGCCTCCCGAAGTCGCTGGCCGCATCGACCAGCCGAACGGCGTCGATGCGGCTATTTCGATCGCCATCGGGCAGGGGAATACACAGGTCACCGTGCTACAAATGGCGCGCATGACCGCCGGCATCGCCAATGGCGGCACGCTTTATCGCCCTTACGTTATCGAACGGATCGGCCGCGAGGGTGAACCGCTGACCTTTCAGGCGCAGCCACAGGTTATGGGGACGATGGGGCTGAGCGATGAAGTGCTGGCCATCGTTCGTGAAGGGATGTGCGCAGTGACCGACAGCACGATCTACGGTCGCACATCGGGCGAGCGGCTGGGCACCGCGTGGTTCGTCTTTTCCGACCCAGACTGGTACCCAGCGCCGTACACAGTGTGCGCTAAAACCGGCACTGCCCAAACGGGCCGGCCCGAGCCGCATGGCTGGCTGATCGCTTATGCGCCGGCCGATGATCCTCAGGTTGCCATCGCCGCGCTCGTCGAGCATTCGCGCGAAGGTTCTGAGACAGCAGCGCCGATCATCCGCCGCATTCTCGATGCCTATTTCGGGGTCGAGGCAGCGCCCTATCCGCGCTGGTGGTTCGAGAACGAGTATGTGCCGCTGACCACACCGGATGGCTACACAGGGGCGTGACCGATGAGTCAGCAAATTGTGCGCTGTCCTTCGTGCGATGGCTACGGCTGGGTTGAGGATGAAAAAACCGGCGCCACGGACTGCGATTGGTGCGTCGGCATTGGCTATATCTACCGCGACCAGCATGGCGTTGACCGGCCGATCCCAGCATCCGATTTCGCCACCATTGCCGAGGAACTAGAGCGGCTGGAGGCGCAGCGTTTGCGCGAACTAGGCTACACTGGCCAGGCAAAAAAGCCGTGGGAGCAGTCCATCCGCCGTTCGCGCCGCTAAAATGACTATCAAAGCCAGAGCTAAGCAGAGCAGAGCCAGCTCGCTATGGCCGGATTGCTGCACAGCGCTTATATCTATTTTTTCGAGTTAGCCTCGAGCAGCCAAGCGCGCGCTTCTGCTTTTTGATCAGCGGTGAAAAAGCGTGTCCTTAGATGACCTAACCGCAGTGTCCGCATGACTTGGTCAGCTAAGCTCATGAATGGATCCGGTTTATGGATGAAGGCCATGCGGGCAGCCGGATGAAATTCCAGTTTGCTCATCCAAGCATAGGATCTATTCAATGCATACCCCATCGGCAGCGCCCCCGACTTTGTGATGTCCATCCACAAGCGCACGCACTTATCTGGAGTAATTCCCGCGTATAGACGTTCCATGTGCTCAAGCCACTCATCAACAGCCCGCTGAGAAGAGGCATGAAATATAAACTCATTGATGTCATGCTCTGCGTCGTAACGATGATCAACGATTGAAAAGTTCGGTGTTTCCGATACGTTTTGGGTCTCGGAGTGTTGAGTCGTCATGTTTGTTCATTATCCGATAATGTTAGGCTTGATTTCGTTACAGCTACCACTGAGTCAATATGATGCTAATAGAGGTTTGTTGCTGCGTCAACAGGCTAGACATGAATAATTTATGAAACTAGGAGGCTAATATTGAGGGGAAAATTGCGATCCAGTGACAGGGGTATTCAATGCCGGGCAGACTGCAATGAGCAGTGAGTGGTCTACGCCGCAGCCGTAACGAAAAAGCCACCTAGCAAGAGAAATCTCAGTAGGTGGCTCTGTGAGCGGGCGATGGGATTCGAACCCACGACATCTTCCTTGGCAAGGAAGCATTCTACCACTGAATTACACCCGCATCGTTTTAAAGTATAGCCAAAATCCGCAAATCGTGCAAGGGTAGGATCGACGATTTAATTAAACGGTCGAGCTCGGTACATTTTATGAATTTGTGCATGATGAAATCATGAGTATCATCACTTTATCAACGCAGACGTGTTACTATTTAGCACATAAGATACAGTTGGTTTTGTACGGCGCAAAACCACGCATTAAGATGTGACACAAGCCATGAATGCTGAACTTGGTAAAGTGCTGCTGATCATCGTGAGCAGCTATTGTTTGGGTTCGTTCCCCACTGCCTATCTTGTCGCGCGTCTGCGCAAAATCAATATCTTTGAGGTTGGCAGCGGCAATATGGGCGCGACGAACATCATCCGGGCGATGGGGCTGGGTTGGGGATTGTTCGTCTGGTTTATCGACAGCTTAAAAGCGGTCATCGCTATCCTGCTCGCCGTGCAGATCATGCCAGAGAACCCGGCACTGGCCACAGTCATCGCTGCCCTCTGCGCGATCATCGGTCATAACTGGTCTTTATTCGTCGGCCTGATCACAGGCACGATACGCGGCGGCAAGGGAGCTGCTACTGCTTTCGGGACGCTGATAATGATCGTCCCGCTGCATGTCATCGCTGCGATGCTTGTGTTGGGTGGCGTCATCATCGCGCTGACGCGCTACGTATCGCTGGCAGTGCTGACGATGTTCGCTTTGGCAATCGGGTGGATGGTGATCCTTGTCGGTCAGCGGGCCATTCCGTGGGAGTATTTGCTGTATTCGCTCATGCTCTTAGTCCTCATCGTTTATCGCTTCCGCGAGAACATTCAGCGTTTGATCGCGGGGACGGAGCGGCGGCTCGGCGAAGGGGCTTAAACTGGTGAAGGGCGCGTTCGCGCGGCATGCCGCGCTACTCGCCTTTCTATGTGTCGCCTGCGCCAGCCAGCCCATCGTGGGGCCGCCGGCGACGGAAGCAGTCCAACCGCAGCCTAGCCCGAATTGGGGCGAACTCAACACATCGCTTCCCTCTTTCGAGCGCGCGACCCTGCCGCCAACTTGGACGCCGACCGCCTATCCTACAGAATCGCCGATACCTAGCCCAACTCCATCTCCTTCGGCGACTCCACCGCCATCACTGACCGATTTGTGCGACAGCTTGGTGCTCAATTACTTATTTCCGGATGATGCTCTCTTTTCTCCGAGCGACGAACTTTTGATCTTTTTTGGGACTCCGCTGCGCGTATGGGCATCGCCGGTGCAGGTCGTAACGCCAACTGCGCTTACGGGCCAGCCGCCGTTCACTGATGAACGGCAGCCCTTGCTGCTTGAGCCGGTCGTCGTCCGCTTGATCATGACGCGGTTGGAGACCGGCGAGGTTTTTGGAGGTGAAGCGCCGGGAGGCGAAGTGGTCGGCTTGCAGCTTCCTTTGAGCCAGCTCCCCGGTCCGGGCCAGTATAATTGGACGGTTTCGATCGTCGTCCCCTCACTAGGGCCGCAGTGCGAGTACGGTGGTACATTCACGCTTGGAGAAGAGCGTCGCGATCGCGGTTCGCCTTAGGCGCTGTCGCCGGCATTTTAGCGCCGCTCCACCAGATAGAGATGCTGGCAAGACAGCACACTTTCGCCTTGTTGGTTGACGGTTTCCACGGTTTCCACGAGCTGTCCATAAGCGGGTCGCTTCGGATAGTCGCGCTTTTCGACGATCGTCGCCGTGCTGGTGATTGTGTCGCCGACAAAAACTGGCCGGATAAAACGAATGCGATCGTACCCGTATGAAAATGCGACCGGATTGACGTCGCTCGCAGTCATGCCGATCGCGATGCTCAACACCAGCGTTCCGTGAGCGACGCGCGCCCCAAATAGATGGTTCTTCATCCATTCGGTGTCCATATGGTGCGGGTAAAAGTCGCCAGTTTGGCCGGCGTGCAGCACGATATCGGCCTCGGTGATCGTGCGGCCCAGCGTCACGCGGCTGCTGCCAATGAGGTAATCTTCGAAATAACGCGCTTCAATCTTCATGATGCTGTCCTTCGTGTTCAGGATTTCAGGAGAGGAGGTGTGGCAGCCGTCGGCGGCCCGGTTTGACAGACTGGCTTCAGCGCACTAGGATTTTACTGGACTGAACCTGCCTAGCCAAATCACGGCGCGAGGTGCGATGACGAGCGATGCGCTGCTGCACTGGCGCGATGAGTTCCCCATTCTCGCGAACAGCACTTATCTCATTTCGAATTCACTCGGGGCGATGCCGCGCGGAGTTTATGATCGACTGCGCGATTACGCCGATGCATGGGCGCTGCTCGGCGTGCGCGCGTGGGGCGCTGGTCTGCGCGATCAGCCCTCATGGTGGGAACTGAAAGCTGTGGTGGGCGATAAGATCGCGCCCTTGCTCGGCGCTCCGAGCGGAACAGTGTTAATGCACGAAAACGCCAGCATCGCCAACAGCATCTTGATCGGAGCGCTTGATTTTTCTGACCAGCGGCGCGATAAGGTGGTGATTTGTGACCAAGACTTCCCGTCTGATGTTTACAGCGTCAAGCGCAGCTTGCCAGCCCACATGCGCGTCCACATCGTCCGTTCGAACGACGGGATGACCATAGATACGGGCGAACTGCTGGATGCGATCGACGAGCGTACGCGGTTGGTATCGCTTAGCCATGTGCTGTATCGCAGCGCTTACATCATGCCCGTTATCGAGGTTATGGCTCAGGCGCAGCGCGTGGGCGCTCAGGTGCTGCTCAATGGCTATCACAGCGTCAGCATTATCCCAGTTGACGTGACCGAGCTAGGGGTTGATTTTTACGTTGGCGGGACGCTCAAATGGCTATGCGGCGGGCCGGGCGGGGTTTTCCTCTATGTGCGTCCAGACCTTCTGTCGACGCTTCAGCCCAAGGTGACGGGTTGGTTTGCGCACCGGCGCCCCTTTGCCTTTGAGCTAGAAACGTTCGACCTGCGCGACGATATGTACCGGCTCGCCAACGGCACGCCGAGCATCGCCGCGCTTTATGCTGTGCAGCCCGGGGTCGAGATCATCACGCAGGTGGGAGTCGAGGCGATTCGCGCTAAATCGATCCGGCAGACTTCTCTGTTGATTGCGCTGGCAGAGCGCGCTGGTTACCCGATCGGTTCGCCTAAAGATGCGGCGCAGCGGGCTGGCACTGTCACCCTGAACCCAGCGCATGCCTATGAAATTTCGCGGGCGCTGTTAGCGCGCGGCATCATGGTGGACTACCGCGAAGGCGCAGGGATTCGCATCGCGCCGCACTTTTATAACAGCGACGATGAGATCCATCAGGCGCTCGGCGCTATCGAGGACATCATCTCCACTCGAGAATGGGCAGCGTATAACCAGTCGAGGGATTTTATTACGTGAGCGCTGTATGTCCCTCGAAATCAGAGTAGAATCATCTGCTTGTGCCCATCTACGCTCTCTGGAGATCTTATGCATCCACCCGTTGATCTGCCGCCTGCCATCCGCACAGATGCCAGCAACGCCTTCGCCCATCATACAATGCGCGTGCGCGTGCCGGGCATCCTGCGCCAGACCGCGCAGCTTAATCCAGACTATTCTCCTGCGATCGCGGATGCGCTCGAACAGTTGGCTTCTCGCTTGGAGGCCGATGCGCCTATCCCGCCTCTGGAGCTGCCCGCTCCTGATTATGAGGACTGGATGGCGGTCTATGAGCTTCATCGCGGCGAGACATGGGGGAATAGCCAGTGGTGGTTTGCCGAGATTTACCTCTACCGCCAGTTGATGCAGGCCGTTCGCTGGTTCGAGACAGGCCGCGATCCATTTGCACCGCGCAAGCAGGAGGAATTAGAAAGCAGCGCGCTGTGGGCGCTGATCGAGGAGGCTTACGCCGATGTGCCGGCCGAGCGCGCCGAGCGTTTCTCGGTTCGCCTGCTCGACGCGCTGCGCGGCAACCGTATCGATTTAAGCCATCAGGCCGCCGAACATGGAACCGATTGGCTAAGCAGCGATCTGCTGGCCGATGAGCGCGTACAAGCTGTCGAGCATCTGCTGCGGGCGCCCGGCCCGGTGCACATCGTCGTCGATAACACTGGCTCTGAGCTGGCGATGGATCTCCTCTTAGCGCTCGCCTTGATCGCAGATGGCCGGACGGTCGTGCTCCATGTCAAATGGCATCCGACGTTCGTCAGCGATGCGACCGCTGCCGATGCGCGGCAGTTGATCACCCTGTTCGAGCTGCGCCTCGGCCATGACGCCTTGGCGCGCGCATTTGAGGCGGGGCGTTTGCGCCTTGCCCCTGATCCCTTTTGGAACAGCGCGCACTTCTTGTGGGCGCTGCCGCCGCGTCTACGCGCTGTGTTTGAGGATGCCGCGCTGGTCATCGTCAAGGGAGATGCCAACTATCGCCGCTTAATCGGAGATGCGCTCTGGCCGCCAGAGACGCCGTTCGCGCAAGTGATGGCCTATTTTCCGAAGCCGCTGCTGGCGCTGCGAACCTTGAAGAGCGACGGCGTCGTCGGGTTGTCAAAAGGACAAGCTGAAGCGCTCGACGTCGTTGACCCAGACTGGCGCGTTAACGGACGGCGCGGGGTCATCCAGTTTAAGCCTTAACGTGCCAAGCTCTTTCTCGCTCTGATTGTATCGTTACGAGCGTTACGAGCGCAGTCGAGGGTCTCCGGGCGGCACCTGTACGATCGCACCCCATGGCTGGTATTGGCTGGCGATGCGGTCGCGGCGGATCTCGTTGCCGTTGGAGTCGAGGATGATGCGCGTCACCTCAACATAGGCGCCCTCGGCCGCCCAATCCACTTGCAGTTCTTGCCCCGCGACGAGCTGAGGATTCGCCTCATAGCGCGTGGGGGCGGGCGGGCGCACATCGCGGATCACCGGCCCCTGCTTGACGACTTGGCGTCCTGGGTTCGTGCTGTAAAAGCGGAACTGCACGGCGTTGCTGCCCGGCAAAATGCTCGCCTCGATGAGAAGATGGTAGTCGGTATCATTCAGGAAACGAAAATCAAGATCGGGTTTATAAACTGCGGCGTCCATGCCGACGCCTTCGCCAGCTTCATAATAGATGACACGGTAGCTGTGTGCCCATCGTTCAATGATCGGAAAGCCGGCGTAGAATGCCGCTTGAAAGACCGTCGTGCTGACCTGACAAATCCCGCCGCCTACCCCGTCGACGGTGCGGTCGCCGACGATCACGGCGCTGGAGACAAAACCTTCTTCTGGGGTAATATCCCCGATCCACTGGTTAAACGAAAACACTTCTTGCGGGCCGATGATGATGCCATCGAACCGAGCAACGGATATGGCGATGTTTTCCCGGCGCGCCTGCGTTGAACCCGTGTAATAAGTTGTGCCCTGCGCGATCATCTCCGTGATGCCCAGTTCGGCGGCCGTCACATCGTTGTGGTAACGCGGCAGTTCGTAATCGAAGGCGAGCGGCACGATGCGGTTATTAGCGCTGAAGATGGCCTGCTCCATGCGCGCCAACGTCTCCGGGATATTGAGCCGCCGGCCGTTGATCGCCGCCTGCGTATTGATAAGTTGGCCGCTGGCGCTGTCGAAGCGGAAGCGCGCGTTTTGTGGCGCGATGATCAAGCCGGCGGCCAGCTGCTCAAGTGAAGGACGGTACGCTTCGAGGTTAACTGTCACATCGTAGCTGAGCGATCCATCGTCGTTGGTGATGGTCTCAATTTGCAGCAGCTGTGCGATTTGATCGACGCTGGCTGTCCACGGGCCTAATGTTCCGCCTCGCCCGTCATCGGCCACCAAAACGATCGGTGCCGAGACGGCAACACGCGCTTTGCGGGCCGCCCCTTCCGCATCCCATGCGACCGGTGCCGACTCGCGGACGGCGATCGGGATCTCTCCGCCTTGGCTCAAATTGAGGATGACGTTATCAAGCCGGTTCAGCGTCGCCATCAAGTCGAGTGTGCGGCCGCTCTGGCCGGGTTCTGCCTCAATCCGCAATCCATCGATCACCAGGCGCGCATCGCGCGCAGGCCGGTTGATCTCGCTGGCGATGCGCTCCAGTTGAACAAGCGCGCCAGCTTGGTCATAACGAACGATCGGCGCGACTGTGTGTCCGTTTAGCCATGTCAAGGTTTGGTCGATCAAGTCGAGGATAGGATTGCCGCTGTGCCCAATCGCAAACGCTTCGACGGCGGTCGCCTGGGCGTCGAAAGTGACGCCCAGCTCGCTCGCGCTAAACTGCCAAAAACGATCGCCATCGCGCAAAGTGAAAACGGCATCCTGCGGGTAGGTGAAGCGTGCCTCAAGCGCGCTGATCGCTTGGTCAACCCGCATACCGCTCAGGTTAAGCTCGTAGGCGGAGACGCCAGGAATAATGCGATCGCGAAAGGCAATTTGAAACAAGCCGACAAGGATTGTCAGCACCAAAATCAGCAGCACTGCGCCGCTGCCAAAGAGGATCGGCAGGCGGAGGAGCCACGGGCTAACAGCAGGAGGGCGCACCGGTACGAAAGGCTGAGTGTCGTGTTCAGGATAAAATGCGGTCATCAGATGGACGCACAGCGCCTTCAAAATGCGCCGCGCAGGTTTCATTTTCTTCTCGTTGAACGACGCGCCTATTGTACCATAGACGCAGCGCTGAACGAGGTCGACTAACTGAGAGGAAATATAAGCGGATCTGGCAGCACATTCAAGTCATCGCCGCTCAACCGCAGTCCGTTGAGGGTCAATCCATCGAGCACAGTCGGCAGCAGGGCGCGCACACGGTCAATTTGATTTGAGGGCAGGCTGATGTTGCAAACAACCAGTTTGCGGACTTCAGGCAGTTCGACAGCGATCACGATCGTTTTGATGCCATCGTGGTTGCTAAGCAGGTAATATGCGGCTTGATGATCGCTCCAAACGAAAGGGACTGGCTCGCTGGCGACCGCATTATGGCCAATTTCGTGAGGCATGTTGACAACTTGCCGCAGCACAGCCAGAGCGGCATTATCGACCTCAGGATCCGGTAGATTGAAATGGTCAAGTTGCGGCACGAAGATGTACACCAGAATACCTGAGGCAGGTTCCTCCGTCGCGATGGAGGACATGTGTTCGACGAGGATTAAACCGTCGCGCGTCTCAGCCGTCCAACCGTGAGGCATCGGCATTCCCAGCCGCACCCCATCCATTTCGGTTTCCGTCCACAGATTGTTGGTTTCCCCGGTCGTCGTGCCAACGGCAGCTTCAGCCGTAGAGTCTGCCGGTGCAGTCGGGGTAGTTTGATGGATAGGTTGACAAGCACTGATCAGGATCGCCACGCTGATCACGATCCACTTCAGCATCATTGTAATTCCGTAATGAAAACCTGAACGAAGAGTCGATTATCTTCCGAAACCATACTATCATGTCCGGTCAGGGTCTGCGTGAAATGTTATGCGATCTCTCATGATTCGCTGCGTGTTTCGGGTTTGACTCGTAGACGGGCGTATAGAAGGCCCCACAGCCAGCGCGGCTCCTCGATGCGCAGGATAACCGCCAGTATCAGGAAAACGGCTGCGCTTAAAACGCCGGCAATGAGCACAAGCAGCAGCTCGCTCACAAAACCGCGTGGCCCTAGCAGACTGCTCAACGGCGCTTGAAGCGCAAATGCGACAGTGCCCATGAGCCCCGCTGCGAGCATCGTTTTGCCTGCGGTCGGCAGCAAGCGCTGGTGGCCGAAACCGCCCATGCGCCGGTTGAGCAGCAGCGCCGAGATCACTGCATGCACGATGTGTTTTACGCTGTCAGCGATCATCAGGCTGAACAACCCATAGGCTGGCAGCAGCACAAGCGCGACGATCATATAGATGACTAAACTAAACAACCCGATCAACGCCGGCGTGAGCGTATCCTGCCGCGCGTAGAAGGCGTAAACGAGCAGCAGATCGAGTGCAGCAAACGGCAGCCCGAACAGATACAAGCGCAGTGCGGTCACTGTGATCACTGTGTCGGCTGGTGTGAACGCGCCTCGCTCAAACAGCAAAACGACGATCGGCGTGGCTAAGACAAATAGGCCAACGGCGGCCGGCAGGATCAGGGTTGTCGTCAGCCGCAGCCCTAAGCCAAGCGTGTCGCGGAACGCTCGTTCGTTCACGCTGATCAATGATGGGTTCGCGTCTGGCGTTGCCCGGCCGGTCTTGGCAGAAAGCTGGGGTCCCTTTCTTGGATTGATGAGGGCTGCGTGTCGGGCAAGGGTGGGCAAGATCGCGATGCTAATAGCAGTGGCGACCAGCCCCTGTGGGAACTGGATCAGCGTTGTCGCCCAATTCATATAGCCGAGTGCGCCCTCGATCGTTTGACTCGCAAGGTTGTAGCTGAATGTGCGCACGACCAGTGTATCGAGGATTAGAGAGGCCATCACAGGCGCGTAGAGGCGGGCAATGCGTGGGATCGCTGGATGTCGCCAGTTCAGCGTCAGCCGCATTCGTGCGCCGCGCAGTCCCGGCAGCTGAAGCAAAAACTGCACCAGCGACCCGGCCAACCAACCAACCGCAGCGGACTGAATGCCCCACAAAGGACGCGCGGCCGACCAAACTGCCGCGCCATCGCTCACTGTCACCATCACTTGCGGCGGTGGTGTGAGCAGCACCGTGATCAGCACGACGCACGCATTGAACACGGCGCCTGCGAAAGCCGGCCATGTGAAGACGCGCAGCGCGAATAGGGCGCCGCTGAGCACTGAAAAAAGGCCGAGAAAAAGCAGGGCTGGTGCTGTGATCCGCAGTAGCGCGGAGGCTAGCTCAAGCGTTGCTGCATCATAGCCACTGCCGACCAGCGCCACGATCTGAGGCGCGAAGGCCGTCAGACCCAGCACGAGCAGCGCTAGCAGCGCGCTCACTAAGCTGATCAGGACTGAGACAAGGCGCCACAGGGCTTCTCGCCCTTCGCGCGCCACGATCTCGCTAAAGACGGGGATAATCGCGCTGTTGACATGCCCAGCGATCAATAGGTCGTAGATCGTTTTAGGAATGATGGTCGCGACGTAAAATGCATCGACTGCCCGCGAGGCGCCGAACAAGGTCGTCAGCGCGACTTCGCGCGCCATGCCAAGGACGCGGCTGGCGACATTTCCCAGCGCAAGCACACTGGTTGCGCGCGCAACGCCAGCATTGGTCTCGGCCTGAGAGAGTTCCGCTTCCTCGCTTTGTGGCAGGTCAAGGCTGGTCAAGCGCGATCATCCTCGTAGGCGCTGATTCCGTTCAAGCATAGCACAGCGTCGTGGGACTGTTAATCTTTGGTTCGCGCCAACGCGTGTTACGATGATGCAGGGTTTGTGCAGATTGATGATGGACGATTGAGATCTATGCTGCGATATCGAAGGCTTCTTAGGCTGTGTCTAACTGTGCTCCTTTTGAGTCTGTTTAGCGCTGCCTGCCAGCCTGCGACGACTCCCACGCCGCAGGCGCTAGCAGAGGGTGATCTGTGGGTGCGCGACCCAGCCACCATCATCTTCCGCGCCGATGTCGTTGGCGGCAGCATGCCTGAACTCGCGCGCATGAGCGAGACGCCGATCTGCACAATCTATGGTGATAACCGCGTCGTGTGGGTTAACGTGCTGGATTCCTCGACTTATCAGGTGCTGTATGATCGCGTCAGCGACGAAGATATTTACCGTTTCCTCGATTATTTGACGGTTCGCGAGCGCATTTACACTCACGAGGCTGGTATTGCAGACATCGATCTCGAGCAGTTCGACCCAGTCTACCAAACGGTGCTTATCAACGTTGGCGGGCTAGAGCACCGGTCGGACTCTTTCAGCGATTGGGATGTCGATTGGTTTAACCGGGTGACGGACGCTTGCAAAACGATCAGCCGTTCGCCAGTGCTGTTTGTGCCGCGGGGCGCATGGCTGACGGTTCAGCCTGCGCAGTATACTATCGAGGCCCCTTTGATGCTGTGGGAAGCCAGTGAGGAAGGCCTTAGCCTCGCCGAGATAGCCGCTAGCAATGCGCCTCGCTGGATCGAAGGCCCTGGACTTGAGCGGTTGTGGGATTTATTGACCACCCAGCCTGCCAGTTTGATCTTGGCCGATGGCGATGGGTATTATCGTTTTGCGCTGCAAGTCCCCGGCATCAGCCGTGATGCGCCGGCGCCGCCTTAATACTCGAGAAAACTGCTATCGACAATACAATCGATACAATAATATGGATCGACCGACTTTGATGGAGGCGTTAGGCTTCAGCGCCGACGACCTCGCTGCTAACCAGGCCGGCCAGCTCAGCGAGGGGCAGCGCCAGCGGCTGCGCCGCGCACATCTGAGGTTGCTGCGCAGCCTGATCGTCATCGTGTTGGCGATCGTGCTGCTGGCGACCGGAGCGCTGTATTTGGGCAGCAGCTCAGGACGGATCGTGTTCACGTTGATCGGCATCGCGCTGACAGTCGTCAACGCGGGTTTGGTCAGCTTCGCCGCGCAGCAGCGTTTGCGCTACCGTGCCGATACCACAGCGCCGGTGCGAGCGCAGTCTAGCACTGTTCATCGCGTACTGCGCGTGAGCGGCCGCACGCCAGCTTACCTGATCCGGCTTGAGGACGAGGAACTGCGCGTCAATAAACGTGTCTTTAATGCCTTCATTGAAGGCGAGCGCTACCGGCTCTACCGGGCGGGGTCATCTGGCACGTTGCTGTCGGCGGAAGCAGACGCGCTGTGATCGCCGCTGGCGATCTCGACGAGCAGCTGGCCGCGTTCAACCAGTGCGCCTGCTTCGGCCAGCAGCCGCTGCACTCGTCCTGCGACAGGGGCGCTGACGCGGATCTCCATCTTCATCGCTTCGAGCAGCAGCAAAGATTGACCGCGTTCAACCTGTTCGCCAAGCGCGATCAGCACGGCTCGCACCAATCCCGGCATCGGAGCGGTCACATTGCCGCTGCCCGTCCCGCGACTGCCCGCGCGGACAGCGGGGGAATGACTTTGGCCGCTGCCCGGCGATGCTGAGAAAGCGTAAGCGCTGCCATCTAGGCTGGCCCAGCGCTGTGCCTTTGCGCTGGCGAGATAAACCCGCTGCACGCGCGCGGGTTCCTCATCGGCGAACTGCACCCACCATCCTTCCGCGCAGCGACCTACAGTGACGATCCGCTCGCGATCGTTGATACGCGCGCGCACCCGGCCATCGTTGAGGCGTTCAACTTGGACGTGATAGATTCCGCTCTCATGCTGGAATTCGTACGCCATTAACTCGCTCCAATGCGAAAGCTATCGGGCTGATCCCATGGGTCGTTGACTCTCTCCCTGTCGTGTGTCTCGCTTCGTTCCAACGCATCGAGCGCAGCCGCGACCAAGACAGCGTCGGGCAGCGGTGTCGGGACTGGCAGCAGCGCATGCAGCTCGCGGTCGATGAAGTGCGTGTCAATGCCCCCAGCCTGAAACTCTGGGTGATCGATCAACGCGCGCAGAAAGGCGGCGTTGGTCGTCGTGCCGACGATGACCAGCTCGCGCAGGGCAGCAGCCATTCGTGCGAGCGCCGCTGGCCGGTCTTGGCCCCATGCGATCACTTTGGCGATCAGGGGGTCGTAATGAGGAGAGATTGCCTCGCCGCTGCTCACGCCCGCATCAACGCGAATGCCCGGCCCCTCCGGCATCAGGACGTGAAACAGCGGCCCCGGCGCTGGCAGAAAGCCCGTCGTCGGGTCTTCAGCATAAAGCCGGCACTCGATCGCGTGGCCGCGCGCGTGCACGTCGTTTTGCGCGAACGGCAGCGGCTCGCCGGCCGCGACGGCGAACTGAAGCTGCACCAGATCGAGGCCGGTGATCGCCTCGGTAATCGGATGTTCAACCTGTAGACGGGTGTTCATCTCGAGGAAATAGAAATCGCCCTGAGGCGTGACGATAAACTCAACCGTGCCTGCATTGACATAGTCAACTGCGCGCGCGGCCGCGATCGCCGCGTCTCCCATCCTCGCGCGCAGCGCAGCATCGATGCCGGGCGCGGGCGCTTCTTCGACCACTTTTTGGTGGCGGCGCTGGGCGCTGCAGTCTCTCTCGAACAGATGGACGACCGCGCCATACATATCGGCCAGCACTTGAACTTCGATGTGCCGGCCGCCGGTGACAAAGCGTTCGAGATAAACGCGCGGATCGCCGAAGGCATGATCGGCCTCGCGACGAGCGGCAGCGAGGGCGGCCGGCAGTTCAGCCGGATCATTCACCTGACGGATGCCCTTGCCCCCACCGCCTCCAGCCGCTTTGACCAACACAGGATAGCCGATCGCGGCGGCAGCAGCGAGAAAAGCCGCTTCGTCTTCAACAACTTCTCCGGCTGGCTCATAGCCGGGCACAAGCGGGACGCCGGCCGCTGCCATCAACGTGCGCGCCTCGGTTTTGACTCCCATGCGGCGGATCGCTTCCGGTGGCGGCCCCACCCAGACCAATTGCGCGTCAAGGACAGCTTGTGCGAAATCAGGGCTTTCTGATAAAAACCCGTATCCCGGGTGCAGGCAGTCGCAGCGGGCTGCCTGCGCAGCGGCTAACAGCTTGTCGATGTGCAGGTAACTCTCGCTGGGGACAGCGCCGCCAAGCGCGATGGCGGCATCGGCCAGCGAGACGTGACGCGCGCTGGCATCCACATCGCTGTAGACCGCTACTGTTTCGATCCCCAGCGCACGGCAGGCGCGGATGATCCGGACAGCGATCTCGCCGCGATTAGCGACCAAACAACGTTTTAACATGCCGCGATACCGAGATAAGAACGGCGAAACGAGCGCGCCACAGATGTGCCGGTATCGCGGGTTTGCATGAAGCAGAGGTTTGCTCGCACTGCGTTAGCCCCATATTGAACTGCGCACTGCCGTTATTGTAACCGACTTCAGTCAGATGGCCGGGTATTCATCTGCCAGCGCATAAACCACACCAACCAATCCGGGCCCGGTGTGCGCGCCCAACACGGGCGCGATCGCGCCCGTGGGCAGCCATTGGCAGTCGAACATCCCATCAAGGCGTTCGCGAAGTTGTTCAGCTCCCTCAGCGTTGTGGCCATGCAAAATTTGAACGCGCAGTCTGGAACCGGCCGGGTGCTGCTTGGCGATATGATCGGCAAGCGACAAGATCGCACGGCTTAAGCTGCGCGCTGTGCCATGCTGCACGTAGGTGCCGCCTTGCTTTTCGACACCAATAATCGGCTTAATGTCCAGTAGGGAACCGATCAGACCGCGCAGGTGGCTGATGCGCCCGCCGTGGATCAAATACTTCAACGTCGCCAATGTGTACAGCGTATCGGTGACGCGGCTGACTTGCGCCAGCAGTTCGAGGATGCGATCGCGATCCCAACCGGCGTTAATGGCGCGGCCAGCCGCCTCGACGTGCCAGCCGAGAGCGCCAGACAGAGTTTTGCTGTCGTAAAACGTCACGTGGGCTTCTGGCACCATCTGCGCGCCGAGTTTAGCGGCGTTCAGCGTTCCGCTCAATCCTGATGAGATGTGGATCGATAGGATGTCCGGGTCGGTCGCAGCAATTTTTTGGTAAAGTTCGGCGAAATCTCCGGGTGATGGTTGCGAGGTTGTGGGAAAGTTCTCGCTGGCGGCCAGCAGGACATAGAATTCCTGCGGCTGTATTTCCACGCCGCTGCGATAGGAGCGGCCGTCGAGCGTTAAAATGAGCGGGACGCTGTGTATGGGCAGGCCGGCGCTCTGATCTGGCGCAAGATCCATGCCGCTGTCGGTGACGATTTGCATGTGAAATCCTTGGGGTCAGCGAACGTATTAAGGTGGCTTAGCGATCAGCGGGGGATATGGGTCATCGTAGGCCGAGGTATGCTATACTCTTGCCGTGACTTTCTGACCCGTTGCGAGACATCCTATGACTGATCTGCTTCATTTTACTTTGTCTGAAGCGCTGTTACGACTGCAAAAACGAGAAATCTCATCCGTTGAATTGACGCGCGCCCTATTGAGCCAGATCGACAGGCTAGATGGCACCCTCCAAGCCTTCATTACCGTGACGGCCGAGCGCGCGCTGGCCGATGCTGAAAAAGCGGATGCTGCTCGAGCGGCGGGCGACGATCGCCCGCTGCTCGGAGTGCCGCTCGCCATCAAAGATGTCTTGTCGACGGCGGGGATCGAAACGACCTGCGGCTCGCGCATCCTGAAGGGCTATCGCCCCGTCTTTACGGCAACGTCCGTTCAGCGGCTGGAGCAGGCGGGCATGGTTATGCTTGGTAAGCTCAATATGGATGAGTTCGCCATGGGGTCGTCGACGGAGAACTCCGCCTACCAAATCACCCGTAACCCGTGGGATCTTGAGCGCGTGCCGGGCGGCAGCAGCGGCGGCAGCGCGGCCGCAGTCGCCGCAGGAATGGCATTGGGCACGCTCGGCACTGATACCGGTGGCAGCATTCGCCAGCCAGCAGCGTTCTGCGGGGTGGTTGGCCTCAAGCCGAGTTATGGCCGCGTCTCGCGTTATGGTTTGGTCGCGTTTGGGTCTTCGCTCGACTGTGCAGGGCCGCTCGCGCGCACTGTTGAGGATGTCGCGCGCCTGTTAGCCGTGATCGCCGGCCACGATCCGCTTGATTCGACATCGCTGAATGTCGAAGTGCCAGACTATCTCGCCGCTTTATCTGGCGATGTGCGCGGGCTGCGCGTTGGCGTTCCTAAAGAATATTTCATCGATGGCGTTCAGCCGGCCATTGAACGAGCAGTCCATGCAGCGATTGCGCATTTGGCAAGCCTCGGCGCGGAGATTGTCGAGGTCAGCCTGCCGAACACCGATTACTCGCTGCCTGTGTATTACATCATCGCCCCGGCCGAAGCGAGCGCGAATCTGGCGCGCTATGATGGCATTCGTTTTGGCCCGCGCATCGACCGGGGAGAGATGTGGCCAACCTACAAGGCGACGCGCGGCCAATTCGGGCCTGAAGTGAAACGGCGCATCATGCTTGGCACCTACGCCCTTTCCGCCGGTTACTACGATGCTTACTATGGCAAGGCCCAGCAGGTGCGCACGTTGATCAAGCAGGATTTTGACGAAGCATTTAAGCAGGTCGATGTCATCGCCGCGCCAACGACACCGAAGACCGCATTTCGTTTGGGGGCCAATGTCAACGATCCCCTCCAAATGTACCTCGAAGATGTATTCACGCTGCCGGCCAGCCTCGCTGGGGTCTGTGGCCTTAGCCTGCCATGTGGCTTTGATGAGGATGGCCTTCCGATCGGACTACAGGTGATCGGCCCGGCGTTTGGCGAAGAAACGGTTTTGCGCGTCGCCCATGCTTATGAGCAGACGACTGACTGGCACACCCGGCGCCCAGTGCTTGCTGCCAGCGCCAGTTGAAGAACTGCTGCTGCGCGCAGGTGGCTGCTGGTCCGTTTACTTGACTATGCCGACGGCGCTGCATTCGCGTTGAAGTAACTGTGTGTTTATGGCTTCTCGACAGGAGGTGAACGATGACGACGCCGCATGGGCCGCTTGGGCTGTACTACGAGGATTATGAGGTGGGGCAGGCCATGGTGACGCGCGCGCGCACTATCACCGAGGCTGACCTCGTCCAGTTTGCCGGCTTAACTGGGGATTACAACCCCATGCATACCGATGCCGAATACATGAAGAAGTCTCCATTTGGTCAGCGCATCGCCCATGGCATGCTTACGCTGAGCTATGCGGTCGGCCAAGCTTACCAGCTGGGCTTTATGGAGGGCCGTGTAATTGCATTTCGCGGCTTGGAGATGAAATTTAGCCTGCCCGTTTTCATTGGCGACACGCTGCACGTCGAGCTGGCAGTGCGCGAGAAGAAAGATGCGCTGCGGCTGGGCGGCGGTATGATCACTTTCGACGTCAAAATCGTCAACCAAGAGGGACGCACCGTCCAATCGGGCACGTGGACAGTGCTCGTCGCTTCACGCGCCGCGGAGCAAAGTACGGCTGCCGGCGAAAACTAACGCTCCTGCTACGGGGCGGTAGCAGCGCCAATCGGTAGGGTAAAGATGAAATTGGCGCCACCTTTCGCCCCGTTTTCGACCCAGATCGAGCCTTGGTGCGCTTCGACGGCCAGCCGGCAGAACGCCAGTCCCAGACCGATGCCATTGGTTAAGGCGGTATGTTCGATGCGGAAATACTTATCGAAGATCTCGGTCGAAAGTTCTGGCGGGATGCCCGGGCCGGTATCGGTCACGCTCACCCTGATACGATCGCCGAACTGCTCCGCTCTAACGACGATCTGTCCGCCGGCTGGGGTGTGTTTGATCGCATTATCAAGCAGATTATCGATAACGCGGCGGATTATCTCGACATCGACATCAAGCGGAGGCAGCTGCGGGTCAATCTCGGCTAGCAGAGTCTGCGCTGCTTCAGCAGCAAGCGGACGCATCGCGTCAACTGCTTCGGCGATGATCCCAGCTAAGGGGATGGCTTGCTGCCGGCGGACGACGTCACTGCCTTGCTCGAAGCGCTCGATGTCGAGCAAGCTGCGGATCATCCGCGTGAGCTGCCCAGTGCTGTTTTCGGCCAGCTTCATCAGTTTCTGAACTAATGTCAGGTCAGCCCGCGCTAGCCCGCGCCGCAGGCCGGATATGCTCATGTGAAGATTGTGCAGCGGGCCGCGCAGATCATGGTAAATCATCGCGGTCAGATCGCGCCGCATTTGCTCGGCTTGTTTCAGCGCGGCGCACTCTCGCTGTGCGCTTTCTAAAGCAGCGCTTAGGCGTTCGCTGTGGAGCGCAGCGGCCAGCGCATAGGCGAGCGGCGGCACGAACCTTTCCAGCTTATCGAAGAGCGTCTCCGAAAGGCTTTCTGGCTGTGCGCTGCCGATGAGAAGCGTGCCAATCCATTGCTCATCGTCGAACAGTGGTATGCCAACAGCCACGCTAGAGAGCGGCAGCCCAGCTTGAGCGGCGAAGCTGGTCCAAGCACGATCGGCCTGTAGATCTGGCAGCATGACCGCCGAAGCGTGATGTTGATCTGGCTGGCCGAGCTGCTCCAGCAGCCAGTCTTTGAGCAGGCGACTCTCGATTGGATAGATATGCTGTTCGTGCATTGCGAACGCGCGCATGCCTGTCTCTGTCTGCTCGCCGGACATGCTGATTAGCGCGAAGGTGGCGGCAAAATTCGCGCATACATGCCACAAGCTGGTTTCAACAATCGAGGTTAGATTGAGCTTGCATGCGAGCAGGTCGCGCGCCAAAGCAGCATCAGCAGCCGTCAAAGTCTGCTGTTTCTCCGAGTCGATCTCCACCGTGCGCGCTTCTTTCATTCTCGAATCATCCTAAAGTGCAACGTCCTCCCGACAAACGAGTTGTGCAATTCGTCGTAAAAGTTTATGAAATTGTTTTATGAACGGCGGTGTTGCAGTATTTCAAAAATCAGTCTATGAAAGCTCTTTCGAGGATGCGTACTGTCGTATTGAATCGCGCGCAAGCCCTGTAGCGCTTTAGGCAGGGCCTCCACGCTGTACAGGACTGGAATGATCGGTTTGCCCAACTCGAGGAAGCGGCGGTAGGCCGTCTCAACATAGCGATCTGCCTGCGCCGCTGGGGAGATGACCAGCACCATGAGCTGGCATTCAACCAACGCTTGATCGACAGCGATCTGCCATGCGTCGCTGTCTCGTGCCAGATATTGATCGGCCCATACAAGCTGGCCAGCATCTTGCATATTGAGGATAAGGCCAGCCACGAACGGTTCCCAGTCCTGCCGTGCGTAGGCTATAAATATGTGATCGCGCAGGGCTTCGGGTTCCAAACCCGTGCCCAAACGCGACATATTGAGTTGGTAGCGCCCGTCGCTGAAGCGGATTTGGATCGTCTCATCGCGGCTGAAGTTCTCATCAAGGAGCTGGCGTGTCTTGGCGACTGCTTCTTCATCTAGTTTGAGTTCACCGGTGTCGCGCTGCTGAACAAACCGTAACTGTACCATCGTTCCAAGTTTCAAAATGTCATCCGGTTCGAGGGGGGTCGGCTCAGTGATCGGTGTGCCGTTGAGAAGCGTGCCGTTGGTCGAACCGACATCCTCCACACTAAATGAATCGCGGGTGCGGCGCAAGCGCAGATGATAACGGCTGACCTCGGGGTCTTGGATGACGATATCATTGCTCAAATCGCGCCCGAGTGTGACGATGACATCGTTTAGCGGGTACAGATGTCCTGTTGAAGGCCCCATCATCATCAGCAGATAGTAGCGCAGCGAGGCGGCATCGACTTCTTGTGTATCTTCGTCCGCCTCATCTTCGTCTGATGCAAATAAGCCGCGGGGCAGGCGTTCATACTCTAAAGTGATCGTATCGCCCAGCTCAATCAACGAATTGGGTGTCACCGGCCAAATTCCGGAAATGCGCACCCCATTCAAGAAGGTGCCATTGCTTGAATTTAGGTCCTCGATGTCGTAGTCATCGGCGCGGCGGATAAGACGGCAGTGTTCTCTGCTAACCTCGTTATCATGGATCACAATATGGTTTTTGCTGCCGCGGCCGATGGTGATCACGTCGTGTTTGAGTAAATACTCAGCGCCCGGTGTGGGGCCGCGGCGCATCTTTAAACGCAGCATAGGAGTCTCGCCGTGAAAAGATGCCACAACACTTTCATCTTAGCAGAAATCGAGGAGGGCGGATAGTTAATTCTAACCAACCGCCCCAACGATTGTGAGGATAAGACTGCTCAGGCTTTAGCAAAGCGACTTAGGTCGAGACCTCCTCTGTGGCTTCCGCCTCAGGGATGACCTCCTCTGTGGGCGCAGCGTCATCAGTTGCCTCAGGAGCCGCTTCTGCAGTCGCTTGCTCTACACTTGCCAGCATTTCTTCGATCAACGCCATTTGATCAAGCTGCTGCTGTTCGAAAGAGACCGTGAAAGGCGGCGTTCTGATCAGGTTGATCAACAGGTTGACCGACGTCGAAGGCAGCAAGAAGATCGTCTGTGTCCCTTCCAGCGTTACCGGAAGCTCGCCTCGGCTTTCAGCGGTGACACCGTAGTAGCGGTTGCGGTTTGGGTTCATGCCGCCAATGTGGACGACCAGTTGGGGGCCATCAACAGTCTCCGCGCTGATCGTGTAGGCGGGCGCAGCCAGCCCAAACTGCTCAAGCTGGTCGGACTCAAAGATATCAGAAGCGTTGAGAAAGACGAGATCATTGACGCGCAAATCAAGCGCAGCACTGTCCAGCACCTGCGGCAGGGGGGTCGGCTCGATGGTCGCTGCGGGTTCGGCCGCTATCTCGTCAGTGCTCTCTGGCTCTCGATCGGCAGTGGTTTCAGGTTCAGGCTCTGGAGTGCTCTCAGCAGCTTCCGCCTCTGACATCGCATCGGAAGGGCTTGTTTCGGCTTCGAGTAAAATCCATTGCCCATCGTCTCCACGCTCAAAGACAGAGCGTTCGCCAGTAGTATTGTCTCGTACTTCCAGCCGAACAATGGCAGTTGGGTCAGCTTCGGTGAACAGCGGGCCGCCCGGGGCCGGCGTTGCAGTCCCGTTCGCTTCTCCCGGGGCGGTCGCGCGGCTGTTGTTGAGCACGAGCACCGCAGCGATCACCAGCAGCGAAGCGACCACCAGAATGATTGTGCCTCGGTTTAATCTCATGCCTTACGTCTCCCGTTTGATAAGCAATCGGCCGTTAATGAGTGCGGACGCGCTCGCGATTCACCCACCAAACGGCGATGCCGATCGCCAAGATGCCGAATGGCAACAGGCCCATGGTCACAAAGGTGATGTTACGCAGCGTTTGCGTATCTGCGAAGATCGGCGCGTCTTGCGGACGCTGCTGCGGTTGAATGTTGATCTGGTTGAAGTAGCTGTCGAAATTGGTCGCCCAGATCAGGCTGTTGAATGCCACGCTCAAGTTATCGATGTTTTGGAACAGGGTATAGCTGTCTGAGGCGATCGAGGTGCTGCCGAACAGGACAACACGGGCGCCGGTCTGCGTGTTTTCAATGCTGGCGGCGAGCACGAAGGGGCCGGTCGCATCGTCATCCGTCTGGGCGATATCGCCGCTCAAAACGCGCTGTAGATCGGTCGTTGCATAGGCTGCAGCGGTCGAGCGCACCAGCGGCCTCACAATGACATTCGGTGGCAGTTCCTCGGCGATGCTGATGCTTTGCGGCACTTCAAAGATCAGCGCGCCCTGTCCGAGCGGAATGCCATTGGTGGTAATGAAAGAGACAGAGTCGAGATCGGTAGCGACGGGCAGCAGGGGAGTCTGGAAGGCCTGTGTTAGGTCGATGACCACGTCATTATTGAACCGCACGCCGAACAGCTCCATCAGCATAGCGCTAAAATTCTCAGCTGAGGCGAGCGACGTCCCTTCAAGATTGAGGTTCGTGCCAGCCATCACGATCAGCTCACCGCCGTTCTCGAGATAGTCACGGATGATCGCCAGCTCTTGATCGGCCAGCGGCCGGCTGCCGCCCGGAATAACGACCACCTGTCCATCAAGTGACGGGTCGTTGAGGCGGAAGCGCGCTTGGGGTGCAGTGAGCTGCGCGAGAGAAATATCCTCCACCGTCCAGTCAAAACGATTGACGAGGTTTTGCTTAAGCAGCGACATATCGGCCGACACGTTGTCTTGAACGGTCAGAAAATAGGCATGGAACTCTCCAGAGGCAGCCACGCGCAGGATAGCGTTAGTGAGCTGCGCTTGGTCGACAAAGTTAACTAAGACGGCGTTCTCACTATCTGGAACTCCGTTTTCATCCAGTGCGACGACGACAACTTGACCGGAGCGAGTGACTCCATACAAGCCAGCCTGCTGGGGGTTGCGATCTGGGTCGATAAACTCGTAAGTGATCTTGCCTTGGCTCGTCTGCGCATAGTCACTAAACAGCAGCGAGTCGCGGTCGCGCAGGCCAGCTTGCGTCGCGCCGTAGAAAGCCAAGATCTTCACCTGCGGGACGGTCGGATCGGCGCCGATGCCAGCGATGGCAGCGCGCGACTCTTCAGTCAGCGAATAGGTGTCGCGTTCGGTCAGGTCGAATCGGATATTTTGTCCTTGAACAACCGTATAGATGCCAACCAGCGCCAAGAGAAAGATGATGGTGACAACCACGCTTGTGCCGCCAAACCGCGCCGTCCGCCCAGTCAGCGCGGCGCGCGCTTGCTGAGGCGCCAGCAGCACCCAAGCTAGCAGCGCCAACACGCCGAAAGCAAGACCGCCATAGCCAATGACGCCGAAGGTGGGCTGCGTGAGTAGGACGACCAATGCAGAGAGGAAGCCCGCGCCTGCCAACAACAGCAGCACCTGCGGCGGGATCAAGGGCTCCTGCGCTGCGTCGTTCGTTTCAAGAGGTCGGTTCTGATTTTCAGGAGTGGGTTGGCTCATGATTACGATCTCCAGCGGCGCGTCTCAACAATACGGATCGTGATGAACAGCGCGCCGATCATCATGAAAATGAAATAGAGAATATCCTCAGCGCGGATGATGCCGCGCGCCAGCGTCGCATCATAGTGCGCTTGAAGACCAAGCTGGCGCACCACGTTGGCCAACGACGCAGTATTCGGATTGCCGGCGATCCAAATAGCCGCCACTTCGGCGAGGTAAAGCACGAGGATCGTCGCGGCGCCAAGGAACGCTGCCACGATCTGGTCTTCCGTCACCGCAGACCAGATCAAGGCGATAGCCAGCACCGCGCCGCCATACAGCCATGCCCCGAAATACGCGCCGAATGCTGCGCCGAGATCGGGCGTGCCGATGATGGTCAGGATGACGTGGAAAACGATCGTGATCAACAGCAGCAGCGTGTAGTAAGCCCATGCTGCCAGAAACTTGCCGATGATGAAGTGCGCCTCGTTCATTGGCAGCGTCATGAGCACTTCAAGCGTTCCTTCGCGCGTCTCTTCCGAGATCAGCCGCATGGTCAGCAGCGGCGCGATCAGGAACATCAGGAAGGTCAGCAGCGACGGGACATACGTCGAGTCGGCTGGGAATTGGCCATTGGCCTGCACAAGATAGCCGTTGAAGAGCACGCCGATGAAGAACAGCAGGGCGAACGCCACTGCATAGGCGATCGGGGACCGGAAGTAGAGGCTCAGCTCGCGTTTGAACACGGCCCAGAACGCGAACGAGCGCCCCACCTCGATCTCAGATGGCAGCGTCTGCGGACGGGCTGAAGCAGCGGTTGTTTGCAGGTTAATGGGTTGGTCGCTCATGCGGGCACCTCGGTGATTTCAGGATGGTGTTGCGCTTCGCCTGTCTGTTCGCTGCGCGTAAGCTCAAGGAAGATTTCCTCAAGATTGACGGCCAGCGGCCGCAGTTCGAGCAAATTCCAGCCTTGCTCGATGACTGCCCGTGCGATCGTTGGGCGTGGATCGTGGTGCGGTTGGGCTGGTGTAGCCACAACGCCATCGATTGCAACCTCGGCTGTGCCTACACCGGGCGCTGCAAGGATGACGGGCAGCGCCAATTGGGGGTCAACATCAAGCCGCACCAGCACGCGGCCGCCTCGCTCAAGTTCCGCGCGCAGCGCGCTTGGCGATCCTTGCGCTACGATCCTCCCTTGATTGATGATGACGACGTTATCGCAGACCTGTTCAGCTTCAGATAGGATGTGGGTGCTGAACAACAGCGTGTGATCGCGCCCCAGCTCCCGCACGAGCGCGCGCAGCTCAAGAACTTGCAGCGGGTCGAGGCCGATCGTCGGTTCGTCAAGGATGAGCACTTCCGGATTGTGCAGCAGCGCCGAGGCAAGACCTACACGCTGTCGCATCCCTTTGGACAGCGTGCGGATGCGGCTGTCGGCGCGTTCGAGCAGGCCGACGCGTTCCAGCACTTCATCGGCACGAGCGCGCCGCGCTTTGACGCCGCGAATTTCAGCGATATACATCAAATAAGCGCGCGCAGACATATCGCGGTAGAGGGGCACGTTCTCTGGCAAGTAACCGACACGACGGCGCACCTCCAAGCTCTGGTCAAAGATGTCATAACCGGCAACCCGCGCCTTGCCAGCGCTGGGCGGGGTATAACCTGTAAGCATGCGCATCGTGGTGGTCTTACCGGCGCCGTTCGGCCCGAGAAAGCCCGTCACTTGGCCAGGACGGGCGACGAAGGAAATGCCGTCGACAGCAGTAAAATCACCATAGCGCTTGGTCAAGTTTTCGACTTCGATCATTTCGTTGGCGTCTCCCGATAGCTGTTTCCTAGCAGTCGCTTCGCAACCACGCGATTATAGCGCCAGCCCTCTATTGGCGGAATTCCGACATAGGCTAATTTACAAAGAGTTTACACGCGCCAAGATAGGCGGTCTGCACTGCGCAGGGCAAAGCACCGCTGTGCTGCGCGTCGTTCCGGATTAAAGAGAACGCGCGGGGAAGGCAACGCCTTCCCCGCGGCTGGTGAAACGCTTGCTTGATCGAGGGGCCTACCCGGTGATCGGAATGGCATTCACGTCAACACCCTGCTGGATGATAGCGAACTGCGCCGACGACCAGCCGATGATGCCGTTGAAGTTGATTTGCCACCATGTGTTGTTGGCATTGCGACCAATCACCTGTGCCGATTGGCCGGCCGGCAGCGTGCCCAGTCGGTTAAATTCAGTGCCGGGGCCGCTGCGGATCACGACGGTATAAGGCGTCGCCGTCACGCGTGGGCCGGTTGGCGTGGCGACGATGCTGCCGCCGCGCTCGTCAACCACGGGGATGTTTGCGCCGTTAATAATGTTGACGAAGCGCGCCGAGACCCAGCCGCGCTGCTCACCGACCTGAATGAAGTACCACGCCGAGTCGGCTGTGCGGCCCAGCACCGGGTAAGTTTCGAAACGGTTCACGCGCGTGATGACCTGACTGCCAGTGACTGTCGGTAGGTCGCGCACATTCAAACGGAAAGCTGTCACCTGCGCGGTGGCTCCCGTCGGCTGGCCGGGGATCGGCGTCGGAGCGGGCGCGACACCCTGGCGCGTCAGCGAAAACTCGATGAATGCCTCGCCGCCGAACTCGACAAATTCAACTTGGAAGTTGTTGGGGCCTGCCGGCAGCGTCAAATCGGCTGTGAAGGTACGGCCGCTGGCCGGGCCGAACTCGTTGATGACGAGGACGCCGTTGACGAAGACGCGCACCCCGTCATCGGCGCGGGTTTCAATACGATAATTACCACCCTCGAGGAACTGCACGCTCGTCCAGCGCACCGAGAAGTTGTCGGCCGGGACGGTGGGCAGGGGTTGGCCGGTGCCCCAGTTGTGATTGGGGCTGGGTTCGGTCAAAATGGCGACCGGGTCTCCGCTCAGAGTAGTGTTGGCGAAATACTGCGCCGTCCATGGGTTTCCGATGATGGGCGTGCCTACTGTGCCGAAATTGGGGCTGGTTTGGCCGCTGGCCAAATTGGCAAAATCGACGAAAACGTAAGCGGTCTGCTCAAGTTCTTGATAATCGACCTGAATGTGATACGAACCCGAGGCTGGCACATTCACATCACCGCTGACCAACTGCCCAACTCGGCCTGTGCCGAAGGTGTCGATCACCGTAGTGTTAAAGTTAAACGTGACCCGCACATGGTCATCGGCGAGCGCCCAGAAGCGATAGTTGCCAGCGGGCAAGAAGACATCGGTCGCCCAGCGGATGGAGAAATTATCTGGGCCGACTCCTTCACCGGGGCCGCCCAATCCCCAGTTGAACGCAATCGCCGGGTCGTTGCGTGTGAACGTTGGCGTTCCACTCAGCGTGGCGTTGTTGAAATACTCGCCTCGCCAGATCGGACTTTGCGCTGCCGCTGGCTGCGCGACGACCGCGGCCAATAACCCGATTAACAGGACAATGAAAAACAGTTTTCGCCTCACTGCAATCCTCCTTGAATGTGGCTTCAAACTTACCTTCCTTCTTTAAATTATAAGCGCATTTCTTATGACATTTCGCGCTCGCAGGCCAAACGTGGGGCTCCCGTAAGTGAAACGAAAATTTCGGGCGGCTGGCCTATGGCCGCGGACCAAGCCGCCAAGCCATTGGCCCCCAGATCAAACTGCCAACCTCGAGCCGATCCACGCCTTCGCCCGTCGCTGGCAGCGGCAGCAGGCCTCCCGCTTCCCAAATAGCAGCGGCGGCATAGGTTGGATAACCGAGGAAGGCGACCTCTCGCCCATTGGGCGACAAAGCGACGCGCCCGGGCGCGCCGACATAGGCAGCGGAAGCGGCGGTTGCTCCGCCCAGCTCAACAGTTTCCCAGAACATACCCGTTTGCGGCAGGGCGCCAAAACGCAGTCCGAGCGAGTCATCCCCCGCAGCTGTGCTGTATAGAAGTGGCGTCGCTTCGACCGGCTGAACGTTTCCAGTACGCGGGTCGATCAGGATCCAATCAGCTGTGGTGAGCAGGATGCCGAGCAGGCCCTCATCCTCATCTGCGATCCATGCTATTTCTTGAGCTTCGGCACTCGGAGGTGGCACGCGCGCGACGGCGAGCAGTTCTGCCGGTCTGTCGGCATTCAGGCTAAAGAACAAGAACTGCAGCGCGCCATCGGCGCCGCTGCCAGCGCTGACGACGACCGCGCTCGTGCCCCAGATGAGCGCCGGCGCAGACCCAAATGTGATTGCTGCCGGGATCGAGTCGATCGCCCTATGCGCGGTTCGTGTGGCCAAATCGTACACGATCAGCCGCGGCGGTGGCGACACTGGTAACGAGAAATCGAATTCCGTCCACGCAATCTGAAGCCCATCGGGAGACCAAACTGGGGCTGAACGCACGAACGCGCGATCTGGCCGATCGGCGGCCAGCAACGACGCATCATCTGGCTGTCCGGCGACCAGCGCGATCTGGCTGGTGGCAACATCGAGCAAGTAAATATCGGCCGGCAGGTCAAACTCTGCGATGAAGCCTGTGGCTTCGATCTGGTCGAGCACATCAAGGCCGAGTGGCGCGGCAGCTTTAAACGCGATCGTGCGTCCATCCGGAGAAAGCGCATAGGCAGAGATGACTCCCCCGCGTGTGAGCTGGCGCGGGGCTGCGTCGATCTCGACCGGATCAAGCCTCCACAGGTCGCCACGCGCCCATGCGATGATAGGGGTGGGTTCGGGTTGAGCTTGCGCCACGAGCGCCATCAGCAACAGCAAGATACTAGCGATGGAGGGAAATCGCAACAGCATGCGCAGCGTCCTTATGCTGGGAAGTTTCGTTCAGAGTTTACTACGACTCGCGTATCGTTGCTTCCCATGTATCGTTGCTTCCCATGTCGCAAACAAGTTACGGCCGGGGCGGCGCACCCCGACAACCGCGCGCTGGCGTTCGAGATCGTAAAGCGCAATGTACAAATGTGGCCCGTGGAGTTCCGAGTAGGCCAGCAAACGGCCATTGCCCGACCATGCAGGAAAAGTGGCATCGCGCTGATGCGTGATTTGCCGAGTGATGCCGTCTGCCAAGTCGTGAATGTAGATCTGGCTGGCGCTGAAAAGAACCTGTCCGTGAAAAGCAAGCAGGTTTCCATCGGGAGAGAAGGTGGGCCAATATTGCGCGCGCGGCCCGGGAAGTGCGCTGAAGCCGCCAGAGCAAGATCGACCCTCGTCGAGGCAGTCGGCATCAAGCACGCTGACGGTCGACTGTGTCAGATTGTAGAATGCGATACGTTCTCCTGTCGGCGACCAATTCGGCGTCAAGGCGCTATAGGCGCGGATGCCCAAAGGGATGACTCGGCGTTCGCATTCTTGACCCTCCACCGGGCGCCAGCATGCGCGCGAGAGGATGACCAACCGCCTCGCATCGGTAGTGACGTAGGCTAGCGCTGCGCCCTGCGACCCCCACGCGAGCCGGATATCGTTCGATTCGTCCCACGAGATCGTTCGCAGCGGGGGGCAGTCGTCGCTCCAGCTAAGCAAGCAGTCTGCATCGAACAGGCGCCATCCATCCGCACTTTGCAGGGCGATCGTGGTGCCATCCGGTGACCACGATATACCGTTGTAAACTTCATCGCGATCATCTAACACCAACTGATCGCGCCAGGCGCATGGCGCGAACCATCCTGCGCATTCAAGCCGCCATAGATAGAGGCCTTGCCCGTTGACGTACAAGAGCCGTTCAGGCTGGTTAGCGTGGAAATCCAGCGCGCGCAGCGCTCCGATCATCCCTGCGCTAAGCAGCCAGAGAATGAAAGCGGCGCGCCCCGCCACGCGCAGCGCCGGCAAAGATAGTTGTTGGTCAGTCATCGACTAATGTTTAGCTTCAGATTCGCGCGCTGGCGCAAGTTAGCCACCGACTCATAACATTTCATTTGTATAATAAAGACGGCAATAAGTGATGAGGAATTTTGGAGCCAAGCACAATGGTCGTGGCAGATGATCCAACGCTGCCTCCCCGTTATGTTGTAGACAATTATCGACGCGCCTATCGCGGTGTGCATGGGCGCGAACCCGCGGTGCGCTACATGGGCAATCATTGGTACTTCGTCAATGGTGAAACCGTGCACCGCCTGACGTTGATCGATGAGATCGCGCGGCTGCGCGATTTATCGCAAAAAACGCACCTTAGCCGCGCCGATAAGAGTATCATTCAACGGTTGATTAACCGCCTGCGATCACTGTGATGGCCCTCTCCGAGCCGTTGGCTGCGCGCCAGTTCCTTGAACGGGAGGCGCTGTTGGTGTGGGCCGCTGGTGCAAGTGCAGCCTCAAAGCTTCCAGTAGATCCGGCAGGTCGGTGAGCTGGCTGGCGCGGCACTCAAGCGCTTTTGCTCCTCGTCGATTCCACACTGTTAGCACCCGAAACCCAGGCCGCGCATCGTATGACCACGCAGCAAGCGCTGTGAAAGCGTAATAACGGGGGACATGAATACGCACCTGCATACCCCGCCGCCGCACATCAACGCCCTCGTTCCAGATATAAAATGCCGGAACGAGCATGATGGCGAGCAGCAGCATCGGCCGTAGATCGGTTGTTACTGCTTCGGCCCCGCCGCGCGCGAGCATAAGGACTAACAGCATGCCGACTGGGGCAGCCCACAAACTCGCCAGCGCCTGCCGGTAGGGCGTCGGCAGCCGGTGGCGACTGAGGATCGGGTTGTGCTCGTTCATGCGCCTCCTTTACGCGGCGCTGCTGCGCGTCTGCCGGCTGCGTAGCCGTTCGGGTTGGTATTGTGGCAGCAGGCTTTTGAGCAGTTCCAGCAGCCCGCCTACGTTATCGACGTGGGCGATGGGGTACTGGCGCACAGTCTGGAAGTTCCCGCCTGCGCGCTTCTGGATCGTCAGCCGCCCCCGTTTGACCTTCACGTTGAGATCGGCCCAATGGATCTTGGTTGCGCCAGCCTCGATGCCCCGTGGATAGACCGTAAGAGCGGAGTGCAGGCGAACTGGACGGTCGGCGCGCAGCTGGCGTCCCATCAAGATGCTCGTCACATGAGCGGCATATGGACGAACAATAGACGCAAATTCGCGCGGGTCGCCATGGCGTGCTCCAAACTCGAAGACGCGGTCATCCGCCATCCTCAGCCGGTGTGCACCCCAACGCAGCAGCGGCCGATCGAATAAATAAAACCCGCGCGCTCCTTCACGAAAGGCGACGAGCTGTCCCCATTTATAGCGATACTGCGTTTTGCCGATCTGCCAGAGGAAGCCTTTGTTGAAAATAGCGATCGACTCGCTTCGGCGGAAGAGCGCGCGAACCAGATTGATCACAGCGCGAATGGCGAACCAGCCGGTCAGCACGATCGCGATCAGCATGCCCACATCCAGCAACATCCCATCGACCAAACTGCGCGCTGCGGCCTCGCGCAGTGCTAGCCCGGCGCCTGCTGCTGCCAGCCCGGCGAGCAACATCAGCAAGAAGCCGCGTACATAAGCGCCGCGGCGGACCGACGCGTGGTATAAAAGGCGAGCGCGGGACGGGCTAGACATGAGCAGAACGGCCGGCAGTTACTCGTCGAGAATGCTGCTAACGCGGAATTGTGTTCCGAGCGCATCAGGTGCGTTAGCGATAACCTGTTCCGGCGTTAAGGGGGGCTGCGGTGTATCGTCGCGGAATACATTCGTCAGCGGGAGCACCGAGGCGGTTGGCTCGATGTGAGACGTATCGACTTCTTGCAGCTTGCGGAAGTACTGCAAAATGCTCGAGAGCTGGCCGGCGTACAGCGCGATCTCTTCATCGGAAAGTTCGAGTTTCGCCAGCTCGGCGATTTTGCGCACTTCATCGTAAGATAGTTCCATGCGCTTTTCCTGTAGCATGATGGCGATTGTTGACGCTGACATTATACCATTTTCAATTTCGATACCGAAACATGGCACTGCCCGACGGCCCAACCGTTGGCAACCCTATCCCTACGAATCACGTTATAATCGTCGCAAATGTTACAACAACCCGCAAAACTGAGAATTTTCGCTGTTTTTAAGGAGATGAGTCATGGGACGGATAGTTCGCGGTGCACTGATTCAGGCGGAATGGACGGGCAGTAAAGAGTCCATGATCGACAAGCACGTCCGCTATGCGCAGCAGGCTGCTCAAGAAGGCGCGCAGGTGATGTGCTTCCAAGAGTTGTTTTATGGACCTTATTTTTGTCAGGTTCAAGATCGCAAATGGTACGATTTGACCGAACCGATCCCTGATGGCCCAACGACACGGCTGATGCAGGATCTCGCGCGCGATACCAAGATGGTGCTGGTTGTGCCGATGTATGAACAGGACGGCCCCGGCATCTACTACAATACTGCGGCTGTGATCGATGCAGATGGCACTTATCTCGGCAAATATCGCAAGACACATATTCCGCATTTGCCCGGCTTTTGGGAGAAGTTTTATTTTCGCCCGGGCAATCTCGGCTATCCCGTTTTCGATACAGCAGTGGGCAAAATCGGCGTTTACATCTGCTATGATCGCCATTTTCCGGAAGGGGCGCGTGTGCTCGGCCTAAACGGCGCCGAGATCGTTTTCATCCCGTCGGCGACCAGCCGCGGCTTATCGCAGCATTTGTGGCGTATTGAGCAGACTAGCCATGCCATCGCTAATGGCTATTTTGTCGGCACTATCAATCGTGTGGGTATCGAGAAAGAACTGGGAGAAGATGATTTCTATGGCCAAAGTTATTTTTGTACTCCACGTGGAGAATTTGTCGGCGAGGTTGGTGATGCCTACAAGGAAGAACTGCTAGTTCGCGATCTCGACCTCGATTTGATCAAGGAGGTGCGCGATACGTGGCAGTTTTATCGCGACCGGCGCCCTGACCAGTATGGCAAGATCGTTGAGTTGTAACGAAACCCGTCGCACGTGGCGGCCTGCTGGCTGCGTTGAAGAAAGAGGCGTTTTCTATGGAATTTGCAATTACTTTCAAAGGCGATATTGACCCTAAGCGAACAGTTGCGCTGTGCAAACAAGCCGAGCAAGCGGGTTTTTCCTACGCGTGGTTCTTCGACTCTCATGTGCTGTGGCGCGAATGCTATGTCACGATGGCGATGTGCATGGAGCACACCGAGCGTCTGCGTTTTGGCCCATGTGTCACTAACCCAGGCGTGCGCGATTGGTCGGTGGCGGCCAGCACGTTCGCGACGCTGGCGCTGCAAAGCGGCGGGCGTTTTGATATGGGCGTCGGCCGCGGCGACAGCTCAAGGCGTGTGCTGGGCAAGAAACCGCTCAACGTTGAGACGATGATCGAGTTTTCGAAAGCTGTAGTGGCGATGGTGCGTGGCGATGCCGTCAAATATGACGAGGAACTGGCCGAAGTACAGTTTCCGTGGGCGGTGGGCTATGAACTGCCGGTGTGGTTCGCCGCCTATGGGCCGAAGGCGCTCGCCGCGGCGGGCACGGCCGGCGATGGCTTGATCATTCAACTGGCCGATCCCTGGCTGGTCAAATGGTTCGCCGGCCAAGCGCTAGCCGCTGGCAAGGAAGCCGGGCGCGATATGTCGAATTATCGGGTGATGTCTGCTGCGCCAGTATGGGTAGGCGATATGGCCAAAGCCCGGGAGCAAACACGCTGGTTCCCGGCGATGGTCGGCAATCATGTCGCCGATCTGGTTGAGCGGTACGGCCGAGAGGGCAATACAGTGCCCAAGCGGCTCACTGATTATATCGAGGGTCGCAAAGGCTATGACTACCGGCATCATGCCGACAAGGATGCCGCGCATCTCGATTTCATCAGCAGTGACATCATCGACAGCTTCGGTGTGCTTGGCCCAATTGAGGCTCATATTGAGAAGCTGCGCGAGCTGGAAGCCATCGGCGTCACGCAGTTCAATATTTACTTGATGTGCGGTGATGAGGAGCGCATTGTTGAGGCATATGGCGAGCATATCTTGCCGCAGTTCGCCGCTGCGCATGCTTAAACGGCGATGAATAAGGGTCAAGCTTCTTCTGAGCGATGTGAGCGATCACTAAGGGGTTAGGTTATGGGCACTTTGTTCAAAAACGGCACCGTCATCACCGCGAGCGACATGACGCAAGCCGATGTGCTCGTTGAGGGCGAAATCATCACGCTTTTGGGGCGCAACTTGCCTGTCGATGGGCATCAGGTGGTTGACTGCGCGGGCAAGTATCTGCTGCCCGGTGGTATCGATGTGCACACGCACCTCGATCTGCCGTTTGGCGGGACATACAGCAATGATGATTTCGATGTCGGCCACAAAGCCGCGGCGTTTGGAGGGACGACCACACACATCGATTTCGTCATCCAGCCGAAAGGGGGCAGCTTGCACGATGGGCTGGCGACATGGCGCCAGAAAGCCAAGCCTGCTCAGATCGATTATGCCTTTCACGTCGCTATCACCGACCTGCGCGATGAGGTGATGGATGAGATCCCTTCGATGCTGGACGAGGGTATCACCAGCTTGAAGCTGTTTATGGCTTATAAGAATATCTTTCAAATCGACGATGCGACGCTGTTCAAAGCGATGAATGTTGCGGCTAATCACGGCATGATCGTGATGGTGCACGCAGAAAACGGCGATGTCGAGGCGCAGCTTACGCCGGCTTTGCTGGCGGCGGGCAAGACTGATCCGAAGTATCACGCTGCATCGCGGCCCCCAGAGATCGAAGGCGAAGCGACCAACCGTGCCGTCGTCATGGCAGGGCTAACCGGCTGTCCACTCTACGTCGTCCATATGACCTGTGAACCGGCTGTTGAGGCGCTGCGTCGTGGGCGGGCGCTGGGTTACCCGGTGATGGGCGAAACCTGCGTGCAGTATTTTTTCATGACGGTTGAGGATCATCTCAGCAAACCCGGCTTTGAGGGCGCAAAGTACGTCTGCTCGCCGCCGATCCGCACGACACATGATCATGAGGTGCTGTGGAGGGCAGTGCGCGACGGAACCCTACAGGTGATCAGCACCGATCACTGCGACTTTTGGTACGAGGGTGGCAAGGGGCCGTGGCAGGAGTGGGCCGCACAGCATAACGGCGGAGATTGGGTTGAGTATGAAAAGCAAGACCCGAGCTACCGCCGGCCGGGCAAAGAGCTTGGCGTTGGCAACTTCGCCAAGATTCCGAATGGGCTGCCCGGCTTAGAGGATCGCCTGATCGTGTCGTGGCATGGCGGGGTGAACGGCGGCAAGATCTCGCCGATGCGTTTTGTCGAGCTGAACTGCACCAATCCTGCGCGCATCTTCGGCATGTACCCGCGCAAGGGGACGATCGCCGTGGGTTCGGATGCCGATATTCTGGTCTGGGATCCAAACAAGCGACATACCATCAGCGCGAACACACATCATATGCGTTGTGATTATAACCTGTACGAAGGCATGGAAGTGCAGGGGATGCCTGTGCAGGTCTATTTGCGCGGTAAGAAGCTGGTGGATGGCGATCAGTGGTTTGGCGTGAATGGAGAGGGGCAGTATATCCCGCGTAAGCCGCATGCCCCCGTCTTATAGCCTGCGAGAACGCAGTAAAACGCCATCGTTAGCCGCGAGAGCCGCATCTATCTTGCGGCTCTCTTAGATATGCCAATACGCCGGCTGCCCTACAGGCCGAGGTGTGCTGACGCCCGGTTGCAGAGGAGCTGCCCGCCGGCATTCAACCAGCTTTCGAGCGCCGGGCTGCTCGATGCGTTTTGTTGCGCATCAGCGTAGATGCTGGTTCCCCAGTTGTAGTAGCGCTGCGTTTCAGACGGCCACGTCGCGAACGCGCGGCGGATCAACCCAGGTCCGCCGTTATAGCAGGCGAGTGCTAACCCGATATCTCCCTGTGCCCACCCTAAGCACTGGTTGAGAAAGCTGGCGCCGCGCCGAGCATTGGTATCGGGATCGAGCTGATTCTCGTTCGCATCGAAATGGAACGGCATAACTTGGAACAAACCTCTCGCGCCAGCCGAGCTGCTGACGCCAGAATGTCCGCACGACTCGATCTGCATGACGGTCGCCAAGAGATTAGCGTCGAGGTTGTATTCATTGGCCCAGCGCACAATCTCCGGCGCCCAGTAACGCACCTCGCGCGTGAACAGCGGTGCAATGCCGGTCGCTGTATAACCGGGCAGGCGCATACGGTTGATATGGAGCGCTGCCGGTAGCCCATCGAGCGCCGACTGCGTCGCGCTAAGCGTCGCGCCGAGCGCATTCGGCAGCAGCACGACTATCAGCAGGCCAGTCAGCAGCCATGCAGGGAGCCAGCGGCTCAGGTGATCGGCCAGCCGGTCAAACCGGCGGTGGCTCGCTTGAGTTTTCGAACATCTCTGCGTGGCCGTTTGCAATGCACGTCCTTTGCTGCGTTTTGTAGTTTGTGTGGCTGCCATCTTTCCTAATCAATTACCCCGCACGTCATTATAATATGGGAACCATCTCGATAACACGTAGACGATTCGGCCTATATTCCCCCCAAAATTGGGGAAATTTGTCGTTGGATAGTTAGGAATTTTAGAACAAAAGTTCTGTTCATGCAACCCAGAGTTGCTACAAAGATTGAGGCAGCAGCGTTGCATAGGACAGCAACCGGGTTATAATGATCGTACAGTTGGGTACATCGGTCATGACGACGGGCAGTTTGAGTAGGCACAGTCGTTGGAAAAGCAAGACGAACGGTCGCACGTTCCCTCGTCACTCTATACGGAAGAATACTTTCGAACCGCTTGCGAGGGATATGACGAATTTAACGCCAGCGAGGGCGAGCAGCTCTCTCGGCGGCTTGCTTCGGCCTTCGCCTTAGCGGCGATTGTGCCGGGGATGCAGGTGCTCGATATTGGCTGCGGTCGCGGCGAAATTTTGCGGCACGCAGCGCAGTTGGGCGCCCATGCGTACGGGATCGATTACGCGCCGGTTGCTGTCAATATGTCGCAGCGCGTGATCGACTCGCTGGGCGGCATTGTGCCGGGCCGTACTGCCGTCTATCTGGCCGATGCCAAACACTTGCCGTTTCCCAGCGCCGTCTTCGATCGGGTTCTGATGTTTGATGTCGTGGAGCATCTCTACCCGTGGGAGCTGAACGCGGCGCTGGCAGAAGTGCATCGTGTTATGAAATCAAATGGGTTATTCGTCGTCCACACCGCCCCAAACCGATGGTACGATCGTTATGCCTATCCAGTTGTTCGCCTGCTAAGAACGGCAATGGGGCAGGGAGAAAAGTACCCCAGCAACCCACGCAACTTTTTGGTTTCGGTCAACGAACACGTTCACGTGAATGAACAATCGATGTGGAGTTTGAAACGGACTCTGCGAGCCGCGGGTTTTGAGGGACGGGTGTGGTTAGAAAGCCCGCCGCAGCACGGCGGCGAGAATTTTGTGATCGACCACCTGCGCCGCTTCGCCTTCCGAACGCCGCCATTTCGCTGGTTTTTTGAGCGCGAAGTTTTTGCTGTTGTCAAGAAAAGTCAGAGACGTGTTGTCAAGAAAAGTCAGAGACGATAGATCGGTTAATGCGCGATAAACGTCCTGTTGATGAACTGAGCATTGAAGAGCTTGAACGCATCCTCGCTATCAAAAAGCGGGAGGCCCGCCAGCAGCGCCTTGAGAAGATGCAGCGTTTTGGGCGGGTGATCGAAGCGCCAGCGCCGGCCGTGCGGCCAGTTGAAGCGACCATGAAGCCGCCCTCCGTCATTCGAGCTGGGGACGCTAACGTATCGCGGGCACCCGTGCCCCCTCCAACCGACCTGCCGCCGTTATATGCCAACGGTGCCGATCAAAAATCCGTACCCACGCCTGCGCCGCGCCTGTACTTTGAGGATGGCGATGAAGCAGGGGCGATCGAGGTATACACGGTGGCAGAGCGGGGGCGCCGTCGCAGGCGCCAGCTCTACGACCGCCTGCTGCTGATGGTTGAAGTGGCGGCCGTCATCGCGCTTGTGATGATCGGGGTTAATCTATTCAGCGCCATCCGCGCGCTTGAGCGCGAGACCGCTTCGGCGCAGGCTTTGGTCGAGGAGCAGCGGCGCGCAGGTATCCCGACCCTTGCACCGACGCCATCGCTGCGGCTGGAAAACTATGTGCTGCCGGGCGGTCACATCTTCACGGCCGATGGATCGGTTCAGTTCAATTATGATGAAGTTCCCTCGCATTTGCTGCCGCTGGTCGAAAGCCAATGGGTGCAGCCCGTTTTCAGTCGGCCTGCTGTCACCAGCGAGACCGCGTTGTCGATCATCATCCCTCGGCTTAACCTCAATCAGGCGATCGTTCAAGGGGTGGATTGGGAGGCTTTGAAACAGGGGGTAGGCCAATTGCCCAATGATGTGAACCCCGGAGATGCGCGCGGCAATCTGGTGCTGGCCGCTCATAACGATATCTATGGCGAGCTATTTCGTCATCTTGATCAGTTAGAGCCGGGCGACCAATTTGAGATACAGACCCAAAGTAGAAGCTACACGTATGTCGTCACCGAGATCCTGATCGTTGAGCCGAATGATGTATGGGTGATGGACGACCGCGGCCGTGCGACGGCGACGCTCATTTCATGCTATCCTTATCAGGTCAACAATCGACGGATCGTCGTCATGGCCGATCGTGTCATGTGAGTGGATGCTGGCTGTCGGCATGGTAAGGAATGAGCGATGACGAATGAAAAAGGGACCAAAAGCGAACGCCGGCGTCCACGCGCCTCGGAGCGGCGGGCAGCGAGCGGCAGCAATCCCCTGCGAACGGTTTCGGCCAGTTCGCGTCGTGCTGAACGCGCAGTCCGCCGAGGTAACGTGCCCGCTGAAGCTTCGAAAAAGACCGAGCTGGATCACGCGAAGCTAGCCGAACTGCTGCACAACCCGACCAAGTTCGTCAGCGAGGAGGAACTGCGTCGCGAGTATGCTTATGTGCTCAACGACTTGAAAAGCATGGGTCTTCTGGCTGCTGGCTTGGTCGTGCTCCTCATCACGCTGGCGCTGGTGCTGCCCGTTTAAATCCGTTTGAATTTAAATAGATCGACTCACGGCTGCTTTTTTACTTGATCGCACGGCTGCGCTGTGCTCAAATACCATCAGTAACGTTCTAGCCCGAGTTTTGCCTGTACAATGCCAAGACATAAACCTGTTCACCCGGAACGTCTGCGCTTGGACTGGGGTGCCATTCCGTATTTTGCCGGTATGGACGCAGCCGGCATTCAGCGCGTGGAAGCGGCAGCGCATGTGCACACCTATCAAGCGGGCGCTACGATCTTCAATGAGGGTGAGACGTGCGCTGGGCTGCACATCATCGTTGATGGTTTGGTGCGCCTCTATCGCGTGAACACAGAGGGACGCCTGCACACCCTTAGCCTGCTCCGTTCGCCCTCCACGTTCAATGAGGTCGCAGCCGTCGATGGCGGCTTAAACCCGTTTAATGCAGTGGCAGTCACTGCGACGACGACACGTGTAATTAGCCACAGCACACTGCTCAATTTGATGGCGAGCGAACGCACATTGTTAAGCAATACGGTGCAAGCGCTGGCGCATCTAAACCGCGAGTACCTCGAACGGCTTGAGGACATGACGTTTCGAACAATCCCCTCGCGGCTGGCTAAGTTGTTCCTGCGCGAAACGACTTATGGCGATCAAATCTGCGAAATGCCGTCGCAGCTTACGCAGGAAGAGATCGCGGCGATCTTGGGCACCACCCGTGAGGTCGTTGGGCGCGCGCTGCGCGGCTTGATGAATGCCGGGCTGCTGCGCAAAAAAGGGCGGCATGTCTATGTGGTTGACCGCGCAGGGCTAGAATATTTGGCTGAAACGAACGTGATCCCGCAAAAAATTAACCTTGGTTAAGATTGATTATCGCCATTGCGATACTTCGAGATTACAGCGTTAAATTTTGTTTTTCGAATCCAACAAAAGTACCAGACAAGCGCGTTAAACCCGGCTATAGTGACATTAGAGTGAAGCGTATTACAGCTTGAGGAGCATTGTCTCAATGACCCACATTATCACCAGTTTATGCCTGCGCGATGGCGCCTGTGTGGAAGTTTGCCCGGTTGAATGCATTGTCCCCGGCCAGCCAGAGAATGAATGGCCATGGTACTTCATCGATCCAGATACTTGTATCGATTGCGGCGCCTGCGTGCCGGAGTGCCCGTATGAAGCGATCTTCATCGAAGAGGAGGTGCCTTCGGCCTACGAGATGGCGCCCGGCCAGAAGCGGATCCCGTTCGATACCAAGGTCGAAGTGGTCGCGCAGGGCGGCGAGATCGTTGACCTGACCGCCGATATCCAGCCGAACTATGACTTCTTCACAAAGGGTCCTGGCTACGACGCGCTAAACTAAGCGGTTTAAGCTCGATGAAGCCCCCGCTGTGCTGGGGGCTTTTTGTTTGGGTTGGCCGTCTGGTCAAGTGCGGTTATACTGCCATCACAATGGCTTAGCGACGAAGTCAATCTATGAGCAGCTATCCGCTCTACATCGTGCCGACACCGATCGGCAATCTAGAGGACATCACGCTGCGCGCGCTGCGCGTCTTGCGTGAAGCGGTGCTGATCGCCGCCGAAGACACGCGCACGACGCGCACTTTGCTGGCGCGCTATCAAATCGAGACGCCGCTGACCAGTTACCACGAGCACAACAAGCTGAGCAAGCTCGATACGATCTTTGCGGCGCTTGAAACCGGGCCGGTCGCGCTCGTTTCCGATGCTGGCATGCCCGGTATCTCTGACCCGGGCTATGAATTGATCGGCGAAGCAATTGCGCGCGGGGTGCGGGTCGAACCGCTGCCCGGTCCTAATGCCGCCCTTACAGCGCTTGTCGCTTCGGGGCTGCCGACCGATGGATTTGTCTTTGTCGGGTTTTTGCCCAAGCGTGATCGAGCGCGGCGCGAACTGCTGGCCGAGCTGGCGCGCGAGCGACGCACCTTGATCGCCTATGAAAGCCCGAACCGGCTGCTCGATGCGCTGCGCGCGATTGAGGCCGTGCTGGGAGACCGTCCGATTTGCGTTGCGCGCGAAATCACCAAGCTGCATGAGGAATTCTTTCGCGGTTCGGTGAGCGCAGCGCAGGCGCACTTCATAGAACGACCGCCGCGCGGCGAGATCGTGCTGGTTATTGGCGGTGCGCTCAGGGATGACGCTATTGTGTGGGAAGAACGAGCGGTGCGCGCAGCCCTGCGCCAGCGACTGGCTGAGGGGGAACCGCTGCGCATGGCCGCGAAAGTCGTTGGCGCAGAGTCTGGGTGGGATCGGCGCGCAGTTTATGCGCTGGGTCTTGAGGAGAAACGCGAGCAAAATTCACCCTAGAAATAATGGAGTAGAAAGCTACAATTGCAGACGATTTCAGTCGAATTGAGTCGTTACTAGCGCATCAGTGAAGGTTCGCGGCGCCGAACCTGTAAGAACGAGGTTTTCAATGGCATCATATCATGGGCCAAAAGCAAAAGTGCAGCGGCGCTTCGGCGAAGTGCTGATCCCGCGAACCAAATATCAGCGCATCCTAGAGAAGCGCGGTTACCCGCCCGGTGACCATGGCAAAGAGAAGCAGTTCCGCTCTGGCCGCCGCAGCGACTATGGATTGCAGCTTAACGAAAAGCAGAAGCTGGCATTTATTTACAACATCCGCGAGACGCAGATGCGCCGCTATTTCATGCGTGCGCGGCGTCAACCCGGTAACACTGGCGCTAACCTGCTGCGGCTGTTAGAACGCAGGCTTGACAATTTGGTCTATCGCGCGGGCTTCGCGCCCACCATTTGGGCCGCTCGCCAGTTCGTTAACCACGGCCATATCAAGGTGGATGGCCGCCGTGTTGACCTGCCCTCGTTTGCGGTATCACCCGGGCAGGTGATCAGCGTCAAAGAGTCGATGCGCAAGAACCAGCATGTCCTTGATGCGATGGAAGGGGTTGCCTACAATCTTGACTATCTATCCGTCGATAAGGACAACTTCGCGGCGACCTTCGTGCGCATTCCTGAGCGTGAAGAAATCCCAGTTCCGGTTCAAGAACAGCTCATCGTTGAGTACTATACTCGTCTCACGTAAGCTGGGTCAAAACAGGATCTGCCAAAGCCCCTCGAACCATCCGTTTGAGGGGCTTTTTATTTTGCAACTTTTTTACAGTAACTCTCGTCATAATAGATGAATGGGGCAGCGCACGGAAGGTGAGACCATGTGGCTCCAACTTTGTCTGTTCACAGTGCTGGGGGTTTTGGTGACAGCTTGCAGCAGCGCGCGCCCAACCCCGCTAGCGAGCGTTGCTCTTGAAGAGCCTGAAGTCGCGGAGTCTGCTTCGGCTCGTGCAGGGGCTGATGGATACGCGCCGCTGCTGGAGTGGCTTGAAGAACTGGGCTTCGAAGTGAGCTTGGGATCGACGTATTTTCATCCCTTTCTGTCGGTGCACGGCCGCACCATGATGCTCAACGATGAGCGCTTACAGACTTTCCTCTACCCCAATCCCGAAGCGGCACAGGCTGAATCGCTGCGTTTCTCTCGAGATGGCGCTTGGATCGACCGCGCTGGCGAACCCGTGTTGATCAACTGGATCGCGACCCCGCACCTGTTCTTGGTCGACTCGATGCTGATCATCTATGTGGGCGAGAATGCCGAACTGCTCGCTGCACTTTCTGTCGCCCTCGATGAACCATTTGCGGGCGGCGCCAACCCCTACAGCGCTGCCTTCCACCCGCTTCCTTAAGCATCTCAAGAAGCGCGCTCGAGTGTTGCGCAGTCTGGTTGGCCAGTGAGCGCATTTACGCTGACGTTCCAGCGCGACTCGATAGCCGCCCGCTCCCAGAAATGCTGTGGGACGCGGCAGCGGAACTCGTTGCCGTCGATGCGCAGCCGCAGCAGATAAGTTTCTTCGCGCCCTCCTTCACGTTCGGCGCCGAGTGCGGTGCCTGTCTGTCCCCGAGCGACTGTCGGCCAGTTCGGCGCGGGGCTCAAACTGCTGCCCGAAGTTGTGAGCTGGCGGGCACCCATCGATTGACCGTGTAGTAATAGGCGTCGACGACCCACAAAAGCGGCAGTTCCAGATCATCTCATAGCCGCCTAGGTCCTCAATCCGGCGCCTTTGTTCGTCAAATTCTGAGTTCACGCTAATGTCCTCTACTTGACAAGATAGGCTAAGATCGCTATAGCTGAATTGGGCTGCTGCGCAAATCAGCAAAGCAGCATTTTGATTTGAAAGGAAGTCCTTCAAATGGATACCCGGCGCCTTCCCCCTGGGCCGCCAGCAATTGGGACAAATCTATTCGCTCAACTTCGCTACAGCCGGCAAATCACGCGCGATATGCTCGGCACGATCGGCAGGTATTACGATCAGTATGGCGATCTCGTTCATCTTCAGTTTGGGCGGTACGGCCACTTATTCTTGGTCAAACATCCTGAACACGCTCATCAAATCCTGGTCGAAAAAGCGGCCAGTTTTCACAAAGGACCAGATTATAAAGACCCAGAGCGCGGCTTAGCGCGGTTTCTCGGAAATGGGCTGCTCGTTAGCGATGGTGAGTTTTGGAAACGACAGCGTCGTTTAGTAGCGCCTGCGCTGCACGCACGCCGGGTTGAAGCGTATGCCGAGACAATGGTCGGCCTTGCAGAGCGGCTGGTCGCTGGCTGGCGCGATGGGGCGGTCATCGATGTTGACGCAGCGATGATGCGCGTGACGCTCGATATTGTCTCGGCTACCTTGTTCAGCAGCGACGTTTCGGACGAAGCGGAACGAGTCGGCGCTGCGATGACAGCGCTTCAGCACGCCAACAGCGATTTCGACCTGCTTCCTAATTGGGTGCCCACGCCCAAACACCTGCGCGAACGCAAGGCTCTGCGCGATCTCGATGAGATCATCTATGACCTGATCGCCGCTTGGCGCAGGCATGGAGAGGATCGCGGAGACCTGCTTTCGATGCTGCTGTTGGCGCAGGATGATGATGGTTCGCATATGAGCGACCAGCAGGTGCGCGATGAAGCGATGACGCTGTTCTTGGCGGGCCACGAAACGACGGCAAATGCGCTTAACTGGACGTGGTATCTGCTGGCCCAGAACCCCGATGTGGAGGCCAAACTGCATGCGGAACTTGATGCGGTGCTGGAGGGTGCTCTGCCCAAGCTGGACGACTTGAAGCGGCTGCCCTATACCGAAATGGTCATCAAAGAATCGATGCGCCTATTCCCGCCTGCATGGGGTTTCGGCCGGCGTGCGATCGAAGATGTCGAGATTGGCGGCTATACGATCCCGGCAGGCAGCAGCGTCAATATGTCGGTCTATCACATGCATCGCGATCCGCGCTGGTGGCCACAGCCGGACCGATTCGACCCAATGCGTTTCAGTCCTGAGGGTGAGGAGGCGCAGGTTCGCTATGCCTACCTGCCGTTCGGCGGTGGGCCGCGCATCTGCATTGGCAACGCTTTCGCGCTTATGGAGGCGCGCCTGCTGCTCGCTGTAATGGCAAGCCGCTTCCGGCTGCGCCTCCTCACAAACGATCCCGTCGTGCCAGAGCCGTTGATCACACTGCGCCCCAAAAACGGGTTGCGCATGCGCCTCGAAGCCCGGCCGATTGCGAATGCTTCACCCGCCTACCATGCCCCGTTCGAAGAGCCAGAAGCGGGGTTGCAGGCATAGATCAAGCACGTGCAAGCGCTGAGCATTCATTTTGGGCTGGTTTGCCAGTAGAATAAAGTGCGTGAGGATCGCGCCGGATAGCGCGGCGGAGTAGCCGATGGTCAAACCGTTTGACAGCCCACGAGTTCAGCGCCTGCGCGAGGCGGGCTACAAGTTGACGAACGCACGGCTGACGGTGCTGCACGTCCTTGAAGAGGACGGCGGCCACGTCACGTCGGGGGAGTTGCTTGACAAAGTGGCTGCTATTGATCCGTCCATCGGCCGCGCTAGCGTCTTCCGCACGCTTGAGCTTTTCACCCGTCTTGGCATCGTTCGGCCAACTTATATTGACAGCAGCGTCACGCCCACTTACGTGATGCTGCCGGGCGGGCATCACCATCATATTATCTGCACGCACTGTCGCCGCGTTATTGAGTTCGATGATTGTGTGTTGGGCGCGCTGGCCGAGGAGCTGGAACGACGGCTGCAGGTTCGATTAACCGGCCACCTGCTTGAGTTTTACGGCTTGTGCGATCAATGCCTTAGTGAGGCCGTTGAAAGCGACGCCTAAGCATCATGCATATCGCCATCAATGGATGGTTCTGGGACCAACCGAATACCGGCAGCGGGCAGTACGTTGGCCGGTTGGTCACTCATCTGCGTCGCGTTGATCCGGCGCTGAAGATCACGCTCGTGCTGCCTGGCAGCGAGCTAAGCCTGCCAGTTCCTGAAGGGGTGGCTGTGGTCTTTGCAAGAGGGGGACGCGGTCATCTCCAGAAGGTTCTTTTTGAGCAGCGCGCATTTCCTCGTTTGGCTGCGGCTGCCGGCGCCGATCTCGCGCACATTCCTTATTGGGCAACGCCGCTCACCAGCTCCGTACCGCTCGTCACTACGGTGCTTGATATTATCCCACTTATCCTACCCGTCTATGCGCGTGGTGTGAAAAGGCGTCTCTACACCGCATTGGTTAGCGCTTCAGTGAAGGGGTCAGCGCATGTGATCGCGATCAGCGAGGCTACCAAAGGCGATATTGCACGGTACTTAAAGCTGCCTGCTGACCGGATTAGCATCACGCATCTGGCGGTTGACGAGTCGTATCACCCGCGTTTCGGTGCTGAGAGAGACCAAGAGGTGCGGGCACGCTATAACTTGCCCGAGCAGTTCGTGTTTTACCTCGGTGGTTTTGATGTGCGCAAACAGGTCGCTCAGCTGCTTCATGCTTACAGCTATGTCCACAAAGCGCATGGCGACGAGATACCGCTCATCATCGCGGGTCAAGAACCGCGGTGGGGCGGGCCGATGTTCCCTGACCTGCGCAAGCTCGCGCTAGAGCTAGGTCTCGGTGCGGCCGTTCGCTGGATCGGCCCGGTGGCGGAGGCGGATAAGCCCTCGCTTTATCGGTTGGCAAGCGTGTTCGCTTATCCGAGCATCTATGAGGGGTTCGGCCTGCCCGTCTTGGAGGCATTGGCTTGTGGCACGCCGGTCGTCGCCAATAAGATCCCAGCGATCGATGAGATTGTCGGCGATGCAGCCTATCTGGTCGATGCGGGCGACGCGCGCGCGATGGGTGGCGCGTTAATCGCGCTGCTGATCCAGAACCCGCTGCGCGAAACACAGATCGGCCGGGGCTTGGCGCAGGCGACGCGCTACCAATGGCAAAAGACGGCCCGCGAGACGCTGGCGGTCTATGCACGGGCATTGTCTCAGTAATCCCCATAACCTCCCTTCAAAATCGGAATTGATCAGAACTGACTGCAAGAGGGGCGTCATGAAGTCCATTGCTGTAGCTGACCGTGTTTCTCGTTTGAAATCGCTGCCGCGCAACGTTTGGGTCACTACCCTGACGAGCTTCTTAACCGATGTTTCGACGGAGATGATCGCCAATCTGCTCCCCCTGTTTTTGGCGAACGTGCTCGGCGTGTCAACGAGCATCATTGGCCTGATTGAAGGAGTGGCCGAGACGGTTTCCAGCTTGTTGAAAGGGTTTTCTGGATGGTTTTCGGATAAGCTAGGCAGCCGCAAGTGGCTGTCGGTTTCGGGTTATGCCATTTCGGCGACCGCCAAGCCTTTCCTGTACGTTGCGACGAGTTGGAGCGGCGTGCTCGCGATTCGGTTTGTAGAACGACTGGGCAAGGGGATTCGAACTGCGCCGCGTGATGCGCTCATCGCAGATAGCGTTGATGAGCATCACCGCGGCGTGGCGTTTGGCCTGCACCGAGCTGGCGATACGGCTGGTGCGATGTTCGGTTTGATCATCGCTTTGGTGGTCGTCTTGGCGATGCAAGCGCAAGCGCTTACGCTAAGCCGAGAGACTTTCCAGACGCTGGTTCTGATCGGTATTGTGCCGGCGATAGTTGGGGTGGTCATCCTTGCGTTCGGCGCTCGCGAGGTCATCAAGCGTTCAGCCGCTACGGCCAAGCCGCGTCTGACATTCGGCGCGTTGAGTCGCGATTTTCGAGTGTTCCTCATCATCGTCGCGATCTTCACGCTGGGGAACTCATCCGACGCTTTTCTCATCTTGCGCGCCCAAGAGCGCGGACTGAGTGTGGCCGGCGTTCTGGGGATGCTGATCACGTTTAATTTCGTCTATGCGCTGTTTTCTGGCCCACTTGGCGCGCTGTCTGATCGGATTGGCCGCCGCCGTTTGATCGTTGCTGGCTGGTTAATCTACGCGCTGATCTATCTGGGCTTCTCCGCCGCAGCGACGACGGCGCAGGTCTGGATCTTGTTCAGCCTCTATGGAGCGTATTACGCCGCCGTTGAGGGGACGAGCAAAGCGTTGGTGGCCGATCTCGTTCCATCTGAACAGCGCGGAGTCGCCTATGGTTTTTACAATGCGACGATCGGTCTCATTGCGCTGCCCGCGAGTGTATTGGCAGGCGTGCTTTGGCAGGGGATCGGTTCATGGCCAGGGTTCGGTCCTTCGGCCCCGTTCTTCGCTGGTGCGTCTCTAGCGTTGCTCTCCGTAGCCCTGTTGACTGCATACTGGGCATCTGCGAAGCGGCGGGCGCCTCAACTAGGGTGAGAGCGCGGCGCAGTGCGCGAGATACGCTTGTGTGCTGAAACTTGCTGTTTTATCATTCGGAGCGAGAGCGTGTGAAGGTAATGAGGTCTGTGCAGATGCTAAAGCCTATCCAAATCGGGTCGCTGACGATCGACCCGCCCTTGACGCTGGCGCCAATGGCCGGGCAGACCGATCATGCCTTCCGCGTGTTGTGCCGTGAATGGGGCGATTGCGGGCTGGTCTGTACAGAGTTGTTAAGCAGCCACGCGCTGCACTATCGCAACACGCGCACACAGGCAATGGTCGATTGGACAGAGGCCGAAAGCCCGTTTGCAGTGCAATTGTTCGGTAACGATCCGCGCATCATGGCCGAGGCAGCCCGGATCGTCGTTGAACTCGGCGCTCCGATCGTCGACATTAACATGGGCTGTTGGGTTCCGAAAATCGCCGGCAAAGGTGCGGGGGCTGCCCTGCTGCGCGATGTGTGCACGGCGACGGCTGTCGTTCGAGCAATCGTTAGCGCTGTTGACGTGCCAGTGACCGTTAAGGTGCGGACGGGCTGGGATGCGCAGTCGATCACCGCGGTTGAATTTGCGCAGGCGGCCGAGCAAGCAGGCGTCGCCGCTATCGCTGTGCATGCGCGCACCGCCGTACAGGGCTTTCAGGGAGAGCCGGACTGGGATATCATCCGGCAGGTTAAACAAGCGGTGACGCGAATTCCCGTCATCGGCAATGGCGATGTGCGGACGGCCAGCGACGCCGCGCGCATGCTGGCGCAGACCGGCTGCGACGGCGTGATGATCGGTCGTGGTGCGCTGGGCCGGCCGTGGATCTTTCACCAAATTGCCCACGCGCTGCGCACGGGTGAACAGCTGCCGGAGCCTTCACCAGCCGAACGGGCTGCGATCTCGCTGCGGCATGCGCGTCTAGCCGTCGCTACGACACGCGTTGATGAGCGGCACGCCGTGCGCGAGCTGCGCGGCCAGCTTACGAAGTATCATCTCGGCATACCGGGAGCGGCTCGTATTCGAGAGCGGCTGGTGCGCGCCGAGACTCTGGCCGATATCGAGGCGATCTTGCTGCCAGTGATCGAAGGTGCCGCGCCGGTTCCAGCGTGAAGGTCAAGCTGGCCCGGCGTCCGCCTCAGGCGTGGCAGCGGGTTCCTGCGCGGGTGAAGTCGTTTCTAGCGTCGCAGTTGGCTCCTCGAACGCGATCTCATCTGGCTCTGGTGTGGTTATCGGGCTGCTTGCTTCCGGCGTCAGCGCTGGTTCCATCGCCCCAGCCGTGGCTGTCCCAGCGCTGTACCACGTGAAATAAATCGCTATGCCGAGACCCGCCGTCACCAACCACAAACCGAGCGTCGCGCGCATGTAGGGTTTGATGCGCCGGATCTTCATCCAGCCGGGCAGGCCTCTCTCCAGCCACATGCGAGCGAGCAGATAAGTCGCAAGAAGCTGCGCGATCGCGCCTGTGAACAGATGCAGTGTAGGCAGCAAAATCGACGGACGATCTAACCCTGCCGGCACCTCTGGCGCAACTGCTTGCGCATAAGAGGTCGCCATCAAAAACGCGATCAGCGCCCAGTTCACCAGTGTGATCGTCGTCATCGTCCATTTGTGGTGTGGTTCGAACCGTTTGCGCCGTGCGAAATAAAAACCCACGAGCATGGCAGGGACGATGAGAAAAATGTAGGCCAGCAAAGTAAGGTCGGCCAGTAAACTGGCTCCAGTGCCTAGAAAACCCAGTTGAGCGCGCAAGTCCATTGCACATACTCCGCACCGTGAGCGATTAAGTTTTTCCAGTTTACTGTGAGACTTGAAATCGCGCTGGCGGAAGGCGCGATCAACACTCAGCACATGAGCGTCTTTTAACCAGACCAAGT
>JBDNDP010000021.1:0-63328 GCA_046719065.1 Aggregatilineales bacterium | reverse complement strand
AACGCTCGGTATAGTTCATTATACGTGAGAGTAACCGTCTCTGCACCCGTGCGTCGCCCTTTCACCTCAATGAAACGCAGCCGTCCGGTTTGCCCGTCGCGGCTCTCGATGTCGTAGCCGACATTCTGACTGCTCACATCACGCGGGTGGTTGCCCAGCGCGATCTCAGCCTCCATCACGGCGCGCATGGCGATCTGCTCGGTGATGCGCCGGTCAAGGATTTCCGGCGGCGTTTTCTCCCCCAACAGCAAACCAATCGGGATAATCAGCGCCCCTCCCACGATGACAGGCGGCACGGCGGAGATCTGGCGTTCCTGCGCCAGTTGTGCCTTGCGCTGTTTCAAGCGTTCCGCGAGACGGTCGGCGCGTTCCTGCGCGCGCTGTCTTTCCAGGCGGGCGTTCACCTTGCCTGCCCGCTCCTGTGCGCGCAGTTCGCTGGCGCGCAAGTCCCAGTAGTTGATCTCCTTCGTCAGGCGCTCCTGCACCGCCGCTTCGGTCTTGTCGATCAGTTCGAGGCGACGCGCCCGCACCCGTTCCAGATGGCGTGGGACGAGGTGTTCAACAGCATATGCCGCCGCCCTGCGTTCGAGGTTCTCGCCTTTCAGCCAGTCCTGCTCCAAAAGCAAACTGACCTGAGCGACCTCATCTTTTGTTGCCGGGCGGTAATCGAGATAAGGCGCGCCGCCCGCTTCGCGCACGTTGCCGGCGCTGTCAATCTCGACGAAATGCACCTCGCGCGAAATCACACGGCGTTCCCCATCGCGGCCTGGCATCGCATCCTGAATCGCCTGCTCCAGATAAAACAGCGCCCGCAGCTCTGTGCCGGGGTCAGTTTCATCGACCAGCACCCCGCCGCGTTTGAGCGCGTCGCGCTCGCGCAGCAGCAGCAGGCTGATGGTTGCATCCAGCAGCGGGTGTCCGGGGCAGATGAAGGTCGCGGCAGGCTTATCCGCCAGATGGATCAGCGTCTTCTCAAAACAGATGCGTTCGTATCGTGTTGAGACTGGCCCCAATCCGCGTTCTTTCGCATGATTGCAGATGACTGCGGGCACGTGGTTGATGGCATAGCGTCCACTTTCGCGCTTATGAATTGTGCCGCCGAAATATTCAAACGCCTGCAAGAAGAAGGCTTTGATGTAGAACGGCTGTAAACGTTGTGCCGATGCGCGTTCCATCTCTTCGCGAACACGCACAATCTGGCTGATATCCATGCTCGTTGTCGCCAGTGATTGGTGTTCGAGCAACTTACGCACGCGCTCGCGGTCAATAGCGTTGTCGACAGCCTGTTCCAATCGAGCGCGGACGGCGGGGTCATCGCCATAGCGCACTGCCTCCACCAGCAGGTTTCGCAGCGGCGTTTCCTGAAACAACTGGCCCAGCACATCGAAAACCCGTCCATCCAAAGCATGCTGCTCCGTCTCCAGCTTCTTAAGCAGGCGCTGGTACACTACGCCTTCGCGCGTTTCACCCGCAACGAGATTCCACAGGTGGCAGACCTCGGTCTGTCCGATGCGGTGGATACGGCCGAAGCGCTGCTCAAGACGGTTCGGGTTCCACGGCAGATCATAGTTGACCATCAGGTGAGCGCGTTGCAGGTTAATGCCTTCGCCCGCCGCGTCGGTCGCTAGCAAGATGAACGCATCCGGGTCATTGCGAAAGCGTTCTTCAACGTCACGACGTTCTTCGCGCCGCATCCCGCCATGAATGGTGAGGATGGCTTCATCGCGCCCGATGAGGGTAGATAGGCGTTCCAGCAGGTAATTGAGGGTATCGCGGTGTTCGGTGAAGATCACCAGCTTCCGTCGGGCATGGTCTGTCCCTTGCATTTCCGGCGCGTCCTGCAAGAGCCTGAGCAGTTCGTTCCATTTTCGGTCATTGCCACTGCGCCGCAGCTGCAGCGCCTGCCTTTCCAGGTCACGCAGACTGTTGATCTCGACTTCGAGTTCCTCGACTGTCCGGGCGGCAGTTGCGCCGTCAATCAACTCTGCTTCGATCTGCTCTACTTCTGAGTCCGGCGCATCCTCAAAGTCATCCCAGTCGTCATCCTCATAGACTGGGCCTTCCGCCTGTAAGACACGCTGGCGGGTGCGCTGCGCCTCTTTCAGCCGCTTTTCCAGTCGTTCCCGCCGCCGTTTCAATGATTGGTAGATGGCTTCCGGCGAAGATGCCAATCGTCTCTGTAAAATGGTCAGCGCAAACCCGATTGTGCCTTTGCGTCCGTCGTTTTCGAGCTGCTCGGCGCGGTTGAATTCCTGCCGGACGTATTCGGTCACTGCTTCGTAGAGAATATTTTCCTCTGGTGAGAGCGTGTAGTTGACGGTATATGCTCGGCGCTCCGGAAACAGCGGCTTGCCATCGAATTTGAGCAGTCGTTCTTTGACCATGCGCCGCATCAGATCGGAGACATCCACCTGATGGACTCCATCGCGGAAGCGTCCCTCAAAACGATCCGCATCCAACAGCGCTAGAAAGAGCTGGAAGTCTTCTTCCTTGCCGTTATGAGGTGTAGCGGTCATCAGCAGGAAATGACGGGTCAGTTTGCCCAGCAGCTTGCCGAGTTGATAGCGTTTGGTCTCTTTCAGATCACCGCCAAAGAAGGATGCAGACATTTTGTGAGCTTCATCGCATATCACCAGATCCCAATCGGTCTGCCGAAGGCGCGACTTTAGTTCCTCACTCCGGCTAATCTGGTCAAGTCGGACAATCACCAGATCGTTCTCTGCAAATGGATTGCCACTGCGCGATGTTTCAACCATCTCGCGAGTCATGATAGTGAAGTCAAGCTGAAATTTCGACCACAGTTCATCCTGCCATTGTTCGGTCAGGCTGCCCGGCGTACAGATCAGACAGCGGCGCACATCCCCGCGCACGATCAGTTCCCGAATCAACAAACCCGCCATGATGGTCTTGCCCGCGCCAGGATCATCTGCCAGCAGGAAACGCAGGGGCTGGCGCGTGAGCATCTCGTCATACACCGCCGTGATCTGGTGCGGCAGCGGTTCGATCATGGAGGTATGAACCGCCAGCATCGGGTCAAAGAGGTGCGCAAGATGGATGCGGTAGGCTTCCGAGACCAATCGCAAGAGTGCCCCATCGACATCGAAGGCCCATAGGCGTTCTGCTTTAATCAGTTCAAGCTGGGCTTCGTTCTCGCGGAAAAGTAGCTGCTGGCCGAGAGTGCCATCTGAATGTCGAAACACAACCTCGACGGCATTCGCGCCATGCTGCTGCACGGCGACTAGCGTGACGATCTGGTCTGGCACGATGCCGCGGATTTGTCTATCCCGCCTCAATTGCTCAAGAGTCACCATAGTCTTTGATGGATACGATCGGCAAGATACGGTTACTTAACCACATTTTCTCTTGATTATAACGTGTGCATATAGCGCAATTGAGCAAATTTGGAGCACGATATACCAGCGAAATACACTCAAAGATTCGGCGTTTGCAGGTCATAATGGCTTATGCCAACCACTGAGATTCAACTAGACTTATGTATTTGAGGGAGGAAATTAGCCCGAAACATGTTGTTCGCTCAGTCAGCTGCGCAACTTCAACTACTATGCGATCGCTCGATGCTGCGCTCTGCGCCCCCATTTGACAGGCCGATCTCGATTCAGTACAATGATGTTCGATGGGTGGAACATTGACTGCCGGGTTGCTGGCAGTCTGCTCAGACTGGGTCCTGCGCGGCAGGAATTCCGAACCGTGTCAGGACCGGAAGGTAGCAGCACTAAGGAAGTCTCCCTGGGTGCCGCAGGGTCACCCGGCCTGAGCAGACTGAAGACAACCCGGCTTTTTTGACCGCCAGCTCGATTTCCAGATCGCGATGACGGACCCGCTGAATGCAGATACCCAGCCTCAACGTTCGCACTCCACCTTCGAACGGCCGCATCCTCCTATCGAGTCATCTCCCAGTCTTTTGCGCGCCTACCTGCCCCTCGCTCTAGCGGCGGGGATCTTCGCGCTGATCGGCACAGCAATCGTCATCAGCGCAGTCTCCGCGTTGGCGCGCCCCGTCACCGTCACGGTGATCCTCGATGGCGAGGCCTTTCAATACGATACGCGCGCGGCCATCGTCTCCAGCCTGCTCGATGAGCTAGGCCTTTCGCTGGGCGAGAACGATCTCATCACGCCTGATTTAAATGCGCCGATTGCCATGAACGCCGTGATTCGCATCGACCGGGCGCGCGGCATCATTCTGACTGTGGATGGACGTACGCGCATGTTGAGAACGCCGCTGACCAACCCGGCCGAGATCTTACGCGCAGCGGGCGTCTCGATCGCTTCGCTCGATCGCATCATGATCGATGGCGTGCTGGCTGATCCCACGGAGTTGGAGCGCTGGCCGCTGCCAGTCATGCATCTTAGTGTGCAGCATGCCCTGCCGCTGCATGTCATTGATGGGACGGAGCGACGCACGATCCAGACGACCAGCGATACCGTAGGTTCGGCACTGTTCGAGGCGGGCATCGATATTTATGTCGCCGATGCCGTTTCGGTTGAGTTAAATCAACCGGTGCAGGCCAATATGGAGGTCATCGTCCAGCGGGCGCTGCCGGTCACGATCTACGTCGATGGCGCAGTAATCGAAACGCGTTCGCGCGGCGCGACGGTCGCCGATGCGCTGGCCGATGCCGGCGTCGCCCTGCTGGGGCTGGATTATGCCGTGCCTGCCGAGACCATGCCGCTGGAGGCGGGGATGACGATCGAGGTCGTGCGTGTGACCGAGGCGATCATCCCTGTCAGCGAGGTCATTCCTTACGAAACCGTTTATCAGGCCGATGAAACGCTTGAACTTGATCAGCGCGCGGTGCTGCAAGCTGGGCAGGCTGGCCTACGACGCACGAGCACGCGCATCCGCTATGAGAATGGCGTAGAGGTAGCGCGAACTGAAGAAGGCAGCACCATCGTGCGCGCGCCCGTCAACCATATCATCGGCTATGGAACAAACGTCGTCATCCGGACAGTCGATACGCCAGACGGCCCGCGCGAATACTGGCGCGTCATCCGCATGTTGGCGACCAGTTACCACCCCGCGGCGCTCGGCGGCGACGATATCACCGCGACCGGGCAGCGCCTGCGCCATGGAATCGTCGCTGCTGACCCGGGCGTAATGCCATTTGGGACGCAGGTGTACGTTCCAAACTATGGCATTGGCTTGGTGGCCGATACGGGTGGACCTCGCAGCACGCGCCTTTGGATCGACTTGGGATACAGCGACGAAGATTTTCGTCCATGGGCGCGCCAAGTTGATGTCTATTTGCTCACACCAGTGCCCGCCCATATCAATTACCTGCTGCCAAGTTGACCAGTAGGATAACAAGTTCGCAGCCTATCGCTTCGCAATCGATCGCGGCATCCGCGACCATTTCGCAGCTAAAGAGGCTTGCCCCTCTACGCACCGAGAAACGAGTTCCTTCCGGTGTTTATATTCCGCACAGCGATCCCTAAAACGTCAGTTCGACCCCCAAGCTGATCAGCCCTGTCAGCAAGATGCTCCACAACAATCCTCCAGCCGATAACGCAAAGAACAAAGGGCGTGGGCGGGTGTAAAGCGCAATCCCGAAGGCTGCGCCGATTTGCGCACCAATGGTCACTGGAGCGACGAGCCCAAGCCCGACGACGCCAAACCGATCCCAGACCCGGCGGATGAAGGTTTGATCTCGCTCAACCAGCCCGCGTCCCAATCGCCGCAGCGCCCATGCCCGCACGCGCCCGCCGACCCCGATGACCACAGCCGCGCCGCTGGCATAACTGAGCGAAGTCACTGCGATCGTCACGATGGGACTAAGGTTCAGCGCTAATCCTGCCGGGATCGCTGGCCAAAACGAAAAGAAGGCCAGCGCAAAGATGCTGGCTACCTTGGCAAACTCGGTGAACCATCCATCCACAATCTTCCCTTTCAGCGCTTCCGGTCTTCAGCGGTGCGACCAGCCAGCAGCGTGCGGTACAACTGATCGAGATCGCGCGCCAATCGCTCGATGCCGTAGCGCTGCACGATTTCCGCGCGCAGTGCAGCCGTATCCGGCGGATCGGTCAGCGTCGCCGCGATCGCGGCCGCGAGCGGTTCGGTCTCTCCGGAAGGTACCAGAGCGCCGAGTTTGCCCCCATCGAGGAACTCTGGCAGTCCCCCGACGGCCGTCGCCACGACCGGGCAGCCAGCAGCCAGCGCTTCGATCACGGTGAACGGCGTTCCCTCGTTAACACTGCTGATCACCAGCACGTCGCTGTCTGCATAAACTGGCAGTACATCGCGCTGCCAGCTGGTGAACGTCACTACATCGCGCAAGCCTAGCGCGTCAACCTGCGCCTCGAGGGAGGCGCGCAGCTCGCCATCACCAACGACAGCAAAGCGAGCGTCGGGATGCATCTGGCGAACACGCACGGCGGCTTGCAAGAACAGGGCATGGTTTTTGACTGGCACCAACCGCCCCACGATGCTGATCAGCGGAGCCTCTGGCGCGATGCCCCATTGTTGCCGGAATGCCCCGGTTTTGCGCTGAGCGGCGGCGAACGCCGCCAAATCGAGGCCATAAGGCATGGCGATGATCTTCTCGCGCGGGGCGATGCGATAGGTTTCGGCCAGCGCCTCGCGCAGGTTCTCGGTAAGCGTGATGATGCGATCGGATAAACGCGCGGCAAACTGCTCTAACAGGATGAAAAGGCGCGTTTTAGCAGGCGAGAAGTAGCCATGGAAAACATGTCCATGAAACGTATGGATGATGACCGGCACACCAGCCAGCCAAGCAGCAAGACGCCCAACAAAACCCGCTTTGGCAGTATGCGTATGGACGATATGAGGTTTGAATTCGCGTATCAAGCGGTAGAGCTTCCACAGCGTGATCATATCGCGCAGTGGGTGCAGTTCGCGCCCCAGTTCAGGCAATCTGATTGGCTCGACCCCATGCGCTGCAGCATAGTAACTCATGTCTCCCTCTTCGGGGCCAACCACCCCAGAGACCAGCCGGCTGTCATAAGCGGGCGAACTGAGATATTTGGTGATCAACGTGACATGGATCGCTGGGCCGCCAACGTTGAGCCGCGCCACCACATTTAGAACGCGAATCGGCTCGATATCCGTCAACTGCGCACCAACCGCCGGTACAGCGCCAGCGTCCGTTCGACCATCAGCGCAGTGCTGAAGTGGGTCTCAAGGCGCTCCAAGCCCATCAAGCCCATGTGCTTGCGCAGGGCGACATCGCCCATCAACAGATCGAGCGCTTCAGCGAGCGCGGTCACATCGCGCGGGGGAACCAGCAGCCCGGTCTCTCCGTGTACGACGACCTCGGGAATCGCGCTTACCGCGCTGCCAATGACCGGCACGCTCTGCGCCATGGCCTCTAACAGGACTAAACCAAAGCCCTCATACAAACTCGGCATCAAGAAGATATCTAAACCGGCCATCATCCGCGCGCCATCGGCACGCCAGCCCATGAAACGCACTCGGTCACCTAATTTGAGCGCGCGCGCCTGCCGCTCTAACAGCGGACGCAGCGGCCCATCGCCGATGATCACGAGCCGGGCCTGTGGGTAGCGTTCGGCGGCCAGCGCGAAGGCATGCAGGCCATAGGGCAGGCCTTTTTGCTCGATCAGCCGCGAGACCGTGCCGACGACGATTTCATCATCCTGTACGCCAAATTCAGCGCGCACTTCCTTGCGCAGCAAGCGATTTTCGCCATCAGCAGGGTCGAAACCATAGTAGATCGTCTCGATCTTGTTGGGGTTAGCGCCTTCTATCGTTATGCTGAATTCACGCACAGCATTGGAAATGGCGATGCCGTAATCGGTCATGCGCCAGAGGACACGGTTGATGAGGCGCATGTACGGCCGCAGGCGAAAACGGTCGTCATTGTGACGACTGGAAATGATCACTGGACGACGCATGCCACGGCCGCCAAACCACGGAAAACGAAGCAGCCATGCGGCGGGGATGGCGAAGAGATCGCCGTGCAGCAGATGCGTATGGACGATATCGGGCCGAAACCGGCGCAGCTCCGTCATGATGCGAGATATGAGCGCAAGGTCGAAATTATTGCGGATGACCAAACGGCGCGCCGGAATACCGCGCGCATCGGCCGCATCCATAAATTCGTCAACCAGATTCGATGGGCTAACAAGGATCAGAAAAAGCGCATCAACTCCGCGGTCGCGCAGACCGTCGAGCAGCGTGAGTAGATGATTTTCAGCTCCGGCAATGCCCTTAACTTTGAGGATGTGCAGCACGCGCATCGCGGTCGTCACCGTCCTTGATACCACGCTAAAGTACGGGCAAGGCCCTCATCGAACCCGACGATTGGGCTGAAGTCGAGCAGTTCCTGCGCCCGGTCGATCGACGCGCGCGAGTGCTGGATGTCCCCTAAGCGCGGCGGCTCAAACCGCGGGACGAACGTCGTGCCCAGCAGCGCGTTCAATTTGTCGACCAGCTCCAGCAGCGAGACGCGGCCGCCGGTCGCAAGGTTCATCGTTCGGCCAGCGGCCGCCGGCGCTTTGAGCGCCAGCAGATTCCCATGAACGACATTGTCGACATAGGTGAAATCACGCGATTGATGACCATCTCCGTAGATCACCGGCGGTTGGCCAGCGAGCATAGCGCAAATGAATTTGGGAATGACCGCTGAGTATTGAGAAGTTTCATCTTGCCGCGGCCCAAAAACGTTGAAGTAGCGCAAGGCGACGGTCTCCAGTCCGTAAACGGCCGTGAAAGCTTGGCAGTAATGTTCGCCGGCTAGTTTAGAGGCGCCGTAGGGCGAAAGCGGGCGCGGTGGCATCACTTCAGATTTAAACTCACCTTCTATGTCTCCATAGGCCGAGGATGAAGCGGCATAGACCACGCGTTTGATCCGTGCATCTCGCGCAGCTAGCAGCACGTTGAGCGTGCCCGTCACGTTGATCTCGTGTGTGGTCAGTGGGTCGTCCACACTGCGCGGCACCGAGGGCAGCGCAGCATGATGAATGACGTAATCAGCGCCAGCGAAGATCGGATCAAGCGCCGCTCGCTCGGTGATGCTGACGTTATAGAACTCGAGATCGCCGCGCAAGTGGGCGATGTTTTGTAGTTTGCCAGTGATCAGATTGTCGATAATGCGAACGCGGTGTCCGTCGCGCAGCAGGCGTTCGGCGATGTGCGAGCCGATAAACCCTGCGCCGCCCGTCACGACATAGGTTTCCTGCATCGCTTGTCCACCTTTCACGGTGTGTTCGAGGCGCGCAGTTGGTAGCGCCGGCGCACGTGCATCATGAAGACGAATAATACAGCCAGCGAGGCTAATGCCGTGGCGCCGAGCGCGAAGGCCTGCGCCGGCAGCAGGGTTGCCACAAGGACGCCAAGCGCGCCGTAGAGCAAACAGGCGCTGTACAGGATCGCCAGCGTCCAGCGCTGGCTGAAGCCCATCGCCATCAAACGATGCGAGGTGTGGTCTTTGCCCCCCAGCCCGATTGGCCGTCGCTCTAACACTCGCGTGATGACGACTAGATGAATATCAAAGATCGGCAGGGCCAGCACCAGCAGCGGCACCATCCATGTCACGCTGAGCGGCTGTTCACCGAAACGCAGCTTAATTCCCAGAATCGCCAGCACGAAACCGAGCACGAGCGAACCCATATCGCCCATGAAGGAACTGGCCGGGTTGAAGTTATAGATCAGGAAACCGACCGCGCTGCCGACCAGCGCCGCTGCCAGTGCGCTGACGAGCGTCAGACCCTCATTGTAAGCAATGAGCGTAAAATAGGCGGCCGCGATCGCCGACAAGCCGGCGGCGAGGCCATCCATATTGTCGAGAAAATTGGTGGCGTTCGTGATCGCTAACACCCACAGTATAGTCAGCGCATGGTCGATGATCGGGATGCCGATCAACTGGATATGGATGCCGGCTGCGATCAAGACGAGCGCGGCGATCGCTTGTGCGATCAGCCTGATCTTGATACCGAGGTTGTACCGGTCATCGACCAAGCCGATCAATGCGAGAAAGAGTGCCCCGCTGAGCACCGCGCCAAATTCCACCAAATGCTGCGGCGGCGTGAACAGCAGCAACGCCAGGGCGAAAGCGATGTAGATCGCCAAGCCGCCCATGAGGGGTTTGTTATCGTGGTGAATGTTGCGCTGGTTGGGGTGGGCGACAATGCCTAACCGCAGCGCGATTGCGCGCGACAGCGGCGTCAACCCAAGCGATGTCGCAAACCCGACGACCAATATCGGCACGAACAGCAGGGCATCCATATCTGCGTTGTGGCTCTCCTCCGCCGGGTGCAGTATACCGCAATTCATGCTGAACGACAGGGTGCGTTCGTCGCGGCGAGAGGCTTATGTTGAACTAAACGACATTTTACATGAGGTGAAATTTTCATCGAGGAATTGTCAAAAAGCGCGCGCCTCCCTTATGATCACGGCATTATAGAATACAGGGCCGTTCATGACTGAACCCACTGTACGTCAGCAGATACGCCGCGTACTGCTCATCACGCTGGGGCTAAACTTGCTGGTCGCCTTCAGCAAGATCATACTGGGGATCGTCACCGGGGCGCTGGCGATCACGGCGGATGGTTTCCATTCACTGACCGATGGCGCCTCAAATGTGATCGGCCTCTTTGCCAATCGCATCGCCGAAAAGCCGCCTGATGCCAACCATCCTTATGGTCACCGGCGATTTGAAACGATCGCAGCCCTCAGCATTAGTTTCCTGCTGTTGATCGCCGCTTGGGAGATCATTACCGGTGCTGTCGAGCGGCTAATCTCCGGGGGCGCACCCACGATCACGCCGCTAGCGTTCGTTGTGATGATCGTGACGCTTGCGATCAATATATTCATTACCACTTTTGAGCGCCGCGAAGGGATGCGCCTGAAATCGGAATTTCTGATCGCCGACTCAGCCCATACGCGCGCCGATGTGTTCGTCACCATTTCGGTGCTGATCAGCATGGCGCTGGTGGCTAGCGGGTTGTGGTGGGCAGACCCCATCGCCGCTTTGGTGGTTGTCGTCTTAATCGGGCGCGTCGCTTGGCAGGTGCTGCGCCAAACCGGCGGCGTGCTGGTCGATACCGCTCCTTACTCTCCAGAGACTCTCATCAAAGCGATCGGCGAGATTCCTTCCGTCGAGCGGATCGTGCGGGCGCGCAGCCGCGGGCCAGCCGATGCGGTACATCTGGATATCGATGTGCAGGTAGACCCCGCGATGACCGCCGAACACACGGCGGCGATCGCCGAGACCATTCGCGCTAATATTGGGCGCAGCCTCACGGGCGTCAGCGAGATTGAGGTGCACTTCGCGCCTGCGCCGCGCGCGGCGCCAGCTTACGCGCTGACCGCTCGCGCCCATGCCGATGCGCTCGGCTTGGCGACGCACGGTGTGCGCGTCGCCGAAGATGAAGCGGGCGTCCTGCTTGAGATGCATGTCGAAGTGCCCGGCGAACCGACACTAGCGGAAGCGCACTCGCAGGTCAGCCAGCTTGAGGCAGAAGTGCGCGCCAGCCTGCCCCATATCGAGTCGATCGTCACGCATATCGAGCCAGCGCAAGATGCGGTCGGCCACGAACACCCCACGACCACTAATGGCAGCCAGATCGTTGAACGCGCTCAGCAGATCCTTGAAATGCAGTTCCCTAATGTGCACTGGCACGATTTGCGCGTCACGGCGCTCTCAGAAGGCGCAGCGCTCACCTTGCACGCCGAGCTGCCCGCCGAGATGACGTTGGAAGATGCACACCGGCTGGCGGAGTCGGCCGAGCTGGCCGTTCGCAGCGAAATCCCTTCTGTACTGCGAGTAACCATCCATACCGAGCCTGTAGGACTATGATGGGCGCTCTGGCGCTTCCATCGCATGGCTGACCAACGGCAAGCGCGGGTCAAGCGGCCCCCATGCCGTCTTGACCCAAGCATACGCAGGGTCATCACTATTGGCCAGCGACTGCGCCGAGCCGGCCAAAAAGTTCAGGTAGTAGGTCGTATAGCCATGCGCGCTGACTACCGGATGGTATCCGGCCGGAACCAGCACGACGTCGTCGCTGCGCGCCAACATCAGCGCGTCGATCGAGCCGTCCTCGGTGTAAACGCGCTGGTAGGCGTATCCTTCGGGCCGGTCGATCTTGTAGAAATAGATCTCCTCCAAGTCAGCCTCCACCAGCGTGCCATCAGCATCAACGCGGTGCGCATCATGTTTGTGCGGCGGATAGCTCGACCAGTTGCCGCCGGGCGTGTAGACCTCGACGCAGACGAGGCGTTGGCAGTCGAAACCAGGCGGAATGATGCTGTTGATCTGGCGCGACGCATTACCGCCGCCGCGCAGTTCGATCGCGCAGTCGGCAGGCGTGATCAGCCGGGCTGGGTGATCTTCTTCGGTTGGAACCCCGCAGGTCGCTAGATCGAGCGTATCGCTTAATGCCTCGATCTCAAAATCGACGCCGCGCGAGAGATAGAGCGCATAGGGCATACCGTCGAAGACGTGCGCGCGCCGGCCGACGCGCGGAAAATCTCCAGCGCTGGTGCGGATCGCGCACACGCCGCCTAAGATGACGTGTACAAATTCGAATGCGCCAGTGCTGCCGCGGTAGTTCTGTCCAGCGCGTAGGCGGCGTGCCGTCATGTGGAGGTACTGCCAGCCAGCGCGCGCCGGCGTCACATTGGCGTAAACGCCTGCTTGATCGAGCGGTTGAGCGCGCAGGCACAGCGTATCAGCGGTATAGTGCATGTCGATCGATCCTCACACTGGATGCAGCTAACTAAAGCATACCCGATCGAGAGCGCTAGCGATCTTCCTGCGTGTATGACTCGTTCGGGGGCGCAAACAACGTGACGCGAAACGGCACCGGCGTGCTGGAGATGACGGTGCCGTCCTCAAGCTCCGCCAGCGCAACCAGCTCATGCGTGCCCGGTTCAAGCATCCACCACAGCGCCCACGGCGCAGCATCGACCGTGCCTAACGCCTCGCCATCGAGCAAATAAGTGATCGTTTGCGTTCCGGGTGGCGCGCCGGCAGTCAGCCGGATGCGCTGTGCCTCGCGCGGGATGAGCGGCGTGAGCTGAAACACGGTGTACGGGTCAGGAGCGAGCAGGCGCAGACCGCGATCCACATCGGGGGCGACGACGACTGCCCCGATCGGCGGTTCGGCGATGCCGCTGCGACGCGCCCATTCGCGCGCCTCCTGCGGCAGCACCTGATAGACGCGCTGAACCCGGCGTTCGGTCGGCGTATTTTCACTCGCCAGCAGGCCAGTCGCGCGATCGAGCGTAAACGTCTGGAAGATGTTATCTGAACGTGATGGCTCCGTCCCCTCGATGAACCACTCCAGACGCCGTGTTGGGCAGGCCGGGGTTGGTAGCAGGCCGCTGGGGACACAAACCTCACGACGGACAAGGCCTTCTGGGCGAGGGAACGACTCGGGCGGCGTGCCGATCAGGACCCTTCGCATGAAGGCGTTCCAGATCGGCGCGGCACCGCTGACGCCAGTCACGTTGATCATCGGCGTATTATCCGCATTGCCCACCCAAACGCCGGCCACCAGCGATGGCGTATAGCCGACGATCCAGTTATCGCGGTAGTCCGTCGTCGTGCCGGTCTTGGCGGCGGCTGGCCGGCCGATGTTCAAGGCGCTGCGCCGCCCAAAACCAGCGATGCGCGCTTCGTCGTCGCTCAGGATGTCGGTGATCAGCCAAGCGACGCGCTCATCAAGGACGCGGATGGTCGGCGGGGCCGGCTGCCACTCATAAAGCAGGTCGCCAGCGCGCGTCGTGACGCTCAAGATGAAAACCGGCTCGACGCGCCAGCCGCTGTTGGCAAAGACGCTGTAAGCCTGCGTTAAATCGAGCAAACGCACCTCGCCGCCGCCGAGCGTGACTGCCAGATCGAGGTCGGTATTGGTCGCCAGCGTCGTAAGGCCAGCATTGACGGCCAGCTCAACCATGCGGCCGATACCGACATGGTCGAGCGTCACAACAGCGGGGATGTTGAACGAAGACGCCAGTGCCTCGCGTGCGGAGACCGGGCCATGCTCGACCAAACCGAAGTTAGCCGGCACATAGCTTTGCAGGCGTCTTGTGACGAACGGCGTCGAGACATCGAGCAGCATCGTGGCTGCGGTGTATGGCTCCGGCAGCGTTGGGTCGAAGGCGGCGGCATAGGTGAACGGCTTCAGCGCGCTGCCCGGCTGGCGCAGGGCGAGCGCGGCATTGACCGCGCCATCGATCGTCTCATCGAAGTAGTCTGGACTGCCCAGCATCGTCAGGACTTGGCCAGTGTGCGGATCCAGCGCGACCAGCGCTGCGTTGTTGGCATTGGCCGAGACGCGTCCGGCCGCTGCAGGGTGATTAAGCGCGTGCAGTTGCTGGCGCACAATCGTCTGCGCTGCGCGCTGCCAGTCTAAGTCAACGGTCGTGATCACATCCAAACCATCGCGCAGCAGGTAGTCGCCGTAGCTGCGCTCAAGCTGGCGGACGACGGCCATCACGAAATGCGGCGCCTCGATCGGGAAGGGAACGGCCGCAAATTGAAGGCGCTCATCTTTAGCTTGGTCGGCGCGCTCTTGGGAGATCATGCCGTCAGCGGCCATCAAATCCAGCACAACGGCCTGACGGCTGCGCGCTGCCTCTAGATTCGTGAGCGGGTCGTAGGCAGCTGGCGATTGAAGCAGCCCCGCCAGCAGTGCGCATTCGGCTAGCGAGAGCGCGGGCGCGCTTTTGCCAAAATAGGCCTGCGCTGCTGCCTCAAGACCATAAGCTAGATTGCCGTAATAAGATTGGTTGAGGTAGAGCGCGAGCACATCGTCTTTGCTGTAGGCGTTTTGCAGGCGCACCGCGAGGATCATCTCGCGCAGCTTCCGGCGCAGGCTGCGCTCGGCACGTTGCTGGGGTTCGAGCAGCAGATTGCGCGCCACTTGCTGAGTAATGGTGCTGCCGCCCGCCAGTACCTCGCCGCCGCGCAGGTTGATCCACAGCGCCCGCACAATACCGACCAAATCTACCCCGGGATGATGATAGAAGTTCCTGTCTTCCACGGCGATCGTCGCATTGATGCAGTGCTGCGGAATCGCCTCAAGCGGGATGGCGGTGTTGCGGCCGCTGGTCGCGCTGTTGGCGAGTATCTCGTATAGCAGCCGGCCATGCCGGTCATAAATGCGCGTCGAGGGCAGGGCCATGCCAGCCTGCAGCCGGTCGATAGGTGGGAGATCGACAAACAGCCAGCCATAGATGAACCCCGCAGCGAGGACAGCCGCTGCCAAAATCCACAGGACGATCTTGTGCTGGCGAGGCAGTTCGCGATAGCGCGTGAGTAGTGTGTGCAGCGCATTCATACGCTTGATTGTAGATCGAGCGCGGCCCCCATGCGAGACGAACACATAGCGCAACGCATGCGAGCTGCCTACGTTCGCGCGTGGGCGATCGCAGTATAATCATCGAACGCGGTAGATTTGAGCGGACAGACTATGAGCATTTTGTTCTATAACGGCATTATTCACACAATGGATGCGCGTGCGCCGCGTCCCGAGGCGGTGTTGGTCGGTGATGATGGTCGCATCGCGCGCGTCGGCGATCTCGATGGGATGCCGCTCGGCGCACAGCGTGTCGATCTGGCCGGACGAACGCTGATGCCGGGCTTCAACGATGCCCACGTGCACATCTGGAAGCTCGGCTTGCTGCTGACGATACAGGTCGATGCGCGCCACGGAGTCGCTCCTGATCTTCCCTCGTTGGTCGCCCGTTTTCGCGAGCGCGCTGCGATCACACCCCCCGGCACATGGCTCACTGGCAGGGGATACAACGAGGTCGATCTGGCAGAGAAGCGTCACCCGACCCGTTTCGATCTCGATGAGGCGAGTGTCGATCACCCCATCGCGCTAACGCGCACCTGTGGCCACATGATCGTCGCTAACAGCCGGGCGCTGGCACTAGCTGGCATCACTCGCGAGACCGAAGCCCCGCCGGGCGGCGTGATCGTTCGCGATGCCGAGGGCGAGCCGATCGGCCTGCTGCAAGAGACGGCGATGGGACTGCTGACGCGCGCCATCCCAGAACCAGATGACGCGGCGCTGGCGGCCGCCATCCGCGCGGCCAACCGACATCAGCTTGCGCTTGGCATCACCAGCGCGACGGATCCCCTGCTGCTGCCAAGCCATGCCCGTGTGTATCGCGACCTCGACGCGCGTGGTGAGCTGCTCATCCGCGTGAACGGCCTACCGATCCGCCGGCCTGATGGCGGCACGGAGACGCTGCCCTTGCCAGAACGGTATGCGAGCGACCATCTGCGCATCGACACTGTCAAGTTTTTCGCCGATGGCGGCCTAAGCGGCGCGACGGCGGCCATCAGCCGGCCGTACAACGTCACCGGGACGCGCGGCGTCCTCCGTTTTGAGCGCGAGGCGCTGTTCGAATTGATGTGGGAGGCACACGATGCTGGCCTGCGCATCGCGACGCACGCCATTGGCGATGTCGCGCTCGATCAGGTGACCGAACTCTACGCTCTGCTGCACGAGCGCAAACCGGGTACAGGGCTGCGCCACCGGATCGAACATCTCGGCCTGCCCACGCCAGCACATTTGCGCTGCTGCGCCAAACACGGGATTATCGCCGTGCCACAGACCGTCTTTCTGCCCGCGCTCGGGACGACCTTCCGCCGCTATCTACCAGAAGATTTCTGGTCGCGCTGCTATCCTGTCCGTGCCATGCTTGATGCCGGGCTGACGGTCGCACTCAGCTCGGATGCGCCTGTCGTGCCTGACGACAATCCATTGCTGGGCGTCAAAGCGGCGATCGATCGTCTCGACGGAGCGGGCGAGCCGATCGCCCTAGAACAGGCGATCACACCCTATGAGGCGCTGTATGCGTACACCATGGGCGGCGCAATCGCCAGCGGTGACGCGGAGAACCGCGGGAGCATCACGCCGGGCAAATGGGGCGATCTGATCATCTTGAGCGGCGACCCGCTGGAGACGCCGCCCGAACGACTGCTCGAGCTGCACGTCGAGGCGGTCTACCTCGGTGGCGTTGCGAGGTAGACCTTGACCAGCCTCTCGCGGACTGGTACACTACCTTTGCAGCATGGCCCCATCGTCTAGCGGTCTAGGACGTCGCCCTTTCAAGGCGAAAACACGGGTTCGAGTCCCGTTGGGGTCATAGGCTTGTCATTGAAGCCGTGAAGCCGGCAGGTGCTTGACAGGCGCAAAAAAATTGTGCTATAGTTTATACAGTTCGTTAAAGAAAGCGCTCAATCAATATGTGTGCACTTTGCTCGAAGAAGGCGAAGAAGGTTTTTACCGCCCCGTAATTCCGGGATTTTTTGCTTTCTACGAGACTGGTAATCGTAAGCAAACCGCCCGGAAGGGCGGTTTTTTTTGAGTGAACAGAGCATGGTCGCAGCGAGTACTCTTATCGATAGCAAGAAGAAGCAGTCCAAGGAGCCAGAGACCCCGTCTGGATAGTTGCGCTGCGTAGTGGAACAAAGTAGCCGCCGCCGTCCAGCAGGGTCTGGACGGCGATTTTTTTTACGCGCGATGAACTGGAGGATGAGCCATGATGCGGACAAGTGTATGTCTCGAATGCGAAGCAGAGATTGAGATCCCCGCTGATGCGGTGGAAAACGAACTGTTGCGCTGCCCGGACTGTGGTGTCGAACTAGAGATCATTAGTCTTGACCCGCTGACGTTAGAGTTAGCGCCAGATGTTGAGGAAGATTGGGGCGAGTGAGAGATGACTATCGCCGTTTTGGTGACACACATCCGTCCGGAAGAAAAGCTGTTGCTGGCAGCTCTGGAGGCGCGCGGGGCCGCGGTCGATGTCATCCTCGACCGCGAGCTGAATATCGCCCTCGACAGCGGCCCCGGACAGCTCGCGCCAAGCGGCCGCCCTTGGCACGCCTACGATCTCGTCCTTGAGCGCTGTGTAAGCACCTCGCGGGGGCTGTATATGCTGGCGATCTTGGAGCGCTGGGGCATCCCCACGATTAATACCTATCGAGCTGCTGCTCTGTGCGCCGATAAACTGCAAACTAGTCTCGCGCTGGCGGGGGCTGGCGTGCCGCAGCCGCCGGTGCGCGTCGCGTTTACCCCGGAGAGCGCCCTCGAAGCGCTCAACGATCTCGGCTACCCAGCCGTGCTTAAACCGGTCACTGGGTCGTGGGGACGGCTGCTTGCTCGCGTGAACGACCGTGATAGCGCCGAGGCTATCCTTGAGCACCGGCAAACGCTTGGCGGTTACCAGCATCACATCTATTACGCTCAGGCCTATATCGAAAAGCCCGGGCGCGATATCCGCGCATTTGTCATCGGCGAACGGACGATCTGCGCGGTGTACCGCAACTCGCGTCACTGGGTCACCAATACAGCGCGCGGCGCGCAGACCTCGAACTGCCCGGTCACGCCAGAACTCGATTCGTTATGCGTGCGTGCGGCAAAGGCGGTGGGCGGCGGCGTGCTCGCCATCGACGTGTTTGAATCGCCAAATGGCGCGCTGCTCGTCAACGAGATTAATCACACGATGGAATTTCGCAACAGCAGCGCGCCGACGGGCGTTGATATCGCAGGCGCCGTCGCCGATTATGCTCTCGAACAGATAGAGGTGGCGTTATGACGCTGCGTGTCGGTATCGTCGGTGGGAGTGGCTATACGGGCGGCGAGCTGCTGCGCCTGCTCCTCTTTCATCCCCACGCTGAGGTCATCCAGATCACCAGTCGTGAACACACCGGCGAGTACGTTTATACCGTGCATCCTAATCTGCGCGGGACGACCGGCCTGCGGTTCGTCCATCCTGATGCATTACAGTCTTGCGATCTGCTTTTCCTCGCGCTGCCGCACGGCCGGGCTGCGGAGCAGATCGGCCGTTTCGCCGCGCTGGCCCCGCGTCTGATCGACCTATCGGCTGATTTTCGTCTGCGCGATATCGAGGCTTACCGCCGTTGGTACGGCGAGCATCCTGCTCCCGATTGGCTCACCCGTTTCATCTACGGCCTGCCAGAGGCTAACCGCGAACACCTGCGCGGGGCAGCCTATGCCAGCGGGGTGGGCTGCAATGCCACGGCGGTCAACTTAGCGCTGCTGCCGTTGGTGCGCGCCGGGCTGCTTGACCATGCTGCCGTCGAGATTAAAGTGGGATCGTCTGAGGGAGGCAACCAGCCGAACCCGGGATCGCACCATCCGGTGCGCAGCGGCGCGGTTCGTACCTATAAAGCGACGCGTCACCGCCATATGGCAGAGGTGCAGATGGTGCTGGGCAATGATGCGCCGGTGCAGTTCAGCGTCACTGCGATTGAAATGGTGCGCGGTGTGCATCTGCTGGCGCACTGCCAGCTCAGCCAGCCGCTGGCCGAAAAAGAAGTTTGGAAGCTGTACCGCACGGCCTACCGCGACGAGCCGTTCATCCGCCTGGTGAGCAGCAAGATCGGCCTGCACCGCTTCCCGGAGCCACGTATTGTTGCTGGCACCAATTACTGCGATATCGGGTTTGAGCTAGACGAGGACGGCCGGCATCTGGTCGTGATCGCTGCGCTTGACAACCTTGGTAAAGGCGCGGCCGGCTCGGCCGTGCAGTGTATGAACTTGATGTTAGATTTTGACGAAAGCACAGGGTTGAGTTTTCCGGGGATTTATCCATGATGCTCGCGACACCTACGCAAACACAGGAAACCTACCAAACGACTGCCGCCATCGCCGCTGAGGCATTGGTCGTCAAGATCGGCGGCAGCGCTGGCGTTGACCTCGACCGCTGCGCGGACGATCTCGCTGTGCTCGCTCGCCAGCGTCCCGTTGTTGTGGTGCATGGGGTAAGCGCTGCTATGGATGCGCTGTGCGCGGCGCGCGGCGTGCCCGTCCGCACGATTACCTCGCCGGCAGGACATGTCTCGCGCTATACCGACCTGCAGACGCGCGCCCTATTCGTCGAGGCGTCGGCGTCCGTTAACCGTGATCTGGTCGGCCGGCTGCGTGCGCGGGGCATTGACGCGATCGGCTTTGTGGAAGAGCTGGCCATCTGTGGAGAGCGCAAGGCGGCGCTGCGGGCGTTAGTCGATGGGCGTCTGCGGATGATCCGCGATGATTACAGCGGGACGATCGCCGGCGTTGATGCAAATCGCGTGTGCGCGGCGCTGGCGGCCGGCCAGACGGTCGTGCTGCCGCCGCTCGCGGCAAGCGCTGATGGCCCGCTGAACATTGATGGCGATCGAGCAAGCGCCGCCGTGGCCGCCGCAATTGGCGCGCGTGAGCTGGTTATCCTCAGCAACGTGCGCGGTCTCTATCGCGATCCGGCCGACGAGATGACTCTCGTTCGATCAGTGACCTTGGACGCGCTGCCGCAGGCGCTGGAGTGGTCGCAGGGACGGATGAAACGCAAGGTATTGGGGGCGGCCGAAGCGCTTGAGGGCGGCGTGCGGCGCGTCATCATCGCTGATGGCCGCCTTGACCAGCCAGTGCAGCGCGCGCTGGAAGGCCGCGGCACGGAGTTCGTCCGATGACCGCGCCGCCGAATACTATCATTGAACTGGAGGCGCAGCATGGTCCCGGCGTCTACTCAAAGCGTCCGTTGACGATCGTTCGCGGGCAGGGCTGCATGGTTTGGGATGAGGCCGGCCGCGCCTATCTGGATGCGACCAGCGGGCAGGGGGTCGCCCTATTGGGGCACTGCCATCCGGCGGTCGTGGCCGCAGTCAGTGAGCAGGCTGCGACGCTCATCACCTGCCCGGAGATCTTCCACAATGACCGGCGCGCTGCGCTCTACGCGCTGCTCGCGCAGCTCTTACCTGGCGATCTAGGACGTTTCTTCTTATGCAACAGCGGAGCGGAAGCGATCGAGGGCGCTCTCAAAGCGGCGCGCCTGCTTACCGGTCGCCGCGCGATCGTCGCGGCGCGGCGAGCGTTCCATGGACGCACGCTCGGCGCACTTGGTTTGACGTGGAACAGCCAGTATCGCGAGCCATTCGCCGGCTGGACGCCGGCGGAGGTGACGCACGTCCCCTTTAACGATATCGCCGCCGCTGAGGCTGCCATCACCGCTGAGACGGCTGCGGTCATTGTCGAGGCGGTGCAGGGCGAGGGCGGCGTCTACCCCGCTGACGCGGATTACCTGCGCGGACTGCGGCAGCTCTGCGATGCGCATGGCGCGCTGCTCATCCTCGATGAGATTCAGGCTGGGCTGGGACGGACGGGACGCTGGTTCGCGTTCGAGCATGCGGAGATCGTGCCTGACATCGTCGCGCTAGGTAAAGGGCTGGCTGGTGGCCTGCCGATGGGCGCGGTCTGCTGGCGTTCGGCGTTGGGCGCGCTGCCAGCAGGATCGCACGGCAGCACCTTCGGCGGCAACCCGCTGGTTTGCGCTGCCGCTAGCGCCACGTTAACAACCCTGCGCGATGAAGACCTGCCTGCCCGCAGCGCCGCGCTGGGGGACTGGCTGCTGACGGAGCTGCGCGACCGGAAACTGGCGGGGGTGCGCGAGGTGCGCGGCCGCGGCTTGATGATCGGGCTGGAGCTGCGCGGTCGTGTCACGCCGGTGCTGCAAGGATTGCAGACGCGCGGCGTGCTGGCGCTTCCAGCCGGCAAGACCGTCCTCCGGCTGCTGCCGCCTTTGATCATCACGCGCGAAGAGCTGGCGAGGATCGTCGATGCGATCGCGGCTGCGCTGGTCGAGGAGGTTGCCCATGTTTGATGGGAATATGCGGGCTGTGGTTCGCCGATGTGTCGCTGACGATCATCAGGCCGAGGCGCTGCTGCACGCGCTGGTCGCCGTGCCCAGCCCTTCATATCACGAGGCTGCCGCCGCCCGCCTATTGGTCGACTGGATGGCCAACCATGGCTACGATGAGGCGTTCGTCGATGCGGTCGGCAATGCTGTCGGCATCCGCGGCGGGCGTTCAGCAGCGCGGACGATCGTCCTGCTCGGCCACATTGATACCTTCGACGGCGACCTTCCGGTGCGTATCGACGGACGCGTTCTGTATGGGCGCGGGACAGTGGATGCTAAAGGCCCGCTGGCGGCGTTCGCCGTCGCCGGGGCGCGCGCCGCGCTGCCCGCCGATCTACGGCTAGTAGTAATCGGCGCCGTCGAAGAGGAAGCCCGCTCCAGCCGTGGGGCGCGCTTCGCCGCAGCCCAGTACCAACCCGATCTATGTTTGATCGGCGAACCTTCGAGCTGGGATCGGATCACGTTGGGCTATAAAGGGCGTCTGCTGCTGCAGTGGTGCTGGGATGGGCCGCTAGCGCACAGCGCCGGCCCGTTTGTCTCCCCGGCTGAACGGGCAGTAGCCTACTGGCTGGGAGTGCGCGCCTATGCCGATGCTTTTAATGAAGGGCGAGAGCGCTTGTTCGACCGCCTCAATGCAGCGCTGCTCGATCTCAATACGGGTCAAGACGGTGCGTATGGCTGGGCGCGCATGACGATCGGTCTGCGTTTGCCGCCCGGCGTCGAACCAGAGGCGCTGGCTGCCGCTCTGCCTCCAATCGATGACGCAGTCGTTTCCGCTGAGGGCATGGAGTGCGCTTTCCTCGCTGACAAAGACAACGCGCTCAGTCGAGCGCTGCGCAGCGCGATTCGCGCTGAGGGCGGGACGCCGGTCTTCGTCTGCAAAACGGGCACCTCTGATATGAACGTCGTCGGGCCGATCTGGGGCTGTCCGATCGCTGCTTATGGGCCGGGCGACTCCGCGCTTGACCATACGCCCGAGGAACGAGTCGATCTTGATGAATATCTGCGCGCGATCCGCGTACTGAAGTGCGCACTAGAACGTCTGTAGAGGGAAGCAATGCCATTCAATCGTTACTCTATCATCGAGAGCACGCTGCGCGAGGGCGAGCAGTTCAGCACTGCGTCGTTCACGACTGCTCAGAAGCTAGAGATCGCCGGCCTGCTGGATGCGTTTGGCGTCGAGATGATCGAGATGACCTCGCCGTGCGCCTCGCCGCAGAGTGCCGCCGACATTCGCGCGGTGGTGAATGCGGGCTTCAAAGCGCGCATCCTCACGCACATTCGCTGTCACCGCAATGACGCCTTGCAAGCCTTGGAGACCGGCGCGCATGGCATTGACGTGGTGATCGGTACATCGCCGCAGCTTATGCAGCACAGCCACGGCAAGAGCATCGCTGAGATCATCGATGCCGCTGCCGACGTGCTCAGCTTCATCCGCGAGCAGGCGCCAGATGTCATCCTGCGCTTCAGCACCGAGGACAGCTTCCGCAGCCGCGAGGCTGACCTGCTGCGTGTCTATCTGGCGGTTGCCGACCTCGGATTGGTTGACCGGCTGGGCGTGGCCGATACGGTCGGGATCGCGCTGCCCAGCCGCGTGTACGAGCTGGTGCGCCAGCTTGTGCGTCTTACCGGTTTGGATGTCGAATTTCACGGCCATAACGACAGCGGCTGCGCCATCGCCAACGCCTGCGCCGCGCTCGAAGCCGGGGCGACTCACATCGACACAACCGTGCTCGGCATCGGCGAGCGCAATGGCATCACCCCGCTTGGCGGGCTGATCGCCCGTCTGTACACGCTCGATAAAGCCTACGTGAGCAAATACAAGTTAACGCTGCTGCCGGCGATCGACCGGTTGATCGCCTCGATCTGCCAGATTGAGATCCCGTTCAACAACTACATTACCGGTGAGAGCGCGTTCATCCACAAAGCAGGCATCCATGCTAAAGCCGTGTTGGCCGATCCTTCGACCTATGAGGCGATCGCGCCGGAAGACTTCGGGCTGAAGCGCGAGATCGCCATCGGCCATCGCCTGACGGGGTGGAACGGCGTCGCCGAGCGCGCGCGCCAGCTCGGCCTTGAGCTGGACGACGAGGCGCTGCGCCGGGCCACCAGCCTCATCAAAGCGCAGGCCGATGCGCAGCCGCTGACCGTCGCCGAGGTTGACGCGCTGCTGACTTCAATGGTGGTGCGAGCATGAGCGGCTTCACGTTCGCGGAAAAAGCGTTGGCGCGCGCGGCTGGCATCGCCTATGCGCGCGCGGGCGATGTGCTCGATGTTCGCCCAGACCTGATCTTTAGCCACGATAATACTGCCGCTATCCGCCGTATTTTCTTGCAGACCGGCGCGCCGCGCATCGTCCGGCCGGAGCGGGTCGCCGTCACGCTTGATCATGCCGTCCCTGCGCCGACGACCGCGCACGCGCAGAACCATGCCGAGATCCGCGCGTGGGTGCGCGAGCAGGGGATCGGTCACTTCTTCGAGGTCGGGCGCGGCATCTGCCACCAAGTGATTAGCGAGGAAGGTCTGGCGCTGCCCGGCGAGACGGTCTTCGGATCGGACAGCCATACGCCTCACTTTGGCTGGCTAGGCGCTTTTGGCATGGGCGTTGGCCGCACCGAGCTGGCCGCGCTGTGGGCAACTGGCGAGCTGTGGGTGCGCGTCCCAGAGTCGATGCGCATCACACTCACTGGCAGACTGCGGCCGGGTGTGACCGCCAAAGACATTAGCCTGCGCATCCTCGGTGAGCGCGGTGCGGACGGCGGCGGCTACCGCTGCATCGAGTTCGCCGGCGATGCGCTGGGGTATCTGTCGCTGGACGATCGCCCTGTGCTGCCGAATATGATGGCCGAGTTTGGCGCGCAGGCCGCGTACCTCCCGCCCGATCAAGTTGTGTTTGATTATTTGGCGGGCCGCGCAGCGCGCCCGTACACGCCGCTTTATCCGGATGCCGATGCCGCCTACGCTGATGAATTGATGCTGGACGTAGGCGCGCTGGAGCCGCAGATCGCGTTGCCAGGCGGGCCGGATCGCGTCGTCGCGTTGAGCGAGGTCGTGGGCCAGCCGGTCGATCAAGCCTTCATCGGCACATGCACCAATGGACGCTATGAGGATCTGGCGGCGGCGGCGGCTGTGCTTAAAGGACAGCGCGTCCGCATCCGGCTGATTATCATCCCAGCCAGCCAGCAGGTGCTGCTGCGCGCCGCGCAGACGGGCGTCTTGACGACGCTGATTGAAGCGGGCGCGGCGGTTAACACGCCGGGCTGTGGGCCGTGCATGGGCAACCATCTCGGCGTGCCCGCTCCTGATGAAGTGACGATCAGCACTGGCAACCGCAATTTCAACGGACGGATGGGCACACCCGGCGCACCGATCTATCTGGCTAATCCCTACGTCGTCGCAGCGAGCGCCATCTGTGGGCATATCGCGCTTCCGGGAGACTTTTTGTCATGAGGACTGAACACCGCTGCTGGGTTTACGGAGACAACGTGAACACTGACGTGATCTTCCCCGGCAAATACACCTACACACTCAAGACGAACGAGGAGATCGCTGCCCATGCGCTTGAAGATCTCGACCCAACATTCGCCCATCAGGTCATGCCGGGCGATGTGATTGTTGCCGGGCGCAATTGGGGCTGTGGCAGCAGCCGCGAGCAGGCGGTCACTGCGCTCAAATATGCTGGGGTAAGCATCTTAATTGCCGAGTCGTTCAGCGGACTGTACTTCCGGAACTGCATCAATCAGGGCGTTTGGCCAATCGTCTGCCCTCGCTTAAGTCGAGTGGTAGCGACGGGCGAGCGCATCACCATCGATCGGACAGCGCAGGTCATCGAGGCGAAAGGGCAGTTGTTCCCGATCCCGCCGCTTTCGCCCTCAGTACAGGCGATCCTCGACGCGGGCGGATTGCTGCCGATGCTGAAGCAGCGCCTTGCATCTGCCAGTGGGACGGACGGCCGATGATGCACCGAATCGTCCTCATCAACGGGGATGGGATCGGCGCCGAGGTGATCCCCGCGGCACGGCGGGTTTTGGAGGTGTTGAGCCTGCCGTTGGTTTTCATCGAGGCAGAGGCCGGCTTTGCGACCTTTGAGCGCCGCGGCGACGCACTGCCGGCCGAGACGCTGGCTGCCTGCGCTGCTGCTGACGCCGTCTTGTTCGGGGCGACCAGCTCACCGATGGATAAGGTCGAAGGCTATCGCAGCCCAATCCTCACCCTGCGCCGTCAATTCGATCTGTACGCCAACCTGCGGCCAGCGGTAGGCAACGGGATTGACCTGCTGATCGTGCGTGAGAACACCGAGGGGTTGTACAGTCAGCGCGAGCGCGTAGAGGAGGGCGGGGCGACGGCGATCGCTGAGCGTGTGATCACAGCACGGGCCTCCGCTCGCATCGTTCGCGTCGCCTGTGAGCAGGCGCTGCGTCGCCGCCGACAGCTAACGCTGGTGCACAAAGCGAATGTGCTTAAAGAGACGTGCGGCTTGTTCCGGCGCGTCGCCTTCGAAGTGGCGGCTCAGTATCCAATGCTGGTCGTCGAGGAGCTGCTGATCGATACGGCGGCGCTGCTGCTGGCACAGGATGCGACGCGGTTTGATGTCATTGTCACGACCAACCTGTTCGGCGACATCCTGAGCGATCTGGCGGCCGGGTTGACAGGGGGCTTAGGCCTAGCGGCATCGGCCAATGTCGGTGATGGGCGCTTTGCCGTCTTTGAGCCTGTGCACGGCAGCGCGCCCGATATCGCGGGACAAGACCGAGCCGACCCGCGAGCCGCCATCCTCAGCGCCGCGCTACTGCTCGATCAGCTTGGCTATAGGGAGGCGGGCGCTCGCCTGCGCGCCGTCACTTATGCGACGCCGCATACTGGCAGCACACAGCGCACTGCGGCGCAAATTGCGACGGCACTTTCGGCATAAGAGCACGCGACAGCGCGCCGGCGACCGCCCACGCCTTTCCTGATCAGTTCATCTCGAGACCGCCATCGACATTTAACGTCTGGCCAGTGATGTAGTCGGCGTCTTCCGAGCACAGGAAAGAGACGGCCGCTGCCAGATCTTCGGGCGTCGCCGCGCGTTTGAGCGGGATATTCTCAATTGAACGCGCCATCCACTGGCCTTGCTCTAACCCGAAACGCGCTGCCTGCACGCGGTCGATATCTGCCCACATTGGCGTTGGCACAAGGCCGGGACAGACTGCATTCACATTGATGTTGTACGGCGCAAATGCCAGTGCTGCGCTCTGCGTGAGGCTGATGGCGGCCCACTTCGTTGCCGAATAATCTGCTGCGAATGGGCGACCGCTGCGGCCGGCCACCGATGAAAAGTTGACGATCTTGCCGTAGCTGCGGTCGGCGCGGCCGGCCTGCTTGATTGCGTCAGGAATCTGCGCGATCATCTGCCGGCCGACGAGCTGGATGCAGAAGAACATTGCCGTTTGGTTAACAGCGATCGTCCGGTTCCAGTCCTCCGGCGTTACCTCCAACAGCGGCTGCGTCTTGAGCACGCCGGCATTATTGACCAGAATGTCGATGCGGCCGAACTTGTCAACAACGGCTTTGACCATCGGCTCGATCTGCGCAATATCAGCTAGATCGATCGGGTAAGCTAAGGCTTCAGGTCCGCACTCTGAACATTCCTGCGCGGCGCTGTCGGCATTCTCGGCGACGTACTCGGCAATGACAACGTGCGCGCCTTCGAGCGCCAAACGGCGGGCAACGCCGCGGCCGATGCCCTGTCCAGCGCCGGTAACGATCGCGATTTTTCCTGTATGGCGTCCTGATATTGGTGTAGGCATGGTAGCTTATCCTATTTCAATCATCTTGAGACATACAGGCGTCGGGACATTTGCCACTTGACCGGTATCCTCCAAGGCACCGGTATCGGGATTGATTCGGAAGGTGACGATGGTATCTGTGTCTTGGTTGCCGACCAAGACGAACGTGCCGGTTGGATCAATGTTGAAATGACGCGGCGTCCTGCCTTTAGTTGAGTAATGGCCCACGTAGGAAAGATGGCCGTTCGTCGCATCGACGCCATAAGCGACCAAGCTGTCGTGGCCGCGGTTAGCTCCATAGACGAACCGTCCAGAAGGGGCGATCTGAATCTCAGAACACTGGTTGTGCTCGGTGAAACTAGCCGGCAAGGTGGGCACCGATTGCAGCTTGCGCAATTCGCCTTTTTCGGGGTCGTAAGACAGCACAGTGATCGTAGAGCCAAGCTCTTGGATCACATAGACATACTGCCCATTAGGATGCAGCGCCAGATGGCGTGGCCCAGATCCATCATCCAGCTTCAGGCTTCCGTGCGGCACCAACCGGTTGCCGGCTATGTCGAGCGCATACACGATCACTTGATCAATGCCGAGGTCGGCCACCAGCGCATAGCGATTATTTAGGTCGGGCACGATGCAGTGGGCGTGCGCCTTTTCCTGACGGTCGGGATTCGGCCCAGAACCCTCGTGACGATGAGCGCTGGTGGGCGGCGCCAACCGGCCGTCACTGCGAATGGGGAATAAAACGACGCTTTCGCCATCCCAATAATTCGAGACGAGCAGACAACTGCCGGTGCGGTCGACGTGCGCAAACGCTGCGATCGAACCGAGCGTGGGCTGCTTGTTCAGGTAGCTAAGGCTGTTGGCGTCAGCATCAATCGCATAGGCACTGACTGTCCCTTCATCCCACAGCCATACTTCACTGGTTGCATAGAGAAAGCGTTGATCTGGGCTGATGGCGAGAAAGGAGGGGCTGTCGATGTTGCCGACTTCGCTGAGATAGTGAATGGCGCCGGTCGTCCGGTCAAGCTCATAGATATAGATGCCGTTGCCATGAGTGGTCTCGAGATAGGGGGCTGGGCGGGTATACGTGCCCACAAATAAAAGAGTTCTCTTAGCCATGTAAACACCTTTGCTAATGAACCGGCGAAATTGTTGGAGGGCGCTTTCCTTACAAATTGAGCAAGAGTATAACGACCATCGGCGCAAATATCGAACCACGGCTGGTTTAACGAAGATCGCTCGATGCGCCGCTTGCAAGGCACATTCGCACGGAAGATAAAAATGGCGTAGAATTTTGCCGTGCTGCGCCATGGGGAGCAACGAAACGTGTACATCACGCGCGCCTTCAACCAGATTTTTGCCGATGACCAGTCGATCAACAAGCTGCTGATGAGCGCGATCGTCGCGTTTGCGGCGGTGCTGACCACGCCATTTTTGATCGGGCTGGCGGGCTGGGCGCTCATCTTCGGCTATCAGGTCGAGGTCATCCGCCTGATGCGTCTGAGGCGCGGCTCGCCGCTGCCGCGCTGGGACGATATGGGCAAGTATCTTTCAGAAGGCAGTGTGGTGCTGGCCGCCTATATCGTGTATGCGCTGCCGAACATTTTGATTGGAGGATGCTCATGGCTGCTGCTCAGCCTCACCGGCGACACTTCGATCGTCAGCGGTGGGGTCGCGCTTGGGATCGCCTGCTGCGTCTTTCCGCTGCTGCTTGCTTATAATCTTTTCGCACTGCCTACATTTACACTGGGCATGGGCCTTTACGCGCGCGACCCGCGTATCGGCGTCTTTTTCCAGCTCGGCACGCTGGTTTCACTGCTGCGTCCAAACCTTGATGCGACGCTTCAGTGGTGGGTAGCCGTGCTGATCTCGATTGTGCTTTTCGCTTTCCTCGGCGTCATTCCCTGTATTGGCTGGCTGGCGATCGCCGCGATCGCCCCGCCTTTGCAAGGTATTCTCGCTGGAATGTTCTGTCGACAGGTGCTGCCCTAATTGATTGTATGGGGGCAGAAGGACATGTTGTGGGGGCCAGATCAAAACAACAGCTCCAAAGCCTAGCTTGGTTCCATTCACGGAGGCAGTGATGACGCCGCCGCTAGAGGGAGTTCGCATCCTTGACTTGACGCGCCTGCTGCCCGGCGCCATTTGCACGCTGCTGTTGGCCGACCTCGGCGCGGATGTGATCAAGATCGAAGCGCCGGGAGGCGGCGATTATGCGCGGCACATGCCGCCGTTGATCGACGGCGAGGGCGCCGTTTTCCGTGCGACCAATCGTGGCAAACGCAGCGCCGTCATCGATTTGAAGGATGAGCGCGGGCAAGCGCTGCTGGCGCGGTTAGCCACGCGCGCCGATGTGTTGGTCGAAAGCTACCGTCCTGGGGTGATGGCGCGCCTGAACTGCGGCTACGAAAGCCTGCGGGCACATAATCCGCGCCTCATCTATGTTTCGCTTTCTGGCTGGGGACAAACTGGCCCGTATGCCGCCCACGCCGGCCACGACCTGAACTATCTCGCAGTGAGCGGCATGCTCGGCGCTATGGCGATGCCGCAGCCTCTCGGCGGGCAGGCTGCGGATGTTGCTGGCGCTTATGCGGCTGCGGCTGCGATCGCTGCTGCACTGCTGCGGGCGCGCTCAACAGGGGAGGGCGCCTTCATCGATCTGTCATTGTATGAGGCTGGCCTGCTCTTAGGGACGGTCGCCTTGGTCGAGGCTGCCGCCGCGCGTGCGGGCAACCAGCATGCGCTTCCTTTCGGGCGAGGCGCGCTCTCCGGCCGGCAGGCCTGCTATAACGTTTACCACGCTGCCGATGGCCGCGCTGTAGCTCTGGCCGCGCTGGAGCCAAAGTTCTGGGCAAATTTCTGCTATGCTGTCGATCGACCAGACCTGATTGAAGGATATCTCGATCCCGAACACCAACCGGATCTCATCGCCGAACTGCGGCGCTTATTCGCGTCGCGCTCATCTAGCGAGTGGGCCGCGCTGCTCATCCCCGCTGAATGCTGCTTCACGCTGGTCAACACGCCTGATGACGCACTTGACGATCCACAGGCGAAGGCGCGGGGGTTGGTTCAGTGGGCCGAAGATGGCTCTTTGCATCTCTCCAGCCCCTTGCACCTTGATAAGACGCCAGCTGTTGCCGCAACCTCACCAGCACCGCGCTTCGGCGCCGATACTCGCGATGTCTTGACCGAAGCTGGCCTCGGTCAAGATGAGATCGATGCTCTGGTCGAACTAGGAGTGATCGGCATGGGCGAAAGCGACTAGCCGTTCAACATTTAGTCAAAAGAGCTTACATGACGATATTGAACAGATAGCCGGTCGCAATGATGCCGAGGGCGACCACCCCTACGAAAATGGCGATCAGCCGCGGCTTGAGGACTTTACGCAGGATAATCATCTCTGGCAAGCTCAGCGCGACGACGGACATCATAAAAGCGAGCACCGTGCCAAGCGCTGCGCCCTTGTCGAGCAGGGCGCTAGCGATCGGAATGATCCCTGCTGCGTTTGAATACAGCGGGATGCCGAGTACGACGGCAGCCGGCACCGACCACCACGCCCCCTGTCCTATGATGCCGCTTAGTGCATCTTCCGGGACAAAGCCGTGGATAAACGCGCCGATCCCGATGCCGATGATCACGTAAACCCAGACGCGGCTGACGATCTCGCGCGTGTTCTGTGCAGCCTGCTGAAAACGTTCTGTCCAAGTCAGCTTTTCTTCTAAGGCCCCTCCCTGCGTGCGTTTGGCTTTTGTCTCAAAGGCAAATGATTCCACGTAGCGCTCTAGGCGCATTCGCCCCAGACTCATCCCAGCGGCGACTCCGATAGTGATCCCTGAGATCAGATATAACAAAGCGACCTGCCATCCAAACAGCCCGAGCAGCATCACGAAGGCGACTTGATTCATGATCGGCGACGTGATCAGGAACGAAAATGTGATGCCGAGCGGAATGCCCGCCTGCACAAAACCGATGAATAAGGGCACCGACGAGCACGAGCAAAACGGCGTGATCGCGCCGAACATCGCCGCCATTAGGTTGCCGACGCCGGCACCACGTCGCTCAACGAGCGCGCGGACTTTATCAGGATTGACGAAGGTCTGGATGGTAGTGATCAAAAAGATCATGCCGGAAAGCAGCAGCAAGATCTTCGGGACATCATAGATGAAAAAATTGACCGCTTCGCCGATTGCGCTGTGTGGGTCAAGCCCGATGAGGACGAACGTCACCCAATCAGCGATCGGCTGTAAATTGCTATAAACGACGAACCAGAGGATGGCAACTGCGCCGACGAGCAAAAAAGCGCGGCGCTCATCGCGCGAGGGGGTGAGCTGCATCAGCCGCATGATCTTTGCCTTTCGACCTGCGCGCTATTTTGCGGCAGAGAAATCGACGGCCCAAGTCACAATCTGTTCGCGCTTGGGAATGCGCCCCGCCGAAACCAGTGTTTCATTGATAACAAGGCCGGGAGTGCTCAGGATGCCGTAAGCCATCATCTCGGCATAGTCGGTCACTTTGATCAGCTTAAAGTCGAAGCCATTCTCGGTGAGCGCTGTGGCAACTTCTTGTTCCAGTCGTTTGCAGTTGGCGCAGCCTGAGCCAAGAATTTTAATGGTGAGCATAGTGGTTTTCTCCGCGAGACTGATGATCAAATCCGTTTCCACCATAACACTTGGTGGGCGCTCATTGGAGTGTCAAACGTCACGTACATGATGTGCGTTTGACATAGATGATCATCTATGTATTGTGCTATAAATATTGGTAATCGTGAATAAAAAACAAGCAGGTGATAGCGGATGCAGGTTGATGAAAACACAAGCGTTCACTTAAAGATAAATTCACCCGCTGAATTTGTACCTTTGGCAGAGGGGGATATCTGCGCGTCAAGGCTCAACCTGCGGCTCGAAGACTCTCAAGCGGTTCAAATGGCGGAAGCATTCAAAGCGCTTGGCCACCCGGTGCGTTTGCAAATCCTTGACCTGATCAGCCAAGGCGGTGGGCAGGTTTGCAGTTGTGATCTAGAACGGCATTTCAACCTCACCCAGCCGACCATTTCTCATCACCTTCGAACGCTGCGCGAAGCGGGTTTGATCACTTCCCAAACGTGTGGCGTGTGGATGCACCACCGCATCAACCCGTTTGCCATAAGCGCGCTGCAGCTGCTGCTGACCTTGATCACCCCAACCGCAGAGCGATAGTAAGATTATTATGGCGCGGCAATAAGTTGACAAAAGATCAATTCTATGGTTCACTTGATGTGAACGTTCACATCGCCTGTCCGAGTGAATGTTGTGGCCAAAAAAACTGACAAAATAGGGTTATTTCAATGTACACCATTGGGATCGACTTTGGCACTTTGTCTGGCCGCGCTCTGTTGGTCGATGCGCGTACCGGCAGTGAGGTTGCTACCGCTGTCTTTGATTATCCCCATGGCGTGATCGACAAGATACTGCCAACCAATGGGCGCCAACTTCCTCCTGAATGGGCGCTCCAGCATCCTCAGGATTATCTTGATGTTTTTGCCCATACTGTGCCGGCCGTGATCAAGGCCAGCGGCGTCGATCCGGCGGAGATCGTCGGCATCGGCATCGATTTCACCGCCAGCTCGCCCATGCCAACCAAAGCCGACGGGACGCCGCTGTGTTTCTTGCCCGAATTCCGCGATGAGCCGCACGCTTACGTGAAGTTGTGGAAACACCACGCCAGCCAGCCGCAAGCCGATCGCATTAACGCGCTGGCGCGTGAACGCGGGGAACCGTGGCTCAAACGTTACGGCGGCAAGTATTCTTCGGAATGGTTCTTCAGCAAGCTGCTGCAAATTGCTGAAGAAGCCCCGCACGTCTATCAGGCGATCGATGTCTTCATCGAGTCGGCCGATTGGGTCGTCTGGCAGCTCACCGGTGTGCTGACGCGCAATACCTGCACTGCTGGCTACAAGATGCTCGTCCAGAATGGCGACTATCCTTCGCCCGAGTTTTTCGCCGCGCTGCACCCGCTGATGGCTGACGTGATTGGCACCAAGGTTGGCCGCGAGTTTGCCCCTCTTGGCGCTAAGGCCGGGGGGCTGCGCCCGGAGATGGCAGCGCTAATGGGCCTGCGCCCCGGCATCGCGGTCGCAGTCGCCAACGTCGATGCGCACGTGACCGCGCCGGCTGTGCGCGCTACTGAGCCGGGCATCATGGTCATGATCATGGGCACTTCGACATGCCACGTGATGAACGGCGATGAACTGCGCGACGTCGAAGGGATGTGCGGCGTCGTCGATGGCGGCATCGTGCCAGATTATTACGGTTACGAGGCTGGCCAGTCAGGCGTTGGCGATATCTTCGCGTGGTTCGTCGATCATGCCGTGCCTCCGGAGTACCATGAGGCGGCGCGCGCGGCGGGTCTGAATCTGCATGCTTATCTTGAGAGGGAAGCTGCCCGCCAGAAGCCCGGCGAGCACGGCCTGCTTGCGCTGGACTGGTGGAACGGCAACCGCTCGACGCTGGTCGATACCGAGCTAAGCGGCCTGCTCATCGGCATGACGCTGGCGACGCGCGCCCCCGATATCTATCGTGCGCTGATCGAGGCGACTGCCTTTGGCACGCGCGAGATCATCGAGGCATTCGAAACGTCTGGCGTGCCTGTCAGATCATTGATCGCCGCTGGCGGCCTGCCAGAGAAGAATGCTCTGCTGTGCCAGATCTACGCCGATGTGACCGGCCGCCCACTGCGGCTGGCGGGGTCGGCGCAGTCGCCGGCGCTTGGCTCGGCCATCCACGCGGCGGTGGCAGCCGGCATCTATCCAGATATTCATGCGGCTTCGCGGGTGATGGGCAAGCTCAAAGACGGTGAAGTCACGCCTATCCCTGAGCATCAAGCCGTCTATGATCGTCTGTATCAAGACTATAAGCTGCTCTACGACACATTTGGCCGTGGGGCAAACGATGTCATGAAGCGGCTGCGTCACATCCGCGATGCCGCTCGTGGAGTGCGTTAACCATGCTCCTGAAAGCTCTGCGTGAGACCGTCTGCACGCTGCATGAAGAGCTGCCGCGCAACCAGCTCGTCGCGTGGACGAGCGGCAATATCAGCGCGCGCGACCCAGAAACCGGCCTGATCGTGATCAAGCCAAGCGGCGTTAAATTCCCTGATTTGACGCCGGAAAGCATGGTCATCGTCGATGCGGATGGGGCGCTGGTTGAGGGCGACCTTCAGCCGTCATCGGACACCGCATCGCACTGCTACATTTACCGGCACATGCCTCATGTTCATGGCATCGTCCATACACACTCGCGCTATGCCACCGCTTTCGCGGTCGTCGGCAAGCCGATCCCGTGTTATACGACGGCGATGGGCGATGAATTCGGCGGCGAAATCCCGCTGGGCGGTTTCGCGCTGATTGGCGGTGAGGAGATCGGCGCGCGTGTCGTTGAAGCGCTAGCAGGGTCGAAAAGCCCCGCGTGTTTGCTGCAGAATCACGGCGTCTTCGCCGTCGGCCCGACGGCCGAGGCTGCGGTCAAAGCCGCTGTGATGACTGAGGATAACGCCGCGATCGTCTGGTTGGCGCTGCAAATTGGAACCCCGATCCCGATTGCGGCCGACGATATCGCCAAGCTGCACTATCGCTACACCCATGTGTATGGCCAGCGAGATCCCAGCTCGCACAAGGAAGGATGAGTCATCATGACATTGGCACAACCAGCTTCATTTCCGGCGTCGCGCTTGAACCAGCGGCCGGTCACTCTTGCAGTAATCGTCGGCAATCGCGGATTCTTCCCCGCTTGGCTGGCTGGCGAAGGCCGTGAGACAGTGCTTGAGGTGCTGCGCGAAGTTGGGATTAATGTCATCATCACGCCGGCTGCCGATACGAATAATGGAGCGATCGAGTCGCTGACGGAGGCGCGCCTGTGCGCCGAACTGTTCCGCCAGCACCGCGATGAGATCGACGGCGTGTTAGTGACGCTGCCCAATTTTGGCGACGAACGCGCCATCGCCAATACGCTGCGTTTCGCTGAGCTTGACGTGCCAGTGCTCATCCATGCTTTCCCGGATGATATCACTCGCATGGATATCAAACACCGGCGCGACAGCTTCTGCGGCAAGATGAGCGCTTGCAATAATCTGCGCCAATACGGCATCCGCTACTCGCTCACCAGCCAACACACCATGGATCCCAAGTCAGACGCGTTCAAGGCCGACCTGCAGAAGTTCGCCGGCATTTGCCGGGTGGTGCGCGGCATGCGGACGGCTCGCCTTGGCATGATGGGCGCGCGGCCAGAAGCCTTCAAAACCGTTCGCTTCAGCGAAAAACTGCTCGACCGGGCTGGCATCAGCGTCGAGACGCTTGACCTGTCGGAGGTATTCGGCCGCATTGAACGGCTGGCCGATGATGCCGAACTTGTGCAAAGCAAGCTGAGCGTCATTCGCAGCTATGCCCGCACCCAAGGCGTGCCCGAAGTGTCGCTGCTGCGCATGGCCAAGTTTGGGGTTGTTCTCGATGAATGGATGGCGGCCAACCAGCTTGACGCGACCGCTATTCAGTGCTGGACTTCGATGGAAGAATATTTTGGCGTGGTGCCCTGCACGCTCATGAGCATAAGCAGCAACAGCTTCAACCCCTCCGCCTGCGAGACCGATATCGTCGGTGCGCTGGCAATGCTGGCGCTTCAGCTCGCATCGGGGCGGCCTTCGGCGCTGGTCGATTGGAACAACAACTACGGTGACGACCCCGATAAGGGCGTCGTCTTCCACTGCTCTAACCTGCCTAAAGACGTTTTCACGGAAGATATTCCCGTGATGGATTATCAAGAGATCATTGCTGGGTCGGTCGGTCGCGAGAACACATACGGCACGATTTACGGCCGCGTCAAGCAGAATCCGTTCACCTATCTCCGCATCTCGACCGACGACTTCGCCGGCGCGATCACAGCCTACACAGGTGAAGGTGTCTTCACAGACGATCCGATCGATACGTTCGGTGGCTATGGGGTGGTGCAGGTGCCGCGCTTTCAAGAGCTTTTACAGTACATTTGCGAGCATGGCTATGAGCACCATGTGACGATCAACCAGGCGCACGTTGCTGGGATAGTCAACGAAGCATTTAACAAGTATCTCGGCTGGTCAACCTATTACCATCGTTAGATCGCCGGCTGCCAAACCCTTACTTGCCAGCGATAAGAGGAGCAGCAATGGCCGAAGAGCAACCCTTGCTGATCATGCGCGGCATTACCAAACGTTTTCCCGGCGTGCTGGCGCTGCACGAGGTCAACTTTGACGTTTATGCCGGCGAAGTGCACGCATTGATCGGGGAGAACGGCGCTGGAAAATCGACGTTGATGAAGTGCCTCTCCGGCGTTTATCAACGCGACAGCGGTGAAATTTTGTTCAAAGGCCAGCCCGTCAATTTCGCCAACACGCGGCAGGCGCAGGAAGCCGGCATTGCCACGATCTATCAGGAACTAAACCAGATACCGTACCTGTCGATCACCGAAAATATCTTCCTCGGTACCGAAATACAGCGCGGCCCCCTGCTGAACTGGCGAGAGATGCACAAGCGCGCTCGCGAACTGCTTGAACGGCTGCATCTCGATATCGACCCGCGCACGCCGATCGCGCGCCTAGGAGTCGGCCAGCAGCAAATGGTCGAGGTGGCCAAAGCCCTCCATCACAACGCAGATTTGATCATCATGGATGAGCCAACCTCAGCCTTGAGCGTGCGCGAGATTGAGGAACTGTTCGCCATCATTCGGCAGCTTAAAGCGAACGGAGTCGGGCTGGTTTACATCAGCCATCATCTTGACGAAACGTTCGAGATCAGCGAACGCATTACCGTACTGCGCGACGGCCGCCACATCACCACCGAGCCGACGAGCGAGATGGATATGGAACGCTTGATCAAACTCATGGTCGGCCGCGATCTCTCCGAACAGTTCCCGAAGGAGATCGTGCCGCGCGGCGAAGAAGTGCTGCGAGTCGAGAACTTGACGCAGGGACGCCGGTTGCGCAACATTAGCTTCACGCTTCACAAAGGCGAAGTGCTTGGCATCGCGGGGCTAGTGGGCGCCGGCCGCACTGAGTTGGTGCGGGCGCTGTTTGGCGCCGACCCGATCGATAGCGGCAAGATCTTCATCAATGGCCAGCGTGTGTTTATCAACAGCCCGCGCGATGCCATTCGCCACGGACTGGCCCTGCTGACGGAAGACCGCAAACGGCAGGGGCTGATCCTCGGCATGTCCACCCGCGAAAATATTACGATGTCCGTTCTGGATGCGCTGACGCCGACGATCTTCACTAACCGGCGCAAGGAAAGCGAGCTGTCGCAAAAATACATCGACAGCATGGCCATCAAAACGCCCAGCCAAGATCAGCTTGTCATCAATCTCTCCGGCGGCACCCAGCAGAAAGTGGTGCTTGCGAAATGGATGGCGACCCACCCGCGCATTTTAATCTTCGATGAGCCGACGCGCGGAATCGATGTAGGCGCCAAAGTTGAGATCTACAAACTGATTAACGCACTGGTGAAAGAGGGGGTTGCAATCATCATGATCAGTTCAGAGCTGCCCGAAGTGCTCGGCATGAGCGACCGGATCATGGTGATTTGCGAGGGACAGGTCACAGGCTTCTTAACGCGCGAGGAGGCGACGCAAGAGAAGATTATGGCGCTGGCGACGGCGACAGCACCATTGGGGCAGCCAGCAGCGGCCGCCGCCATGACAACTTAAACGAAGTTTTTGAGAGAGATATAAATTCGCATGACTGAAACAACCATTCTCACTCCGCCCCGCGTGCGCCCAAACGGGACGCAAGTTATCGGCCGGCTGCTGCGCGATACTGGCCCGCTGGTGGTGCTGCTCACGCTGTTCGTGCTGTTGTGGGCCTTATCGCCTGCATTCCGCAGCCCGACCAGCCTGTCTATCTTGATGATGGAAGCCGCCGCCATCGGTATCGTCGCTGCTGGACAAACCTTCGTCATCCTCACTGGCGGCATCGATCTTTCGGTCGAGGCGATGGTATCATTCGCCGGCGTCACCTGCGCGATCCTGATCGCCGGCACAAACATCGCTGGCGGCCAAATTGCGGAAGGCCTGCCCTCCTACCTGGCCATCTTTATCGCGTTGGTTGCGGGCGCGGGGGTTGGTCTCTTTCAAGGCGTCATTATTACGGCGTTCAAAATCAACCCATTCATCGTTACGCTAGGGTTCCGAAGTATTTTGCTCGGCATCGCCTTGGTGTGGACGCGCGGCGCTGGCATCAACATCGGCCGCGACGATTTTCTCGCCTTCCTAACCAGTTTCATTCGGATTGAACTTGGCCCGCTGTCGTCGATCATCGGCATCGATACGCTCCGCATCCCGATGCCATTTGTGATCGCACTCATCATTTATGCGCTGGTCTGGGTAGTGCTGCGCCATACTAAACTGGGCCGCCACACTTATGCCATCGGCGGTAACGAGACGGCAGCGCAACTCTCCGGCGTCAACGTTACGCGGACTAAGATCATCATTTACGGCATCAGCGGGCTGCTGGCTGCTGTCAGCGGCGTGTTGGTGATGGGGCGGCTGCAATCAGGCGCATACCAGAACGGCACGAACATGACGCTGATCTCGGTCGCTGCCGTCGTCATCGGCGGAACGGCGCTTTCAGGGGGGATTGGCGGCATCTGGGGAACGCTGGTCGGCGTCTTGATCATCCGCATCGTTGAGCAGGGATTGGTTTACCTCAACGTGCCCTCGAATGCCAAAGAGATCGTCATCGGCGCGATCATTGTGCTGGCGGTGGCGCTCGACGTTGTGCGCCGAGGTGAGATCAAATGGCTGCGCTTTGGCAGAAGACCTGCCGATTGACCGCTGAGTTGCTAGGCGGTCAATCGGGATTAACGGCTGCGATCCATTCGGGCAATTTCTGCGGACATGGCTCCCAGCAGTATTCGCAGGCAGCGCCCGATTTTGATGACGGGAGCGATGGGATCGACGCTCCATCATTGACTAGATTTATGTACAAGGAGTAAGAGGAATATGAAACGCAAACTTCATCTTGTTATGGCTGTCCTGCTGGTTTTGGGTATCTTTAGCGCTGGCCTTGTGCAGGCGCAGGATACTCCGCGCCGCGTCGGATTTGTGCCGCCCGCGCTCACCAGCCCATTCCATGTTGCAATGGTCGAAGGCGCGCAGGCGCGCGCTAATGAGCTGGGTTGGGAGCTGGTGGTGCAGGCGCCTGCTAGTGAGGGCGACTTCCAAGCCTTTGTGACGACGGTCGAACAGCTTTTGGAAACTGGCGTCGAAGCGATCAGCATCAACCCGATCGGCACTGACTCGGCAGTGACCGCAGTGCGTGCGGCCAATGAACGCGGGATCCCGATTTTGGCGCACAACTTCATCACGCCGTTCGAGGATGAGGAAGTGGTCGTCGCCGCTTACATTGGCTATGACCAGTGGGGCGGGGCTGAAGCGCTGGCTCGGGAAACCTGCAACCTGATCGCGAGCAAATACGGCACCGAGCCTGAGCTGACCGAAGGTCAGGTTTACATCCTGCTCGGCATCGAGAGCATTTTCTCGCGCCGGCGCACTGGCGGCTTCCTCGCTGGGTTGGAGAAATACTGCCCGAACGTGGAAGTCGTTGGCCAGCAGTCCGCCGAATGGCTGCGCACGCGGGGTCAGGAAGTGGCTTCGGTGGCGCTGCAGCAGTTCCCCAATATCGACGTCTTCTATGGCAATAGTGACGAAATGGCGATCGGCGCTGCGTTGGCGGCCGAGCAACTTGGTCTGGTCATCAACGAAGACTTCTTCGCCGTCGGCATCGATGGCAACCAGCCGACGCTCGACCTCCTCGCTCAGGGGCAGTTCAGCGCCACGCTGGGCGTCGATCCGTTCCGTATGGGCGTGACAGTGATCGATACGATGGCAGCGATTTTCGCGGGTGAAGAAGTGCCACAGATCATCCTCACGCCATCGGTCGTCGTGACGCCGGAAAATCTCGAAGCTTACTTGGCCGGCGAGCTGTGGACGGATCCAGTTCCGGGCTTCCCCGAGCTGGACAATGACCTGCCCACTGTGCCAGAAGAACCAGAAGAAGAGGAAGAAGAGGCCGCCTAACAGCCACTCAGGGATAAGGAAGGACGGGCGGCTGCCCGTCCTTCCGCTTTTAGCGACGTGCTGGCGCAGGCCGTGACTGCTATTCGGCGAAGGCCCCAAATATGAAACAGCGCTATACGCTTCACGATGTTGCCAAACAAGCTGGCGTCTCCTACCAAACGGTGTCGCGGGTGATCAATGGCCATCCTAGCGTTTCGCCGCCAACGCGCGCACGCGTTCAGCAGGTGATCCATGATTTGGGTTACCATCCTAATAAGGTCGCCAAGAGTCTCGTCGCCAACCGTTCGCAAACGCTGGCGATCCTTACGTTCGGTCTCGATCACTTCGGCCCCGCGCAAATGGTCATCCATATCGAACGGACTGCGAAGGAACTGGGATACGACTTAGTCCTGTCGAACCTTAACGAGCTGTCGGTCTATGAAGTGCGCCGGGCGCTGGATAGCTTGACCGGCCGGCAGGTGGATGGCATCTTGACGATCTCCCCGGTGACGGGCATCACTTATGAAGAAATCGCCGAGCTGAGCCGCGGTATCCCAGTTGTGCAGATCGACCCCCAGATCGGGCTGAACGTTCCTTCGGTTGTGGTCGATCAAAAGTATGGGAGTCAACTTGCGACTGAGTACCTGCTCGGCCTTGGCCATCGACATATCGCTGAGATCAGCGGGCCTCTCAACTGGTTTGGCGCGATCGCGCGGCATGAACAGTGGCAGGCCACCATGCGCATGGCCGGTTTGCCGGCTTACAGGACAGTCGAAGGCGATTGGACGGCACGCGGCGGCTATGCGGCGGCACGGCGTTTGCTGGCCGCTCATCCTGATCTGACGGCGATCGTCGTAGGCAACGATCAGATGGCGCTCGGCGTGATCGCGGCGTTGAATGACCATGGTCTGCGTGTGCCGCTCGATGTATCCGTTGTCGGCTTTGACGACATTCCCGAAGCCGCTTTCTTCCGGCCTGCGCTAACGACCATCCAACAGGACTTCAAAGCGCTGGGCGCAACCGGGGTACGCTATCTGTTGGCGTTGATCCAGAACCCAGATACGGAGATCGTCCAGCACCGGCTGCGGCCCCACCTCGTCATCCGCGACAGCGCCGCTCCGTGGCGCGCCTCTTTTGAATGAAGCGCTTAATTAAGATGAGACAATTAAAAACGCGCGGTGAGTTTCGTCACTGTACCGCGCGTCGCGTTTGAGAGAGCGCTAAGCCTACTTGCCAGGCTGCGGTTCTGGATTTTGGGCAGGCATTTGCAGCGCGATCGCCTGCTTGATCAGATCGCGCAAGGCGGCCTCGGGCAGCGCGCCGGGCTGGTTGAAGATGATCTGCCGCTGTTTGACGATCATCAGATTTGGGATGCTCATGATGCGGAATGCCTGCGACAGACCCGGGTTCGCATCCACATCGACTTTGGCGATCTTGATTTGGCCGGCGAATTCGGCTGCTAGCTTATCGAGGATGGGCGCGACCATGCGACAAGGGCCGCACCAAGCCGCCCAGAAGTCGATTAAAACAGGCAGGTCACTGTTGAGCACCTCCTGCTCGAAGGTCGCGTCAGTCACGTTAACAGGTTTGTTGTACACGGTTTTTGTCTCTTTCTGCTGCGCGGCCACAGAACCATCTGCGGCCGCAGGCTCAAGTTCAGGGTGATGTTCGCGATAGGCTTGCTGCAATCGCTCAATCGCTGCTGGCAAATCGGTCCCCCATGGGCGAGGCCGTCGTACAAGCTCCTCGCCGCAGTACCAACCAACGAGCGTCGATTTGCTGCCTGCGTCGAGCCGAGCGGCTGCTACAGGATTCTTCGTGGGGTCAAGCCGCGCGAAGATTATCTGGCCGGGGTCGGCAGACGCTCGATTAAAGGCAACTTTAAAATCGCCGCGTAGGTCATCTCCGGTCGAGATCAGGATAAGAACTGGCTTGTCGGAGTGCAGTACCGACTCGAGATTTTCATCCGTCAGCGTCAGCGGTTCTTGCATGGTCTCTCCATAACTAGGGTAAGTGTGCCACCAGCGAGCAAGCTGGAGGCCGAACATCGTGGTATCTTAACTTATAGACGCAGCGGGCAACTTGATCTTACCGGCTTTCTCACACAAAGTCAGCGCCCTGCGCCGAGCGGGATGGCCGCAATGCGCAGCGCGTCGGTGCCATCTGGCAGGCGCAGCCGAGCTAAGTCAGAAAAGCGGTACCAGCCCGTCATGACGGTATAAGTTCCGGCCGGCAGATCGCCGCTCAGCGCGACCGATACAGCCTCGTGCCAGCGGCTCTCGGCCAACGGCAAAGGACGGTCATCCTGCGCGACCAAGCGACCATCTTCGTCGAGCAAATGAATGAAGCGGACCAGGTCACTGCCGGGCGGCGCAGCGAACGACCATGCCAGCCACACATCGAGGGCGCTCCTATCGTCGAGGGGGACGGTGCGCGCTGCTGCCAGCGCAATGCCGCCCTCGAACGTGGGCGCAGGGACGCGGTCATCGGCAAGGACTGGCGAGAGCGACAGCGCTTGAAGATCGACAGACCGGCAGCGCAGCCCGGGCGCAATCTGGGGAGGGCACGGGGGTTCGAGCGCCAGCGCGACGGCGTGGAATTCCCCACCATCGATCGGAAGCGGCACGCGCAGCGCAGCTTCTCCGTCGACCACCAGCCGGTGAACATCCTCGCCATCGTGCAGCACGGCGACGCGCAGCGGCTCGTCCGTGCGCAGCGATGCTTCCAGCAGCGCCCAGCCCGCCTCCGGGCTGTAGATGAAAGAGTCGTGCCGCCTCTCAAGCGGGCCTAATGGCGCGGAGCGCTGCTGCATCTGCGGCTGTTGCGCTGCCGGTGGGACGGCGAACAGGGCGAGGCGCTCATTACTGAAGACCGGACCGCCGAGGTTCACTTGGGCGCGCGCTTCGAGCATCCCATCATCGCGCTCGCGGTGGACGATGACGTGCCCCACCCCTACAGAGCGGAGCAGCGCCGGATCAAGCGTTTCCTCAAGCAGCGCCAGCAGCGCCGGGTTGACCGGCGTCCGCCGTGATACCTGCCCGGCGATCAGCGGGCGCTCGTGGCCGGTCTGTAAGTAAAGGCCGTATTTGGCAGCGACCAGATCATCCCACGGGATGTCGAAAACAGCGGGCGCTGCGGGGTCTGGCGGTTCGAGGGCCAGCGCGCGCACTGGCTCAGGGATAGCTGCCGGGATGGTCGGCAGCGGCCAGAAAACTTGGTACTCGAACGCGATCAATCCGCCCAGCGCCAGCGCGATCAGCGCGCGCGCCCGCGGCTGCCGGACGCGCTCTAACACGATCGCTGCGCCGCCAGCCGTCAGCGCCGCCACCGCCAGCGCGAGCGCAAAATTGAAACGGCCCGGCGTGCGTGCCAAGCTCAAGAGCGGCGCATCGGCGGCCAGCGCCCACGGCAGCACGATATGAGTGGTGAAGCCATCGATCGTGAAGCGTACTGGTGTGTCAAAGACCTTGAGGAGCGGGCCAAGCGACAGAAGGTAAGCCAACAGGCCCAGCGCGAGCCAACGCCGCGCCCCGCCGCCTCGGCGAATGGCCAGCAGTGCCAGCAGCCCAGCAAGAATGCCGACGTAAGCTAAGCCTTCGTCAAGATTGATGCCCAACACGCGCCGCGGGAACTCAAGCGCGCCGAACAGCGGGTGGAAGAATGATGGCGAAGCGAATGCCAGCAGATCCGCGCTGTAGCGGACAGCTCCGCCCTCGTCAAGATAAGCGCTGGTGCCGAGTGTGTCAACGGCGACGGGCAGCAGAAAGAGGGTCAATCCTCCCGCGCCTAGCGCGGCGGCAGCGATCAGGCGGCGGACGGCTGCCCACTGGCGGTGAAAGACGAACGATAACGCCAGCACCAGCGTGAGCGGGAACAGCGCGTAGATCGCTTGCAGCGTGTGGCCCGTCGCGCTTAGGAAAAAGAAGAACGCTGTCAGCACGATCGGACGGGGGCCGCCTTGTTCGCGCAGGCGCAGGGCAAATAGGGCGAACAGCGGCAGCGGCCACTGCACCAACAGCCCGGCATGGCCTGCCCCAAGATGTCCCTGCATGGTCGGGTAAAGCATGAAAACGAGGCCAGCGATCAGCGCTGGCAGATCGGTCACGGGCAGGTCTTCGGCCCCGCCGCGCTGCGGAACGCGCAGCGTCCGCGCCAGCAGCCACATGGCCCAGCCGTTCAGCGCCAGCGTCAGCAGAAGGGTCAGGTTAGCGGCGGCCGGCAGCGGCAGCATGAAAGCGAAGGCCCACGCGGGAAAGAACTGAAGCGGGTTGGCCCACAGCGTCACCCCCGGGATGCCGTCCGGATAGCCGAGCAGCGTTTGCGTGAAGAGCGGCTCGCCAGCCCGCAGCGCAAACGTGAACCACCAGATATGATGCGCCATCTCATGCGCATCGCCGTAAACGAAGCCAGCCAGCACCGTCGAGAGCTGCGGCAGCAGCGGCCATGTCACGATGATGGCAACGAGCAGGTAGAGGCCAAATACCCCGGCGTGAAGGGGCAGCGTCCTCCAGATCGGGGGCAGTGGGGTTTCGTTAGTCAAGTTGATCATCGTTCATTGATGATAGCGCATCAACGACTGGCGCGGGCACAAAATTGACCAGTGCCAGTTCACGTGTGAACAGCGGCGCACAGGCCAACGCCGGATCAGGCGGATGTGGGCACGGCGGATCGACATGCAGCCCGATGGTGTGGTAGCCAGCCGACGGCAGGGTGATCGAGATATTCAGAGCGAATGGATCGGCGGCCGTCCACTCGCTGACAGTTTCACCATTCACCGTCACGATGGCTTGGCGCGGCGTAGGCGCGCTGACCGTCCCAATCAAGGAAACCACGCCAGGGACTGGAGCGTACAAGTAAAGTTCGCCACGCTCGTCGATTTGCTCCGAAACCATGCTGACGGTGATGAAGCCCGGCGCAGCGCCCGCGTAAGCCGGCACTTCAAAAACGGCGAAACGCGCGTCTTCATACCACGGTTCGCCCAGCTGCGCGCGTAGCCGAGCTTCAGTGCGGCCTTCCGAGTCAGCCCAATTGCGATGCAAGATAATGACATCGACGCCAGCAGCATCGAGCAAAGCGAGGTCAAGCGTCTGTTCAAGCAGCACGGCTTTGGCGGGATCGAGCGGCGTGCGCCGCGTGATATGGCCGCCGATCAACGGCAGGCCGTGGCCGGTTTGCAGAAACAGGCCGTCTTTGCTCGTCAGCGGGTGCGCCCATGGCACATCAAAAACGGCGCGGATGTCTGCGCGCTGGCCTAACTGCTGGATCGGCTGCGGGATGTCTGCGGGCACGGTCGGCAGCGGCCAGAAAGATTGATATTCAAACGCGATCAGCCCGCCAAGCGCCACGGCCGCCAGCGCGCGCGCAGACGGCCGGGGGATCTTATCGAGGATGGCCGCCGCGCCAGTCGCCGCCAGCGCCGCCAGCGCTAACCCGATCGCAAAGTTAAAGCGCGCTGGCGTCCGCGCGATTCCAATCACAGGCAGGTTTTGTGCCAATGACCACGGCAGCGGAATATGGGTCGGGTAGCCGTCAAGGATCAGCGTGAGCGGCGCATCGAACGGCTTCAGCAGCGGCCCCAGCGAGAACACCCATGCCCCAGCAGCCAGCAGCAGCCAAAGACGAGCGCCCCGTGTTTTCCGCAATGCCAAGAGGGCAAGCACTATAACGGTCGCGCCGGCATAGCTGGCAAGTTCAAAAGGATCGACTCCCATGATGCGTCGCGGGTACTCCAGCCCACTGAAAAGCGGGTGATAAAATGATGGGGCAACGAGACCGAACAGCGCCGCGCTGTAGCGCACCGATCCCTCTTCTGCCAGCGTTCCGCTTGGCTCCAGCAGCAGCGGCACGATAAAGACGGCGGCCAGCAGCAGCCCCAAAACGACGGCCGCCAGCATTCGCCGCAGCGCTTCCCATTCGCGGCGGGCAAACAGCACGGCCGCAAACACTACCGTGATCGGGAGGACTAGGAAGATCAGGTTTAAGGGATTGCCCCACAGGCTGACCGCGAGCAGCACCCCCGCGAGGATGATGCGCTGCGCGCTGCCGCCCTCGCGCAGACGCAGCAGCAGCAGCACATAGAGCGGCAGCGGCCATACGACGAGCAGCCCCGTGTGGCCGGCGGCGAGCTGTCCCTGAAACGTTGGATAGAGCATAAAGACGAGGCCCGCGACCAGCGCAGCGGCGTGCCGTCCCGGGACGAGCGCACGCGAGGCCAGCAGCCACATGGCCCAACCGTTCAGTGCCAGCGTCAGCAGTGCCGCTAGATTGAAGGCCGCCGGCAGCGGCATGGCGAACAGCATTAGCCACGCTGGAAAGGATTGCAGCGGCGCGCTCCACAGCCAAAGCGCAGATAGGCCGTCAGGGTAAAGCAGCAGCGGTTGAAAGAAAAGCGGCTGGCCGGTGCGCAGCGCGTGATGGATCCACCAGATATGGTGCGCGTACTCGTAGCTGTCGCCGAAAGGATGACCGATCAGGCGCCTATCGAGGGCTGTGATCAGCGGCCACGTGCTGATGATCGCGACCGCTAGGTAACCCGCAGCGACGAGCAGATGACGGCCCAAGCCGCGCATCGCATCAAGCGGCCGTGCGCTCGATCAACCCCGCTTGCGCGCGGTGATGGCGATGATATCCAGTGGGTTGACGTACAGCGACCATTCCGACAGGTGCAGATGGCTTTCTAGCCACTGGCCAGCGCGCGCCAGCAGCGGCGTGTACATGCTAAGCCGGTTCATAAACAGGCTGAAGGTGACGTATTTGCCGACATGATAGTGGTCGATCACCTCCATGCCGGCATTGTCGAGCAGTTGTGTGAGCGTGCGCAGCGAGAAATAGTAGATATGTTCCTCTGAAAGTTTATAGCCTACCCAACGCCTACCCGTCAAGCGGGCGGGAAAGCTCTCAAGGTCAGGTGTCGCCAGCGCGAATAAGCCGCCTGGCTTCAACAACGTTGAGGCACGCTGCACATAAGCCTTAGGATCGGGCACGTGCTCGATCACATCCCACATTGTGATCAAGTCATAATGGTTGGTAGGGTAGTCCAGTTCCAGAAGGCTGCCTTGCTGGACATCGAGGCCGAGCTGCTCGCGCGCATAATTAACCGCAAAATGCGAGACATCCAACCCCTGCCCGCGCCAGCCACGTTCCTGCGCAGTCGCTAAGAAAAAGCCGGTGGCGCAGCCGATATCGAGCAGCGCGCCGGGCGGGGTGAAACGCTCGATGCGTTTCAGGCGGCGTTGGAACGTTTTGCGAATATTCGCTTCGTCGTGGAGGTAGTTCGTGTATCCGACGGTTCCCGAGTCGTTGTTGCGAAAATAAGACTCGCCATACAGCGCATACAGTTCGGCTGGGTCGGGTCGGGGGCTAACGTAAACCAACCCGCAGGTTTGGCACTTCACCAAGCCGCGCCCATTTTCAGGGCAAAAGGGAACGCGCAGTTCGCTGCCACACAAATTGCACGGCACATGGTGACGCGGCACTTCGGCGCGTATACGCGGCGCTTCGTCCGCCAGATTGAGTCGTTCGGCCAACGTTGTTTCTTCCTTCGATTGCTGAACTGCGCACGCATTTTAATGCGCGCACATTGTACAGGATCGATATAACATGCACAATTGCTATCCCTTTACGCAGCGCACCCCCCAACAACGATTTTGCGATTGCCTGACAGTTTTTGCGATCTTGCCAAGAGATCGGCACAATAAGTTGACATACCGTTATTTTGCATTGCGCTAAAATAGTAGTATAGCCTTTGTTCGTGTCGCTGCAGGTGCGTTTACTTCGGCGCACCGATGCTGCTGAAATCAGTGCAGTGTATTGATCTCAGTTAGCGTAGAAAGTAGGTGTTCCCGTGCGTTTGAAGTTCCTCGTCATCCTAGTCCTTCTGACAGCCACTAGCGTTATGCTGGGCAGCCAGATGATCGCCGCGCAAACGGGGGCCGCAGCGGTGACCTGCCCCGCTTTGATCGACCGTGTTTTGCTCGAACTCGAAGAGAACTGCACCGGGCTTGGGCGCAACAGCGCCTGCTATGGCTATACGCGTGTTGCGGCTACGTTCAACCGAGATGTGGAAGAAGGGTTCTTTAGTCAACCGGCCGACCGCGCCGATATCATCGTTTTCGAGAGCCTCAGCACTGCGCCGCTTAGTCTCGACAGCGAGGAGTGGGGCGTCGCGTTGATGAACATACAGGCTAACCTGCCGGGCACCTTGCCCGGGCAATCGGTCACGTTCATCCTGTTTGGCGATGCGACCGTAGCCAACGCAGTGCCTGAAGATGAAGCGGCGCTGCCTTTCCCGCCGATCCCGCTGCGAACGCGCGTTCAGACCGGTTTGCGCACCGCAGCCGGTCCCAACACGAATTTCGTCACAACCGTGCCGGCCAGCGCTGCGCTCGAAGGCGATGCGATCAGCCCAGATCGCGGCTGGGTCCGCGTCGTTTACGAGACGTTTGGGGGTTGGGTACGAGCAGACGATCTCGACCCTGCCAATTTGAGCGTCTTGCCGGTCGTCTCGCGAGAGACGCGCACGCCCATGCAGTCATTTTTGTTCAGGACCGGCATCGGTCAGCCCGAATGCGCCGAAGCGCCGGACTCAGTTGTGATTCAAGGCCCACAGAATCTGCAAGTTAGCTTGAACGTGAACGGCGCCGATATCAACATCGGTTCGACTGTGCGCATCGCCAGCGTATTGGGCGCGCCGCGCGATATCCTCGATGGTCTTGACTTGCCAGAAGAGGTGCGCGAAAGGCTGTTGTCCTCAGAAGACGATCTGCTCCAGTTTGGTGCAGAGCAGGTGTGCGCAGTGATGCAGCTTTCCGTGATCGACGGCGCGGTTACCTTGAACGATGGCCGTTTCACCTTGCCAGAGGGCAATCACGCCTTTTCAGTTTTTTGCGGCGATGCGAGCGAGTTTGGCAGTCTGCTTTCCAACGACCCGCTGGCGCTGTTGGACCCGACCCATTTCCGCATCACATTTGCCAGTCCGTGGGGCGCTTTCCGCACGATGACGCAAGAAGAACTAGAGCAGCTTCGTTTCCTTGAGCGGGTGACGCTCAACGTGCTCAATTACCCGATCGTCCTGCCTGATTACCGGTCGATCCGACCAGTGCAAACGAGCACCCCGACGCCCGGCCCCACGCAGCAACTCGGTGTTTTTCCGATCAACACCCCGCAGCCCACGGTTGAAGCTACTCCAGAACCGGCCGCTCAGGTTGCTCAGCAGGATCCAACGCCTCTGCCGGGCGCCGGCGTGCCCGCGGGAGTGGGCGCCGTCGTCGGAGGGGGCCAGACAGTGACCGTGGGCCAGCCGTTTGCAGTCCCCTTTAGCGTGCAGGTGCTTGATGTCTACGGAAGCCCCGTTGCCGGCGCACCGATCACCTTCAGCGCGCCGACCAGCGGCCCAAGCGGCACTTTTGGTTCAACCGGTTCGGCCAATGAAACGGTTATCACGGATGCCAATGGCAATGCAGTCACTTCTGGCTTCACGGGCAATACCATTGCCGGCACCTATTTCATCACAGTGTACAGCGGCGGAGGGGCCGCGCAGCAGTTCAAAGGCACGACCTACAGCCGCCGCGGGGTCGAACTGCTAAGTCCAGCAGCGCAGCCTACTGTGTTAACCCAGATTGAAGTGACCAATATCGCCGATGTTCCCGTTCGCGTAGCGGCCGTTGGCGGTGATGGTCAGAGCACGCCGATTCAGACGCAGTTTGCGGCGCCGCTGATCGCGCAGGTACAAGATCAGTTTGGCAACGGCATCGCTGGCGTGACAGTCACCTTCACCTCGACATATGGCAGCACCATCCCGGGCGCGTTATTCATTCCAAGTGAGCTTGAGACCGCCGTTGGCGTCTCTGGCCCAGATGGCATGGTGGCTTCGCCCCTGCTGGTCGCCAATGAGTTCGCCGGCACGCATTTTGTGCTCGCTATGGGCGAAGGACTTAGCGAAAGTGCGGTCTTCGCGCTCACCAACATCGCCGGACCGCCCGCTTTCATCGATGCGATCGACGGCGTTGAGCAGTCGACAACGGTTAGCTTTCCATTTCCGGAGCCGCTTGCAGTCATCGTGCGTGACTCCTTCGGCAACCCGGTGGCAGGGGTGCCGGTCACGTTTATGCCAAGCGACTATGATTATGGGGAGACGCTCAGTGTGCAGCCGCAAACCGGGTTCTCACTCGCCGGCGGCACCTTCAATGGCCAGACCTCGGTGACCGTCCTCACTAATGCTGAAGGCATCGCGCAGGCACAGCTCACAGCCAATACCTTCGCGGGTTACTTCATGATCGCGGCCGTCGCGCCGGGGGTCGAGGAGCCAGTTCTGTTCTTTCTGTATAATCAACCTGGTTCTCCTTACGCTTTGGTGCGCGAGTCCGCCTCTCCAATCTCGGTGCCGATCAATACGTACTTCTCTCCGCTCTTCGTCCGTGTCACCGATTTCTTCGGCAATGGTGTTGATGGGATTCCCGTCCAGTTCACGATCGACCCCAACATGACCAGCGCATCCTTCGATCCTGGTGACCCCAGTAACTTGATCAAGACCGATTTCACGTTTAATGGCTTTGCTGCAGCCTTTGGTCTGTTCTCTGGTCCTGGCGCAGGGGGCTTCACTGTCACTGCCACAACCAGTGGGCTGCCGCCGGTCGTCTTCGAACTGACGGTTTTGAACCCGGCGCCAACCATCTCTGGGCTGCTGCCGAGTGGGGCCAATCAATTCGACCCCGGGTTCACGCTCAGCATTTTCGGCAGCAATTTTGTGGGGTCATCGGTGGTCACGTGGTCAGGCCAGCCGAACCTGACGCCATCGTTTGTCTCCAGCAGCCTGATCGAGGTTAACGTTCCAAGTAGTTATTTGTTTAGCAGCGGCTCGGCAGCAGTCGCCGTTGTCAACCCCGGGCCGGGTGGCGGCACATCGAACGCGCTGACGTTCACCATCAACCCATTTCTGAACCCGCCGGCGGAGGTCACAGGCCTGTTCCCCGCTAGTGCTGTCGCTGGCGATCCTGGTTTCGAGCTTACGATTGATGGGAACAATTTCCTGCCCGGCGCGGTCGTCACTTGGGAGTCTCTAGGCAATCTTACTCCCTCCTCCATTACGGACACACAGATTCTCGTTGATATCCCGGCCGGTTATATCATTGCGCCCGGCGGGTTCGCGGTTGGCGTCTCGAACCCGCCGCCGGGCGGCGGCAGCGCCAACACACTGACGTTCACGGTCTCGCCGGCACCGCCGATTGTCTCCGGCGTTAGCCCAGATGCTGTCGCGGCCAGCAGCACGCCCGTAGATGTGACGATCACGGTGACTGGCAGCGGTTTCGCAGCCGATGCCGTCGTGCAGATCGATCCCGGTGTTGATCTCTCGACGACTTATATCAGCGACACCCAGCTCACTGCAGAAATGCCGGCCAGTCTTTTCGAGTGCGAAGATATCGTCAGCACCTATATCGTCCGTGTTCGCAATGTTGCCGATGCCACGGTCTCGACGACGTTCGCCGAGGTCTCCGTGACAACTTCGGCAGAGTGTTCCTAACACAAACTCGCCTGCTAGGTGACCTGCTGTGGCTGTCGCCGCTGGTCGGCAAAGCGATGGAGCCTTGAGCTTAGAAATGATCTTCTTCGATGAACTCGTCGTGCATCTGTTCTGCGGCGAGTTCATCAGCCTCATCAACGGCGCCACGGCCTAAAACCCAGCGCGCCAGCAGCAGCAGGATGACGGCCCCAGCCAGCGCGGCCGCTGTGAAGATGCCGCCCAGCCGAGCAGCGATCAGCGCCAGCCCGGCGATGCAGATCACGAGGATGAAGCGGTATCCAAAGCGCAAAAAGCCGCGCCAGTTCAGACGGACGGGCGCGCCATTGAGGAAGCCCGCGCCTGCGCCAGCCAGCGCGCCGATCACTATGCCATCAACGGCGCCCTGAACTGCGCGCCATGCTGGGTCGTGGGCTGCGCCCGGCGCGGGCAGCAGCACGACATAAGCGCTGTACAGCCCAGCGCCCAGTAGTGCGCCGAATTGGGCGGCCATCCAATCAAAGCGCACCCCGCGCCCAGCGAGAGCATAAAGCAGCGCAAATGGGAAGCCGAGCAGCGCTCCGAGCGCTGCGCCGCTCACTAGTGAGGGGCCAAGCTCGGCAGTGCGTCCCCAAGCCAGCGCCCGCAGGCCGAGATAACCCGCAGCGCACAGCGCAGTCAGACCAGTTAGGGTCAGGGCTTGTACCAGTCGATAGAGTGGATTCGCTGCTGGGTGGCGGTAGCGACCAGACACAAGTTATCCCTTGCGCACGACTTCCCATGCTAGATGGTTGATCTCGGGCGCGATCAGCCGCTCAAAGGCGGTCTCGACGGCATTTGGACTGCCGGGCATGGAAAAAATGAGCGTATCGCGGTAAACGCCGGCGACTGCTCGGCTCAGCATTGCTGCGGCTCCGACCTGTTCATAGCTGAGCAGCCGGAACAGCTCGCCGAAACCGGGCAGCGTTTTCTCAAGCATCCGGCCAATCACGTCGTAGGTCGTATCTCGCGGGCTGATGCCAGTGCCGCCGTTAAACAAAACGATGCGCACGGCAGGCAACGCTGTTAGTTCATCGAGTACCACAGCGACCTGAGCCGGCTCATCTTTGATCAGGCGGTAGGCGACGACCTCATGCCCTAGCTCAGTCAAGCGGCGCTCTAGATACTGCCGGTTGATATCGGTTTCTGCGGTGCGGCTGTCGCTCACCGTCACAACAGCGACACCAACTGCTGCGCGCCCGGCTTGCTGACGATGCGCATCCGCCCCGCTCGGCATACTCATTGGCTTTCTCCTGCAGCTTATTCCCAAATAAAGAGAATGGGGCAAGGCCGCCGGCCCCACCCCCTAACAAACATCGCAATCTGTTCCTTCAGCTGCTGGCAGCACGCGGCTGAACTTCAGGATTATCCAGCGACGGCCGGCCGCGCCGGCGGCTGCGTTTACCGTCGGCATCGGCCGCAGCATCCGAGGCTGTGCCTTCTTCGTCCTCATTTTCCTCAGTCGGTTGCAGGCGCAGCAGATGCACTTTACGGATGCGCCGGCTTTCAACCGCCTCAATGCGCATTTGCAGCAGGCGTTCTTCGTCCGTGATCGTCTCGCCAACATCTGGCACGTGGCCAAGCAGGCTGTAAATGTATCCTCCAATCGAGTCGTTCTCGTCGGTTGGCAGCTCGATGTCAAGCAGCTCGTTCAGATCATCGAGGTTCATGCTGCCGTCGACGATGTACTCATTGGGGCCAAGCTGAATATACTCAGCTTCTTCATTGAGGTCATACTCGTCCTTAATATCGCCGACGATCTCCTCAACCAGATCCTCGATCGTGACGAGACCGGCCGTCCCGCCGTATTCATCGACGACGATGGCCAGGTGGATTTTGCGTTCTTGCATTTCTTTGAACAGCATATCGGCACGTTTTGTCTCTGGCACAAAGTATGCCGGCCGCATCAGCGCGCGGATCGTCGCCTGCTTGGCATCGCCGTTATACCAAAGATTGAGCAGATCTTTGGCATACAGCAGGCCTTTCACATCGTCCATGTCTTCTTCGTAGACGGGGATGCGCGAGTGCCCGCTTTCGATGAAGCGTTTGAGCGCTTCTTCGAGTGGAGCATCGATCTCGATGCCGGTGATATCGGGGCGCGGCACCATAACTTCGCGGGCCAGCGTCTCACCGAATTGAAGGACGGAGTAAATCATCTCCTTTTCTTCGTCTTCGATCGTGCCGCCTTTTTGACCGACATCGACCAAGCTCATGATCTCCTCTTCGGTGACCGCTTTGCCCATCGTCTCGCCGCCGCTAAAGCGCGCCAAAGTCGCGTTCAACCGAAGCAGCAGCGAAACCAGCGGCCCCAGCACGAAGACGAGACTGCGCATGATCCCAGTCACTAACCCGGCGGCGCGGTCGGCATAAGCATTGCCAAAGGCCGACGGCACCAGCTCGCCGAAGATATAAGTGAGCAGCGCGGCTGGGATCAGCACGACCGCGTAGCCGACCAGCGGAATCCGGAACAGTTCGATCCCGTCCGGGGTCTCAACCAGCGGCACTGCAACCAAAACGACGATGACCGCCACGATCACGAAACGCACCAACATCAAGGCGATCTGGTTGGTGATGTGCAGCCGCGGCAGATCGTCGTAGAGCTTCAGCGCGCTGCGCGCGCGCCGGTCACCCGCTTCAGACCGCTCGCGCAGCGGCGTATGGCGTAGATTGGTGAGGACGGCGTAGGAAAAAACTAGCCAAGCATGCAGCCCGATCAGCAGGATGATCGTCAATAAGCTCGACAGACTGGCTTCGTCCAAGTAGATCTTTCCTTCTCCGAGACAAACGCGCTTTCAACCAAAAACACCGGGAGGTGCGCAAGCAAGCGCCGCTCCCGGTGAGTGGTCAGATCAAGCCCCCGGCAACATTGGGGAGGATGGTCTGGGTTTTCGTTTGACACGCGAGTTTGTCGAGTATAACAAATCAAGTGCCATTATGATACCATAATGCATTGTCTGGGCGCAAGTCTTTCGACAGACCTTAATGCCAGCCGATGAGCGGATGCACAGCTCGATGACGGATTATTACGCGGCGCTTTCTGAACTTGTGAGGCCAATCTCCGCCGCTAGGTTTCCACGAACGCTTGAACCGATGCGCCATTTGCTGGCAGCATTGGGATCGCCAGAGCGACAGTTTCCCGCCGTCATCGTCACCGGGTCGGTTGGTAAAGGCACAGCCGCGCACCACCTCGCCCGTTTGTTGAGTGCTGCCGGCCTGCGCGTTGGCCTTTATACCAGCCCCCATTTGCATAGTTTTCGCGAGCGTTTTCAGATCGATGGACAGCTCATCGAGCCGGCGGTTTTCTCAGCGCAAGCTTGCGCTGTGCTGGCGGCCGCTCAAGACCACGATCACAGCACACATGAACTTTCAACTGCGCTGGCTTTGCGGTGGTTTGCCGAACAAAGCGTGGAGATCGGTGTGCTAGAAGTCAGCATTGGCGGGCGCTTCGATGCCGTAAATGCTGCCCATGGACGACTGGCGCTGATCACCCCCATCGAGCTTGAACACGCCGCTATGCTTGGCGGCACTCTCGAGTCGATCGCATGGCATAAGGCCGGCGTGATCCAGCCCTGCGGCGCAGCTATCACCGTGCCGCAGGCCGGTTCGGTCGGGGCTGTGCTGGCGGCCGAAGCTCAATCCGTTGGCGCTGCGCTGCTGAGGGTCGAAGATGCAGCCGAACTTGTAACGCGCGCTTACATATGGCTGCGCACAGAGGGCAGCTTTTCACGGCTGCCGCTTCATTCGCCAGTGCTTGAGGTTGGAAGGCTGCCCGGTCGGCTCGAAATTGTGGCAAACTCCGACAAAACCTTCATCATCGATGGCAGCCACACCCCGCGCGCCGCCGCGCGGCTGCGCGCTGCGATCGACGCCCACGCTCCCCACAACGTCCTGATCGTCGTTGGCATGCTGCGCGACAAAGATGCGCGCGCTTATCTCGCCGCCCTTGACAGGCCGCAGGCGCATTTTATGCTGACTCGCGCGCCAGGCGATCGCGCGTTAGAGGGCAGTGAGCTTAGCGCGCTCTGGTCACCCCTTTATGCTCGCGTTAGCATCCAGCCGTCGTTAGAGGCAGCGCTGTACGGCGCCGCATCTGCTGAACATGAGCTGGTCGTCATCTGCGGCTCGCTGCGCATGGCCGCCGCAGCGCGTATGGCGCTCGGCCTGCTGCCCGATGATCTCCGCGCTGAAGCGATCGCGACGCAGAGGCTGTTTGAAGGCGAGATATATCGAGCAAAACTCGCGCGCTGGATGGCACGATGAATTCGTTTCGATTTTGGCGCAGCCCCTTCGATATGGTAGCCGTGCAGCTTTATAGTGATGGCCTGCCTTTGAGCAGGTTTTCTGGATCGTCATCGGCTTGGCGGCGCTGATTGGCGTTCTCAATGGGACACTCTCGGCTTCTTTGGGCATCCATCCTTTGATCGTGACTCTGGGCGTTGGTATCTTTGTATCGGGCGCTGTTCTGGAATGGACCAAAGGATTTACGGGAGGAAGGTTGCCGTCCTTTATTAACCAATTTGTCTCAATTGGGGCCACGCTGGGGCCATATGCGATGTTCGGTGTGAAAGTCGGCCCATTTCCTTTTCCGGCCGTTGTTCCCGTTGTTCTGATCGGCGGGCTTGTCATTGGGTTGGTCCTAGAGTGGACGGTTTATGGGCGGCAGTTGTATGATGCGCTTGGATCTAACCCTAACGCGGCACGCTTAGCGCTCGTTTGCCCGGTCTTTATCTGGGGGATGACCTATGCGCTTAGCGCGATCTTCGCTGCGATCGCCGGCGTCCTCCTGCTGGGTTCACAGGAAGCGCCTTTGCTCGTGTGGGCCAGGCTTATCTGTTCCAAACGATCGCGGCCGTCTAAATTGGTGGTACTTTACTGCTCGGCGGACGTGGAAGTTACCACATTGATTGGGGCATTCGTCCTGATCGAACTTAACACTGTACTAATTGGCCTTGGGCTGAGTCAGTCGCTGGTGCAGGCTGCTTTGGGTGTGGTGATCGTCATCCTTGTGGCAGTGTACGGGCGTGAGGTAGCCGTCCGCACCAGAATCTGAAAAAGGGTTACGGATGGTGACTGCTGCTGAGCTGCTATAAGCGTTTGCAGCTTTAGCGACGATCTCGGCTACCTGAAAAGCCGGGTAGCGCGTTCGACGATTTTGCTTGCCGGTAAATTGTAAAGCGAATCAGGAAAATCGTTACCCCAGCGGCCGTCGTCCGAGAATATCTCTATGTCGTAGTGTCCCTGCCAGCCAGCGGCATCGAGCGCCTCTACAAACTGCATGATCGGCACTTTGCCTTCGCCTGGGAAAGCTCGATCGGCCCAACTACGGGTCTCATCGTGTTTCCAGTCGGCGATATGCACCCCGCCGATCAAGTCGATGTGCTGCCGAATTTGGTCAAAGATATTGTCGGTATCCCATAGATGCCAAGTATCAAAAAGGATCCTGAAGTTGGGCTGGCCAAGCTGGTTGAGCATCTCGATCGTTTTTGGGATGTCCCACATAAAGCTGAAGACTTCCGACTGCGATCGATGGAGCGGCTCCAGCGCGATCGTTACGCCCAGATCGCGCGCTACGCTACCAATGCGCTCGAAGCTTTGCAGACAGATATCCCATGCCTGTTTAGTCGAATAGCTACCCTGTGGCCCAGTGATCACGACAATACTCTCAGGGTTGAGCTTGGCCATGCGTTCCATATTTGGTAAAAACGCTTCAACGCGAGCCATCGGTTCAGCCGGTTCGGGGCTAAGCACATATGGCAAAATTGAATTGCCTACTGGAATGCAATTGGCGACACTCAGGTTATGGCTTTCAAGTAGCGCTTTGGCTTTCTGCCAACCGATTTCCTCCATTTTGAAGCCCCACACACCAATTCCGGGGACGCCGTTGGCTGCATAGAGCTTGACGTCCTCCTCAAACGAATTTTTCATAGTGGTGACTTCGCTGATCGCGTATTTCCACGGTCGTGGTGCCATCAGGTTTTCCTCTTCTCGATGTTCAGTCGCCTGCGCTTTTGGCCGGCGCTGTCAAAGTTGAAGTAGGGCCGCGCCGCCGGCGTGCGCGCCGCCGCCGGAATTGGTCTAGGCCAACGGCGATCAGCAGCGCCAGACCAGTAACGATGCGCTGGTAAAACGGATCGATGTTGAGCAGCGTCATTCCGTTGAGCAAGATTTGAATGATCAGCACGCCAGCGAAGGTGCCGAGGATCGTCCCATCACCCCCTGAAATGCTAGCCCCTCCAAGGACAACCGCGGTAATGACCGAAAGTTCCAAGCCATCGTTGGAAGCTGCTTGTCCCGATCCTAAACGCGAAGCGCCGATCACACCGGCCAACCCCGCTGCCATACCGCCGATGACATATACCCCTAGCTTGATACGGCTCACCGGCACGCCAGAGAGGCGTGCTGCCTCTTCGTTCCCTCCGATCGAATACACGTAGAGGCCAAAGACCGATCGTTTTAAGACAAGCCAGCAAACGACGAGCAAAATTAGCATAATGACGACGGGTATTGAGAAAACGCCCGGAAAAACATCGGCAAGAATGAAGCCGCGCCCTAAGCCGCGAAAACTTTCTGGCACGCCAAACAGAGATACACCTCCGGTAAGCACGAAGGCGATGCCCCGTGCGATCGCCAGCGTGCCCAGCGTGGTGATAATCGGATTGATGTGCAGGTAGACGACGATCGACCCGTTGATGAGACCGAATAAAGCGCCGACCATAATGCCGACGAGCCAGCTAATTTCCGCGCTGCCTGCGAATGAATTATCGCGGGCGAACATCGCTGCGACGACGCCAGACAAAGCCGCAACCGACCCAACCGAAAGATCCAAACCCCCAGAGAAAATAACAAAGCTCGCTCCAAAAGCAGCGATCGCAAGGGGGGCCATCTGTCGAAGGACGTTGACGGCATTGGTTGATGTGAAAAAGCCCGGTGCTGTCACTGCGAAGAAAGCCATCAAGAGCATCACAAAGATCCATAAGCCTAGATTAGCTCCGCTCAAGGCAAAACGGTTTTTGCCGTTTATTTTGAGCGTTTGCCCCGATTGAGTGGTTGCATTCATGGTTAGCTTGCTTCACTCCTTGTTTGGATCTCTTCGCCTAAGGCGCGCGCCATAATGTGTGCCGATGTCGCTGAATGTCCCTCGATTTCCCCGACTAATCGCCCATTACGGACGATCAGAATTCGGTCAGCCAAGGTTAACACTTCTTCGGTTTCCGACGAAATGAGCAGGATCCCTTTGCCCGCCTCTGCAAGCCGGATAATCAGTTTATGGATTTCGGACTTGGTCGCGATATCAACGCCTGCCGTCGGTTCGTCGAAAATCATCAGTGCCGCCTCTGACTCGATCGCCCGAGCGACCAGCACTTTCTGCTGGTTGCCTCCACTTAGGGTTTGAATTTGGCGCTTCTCTGCGCCTTGCGGGCGGATTTGCAGTTGATCGACATGTTTCTGGATGGCGCTTTGAACCAGCTTGGACTGGATTAGACCAAGGAATTGGTAAATGTAGCGTCTGATTGAGGAAAGCATCATGTTATCCCCAACCGTCATCTTGGGGATGATGCCTTGGTTTTTGCGGTCTTCAGGAATCATCACAACGCCAGCCCGAATGGCATCGGCGGGTTGTTTTACGCGTTTGCGCCCGCGAGGGTAGATGACGGTCCCACCATCCGTAGGGTCTGCACCTAATACTCCACGGGCTATCTCCGAACGACCCGACCCCACTAACCCCGCAAGGGCGACGATCTCTCCAGCGCGTACTCTGAATGAAATATCTGTAAAAACGTTGGCTCGCGAGAGCGACTCGACGATGAGGACTTCATCACCGGCTTCATAGGTCGTGCGCCGTTCTTCGACTCTCACTTCGTGTCCCACGATCAAGCTAACCAACTGGTGCCGAGTGAGTCCGGCAACCGGACCTGTATGAATGTGTTTGCCGTCGCGCAGCACGGTTACATCGTCTGCGATGTGAAAGACTTCCTCAAGCCGGTGCGAGATGTAGATCACGCTGACACCCGACGCGCGTAGCTGGCCAATTGCTGAGAATAAGGCTTGGATTTCAACGTCGGTCATTGATGCCGAGGGTTCGTCCATAATGACCAACTTATCGCCAGCTAACAGCGCTTTAGCAAGCGCAACAAGCTGTCGCTCGCTGGTACGCAGAGTGTTCACGGGCTGGCGCACATCGATGTGCGGGGCCAGTGGGCGCATTAGCTCAACGGCTCGATGGTGCTGTGCTTGGCGGCGGATTAAGCCCCACCTATTCGTTTTTTCTTGACCTAGAAAGATGTTCTGTTCAGCACTGAAGAGCGGGATGAGCGCCGGCTCCTGAAAGATAGAGGCGATGCCGAGCCGGGCGGCATCTTGGGGATTGTGAATTTCTACCGGTACTCCATCAAAAATAACATCGCCAGTATCACGAGGCACTGCTCCGGCAAGGATTTTGATGAAGGTGGATTTCCCCGCGCCATTGGCCCCTAATAGGGCATGGACACGGCCGCGCTTGATCGAGAAGGAGACACTGTCGAGCGCTTGAACCCCAGGAAACGCTTTGCTGATGTTATGAAATTCAACCAATGGCCGGTCGGACGATGCTTGCATGCAATGACCTTGCTACCAGGGCTCATTTGAGGGACGGAGGTGAACCCGCCCCTCAAACTCAAGTCAATTACTCAAGCGGCCATTCTTCCACATTTTCTTGTGTGACCTTGATCATTTCAACATAGGTCATCTTCGGAATTTCCATGCCCGCGCCAACCATGCGCACGAGCTGAATGGCAGCTTCGGCAATGCCAGTGTGATTCAAGTCAACGGTGCCATAAATCTGGCCGTTGACGATGTACTGCCGCACTTCGAGGTCGTTATTCGGAGCTGCAATGCACAGCTCGGCCGCGGGAATGCCAGCCGACTCAAACGCGGCGATTGCGCCAAGGCTCGAACCATCGTTGATGCTTACGACTGTGCGCAGATCGGGGTGGGCTTGCAGCGCAGTTGAGACGGCAGCATCGCCCAGTTCGCGCGTGCCGCATTCCTGCTCAAACACCCACTGAATTTCAGCGTCTACGCCTTCTTCAACAGCGACCATCGAGGCGTTGATACGACGGACAGTCGAAGGCCACTGCGGCCATCCACATGCCCCCACCTTGATCAATTCGTCATCTGGGCGTACTTCATTCAAGCATTGGGCGACCAGCTCACCGGCAAGACGGCCCATTTCCTCCTCACTATAGCCCACATTGCCCGTTGCCCAATCGACATCGATTGGTTCCTGCCCTTGAAGGATGAATGGAATACCGGACGCCATCGCTTCCTCAGCCGAAGCTCTTGAGGTCGAGGGATCGATTACGGAAGCGACAATTACATCGACACCACGGGCGACGCAGTTCTCGATAGAGTTGGCCTCGCGCTCTACACTGTTTTGCGAGTCCACCGTAATCACCTCGACGTTGCGCGCCTGACCGGCCAAAACGTATTCATTAAGCAGCGTAGCAAAATACTCAATCTCGGTAGTTGGCACGATAGCGCAGATCGTCATCGGCTCGCTATCATCGACTTCAATCTCCAGCAGATCGGTAGAGATCGCGCTGGTGAACTCCATCTCTTCTTCCTCATCCTGTGCAGAGATGGCAGCGATTTGCAAACCCATTACTAAAAGAAGCACTAATATTAACGCGGCAACTGGAGAAAAGCGACGTAAACTTTTGACTTTTGACACATTCATCTGAAGCTCCTTTCGATAAATATGGCATCCACCTCATGGCGAATGCCAAGCCACCGTAAACAAGCGCCTTAGCGATGTCGCTCGCAACTGTTTGATTTCTGGAACATGAAATAATCTTGTGATTTATAAGATAATATGCAATCGATTGCATTTTATTTAAATATAGATGTTTTCAGTTGGAAATGCAAGTAATTGGTTGGTCAAGTCCCAAAGTTTCTGTAAAACCAGGAAGGCGTGGCATGGCTTAGACGGCCTGGCGCAGGGGCTCAGGCTGTCCCTCAGGGGCGGGCGATACCAGCCCCAACTGGCGACGTAACTGACGCAGCATCGCCAGCTCGACCTCACTCATACGCACAGTCTGCCAGCGCTCACTGGCCTGCATCAGGGTGGCAAACATCAGCTTCAGGCCGCTCTGCGCATCCCAGAAACGCGGGATGGTCTTGGTGCGGCGGGGCTGCTCGGCGAAAGCGCGCTCAATCAGGTTGGTGGTGCGAATACGCTTGAAATGCAGGGGCGGACAGCGCAGAAAGCTGAGACAGGCTTCCAGATCATCCTGCAAGCAGGCGGTAGCCGCCGGCAGTTCGCGCCCGAAGCGCTCGATGAAATCCCGCACCAGCTGGTCAGCGGTGGCGCGATTGGGCGCATCCCAGATAGCGCGCACCGCGGTTTTGACCTCGTTTTCGCGGGTCTGCGGCACCTTGTCGAGGATATTGCGGGTCTTGTGCATCGTACAGCGCTGGCGCAGGCTGAGCGGATAGAGTTCTTCGATGACGGCGATGAGGGCTGGCGCGCTGTCGCTGCACACCAGCGTCGGCACGGGCAGACCGCGCCGCTGCATGTTACGCACAAAGTCGCGCCAGGCTGAGGTGCTTTCTTTGTTGCCCAGCGCCAGATGCAGCAGCACCTTACGCCCATCGCGGCAGATGCCTCAGGCGCACAACAACGCCTCTTTCGTGTTCCCGACCCGGCGCAGGCTCTCGTAAACAGCGTCCAGAAACAGGTATTCGACTGTAAAATCGCTCAGGTCGCGCTGGCAGAAGGCCTGATAATCCTGCCACAGACTGTCGGTGAGGCTGACAGCGGTGCACGACAGCAGCATCTCCCCCGTGTGCGGGTCGCGGAAAGCCTCCTCCACATCGCGTGTGGAGAGCCCCCCCGGCTGTACATCTGCGTCACCAGGTATTCCAGCACATCGCTGTTGCCGCGCAGAAACGCCAGCAGCTTGGACTGGTACGGCTCAGCGCTCCCCCGCACCTGCGGCACGGCCAGCGGGATTTCGCCCTCCGCGCTGCGGATGCGCCCCGACTTGTACCCGTTGCGATAGCCGTTGACCGCCGCTTGCCGCTCGTAACGGTCGCGTCCCAGGGTGTCGGTCACTTCCTGCGCGATGGCCTGCTGCACCATGTTCTGGGCCGCTAGGCGGATGAACTGGCTCAACGGCTGCTCGCTGCTGTGCATCCCCTGCTGCAAAAAATCGCGCATCGCTTGCTCAATACGCGCGCTCGGTGCTATTCTCTGGCTCATGGCGTGTCGCTTTCTTTCTCTGATTTGGCTTTCAGAATGGTAGCGCACGCCTTCCCTTTTTACAGAAGTTTATGGTCATCACCG
>JBDNDP010000020.1:0-63594 GCA_046719065.1 Aggregatilineales bacterium | reverse complement strand
CGGGTGGGGGATTACGCCGAGCGCTTCACAACCGAACGCAGCCGCCAGGCGCTTAAGAAGCTAACGGCGATGGCACCTCAGACTGCCCGCGTCGAACGGAATGGGCAGGAACAAGAAGTGCCGCTTGCCGATCTCCAGATTGGTGAAACCGTCATCATCCGCCCCGGCGAGAAAATCCCGGTGGATGGTGAGGTCATCGGGGGACAGGCAACGCTCAATCAAGCCGCGATTACGGGCGAATCCATGCCCGTCGAAGCGGGGATTGGCTCCAGAGTTTTTGCTGCGACTTTTGCCGAACTGGGCAGCCTGCGTGTTCGCGCAACCCAGATCGGCGCAGATACGACTTTTGGCAAGGTCATTCGGCTGGTCGAAGAAGCAGAAGCCCATCGCGCTGATGTTCAGCGCATTGCGGATAAGTTTTCCGGGTATTTCCTGCCGATAGTGGCAGCGATTGCCCTGCTGACGTTCCTCATCAGCCGCAACCCGCTGTCAACGGCTGCGGTACTGGTGGTGGCATGTTCTTGCTCACTTGCCCTCGCTACGCCCATTGCGATGCTTGCCTCAATTGGCGCTGCTGCCAAAATCGGTCTGCTGATCAAGGGTGGCAAATATATCGAAGTCCTGGCGCGTGCTGATGTGGTGTTGATTGACAAGACCGGCACACTCACATTAGGTCGTCCACAGTTGACCGACGTAATTCCCCTGAACGGTCTACCGGAAAACGAAATTCTCGTGCTGGCGGCTTCGGCAGAACGCTATTCTGAACATCCACTGGCAGAGGCAGTACGGGCGGAAGCCCGCCGCCGCAAGATCGCGCTGTACGAGCCGCAAGCATTCGAGGCTGTTCCCGGCTCTGGTGTACGGGCACAGATTAATGGCAGCCGCATTAGTGTTGGCAGTCACCGGATGTTGGAGACCGCGCCCACTGTTTCAGCGGACCTGCAAGCCCAGGGAAAGACTGCATTATTCGTGCAAAAAGATGGCGAAGTTGTCGGGGTGATGGGCGCGTCGGACACGGTACGTTCCGAAATCCCGCAGGCAATCGCCGCTTTGCGCGCATTGGGTATCAAAGAGATTGGAATACTCACGGGCGACAATGAGCGAGTCGCTTCCGCTTTAGCGCAGAAATTAGGCGTGAACTATCGGGCAAACCTGCTGCCAGAGGACAAAATAGCGATTGTGAAGGAGTACCAGGCGCAGGGGCATATCGTTGTGATGGTGGGCGATGGTGTGAACGATGCTCCTGCACTGGCACAGGCAAACATTGGGATTGCGATGGGAGCTGTCGGGACAGATGTTGCTCTTGAGGCAGCACACGTCGCACTGATGCGCGAGGACTGGTCACTCGTGCCGGAAGCCATCCATATTGCTCGGCGTACCATGCGTGTGGTCAAGACCAATATCGCTTTTACCGCCATTTACAACTTGCTTGGGTTGTCGCTGGCAGCTTTCGGCATACTACCACCGATCCTGGCTGCTGCTGCACAGTCACTGCCTGATCTGGGTATTCTCGCTAACTCGTCGCGTTTGCTGCGCCTGAAGCGGGCGAATGGAGAATCCAAATAGAATTGGCAGGAGTGAGGGCGTGGCCCGCCCTCACAGCCGTTTATGATTTGCTCAGATCAGTCTTAATTGTTTATCCAGTAAGGGATATACAACGTGAATACCCAACCAGGATATTGTCCATTAACGGGCACTCCAAGCAAAAAAGTTGATGGAGCAACGGTCAAGTCCATGCTTTCCATTAGCTTACGCACGGTACAGGATGGGCAATATTATTTTTGCCGCGATTCCGATTGCAAAGTGGTTTACTTCAGCGAGGATGGACAGCAGCTTTTTTATGTGAACGATATTCGAGAACGGGTTTATCAAAAAGAACCTGACAACCCGGATGTGCCGATTTGTTATTGTTTCCGTTACACGCCAAAGGACATTCGACTCCAACTTGAGGCGACGGGTAAGGTAGCCATCATCGCGGACATCGAAGCCGGAATTCAGGAAGGACAATGTGCCTGTGATTGGCGCAATCCACAGGGAGACTGCTGTCTTGGCAATGTACGCCGCTTCATCAAGCATTTATAGAAATCCAGCTAATCTCACCAACGTACCAAGACATAATTTCTGCTAGGATTTCTGATACAAGGCGATTTTGTAGCCAAAACGCCTATAGCTGGTTGGCTCTTCGTGGAGCAGTTTGATTGGGACAGCGGCGGCAATTGGCTCTAAGTTCCTGTTGATATCTGAAAAAGCGAAATTGGTTATCCAATTCAGCAGATGCCTTAGCAAAGAAGGTTGTTCTTTTTCCGGCAGGAACTTGTCAAATATCACAGCTCGTCCGCCTGGCTTCAGCACACGCGCCGCCTCCCGAATACAGGCGATGGGATCGGGAATGACTGCCAGGATGAGATGCAGCACAACCGCGTCGAAACTTTCAGAAGCCAATTCTAATGCTTGACCGTCCATCACCTCTGCTTGTACTGGACGTTTCAATGTCACTGCTTTGCGGCGAATATGCTCCACCATTGCTGGGGTAATGTCAACCGCAGTAATCTCTACACCTTCTGGAATATACTGAATATCTTCCCCTGTTCCCGCGCCAACCAATAACACCCGCTCACCCGCTTTGAGTTCCAACAGTTGAATGGATCGTTTACGCGAAGTATTGAACGATCGCACAATCCGATCATAAATAGGGGCATAAAGCGTGTAACGGATGCGATTCCATCCATTGGTATTCACTTTGAATATTCTCCGGTCACTAGCGTGCCAGTTCCTCTTCGATCATGGCGATAATAGCATCTGCACTTAGTTCTTCAACCAGGCGACCATTGATAAAAAAGGTTGGCGTTCCGGTAACGCCCAACGCTTCGCCATCCGCTTGATCCCGCTCGATTCTTGCCAGGTAATCGGGGTTTTGAAGGTCGGCAGTAAACTGCTCAATGTTCAGTCCTAGTTCAGTTGCATAGCTAATGAAAAGATCAGTCTGCGGCGTTCGCTGTTCTCCCCACTCTGACTGGCGCGTAAACAACATCTCCTGCATTTCCCAGTACATACCCTGTGCGCCTGCGGCTTCGGTTACAGTTGCAGCCAATACTGAGTTGTTATGAAGCGGGAAGTAGCGCACAACCAGTCGCACACGTTCATCGTATTCCTCTAACAACTGTTTCACGAAAGGAAACGCAGCCCGACAGGACTCGCATTCAGGATCAAGGAACTCCACGATTGTGACTGGCGCGGTTAAAGACCCAAGCGTAGGGCTGTCTGGTCTGATGAGCCGTGTATCATCAACCACGAGGCTAGATTGCTCACGATTATAGAGCGATGCCAGCAAGATTCCGACGATCACAACAGGAATACCTATCATGAGCAGGATAAGTGCTTCACGATTCTTGCCTTTACCGCGCTTGGATGACGCGGGTTTAGCGGTTGCTTGTGTTTTGGATGATGTAGGCATATTGTTTTCTCCGTTCAATAGATGTTTGAGTATTTAATAGAAGCAGCAATCATCTGCCTGTTCTTATTACTTCAAGGAGTGAGTGAACGCAAATAGGCAATTACCGCGAGGACTTCGGTATCCGTAAGCCCAGGATTGCCACCGCTGCCTGGCATCATCATCCCGGTTTGACTCTGTGGATCAGATGGATGTCGCCCGGTTCGAATGAACTCCAGTAGATCAGCATCTGAGCGTTCCTGCATAAATTCGGTATCGACCAGTGGAAGTCCTAAGTTTGTAACCCCCTGAGCATTCTGACCGTGACAGGCACTGCATTGACTCAGATAAACCCGTTGACCGGTAAGAATGAGGTTTTCTGGATACGGGGTAGTGGAAAGGGCAACCGGCGCAACTGTTGTTGCAATCGTGAACTCGTCGGCAGTGGTTTCACTGGAGGTCTCAGTCAGGCGTGCATTCTCGCTTATACGACTGGCAAGACCAACGACAACGATGCCTACATACACAGCAATAAGGGCTGCCGATGCCCACTTCAGCCACCTTTGATTGCTTACCTGAGACGAAGTTTCGGTTTGCTTCAGCTCCTCATCATCGGAGGGTTTATGCCAGATGACAGCCAGCGTAATGACGGTGAAGGCAGTAAAAGCAGCGAAGGGTATCCCCACAAATCCAAACCATTCAATCCAGCGCGTGCTACATGGCACACCGGCGGTACAGGGCTGAAGAGTCTCAGGAATTAGCCCGTAGTAAAGGAGGCTATGATACAGTCCAATACCCAGCCCGAATAAACTCAATGGCAAAACATAATACTGAACTCTCCTATCGCGCAACAGAATACCGATGCCTATAATGACCACCAGCGGGTACATCAAAATACGTTGATACCAGCAGAGATTACACGGGATAAACTCCATCACCTCGCTGAGAAACAGACTGCCTAGCGTGGCAATGAGCGTCTGTGACCACGCAACGTAAATCAGGTATTCACGCAGACGGTCTACCCGCGACAGGGTTGCAGAACGCAGATAATCTGAAATCTCGTTAATCTGCTCCGTCATGGCTCATTCCTTTCGATATCCAAGGAGGCGTAGCGCATTCCCAACGACAACCAGTGTGCTGCCTTCATGTAAGACAACTGCAAAACCAAGCTGAACAATACCCAGCACGGAAGTAAAAACCAGCAGCACAATCACCCCTAGAGAGATATAGAGATTTTGCTGGATGATCTGGCGGCTGGCGCGGCTCAACCCTACCGCGAACGGCAATTTCCCTAAATCGTCACCCATCAACGCAACGTCAGCCGTTTCCAATGCGACTGCCGTTCCAGCGCCGCCCATCGCAATCCCAACCGTTGCCGTTGCCAGCGCTGGCGCATCGTTCACACCATCGCCGATCATTGCAATCGCCTCATATTTGCCGTCAAGCTGTTTGATGATGTTGAGTTTATCCTCTGGCATCAATTCAGCCTGCACCTCTGTCAAACCCACTTGAGAAGCGATATTCCTGGCTACATCGTCGTTATCGCCGGTAAGCATCACCAGATGCTCAATACCCAATTCACGCAGGTTATTCATGACCGATGCGACGTTCGTGCGTGGGGTATCGGCTAACCCCAAAATGCCGAGAATCTTGTTTCCCTTGCTGACCACCATCGTTGAACGTCCGGCCTTTTCCAGTTCATCCACCTGTCGGATGAGGCTTTCATCCAAGGTTATGCCCGCTGTTTGGGTAAACAATTTTGTGGAACCCACGAGAACAACTTCGCCATTGATCGCGCTGCGAATACCGCGTCCAGGTACATTCTCCAATCCTTCGGCGTTTGGAAACAGCAATTTTTTCGCCTGTGCCGCACGCACGACAGCCTGTGCTAACGGATGATTTGACTGCTGCTCAACCGCTCCTGCCACGCTCAACAGTTCGTCAGCAGATGTGTCATTGAGTGGAATGATGTCACTGACGCTGAAAACCCCACTGGTAATGGTGCCAGTTTTATCGAAGGCAATAGCCGTCAATCTACCTAGATTTTCCAGGTGGACTCCCCCCTTAATCAGTACGCCGTTACGCGCTGCCTGTGCAATGCCTGCCAGCACGGCCGCTGGCGTACCAATCGCCAGCGCACACGGAGAGGCAGCGACCAGCAACAGCATCCCTCGATAGAAGCTGTCTTGCAGTGAGAGCAAATTCAACAGCGGCGGAATAATAATCAACAGGGCTGTAGCGACAAATACGGCAGGGACAAACCGACTGGTAAAGCGATCTGCAAACTGCTGAGTCGGACTTTGCTGGCTCTGTGCTTCGGCGACTAATTTCATCACACGGCTTAGGGTATTGTCGTTGGCAACACGGCTGACACGGATTTCGAGCGCATTGTCTTTATTGACCGTTCCGGCATATACCTCGTCACCCACTGCCTTTGTGATCGGCACGCTTTCGCCTGTGATGGGACTCTGGTCAATCGTGCTGGTGCCTTCAGCAATCTCGCCGTCAACGGGAATACGATCACCGGGACGCGCAATCACCACATCGCCGACTTGCAGCTTTTCGACAGGCTCTTCGACAATCTGATCGTTCCGTTTGACCTGAGCCGTCTTCGGCATTAACTGACCCAGCGCATTGATCGCATTACGAGCGCGATCCAGCGCATAATGTTCGCCAGCATGACCTATCGAAAACAACAGCAGCAAGAACGCACCTTCGCCCAATTCACCCAGCACTGCTGCCCCCGCTGCCGCTGCTAGCATTAAAATGTCTGTATCCAACTTGCCTTTGAACAGCGCTGGAATAGCGTGGGTTGCTACATCATAGCCCCCTGCAAGATAGGCAAGGATGTAAAACACGTTTGCAGCCAGCGGTGTGAAACCTAAGAAGCGTTCACCGAGCCATCCAGTCAGGAAGAAAACAGCCGCCAGTCCAACAAGGATCAGTGTCCACCGTTCTTGCATCCAATGAGGTAGAAAAGCTGGGGCGCTACCGTGATCATGTCCGTGTCCCTCTCCCTCGTTTTCATGCTTATCTCCCTCGGTATGTTGATGGGTTGGTGCGGCGGATGAGATGACTTTTGCGCCCATCCCGCGAATACTGCGCTCAATGGTTTCACGCTGTAGAACCGTGCTGTCGTAAGCGACAAAGATCAGCCCGGCGGCGTAATTCGCATTCGCATGAATCATCCCTTTCAAGCCGTTCAATTCTTTCTCCAGACTTGAAGCAGCATCGGCTGTATTCAACCTTGCGAACGGAATTTGCTCATGCCGATAGCGCGTGCTGATTTCTGCGCCTGCTTCTCTGGCGAGTCGCTGAACAGTCGCCAACGAGATTAAATTAGGGTCGTAGTGCAAACATAAACGAACATCTCCGTTCTCATGGATGATGTGCGCCTTTTCAATGCCGCGCTGCTGATTTAAGCGCGTGGTCAGAATGTCCACGCATTCATCCTGTGAGTCCAGTTTAGGCAGGAGCAGTTTGAGTTCAAGTTGTGTTGTACTTTCCATTTTGTTGCCTTTCCCAGCACTCAAGAACTGGTTTCTTGAGTGCGTATAGTTTTTTGAGAAACGTTCCATGTTTGCAAAATGTGTTTTGTGAGGTAAAGCGCATCCTCGCCAACGCCTGTTATCAAGGCTGATCCGCGTGTTCGCTGCCAAGAACGTCCAATAAAGTATAGATTTTTGACTGGCGAAATCCCCGCGCTTTGGATGAAATTTCCTTCACCATCCTTCACTTCAGGAATTGCAACCCAGTCATTATCGTCTTGATACCCGGTTGCCCAGATCACGCTGTCCACCTGAGCGGTATCACCACTGCTGAAACGAACTATTTTTCCGTTGACCTCGATTAGCAATTTCTGAACCTGAACGCCTTTGCGTTGCAGGTCACTCAAACGACTTCCTCTGGCGGGAAACGGATCCACTCGACGCATATACTGACCCAGAGCAGAGTTCGCTGATACACGCATCATGCCAAGTTTGTCCAGCCACCACCACACACTTTTGCCCAACATCTTTTCAGGCAGCAGTCGGCGTGAGCGACCCGTTGCCAGCAGAACAGGATGCGTTCGGGTCAGTTCGTTCGCAGTGTCGCGTCCGGTTGCGCCGTCTCCTACCACGAGAACTGTCCCCATTGGGATTTGCACCGCGTTCTTGTAGGTTTCGGGGGTAAACTGCCCAATCTCAGGCGCGAACTTCTTTGCAATGATTGGTATTTTGGGCTTCTGAAAAGGACCTGTCGCTAGAACGACTATCTGGCTCGAAAAGCTGTCCCCCGCTTCAGTCGTCGTTTGAAAACCACCCTCTACCTGCTCAAGCAAGCAGATTTCTTGATTCAGATGAATTGAAAATCCAAAATGATTGGCGTAGTGATCCAGATAATCCGCAAATTCATCCCGTGTTGCATAGCCCTTTGGATTACCTTGAAGCGCCAATCCGGGGAGTGCGCTGAATGAGCGAGGCGTGAAAAGGGTTAATCCATCATAGCGATTGCGCCAGCTATCACCAATTTGAGCGTTTCTCTCTACCAGTTGATAGCGCAAAGCGGTTGATTTGAGGTGAAAAGCAAGCGCAAGCCCGGCTTGCCCTGCTCCAATAATGAGAATATCCGTTTCGTAGTGCATGTTTTTTTCTCTGCTCGTGAACCTGATGAAATCGTGTTGGTCGCTGGTATTGAAACTCAGTATCAATATATGAACACTTATTCATGTGTTTAGTGAAAAAAGAGAGCCAGCAGTTTGCTGACTATCCATGCTCAACGTGTAACAGCCCCTGCTTAAATAAGCCGCGCACATGATCGTCATCAAGGGCGTAGTAGACATGCCGCCCTTCTTTGCGGAAACGCACCAGCTTCAACTGACGCAGATGGCGAAGTTGATGTGAGATGGCTGATTGCGTCATTCCCAGCGTCGCTTCGAGAGTATGAACACAAACTTCGTTTTCCAGCAGGAGCGAAATGAGCCGCAGGCGGTTGGGATCGCTCAGTGCCTTAAACACTTCGGCGAGGCGGTTTGCAGTGGATGGGTCAATCAAATGCTCATTCAGAATGGCAATCTGCTCGGCATCTTCATCCTGGCAAATGGTCGCCGTAATGTGTGGGTCGAGAGTCATCCGTTACACCATCAATATATGAACAAGTCTTCACGTATTTTACGCCTTTGGTTAAATTTGTCAAGCAATTCTTATTGTGGGGAGTGTCTAAATTCAAACAGATACAAAGTCTCGGATATGGGCCGGATAGCGCGGATGCTGGCGCTTATGCAATTGGCGTGCATTCCACGCAAAGATAAAGAGACGAACGGAAGCCTGCAAAGCCGCCATCGAACGCGAAAAACAACGGGAAGCGCGTGCCAAGCGCGCCAGATAATGCCGCAGCTCGGCATTATCGCCTTCGACGGAATACGTTTGGCTTTTGTCGGTCAGTGCCTGATGCACACCGGGATAGACGGCGGACAAATAGAGATTGAACGCATCACTAAAGTACTGGGCGGCCCACACGCTGGTGTCAAGCAAGGTTTGCAGGGTCTCCGTGCTGCGCTCCCACACCACGGCGATGCCCACAATGCACCGCGTCGCCCGGTCAACCGCCGTCATCAGGTAAGCAGGCTTTTTTTCTCCACAAAAGTGAACAGTTCGTCCAACTCAACGATTTCCACCTCACTGGGGACAGGCGCATCGGGTAACCGGGCTGCGTGTGCCTTGACCCAGTTGGCGACACTCTGGTGATTGACCCTCAACGTCCGCGCAATCCGGCGCAGGTTCATTCCATCGACATACAGTTTGACCGCTTCCAGCCGAGTAGCGTCATCGTAACCTTTCGGTTTTGGTTCAGGCGTGTAGGCGCGACGACAGCGGCGACACAACCAGCGTTGTGTCCCAGACGGATTCAATCCGTTTTTGACTTGTCCTTCAGTGGATTGGCAATAGGGACATGTATTCATGCATCTATTTTACCATCTGTTTATATTTAGACACTCCCTTATTGTGTCACCCTTCACACCAAGATGAACACTCCCAGACTGATGAGTACAGCAAGGCTGTACAAGGCACTTTGAAATGAAAGTTGATTTGACGATGAACGATCTCCCAATAGAGCAGCAACACGCTCGGAACTCACCGTAAATCCGACAACAGCTGTTTTACCCAGAAGCGCTGCTGTAGAGGGTGGCATCGTGAGCAGTAGGTGTAATGCCCCTGCCAACGCCGCTTTGCCAACCTGCTGAATGGCGTACTGATCCGCTTTCATTTCCAGGTCAGTTGTGAAACGGTCATAAAGGCGCTGCGAGATAGGCAAAAAGAAGAATGTTCGGCTCAACACCGATCCGATGAGAATACGCAGCGGGTCAAATTGACGACGGTGATATTCTTCATGCGATAGTGCAGCTTTCAACTGTTCCTGCGAGAGCAAATCCATTAACCCCATACTCAAGCAAATGCGGGGTTTGAAAAAGCCGAAGCAGAGCGCAAACGGCTCCTCGGTAGGAAGAAAGAGCATTTTGGAGGGGGCGATCTCAAGTTCATCGACGACGGTTTGAAGTCGTGAAGGCAGCCTGACTGATGCAAAGTAGAACATTCGCCTAGTGAACTGCATCGTGCGCCAAAGCTGGAGAAAAAACGCCATCAGGGTATTGACAGCGAGAAGCGTTATAACAGCAAGCAATTTTAGGGTTACAAATTCAGGGTGATACAGCGGCAGCATCAAACAAAGCAGAACACATGGGATGGAAAAGATCAGCAGGATTGGCAGTAAGTTAGGCGGGAACTCAGCTTTGTTCATCGGTGTTCGACCCTGTTTCACGCGCTAACTCTGCCAATCGCGCAAGCTGTTCCGGGTCAATTTCATCCAACTCTTTGAGAAATTGAGCGACAGCAACATCTCCAAAATCCCGAAGCAGGGTTCGTACCGCCTCTCCTACAGCAGCAGCTTCCGCTTCTTCGCGTGAATGGACGGCGCGATACAGATAGGCTTTACCCTGCCTCTCAGTCGTTAGCCATCCCTTTTCGGTCAGGCGGTTCATCACCGTCATCACCGAAGTATAAGCCAATGCGCGCCCCTGTTCGTTGAGTGCTGCCACGATGTCTGACACGTTGGCTTGTTCACGCATCCAAATAACTTCCATGACAGCCAGTTCCAATTCACCCAGAAACTTGCGTAAGCCGTCACCCGCTTTTTGGTTTACAGGATAAGGTTTCGGTGGCATTTCATATCCTTCCACTTGTGCCAAGTATAGCTTTAAACCACTTAACTTCAAGTCACTTGACATTATTTTTAGAATAGCCTAAACTACTACGCAACTGTAGTAAAACATCAAAATTTGGAGGGGCGAATAATATGAATCAACGATTGCAGCAGCTTGTATCGAGGCGAGGTTTTCTTGGCCTCAGCATCGGTGGCGCTGCCAGTGTGATTGGCGCGAGTCTGTTAGGTCGGGGAGCGAAGGCACAAGACGCAACCGCTGAACCCACTACTATGCCCGGGATGACCCACAGCGGTGAAGGGAGCGGACACAACGCCATGATGCGTGAAATGCTGGTTGGCGCAGTTGACCACGAGCGCAATGGGTTTGACCCCATGCAGATGCTGGTGGACTGGGATTATGGCACGATTGCGGGTGAGACAGACGAGGGTCGTCCCATCCGCGAATATGATATTTCGGCGGGGGACATCGAGATTGAAATCGCACCGGGCATTTTCTTTCCTGCCTGGGCGTACAATGGGCGTGTGCCAGGTCCGAGTATCCGCTGTGCTGAAGGCGATCACCTCCGCATTAACTTTGCGAACTTCGGCGCTCACCCTCACACGATGCACTTTCACGGCTTTCATCCAGCAGAGATGGACGGTGTAGATGGGGAATATCGCGGGGCAATCGCACCGGGCGAAAGTTTCACTTACGAATTTGATGCCGATCCCTTCGGCTGCCACCTGTATCACTGCCATGCCGCTCCGCTGAAGCGTCATATTCACAAAGGCATGTATGGCGCATTCATTGTTGACCCGCCCGGAGGTCGTCCTCCTGCCCGTGAATTGATGATGATGATGAATGCCTTCGATACCAACTTCGACGCAGGCAATGAGATTTACGCGGTCAATACGGTAGGGCATGAGTTTATGCGCCGCCCAATTCCCATCAAGGTCGGAGAACTGGTCCGCATCTATCTCATCAACATTATCGAGTTCGACCTCATCAACAGTTTTCACCTGCACGCCCATTTCTTCGATTACTACGATACAGGCACGACGCTGCAACCTACGCTGCGAATGGTGGACACCATCATGCAAGCGCAGGGACAGCGCGGTATTCTGGAATTTCGCCCACGCTATCCGGGGCGGTATATGTTTCATGCTCATGTCAGCGAGTTTGCGGAACTGGGCTGGATGGGCTTTTTCAACGCGGTCAATGAAGCGGATTACGGGGCAGCGTTAGCCGAAGTCGGATTGAATGATGAGTGGGACTTCAAAAGTATGAACGGCAGCAGTGTGCGCCAACCGGAGGTGAGCTAAGATGACAACGCAAACCACGCCCCAAACCCCCTCTGCCTCTGAGCCACAGGGTCTGTCCGGCGCAGCGTGGCTGCTGGCGCTCGTGCCGCTGATCTTGTTGGGTGTCGTGTTGACCTATCTCGTCGCCACCGGCGGCGGTCTGACTGAACTGGCGGGACCGCCCGTCGAGCAAGTGTCCATTCAACGAGTGATGCTGCCAGAACCGGGCATTATTCAGGTCGAAGTCGTCAACGACGGTCCCCAGACGGTGACTATTCCGCAGGTGCAGGTGGATGATGCTTACTTCATGTTTGAGGCCAATCCTTCCACCACCATCCCCCGTTTTGGTCGATCCACCTTTACGATTTATTACCCCTGGGTCGAGGAAGAAGCCCATTTGATCGTGCTGGTCTCTTCACTCGGAACGCTGTTTGAAGGCGAAGTTCCGGTTGCCGTCGAAACCCCACAGATTTCAACGAACCTCTTCCTGCAATTTGGATTGGTCGGTTTGTATGTCGGTATCGTCCCGGTTGGGTTGGGCATGTTGTGGTATCCCTTCATGCGCCGCCTGAGCAGGCAGGCGATGAACTTCATCCTCGCCTTGACTGTCGGACTGCTGGTTTATCTGGCAATTGGCACATGGCTGGATGCCAATGAATTTGCGGCGGAACTGCCTGCGTTCTGGCAGGGTGTCCCGATGGTGCTGTTTATCGCACTGATCACTCTCGGTGTTCTCCTAGCCGTCGGGAGCGTCCGCCGGGGGACAGAAAGCATCCCGCTTGGGATTGCCTATCGAATCGCCTTTGGGATTGGCTTACATAACCTGGGTGAAGGGTTGGCGATTGGCGCGGCATTTGCCTCTGGTGAAGCGGCGCTCGGCACATTCCTCATTCTGGGTTTCACCCTGCACAACATCACTGAAGGCGTGGGTATCGCCGCCCCGATTGTGCGGAACAATCCCGGGCTTAGACACTTCGCGCTGCTGCTGTTGATCGCGGGTGGTCCTGCCGTTCTGGGTACATGGATCGGCGGTTTCGCCTTTAACCCGGTGCTGGCGACGATCTTCCTGGCAATAGGTGTGGGCGCAATCCTGCAAGTGGTCTGGGAAGTGGGCAAACTGGTGGCGCGGGATACCGAACGACTGGGTTTGCCACTGGTCAATTGGGTCAATCTGAGCGGGTTGGTCGCAGGTTTGGCGCTGATGTACTTCACCGCCTTTATGGTCAAGTTCTAAGAGGATGGGATCAAGCAACATGGCACAGACGAATGCGATGAAAACGGCTGCACCACAGCGAGTAGACCCTGTGGAAGATAAGCAGCAGCGTATTAGAAGGATTGCAAGTCGAAAGGGACTAGGGCTGATTGCCGCTGCTGCCGTCATCACCATTGGAATGTTGGCAGCGGGGGTGGCTTACATTTGGTTTTCCGGTGGATCGGGTCAACCCAGCCAAGTGACAGCAGCCCCCGCTTTAATCCTTCAACCGGACGATACCCGTACCCTCTTTCATATTGCTGCGAGTGAGTCCGAAGTGCGTTTCGTGATTGATGAAACGCTGCTGGGTAATCCCAAAACGGTTGTCGGTGTCACGGATGAAATCGCGGGTGATTTACTGGTGAATTTTGAACAGCCCGCAAACTCCCAACTCGGCACGATCCGTATCAACGTGCGGACACTGGAAACGGATAACGAATTCCGCACACGCGCGCTGCGCGGGCAAATCTTGCAGGCAGATCGGGCTGAGTTTGAATTCGCCGAGTTTACACCGCTCACGTTGAGTGGTTTACCCGCTATAGTGACGGCGGGCGACTCATTTGACTTCCAGATCAGCGGCAGTCTCACGGTACATGGGGTCACACGCGAAATCACTTTTGATGCGACGCTTACTGCGATCAGTACAACCCGGCTTGAGGGCAGTGCCTCCACCGTCGTGCTGTACCGGGATTTCGGAATGACGATCCCAGCAGCGCCGGGCGTTGCGAATGTCGCGGACGAAGTGAGGCTGGAAATCGACTTCGCCGCCACTACATCAGAAGGCTGATGATCGTTCTGAGTAGATAGGACAGGTGATGGTCACGACGCGCACGGCGAACGCGGACTCCCAATCCGTGCAGGATTTCCTGAAAGCAGTCTACATGCTCCAGCAGCAAATGGAGCGTGTTTCCACCAATGCGCTGGCGGAGATGTTAGCCATTTCGCCTCCATCCGTCACCGATATGGCGCATCGCCTGATGCTTGTTGGTTTGGTAGACTACGAAAAGTATCATGGTGTGCGGTTGACCGAAAAAGGAGAACGCGAAGCACTGCGGGTGATTCGGCGGCATCGACTGATTGAACTGTATCTGGTCACAGATTTGGGTTATGCGCTGCACGAAGTTCATGACGAAGCAGAACAACTCGAACATGCAGTTTCAGATCGCTTTATCGCTGCGCTCGTTGAGAAACTTAATCATCCAATCCTTGATCCTCATGGAGAAGTCATTCCGGGAATTGATGGGACTTGTCACTATCGAGAACTGCACACGCTGTCTCAATTCCAAATCGGTATCAAGGCGAAAATCGCCTGTCTTAACTCAAACGACCCTGAAATTCTTCAGCATCTTATGGGCAAAGGCTTTACATTAGGATCGCAGGTCGAGATCATCGCACGAGACCCTTTTGATGGTCCACTTACGATTCTAATTGATGGCAAATCGGCGGTGGTGGGTTGCACCGCTGCCACTTATATCTCAGTTGAACAAGACAAAGGAGCATGTAAATGAAGCAAGTTCGCAGTCTATTGATTCTCATCCTGATGCTGACGGTATTGGTTTATTCTCCGGCGTCCGCCCATGAGGGACGTGAAGTGGGAGATTACACCATCGAGATCGGCTGGCGCGAAGAGCCTGCCTACACGGGTTTGATGAACGGGCCAGAAATTACGATTACTCGTCATGGTGGGGAAGAAGAACATGATGAAGCAACCCCCGAACCTGAAGGGGAACATACCAATGACGGGGGCGATGATCATGCTGAGGAAAACACAGGTGTCATAGGCTTGGAAGACACGCTGCAAATCGGAGCGACCTTTGGTCCTGCCTCCAAAGTATTGAATCTGCGTCCAGTAAGTGACGAACCGGGTCACTACACTGCCGACCTGATCCCCATGCGCCCCGGCGATTACACGTTCCGGGTATTTGGCACGATTGAAGGGATCGAGATTGACGAGACCTTTTCTGCATCTGACGGGCAGTTCAGCACAGTTGAGCCGATTGAGGACATTCAGTTCCCCTAAATTACCTCATCTACATACGAAATTTGCGAAATGCTGAGGACAACTCAGCATTTCGTGTGTAGTGACCCCAAAAAGTTGGACACGAAAAGAGTGTTGCTTAACTGACCATCGCCCGCTGGTGTTGTTCACGCCAGTGCGCCTCAAATTCGGCAGGCGTGAGATAATCCAACGCTGAGTGGATGCGCTTGCGGGTGTACACATCCTCCAGAAAGCGCCGATCCGCTGGTAAGCGTCGTGAAAGTCGGCATACTCGCTCAGATCGACTTCCTCTTCCTTAATCGTGCGCATGAGACGCTCCGCATAGCCATTGTCCTCCGGTTTGCCGACCGCCGCCATGCTAATCTGGACGTGTGCTTCCTTCAACTAGTCGGTGTAGTCCTTGCAGGCATACTGAAGCCCCTGGTCGCTGTGGTGGATCAGCGGGGAATGACCGCCCGCCAGCACCCGCTCCAGTGCCTTGAGCGTCAGGTGATGATCCAGCGAGCGGCTCAGATGCCAGTCGCGCACGGCACGGGTGAACACATCCATCAGCACCGCCAGATAGACAAAGCCATGCTCCAGCCGCACGTAGGTGATATCCGCCACCCAGATGTCGTCCGGGCGCGCAGCAGTCTCCCCCTTGACCAGGTTGGGATAACGCGGGAAGGGATGGTCGCTGTTGGTCGTGCGCGTCTTGCGCTTTTTCACCGGGCGCTGCAAGCCCAACTGCTACATCAGCCGATGGATGCGCTTGTGAGTGACCGTCCAGCCCGCTCGGCGCAGCAGCGCGGTCAGACGGCGATAGCCATAGGTGGGGTACTCGCCCGCCAGTGTCAGCAGCGCTTGGCGCAGTCCTTCGGCTTCGGTCTCCTCAGCAGCGTGGTAAAACGTGCTGCGCGCCAGCCCGACGACCGCACAGATCTCTGCCACCGGATAGGCTTCTGCTTGCAGCCTCATGACCGCTTGCCGTTTCTGCGCGATGTCCCATCCAGCAAGCGTGAGGCTTTTTTTGCGATCTCCAACTGCATGGTCAGCTTCCCGACCATCTGCTCCAGCTCCGCGATCCGCTCCGCTTCTCCGCTGCTAAACGCGCCTTTCTCAAACGCCTGCGGCGCGGCTGCCAGAAACTGCGCTTTCCAGTCGTTGACCATCTGCGCCGTCAGCTCATACTCCCGACACGCCTCTGCGACCGTCTTTTCCCCGCTCAGCAGTTCCAGCACCACTCGGCTCTTAAACATAGGATACTTCATTTAGCCCTGTGTCCAATCTGCGGGGGTCAGTACAGTGCCATTAAAAGCCGCATTTGAACAGATGAGGAAAATACTAGTAATTATTTTTATAATGTGCTGTTAAATACAAATTACCGTACATAGTCGTTGCATCGAAGACCATGTACGGCATATAGGGTTTAAACGATTTTTCAGCGTATTCCATTTTCAATTGGTAGTACATCGTAGCGGCGCATCATGTCGCGTACCTCAGCGGGCTGAACCCCATAGGTCATGCCTTCGGGAGTGCGTTTACGTTGCCCATCATCCATCAGGTGCAGCCGCTTGAGGATGTGGCCGATCCACTGTGCATCGCCGAATTTCTCACTGGGTTGTCCCATCAGTCGGGCGACTTCCTCTCGCACTGCCCCCGCTTTTAGCCAGACGGTTTCCGTCTGATTGCGGGTCATAATTTCTAACGCTTGCAGCACCGCTTCTTCTCGGTCACTCAGCGCCTTCCCCTCACTGACCTGCTCATCCCATTCAGCAGCGTCCGAAATGGCTTGCAGCAGACCCGTCACTGCGCCACGCTCTTCAAAAAAGGCAGCCAATGCGACCAGTGGCGACCAGAGTTCCCCGGATCGGTTGTGCAGACGGTGCAGATCAGAGCGTTCAAAGTAATTGCGGTGTATATGGGCAAAATCGCTCAACGCGAGGCTGTAAAGCTGATGACGGATGGCAGCGGCATCGAAGTCCGCCGGAAATGCCTGCATCTTGCGGTCTGTGCGGCGCATCGGGATAGCGATGCAGCGACTGGCAAGGATGTCCTCCAGCCCGGCAATCGCGGCAAGGATTTTCGGTGAGTAGACATCGAACGCCTGGGGCTTCATATCATCGCCCATCAGCCGGATGGCAGGCATCCCGGCTTTATAGCCACTGTTGAGCAGCTGCCGGATCTGCTGCATCCCCGGATCGCGGGGATTGTGATAGCGCTCTGCTTCGTCTATGCCGACGGTGCAGCTTGTTGTGTGAATGAGCCGGAACATGCTGGGACCTGTCGGATCGGAGGTGTTGACCATGTTGAACGCCAGTGGCTGCGCGACCCGCAGCACGGTACTCTTGCCGCTGTTTTTCGGTCCGTTCAACGCCAGATACGGATAGGCAGGAAACATGGTGTAGAAGTAAGTGCCGATCACCCACAGCGTCAGGATACGGCTTTCCACTGGCGAGCGGAAATCGACATAGCGGGTAAAAACATTATGCACGGCGTTGAACACCGTGCCCGGTTCAATAGTCTCCCCACTCAGGAAGCGCTGCACATCCCGGTAGCGCCAGCGCATCAGAAACTCGCAGGCATCCGGCAGCGTTCGCAACGCGACTTCCTGCCCATTCAACTGGATAATCTGCTGCTCGTTTAAACGCCGCAGTTCACGGGTGCTGGTGACCAGATACGGCTGCGTGTTGAGCCGGTTATCCTTTGTTCGCTCGATGATGGTCACAGTCAACATCGCCACTTCGCGGTGAAACCCCAGCGCAGGTGAGAGCAGCGGCACATCATCGTTGAGAATTTCGGGCATTCCCTCCTCCTGTACACTCCCATTCGGTTGAACCTGCTGCGCTGCCTTGAGCAGGTCGTTGAACATGCGCGCCTTGATACCGATCTTCGCCATCTGGCTCTTGAAATGCGCAATGCCGAACTCGTCCAGTTGAACGGCATACTGAAACAGATGACGGATCGAATCCTCTCGTGCCAGTCCCATTAAACTGCCGACCCGCTGCACTTCCGCTTCGAGCCAGGGGATAGCGAGATTGAGCAGGTTCGCCGCCTGCTCCGGCGTGGCATTTGCCTTGACTAACCACTCATTCGCATCCTTCACTTCACTTGGAAAACGCGGGATATGTGCCGACACGCCGATCCTCTGGCAAAGTATCCGTGTTTTCTCCGCCGTCTCTGACACATTGTCCAGCGCGACGAATACCCGCCGATGCTGTTTCAACTTACCGAGCAAATCCTCGGACAGGCTCATCCCACACAATGCAACAGCCACGATGCCCCACTCTGCGAACGTGATCGCATCGGCCTGCCCCTCGACAATCACCACTTGTTCAGCATCCTCTGAATACAGGGGATTGAAATACGGCTGCCGTTCACCGATGACCTCACGCGGCGGGTTATAGTGTCGCTTGGCAGCGATGGATCGTCCGCTGAGATAGACCAATCGCCCTTGATGCAAGTGGACGTAGACCAGCATCTCCGCAGGAAAATCCTGAATGACCTTGCGCCAGGAGTCGGAGAGATTGAGGTCAGCCAGCAGAGAGCGCTTATCGACAGGCATGTACCCCAATCGTGCTGTGCGAATAGTCGGAAGCTGCCAGCCACGTGTCTTTGTCACGTACTCCAGCGCGGGTTGATGTTTCAGCAGCGCATCATGGAGTCGTGCTACTAACTGGCGTTCTGCCCAACTGTGTGAGCGTCGAAACGTCGGATCCGCCTCAATCGTGATACCTGCCCGCTCGGCGAGATACTTCACCACTTCTATAAACTGATTGGCATCCCGGTTGTTCCAGCCTGAGCCGTAACCGAGGTAGTAGCGCCCGACAAAATCGAACACATCCCCGTGTTCGCCTTTCGAGTTCCAAAAGTAGAACCCGGTGCGCGGTGTCACCACTAGGCTGTCGTGTTCGATGCTGACAAAACGGTTGCCCTGTTTCTTCAAACTGTACTTTTCATTCACCACCTCCTCAATCGGGTTGCGACTGCGGATGTGTTCCAGATCAATGCTCATCGTCCTATCTCCAGGCGTGTTGAACAGAAGTCGTGTGAAAAACATGACGGAAATGGCTCAAATTCACTTGCATGGAGAATCGGGACGTGATACATTGTTAGTTGCCTAGACCAACAATTATCTTGTCAGCCGCGCCTCCAGCGCCCGCCCACCGTTCCCGCCGGTGGGTTTTGGCTTTATAAACTGGGTGGTGCGCGAGATTGCTTTTGCATCGTCCATGTCCTCAACAAAGTAACCCATGGGTTACTTGCTCAATCCTCCAGTAAATACTGTTCTGCTTCGTCGAGCAGTTTCCGCAGGGTTTGTATATGAGCGCGGGCAAGATGAGGATTTTTCTCTTGTTCCAGCAATGCTTGAGCCACCTCTTTACTGGATGTGTTCATGCTGTTGCGGGCAATCCTTGCAATTTGCAGCGCAGCACGAGGGAGCTTTTCGCTTGATTCCTCAACCTCCTCACCGGCAAGTTTCTCGCTTTCACAGATTTCCCTGATCTGTTTGCTTGTAAGGTTCAGATCAATAATCTGTCGAACTAACTCCTCGTGATATTGACTGTCCAGCCCGATTACATATCGAAGCCGTCTCTCTTCAAGGTTGTAGCGGTCTGCCATCTCCAGCGCGTCGTCACTGAGTTTCAATAGTGCTTTGTAGCGACTGAAGTGCATTTTGCTGATACCGCCCATCGCCGTTAAAACCTCGGCAGCGTATTCAGGTTTACCGCGTAGATGCAAATCGAGTGCCTGACGGTAAAAATCATTTGTGACAGAACTCGCAGGCAGCTCGTGACCGTGAACCGTGAGCAAGAGGAGTGCTGCCTGCCGTGCCATCGCTATCGCGGATAAGCCCGTCCGCGCCGTGTTTTCCTTCGCCTGACGAAAAGGGGAATAGGACTCAGTCGGGATGATGATGCAGGGAATCATCCCATCGCCAGTGTAACCAGCGATGAAGTCACGTAACAGCCACGTTGCCCAGTAGCGCCGCTCACCTGTCTCTATCCGAAACTGCCGCATCACGCCCTGTGACACATCAACGACGGTCAGCGGATTGACCTGTCCATCATCCCGAATGGTGATTGCCAGATTGACCAGATCACGAAGCAGCGCTTCTTCCGGTGACACAGGTGATTTCTGTTCGTCATCGCCTTCATCATCGGGATTCGGCAGCAGGTCGAGTAAACCATCGAACGGTCTTCCCTTTTGCCGTGCCGCCAACTGCGCCATCTGCACTAACTCGCGCAGTGCCTGTGTAGGCGTGAGCCGGTTGTCGTGGAAGGCGTGATAGATGCGTTCCGGCAGCACGCGCCGGGGTTGAATGGGATCGGGGCGCACCAGCTCAAGCAGGATACGCTCAACGCGCAGCCCATGTTCCTGAAATTCCGCCAGCGCCTCGCCACCAAGGATGTCCTCGGTGACGGAAGCAAGCAGGGCATCGAGCTTAGCGGTGTTATCGCGTTTGCCGCTCATGCTGCGCTGCCTTTCAGCCGTTTCACCAACGTCCCGATAAGTTGGGCATAGGCACGGCTGGCCGGGGCTTTGGGATCATGCGAGAAAATACTAAGGTGTTCGCGGTGAGCATATGACACCGCTTCATTCGCCGGGATCACCCCACACAGCAGCCGTCCGAGGATATTGTGCCCCTTGAGTTCATCGAGCAGGTGATTGTGTCCCTTCACGCGGCTGTCCATCTTGGTCACGAGGATACCGCTCACACGGAGGTCGGGCCGTCGCCAGCCTTCGCGCACATCATTGATCTTGCTCATCACACTGAGCAGTCCAACAGTTTCCAGATAGCGCGGCTCAACAGGAATAATCGCATCAGTAGCGGCGACTAAAGCCATCTCCGTCATCAGCGAGAAGGATGGACGTGTGTCAATCACCACCGCTGCGTAATGTCCGGCGATACGTGAGAGCGGATCAGCGAGGCGATACGGCGCACCCGCTACCCCCATGAGTTCCCGCTCGCCGCCTTCGAGCAGGGGCGAAGCGGGCAGCACGTGGAGATCAGCATCCCAGTGACTCTGGACAATCACACTTGCCATCACCTGTGGGGCAGCTTGGCGATCTGCCATCAGCACCGAATACAGGCTGTCATCCGTGCCGAAGTCGTTGCGCCCAGTGGTGACGAGCGTGGCATGGCTCTGGCTGTCAGTGTCGATCAACAGCACTCGGCAGTTTGCTACCCCAGCGCGCCGAAGCAACCCAGTCAGCCCGAAAGCGATGTTGGTGGCGGATGTCGATTTCCCGACACCCCCTTTGTGGTTGGTTAAGACGAAAACGCGGGTCATGGAAAACCTCCTATACGTTTGACGAACGGTTCGCCGAGAGGCTGCCGACCCTGTTACACTTGTTTGCAGGGTCGCGCTGCCAGCGCCAGCGAGACTTCATGGTGGCTGGGGGAGGGGAAAGTCTCTCCCTGTCCACCGCAAAGCACAAGCTCAGTTGCTACTGTTCGTCGATCAGGAGTTGTTCGAGGGTCAAGCGCTGAGGATAGCGAGTGAGTTCTAGGTATTCCATGAAATCAGAGGCAAGTGAGAGAGCAGTCTGTTCATTTTGGGTCGGGGTGTGGTCACTACATAAATTGAACTGGAATCTGGACCGGATCAGGAAGGTACGCCGGAGCAGTCCCTAAGTCCCATCCGTGATCGCGCTTATGCCGACGTCTGCACGTGTTCGAGGAACTGTTCTCTCGCTGGCAACTTTCCTGCGTAGCCCACCTTCAGCGCATAGAGACTGCTGTTCAATAAGCGCCGAGCGTCTTGGCGCCTGAACCGCTGCTCAACTTAAGCTGCAAACGGTATTTCGTAGGAAGGTTTAGTAATAGTAGAACACCGACGTAGTTAGATCTTGCCCAAGATCCCAGCCATTGAGCTGAAGTTGTGCCATGGTAGGGATGAAGGCCATGCACAAGCGATGCAGGTCAACGAACGTGATCGATCCTGAAGGCAATGTGCCTTTTTCCACCAGCATCTCGTTGAGCCGAGTACGCATCGGGATCAAATACAAAACATCCTTCACAGCATAGGCAAGCTGGGCTGGGGTCAGCTCTTTCGTAGTATACCAGTCACTCAGACCAACTGATTCTTCCTCGATCTTGATTCCAAGCAGTTCGTAGACCATGTAATCGTAGTTATGATTACTGGTATAAGTACGAACTAGCTTGCTTGTTATACGGGTGCAGTAAAAATTCTGCACGGCGACTTGAAGGTGACTGAGAAAAAACACTGCTTCAAACGGCGCATAGTGGCATACTTTTTCTATCGAATCGTCGCTGAGGAAAGCACGAAGATTATGCGCGTTCATCCAGTCTCGGCGACGCAGCACATTGACCACACCGCTCGGATCGCAAATTTGAACTAGTGCAAGAAAATCGCGACGCGGCTGTAGTCCAGTCGTTTCCGTATCTATCCCTGCTAATCCTGCCACACGTAGACGCTCTAAATCCTCGTTGGTCAGGTCCTGCTGAATCACATAGTCTCGGGGCATCACAACCTCCGCTGGTTTTTTATAGGGATGAAGGCGATCCTTCTGTTGCGCTTCGCGATCGATGCACGCAACAGAAGATTGTGTAGACGTTCAAGGTGCCGCTATTAGGGATCAGTACACGCAATTGGTGCTCAGCGAGGGCGCTCAAACTTGTCGAATAGTCGAGCTTTTGCTGAACTATTGTTTCATCGCTGTATTTCCTTACATTGGAGCATAAGATCAGAACTCGAAGATAACTGGTATCGTTTAATTCATTGTGAAGGGACGAAAAAATATCCTGGTGTGGTCCTTAATAAACGAATAAGCATTTGCGCGCGTTTTCTTAATTATGATCCAGCTAGAATAGTGAGACGTTAACTGGATAAAAGTCGTTAAGGCTGCTCAAAAGGAGGTAGCTATGAAGCAGTTCTTCACTTGGGTCATAGCTCTATGCTTCTTGCTCGTTAATGGAGTATCGGCGCAGGATCTCGCATCAGTTAATCCTTCGGGACAGCGCGTTGTCTATTGGCATGGACTGGCTGGTCGACAAGTCGATCTGCTGAACCAGTTTGTTGAAGAATTTAATGCCACCAATGAATGGGGTATCACAGTTGAAGCCATCGCTCAACCTGATCTTCGCGCGCAAATGAGCACCGCGATCCTTTCTGGTGACCTGCCCAATATCGTGGGAGGCTTTCAGAATGACGCCAAGAACTATTTCCTCGATGGTGCTGCGATCGATTTGCTGCCTTACTTTAATGATCCAATGTGGGGCTTCACCGCTGAAGAACAGGCTGATTTTAATCCAAATATCATCCGAGCAAACATCTTTGAAGAAGCACCCTACAATGGTGCTATGCTTCTGTTCACCAACAGTTTCTCGGGTGCAGTCATGTCGGTAAACCTCGATATGTTGGCTGAGGTCGGGTTCGATAGTGCCCCAGAAACGTTCCAACAATTCCGTGATATCGCCTGTGCAACGAAAGATCTAATCGGGCCTAACGGTGAAGATATTCAGGGCTTTGCAATGAACCTCGACCCGAATAATTTCGAGTCGTTCGTTGCAAGCAATGGCGGCAACATCTTTGACCCGGAAACCGACCGTTATGTCTTTACGTCTCCTGAAGTTCTTGAGATGTTCCAACTGATGCAGGATATGTATAACGAGGGCTGTCTCTATATCCCGGCGACGTTCTTCGGAAATACGGACGATTTTGCCTTCGGCCTCACGCCAATGGCAGTTGGTAGTGTGGTGGGTGTCCCTTTCATTTTGAACAATATCGAGCAGTCTGGGAGTGGGGTCGATAACTGGATTATGACTAGCACTCCATGGTCTGGCGATAATCGTACGATGCAGCTTTACAGTGGCGGTCTAATCATCATCCCAAGCACCCCGGAACAGCAGCTTGCCAGTTGGCTCTTTATTAAGCATCTAGCATCGACTGAAAATCAGATCCGGTGGTCGGAGTCAACGTTCTTTTTCCCGTCGCGCATCTCCGCAGCGGAGGGGATTAGCCAAGACTTTTACGATGCTCATCCATATTACAGCCATGCCGTTAACTTGATCTTCAGCGGAGATGTAAATATCTACCGATCGCCGCAGAATGCCTCCTATGGTGTGGTGCGAGATTTGCTGGCCACTGCGATTTCGGATGTTACTGTGGGTAGACGTGATGTAGCAGAGGTAGCTGCTGCACTCGAGGCAGAAGCAAACCGGGTCCACCAAGAGTCGCTGACACGTCAGGCGGAAGCCGGCAGCTAGCAGCAAAATGCGCTTGATAATAGAGGGGTATCAATCTGATACCCCTTCAAATGCTCCTGTAAAAAGACAGTGTGTCATTCTCCTAGTCGGATGCCAAAGCGCCGTACATAAGTCGTATCATCCTTGATTGTAACGACGTTGAAGCCCACAACTCGATGCCGATCGATACCTCCGGACTTGAAAACCCCCGGCCATAGATCGAATTGAAAATAGGCACTCATCGCTGCGCTATAGAGGATGCCGTCTCGGTATGTGTCTACTGCTTGATGAATGTGCCCATAAAACACTCCGCGCAGCTTGCTACGAGAGTGAACGAGAATTTTATGTAAGGCTTCACCGTTAACTAGGGTGTACTCATCGGCTTTTTCAGAAGCAAAGTAGAATGGGTTATGATGCAAAGCAATAATGGCTGGTTTTTCCTGGTCGGAACGCAGCCTCGCATCCAGCCATTCAAGTTGTTCGTCCTTCAGAAAACCCTTGCCCCCTTCACCATGCGAACTGCTATCTAGGCACATTACGTCTAAGCCACCGCAGTCGAACCAATAATCTAGTGAGTCGCTGTGAACAGGTTGGTGGGAAATCAACCGCTTAATCCCGTCTTGGCGATCATGATTGCCTACAAGGTAGTGCACTGGATGGCGAAGTCCCGCCAAAAGATCAAGTGCTGAGACATATTCCTCAAGGCCCTGAGGGTCGTGAACAACATCTCCTGTATGTAGTACAAAGTCTATCTCAAAGGGTAGCGCGTTAATCTGGTCGATGAGAGCGCATGTGCTTTCACGATTTGAGTACGGCATTGCGTTGATCTCTTCGACCAACTGGCTCAAGCCATCATCTCTTGACAGTCTTCCGGTAGGCGTGATATGTGTGTCGCTGATATGGACGAAGCGTATATTCATGGTATACCTTATCGGTAGCGATTTACAGCAAAGTGAGCGAATTAACCCTTATTGATGCTAATGTTTTCAACGAATTGTCGCTGGGTGAAGAAGTACATGACAAGGACAGGGACGATCATGATTACAGAAGCTGCCATTTGTAGATGCAACTGCGTTGGGGCATCGCTGGCAGCAAACTTAGTTAAACCCACCGCAATCGGTCGCCACTCGTCGGTCTGTGTAACTAAAAGCGGCCAGAGCAGCGCATTCCAAGAACCGATCATCGCAAAGGTTATCGCGGTCATAATGGCGGGACGACTAAGCGGGATAACAACTGACCAGAGAAAGTGTAGATGACCTGCCCCATCAATGCGCGCAGCATCCCACAGGTCATCAGGGATTTGTCGAAAGAACTGCCGGAGCAAAAATATCGTAAACGCTGATGCCATGAAAGGAATCGTGAGAGCGGGCCAATTGTTGACCCACCCAAAACCAAAAAGACTTTCACTCAGCCGCCCTAACCAGATCACGGTGAGGTAGTTGGGGACTAAGGTTACGACATCAGGGATCATGAGAGTCGCCAGCATAATCCCGAACAAAACATCTCTACCGAAGAAACGCACGCGCGCAAATGCGTAGGCGGCGGGGATGCAGAAGAGAAGCTGTCCAGCGACCGTGATAAAGGTGATCCTAGTGCTGTTCCAAACAAACTGGGCAAAATTGGCTCGCTGCCATGCCTCCTGATAATTACTGAATAACGGCACTGAGGGTAGCAGTCGGCCTGCAGTGACTTCGGTAAACGACATAAGCGATGCGCTCAGCATCCACAAAAAAGGCAGTAGTGCCTGAAACAGCCCCAGAGTGAGCACGGCATAAATAACTACGCGCCCCCAGCGTATAGGCGGCAGTCGCTGTGCCCTTTGCGTGGGTGTAACCGTGCGTATAGCAATTTCAGCCAAGGTAGAACACTCGTCTTTCGAAAATACGATTCTGGAATAGAGTTAAGACGATAATGATAAGGAACAGAACCAGAGACAGCGCAGATCCATATCCCATGTTCGGGTCAGTGCTGCGTATCGTCCGGAAAATGTAGACGCCGAGGGTATCGACTGAGTCGGCAGCCCCTGCAGTCCGCATAATCCAAATCTGGGTGAAACTCTGGAATGTGCCAATGACCGCGATGAGTGTCAGAAAGAAAGTTGTGGGTGAAAGCAAGGGCAAGGTGATGTGCCGGAAGATTCCCCACTCTGATGCGCCGTCGATACGCGCAGCTTCCGACAGTTCCGCAGGAATATTTCCCAAGCCCGCCAAGAATACAACGGTTGCATAACCAATGTAGATCCATGCTGTATAGATTATGATTACGACCAGTGCGAGACTGGGACCGGCCAGCAGCCCTTGTGCGCCGAAAAGAAGTTCGAAGATACCGGTCGGTTCCAGCAGCCATCTCTGAACTGGGATGCCGACGGCTTGAAGGAGGCGATTAATGGGACTTTCAGGCCGATGCGAGAACAGCAGGCTGAACACCAGCGAGGTGGCAGCAAAAGGCATCACATAGGGTAGGAAGTAGACCATACGAAAGAAAGCTTTGCCGCGCACGTTTTGAAACAGTAAATAAGCGAGCACAATCCCGATCGCGAGTTGCGGCGGGATTGTCCCCAACGCGAACATTACAGTCACGCCGAGACCACGGGCCATGCTTCTATCGGCATTGGTGAGGAGCTGTGGGAGCTGAGTGAACAAGATATACCCAGCAACAATCAAGCAGGCAGATGCGCTAACCCTCCAAAAGAAACTTTGGTCACTGTGTTGACGATTCGCACTTGTCCAAAGCCGGTAGGCCGCTAGCAACAGCACGGCGCCAAGAGTCATGAAAACGACTTGTATCCCCAAAGGAAGCTCTTGACTGGCGTCGCGTGCCGCTAAGATCGCAGCGAGCATCTCTTCAAGGGTGAAATTCAACAGTAGGGTGCCCGTCACCAATGCCAAGCAAAGCCATGTCGCTCGCCAGAGTGCATTCAGAGCAGACACCCTTTTCTTGCTAAAATGGATGAAAAGCACAGATGTTGTAACTGCGATCGCACTGGTTATGAGTACTACTACAAAAAATGATGTGACGTCTGGAAGTTGAAAGCTGGCGAGCAGTTCCGCAATGAAAACGCCTGTCACACGTTCTTGCCCGCGGATGCGTTGTGGGATATCGAGGATAACCGGCAGGACGCGGGCAACCCAGAAAATGAGCAGGGTAACTGCTGCTGCATTCGCTGTTCCGGGAAAGAGGGAGAGCAGCCCGTTGAGGCGCTCGCTGCGCATACGAAAAAAACGGTTGGCTAGCAGAAGCGCGCCTGCCAATGCTCCCAAAGCAAACCAGAAAAACAGGACATATGAAAAATCTCCGAGGGCACGGACGTAATTATCGATGCCGATATATTCGCCGGGAAAGCGCCGCCAGCGGTGCAGGCTGACAAAAAAGGCAAACCCAATCGGGAAGATGCCGAACAGAAAAATGATAGCGAGTGCCGGAAACACCATCGAATAGCCGATAAGGTTCTCTCGAAACGCATGCCAGCGCATCAAACTCACCTTGGACTGAGTCAATATTGGCAAATATAGCGATGATTTGTTAAGCGCTATTCAAAGATTTAATAACAGTTATTGCGAGCAACTTCTTGCAGGGACACAAATTCCACAAACTCCATGAAGTTAAGTAGTTAAACTGAGACGACAGCAAGCGGCTTGTGCAAAATAAGCACAAGCTGCTTAACGTCCTCGCTGGGTGTGCAGCAAATTATGGCGAGCGCCAACGTATCTACCAGTAGACCTTCTTCATCGACACCCACAGCAGAGTTGTGTTCGCCGAGCTTTACGACCGCAAGAACGCGCTGGTGGCGGCAGGCCCGCTCAATGATCGCGTACTGCTGTTCTTTCAGCGACGGGAAGTACCGCTGCTGCCTGTGCTGACAGATCGTGGCACAGAATACTGCGGCTCGCTGCAGCAGCATGAGTAGCAGTGGTATCGGGCGATTAGGAACATCGACCACAGCAAAACCAAAGCACGGCATCCGCAGACCAATGGCATTCGCTGCGAACGGTTTCAATGCACTGTTCAGGACGAGTTTCACGCCATCACCTTCCGCAAGAAGCTTTCACAACATTTGAGCAACTGCGAACAGCTTGGATGAATGGTTGCAGCAGTATGTACATCATTTCGTCAAACGAGATGATTAATTAATTGTACATCCCATCATTGCGTGCCTGTTTGCGAACGAGAGGTTAACTCGTTCATAAGGATGGAGACGGCAGCCGCAGATTGGCAGAGCAGGGCGAATGCTGTTTTGACTCTTAGCGAAGCGCGGCAGCCGTCTTCAGGTCGACAGGTCAATGAGCTTGCGGTATGCTTCTATGCATCCAATCACTGAGGAGAATAAGTCCTATGGCAAAGCAATACAGCGCGCCCCCGGCGATCCAGATCGACCCGGCCAAGCGCTACATCGCGCACTTTCAGACGAACAAAGGTAGTTTTGACATTGAGCTGTTCGCCGCCGATGCGCCGATCACTGTCAATAATTTCGTCTTTCTGGCGCGTGAAGGATTTTACGATGGCATTACGTTCCACCGCGTCGTGCCCGATTTCGTCATCCAAGGCGGAGACCCGACCGCGCGCGGCAGTGGTGGCCCCGGCTATAAATGGAACGACGAGCCAGCAGCTCTGCGCCTGAAGCACGACAGCGCTGGCATCTTGAGCATGGCCAACGCCGGGCCGAACACCAATGGCTCGCAGTTCTTCATCACCCACCGCCCCACGCCTCACCTGGATGGCAAACATGCCGTCTTTGGCAAGGTGCTCGGCGATGGTATGGCCGTTGTCAACGCTATTCAGCAAGGCGATGTGATGGAGTCGGTCACGATCACCGAGTCGTAACCCCGCCTCACTGCTAAACCGTCGAAGGCCTTCGCACCCCTGCGAAGGCTTTTTATTCCCGATACCGGTCAGCTGTGCCGCCGGATGAGCGGCTCATCGAAAAGCGGGACGCAGTTCGCTATGATTACGTCAGTCGGGAGATATGCAGCAAGGACTAGACCAATGGATCGCCTAGCAGAAATTGAACATAAACATCGCCAGCTTGCGGAACTGCTCGAAGCGCGCGGGGCAGCGTCGCTGCTGCTGCGGCGCACGCGCAATATCGCGTGGATCACGGCTGGGGCTGACGCCAGCATCCCGGTCGATACTGAGTTCGGCGTCTACAGCGTTTTGATCACGCCCGAAAAACGGACGATCGTCGTCAACACGATCGAACATCCGCGCCTTGAGGCGGAAGAACGGCTGCAAGACTTCGGCTTCGACTATGCCGTCTCGCCGTGGCATGCGCCTGAGACGCCAGAAGCAGCTTTGGTCGATGACGGCGAGATCGAAGGCGCACTCCAGCAGCTGCGCTGGGTGCTCACCCCCGGCGAGCAGGAGCGCCTGCGCGCGCTCGGCCGCGATGCCGCCGCTGCCCTCGAGGAGACGGTAGCCGGTCTGCGCCCGGGTGAGAGCGAGTGGCAGATCGCCGCGCGGCTCGATGCCGCCTGCCGCGCACGCGGCGGTCAGGCAGTCGTTAACTTGATCGCCACCGACGAACGGATCTCGCGTTTTCGCCATCCACTCGTGACGGACAAACGCCTCGAACGCTATGCAATGGTGGTCGTCTGCATGCGCCGCCACGGGTTGATCGTTTCGGCGACGCGGCTGGCTCACTTCGGCGCTGTCCCCGCAGACGTGCGCGAGAAGGTACGGCGCGTCGCCGCTGTTGATGCTGCTGTCATCGCGGCCAGCCGGCCGGGCCGCACGCTGGGCGGAGTCTTCGCCGAGCTGCAGGCCGCTTACGCTGCCCAAGATGAAGCTGATCAGTGGCATTATCACCATCAGGGCGGGCTGGCTGGCTATCAGGCGCGCGAACGCATCGCCACGCCGGGTGATAACACGCCGCTCCAACTCCATCAGGTCGTGGCGTGGAATCCATCGATCGTCGGCGCGAAATCTGAAGATACCGTTCTGCTGACCGAGGATGGGCCAGAGATCGCAACCGCCTCGTCGAGCGCGTGGCCGAAGCTGACGTTCACCATCGACGGCCAGCCGATCGAGCGTTCGGACGTGCGCGAGCTCTAAGAATGAACTGCGAACGGTTTCCGGGGGCTGCGCGCGATCTTATCGAGGCGCAGCCCCTATTTTTACGCTAGCGGATGCGCGTCCAAGTGCCACTGTCGCCACCAGAGAAGCGGTAGACCGCGCCATCTGGCGTATCGATGTAGAACGGGTTGTTGCCGCCGATGGCGTTCTCGAACTGGATCGTGCGCGGCCCAAGATCGATCGGCATGACGGCCCAGCCGATCGCGCTGTTCCACGTCCCGATTGGGGCGAGAGTGTTGTAATACGCCCAGTTAAACATCTGCTGCGGGATGAATAAACCGCTTGGCGCCGGGTTGGTCTGCTCGGTGACGCCATCCCATTGATTCAAGACGATCAGGTAGCGGTTCCCTTCATCCTGCAAACCGTAGATGCGATTCAGCCCGCCAGAAGGGACGTAGATCATGAGGCCGCGCTCAAAACGCTGGAAGGCGCCGTTCGTGATCGCGCCAACGGCTGGCGGGCAGCCTGCGTCTGGCGGCGCGAACTGGTTCCCAAAGAACCACGGGACGGTACAAATGATCTGTACTGGGATGCTCTGACTGACCTCGCGACCGCCGCGCGTCACCACCAGCCGGTAAATCACCTGCGGCCCGAGGCCGCCCGGCACAACGACCGAAAACTGCCCGGTCGGGGGTGCCGGCGGAAACGTTTGCGTGATAACGCCCTGCGTGTTCAACTGCTCGATGCGGGCCAACTCGCCGTTGCTGGCCCACGTCAGCACGATCGGCGTGCCGGGTGTCGCCGAAAACAGGCTGGGCGTGAATGAAAAAATGATCGGCAGATCGGGAGTCGGGGTCGAGATCGGTGTTTGGGTCGGCACTGGTGTGAACGTGGGACGCGGCGTGTTGGTGGCTGTCGGCAGCGGCGTCGCTGTGTCCGTCGGCGTTCGGGTTGGCGAGGGCGTCAGTGTGGGCCGCAGCGTCTCAGAAGGCGTCAAGGTAGGCGATGGCGTTAGGGTAAGCGTTGGCGTGAACGTCGGCGTGAAGGTGTTCGACGGCGTTAGCGTGTAAGATGGGGTGATGGTTGGCGTTTCGGTAGGAGTTGGAGTGTCCGTCCATGTGGGCAGCGGCGTGCGCGACGGCGTATCGGTCGGCGTCACCGTAGGCAGCTCCATCAACGTCGGGATGACGAACTCTTCTTGTTCGCGCGGCTGGCAGGCGGCCAGCAGCATAAAAGCAAGGGTAATTACGACGAGCCAAGAGCGGGATTTGCCAACCATGACCAGCCTCCGTCGATGGAGTTTTCTGCATGTTGAGCGTTAAGAACAGGCAGCGAGGCAGCCTGCTGCTTATGATCATCACTATACTCTTAATCGGTGCTGCCTGCCAACAGCCGATCGAACGGACGTACAGATCGCCGGCGCCGCCGGCCGTCACTCTCGCAGCGCCGACGTTGATCGTCGCGACGCGTCAGCCGCGCGCCATCGCCAGCGCGACCCTGCCGGCGACAGCGCCAACCGCAGCTCTGACCACGGTTCGCCCGTCTTCGTCGCCAGTCTCCGCTGCGGCCATGCCGGTGCCGGAAGCGCATCCAGTCACGATCGGCTACTCAGTCGAGGGCCGGCCGATCGTTGCCCGGCGCTTCGGCATGGGTGAGCGCATCCTGCTGATCGTCGGCGGCATCCATGGGGGATGGGAAGCGAACACCGTCGCGTTGGTTGAAGCGCTGAGCGAGCACTTCACGGCCCATCCTGATGCTATCCTGCCCGGCATTTCGATCGTGGTGATCCCGGTCGCCAACCCCGATGGGCTGGCGCGCGGCACGACGCAGGCCGGACGTTTCAACGCGAACGGCGTCGATCTGAATCGCAACTGGGGCTGCGGTTGGTCGGCCGAGGCGCGCTGGCGAGCGCAGCAGGTCGATCCGGGCGTTCGTGCCTTTTCCGAGCCGGAGACGCAGGCGTTGGCGGCCTTCATCCGCGCGCTGCAGCCCGCCGCCGCGCTCTTCTACCACAGCGCTGCCGACGGCATCTTCGCGGGGACATGCCCATCCGCTGTCCGAGCTGGGGACTCGGCGGCGCTGGCGGCCGTGCTTGGCGAAGCGGCGGGCTATAGCTATGGCGAGGCGTTCACTGCTTACCCGGTGACCGGCACGGCAGCAAGCTGGGCGCACGGGCAGGGCATCGCCGCCGCCGATGTCGAGCTGTCGTCGCGCAGTGACCCGGAGTTTGAGCGCAACCTGCGCGGCCTGCTCGCGGTGCAGCGCTGGCTGCTCGCTGGGGGCTAAAAGCGTTGGTACAATTTGGGGCATGAGAGGCAGCAGCGTTGCAAACGAACGATGGCGAAACCGATGATCCCTCGCGACCGCAACCAAGCCTATGAACGCGCGCCGTTGGGCGAGCTGCTCGGCGTGCTGCTGCGCCAGTTCAAACGCCTGTTAGCTGCGCAGGGCATCCCGCTGACCGACGGCGAAGCGGTCATGCTTGGCGGGCAGATCGCCGCGCGCAGTGCCCCCCCTGAGCGAGTGGAACCGTTGCGCGCTGCCCTGCGCGCTCTCGTTGACGAGAGCGCGGCTGTGCTGGCGCGCTGGAACCTCACCTTCGCCCAGTCGCTGGAGACTGAAATGAGCGATATCCCGGGCTGGGAGACGACGGCTGAGTTCCTCGCGATCGCCAACGAGAAAGCCAATGCCGAATTACGCATCGCGACCGGCGCGGCGCTGCTGGTCGCGCTCGGCGATATGACGTATGTTCCGGTTTTGCTGTACCTTGTTGAACGCGAGCGCACTGCCGGCAGCGATCTCGACACGGTGATCGCTCGGCGTGTCTTGCTAAGCGCCAGCGGCATTGATCCAACAGCGCCAGACTGGCGCAGGCAGCTCGCTGAGTGGGCGAGCGCGTTTTGATTTTTTTACGGTCAGCGTGCAGCTGCTGTATCCCACTCGGTCGCGCAAAACCGAGCGGCAGCCATCTGCATGAGCAGGCTGGCGGCCAAATTGGCGACCAAACGAGAGGGGTGGCGCGTCGCGGATTGGATCAGTTCTACGCTCAGCGGTTCTTTAATGTCTTTCAGTGCGCGCAGAACGGTCTTGATCAGGTAGAGATCTTGCTCTGTCTCGAGGATGCGCCTGAACTCTGGCAGGGCGGCGGCGCAGCCGCGCCGGCCCAAGATCTGCGCGGCTGTGACCCGGTACTCTGGCACGCGGTGGCGCAGCGCCGCGATCAGCCGTTCTTCATAGGAACGCTGCGCAGCCTCGCGTAGGTTGAACCCACAGTGCAGGCACTGCGCTGCGTCTTCCACGAGTCTGCTCCAACAGTTCGGGCAGAAAAATGTGAGCATAGCATTTATTCTACCTAAACCAGCGCAGATGAAAAGTGATCGCTTGGTTCTGCGCGCTATTGCTGCCGCCCTGCACTGTACTTGTGCTATACTGAATAGACCATTTGTTCGGTCTGTTTTGAAATGAGCGATCATGGCCAAAACGCGCTCTCGTTATATCTGTCAGAACTGCGGCCGGCAAAGCCCGCGTTACATGGGGCGCTGCCCGTCGTGCAGCCAGTTCAACACGATGGTCGAGGAAGTGGTCGAAACCGCGCGCGCCAATGCGAGATCGGCGCGCCGCCCCGCGCTGGCCAACCGCCCGCAGCGGCTCTCCGAGATCGATGTCGAGGCTGGCCAGCGCATCGAGATCCCGGTCGGCGAGTTCAACCGTGTGCTTGGCGGCGGGTTGGTACCGGGCAGCATCATCCTGCTTGGCGGCGACCCGGGCATCGGCAAATCGACCATTCTGCTGCAGATCTGCGCGCTACTGGCGATTACAGCTGGCCGTGTGCTCTACGTCAGTGGCGAGGAAAGCACACGCCAGATCAGGATGCGCGCCGACCGCATGGGGTTGCATGCCGATGACCTGTACTTGGTCACCGAAACCCATTTGGCCGATATTTTTGAGATGGTCAATCAGATCGATCCGGCGGTGCTGGTCATTGACTCGATCCAGACGGTCTATACTGAAGACAGCGAGTCGGCCCCGGGCAGCGTGACCCAAGTGCGCGAATCGGCAGCGCGCTTGCAGGCGCTCGCTAAATCGACCGGGATCTGCGTCTTCCTGATCGGGCACGTGACGAAAGAGGGCAGCGTCGCCGGGCCGCGCGTGCTCGAACACATCGTCGACGCAGTGCTCTATCTTGAAGGCGACCCGATTCAGGCCTACCGTTTGCTGCGCAGCGTTAAGAACCGGTTCGGGGCCACCAGCGAAATCGGCGTTTTTGAGATGACCGGCGGCGGCATGATCGAAGTGCCGAACCCCTCTGAGGTCTTTCTGGCTGAGCGCGTCCTCAATGCGCCGGGCACGGCCATCGCTGTCACCCTCGAAGGCACGCGGCCGCTGTTGGTCGAGATTCAGGCGCTCACCAGCCCGACGACCTTCGGCAACCCACGGCGTACACCCAACGGCGTCGATTTCAACCGGCTACTGTTGATCAGCGCGGTGCTGACGAAACGTTTTGGCCTGCGCCTGCACGAGCAGGATATCTTCGTCAATGTGATCGGCGGGCTGAAGGTGGATGAACCTGCCTCTGACTTGGCGATGGCGATGGCGCTCGCCTCCAGCTACTATGACCGGCCGCTTCCCCCCGATATGGCTTTCATCGGCGAGATCGGCCTAAGCGGAGAACTGCGCGCAGTATCGCAGCTTTCAGCGCGCTTAAACGAGGCTGCCAAGTTGGGTTTCCAGCGAGCGATCGTGCCGCGCCTGCGCCAGAAAAAAATCGATCTGCCCGCTGGCCTGAACGTGACTCAGGTTCGCAACGCGGGAGAGGCGCTGGCCGCGGCGCTGCCAAAGTCCTGATCAGAGCGTAGGCGTTGAAGTGAATAAATTCAAACCGAGTCGGTCGGATAGAAAGCGCGTGACGAGCTGTCCTTTGATGCTGTTGCCGGCACCATCCAGCGGCGGGGCGAACACGCCCAAACCGCCTTTGCCCGGCGAGATGGTGACGATGCCGCCGCTCACGCCGCTCTTGCCGGGCAGGCCGATGTCGTACAGCCACTCGCCCGATCGTTCGTAGAGGCCGGCCGTCGCCATTACCGCCAGCACGCGCTTGCACAGCGCTGCCTCAATCACCCGTTCTCCGGTGATCGGGTTGATGCCGCCATTGGCCAACGTTGAACCCATCACAGCCAGATCGCGCACTGTGATGTTCAGAGAGCACTGTTTTGTGTAAATGTCGGTCGCCACGAGGGGATCGAAATACATGCGGTTATAGCTGGCCATTAGCATGGCAATGCCTCGATTGCGCTGGTTGGTCGCCGTTTCCGAGGCGTAGACCTCGGCATTGAAAGACAGCCGCCGGCCAGCGAAGCGCGCTAGCCCATCTTGGATGAACTGCCATTTGGCTTCAGCCGTGTCCCCCGGCACAAGGCTGGTGGTCGCGATCGCGCCGCCGTTTACCATCGGGTTGGCGAGCCGCCGTTCGTTCAGTTCAAGGGCTATCACTGAGTTAAACGGCATCCCAGTGTTGTTGAGGCCGATCTTATCGCGAATTTCGTCGACGCCGATCGCCTGACAGACCAGCGCGAAGACGAATGGTTTCGAGATGCTTTGGATGGAGAACTCGTAATCTTCGTCGCCGAGCGCATAGTGCTCTCCTTTGACGCTGGCAAGACAAACCCCAAACAAATGGCGCGGGGTGTTGGCCAAAGCCGGAATGTAATCCGCATTCTGACCTTCGTCATTATCCTTGTACAGGTCATAAGCTTCTTGCAGCAGCCTTCTGATCTGCTCCGTTGGTGGCAGTTGGCCGGTGGAGATGTACGGTTTAAGCAGTTCGTCTTGCGAGGCCATGAGAGCTGCCAACTTCTATGTCCATGAGAGAGGTCATCGTCAAAACACCAGATGGGGACGCGCGCAGCCGTGATTGCAGAGACAACGGAGAGAATTTCAATATTCTAGCTTATTTATTTCGACAGGTGCCAGTATTATGCTTGAGATGCTGCATCGCCACTTGTCCCTGCACCATTGAGCGCTATCCCCTCACACTGGAGAACAATTGACCCATGAGTATGGAAAACGATCGACCGCACGCTGCGCCTAACCCCGAGTTTTCCGCTTTTGAGCGTTTGTTCGGAACGCCCGCTGAGCGGCGTGTGCTCATCCGCAACCTGTTGATCTATTTCGCGATTGTGCTATTTGGGACGACGATCGTGTACGTCACCTTCATCGAGTCGACGCTGAGCGCCATCAGCGACCAGTTCCTGGAAGCCGGCCCGCTCGCCAATCTATCCGATGTGCTGATCCGCCAACTGCGCAGCGCCCTGCGCGGTTCTGGCCTGCTTGGTCTGCTGGCCTCTAACGTAGGCACTGTGACCTCTGCCCTGTTGACGATGCTAACTATCGCTGCGCTCACACACCTGATCGTGCGCCTGCTGTTTGGCGGGAAGGGGGCGCTGCGCGAGCAGATCAACGCCCTGCTGGGCCTATACAACCGCTTTTTACCCTTTCAGTACGTTCTGCTGGCGCTCGCCGCCTTCTTCGCTTGGTCGGCGCTGCCGCAGTCGCTGTGCTTGTTTGGTCCAGCGATCGTGGTGGCTCTCTACGTGGGGGCGCGCGTGCCATTTAAGATCGGCGAGGTCTATGCAGTGAATACGCGCCGCGGATGTTTGGGCTATGTCGGCGCGCTGGTCGTGTTCTCTTTGCTCACTGGCGGCTTGTTCGCATTCCTGCTCAACGCGTTGATCTTCGCCATCGATGTGCGCACGTCGGGCTGATCTGCGCTGCGACGATTGCGTATTCGCAGATGAGAATGTATGATTAATAGCTGTATAAGCTATGCTTTTATGTGAGCATAGTCAGTACTATTGGTTGTTGATGACTCAACGCCGTCATAAATTGTTTTCCGCATCAAATATTATTTGTCGATTTACGCACAGGGGGAGTAACTATGACCGCAATGGAACAGGCGCCTTCGCAGGGGAATTTAACGCTAGGGCGCGTCTTCTTGACCGTTTGGGGTGTGCTGCTGTTGATCGCCGGTCTGTTCATCGTCACTAACCCGGCCGTCAGCGCGCTGACGTGGGTGCTGATCATGGCGATCGCGTGGTTCATCGGGGGTATCTTCGATACGATTGGCGCGATCACGCAGCGCGCGCAGGGATGGGTCTGGCGGCTCATCGGCGGGCTTCTCGGGATCGTCGTTGGTCTCTACATCATCGCTAACCCGATTCTGGGGACGTTGTTTGTCATCGAAATCGCTTTCTTGCTGATCGCGATCTCGGCCATTTTTGACGGCGCAGTGAACATCTTCACCAGCCTGCGCACCAGTGACGGCCGGCTGGCCTCGCTGCTGCTGGGCGTTATTCAGATCGTCGCCGGTGTGTGGCTACTGCTGCACCCAATTGCGGGGATGATCGCGCTGGTCTATGTGTTTGGTTTCTTCGTCATCGCCGCCGGCGTCGTGACCATCATTTTGGCGATTCGTGGGTAATCGCAGCCGATCTTCAAGCAGTCGATCAAGCAGGCCCGGTCATCAGCGTGATGGCTGGGCCTGCGCTTTCTCCCCTCGCAGCGCGGCATCATTTCATGGCGGCGGGTTTAGCTGCCGTCACCGGCCCGGCCGGGGCTGGTTCGGCTTCGCCCCCACACGATCTGGCTGATGAAACCTGCGATGCGCTTAAATCGATATCCTCGCCGGGAATAGCTCGCGCGGCGCTATCTTCGCGATGACATAACTCATCACAATTTGATTTCCTCGAGAACTCTGGCATGCATGCTATCCTTGCATTTGGCGTGTTAAGCAGCTGCGCCGGGTGTCAACTGCTCGATCGTGCGATGTCTAGTAGATTATGTTTCATCACAACCGCGTTGATACGTAATAAATGTTTATGGTATAATTAGCGAATAAATACTTATGGTATGATCGGAGATCGAGGCTGGAAAAATAGATGGCTGCCGCCAAGGGGTAGTCGCCCCCTGCACGACCGGGAAATGATGAGGCTGCAAACCCCTCCATGCGGCATCGTCAAGCGTTAGCATTCACTGTTCTTTTACGACACGAAGGGATGCGAACATGCTTTCAATTACGCTGGGGGAAATCATTGTCTGGGTTGTTATCGGCGCACTCGCCGGCTCGCTAGTGGGTGCGGCAGTCAAACGGTCGAAGAAGGGCTTTGGCCTCGGCATCAACACTGTGCTCGGCATGGCCGGGGCGGTCGTTGGCGGGCTCATTTTTAAGGTCTTGAATATCCAGCTTGAAGGCCTAGAAGTGCTCCAGTTCACGTTTGTCGATCTGCTCGCCGCGGTCATCGGCTCGGGGCTGGTGCTGCTGGTGGTATGGTACATCAAGCGGCGCCAAGACAAGGGTGGCTGAGCGGCCGGCCCGTCCGCCAACCCGCCCCACGCCGTGATGGCGCGATTACGCTGTTTACGACGTTGGCGGTTTCTCAGCGCAGCTGTGCTAGCTCCTCAAGATAGACGATCGCGGTTTCGATGCCGCGGTGAAACATCTCAATGCTGAGTCGCTCATTGGGCGCATGTAAGCCGTCGTCATCCAACCCATAGCCCATCATCACGACTGGGATGTTCATTAAATCCGCGATTTCAGCGACGACCGGAATGCTGCCGCCGCCGCGCGTGAAGATCGGCACAGCGCCCCAGCCTTTTTCATAGGCGCGCTGCGCGGCCTGCATTTCGGGGATATCGAACGGGAACAGCGCTGGCTTGCCAGTCGTGATCAGCTTGACTTCGACCTTGACCGTCGGCGGCGTGAGCATCTCAATGTAATCCTTGATCAGGGTGAAGATCTTGTGCGGGTCTTGATTGCCGACCAGCCGCGAACTGATCTTAGCGCCAGCTTTGGCAGGCACGATCGTCTTCGGCCCCGGCCCCGTCCATCCGCTCCACATACCGTTGATATCGAGCGTGGGGCGGGCCGAGATGCGCTCGCGGATATTGTAACGGCGGTCGCCCCACACCGCTGGAACACCGGTCGCTCGTTTGTACTCTTCTTCAGTCAGGTCGGTCTTGGCGATCATCGCCCGTTCTTCCGGCGTTAGCGGGACGACATCATCATAAAAGCCGGGCACGGCGATCGTGCCATCGGGGTTGTACAGCTTCGCGAGGATTTCGGCCAACGCGAGCGCTGGGTTGTGCACTGCGCCGCCCCACAGGCCGCTGTGCAGGTCGTCGGATGGCCCCTGCACCACGATTTCGAGATAGGTCATCCCGCGCAGGCTGTATAGAATGGCGGGTTCTTCCATTGAACGCATCGACGTATCGCTGATCACGCAGACATCTGCCTTGAGCAGGTCGAGGTGGTCTTTGATGAAAGGCGCGAGGTTGGGCGAAGAGATCTCTTCCTCACCTTCAATGAGGAATTTGATATTGACCGGCGCGCCGCCGCTCGTCTTCAAGTACGACTCCAGCGCCTTGACATGGATGAACAGTTGGCCCTTATCGTCCGTCGCGCCGCGGGCGTAAATCTTGCCGTCTTTCTCCACAGGTTCAAAGGGCGGTGTCTTCCAGCCATCCTCCATCTGCGCCGGCACAACATCGTAGTGCCCGTAGACGAGCACTGTTGGTCTATTGGGGCCAGCGCCTAGCCATTCGCCATAGACGACCGGTAGGCCGGCCGTCGGCATGACGCGGGCATTCTCCACGCCGATCGACTGCATATGGGCTGCGAGCCATTCGGCCATGCGCTGGATTTCCCCAGCGTAGGCTGGGTCAGCACTCAGGCTGGGGATGCGCAGCATTTCGTGCAGTTCTTGGCGAAATCGTTCCGCATGCGCTCGCGAATAGCGGCGCGCCTCTTCACTCAAGTTCGACATTGACGTCTCCTTCACCCTAAAGTGTAATAGCATCGCAGATAGAAGACTATGCGTATTTTTACCCAATAACAACTGATCGCGCTTGACCGGAAGCCGCAATTCGCTTGAAAATATTAAACTTTGTGTTCCAATAGAGAAGGACGAGGAGATTTATGTGGACGAATGTCTTTAGGAGGTGCAGCAATGGCAGATTTTGACAATAAGGTCGTTATTGTGACGGGCGGTGCTTCGGGCATCGGGTTGGCTTGCGCGAAGTTGTTTGGTCGGCACGGCGCGCGCGTCGTGATCTCAGATATTGACGGCGACAAGGGCGAGCAGGCCGTCAAGCAGGTGCAGGAGGGTGGCGCGCAGGCCGCGTACCAATCGTGCAACGTTGCCAAGCCCGAACAGGTCGAGGCGCTGGTTCAATTTGCGCTTGAGACCTACGGCGGCTTGCATGTGATGGTCAACAACGCTGGCATTGGCGGCGCACAGGCCCCAACGGCCGATTACCCGCTCGACTCGTGGCAGCAGGTGATCGATATCAACCTGAGCGGTGTCTTTTATGGCACGCGCTATGCGATCCCGGCTATCCTGAAATCCGGCGGCGGGGCGATCGTCAACATCGCCTCGATTTTAGGCGCGGTAGCCTTCGCGAATTCGGTCGCGTATGTCGCCGCTAAACACGGCGTCGTCGGCCTCACGCGCACGACAGCGCTGGAATACAGCGCGCAGGGCATCCGCGTCAACGCGGTCGGGCCGGCGTTCATTCGCACGCCGCTGCTCTCGGTGCTGGAAGATCAGCCAGAAGTGATGGAAATGCTCGTCAAAGCGCACCCGATCGGGCGCTTAGGTGAACCGCACGAAGTTGCTGAGCTGGTCGTTTGGCTCGCCAGCGATCGGGCATCGTTCTGCACGGGCAACTATTATGCGGTCGACGGCGGTTACCTTGCCCAGTAAACAACCGCGCCTAGGTAGATATTTGCATGACGACGAAGCGGATAGGTGAACATCCGCTTCGTCCGTCTAATCAATTTTGCCGCCTCAGCAAGCGTGTTAATAGGCGTTGTCTGGCAGGGCGACTGCCGTCCCCTCGACGATGCTGACGCCAGCGCTCGTGCCGACCAAATCGGCCCCCGCTTCAAACAGCGCCAGCACCTGCTCCAACGTCCTGATCCCGCCTGAAGCTTTCACTTTGATGTGGGGGCTGAGCGTCTCGCGCAGCAGGCGAATGTTTTCCGGAGTCGCCGGGGCCAGATGCGGGCCAGTGCCGCTCGAGTTCTTGACCCACGGCACGCCGGCCTCTTCGAGCAGGCGCGCAGCGTGCCGCTGCTCGTCTTCGCTGGCGAGATAGCCCAACTCAAGCATCGCCTTGATCGGCATGCCCTCGGCAGCTTCGACCAACGCAGCGCTCTCACGGCGGAATTCATCGTACATGCCGCTGAGCAAGAAGCCCATGTTCGGCTGGTAATCGACCTCGTCGGCGCCCAGCGCGCGGCACTCGCGCAGCAGCGCAATCTTGGCGTGCAGGCTCTCGTTGCCGAGGCCGAAGCCGAAGCAGGTGGCGATTTTCACGCCGGTGCCGCGCAGCACGTCGCGCGCCAGCGGCACCCAGCACATCGCGATCATCGCAGCGTGAAACCGGTACTCGGCCGCCGTTTCGAGGTGGTAGACTAACTCGCTGCGGGTAGCATCGGGGCGCACGAGCGTATGTTGGATGCGGCTCGCGATCTGTACGCGGGTGTAAGCAGGCGTATGCAGCATAGTGATTGTCCTCACGTTCAAAAGTTCGTTCCTAATTTCACTATAGCAGAAAAAGGAATAGATGTCTATAGATGTATATTAAGAGTTCGCAAAAATTCTTTCATGTGACAGCATATGACAGGCGTCGGGTTTATAGCGCTGAGCGGACGGCTGATAGCAGCTGACCGGTTTGGTTGGGCAGTACGGTGCGCGGGTCGAATACCACTTGATCGGCGACGATGCGCGCGATCACCGGCGGGTCGGCGGCGCGCAGGCGCGCAGCAAAGCTGTTGGGATCGTCTGGCGTCAGCGCTAGCAGCCGCGTCGACAGGGTCGCGCCCGGCAGGCTGCCGCCGCCCACCGCGGACTCGCCGGGGATGACACTGCCTGCTCCGAGCTGCTGCGCCCAATGTTCCGCCTGCTCCTCGATCGCAGGGAGCGGCATCGCGATCATACGCCAGACCGGGATGTGAGTCGTCGCCTCGCCGCGCCGGTAGTGGTCGAGCGTGGCGCTTAGTGCCGCCAAGCACAGCTTATCGGCGCGCACGGCCCGCGCCAGCGGGTGGCGTTTCAGGCGTTCGATCAGCGCAGCCCGGCCGACGACGATCCCGCCCTGCGGCCCGCCGAGCAGTTTATCGGCGCTGAAGGCGACCAGATCGGCGCCTGCCGCCAAACTCTCGCCGACAGTTGGTTCATGATCCAGCCCATACTCAGCCGTATCGAGCAGGGCACCGCTGCCGAGGTCATCAACCAGCAGCAGATCGTGACGGTGGGCGATGGCGGCTAACTCGGCCAGCGGCGTCTCTTCGACGAAGCCGATCAGTTTGAAGTTGGAAGCGTGCGCGCGCATGATCAGCGCGGTTTGCGGGCCGATCGCGTTGACGTAATCGGCGGCGCGCGTCCGGTTCGTTGTGCCCACTTCACGCAGGATCGCGCCGCTCTGCGCCATGATTTCAGGCACGCGGAAGCCTCCGCCGATCTCGATGAGCTGCCCGCGTGAGAGGATCACCTCGCGGCCTTGCGCCAGCGCCGAAAGCAGCAGCACCAGCGCCGCGGCGTTGTTATTGACGACCAGCGCAGCCTCGGCCCCGGTGATCGCCTTCAGCGCAGCTTCGGCGTGGATCAACCGGCTGCCGCGAGCGCCGGCCGCTAAGTCGTATTCGAGCGTGCTGTAGCCGGCAGCGACCTCGATCAGGGCGCGTTGGGCTGCCTCGGAGAGCGGCGCGCGACCGAGATTCGTGTGAATGATGATGCCAGAGGCATTGATGACGGGGCGCAAGCTGGGCGCAAAAGCAGCATGCAGACGCGCCGCTGCGGCATCGAGCAGATCGGCCGGCGCGTAGGCAGCGCCCAAGTCGCCATTGGCCTCGCTGCGCAGACGTGCGCGCGCCTCAGCGAGCGCTGCGCGCAGCGCCTCGACCGTGGACGAACGTCCATAACGTTCGACCAGCGCCGCGCCGCCCACGCTGTTGATCAAGGCATCAACTGAAGGCAACGCGCGCAGCGGATTACGGGCGCTCGTTGACAATTTCGCGCGACCTCAAGAAGACTTCGATGATGATGAACGCCAGCGCGAGAAAGAACGCGATCGGCAGCGTGAGCACGCGCGGAATTTGCAGCCATGCGCAGGTCACCACATAGAGACCGATCCACACGCTCTGGCGCACGATCACACCGCCCGGCGGCAGCTCGCGGTGCACGGGCGTGAAGCGGACGTTCAGATAACGGACGAACGGCAGAACAGTGCCGACTACCGCAATGTGCAGCAGGACGAAAAAGATCCAGCGAGGGCCGACGCGCGGCAGCTCGGTGGTGATCAGGTGGTAGAGACCAGCCCACCCGCCGACCATCATGATGACGGCCGCGATTAGAACGCCGACGTGATCAGGCGGCGTGCTCGACTCGTAAGCGGATTTCGTCGTCCGGTTCATTCTTTTATTATAGCGTCGCCTGGCGCGATCGTGCTACCATCAGCGCATGCTGTCGTTCGCGAGCCGCTGCGCCGCTGTCGTTTTGATCCTTTGTGTGGTGGGGGGCGTTTTAGGGTTGGCGCTGGGAAAAAGCCATGCGCAGCTGGGCGAGACCGATCCCGCATGGAAAGCGCTTGGGTTCGATGCCTGCGAACTGCCGTGCTGGGCCGGCATCGTGCCGGGGACGACGCCGTTCGACGATGCGTTCGATCGGCTGGTCGCCTATGTGCCGGCGCTGGACAGTCGCGTGCTGCTCGGCAGTTCGCAGATCAACTTTACAGCCTCGCTGGATGATCGCTATCTGACCGGCCTGATCTTTTACAACCGCGGCCGCGTCGGCAGCTTGCGGATGAATCTGGTCGTTCCAGTGAGTGAGTTATTCGATCGTGCTGGCCCGCCCGACTGCGTCATCTACCTGTCGATGCTCAATATGCCCTATATCGCCGCAGCGCTTTTCTGGGAGCGCGACGGGTTGCTGATCGGGTCGCTGCTCGATAGTCAGGCTGATCGCATCGCCCCCAGCGCGCGCACGCAGCTCTTCTGGATTAGTGCGGTCGACAGCGCTTGCGACCGACCGGAGGCGGTCGAGTGGCGCGGGTTTGCCCCGCGCTGGCGCTATCGCTCGCGCGGTTGATGCGACTCTCAACCACTTTGGCCTATAGCATGGCGGGCTTGCGACTATAATCGAATGAAATGATGATCTTCCGCGAGGCTTTATGCGACTTCAAAATCAGCAGCAGTTATGGTTTGCCGCTCTCGCTGCGGCTTTGGTCCTCATCCTGTATGCAGGAATGGCGACGCGCAGCGCCGCCCAACCTGCTGCTGGCTGCGGGGCGCCCGCCCCGGCCGCCGGCGAGTCGATCAGGACGATCGAGGTCGATGGTCTAGCGCGCACATATCTGCTCTATGTCCCAACCAGCTACGATGGGGCGCAGCCCGTGCCGCTCGTTTTCAGTTTGCACGGGTTCGCCAGCAACCCGCGCCAGCAGAGCGGCTTCAGCCAATGGAATGCGATCGCTGAAGAAGAGACGCTGATCGCTGTGCACCCGGCGGGCATGGGTTTTCCGCTGCGTTGGTCAGCTTATGACGTCCCGCTCGGCCCGATCCGCACAGAGAACGTTGACGATGTCGCCTTCTTCGCTGCGTTGATCGATGCCCTCTCCGAGGAACTGTGCATTGACCCAGCGCGCATCTACGTCAATGGTCTCTCCAACGGGGGCGGCATGAGCGTCCGTCTCGCCTGTGAACTGGCCGACCGCATCGCCGCGATCGGCACCGTGGCCGGGGCGCACTTCCCGCTCGATGCCTGCGCGCCGGCGCGGCCGGTGCCGGTCATCGCCTTTCATGGCACCGCCGATGCGATCGTCCCTTATGAAGGAAACGACCTGCTGCCCGCGGTTCAAGACTGGGCACGGGGATGGGCAGAGCTAAACGGCTGCGATTTGACGCCGGAGGCGCTGCCCTCGATTGGCGCGGCCAGCGCCATTCGCTACAGTGGGTGCGGCGGGGCTGCCGAGGTTATACTTTATACGATCGACGACGGCGGCCATACGTGGCCGGGCAGCCCGGTCGTCCTGCCGCCATTTCTGGTCGGCCCGACCAATCAGGATCTCGATGCTACCCGCTTGATGTGGGCGTTTTTTGATGCTCATCCGCTGAGGGAGGGGGCGTGACCGACGCTTTTTTCCTCGTGTTAGAGGGGTTAGACGGTTCTGGCAAAAGCGCGATCGCACGCCGGTTGGCCGCGCTGCTCAATGAGGCGCTCGCCGGGCGCGCGCTGCCGACGTTCGAACCGCATGATGACTCGGCTGCCGGGACGTTCATCCGCGAAGTGCTGGCCAAGCGCATCCCCGCCACGCCACGCACGTTGGCGCTGGCCTTTGCCCTCAACCGCGCCGACCACAACACCCGCGTGATCGGCCCATTCCTAGAGCAGGGGGGGCAGCGGGTCGTCGTCTGCGATCGCTATTACTTGTCCTCGCTCGTCTATCAATCGACCGAGACCCTATCGATGGAGGAGGTGCTGGCGCTCAATGTCGAAGCGCGCCGGCCTGACCTGACCTTGTTCCTCGATGCCAGCCCGCAAAGCTGCTATGCGCGCATGGGCCTGCGCGGCGGCGATCGCGAGCTGTACGAACACGGGCTGGCCGAGCAGCGCGCCAAATACCGGCGCGCCATCGCTTTGCTGCGGGCGCGCGGCGAGGCGATCATCGCGATCGACGCCGATCCACCGCTGATTGAGGTGCTCAATCAGGCAATCGATGCGCTCAACGCGCATGCGCCCGTTTGGATGCAGCTTGCGCGCCAGCCCGCACGCTGATCAAGCGTCGTAGCGCACGGAAGTGCCGCCGGCCGTATGCCCGCCGTCGACGATCAGCAGCTGACCGGTCATGTAGCTGGAGTCGTCGCTGGCGAGGAACAGCACCGCCCGCGCGATCTCCTCGACCGATGCGACGCGCCCTAGCGGGAAAGCTGCGCCCAACTTCGCGATGTGCTCCTCGAATGAGTCCTCGCCCGCGAAACGCGCGCCCTCGCGCCAGCGATCCACGAGCGTATCGCCGGGGCACACCGCGTTAACCCGAATGCCCGCGCGGCCGTAATCCAGCGCCATCGCTTTGGTCATCAAGGCGACTGCGCCCTTGCTCGCGCAGTAGGCGGTCGCGCCCTGCCCGCCGACAACCGCCCAATCCGATCCATTATTGATGATGACGCCGCCCCCAGCGCGCACCATGTGCGGCAGGACGGCGCGGCTCATGTAGAAGACGCCGTGCACGTTGGTCTCAAATGTATCGATCCACGTTTCGGTCGTCGTTTGCTCGATCGTGCCGTAGGGCACAATGCCGGCGTTATTGAACAAAATATCGACACCGCCGTAGAGCGTCAGCGCCGCTTCTACGGCGCGCTCGCATTCCTCGACGCGGCGCACGTCGCAGGCGACGAAGGCCGCCTTGCCGCCGGCTTCGCGAATGGCGGCGGCGGTCGCTTCGCCTTTATCGACTCCGCGCGCGACGAGCAATAGCCGCGCGCCCTCGGCCGCGAACAATTCCGCGGTCGCTTTGCCGATGCCAGAATTGCCGCCCGTGATCAGCGCTATTTTATCTTGCAGTCGCCCCATGTGCCTCACTCCTTGATCTTGAGCGAGGATACCTCATGCGGCGGCCGCGCGCAGCGCCCGCGCCCCATCGAGCGTCGGCGCTTGCGCAATCAACGTCTCGGCGCTCTTCGTCTCAGCGATGCATGCCGCGCCCGCTGCGCCCGTCCAACAGCCATCGCCAGTCGGCGCGCCGAAGGCGGCGGCTGCAAACTCGGCATAGATCTGGTTGAACTCGGCCGCTTCAGCCGGCGCTTCCCAAATCACACGGAGCAGGAAGGCCATCGCATCGGTAGCGGGTTGGTGGAAAATTTGCAAGCGGTCGCCCGCCCACCCGGCGGCCGCCGCCCGCGCTGGCCGCGCCGCGATCGCCGTGCGCAGGTGTTCGCGCAGGTAAAATTCGCCCACTGTTAGCTCAACCGCCTGCCGCCAGCCCGGGCCGAGCACGGCTTCCGCGCTGACCGGCGATGCTTCGACGGAGACTGCCTCAATGCCGGCCAGATATTTGGCCGGGTCGATGATCTGCGCGCTGGTGGTCGGCGGGTTGTCGAACGCTGCATTTACGCGCTCCCAGCCGCCATCTAGATACAGCGCCAGCACGAAATTCAACCCTTCTTCATAAGGAAACAGCAGCTCACGCACCAGAATGTCGGGCGTGCCAGGCGGGATGAACAGCGTCCCGCTCGCCAATCCTTCCAGCACCAGCCCGAACGCCGCTGCCGGGTTGCGCGCGATCGCATCTTGCGCGTAGAGCTGCATCACGGCCGTGGCATCGCCCTCCACCAGCGACAGCAGCGCGAGGTAGGCATCCGGCTCCAGCGCCAGCGCCGGGTCGTCGAGCCGGTCGAGGCCGAAGTGTTGGTCTTGCAGCGCATGGACGTATTCATGCACGAAGACGATCTGTTCCGTCAGCGTCAGGCCGTCGCCCGGGTTGTCGCGCGTCATTGGAATGACGTTCATCACGCCTGTGCTCGTGTCATAGAAACCGCCAATCTGCCCGCCGAGCAGGTCAAGCAGCGTCTCGCGCAGGTTAATGGTCGGCGGCAGCAAGCCGAGCGCTGCATAAAAGAGCCGTGCGCGCTCAACCTCGCCATCTGTCAGTTCGGTCGCATAGAGCTGGCGCAGATAGTCGATCGTCTCAGCGCGGGTCGGAAATGCGCGCTCTACCGGCCGCAGCGTCGGCAGGCTGCGCAGGGCCTCAGTTTCGACGATCAGCCGGTCAAGCTGCGCTTCTAGCGCAGGGCTAAGCGGGGGAGCTTCCTGCGCGGCTGCGCCGCCCCACACCCCCAGCGTCAAGATGAATACGATGAATAAAAACCAATGTTTCAAGGAAAAAGCCTCCGCTTTAGCAAAACCCTGTTTACATTCTGCCTGAGTATCGCATACCGTACAGCCCCCGTTTTTCGGGGCATTCTGCCGGCCGCTGACAGGGTCTCAGCATGCAGTGGGTGGGAAACTTTGCTATAATGCAAATTGTTATCAGTGTCGTAATGTGGAGGTGGCCGATGATCAAAGTCGCTGAGCTACGCGCTTTGCTTAACGAAGTTGATGGGCCGGTGCTCTCGCTTTATCTACGGGTGAGCGCTGGTTTACAGGAAAACCAAGCCTCTAACCCCGCTTGGGAGACATTCCTCAAGAATGCGCTGCGCGATATCGAACGCGACCTCGCAGACGAAGGGCGTGACCGGTGGAAACAGGTGCGCGCGCGCGTCGAGGCTTTTTTTCAAGATTATCGGCCGGCTTCGCGCGGGCTGGTGCTGTTCGCCGGGCCAGCGTTCGAGACGGTTTACCCGCTGCCCGTCATGCCTCACGAGAACAGCGCGCACTATGGCGAGCCTGAAATCGCGCCGTTGATCTGGTTGATCGATGAATATGAACCGTATTTGGTCGTGCTGGTTGACAGCGAAGAGGCGCATTTCTTGCTGACGTACCTCGGCGATCTTGAGCGTGAAGAGACGATGGAGTCCGATCGGTTCGAGTTCGAGTTCCGCGAGAAAACGTTAATGCCGCGGCCGGCTGCCCCGGGCAGCGAGGGACATATCACGGCCGGGCATCACCGCGACGCCTTCGATGACAAGATGAACGAATGGATCGCCAAATTCCACCGCGATGTAGCGGCGCGTGCGCGCGAGCTGCTGGCCGAACACGGCGCCAAACGTTTGATCCTCGGTGGCAGCCAGAAAGCAGCGCACGCCGTCCAAAATTTCCTTCATGATGAGGCCAAAGCGTGTTTGGTCGGCGTGCTGCCGATCCCGCTGCAAGAGACGGAACGGCAGGTGATGCAGCGTATGCTGCCGGCCGCCCTCGAGTATGAACGCCGGCATGAAAGCGCTTTGGTGAAAGATGTTATCGATCTGGCGCGCAGTAAGGGGCGCGGCGCGCTCGGCGCACAGGCCGTCGGCGAGGCGATTCAGCAGGGGCGGGTTGAGCTGCTGGTCGCCCCGTGGCCCCCGGCTGATCTGCCGCAGCTTGGCCAACTCACTCGGACGGCGCTCGCCAACGGCAGCGCGGTCGAGTTGGTGCATGGTGCGGCTGCTGAACAGCTAGAAGAAGCAGGCGGCATCGGCGCGCGGCTTTACTACACGCTGTGAGCGTTGCGCATTCACGAACTACTCAGCCGCGAGGATGCCTTTGCATAAGTCGCAGGGTAAGGCGGCTAACTCGCGCTCACACCTGCAGCCAATTTGCGCTACAATGGCGCGACTGAAAACCGGAGTCATGTCGAGAGACGCATGGAATACGAAGCGAGAAAACAGCTCCGCCGCCTGATGGGTGTCGGGCTGGGCCTCGTCGGTTTGATCGTGCTGCTGCTGGCGGTGCTGGGCGCAGACCGCGATCTCGGCACCACCATCAGCATCTTCAGCACTCGCTTTCTCGGAATCTTCATCGAAGCCGTGCCATTCCTGTTGTTAGGGACGCTGGCTTCAGGGTTGATTGATTCGTTCGTCAGCCCCGAAGATATCGCCCGCCTTGTGCCGCGCAAACCTGTGCTTGCCACCTTTATGGGGTCGTTTCTCGGCTTCATCTTCCCGGTCTGCGAGTGCGGCGTCGTCCCAGTCGTGCGGAGGCTCTATACGAAGGGCCTGCCGATGTCGGTCGGCATCACGTTTTTGCTGGCCGCGCCGGTCATGAACCCGATCGTTTTAGCCAGCACGTGGGTTGCTTTCGGGCCGGGGCCCATCCTCTACGGCCGCTTCATTATGACAGTCGTCATCTCAATGCTGGTCGGGCTGGTCTTCGCGTTTGCCGGCCGGCCTCAAGAGGTGCTGCGGCCGGCTTCGCTGGCGCCGGTCATGGGCGGTGCGGGGAACGTCCAGCCGCGGGCGGCGGGCGCGCCCTCGGGCGGGCGCAAATCGCTTAAGACTGGCCTGCGCGACGCGCTCTCGATGGCTGTTGACGAGTTCTTCGAGATGGGGCGTTATCTGGTCATCGGCACGCTGCTGGCCGCGGCCATGCAGACTCTGATCAGCCAAGATATGCTGATGGCGCTCGGCCGCGGTCCGGTCATCTCGGTGATCGTCATGCAGGCGTTGGCGTTCGTGCTCAGCGTATGCTCTACGGTCGATTCGTTTTTGGCGCTGGCTTTTATCGGCACGTTTACGACGGGGTCGATCTTGGCATTTCTGGTTTTTGGGCCGATGGTCGACATCAAAAGCGCGATGATGTTCGCCGGCGTCTTCCGGCCCAAGATCGTCGTCTATCTGATCGTGCTGCCGGCGCTGCTCACGCTGCTGATCTCCGTCTGGCTGAATCTGAACGTCGCCTTTTAGCGAAAGGACTGCCGAATGGATGACCTTCGACGCGATTTGAATGTATATGCGCTCCCCCTCCAATCGCGGTTAAGCGAGGAGGCGCGGGCGCGCGCATGGCTCAAGACCGCCGTATTGATCGGGCTTGGGCTGTATTTCATCTACAACATCTTCAGCGGCAACCTTGCCAATTACATCAATGCTCGCTTTGCGTGGCTTTCTTACGTCGCGGCGGCGCTGTTCCTGCTGCTGGGGGCATGCGCATTCCTGATCGCCCTGCGCGCCAACACGCCGCGCCCGATCTACAGCGGCCGCACTTATCTGCAAATTTCGTGGGCAGCCATCGGCTTCGTCTCGCTGCCGCTAGTGCTCGGCACGCTAGTCCCGTCGCGGCCGCTCGGCGTCGAAGCGATCAGCGGCAACATTGCGCTTAACTCGGCGACAGCAGCCAGCACCACCCAATTCACCATCAACCCACTCGATCGCAATATCCTCGACTGGCTGCGCGTCTTCAACGCGACGACTGATTACAAGGATTTGGAAGGGCAGCCGGCCGATGTGATCGGCTTCGTTTATAACGAGCCCACTTTTGGCGAAGACCAGTTCATGGTGGCTCGCTTTACCGTGAGCTGCTGTGTGGCCGATGCCTCGGCGATTGGCCTGCCGACGCACTACGAACGCGCCGCCGATCTGCCGCTGGGCCAATGGGTGCGCGTGCGGGGGACGATCACGGTCGGCGATTTCCGCGGCGATAGCCTGCCGATCCTCGAAGCGGATAGCGTCGAATTCGTCGACCAACCGCAGCACCCGTATTTGTATCCATGAGCTTTCGACCGCACTGATTTTTAACAGCATTTGCGATGACTGAAACGTTTCCTACTCGGCGGCCCACGCAGGCCGCGCAGCACGAACTACCGCGTTATCTTCGGCTGACGGCGTTCGACCGCGCGGTGCTGCTCGCAATTGGCGCGATGCTGGCTGGGCTGGCGTTTACGCTGCTGCTTGGCGATCGCGTCGGCGTCACAGTCGACCGGGTTGCCCCGCTCGGTGTGGCCCGCAGCACCAGCCGCATCACGATCCAGTTCAGCGAGCAGATGCAGCGCGACACTGTGGTCGAGCGCTTCCGCACCGAGCCGGCGATACCCGGCGAGCTAGCATGGAGCGGCCCCACTCTGATCTTCCGGCCCAGCGAGCCGATTGCGCCGGGGCAGTCGGTGACAGTTTTTCTGGAAGCTGGCGCGCTAAGCGAGAGCGGCCGCGAAGTGCTTTCCGAGTATCAATTCGGCTTCACCGTTCAGCGCCCGCGCGTCGCCTATCTCTACCCGGCCGATAACGTGCCGCAGAATATCTGGATCGTCGACCCGGCCGACCCCGCCAGCGCGCAGCAGGTCACCTTCAGTCCTTCCGGCATTTATGACTTTGCCATCAGCCCAGATGGCTCAAAGATCGCCTTTTCCGAGAACAACAGCAATAACGGCACCAACGACATCAAACTGCTCGACTTGGAGACAGGCGGTCTGGTGCAGCTCACTAACTGTGCCGATGCGGCCTGTACAACCCCTGTCTGGCGGCCCGATGGCGGGCTGATCGCCTACGAGCGCGTCGATTTCAACACCGACCTACGCGCACAAGGCATCGGCGTCAGCCCGACGCGCGTCTGGATCCTTGATCTCTCGACGACGCCGGCGACGACCCGGCCGCTGTTTTCGGAGCAGCAGGTGCTCGGCTACAATCCGCAGTGGTCGGCCAATGGGCGGCGCATCGCCGTGGCCGATAATTCCACCGCGGCCATCCTCGTTTATGATTTCGACCAAAATACCATCACGGCGGTGCAGAGCCGCGCCGGCAGCTCGGGCGCGCTCTCGCCAGATGGCCGCCGCCTCGTCTTCCCGGAGATCACGATCAATGAGGATCAATCGGCGCGCGCTTACCTGCGCATTGCCGATCTTGAGACGGGCCAAATCATGTATTTGAGCACGCCGGAGTCGTATCTCGATGACGCGCGCGCAGCATGGCGGCCTGACGGCCAGATGCTAGCCATCGCGCGCCGCGACGAAAGCCAGATGCGCGGCTACCAGATCTATCTGGTCGACCCGCGCACCGGCGACGCGGAGCGGTTAACCGATGACCCCCGCTATGAAAACTCCTATTTCTGGTGGGACCCAACCGGCACGCAGCTCGTCATCCAGCGCTTTCCCGTGCTCGACGAGAATATGCAGCCGAACAACAGCGGCCGGCCCGAAATCTGGGTCTATGACGTTCCTAACCGAGCGATGATGCGGGCGGCCGTCAACGGGTTCTTGCCACGCTGGGTGCCCTGAAGATGACTAATTTCCCACCGCCCTCGGCCGAGCCGCGCCCCCCAGAGGACAGCCCGCCCCCACCCGTCAGCAGCAAGCCCTCGCCGGTGCTGCTGTTGCTGCTCATTTTTCCGCTGCTGGGGCTGGCCGCTGCCGGCCTCATGATGATCAGCAGCGCCGCGCCCGTCATCCCGCCGACCGTGCTGCCGCCGACTCCGGCGCCCGTCACCCCGCCCCCGCTGCCGACTCCCGTCGGTTATAATATGCCTGTGATCGATTTCGAAGCGCAGACACTCGACGGCCGAACAGTACGCCTGACCGATTACCTCGGACGGATCGTCTTCCTGAACTTTTGGGCGACGTGGTGCGAACCCTGCAAGCGCGAGCTGCCCACTTTCGAAGAATTTATGGCCGAACAGGACGACGATGGGCCGATCATCTTGGCGGTCAACCTCGAAGAAAGCGCCGAGCAGATCCGCGCGTGGCTGCGTGAGAACGGCATCAGCGAAGACCTGACCTACCTGCTCGATCCCGATGGCTCGATCGCGCGTAACTACGGCGTGTTCAGCATCCCCGTCACTTATGTGATCGATGAGCAAGGCGTCGTTCGCTATCCCAAATACGGTGAGCTTTCGCGCATGGAGATCGAGTCGTATTTGACGGCACTGCGAGCGAACTAGTCCCTTGCTTCACACGGCTATTCGTAGATCTGGCGCTCTAAATCGGCGCGGTCAAAGTAGACATTCTCGCCGTCGAACAGTTCGACCTCCGGGTTCCATGGAAAATGGATGATGATGGTCGTCTCGACGCGGCGGTTGCTAGCGGGAATGCCGTTCCACTCGCCTTTGTGCGTGCCCGTCATGCGTGCGATCTCGATCACGCCCTGCGGGCCGATGACGATATCTTGCAGGTCGAAATGCACATCGGGGAAAGCGCTCAGGAATGTGAGGTAAAACGTGCGTGCGCCATCATGGCCTTCCCAGCGCTGGCCTGTTGGGATGATCTCGTAAACGCAGTTTTCTGAAAGCGTGTCGATTAGACCTTGTAAATCGCGGGCATCTTCGGCTTTAGAATGCGCGATCCACAAGTTGCGGATCTTCTGGTAAGTCTCCGGCGTGATCTCCCACGCTAGCCGCTCACGAATGGTCGTTTTGGTGCGCGTCGACATGATCTATTTCTCCAAAAATACTCTTCAGATAGGGCCAGTATATCCTAAAATGCGCGCTGCATGGACATCAATTTCAGGCGGTGCGCAGTAGATCGCTTCGAGGCCGGCGAAGTCTCCCTCTGGTTGATGGGGTATAATCGGGCCCTGTCATCTGAGGACAGCCTGACGACCCGTGAACACACCATCTCACCCCTTCGCGCCGGCGCTGCTGGCGTGGTATGATCGTTTTCAGACCGACTTGCCGTGGCGTGCGCGCCCGGGCGAGCAGCCTGATCCTTACCGCGTCTGGCTTTCGGAGATTATGCTTCAGCAGACGCAGGTTGAGACCGTCAAGCCCTACTTTGAACGTTTTCTAGCCGTCTTTCCAACTTTCGAAGCGCTGGCCGCCGCCCCGCTCGAGGCAGTGCTCAAGCAGTGGGAGGGGTTGGGCTATTACAGCCGCGCCCGCAACCTGCACCGCGCTGCGCAACAGATAGTGACCGAGCATGAGGGGCGTTTTCCTGCCGGCGTCGAGGCGCTGCGCGCGCTGCCGGGGATAGGCCGCTATACCGCTGGCGCGATCGCCAGCATCGCCTTCGGCCTCGCGGCGCCGGTGCTTGATGGCAATGTCATCCGTATTTATGCTCGCCTGCTCGATCTTGCCGATGATGTGACCGAAACAGCGACGCAGCGACGCCTTTGGCAGCAGGCAGAGGACTGGTTGCCCACCGACCGGCCAGGCGATTACAACCAAGCGTTGATGGATCTTGGGCGGCTGGTGTGCCGGCCGCGCGCCCCCCTATGCGACGCTTGCCCACTGGTCGCTGCCTGCCTTGCATTTCAACGCGGCACGCAGGCGCAGCGCCCGGTCAAGAAGCGCAAGGCCCCGCCACCACACTATGATGTCGCTGCTGGGTTAGTCTGGAATGACCGCGGCCAACTGTTGATCGCTCAGCGGCCGCTGGACGGGCTGCTCGGTGGGTTATGGGAGTTTCCGGGCGGCAAACGCGAAGCGGGCGAAACGCTGACCGAATGCTTGCGCCGCGAGCTGCGCGAGGAGTTGGCGATCGAGGTGGAAGTGGGCGATCTCTTCACTGTGGTGCGGCACGGTTTCACGCACTTCAAAATCACTCTGCACGCGTTCACCTGCCGCCATACTGCCGGCACGCCACAAACGATCGGTGTGGCAGATTGGGCATGGGTTATGCCCGAGCAGCTCGATGCGTACAGCTTTGGCAAGGCCGACCGCGCTGTGATCGAGGCGCTGCAGGCGCGCCCCTCCATGTTGTTATAGCAATAACCCGTTGTTCTTAAAGGCGAACGTGACCCACGGGTCGCCGCCGTCTTTTGTCTTGCCTGAGTCAAGGATGACGATGCGCGGGTCGGCAGATTTGAGCTTCTCAAGGCGCTCGTGCGGCATGATCGGTTCCCATTTCGAGAAGACCGTGTAGAAGCTGTTGTCTTTGCGCTGTTCAAGCTCGCGCGGGTAAATCCCAATGTATTCGAGGATCGACACCGCCTCGGCCACCTTGATCGCCATGTAAGGCTCCCGATTGGCGGATGCAGGTTCAGCCAACGTATCGGTGGCAGAGCGGCTGGCGGGCAGGTTATTGGTCGCAGGTTTGATGGCGGGCGCAGCCTGCGTGGTGTCGTGGCTCGGAGCTGGTGCTGCCGGCGGGGCGACAGCGCGCTTCTTTCCGGTTTCGGTCGCTGTTTGCTGCTGGCTTTGCTGCTGGTTCTGAAAATGGCGGACGACCTCGGCCATCTCTAATGCTGCTTGGTAATACCCGTCGGCCAGCCCGCGCTTGTAATGCGCGTTGGGATTGGCTTGATCGATCACTTTGGCTTCACGGGAATATTCGCGCGCGTTAAACGTCCATCGGTTCGCTAACGCGCGCAAAGCGGCTGTCAGGGTCTGCGGTTTTTTCTCGTCGGCCATGCTGAATTATCAACTCCACTATCAATTTATATCGATAGGCGTTTTCCTCGCACAAACCCGACGACATAAACTGCAAAATCAGGGCCGGGCTGTGGCGAGAAATGATCATGAGATGATCACGGAAAAAGGGGGGTCGTTCGCCGGTCGACCGAGAATCAGCCCGTCACCCATATCTTTCTTAGTAAATCTTAGGATAGCACAAATTCTGCATGGTGCAAAACAATTTTCACAATTTTTAGATGAGCGGTGGGCGATCGCCGGTGCACAGCGAAGGCAAAATAAACTATAATCTAACCATGCAAGCATCTTGCAGGAGGAATTCGATGCTCAAGCGCATCTTCGCTTTGACCGTCCTTGCGTTGGTGGCAGCAGCGTGCAGCGTAGTCGGTACGGGCGGGATCGTGCCCGTTGCAACCACCGGCGACACTGCGCGCGATCCATCCGCGGCGCAGCAGTTTGTCCCCGATATCCCCGGGTACATCTCGACCGATGCGTCCAACATCACCGCAGCCATCAGCGCAGTGGGCGGCGGCGCATCTCTGATCACGGGCAACCCAGCAGCGGCGGCCCTTATCGCGCAGATCGACGGTATGATTAGCTGCTATCGGGCAACTGGCTCAGTTGCGGCCAAGGTTTACGTGCAGGCCAACATCGGGCAGGTAGCGCAGGGACAAATTCCGATCGTTGGCGCGATGGCCGTGCTCAACCAAGACCGGCTGGTCAACAATTTCCTCGCCTGCGCGCTTGGTGCGGGGCCACAAGGCTTCTCGGCGCAGGCGGCCCAACAGCAGCCCTGCGCTAACGCTGGATCGTTCATGTTTAACGGCGAAACGCTGCATTATCTGTATGCGGCCACCGATATCTCGCTGTGCCAACAGTTTCAGGCGCGCATCCCAGTCAGCGAGCGATAACTCACGAGAGGCAGCGCAGGGATTATGCGGGTCGGGCGCGAATTCAAACGCATCTTTCATGATATCATTCGTGGAAGGAATCTTGAGGCCTACGTCGTCGCTGCGATTGGCATCCTCCTCATCGCCATCGATGTGATCGGTGAGGTCGAGATTGAGCTATATTTGAGCGTGATGACGGCGGCGCTGGTGGTCTTGGTCTACCGGTCAACACGCCCCGATGCGCCGCCGATCGATCTCGACTCGGTGTTGAAAGATCGCCAGAGTTTCGGCACAGTGCGCGATTTCGTCAAGGGCGCGCGCGCTGTGTGGCTGTATGGCCCCTCGGCGGCCAATGCGCTTTCTGAGACGCCGACTTTCAAACGCGAACTGCTCGAACGGGGCGGCGAGCTGCGCGTGCTGCTGCAAGACCCGCAGGTTGCCGCCAGCATGGCGATCTTGCAGCGCCAGCTCGATACGGTCAGCGATCTGCGCCACGACATCGCTGGGGCGCTGCACCGCCTGCGCCAGCTCAGGAACACAGGGCGCTTTGAGTACCGGCTGCTGCCCTACAGCCCGGGCTTCAGCCTGTTCATCGTCGATCCGCACGGCACCGATGGCCGCTTGGTGGTTGAATTCTTCGGTTTCCAGAATGAACAGATCACCGACCGCATGCACATCACCATTCACCGGCGTGAGACGCTGCACTGGTTCGATTATTGGGTCAAACAGTACGAGAAGATGTGGGCGGCAGCGCGCCCTGAAGAAGAGCCAGAACTGGTCATCAAGTAGGCTTGCGGGCCGCCCTTGCCGCTCGCGAAGCGCCGCGAGCCGGACTGTGAACACTAGCGGGCCAGTTCGAACTCGAACACCCATACGTCGCAGTTGAGGTCTGCGTCCTCGCCGTGGATGACCCGCCACATTGCGAGGAAGGCCTCGCGCGATGGAAATCCTTCTGCGCGCGCGTCAGCCTCTGAGATCGCGCTGACGCGTTCCTTGCGGAGACCCGTAAGCACGATGCGCGCCACGGCTTTTTGCCTGCCGCTCGGCTGGACGGCATAGGTGCGGCCGACCTGATAAACGGCGCGTTGGCCATTGAGGATAGCGCGCCCGTCCTCCGCGAGCTGTTGGCCGGGTTTGATGAGACGGCGTGTTTGCCGTTTGTCTCCAGATAAAACCTGCTGCAGCGTATAGGCGAAGATCATCGTCGTCCTTGTGTGTCCGCTCTGTGGCCAATGAGGCGCAGGCCAAACCCGCGCCTCATTGGCCATTCACCAAAACCTACAGCCGCACTACGGCAGCGTGAGCACCATACGCAAGATAATGCCGTCCTCCGGGTAAGCGATGCTTATCGAGCTGCTGCTGAGCAGACGGAAAATAGCGCGTACCGGCTCAATATCCTGCCGGTTGATCGCGCGGGTGGCCGCTAGGAAGTTGACCAGCGGCGTCAAGCCTTCGCCGGCCGCATATAGCACTGATACCGGCTGATCGACCAAATACGCTTGCATTTCGATGAAAGACGGATCGGCGGTGATGCCCGGCCCGTCGCTGAGCGCGGCTTCGACATAGGCGCGCGTGCCGATCACGAATACCTCGTCATTGGCGGCAGCGATGATCTCGATCGGGAAGGGAACATCGAAGCTGGGCGGGATCGTTAGCACCGTCGACATCTCCCCGGCGATCTGCTCTTGGCTCACGCGCAGGTCGGCCGAGGCGAACTGGCGCAGGCTGTTGCTGATCGCGCTGACGAGATTGCGCGCGCGCTCCGGGTCGGTCGCTTCGATCAGCAGGCTGAAATCGATCGGAAGCGCGTTCAAGGACATGGCGTCGCTCGCCGTCCGCACATCATCCAACGCTGGGTTGATCCCCAACGTCAAAGCGAAGTCACCCGTCATCCAGCTTAAGATATCCTCGCTCAGGTTAAGGCCCAGCGCGCCCTGCACCCCGAACGTGAGCGAGTCGACGATCACTGTTGAGGCTTCTTCGGGCGTCAAGCCCATCGTGAAGGACGGGTCAACGGCCGCCAACTGCGCCAGCGTCATCGATAGGCTCTGCAGCGTGCTCTCAAATATGCCACTCAGGTCGGTGCCGTGAATGACCAGCGGCGTGCCCGCGGCGATGTGGCGCGCAAAGTTCAGATCAACCGGCACGAACATCTCCGGCATGGTGCCCGTCGCTGCCCACAGCGCTGGGTCGGTGATCGGTTGAACAATTTCGATCAGGAGCGAACGTTCGTCAAGAATGGTGAAACCCCATGCCTGTGATGGCCCGGACTGGAAGTTGAAGTCGGGTGGGAGCATTGCATTGGTTTGCAGCGCCGCTTCAATGAGCGCATCGTTGTTTACATAGATCGTCATATTATAGCTGTCGAGCGTCAGCGCGGCCAGCGCCTCATCGAAGCGAGGATCATCTGCCAGCGATGACGCGAGGCGCCGTTTGATCGGCAGAAGCGCTGAGTCGTTGGTGACGATGAACACCGCATCGTCCACGTAGTATTCCGTGGGCGGTTCCTCAGAGCGCCAGCTCGGTGGCATCTGGGTGAAGAGGGTGTAATCGCCGTTTCGCGTCACACTAACATCTGGATTTGGGGCCAGCACACGGTCGAACAGGTTTTCCAACGCTGCGCGGTCACGCAAAGCCCCCACGAGCAGGATCGACGGCGGCGGCACATTCACGGCCCCGGCAGCTTGCGCAGCGAAGATCGCGCTGAGGTCGATAATGCCGATCGAGATGACATCGCCCAGCCACGGCCGGATACCGGTGGCGAAGCTGCTGCCAACTCCACTAAACTGTATCGTTTGATCGAGCTCATCAAGCAGCGAGATTGGCGAGACGCCGGGCACCTGCGTGGTGACGCGGTTGAGCAGCGCATCAAGTTCCGCCAAGAATGCATCGTCAGCGCGAAGACTGATCAGCATGGCGGTTTCAGCGGGGAAATAAGAGGCGAGGGCATTCAATTCGGAAACGGGTGTCGCCGCAACTGGCGCAATAGCGACGGCCAGCAGCGCAGCGATGAGTAAAACCGCAAACAGCTTTCTCATAAGGTTCCTCCCTGAACCAACTGCCGATCATCTTTACGACCAAACTATAGACGAAGTTGCATTAAGAAACGCGCAGTCTTAGGTTTGTGGGCAGCGCCAGCGCGGAAGGATGTGTCAAATCGCTGCGCTTTGGGTATGCTGATACTATTGAGAGGACACTGATCGCGCTAGCTCAATGACTTATGACCGATAAGACACCAGAGTTTGAAACCCTTCCCAAGGCTGGCGGCGCTGCGCCGCCAGCCAGCGGTTGGCTGTGGGTGGCGCTGGTGAGTCTGATCTCGTTGTTCATTGCGGTTCCTTCATTGATCGGGCGCTGGCGTACGCGCGCGACCCCGCCGGTCAGCGCGGCCTCGGCTCGAGCAGAAACTGAAACCGCGCCAGCCCCAGCAGAGCCAGCTCCAGCCAGCGCTCAGCCGGCACTGCAAAGACGGCTGCGCTGGGAGCTGTGGCTGCCGATCATCGCGCTGGGCGCGCCGGCGACGCTGTTCTTGCCAGCCCCGGCGGCGCTGCTGCTGCTGCTGGCGTTGGTCGCTGGCGGGCTGCTGCTGATCGCCCGCGACTCGGACGTGCGCCTGCGCGATTTGCTGACGTGGCTTCAACGCGGCTGGGAGATGTCGGCTTATCAAGCGAAGCTGCTGGCGCGCTATTCCGGCTTGCTTTCTGCTGGGCTAGCGGGCGCGGCGCTGGCGCTGTTCGCGCTCGCGGCTTATGCTTTTCGACCGTTAGAATTCACTCTGTACCCGGAGGAGCGCGCTCGCGGCGTTTGGTTGATGATCGCAGGAGCTTTGGCGCTGGGCGCCGCGATCAAGATGGCGCCGCGGCTGCAACCCATTCAGACGCCGCAAGCACAGCCGCTGACGCCGGCATCCACCCGCCCCGGATTGACGCTGCTCGGCGTCATTGTGCTGCTGTTCGCTGCTGAGTTGAGCGCGCGCCGCCTGCTGCCTGCCGAAGGTGTGCTCGTCGCTTCGACTCACGTCCAATTCGTGATCTGGGCGCTGGGCGTGCTGCTCGTAGGTTGGGGCATCAGCGGCTGGCGCCGCGGCGATCAACTACTGCGCCCGCGCTTGACCCTACGGACTGCTGGCCCGCTTGTGGTGATCGCAGCGCTGGCCTTGTTCCTGCGCGTTTATCAACTTGACCAAATCATCCGCTTTTCGGTCGATGAAGTTCACTTCAGCGATGGCGTGATGATGCTGCGCTGGGATGAGTCGCTGCCGCTGCTGCGCAACGCTTCGGTGTTTATGCCGGTCACGATGATGTTCGCTTATTGGAACGCGCAGGCCGTCGAGTTGTTCGGCCGTGACCTAATCGGACTACGCATCATCAATGCGTTTATGGGGACGGCGGGCGTGCTGGCCGTTTATGGGCTTGGTCGCACGCTCTTCGACCGGCGCACAGCGTTGGCCGCCGCTGCGCTGCTGGCGACGCTGCCGCTGCATGTCCACTACAGCCGCCTCGCCATCAGCCACCTCAGCGATCCGCTGTTCGGCACGCTAGCGCTCATGTTCTTGCTGCGCGCCTTGCAGACCAACCGCAGATTGGATTGGGCGCTTGGCGGCATCGCATTGGGCATGACCCAGTACTTTTTCGAGGGCGGCCGCCTGCTGTTTCCGCCGCTGATCATTGCGTTCGTGGCATGGCTGTTCCTCGCTTGGCGTCGCGAACTGCATCCGCATGGCCGTGGGCTGCTCTCTTATGCGATCGCTGCGCTGTTCGTCGCGGTGCCCGTTTATGCCGTCATCTATGCGGTCGATGGCGCGCGCACCAGCCGGTTGAGCGATTCTGGCGTTGGGCTGGAGTTTTGGCAGCAGCTGTCTGCGGACGGTTTCGATCAGCAGGCGCTCGCCCTGCTGCTGCGCCGCATCACCGATCCGTTCACCTTCTATTTCACCCAACCTGAGCTAGTCCCGCAGTACTACGGCGGCGACCAGCCGATTGTGCTGACGATTTTCGTGCCGATCTTTTTTACTGGGGTCTTCTATCTGCTCTGGCGGCCGCGCACCCCCTCGATCGTGCTGGTCGGCTGGATCAGCGCGACAGCCCTTGGCAACATGCTGCTGGCCGATCCGTTCCAGTCCCCTCGTTATTTGGTCGCGCTGCCGGCGCTTGCCCTGATCATGGCCGTCGGCATTACGCATGGGTTGGCGCTGCTCAACCCGATTCAGGGCGCGCTAACCGATCGGGACACCAAGCGCGGCCTAGCGCTGGCGACGGCGGCCGCAGTTTCGCTGATCGCGGTCATTCAAGTTGCTTATTACTTTGGCCCGCATGTCGCGCGGTTCAATCAGCAGGCGCGTCTGCTCAAAGACTATGGCGACGGCGTGGATGTGGTGCTGCGCTCCCTCGAGTTTCCGGCTGGCACGCGCATCTATGTGATCAGCGATCCGAAGCTGGATGTCAACGTGCCGATGCGCATTTTAAGCTTTATGCGCGACGATCAATATGAATTCATGACGTTCAATGCGTCAGAAGTGGATGCCGCGTTCTTCGCGGGGCTGCCGCGCGATAGCGATTATGCCTTCCTCGTCAGCCCGGCCGATGCGCGCACTATCGAGCTGATACGCGCGCACTTCACGGTCGCGCCACCTCGTTTCACGACGACCGATATGCCAGCCAGCCGCGCTTATGTTTTGTTCCATGCGCCCCGATCCTCAACGCAATGACGGGCTGAATTCCGCTTGCGGTATACTTCCAGCAGCGCTGCCTAGCTGCAACCCTGTAGAGAGTATCTGCCATGACCGACCACCCCCTGCCCACGAAAACGCGCGCGCTCGTCATTTGCGATTACCAGCTCGGCCTTGACCATGTTCGCGTCGAAGAACGCCCGCTCAGGCCGCCCGGCCCTGGTGAAGTGCTGGTGCGCATTGCCGCCGCGCCGATCAATCCGTCCGATCTCGCCTTCATTCAAGGACTGTACGGCGTCCGCAAAGCGCTGCCGGTCGTGCCAGGTTTTGAAGCGAGCGGCACGATCGTCGACGTTGGCGAAGGCGTCAGCCCTGAGCGGATCGGGCAGCGCGTCGCCTGTTTCGCCGGTGATGGCGACGGGACATGGGCGGGTTTTTTAACGACCCACGCGGGAACTTGCCTGCCGGTCGAACCGTCGATCGATGACGCGCAGGCGGCCATGCTGCTCGTCAACCCGCTGACCGCATGGGCATTGGTCGATCGCGCGCGTGCGGCCGGTGCGGCCGCCGTCGTGCAGACCGCCGCTGCCAGCGCCCTCGGCAGGATGATCATCCGGCTGGCTGCGCGCCACCATCTACCGGTGATCAACATCGTGCGCCGCGCGGAACAGATCGCAGACCTGCAGGCTCTAGGCGCCGATTACATCCTCGACAGCAGCGAGCCGACGTTCGAGCGCCATCTGCGCGACGCCTGCCGCTCGCTGGATGCGCGGCTGGCTTTTGATGCGGTCGGCGGGGCGCTAGCCGGGCAGGTGCTGCGCGCGCTGCCTAACGGCGGCACGCTCGTCGTTTATGGTGGGCTGGCCGGCGAACCGTGTCAAATTGGCGTTGACCAGCTCATTTTCCGCGCTAAACGGGTCGAGGGGTTCTGGCTTT